>NZ_JBSGWE010000001.1:0-674128 GCF_053608825.1 Nocardia sp. NPDC055002
CCAATGAGTAGACGAACCGATGGCGGCATCCGAACCGTTGTAACCATGATCGATCCACGAAGAAGTCGGCGACCACCGGACAGCGAAACCGGCGGTGAACGGGTCGGTCGATTACCGGGTGGTCGCGCTGAGCTTCATCTGGGGCGCGCTGCTTTTGGTGTTGCTCCCGCTGCCCCGACAGGGACGTGGCGGTGCAGGAATTCGAGCTGGTCTGCGACAATCTGTTCGAAAGTGGTGCCGACGTAGATATCGAAGTGCCCGGCAGGGTAGTTGATTATTTCGCCGCGGGGTGCGCGAGTGGCTGCCTTCCTGGTTGGGCCGGGCGGGGCGACACTGTCCTGATCGCAAATGCCGAACAGGATCGGACAGCCGATGTGCTTGATTTTTGCGGCGGGACGGTAGGCCATGATCTGCAGTGCGATCCGGGCTGGAGTCTGGTTGTGGAAATCCAGGCCGTCCGGTACCAGTGCCACATAGCCGGGCATTGCGTCGGGCGCGGTCATCAGAGCGGCGGAGTTTTCGGGGCCGTAGAACGGCACCTCCACGGGTGGTTGGCCACGCCACGCGGCGATCACATCACGTATTGCCAGTGCCGTGACTTTCACCGACGACGCGGAACTCATTGCCAGTGCGGAGGCTATTCCGTCAGTGAATGGGCACTGGGCGATCGCGGCCGCGAGTCGCTGGTCGCTCGCGGCGGTGGTGATGGCGTGGGCACCTCCGAAGGAGCTGCCCCACACGATGACCCTGTCGGGATCCAGATCCGGGTGCGCACGGGCAAACCGGATGGCGGCGGCGAAGTCTTCTATCTGCCGAGTGGGGTCGACGAGCTGTCGGGGCTGGCCACCGCTGCCGCCGAAGTGACGGTAGTCGAACACCAAGCAGGCGTAACCGGCGGCTTGGAACCGCTCGGCGTAGGCGTCGAGGCGGAGCTCGCGAAGGCCGCCGAGACCGTGCCCCATCACGAGAACAGGGTGCGGGCCAGAGCGGTGGGGGAGATATAGCCAGGCACTGCACTCGGTGCCGTGAGAATCGAAGGCGATGTCCATTCGCGTCATTGTGCGGAGTCCTCCTTGGGCAGGAATGCGGCGAGCGAGTCGGCGACGAGGGTCGGTTGGCTCAAGGTCTGCTGATGGGAGGTTCCAGGCAGTTGCTGGTAGCTGGCGCCGGGGATTCGCTTGGCGATACCGGCCATGATGTCAGCGGTGGCCGATGCGTCGTCCTCACCGGCCAGCACCAGCGTGGGCAGCGCAATTTCCTCGAGTTGCTGTTGCACGTCGAGAGTGGCGTAGGCGCGCCAGGCAGCGGCCCAGTCTGCTGGCGTGGTCCGGCGCAGATGTTCGCGCGCGTAGCGCACACCCCATGCGTTGGTCGCCAGTTCGGCGCTGGTGAACCAGCGAGTCAGGGTGGGAACGACCTGTGCCTCCATACCCTCGGTCTCGGCTGCGCGAGCGCGGTCCTCGAATGAGGGCAGCGGTGCATCGATAGTGGCCAGCAGCGCCAGCGACGCGAACCGGTTCCGGTGTCGCACTGCGGCGGTCTGCGCGACTGCCCCACCTATCGATAGACCGACCAGATGCACCGTGTCCAAGCCGAGTGCATCGATGACATCGATCAGGTCCGCGCTGAGCTGTTCCATGTCTGCCTCTGGGGCGCCGGCTGCGGTCCCGTGACCGCGCAGGTCGTACGCGAACAGCCGACGACCTCGTGCGAGCGGTGCGAGCACTGGTTCCCACATTCGCCGATCCGCGCCCAGCGAGTGCACGAAAATCGTTGCAGGCCCGCTGTCACCGACCTGCTCGACCACGGTTTGATGATCGAACAGGTCAACCGGCTGCTGCCGTGCGGGCAGACCGATTCCGGAGTGGTCGAGTACCTGGGTGACTACCTCTAATGCGTTGAGGGCGCGAGGTATTCCGGCGTACAGCGACACATGCTCGCACACCGCGCGCAACTCGGCCGGTTGGTAACCGGCCCGCATAGCTGCGGCGACGTGGACTGCCAACTGACTTGGGGCGTCGCCGATCGCGGCGAGTACTGCGACCGTTACGAGCTCGCGATCGGCGCGGGACAGTTCGGGCCGGGCTAGGGGACCGGCGAATGCGCCCAGGATGGTTTCGTACATCTCGGGCATGCCCATCCGGGCCAGAACGAGTCCAGTCTCCGGGGTGACGCCCATATATGCCTCGTACTCGAGCTCGCCGCGCGCGATTCGATCCATAATTGTGTCCGTTCTTGTCGAATGTGGATTGGGTCAGTCGGCGACCTTCACCGGCGGCTCGCTCTCGCTCATCAGTTCGCTGATCTGCTCGTCGGTGGCGGTAGCGAGAAGTGCGTAGATGTCATCGGTGAAGGCCAGGTGCGGCTTGGAGCGATCGAGTGCGGGCTGCGGGACAGCCTCGGTAGGCGGTTGGTAGTCGGCCGCTGACTTGTATCGGGCCAGCTCGTCCTCGCTGATGCCAGCTCTGCCGACCACCTCCGGGTCGATCCATGCCGCAGGATCCAACGGGACACCTGCGGTGAGCTCCAGCACCAGGCCTTCGGGACCCGCGAAGTAGATCGAATGGCAGAAGCCGTGGTCAATCGGCCCGAACACCATCACGCCGTGGCTGCGGATTCGATCGCGCATGGCTTCCAGTTCTTCGAACGTGTCGAGCTGCATCGCGATGTGCTGGGTGGCCCCGACCGTAACGTTTCCGGTGGGCGTTCCCGCATGAGTGACACCAACCTCGATCTTGTCCGGGTTGTCGTCGTGCTGGACGAACGCGAGGTAGCACTCGGGGCTGAGAGAAATGAAGCCGTGCCATGCACCCGGCAAGCCGTGCATCCAGAACAGGCCCTTGAGTTCGCAGCCGAGCACCTCGGTGAAGAACTCGATCTGGTTTTTGATGTTGCGAGTGCCGATCGCCAAGTGATTGATCGCGCGCGGGTGGATGGCCATGATTGCTCCCTAGGATCAGGACAGGGGTTTGGTAAGGCTGGGCGAGCTCGCGATGGCCGGGCTGTGCAGGCGTGCACGGCACCAGTCGGCGACGACGCGCGAGTAGTCGACGGTGTGGAAAAGCATCAGCTGGTGGACACCGCCGGTCTGAATGTGGAAGTCGACCGGTCCGGCCGTCGCGTCGACGACTGCCTGCGCCAACGGCACCGGGAAGATCGGATCCTTCTCACCGACCGCGTACAGAATCGGTTTCGTGTTCTCTGCCAACGGAACTGCCGGGTTGTAGCGAAGGATCGACGCCCACGACGCGAGGTCATAGGTCCACGTGTTGAGCGGATCCCGATGTTTCTGCTCGCCAGCGCCACGGAACCCGTAATCCTCGTCGAAGTTGATCAACCGGCCGATGTCGAACCGCAATGCGTCACCGAAGTGAGCGATCATCTGCTCGTAGGCCGGCGTTCTGAACGGATTGTCGGACGGGATCAGCGGTGAGGACGGAATTACGAAGCCCATCAGGACTGCGCCCGTGTAAGCATCGGAGCTCGCGTAGGCGCCGTAGGCTGCGGCCGTACCCAGCGAAGAACCCTTGATGAATACCGGGAGCCCGGTCTCGGTCTTGATGTAGTCGGTCATCGCCAACACCGCGTCCACCCACTCCTCGAGCGTGAACTGCCCGGCCGGCCGGTCGGTGCATGATCGCCCGTGCCCAGGCGCGTCCATGCACCACACCTCTGCTCCGAGAGTCGCGTAGTGCGCGGCGAACCGGTCATAAACACCGCCGTGGCCGCCGGTGCCGTGCTGTACCAGCAGCACGTGGTCGGCTGCCGATCCCGGATAGCGGTAGACGAACGTATCGCCGACTACGTGTTCCTCTCGCTTCATTACGCACCCTCCAGTGAGAATTAAGTTGATGACTATCAATAAAGCATGGAAGTTGGAGGTCGTCAACATCTGGCTCGACATGAACCGGTAAAGTGCCGCAAGGGCACGGTCGTAGGTGTCAGCGAGAGTGCGCCGAAACCGTTCGCGCGCCAGCGTTTTCCGGTTCGACGCATGGCCTGCAGTCAGCGACTGTGTGTAGCCGCTTTCGGCGACATCGCCGAGAGCGTGAACGTCGACGCGGTGCAGACGGAGGCCGATCCGCGGGGCGTATGGTCGGGTGGGGACGCTGACCAAGCTCCACGAGAAGAATTCGCGCGTAGCCCTGCAGGTCGTCGCCGACATACCTGAGCCGCGCATCTCAAGTTCGGCGCGTGCCGAAGGAAGCTGTCCGCCAAGATCGTGGAGTATCACTCCGATGCCGTCGTCACGGTCAGCGATTTGGACCCCCTCGGTCGCCAATATTGCTGCTAGCGACGCTCGGGGATCAACCTGAATTACTTGCGGCGGTGGACTTCTGGTCCTCGCCCGTGCGCGGCGGTTCCTCCGCGGAGTGTCGTCGCTGGGCCCATGTGCGCCATTGCGCGAGCACAGTACAGCCGCGAGGCTCTCGTCGGTGTGTGGGCCGAGGTCGAACTCGTCTTCGGTCATGCGCGGGGTCTGTGACCGGGAGACGCAGATCATCATGGTCGCGCAGGTGGCTTGCTCCTGCGGGGTCAGGATGCTGTCGCGATGGTCGACATCGCCGGCGAGGACGCGGGTTTCGCAGGTGCCGCAGATACCCTCGGTGCAGTAGTACGGGACGTCCACGCCCGCGGCCAGCAGAGCAGACAGGATCGACTCGTCTGCCGCAACGGGCAAGATCCGGCGCGAGCGCGCGAGTTCGACCTCGAAGGCGGCGTTGACGGAGTCGGATGCCACGCGTGCCGTGAAGCGCTCTGCGGGGCCACAGGCGTAGACGAGCTCGCCCGGGCGCAGATCCGCGAGGTAACCGTGCAGATCGAGGAGGTCCTCGTGGAGGAAGATGCGACCGGAACCGTGACGGGACGTCAGCTCCTCGGGGAAGGCCATTGTGCTGTGAGAGCGCCCGCCGCAGAGCAGCGTCCACGGTGCTGGGCCGGCAAAGTCGAGCTTGGGGAGAATGGGGGTTATGCCGATGCCGCCTGCTATGAAACGGTAGGCGGGCGCGACTTCGAGGGAAAAGTGATTCCGCGGACCGCGGCCTCCTACCCGTACTCCGGGTAGGAGGGTCGTGTGAACGAACTCGGATCCGCCGCGGCCGTTCGGTTCGCGCAGAACGGCGATGCGCCAGGGTGCGAGTCGCCGCCGCACAGGGAGTACTGGCGCTCGAGACCAGATGCCAGCTCGATGTCGATGTGGGCACCGGGTTCCCAGCCAGGCGATGGATGGTCCCCGGCGGCACGCAGGACCAGGGATACGACGTCGGCGGCCTCTTGGCGGCGATCAGCGACAACGAGGTCGATCATGTCCGTCATGGGCGGATCCTTTGCGGGTGTCTGTGGCGGGGCACCGGAGCTCTGACGGGATCGCGGAAAGTTGGGGTCGTGGATTTCGTCGTCACCTGTCGGAGCGGGGGCGGATATCGTGTGGCACCGGTGTGGTGTGGTCGACCTTGTGGGCTGTTGGGCGGTGAAGGGCTTCGAACACGTCTGGTGTGACGCTGAGGGTCAGCGACCTGCTGTAGCTGTCTGCGATCCACGCACCGAACAACGTCATGACGACTGTGATGTCCTTGCTGGCGGCGCCGACGACCACGACGACAAAGAGCGTGATGAAGGTAGGTGGGTTGATCAGGACGAATGCCGCGGTCGTCCGAACGGTCCGCCCGAGTGAACCAGGCGTTTCGTGACGGTGGATCGCGGTACCCGCTACAACGAAGAGCGTGATGACCACCCCGGTGTCGAGCACCGTGCCGAAGCCTAGGTAGGCGGGGCCGAATTCCCGGAAGCTCGACCAGGCGATCATGGTCGCTCCGATAAGGCCGATGCTGGTCCAGACGATGACGCGACCGGTCGACCTGGCGCGGCTTCGTCCATCAGGAGCGACGATGGATATATCGGCGTCGTGGGGCAGCAACCACACGGCCAGGGCGAAGGCGATGCTTCCCACGCCTGCCCCGATAACTGTCATAACACGCCAAGCGCCGTCGACCGCGAGTTCGCCCATGATGGGCGGGGTAACAATGCTTACCAATGGCATCCCGAACAGCGCGATTTCGAACGCCCATTTGTTTTCAGCGGTGGCGTCCTTGGCGAATCCCAGTATCAAGACAATTGCAGCACCCATGCCGATTCCGGCGAGCATTCTGAGAAACCCCAGCTGCCAGGGGACGGTGGCCAGCGCGCATGCCCCCGACGAGAGTGTCAACCACAAGACCGCGGCGAGTGTGGCCCGCCGACGCCCGAGACGCCGCGCCAGCGGCACGGCGGTGGTGGCGCCTGCCAGCATGCCGAGGAATATTGTGCTCCCGATCAACCCGGCGTCGCGCGGGGACAAATGCCAGCGGGGTTCGGTGAGCAGGGCCTGGAGAAAGCTTGGGAACACGATGATCTGGAAACTCTGTGCGGCCACGAGAACCGCTCCGAGCAGAGCCAGCCTGCTTATCGAATGTGGGACAGTGCCAGACGACACGACGGGGCCTCCAGATGAAGTGCAGGAAACGTCGGACCGGCACCGGGTCGCAGTGCGGAGGTTGCTGCGACGAGCCCGGCCGAATTTCGATAAAGCTGCAAGACGCAGTACGCAGGGCGAACTCGGTGCCCGAGCAGGCGTGTCAACCCCGGACGCTCGCCGGAGTGACAGCAGCTGTTGCGGACTCGTGGCCCGCAGCCGCACAGGTCACGGCCTGGCGATCACCTCGTTGGTCGCGAGTTGCTCGGAGCGGCGGATGAGGCGCCCCACCAGCTGTTGGGCAGCGGAGTCGATCTGCTCTTGGCTGAGACTGTCGGAGGTCGGAATCGACGCGGCGATCCGCTCGGTGATCTCCACTGCTCGCCCACTTGCGAAGATCTCGTTGTAGAGCCTGCGATAGGTGTCCTCATAGAGTCCGGTGAAGGCTGGCGAGGCGAGGAACCTGTCCTTGAGAGCGTTGCCGATACGCATTCCTCCCGGACCTGCTGACCCTGACTCGGACTGGGGGGCCAGTCTTTTCGGAATCGAGATGGTGACGGGGTCGTGGGGCCCTGCGGTGACATCGCTGATGAGAGCGAAATTCAAATCCCACGAGACCATCGAGAACTTGCCGGTACCGATGGCGTAGTAGAGGTAGCCGTTGTGACCTGGGCCGCCGATATCGTCGAAATTGGCGAGGAGATTCTGCGTGGCTATATATTCGGCCAGGCTGTTGAGATCAACCCAGTCGCCGAGCTCGGCGGCGAAAGCGTGCTCGTCGGCGCTGTCGAGCCACTTCAAGAAGCTGATGATCGGCTGCAGGTCCAGACCACCGAGCCCGTTCACCTGCGTGAACTGTTCGGTGTAAGCGGTCTGGTCGCCGCCCTGATAGGCGAAGTTGGCTTTGGCGCGAATCTTGTAGAGCACCCCGTCGCTGTCGGTCATCGCTTCGGCATAGCTCTCGTCCGGGTGCTCGAGAACGAGCCGGGTCTGGGTCGGTTCGTCATTGACCGAGTACTCGACGTAGGCGTGACGCTGGCTCGGTTGACCCGACTCGGCAGTGAGCTCCAGGGAAACCGCCTCGTTGAGAACCGGTGACCCTGGCCGCACCGCCAGTTCAGTCATGCCCTGATAGGCGCGACCCTCGGCGAATTCGTTGAAACTCAACAACAACGGCAGCGACGCCGGGTCATCCGGATCGAGCTGGGGCATTATTGTCAGCCGGCTCCGGAGTTCGCCGGCAGTTGGCGAAGTCGTACCGGAGTTGCCGCCCGGTGGTGCTGTGGTGCTGTCGCCCGATGGCTGCGCTGGGTTCGGCTGTGCCGCATTGGTATCGACGGGTTGCCCGCCCATTTTGGGAGCCATACCGGGCATCCGGCTGTCGCCGCGCAGACTTATCAAGGTCGAGTTGCCTTTGAGCCGGACCGCTACGTCGGTGATCAGGGTGCCGTCGATCTCGACCTGCGCTTTGATCCACGCCTTCTCTCCTTCACGCTGGTAGGTCTCGATCATCCCCTGGTACTCAGCCGGGTTGATCAGGATGTTGAGGTCGTGGCCGACCTCGGCGTCGAACAAATCGGCCCGGCCTTCGATGTTCTCGGTGATCGCAGAGGTGATCACGGAAGCATCTCCGGTGATGACCGGGGTGATCCGCACCGAGCCGAACACCGTCGCCATCACCGCGACGAACGCCACGAACGTTGCGGCGAGCTTCCAGTGCTGGCGCACCGACTTGGGCAGCCAGTGGCGCAGGCGTCTTCTCGGTATGCCTGCCGGGGAGACGGAAGGCTTCACGGTGTCCGAGGGCATCAGATGTCGGTTTGGTCGTAGCCGGTCAGGACCGTGACCCGTTGTCCGGTGTTGACCATGCTGAGGGCCTCGATCACCTCGGCCGGTTTGATCCCGGATTTGAGTTGGGCGGTGAAGTACAACTCGGTCAACGCACCCGACCGGACGGATTCGGTACTGACCAGCTCGAACTCCTTGCATTTCTGGATCAGCACGTCTTCGACGACCGCGGTGTAGGCAGGCTCAGGCGGAACCTGGATCTTGATGACCTGGCGCTGGACATCGAGCTTATACCAGTTGAATCGGTGCATCACCAGAAGAACCAGGCAGATAGCGACAGTGGCGGCAATGGCCAGCAGGTAGAACCGGGTACCAGTGGTCATGCCGATCGCCATCACCAAGAAGATGAACCCGACATCGCGTGTCTCCTTGATGGCGTTGCGGAACCGGATCACCGACAGCGCGCCGACCAGAGCGAACGCGCGCGCGATATTGGATCCAACGACGAGCATGATCAGGCTGATGACCATGCCGACAACGATCAATGTCTGCACGTAGGACTGGCTGTATGAGACGTTCTTATGTGTTCGTCGGTAGACATAGCCGATGATCGCCGACAACACGAACGACAAAGACAGCGACACAACGATGTCGAACGTGGTGAACGTCCCGCTGAGGTCTTGGATGTCGAAGTTCACGAGAGCACTTTCTTGGGCAGGGACGACGCAGTATCAGCCGTGAGAGCAGCGATATCGTCGAGGGATTGATAACGAGAACGCGGTGCGAGGTCGAAGGCCTCCACGCTCTGGCAGTACTTGGAGACGCGAACCACCGACATGTTCAGCCGAGCGGTCAGGTCCGAGATCCAGTAGGGGATGCGCTCATTGGCCTTGACCTCAACGATGCACAGGTGCGGGGGGATGATGAACCGATTCTCCGACTGTGCCCCGAAGTGGAAGTCACGGTCTCGACCGTGCACCCGGTGATCGATCGTGGCACGCAGGCCGAGGTCGGCATCCGTGCCGACATAGGCTTCCCGCAGATAGCCGGTAGTGACGATCGGCCGTAGATCGAGCTTGGTCACCAGCTCCGATACCTCGTTGAGGAAAGCTTTCTCCCGGCCGTCGACGTCGATGTCGAGCGAGCCTGCGCACAGCTCGCGCGCTTGGTGATAAGGCAGTCGGATCCGGCGCTTCTGCGTCACCCGGTTGACCCGCTGTTTGATTTCGATGAAGACCGGTGTTTCGTCGGTGACCTCGCCGGGATCGCCGTAGATTCGCTGGCGAAGCTTGCGCCGGAACTTCAAGCCTTCGATCTTTTCCCAGTAGAACCGCAGGTTGCTGGTGTCGTAATAGAGACTGGTCACCGGATAGCCGCCGTTGGTGCTGTGGCCGTCGGCGTCCATCCGGTCGCGTAAGGCGCGCCGCAGTTCCGGGACATCGCGTTCGTCGGCGAGGTACTTGATCTCATACCGATTGAACGCGTGTAGGGCACTCGCGGTCTGAGTGACCACGATGCGTTCCTCGTTGTCGGCTTCAGTCATCGCAATCGGTGTATCAGGGCGAGCTGCTGGTGGGTCCCCGGCGGGAATTCTGCGCGGGGGTTTCCTGGCGAAGATCGTCACCCGCTTACCTCCCGTAATCGGGCACGCGACATCGAGTGCGGTAGTGGCAGTGAGCTGTTCATGCTCAGATGCCGAAGGGCTGGCCGTAGACGGTGATCTTGGACTTGGTGCCCTTGTCCTTTTGATAGGCCGTGAGGTTGACGTACATCCGCGCCTGCGCAGCGCCCGCACAGCCGGTCAGCCCGAAGGTCTTGTCGCTGTAGGTGAAGCTCGCACTGTCGCCGTCGAAGGTGTAATAGCCGACGGTCTCGCTGTCGCCCTGCTCGTCCTTCTGCTTGATTTGCAGGATCGAATACCGCTTCACCTCACCAGGGCCCAACGTCATTTCAGCGCCCGCCGATGCTTGAACGGCGACCTCGCCGTCTTTGGGCTCGGCACCGCCGTCCACGTCGGCGCCGGCTCCGAATGCGACCTGGCAGCCGATGATGTAGCCCACTTCCAATCGGCCATTGGTCATGCCGGACGCGTTGACCTGTACGTTGCCCGAGACCCAGACATTGCGGTGCAGCGGTGTCGCGCCCACCGAGGGCGATACGGTCGCGAAGTCGTCGCCGGTGACGGTGACTTCTCCGCCGCCGAGCAGCGGTTCGGTCGCCGAAACTGCTGGTAGTTCGATGAACTGGTCGGCGCTGGCGGTGCCGGTCGAGAGCAGGCACGCCGCGACGGCGCCGGCTCCGAATCCTGCGGCGCGGAAGGTACGGGCGCGGTAGGGCGCATTCATTCGAGGTCCTCGAGGTGTGCTGATCATGGTGTTCATCCGATGCTGAAGGGCCGGCCGTAGAGGTATCCCGCGTAGCGGTTCGGTCCGTCGTCGCTGATCAAACTGACCATCGACCGAGCTTGGGCGTAGCCACCGCACCCGGTGATCTCGATGCCTTGGTCGCGATAGTTGATGGCGCCATGCCCGTCGACCAGGTCGATATCGGTGATCTTGTAGTACTTGACCTCGCCGGCGTTCAGCGGAATCGACAGTCCGGCGGAGATCGAGGGTGACTTGAGGTCGATGTCGGCGCCCAGATCCGCCTCGAGGCCTTCGAGGTCTACCTGGCAGCCGACGAGATAGCCGACCTCGAGCTCCATCACCGAGTCGGCGGGTGCTTCGGCTGTTACGACCCCACTGACCCACGCGGTTCGGCCGGTGCCGTTCGCGTTGAGAGCCGAGGAGATCAGCGCTGTTTCACCGGACTTGCTGAAGGAGTATGGTCCGGCCGTGCGTTCACCATCTGGCAGATTCACCCGCGCATCGGCATGAGCAGCCCCGGCGAGCAGGGTTGCTGCGGCTAACGCCGCGCTTCCACCTACTGCTGCAAGGTATCTGCGTTGGCGTTTCGCCTTCGCCGGTGGTGTCTTCGAATCCGTGGTGCGTGTCACGTACCTGCCCAATCTGCGGTCTTGTTGCTGAATCGGAGCCGAGCAGCAAAGCGGGTGCCAGGTTTATCGGGGCCCGCTGTTCGTTCATGCTTCGGTCATCTACCAGCACACTCGATGAACATCTGGTGAATGTGCGGGGAACCTGGCAGCTTTCTGTGAACGCGGAGTCGGTCTATCAGGCCGGTGTCGAGGGCACCTACCCTGATGCGATGACCGATCAATCCCACCCGTACTCGGTCGTCGTCGTCGACGACGAACTCAACGTCCGAGACCTGCTCTCCGCGGCGTTGCGTATGCGTGGATACGATGTCCGCGCGGCAGCTGACGGTCGATCCGCACTGGATCTGATCGAAGCGCAAGTCCCGGACATATTGGTGCTCGATGTCATGCTTCCCGACATCGATGGGTATGCGATCGCGCGTGGACTGCGGGCTCGAGGAAACGATGTGCCGGTTTTGTTCTTGACCGCGCGCGACGCGGTCGGGGACCGCATCGCCGGGCTGGCTGTCGGCGGCGACGACTATGTCAGCAAGCCGTTCAGTATCGAAGAAGTGCTGTTGCGGGTGGAGGCGATTCTGCGCCGCACCGGCACCACCAGCGTTCGGGACCGGGTCCTTCGGTACGCCGATCTGACCATGGACCTCGACGCGCACCAGGTCATGCGCGGCGGCATCGAGATCGGATTGTCAGCAACCGAATTCAGCCTGCTGCACTACCTGCTGTCCAACGCTGACACGGTCGTGAGCAAAACCCAGATCATCGACCGAGTGTGGAATTCCGACGGCCGCGACGGTCGGATCGTTGACACGTTCATCAGCCAACTGCGCCGAAAGATCGACACCGCGGGTCCTCCGCTGATCCACACCTTGCGTGGGGTCGGCTATACCCTGCGGCGCGACCGGTCTGGCATATGAAAAGGGTGCGCCCGCTTCGGCACTGGACGCTGCGAACACGGCTGATACTGATAGTTTTCGCGATGACCGCTGCGGGGTTGGTGACATTCGGTGCGCTCACCGCGACATTGTTGGATCGTGGACAGCTGGATCGGGTGGACGCGCAACTCGACGCTCTCACCACACAGCTGGTGAGCGCAGATCGGCCGCCCCCGCCTCCGATGCCCGACCCTGCCGCCGCAGAGCTGCCCTCAGCTTTTCGGATCCTGTTCTTCGACAACAACGGTCACCAAGTCGGACAGCTCGGCGACAACTCCGACAACAGCGCGAAACCTGAACTTCCCCCGATGAACGCCGATTCGGTCCGCAAACTAGGCGACGGTTCATTTACCGTCAGTAACCGCAGATCCGACGCTGAATGGCGGGTCCGCGCGGGAGTGCAGCTCCCCAATGAATCTCAGCCCGATGGCGGCACCGTCGCGGTCGCGATGTCGCTCGAGGGTGTATCAGCGACGACGAAGCAACTGCATACGATCGAAATCGTGGCAGGCACCGTGCTGCTCGGAGCTGCGGTGCTCGCAGCGATCTGGCTGGTCCGTCTCGGACTGATTCCCTTGTCTCGCATCGAAGACACCGCTGACGCAATCACGGCGGGAAACCTGGATCGCCGAGTTGTCGACACCGACCCTCATACCGAAGTCGGCAGACTCGGCTCGGCCTTCAACGTGATGCTGTCCCAGATATCGGAAGTGATGCGCCAGCTCGCAAACTCCGAGCATCGGATGCGAATGTTCGTCTCCGACGCATCCCACGAATTGCGCACACCGCTGACAACGATTCGGGGCTACTCCGAGCTGTTCCGTGTAGGGGGTGAACAGGCTGCGGGTGGGGCTGCGGAGATGATGCGTCGAATCGAAGGTGAGTCTCTGCGGATGAGCGCGCTCGTAGACGATCTACTGCTCCTCGCGAACCTTGATCAAGAACGGCCGCTGGACCTGGCAGAGGTCGACCTGGCTACTCTTATCCGCGAAATTTCTGACACTATCCGGGCCCAGTTCCCGCAGCGTCACATCGAACTCGTGAGTTCAGTCGATCAGGCTCTAATTCTTGCCGACGAACGGCGAATCCGTCAGGTCGTCAACAACCTGGTGAACAACGCGCTGGTGCACACGCCACCGACCGCGGCAATCACCATCGCCATCTCTTACACCCCAGCACAGCCGACGATCGGAGCAATGGCAGCGGCAGGAGCTACAAACCCGCAGACCGAGCGAGTCATCGTTCTGGGTGTTTCTGACGATGGGCCAGGTATCTCCCAAGCAGACGCCCCTTACATTTTCGATCGCTTCTTTCAAACAGATCGATCGCGATCTATCAGCACAGGTTCCGGACTCGGCCTGTCGATCGTCGCATCCATTCTCAACGCCCACGGCGCCCGAATCGAGTTGCTTGCCAACCAAAACCGGGGCGCAACCTTCCGGATACTTTTTCCAGCGGTGTGATGATCAGAAGTCCGGCCCGATGTGGGCGGACCGGATGCTCCGTCAGGTGCTACCCATCGCGTAGTAGCTGTCGCCACGTAAGGCGGTCATTGCGCCCGGGGTACCGCGCGGGGCGCGCTTCACATCCCCAGTGCGCAGTTCAGGCGATGGCGAGTGGTCAGTCGATCATGGTTGCCAGGTCTGGTTTTTTCCAGTGCTCGTGGAGAAGTCGGATTTGGATGTCGAGTACACAGGGTGGTCGACAGTTGCCTCTGACCTCAGCCCGTGCACGAACCGAGGGTGCGTTCCGCTGCTGACGATAGAACGGAGCTGCATCGTGCTGGTGGTCGGAGCGCCACTCCGGCTGTGTGAGAGTGATTCGTTGCAATGACGTGGGGGATTCGCGCTCGCTGGTGGTGCTGGCGTTCGGCACCGCAATGACGGGCACTCGATCTTGCCCGCTTTGTGCCGGAAATGTCCGCAGCCTGGGAAGCTGACTGGGCTCGCGCCGGACGTCGTTTTCGCGGGGTGAAGCGATCGAAGGTTGACGACGAGCTCCGATGAGGGGTTCGGGTTCGGGAGCTCGAGTTCTCCGGCAGGCGTATCGGATCTTCGTTCGGGTGTCGCCAGCCCTATTCGACGTGGAAGGTCGTCTTCAAGGGCTGCTGAGCGGGGCTGCTACACCGGTCGGTCGCTGCAACGCGTGCTCACCGGTGACCTTTGTCTGCACAGCCGCCGCCCTGATGCTGCGGGCGTGCTGACGGACTCGCGCATCCGGGACTGGCTGCTACGAGGACCCAAACCTATGCGTCCCGTATGGCGGGCAGCGGGTGTACTGCCAGAGACCATGCGACCACTACTGCGGCGGCCGTTGTTCGGAGGTGGGAACCAGGCCGAGAAAATCGAGCGGGGTGGTGTTGGCGATGTCCTGGATTGCGATGTGGCCGACGTAGCCGTCCGGACGGACAAGAATCAGTGCGTCGCGGCTCAACCCGTAGTTACGAGCGAAGTCTCCAGTGGGATCTGTCAAAACTGTGGTTTCGGCGTTAGGTTCGGTGTCTACGAAGATGCGCTCGAGGTGCGGGTTCTTCGTCGGCTCCGTGAGCTGATCGAGGTCGCTCGCGGCACGCGAGCCGTACACGATCAGGGTGAAATGCGGGCCGCGAATCAGATCGAACAGGCGTGCTCTGGTTCCATCCTCGGTGACGAGATCGGCATCAGGGGCCCGGTCGCCAACGCGCAGTGTGGCGGTGCGCTCAGCGGCAGAATCGGCAAGGGGCCCGCCATGATAGGTCAGAGTCAGTTGCTTCTCGTCTTTGCCTCGCCGGATGCTGGAGGGGCCCATTTTCCCCAGGCCTTCGTACTTTTTGGTCGAGAGCCCGAGCACAGCGGCAGCGACAGGACGTCGTTCGGCTTCGTAGGTATCGAGCAGCTGCTCGTTGGCGCCTTGCAGGACCAGACCGAGTTTCCATCCCAGGTTGTATGCATCGCCGATACCGGTATTGAGGCCTTGGGCCCCGGCGGGGGTATGCACGTGGGCCGCGTCGCCCGCCAGCAGAACCGGTCCGCGGCGGTAGGACTCGGCTAGACGAATGTTGGGACGAAAGACCGACTGCCATCGGATTTTTCGCAGAGTGATGTCTTTGTTGTGGGTGTGAGAGCGGATTCGGTGGGTGATGTTGTCCAGTCCTTGAGGCGGTGATTCGTCGGCCGAGAGCCGGATCATCCACTGGAACATTTCGCTGTGGGGGAGTGGGCAGGCGCCGACGAATTTCCCACCCAGACCCGGCCACACGTGCCAGTACTTGCGAGACAACCCGGTGACAGTGGCGTCGACGAGCAGGATTCGGTCACCGTCGTCGGTGGAACCGGTGAATTCGATCCCTGCCTGTTTACGCACACTGCTGCCGCCTCCGTCAGCGCCCACAATGTATCGCGCGACAACGGTTTCTTCTCCCCGGGGGGTGGCCAGGTGGGCATTGACGCCAGTGGACTCGACGGTGAAATCGACGAGTTCGGTGTCGAATTCGATGGGTGTGCGCAAGGCTTCGAGCCTGTGGTGCAAAGCGCGGTCGGTGCTGAACTGGGGAATCAGCCACGTATCGGGGTGGGGTACCGCTGAGCTCTGCTTACCTTTGGCCATCATGCGCCAGGGGACTGTCACCGGCCCGACGTGAATGCCCATCGGGGGGTAGAGCTCGCCCTGATTGATGACCTCGGTCAGGGCCTCGAGATCGTGCAAGATCTCGAGGGTACGAGGCTGCACTCCTTTGGCGCGTGAGCCGTCGAAGGCGTGCGAGGCTCGATCGATCAGCCGCACGGATACACCGCGCCGAACTAGGTCGATCGCAAGCGCGGTGCCGGTGGGACCGGCACCCACGATCAAGACATCGGTAGTGTTTTCTTTTGTCATCTTGGCCGCCGATCTGAGTACGAGTCGATATGTGAGGCCACCGAATTGGCGACGATGGAGGGCTTTTCAAAGGGGGCCATGTGTCCGCAGTTCTCGATGACGTGACAGTGAGAAGGTCGCAGAAGGCCACGGACGGTTTCGAGACTGCTGATCGGTGTCACACGATCTTCGGTCCCCCACACGAGCGAGACGGGCAGCTGCAGAGTGCCGGTGTAATGGTAGGCATCGCTGCGATCGAAGAGCGGAAAGTGCTGCAGGGTATCGAAGAAGGCGTAGAGCGAGCCGTCGTACCTGAAGGAGTCGAGCACCATGGCGGACAGTTCGGCGGTGAGCTTCTGGTCGCTCAGGTTGTGGCCCAGATGTTGTTTCAGTACCCGGCTACCCAGATGTCGAGCGATCAGTCCGGCTGTCCAGTCGTTGCCCAGTGCGATCTTCTGCGCGAACGGCTGAGGACTCAGTCCCGCCGGTCCTATCAAGGACAAAGTGACCAGGTTGACGGAGTTTTCGCGAGCATAGGCCATAGCGACCAACGCGCCCATCGAGGTGCCCACGAGATGGTAAGGCTTGGGCACACTCAGACTCTCGATCAGTTCGGAGAGTTGGCGAACGAACAGCGCCTCGTCGTAGGGACCCCGGACTCGGTCGGAATAGCCGCGGCCGTAGGCGCTGTAGGTCAGTGTCCGTAGTCCGCGCTCGTGTAGCTCGGCTGCCATCCGGTCCCAGTAGAACAACGGGATGGTGAGACCTCCGGCGAGCATGACGATTTCGCCGTCGTCAGGGCCTGTGAGCTCGTAGTGCGTAACGCCATCGGACAGTTTGACAAAGCTGCCGCGGAGTCGGCTGCGGATGCGGGTCAAAACGTTCATTGGGCCGTCTTCGGTGTCGGCCACGAAGTACTTCATGTGTTCTGTCCGTCGAGTCGTAGCGTGTGAATGAAATCGCGGACCGCCTTGGCGACCCACTGGGGGTCCTCCTCAGGAAGAAGGTGGCCGCCATCGCAGTGGATTTTTTGACAGCGCCGGCGATGTCTCGAGCGAAGTGCTGGTCCCGTCGATCTCGGCGCTTCGCAGCACCAGGGGGCGACCGAGATCTGAGGATTGTCGCACTCCGGCTGGACTGATCCGTGCTGACGAAGTCGAGGAATGCTGCGGGGTTGCCGGGAAGATTCCACAATCGATCTGTTCGATCGGTCATCGCCTTGTCGACGATCATCGAGTTGGGGCCGACGGCCTGGCGCAGGCCTGGTTCGACCGCTCGCCTGGGCATCAATCGGCATAGCAGTTGTCCGACCACGGGATTGCGCGCCAACGCCATCCCTGCCGACAGTGTCTTGTCTGGGCAGCCGGTCGCGTTGATCAACGCAAACGCCAAGGCCCGTCCAGGGGCATCCACTACGACGTTCCCACTCGACGAGTTTCCTACCACTGCGCACGTGGGCACCTGAACAGCATCGAGGAACGGTGCCAGCGGTCTGAGTTCGATAGTCCCGGTCCGGCCGAGGGCCTGTCTCGCCGAATCCTGGCAGATCCAGGCTGATGACGTCGAAGTCGCTCTGCAGTCGTCGCGCGACAGCCTCCACGCCGTGTAGCGAGGACGCGCTGCCGCGCAACAGGACTACCGTCGGTCCCGCGCCTGCGCGCCTGTACCGCATGCATGCCATCGACGGTGACGAAGTGTGAAGCGGACCCGCGGGCGATGCCTTTTCTCTCGGTCATACTGGTAACAGTGTTGCCGTTATTGTTGGGGGTGTCAAGGCTGCCGCGCCGCGAAGCCGTACTGGCCTGGGGTGCAGGTAGCTGCGGCTCCTGCAGCCAAGCCGACAAGAGCATGTTGTGCACGCGCAGTTCAGAAGCCCTGTTCGATCCATCCGGCTAGTTGTGGTGCTTCGGTGCCTACCGTGGGTGCAGTCGCCGTGGCCGGGGAAGATATGTGTGTCATCGGGCAGGGTGAACACGCGGTGGCGGATCGAGTCGATGAAGGTCGAGAAGTCGGAGCCGCGATGTCGCCCAGTGGCGAGGGTTCGAGCCGTCGCGTTGATCGGTGGGCGCCCTGTTTGCCCCTTTCCGGGTTAACCCTGGTTACAATATCGGCTACGATGTTGCCGATAAATGTTGCCCGCGTGTCGCTCCACTGAGCAAAGGAGCTCGTATGTCGGTAATGACCTCAGCAGTGCTATTGACCACCCACGTCCCCGATCGCCTGGCGAAAACACCGTTGGACCTTGCCGTCACCGTCGTGTCCACCACAGCGGCCGCCGGGACACGCGGCGGGCAGATTCTCGATCCCACCTCGATGTCTGGCGAGCAAGCCCTGCGGGTTCTCGACGATGTCCCCCTGATGTCGCAGCGGTACGTAACCGTCGTCGAGCCCAGCGACTCCGAGACGATGACAGCGCAAAGCGGAGCCGAGATACGCCGTTTGGACATTGAAGACGGCGCCGGGCTTCTGAGCGCGACGATCACCACCGTGACCGTCGACCGAGTGTCGGCCAGTCCTACACCCAACGGTCGCGGCAGCATCCAGACCAGCTCATCGGGAGTGGCCGACGAAGTGGACTTCACCGGAATGACGTCGAAATTGTCGATGGGCACGCTGAAGAAGTCCTATCCCTACTTCGACACCATTGCGCGACGAAGCGCGCCCCTGGAATACGTCGACGAATCGAAAATCGACGGGTTGGCCGTGCTCCGTTTTCGCCAGCAGATCGATCCCATCGACCTGGCAACGGCCGCCCCGAACGTTACTGGCTCCGTGCTGACCCTGCCGCGGTCGAAATGGGGTTTGAGCACTGATCAACAACCGCTCACTTTGCATCGCTGGTACAGCACTTTCCGTGAGCTGTGGGTCGAGCCGGTGACCGGAATGATCGTTGACGCGCGAGAATCTCCGCACATCTACTACGCCGAAAATTCTGACCGGCCCGTTGTCTCCGTCATGGCTGCCACGCTCCGCTTCGACAGCAACAGCCGGAAACGTCAAATGGCGATGGCCCGGTCGGCGAAGGTGAACTTCGACCGCTTGTTCACGGTGGCACCTCAAATACTTGCTGTAACAGCAGCAACAGCGGCAGCGGGCGGACTATGGCTGGTGGTCCGACGCCAAGTCTGCTCGGCGCATCGGATGAGACAGAGGAGCGCACGCCGCGGGTACTACCTCGATGACCTGCGGCCCAGGCCCCCAATGCTGTGCGCCGACTGGCACACAGCCCAATAGAAAGGATGTCCTCGCTCATGAGACTCGCCAACCTCGATGGACGAGCCACGATAGTCACCGACACAGGGATCGTGGATCTTGCGTCCGCTTCCGGTGGCGCGCTACCCAGCGACCCGGATCAAGCCATCGCCGCGTTGCGCCAGGTCAAGTCCTGGTACGCCAGCCACGACCCCTCCCTTGATACGAGCCGGACCATTGCGAGTCTGATGTCGGACCTGTCACAATTGGGGGCTCCTGTGCCCACGCCGCGGCAGATCTTCGCGATCGGCTTGAACTATGCCGATCACGGCGCCGAGACCGGACGGTCAATACCCGACGAGCCGCTGGTCTTCACCAAATTCGGATCGGCAATCACAGGCCCGGGTAGTTCGATTCCACTGCCGACATCAACGTGTGATTGGGAAGTCGAACTCGTCGTCATCATTGGAGTCGGCGGTCGCAACATCGCCACCGCCGACGCGCTAGAACACGTCGCCGGATTCTGCATCGGCCAGGATATCTCCGAACGCCGATCCCAGATGCGGGGGACGCGACCGCAATTCAGCCTGGCCAAAAGTCACGCCGGATTTGCGCCGACCGGACCCTGGTTGACCACCCTCGACGAACTCGATGACCCTAACGATTTGGCAATCGAAGCCGCGGTCGATGACGAGCTGGTGCAGGCCTCGCGTACCAAGGAGTTGGTGTTCGACGTGGCGGCCCTGGTCGCTCACCTGTCGACGATCTGCGAACTGTTCGCCGGAGACCTCATCTTCACCGGCACACCTGCGGGAGTGGGCCACTCTCGCAGCCCCGCGCGCTACCTCGTCCCGGGCAGTACCTTGTCCTCGACAATCGAGGGCCTTGGCGAGATGCGCAACCCGTGCATCGCTGCCCCACCTGCCGAAGCCCACACGACGCGCTGAGGAAATTGGCTGCAGTTGGTCGGCCGCGCAAATCCTGCGGCGGTCGGCCGAGTCTTCTCGATTAGGTCTTCGGAAAGGAACAGGCTCGAGGTGTCCGCCGAGCGGGGTTCATGGTGCCGATGGGCGGCTCGATCAGCGGATGTCGGCCCACGCATTCGGCCCAGCTGCCGACTGGCGTGTCTGACCAGCTTCGCTGATCCTGACCATGAATCGGCGGGCAGGACGGGCGCGGTGAGGCCGGGAACGGCGGTTCTTCTGGGTGTCGAGTGCCGGGCTCAGATGCCGCTTGCGGGAATCCGGAGTACTGCGGCGACTGACTACGAAATCGTGTGTGCTGGCGGCCGCCCGCGGGCTGCCGCGCTCCAGCGGAGCCGCGAGGTCATCGAACAACAACTGATCGACCGGGAGAGGGTGCGCACGGTGTCCGAACCAACGATCAGTAACTGCGGCCGAGCCGGATGCCGGTCACCGACGTCGAAGAGCTCGGGCCTGCGGGCCAGCTGGGATCCTGCGCGGCTACGAGCTAGACGAGGCCGGGAAACCCACATATGTCGGGTGCCGGAGGCTTCGTGATCGCAACCGCCACTCGCCGGATCAATGCAGCGGCTCCCTGTGTTCTCGGCGCACGTCACCGGACGTTGGAAGGCGCCGTGTTGTCGACGCGCCGGATTGCGCCGAGCCTGGTAGGCCGGTCCTACGCAGGCTCGTGGCCAGTGGTTCGTTCAATGGCTGTCAGTCCATCGCTTCGGCCAGACGAGCATTCGGCGCAGGCGCCGATACTGCTGGATGCTCGCTCGCTGGCGAGCATGGTGACAAGCGCGCGGGCGGCTGCGCCGAGTCGGCGTGAACTGCTGAAGGCCAGAGACAGCGGCCAGTTGAGTTCTGCGCTGGTGATGGTCAGTCGCCTCAGATCTGCGCGATCCGGAATCGCGAAATCGGGTAGCAGAGCGACGCCTAGACCTTCTTGCACAAAGGCGGCGACCGTTGCCATATCGGCGACCTCGATGCTGACCTGACGGGTCAGCCCGGCGGTGGCGAAGGCCTGGTCGACGACGGTTCGATTGCCGTAGCCGACGAGAGTGTCGACAAACGATTCCCCTGCCAGCTCGAAGAGGTTTACCTCTACCCGGTCGGCGAGCCAATGTGCCGACGGCACTATGAGTTCTAGCGTCGCAGCGGCCAACCGGTGTAGGTGGATACCCGCGGGAATGTGCCCGGGAAGGGAGACGAAGGCAAGGTCGAGCGATCCCTCGAGAACTGCTGCCGCCAGGCCTGCCGACCCAGCCGGACTGGTGGACAGGCGCAGCGCGACCCCGGGATGGGTGCGGTGGTATCGGCCGAGCACCTCGGGTAGATCGAGCAGTGCTAGCGCGGTGACGGTGCCGATGCGCAGGGTGCCGCGCAGCCCGCCTTTGACCTCGCCGACGGCATCGTGAGCCTGCTGTACGGCTGCCAGAGCACTTCGTGCTTCAGGGAGCAGCGCCCGCCCTGCGTCGGTGAGTTCGACGCGCTTGGAGTTGCGTTCGAGCAGCTGCACCCCCAACTCGCGTTCGAGATTTTTGATCGTGGCGGACACCGCCGACTGCACGACATGCAGGCGCAGGGCCGCGCGGGTGAAGTTGCGCTCCTCGGCGACAGCGACAAAATGCTCCAACTGCCTCAAATCCACGCTCTAACTATCTCATAGGGAGATGCTACGTAGCTCCAAGATTCGTTCGACTTGATGATCGATACGAGAGAGAGTGGGGACCGAACTGATCTATCGAGGAGACGAGAAGTGTGAGCATCCATGCATCTGGCCGCAACGACCCGAGTGGGCTGATCAACGCGCCCTCGGCGCGGGCGCGTCACAACATCGGCTTCTGGTTGATCGCGGCGAGCTTTCTCATCGCGATGGCGTTTTCAACGGTCCCCACTCCGCTGTACCCGCTGTATCAGCTGCGCGATGGTTTCTCGACCCCCATGGTGACGCTCGTCTTCGCCGTCTATGCCGTCGGGGTTGTCGCCAGCCTGATCCTGGTCGGCCATGTCTCGGACTGGGTCGGACGCAAAAGGATCCTGATTCCGGCGTTGGCCTTGGAAGTCGTCGCGGCAGCACTATTTCTGGTGTGGTCGTCGCTGCCCGGGCTGCTCGTTGCCCGACTTATCACCGGGCTCGGCGTCGGCATGATCACCGCGACCGCCACAGCCTTCCTGCATGAGCTGCACGCCGTCGGTCGGCCGGACTCCGGGCGTGGGCGCTTCGAGATTGTCTCGACCGTGGCGAATATCGGCGGCTTGGGCGTCGGAACACTGGTTGCGGGCCTACTCGCCGAGTATGTGAGCGGCCCCCTGCGCACTCCCTATCTGATCTTCGTGCTGCTGCTTCTGCTCGCTATCGCCGCCGTCGCGGCCACTCCGGAGACTGTGCTTCGACCCTCGCAATCACCAGCGTGGAGCCCGCAGGTTATCTCCGTAAACCACGGAGACCGAGCGGGTTACCTTGCTGCGGCTGTCGCCGCATTCGCCGCGTTCAGCATCTTCGGATTGTTCACGTCGCTGGCACCCGGCTTCGTCGCCGGTACCCTGCACCACACCAGTCGCGCGTTGGCGGGCCTGATCGTCTTCGCAGTCTTCGGGGCTGCGGCAGTAGCGCAGATGGCGACGAACCGCCTCGGCACTCCGGGACGCAGGGCTATCGGCCTTGCAACCGAGGCAACGGGGCTGATCGTGCTGGCGCTTGGCATGCAGAATACGAACCTGATTGCTTTCCTGATCGGCGGTGTGATCGCAGGCGGCGGGGCCGGGATGTTGTTCAAGTCGGCGATCGGTGCAGTAGCCGCGATGGCGCAACCGGCTCAACGCGGCGGGGCGTTGGCGGGGCTGTTCTTGGTCGCCTACCTGGGCCTCATCGTCCCCTCTATCGGCCTGGGCATCGCCACGAAACTCCTCACCGCACCCGTCGCAATGTGGTGGTTTACCGTCGCGATCTTGGCCGTTATGGGTACATGCGGGGCGCTCGCCGCCGCAGCACGGCGTAGCTCGCTCCACTCCGTGGGTGCAAGTCCGGGGGGTGAACCTCAGGCGCGCGATTCCTTGGCAGGTGCATAACGTCTGAGCAAGCTCAGTGCCGCGAGGACGCTCACCAAAGAGATGATTGAGTAACCGAGCGCGATGCCCCATTGTGCGCTGCGTGGCTGGCTGACTGCTTCGCCTGCTGTCGATGAGACGAATCCGCTTGCAGCAAGGACGAATCCGTAGAGGCTCGCGCCGGCGGCGCCTCCGATGGTTTCGCCGGCCGACCACATCCCGGTGAGGACCCCGGCCCGGCGATGACCGGACTCGTATGCGTCGGCGGCCAACGTGTCGGCGAGCATGGCTTGCGGCAGGATCTGCGCCCCGGCGAAACCGACCCCAGCTACCAGGACAGCTGTGCAGGCGATCTCGAATTGGATCGTGTGTGCCACGCCGGGTAGCGCGGCGACTGTGAGTGCGCCTCCACCGAAGATAGACAGCGCCACGGTCAGACAGTTCTTCTTGCCGTAGGCCGCGGCGGCACGACGCCACGCCGGCATTGTCAGCAGCATCGGCCCTATCGCACAGACGAACAGCGGTGCGAGCGCACTATCCGATCCAAGGATCTGCTCGGACAAGAAGGGTAGTCCTGCCAGCGTGACGGAAATGACCACTTCGATAAGTATGAAGACCCCCAGTAGGGTGCGAAACGGACGGTTCCGGCGGGCCGTGTTCAGCGCACCGCGCAGCGATCCAGCCTGTAGTGCTGAAGTCACTGCGGCCGCGTGCGTAGAACGACGCGCGCTGTACATCGCGCCGCACGTGCCCACAAAAATCAGGCAGCCCATGACGACAGCCATCTCTCGGTACTCCTGACGTCCGCCGCCATCGGCCGTGGCCATCGATGACGCCATTGCTGCCACGGCAATCATCGCCACGCCCAGCCATGCCGTGCGCCACACCATCATCGACGTGCGTTCCAGCGAACTCGCCCCGAGCTCGGCGGGCAGAGTGCTATAGGGGATAACGAAGGCAGAAAAACCGAGTCCGGAAACGGCCAGCGCAGCGCCTACCCACCAAGCAGCGCCGTTACCGCTGACCGGAGAGAAAAAGATGGACACGAACCCCAGTGGAAGCAACACCATTCCCGCGATCATCCAAGGTCGCCGAGGTCCCAAAAGGGATACCGTCGAGTCGGACAGTCTCCCGATGATCGGGTTGTAGACCAGGTCGAGCAACTTGGGTATAAGCACGACGAATCCTGCGACCGCGGCGGTGACGCCAACAATGTTGGTCAGGTAGTACACGAGGACTAGGCCGGGGACCATGGCATATGTTGCTGTCGCTAGTGATCCGAGGCCGTAAGTCATACGGTCGGGAGTCGACAGTGCGAACTCTGGGCCGGGGTTGACAGCGGTCAGCGTCACGGTCTGCCCTTCTTGCGGCTCTCAATGGTGATCGCTCGCCGCTCGTCGTGGTCGCCACGTCTCGGACGACGCTTAGTCGTCGCTCGACAGTGGCGGTGGCCGGCGCGTGCCACTTCTGCGGCGCCGGGATCTCGGCCTTTTCGCCGGGTTGCGGCTACGGCCTCGCGCCGCAGCGCGCATTACCGTCAGGGAGATCGGGACTAGTACCAAATTTATTAATGGCTACAGCGTCGCCGAAAATATGAATGGTGTCAAGTTTGGAAGCGGTGCCAAGGGCGGGATGCCGAGCTACTGGTGCGGATCACCGCAGCCCTGGTCGAACTGGCCCGCAAACACAACGGCAAGTTTGACCACTGAGGACGGTCGCTGCCTCGCCAACGGCGATGGATCGCGTCGGACCTTCTGTCAGTGGAAGGCGCTCTGCGGCGCGCGCCAAAGCGGGGTCTGCGATGGCGCTAGATATCGACTGGTTATGGCGGCATCAGGGCTTGCTCGCGCGCCAAGGATGAGTGGCTGATCGCCCACGGCGCCCGGACGGTTGACCAATAGCCGGACGCTGGAAGCTGTTGATTGCGCCCCACAGAAACAGCACAGTTTTGACGGAATCAGTTGGAATTCATGGGTATCGTTGAGAAATTTCGATTCTCGAAACATGTTGATGCTGAGCGCTATTGGGCAGCAATGGGTGCGATCTGGACAACTGGAACGCGCGCCAGGTGGTCGCAGGTTCAAATCCTGTCAGCCCGACAGTGAAAACCCTCTCTGACCTGGGTCGGAGGGGTTTTGTTGTGTCCGAGATTTGACGTGGTTTGCCGATTTCTCACAGAAACCCCACAGCTTCGATTCTGATCGCTCGTCCAGTACGGCATCGATGGCTCTCTTACGGCCCCGCGTGGCGCCGACCTCCGTCGTTGGACGTACACATCATCGGCGGGGTTCATGCACCGACGGTGACGCGGGGCTAGGGCGCTCTGTCGGCAGCTCCGCGCAGATGCCGAGTGATGCCTGGCGACGACCCCCTTCGAAGGGCGATAAGGTCGCCCGGAGGTGACAACGTGGGTCTGGCGGCACCGTACACGCGGGAGAGTGTGACACGTTGGGCGACGGAGCCCCTCCCGAATGTCTGTCACGTCGATGCTGGGCCTCTTCGGTGGTCAGTTGTGCAGGCACGACCGCACCTTCCCTGCGAGATGTGGATTAGCGCAAGCGGGCGGCACACACTCTTCCTGTCGCCGGCACGAGGCTGCTTGTGTAACTTGCTAATGCGGTCAGGAGGCTTCGTCTATCTGCTTGCGTCTGGGCGTGGCTCCATGGGACGAGATCTGATGCGCCTAGGGCGGATACCGCCCCGCGACGTGGCGGCGGCGCGTGGGTGCACGGGGAAGGGCTCGCCTCGACCGGAGACCGGTCGAGGCGAGCCGAATCGCTCCGCGGCCAGAGAATCGGTAGCCCCGCGTATCGACAGTGAAGCCCGGCGGTGCGGGCGGATGGATCGGGACAATCGTGTGCCCTGATCGAGAAGATCGAGAGTTCTAGTCCGGCCTACTTTGGTCGTTGAGTGGGACCTGCCTGCCGCCCAAGCCGCGACTGTCTTCATCGGGAACTTCAGGCGGGCTGCCGGTCCAGCTGGTCGGCGCGGGGACGGTGATTCGGCACACCCGGTGCCGGTCGGCCCGCGCCCGTGGGAGTCGTCGTATGGCGATCACCTCGCCTTGCATCGAGTATCGGCCAGGTGCGAGGTAGTTCAGTTGCCACTCGATGGTTGGTGGCTGCGCGGCTCTAGGTGATGCGGAACCTATGTGCGCGAGCGCACTCGAACTCCTCGGGGGTACGAATCTGACGCGAAGGCCACAAATCTGGGCGCAGGAGGGGACTCGCATACAGATTCCGGATCAGGGCTTCGGAAATCTGTGATCGAGAGCGATCGAATACATATTGCGAAGCTGGTGCGCACCAATCATATACGAGCTGCTGCTTCGGTACTGCGGTGTCCTGTCGCGGCTTCCTGGCGCGACTCTTGTTTCTAGCGTCGACGCGCCGAGGCCGCCGTTGAGGACGGATACGGTTGGCGGTCGCTGCACTACGTACCCGTCGTAGTTGTCCGCCCAAGAACGCTATTCAGCAGCTCATTCGAGGCGGTCAGAGTGCTGACAGCATGTCGAACCTCTGCGTAGGTTTCGAGAAGATCGGCGATATCGGCTTCGTCCCAGATCGCGATGCCCTTCAAACCAAATCGTTCAGAGGATACTTCGAGCATGTAGTGCAACTCGGCCAATCCTCGTCTGCGTTGATCGGACGCCGAAGCAAGTGAGAGGTTGGTGGCAACGATGACATACTCGGGGCGCTTGTATTTTCCGTCATTCTGAAACCAGCGACTGAAGCGGTCTTCGATCCTTCTCCGCAACATGAGCAGCGCGCGTCGCGTCTGATCGGTGTGGATGAAGTACAGGGCATCAAGGACGATGAACCCGTCCCATGGCACCTCGGCGCTGGGGTATCCGATAGCGCGTCCATTTAGGGTGGCGTCGTATCGACCGGGCCCCCACATGCTGGGGCTGACATCAGTCTCAGGCCCGAGGACGTGGACCGCCAGGGCTTGGCAGGTCTTGTAAAATCCCTCGGGGCCAAGTGCATTCAGCTCGTAGTGCTGGAAGATCTGCGCCACCTGTCGCTCGGACAGATCTCGCATCGTTCCATCGGAGATTTGGCGAGCCTTCCAGCGCAGCAACTCTGGTACTGGATAGCGTGAAGCGTGTTCGTCGACCGGCTTGTGGTGGACGCCGCAGAGGAGCAAGAGATTCTCGGGTAGATTGATCGCCTCTAGCGGATACGTGGGGTCGAATCGCGGCCCGTTGCGCTTCTCCGAACGGATGTGCGCGATCTCGGCGACGACGGAAATCGCGCCTCGGTCCTCGAAGATTAACGCTGTGTCGCAGCCTGGAAACGCGCATCTGCGGGCCCCGCCAAACAACAGCTTGATCGTCTTCTCCAAGTACGTACGAGCCATGGGGCAACTCTAGGACGCAGCCCTCGGCGCAAGGGATCTACGCCGCGATGTAGTGCCTGCACTGCCCGCATCCTCGGTGCGGCACATGCAGTTTCCTGTGTTGATGCGGGGTCTGCCGACGTGGGCGCTAGGTGGTGGGCACCGCGCGCACTACGCGTACCGGCGGTGTCAGGAGATGTTCCCATACCGGCGGGCCGAACTCCGGCGGAAGCTGTGACCGGTCGTAGGCGTCGAGTTGCGCCCAGTAGATCCGGGCCAGCTGGAGTGCGTCCCCAGTTCGAGGAAGGCTCTTCAGGAGCGACATGTCGGCACGGAAACCTGGCTGCTCGGCCTCGATCTCCCAGATCGTCCCCTGCTGTCCTGCCTCGGCAAATTGGCGTGCATCTTCGAGACGCTCCCATCCGAACACGGACTGAAGGCGGGAAGGAGCTTGCGGGTACTCGTTGAGACGAAGCAACTCCCACAGCAGCTCGAGGCTTGTGTCCTGGTTGATCGCGTAGCGATCCTCCCCCTGCAAATTCACAAACTTGAACTGAAACTCGCCGTTGAGGTACGTCTGGCCGTGCCCGGACAACCCACCGGCGAACCACCTCGGCGACGAATGGGGCGAGAGCTCAATGCTGGATCCTTCGCGAAGCCGGTTCGCTCGATCGACATGGAAGTAGGTCGGCACCGTTGGCTACCTTCTGGTCGGGTGTCGGGTTTGCAAAGCCGTGGTCGGGCCGTTTAGAGCTTGTAGGTGCCCTTGAAGACCCTCTTGCCGGCGGTACCCATGAGGCTGCCGGTCACCGTGAGGTCGGCATAGCTGTTGCGCCCCGTCCGGATCATGTGAGGAATGACGACTTGGTCGAGCGCGATCCTTTCGGCCTGGCCGAAAGTGGTCGAGGAAGGCAGTTCGAGCTTGAACGAGTGTTGTTCCATGCGCGGCTGCGACACCGGATCTCCTGTGGGTGATGTCGGCCTGACGGTCAGGCCATGCAGGAGGCTACGCCGGGAGACCGACAGTGACGGTGAGTGCGCGCTGGCCCGAAGGGGAGGGGCCGGTCTGCTGTTCGAAGGCATCTTCTGAAGACCGATCGCCCCTGTGGGATCCGCTCCCGAGAACCGCTGTGCTCTGCTGGCCGCAGGGGCCTACCTCGGGAAATCGCACGGGATGCAGCTCATTCAGCGTGGTGTTGAGGTCTTCGATCGGCTGGTTTCCGCCCTTGTATCCTGTACCTAGGTACAGGCTTACCGTGGATTCATGACGATCTAACCAGCTCCGGGCAACTGGGTGCTGGACGCGTGCACCCTGCCCACAGTGCAACAACCGATCCGGGTTCCGAGTTCGACCGGCTCTTCGCCGATTCGGTACACAGCACCACCCGCCGGTCCGCACCAAGGCATACCGCGGCGGTGAGGAGCATTACGCTTGTCGGTGGTGGTTGCTAGCGTTGCGGCTGTGATCAGGCGGTTCTACCCGCGGGCATGCAAACATCTCGAGTCGGCGCGAGCGCGGGATTCGGAGATGGCCGCACTCTGGAAGTCGCTCCTCGATGGGCCATTCTTCGACGACGAGGTCGTCATCGACCCCGACCACACCGGGCGAATCGTCATCTATGCAGACTGGCCGACTGATAGCCGAATGCGGCTGACCGCGCTGTTCCGCCAGTGCGTCGACGAGCTTTGGGGATGTCTGGATTCGCTGGTGGCCGAGTCGGTCGAACAGTTCAGCGTCCTACATCGTCCTCGAAACCCACAACAGGCCCGGTACTTTCCCATTGCCGACTCGGCCGAAGGACTGGAGGCGTTGCTGGCCGAGTCCTGCCTCGACGGCGTTCCCATGCGTCAGGTCCAGCTGGTACGTGATTGCCAACCCTTTCTCGGGCCATCCGAACACGCGATAGTCGGCAGGTTTCGCACAGCGCTGCGTCAGCTTCTGGAATGGGACCACCACTTGGAAGCGGGTTTTCAACTCAGCGCCTGGGCTACGCCGGTTTCGCCTGAACTCCGGACCCAAAACCTGGTGAGGGTCGCCGATTTCACTGTTTCCGAACCTGGCGAATTGGTCGATGAACGCGTAGTCGCTACCTTCCGGCTCGAGAACTACGACTCGGTCGACAGCGTGGCGGCCCGGTCCCGAACGATCATCGACCTGTGCCTGCCAGAGGAATTCTCACCGGCCGACCGCGACGACAGCTTCCACCAGCGGCTCAACGAGGTCTTCGACGTCGTCAAGTATATCTGCGCCTACTTTGCGCATCTGTCCGACGAGGTCCAACGCCCCCGACAAGTCCTGCTTGGATCAAACGCGCGAACACGAGCAAGCTGGTACGACGCAACACGGTCACCCCGACAGTGGAGTGCCGAAGAGCTGACGTCGGTCGCGGAATCAGACTTCGGTGTGGGACGAGTCGCCAACGAAACCGAGGACCTAATCCTTGTAGTCGACACGGGCGATGGAACTTTCGAGCGCGTCATCCCGCGGGTTTCACCGGTGCGTGACCATCCACAGATCGGAATCGCCGCCGAAGCAGCCATACGCGATGCCGCAGCCACCTGGGGACTACCCGACTTCGTGACGGTGCCCAGCGTGGAACGCAAAGGCAAGGGCGTCCGCGAAATCAGTGACGGCCTGCTCGTCGTCGGCAAACGCGGGGTAATCGTCCAGTCCAAAGCCCGCGAGACCGAGCCGGGTTCGCGTGAGCGAGAAAAGTCATGGATCGACAAGAAGATTCGGGAAGCCACTGGCCAAGTCAAGGGCACCGCCCGGCGGCTGTCGCGTGAAGCGACCCAGATGAAGAACGGTCGCGGGCGTGCCGTTCGAATCGACGGTCCTGTCATCGACTGGGTCGGTGTCGTCGTTATCGAACACCCGGCTCCGCCGTCAGATCATCCCGTACCTGCCGTCGACTGCACGGTTCCCGTGATCGTGTTGCTGCGGCGCGACTGGGAGTTTCTGTTCGACCAGCTCCGTTCGACCTACGCGGTGGTCAGCTACCTGCATCGTGTAGGTGAGTCGGCCGAGATCCTCGGAACCGAGCCCGAAAGGTACTACGAATTCGCGCGGGCAGATCGAGACGCGGCACCGACCTGCGTCGATCCACAGCTGGTCGGACCTGGAGTACGGCAGTCGCTCCCATTGCTGCCGACAGCTCCTGCGGGCAGCGACGACGACGAAGCGCACGGCATGGTGCGCATCATGCTGGAGGACATCGCCACCAGCGCATTCGACGCGGACCGCGTCGACGTTCTACAAGACGTCCTCGCCTCGATCGATAGCCTGCCGGTCGGCTACCGCACGGAACTAGGCCAGCTTCTGCGCGATGAACTGGCAGCCGCCCGAGCTGTTGCTGACGGCGCGATCAGCTGGAGATCTCGGATCTTCGCAGGCATGCCCGACGAGGCTCAACTCGGTTTCGCAGTTTGTTCCGAACTGACCGAGGAAACACGCGCCAGATTCATCGCCTGGCTGGAGCTTCGTCATCACGAGCGATGCAAGCGACTCAGCACCTACGAGCTGATCTCAATCGGCGTCCTGCTCACGCCGCGTGCCGACGGCTACCGCGAGTGGGACACCACAATGAGTGCAGTACACGGCGATCTCGAGCTCACCGAGGATGAATTGCGTCTGTACCAGTCGGTTTGGAATTCCCAAGACACCGACAGCGCGACCTAGATAGAGCTTGTTGGTGCAGACCGCGGCAGTGTCCACCACCTGCGCCTATTCGACCTTTTGCCTACTGCACCACCTCGGCGCTCAACCAGAGTTCGTCTCGGGGTGTAGCTCAGGCGTATTCGACCCGAGCTACACACCGACGGCGAACACCCCAAACCGATCGACCCGAACCTCTACTCCGGCATCGACCTCGTCGTCGTGCTCGGCGGCGAGGCGAAAGTCGAAACCCCGAGGGACTTCCCGTCCAGACCTGGATCACCGACGAGCCCTCCGGACGAGGCATCGACGGCATCGACCGCATGCGGCTCGTCCGCGACGACATCACCACCCGCATCACGCACCTCGCCGAGCAGATCCGAACCGGGCTGACCGTCTCGGCCTAAAGACAGCGGCCGTGCTCAGCGGCGCCGATCACTGGGCCAGTGCGGAAGTGGCAACGGCGGCAACACCGGTGGAATAGCCGACTGGTCCCCGGCCAGCGGATGAACCTCACCGGTGAGCGCCGACAGCGCACCCGCGACCTCGTGGACGCTGGCCCGAACATAGGTCAACGTGGCCCCACCAGGGGTGTACTGGATCGCATGGGCGGCAAACGCCCGCGCGACAGCGAAGCCGAAGTTCCGCTCCACCCAAGTCAACACGGTGTGCCGGAGCCAATGCGTACTGATCTGCTGGGTCGCCACCCACGGCAGTTCACGACTCGCGCGCATCCACAAGTGGTCATACCTACGGCGGGTGATCGGACGACCGCGCCGGTAGCGCAACAACTGCTCACCCGACGCCGCACCCCGATCACAGTGGGCGGTGAGCATGCCCAGCAAGATCGACGAGACGGGCTGCCAGTGAACCGTGCCGCCTTTCCCGCGAAGCTTCACCAGCCGCTGCGCGACGTCCAAGTCCGAGGGCCGCAGCGCGAGCGCGCTGCCGGTGCGGCACGCCGTCTCGAGATGCAGCCGCAGCAACAGTGTGTCGAGGTCCTTGTCATCGCCGGTCGTGGTCACCGTGTCGATGATCGCGCCGAGGCGATCGGCCGCGATGGCGCCGCGTGGACTCGGTAGCCGGCGGGGCTTGGCCAACTCGGTGGCAGCGTTGACCGTTCGGACATAGCCATCGCTGGCGGCATAGCGATACAGGTACCGCAGCGCACCAACCATATGCTCGGCAGCCGACCGGCCGTCGCGGGAGTTGCGGCGGTACACCGCCCGGGCGCGGGTCTGCTCGACCAACGCCTGCATCTCCAGCGTCGTCGGGTCATCGATGCGCCGCGAACCCCAGTCATCGCGCAGCCGTTGCCAGTACGGCCGGTAGGTCCGCAACGTTCCCACCCGGACCGTCGGGATGATGCGCGCGATGTACTCGTCGAAAGTCGGGACCGGGCCGGGATTGGATCTGGACACAAGGTCTTCGGCCTGAACTCCGAGTTGTTCGAGAAGCCGTCGCGCGATCTCGTGCGGAGACTCGGTCATCGCCGACCCCGGACAATCTCGACCACACGAAGATTCCGCTGAGGTCGCCATCCCACTCCGGCTAACGGAGATCGAGAAAAGCCATGACAAATCATCGGACAACCTTTCTGCCCGATCAACGGCTCTTCCACATTCCAGTAGACCTGAACTCGACCGCCCACGCCACCAATCCACCGATGGGGCCGCAGTCGAGCATCCCCGTAACACGCGGGCGCACTACGCGATTGCCGTCACTGATACTCGGCCGTCTCGCCGGTGCTGGTTCTGGCGCCGATTCTGATCGGCCTCGATATCACCGGAAATGAACCACTCCGCTGAACCGACACCTCCGCAATCCATCCCGCAGCACCGTCACTCCCACGCCGACCAAACATCCACCCCCACCTCCGCAGCCGCGATCACGCCGCCCCACCCCCCGACATCCACTCTCTTCCCCCCCCCCCCTACAACGATCAGACATCTTTCACCTCGGGGTAACGATTTGATACCGTCCTGCGCAAACGTGGTCTGCGGCAAGGATTCACAGACTATTTGGCTTGAAATGGCCCGGTTGTGGGTGCCTCATGGAGGCATGGTCGCGACCATGCACAAGGTCGCCGCAGGCAACGGCTACCAGTACTACCTGCGCAACACCGCCGCCAACGACACCACAGCGCGCGGGCGAGCCTCGCTGTCGGAGTACTACAACGAACACGGCGAAGCACCCGGAACCTGGCACGGGAGCGGACTTTCCGACCTCGAGATCACCCCCGGCGACGAAGTCACCGAAGAACAGATGAAGTTTCTGTTCGGTGCCGGGATGCATCCCAACGCCGACCAGGTCCGCGTACGCGTCCAGGCGGATCACCGCAATGCAGGTGTGCGGCCCGCTTATGCGGCCCGATTGGCCGACAAAGCAACGAAACTCGGCAACCGCTACGCCATCTACACCTCGACCTCGGGGTTCTCCGCGGCCACGGCTCAGGCATACCGCGACTACAACACCGGCCAGGGCGAGTGCGTCACCGCACATATCCCGGACCCGGTCCGCGCTCAGATCCGTACCGAAGTCGCCACCGAAATGTTCACCACCGAGTACGAGCGTGCCCCGTTGGACGCCCGCGAACTGTCAGGGTGGGTCGTGAAGAACTCGCGCGCGGACCGCACAGCGGTGGCCGGTTTCGATTTCACGTTCAGCCCCGTCAAGAGCATCTCAGGACTTTGGGCGGTTGCGACACCCGAGCTGGCACACACGATCGAGACCGCGCACCGGGCCGCGATCACCGACGCACTGTCGTGGTTGGAGAACAACGCGTTGTTCACCCGGTTGGGTCGCAACGGGATTCGGCAAGTCGACGTGCAAGGCGCGATCGCGGCGACATTCGATCATCGTGATTCGCGTGCGGGTGACCCGGACCTGCACACCCACGTTCTGATCGCGAACCGGGTCCGTACACCGGATGGCAAGTGGCGCACCGTTTACGGTTCGCTCATCCATGAAGCGGTGGTCACAGTGTCAGAAATCTATGACACCCGCCTCGAACACCACCTGGAAACCGCGCTGGACGTGCAGTTCGAAACCCGCCCCGACCGCACGCCCGATCAAGTGAGGGTCCGCGAAATCGTCGGCTTTCCGCTGCCGTTGATCCACCATTGGTCCCGGCGCACCGCCGTGATCTCTGACCGACTCGACACCCTCACTGCCGCGTTTGCGACTACGTTCGGGCGCGAACCAACCCCCGGCGAAGTCCACGACCTCGGCCAACGCGCGACCCTGGAAACCCGCCCCCGCAAACACGCTCCGGGCTCACGTACCGAGCAACGCGCGAGCTGGCGCGCCGAGGCCGCCGCAGTGCTCGGCGGCATGGATGTTGTGGACAAAATCGAGGCCCGTGTCGTGGCCGTGCCACGCGTGCCGCGTCCGGCACCAGATCGGGCGTTCGTCGTTCATCTCGCCGACCAAGCGTTAGCGGCAGTGTCGGAGAAGCGCGCGACTTGGCGTGAATTCAACCTCCGGGCCGAAGTCGAACGCCAAGTCCGAGGGAACGTCGCTCCCGCGGACTGGTCACGACTCACCGAAGAAGTCGTCGCGCAAGCTTTGTCGCCATCGTCGGCGGTCGCACGTGTTGACCCCGATGTCACCGAGGAACCGGACCTACGTGCGGTCCCGGCGTGGTTGCGTCGCCGCGACGGCACCCCGATGCATACCCGGACGAACTCGCAGATCTACACCACCGAATCCACTCTTGGTGCCGAGGCCGAGCTGATCGCGCTCTCTGTCGAGCCCGGTGGAGTCATCTTGAACGCTGGATTGGTCTCGCGCGCGGTGCACGACTACAACACCGCCCACCCCGACCAACCCTTGAACCCTGGTCAGATTCGGGTCATCGAATCGTTCGCCAGCGCCGGAATGCGTGTCCACACCGCCAACGCCCCCGCCGGAACGGGCAAGACCACCGCCATGCACGTGCTCGCCACCGCGTGGGAATCCGGTGGCGGAACAGTGCTCGGTATGGCACCCACAGCCGCCGCCGCGTCCGTCCTGGGCGAGTCGATCGGCACACGCGCCGAAACCGTGGACAAGCTGTTACACGTCATCGACACCCACCATCAGGCCGCGACAACCGATGAATACCCGCCGTTGCTGCCGCAATGGGTCCTCGACATCGACGAGACCACGTTGGTGATCGTCGATGAACACGTCACCTTGCCAACCACCAAACGTCTCCAGTTACTGCGGTATCTGACCGGGCGCGGAGCGACCGTGCGATGCATCGGTGACGACCGACAGCTACCGGCGATCGATGCCGGGGGCGTCCATGCCGACATGACCCACGCCTCACCCGACCAGGCACCGACGCTCACAGAGGTGGTGCGGTTCGTCCATCGTGGCGAAGCGTTGGCGTCGACCGGGATACGTGAGGGTGATCCGCTCGCGTTGGCCTGGTATCTGGACAACGGCCGCATCCACTCCGGACACCTCGGCACCATCTACGAAGACACCTACCAAGCGTGGGCCGCCGACATCACCAACGGATCGGATGCGGTGATGCTGGCCCCCACTCGCGACATCGTGACCGCGCTGAATGCTCGCGCCCGCGCCCACCGTGTCGCCCGCAGTGACCCGCTTACGGGCACAGCAGGCGATCCCCATGTGTTCCTCGCTGATGGGTTGGTGGCCTCAGCCGGTGACACCGTGCGCACGCGCCGCAACGACCCGCGCTTGCGGGTCGGCGCGCGCGATTGGGTCCGCAACGGCTACTCCTGGACCATCCGGCAAGTGCATTCCGACGACTCGGTCACTGTCGTCCGGCGTGTGCGCGGCCGCGAGACCGATGCCGTGGTGCGGTTGCCGGGGGACTACGTGCACAACCACCTGCACATGGGCTATGCCGCGACCATCGATTCCGCGCAGGGCATCACCGCGGATTCCTGCCATGTCGCACTGTCGGGACGTGAGTCGCGCCAACAGTTCTACGTTGCGATGACACGAGGACGCCAGGCCAACCACGCCTATATCGCGACCGCGCTCGACGGCGACGAGGGTGACATTTACACCATGCCTGCCCACTACCCGCGTACCGCTGTCGAACACCTCCACCATGTTCTCGACCGCGACGGAGCCCACAAATCAGCCCATACCGAACTGCGAGACGCGCTCGACCCCGCACGCCGGATCGGCCCCGCGGTCGACGTCTATCTCGACACACTGGGCATGACGGCCGAAAATGCCATCGGCACAGCACGACTCGACACGATCGACCGTATTGCCGAACGACTCGTACCGGGACTGACCGACAGCCCCGCCTACTCGGTCCTTCGCCAACACCTAGCGATGCTCACCCTGTCGGGCGCCGACCCGGTCACTGAACTACGCACCGCGATCGCCGCCCGCGAACTCGACACTGTCACCGATCCCGCCGCCGTACTGGACTGGCGACTGGACTCCACCGGCAACCACTCAGCCGGACCCGGACCACTGGCGTGGACACCAGGACTACCCACCGACACCCCCACCACCGACGCCGACACCGCGCCCGTGCGAGCACGGGAACGGATCGTGGCCGAACTCGCCAGACAGATCAGCGATACCGCCCACGCCTGGACTACTGCCACGGCCCCGCGATGGGCGCGACCCCTGCTCGGAACAGATCCTGAACTCATGGCCGACCTCGCTGTCTGGCGCGCAGGACTGCATATCCCGGAGGCTGATCACCGCCCGACCGGACCCACCCGGCACACCGCTGTCGAACGCGCTCATCAACAACAGTTGCGCCGCCGCATCGTTGAGGTAGGCGGCAACGCCCGACTACCTCAACATCGGTGGGCCGCCGCCGTCGACCGCATCGATCCCCGCATCAGTACCGACCCGACCTGGCCGATCATCGCTACCAATATCGACGCCGCCGCCCGCGCCGGCATCGACATAGAACGCCAGCTCACCGGCGCCGCCAACGTCCGCCCACTACCCGACGAGATGTCCGCTGCAGCGCTCTGGGCACGCCTGGAAATCGCAGACGCCGACCTTGCCGCCGCCGCACACGACCTCGACGACACCACCGCCCATCCCGGGCCCGACCCGATCGAACACACCCACGAACCGGACCCACACGCGCAAACCATCACCAACGCCGTAGATGCCGCGCTCGGCGACACCCACTCCGACGGTTCCGAAACCGACACCACCGCCGACAAGTTCGAACCCACCGGTTGGGAACCTGACACCGGCTACGAAGTCGACTGGTAGCTGACGCTCCAGGCGGGGCCATCGTGTGCGGGATCCGGGTGCGGGTGCTCCACCACGATCGCGACACCGTGAACTGGACATTTAGGCTCTGACCATGACCGTGGTGCGCTCGATCCTGCTGTTCGTTCTGGCCGCTATCGCCGAGATCGGCGGGGCTTGGCTGGTCTGGCAAGGGGTGCGTGAACATCGCGGCTGGGCGTGGATCGGTGCTGGAGTCGTCGCCCTTGGCATCTACGGGTTCGTCGCGACGTTGCAGCCCGACGCCAACTTCGGACGTATCCTCGCCGCCTACGGCGGAGTGTTCGTCGCCGGATCACTGTTATGGGGAATGGCTTTGGACGGGTTCCGCCCCGACCGATGGGATGTGATCGGCGCGGTGATCTGCTTGGTTGGCGTCGCGGTCATTATGTACGCGCCACGTCCCGCTTGACCGGGCATCGCGGACGCGACGTAGCGCGCCACGAAAGTCAGTCGTGCGGCGCGCCCACTGTCACCGCTGTATGGCTTCGCGTATCTCCTCTGCGAGGGCTCGATTGCCAGCCGCAATGAACTTTCGGCGCGTACCCATCGTCTGGTTGATCTCGGGTGTGCTGTTGAGTCCGCAGTCCAGCGGGATCGGATCACCATCAAGATCAATCGTCACGCCCCCAGCTGCATGCAAAATATAGTGTCCGGGCGACAGATCCCAAACGGCAAATCCCTTGGCGAATTCCACCGTTGCATCAGTGAACCCGGCAGCGACGTGACACAAACTGACAGAGCCGAAATCAACCCCGATTCGCCCTCTTCTTTTACCATCCTCCGATGCTGCGCTCAGTGCATCGAAAAATCGTTGCTGCTTTGCCAAGGGGCGAAATCGCTCATCTGGACGCATCAAGTAGTTCGTCACCAGCGCTTGGGGAAGCCGGGCGCTCGAAGGCTGGTTCAGCATATGGCTGTCGCCGCTTGCAGTGATCATCAAGGCGCGATCGGCGCCATCCGGTTCTCGCATGGCCACGTATAGCTGAACATGATGAAAAATATCGCCGACTACGGCAATGATGGGCCGCCTCAGCGACCGTGAGTAGACCATGATGTGGGTGTAGCCGTGCAAGGATCGAACGGCCAATTCGCTGGTATCCAGCGGATCGACGAGGATGCACAAGTCCGGTTCCGGGTCACTTCCAACGACTTGCGGATCGGCCTCTTCTGATGCGTATATGAATGACGGCAAATGCTCGGACAGAAGTTCTTTGTAGCGTCCGTGCATCCACAAGTCGTACTCCGACAAGAAATTGTCCTCGTGGCGGACATTCTCAGTCTCCGATCGACGTCCGGTCAGCGCGGCTTCTACCAGGCGGGGCCGTATCTCGGCCATCATGGTTGTCACCATGTCGGTGATGTACTGCGCCAGCTCGGTCGTGTTCTGATCGCTCATGCGAAGGTCACCTTTGCTCGAATCTAGCGCAACTCCAATGGAGGTTCAATTCCGGGAGGGCCCATTGTTGCGGCAATGAAAATTGCTTCAAATTCTGCTGCACGCATAATCCTAGCGCCGGTTAGGTCGTCGAAGCTGTCAACGTCCAATTGTCGGTCTTTGGTCATTGCGCCAAAGACGGCGAAGTACAGCTCGGCCTTGGGGTAGCGGTCGCGCAGTTGCCTCGCGAGATAGCCGATTACGTCAGCGTGCTTGACCTCGAAATCGCAGACGAGAATCGTAGGAGCTTCTTTGGCCTCTGGGTAGAAAGATGCACTATCCAGTTCTATGCCGTCGCGCATTTTGTTACACCGCAAGTACCCTATTCCGCATCGGGAAAATCGGGATGAAGCAAGGAACGTGGCCATTACCAAGCCGGCCTCGTTGACCCCGAAGCAGATATCCATGTCCAGGCGTTTGCCCAGGTTCTTGATCTGTTGCGACAACCGTTCCACCCCATATCCGAAGGTCTCCCAAGTGAGATCGATCAATCTGCCTGGCTGAGGATTGGGCAGGGTGAACACATCTACCTCGGGGTTCCCGTATTCGACAGTTGGAACCGTCAATACGAACTCCGGGCCGACTTGACCTCCTCGAATGTGTAGGGCGGGGGACTGACTCCGTATCGCGCCATGCTCGGGTGCCGATGTTGGTCCACCGGCTGGAACCTTGTCCTCTGTAAAGCTTTTCAGCGCTAGCTGATCTTCGATAGGCAGCCGCTCGTAGGCTTCGGCTATGAGCTCTGTTGGGCCGATGGTCTCCTCCGCGACCCCCAGCGGCCCCCGTCCGTAGGCCGCGCACAAGATGAGCAAACCTGACATCGGAGGCGGGGAACCCTGCCCCCTGCGGCGCGCCCACGACTCCCAGGCGTTGACAGATGTGCCGCCAAGGCTGGTCTGGTTTCCGGTCACGTCGTTGTATCGCGCTGCCGCCTGATCTTGGGACAGGCCCGCCGCGTATCGGTACGCCTGCAAACTCGGCACGTCCGGGTATCGGGCCATCAGCTCAGCCGCCGCACCTTTTACCGATCCCAACTCGGTCCACAGTTTCTTACCCTGCGCGGCCAGCTCCCTGCCGCGCGCCTGCGGACTCATCTGATGGCTCGTGCGTGCGTTCGCGCCCGGTGACCTCGACGACGTTCCCATGACCGGCAGCCCTTCACCCCATGAGCAGTAGTTGTCGGGAAGGTTACCCATCACAATGGGCAACTTCTGTATTTCACGTCATTTGAGCAGGTCAAGCCACCCAAAAACCCGTTGGAGCTCGTACCGCTCAGCAGGTGTGAAGGCCTCTGACCGGCTGGGAGGGTGATTAGCAGCAACCACCGCCCCACAGGAGCTAGCAGCCATGACGGTCTTCACGCACTCATCAGCGCCCGACAAGCGGCGACATGTTGCCGACCGCCCAACCGACGCGACACGCAACTTTGCCGCTACGGCCAACAAGGGGGACCGATGAGCAAGGAGAGCCTGACAGATGTTGAGCAACAGGTGCTCGATGTCCTTGCCCCGGGTGGTCTGCTCACCGCTGACACAATCGCCCGCAACCTGAACATGTCGCCGTGGCGCGTCGCGCGTGCCCTGAACTCGTTGCGCCGCAACGGTGATGCCTTCCGGAACCGGCATGCCCAGTGGCGGGTAACCGTCGGGCAGCGTCTCCCGGAACGGCAGAGCTCGCGATGAGGAACCTCGCCCCACAGCTGTCTCTGCCAGAACTGTGCCGAGCGCTCGAAGCGATGCGTGAGGCCGGCTGGCTCACGAGCGCGCCCGCCACACCAACGGACGAAGTCAGCGGGCCACGCGCCCCTGCGGCTGGATTGCCCGAGGAGTCCCGATGACCCAGACCAGCCAACCTGCCTCGGCCTTCACCGAAACCCCGCTGTCGCGCTGTGAGTTCTACAGGAGCGTGTGCTGCCTTCCGGCCGTGGTCGACCCACGCACAGGACGGATTGTCATGGGGGCCGGGTTGATCGGGGCGGTGATGATGCCGACCGCTTTGGCTCATCGGGTCAAAACCAGCCTCGACGTTCGCGGGGTTGCTCCGCTGTCGATCATCGGTCACCCACGTGCCGACATGTGGACCTTTCTGGTCAGGGCCGATATCCGACCAATCGGTGACCCCGCCGAAGTGGCGCGGCTATGGGAGGCACGGGTGGTGGTGATCCGCGACGGCGACATCGCGTTGCCGTCCCCGGTGCCGGACCCGCTGATGGTCCGCACGTGGGTGTCTCCAGCTACCAGCGTGTTCCGCCCGTCGGGTGCGGTCGTGATCGAATGCGCGCAATCGATCGTGAGGCGGGCTCCGCGATGAACAACGGCGGCCGATCACCGTGCCCCGACGAGCCCGACATCCATCTCACGATCCAGTTCCCCAGCGTGCGAATGGAATTCGCAGCATGTCTGACCGCTGCGCTGGTGTTCGTCTGTGATGTGGCCGCCCGCCGTACCTGCGCCGTCGCCGTCTACCCCAGCCACTGCACCGGATTGCCTCGCCTGCCCAACGAGCGGCTGTACCTACAGCCCTGACCTGGCCGACCAATACCGCCACGCAGAACCCTGCGCGTGGCCAGGATCGCCTACCACCCGCGCGCGTACGACGACATCGCCGCGATGCTCACCGGCTACCACCCGCCTACCCCAGGTCTGATCGCCCCGCACCGGTGGCGACCCGAACCCCGCGGCTCAGACCGCTACGACCGCGCCACCGAACCACTCCACCCCGCCGCATGGGACCTGAGCGCCTACGCCGCCATCAGCCAACGACAGCAGTAGGGAAGCCCGGATAGCTCCACCCCTAGCCATCACTCACCACTGAACGAAGGGAGCACGGCTATGCCCCGTGCTGCGATCCCCGTCCATGTCGACAAAGACACCACCTTGCGCGTCAAGATCATTGACGCATGCGGCCTGACTTGCACGTTCTGCCACAACGAAGGCACTCCGGTAGCAGTCGACAACCGACACCGCGCGCCTGGCGAGTTCCTCTCTGCTGGAGCGAGCGGGCGGATGTCGATTTACGCCCAAAGCAACGGCGCGGCCTTCCTCCCGGCCCCGGTTCCTGACAACGATGAATTCGCCCATGCGCTCACGGTGCTCGGTGACGCGCTGGAGCTAACCGAAGTGCACCTGACCGGCGGCGAACCGACCTTGCATCCGGCAGTCGCCACGCTGACGAAGATCGCCGTGGATGCCGGGTTTCGAGTCGGCATGACCTCCAACGGAGAACGCGGCGAGCGCGTGATCGGTGACTGTGCCGCTGCCGGGTTGGACCGGGTGAATTTCTCGATTTTCGGGACCACCGCATCCGAACTCGCCGACGTGCAGCACCCCCGATACCGCAATCCTGTTCTGGCCCAACGCAGAATCGACGCACTCGAACACTCGATCGTGGCGTGCGAGACCCATGGAGTCAAAGCCAGCGCCAACATCGTCGTCCCCGACCACACGCACGCCCCACGAGTGCACCGGCTGCTCGATGAGTTCTCCCCGAACCTGACAGTGCGGTTGCTGATGTCACTCGACGACGGCGACACCTCGATCACCGTGATCGAACGCATCCTCGCCGAGCGGGGCGCTGTTGCCGAAGCCCACTACATCACGGCCGGAGGTTCCAACTCGCGCACCGCATACCGACTGCCCGATGGACGGCGCATCCTCTTCAAGCACATCCGCCCCGTCCGATTACCGCAAACTTGTGCAGGATGCCGGTTCAACAACGGCACCGATTGCAAGGAAGGCTTCTACGGCGTGCGGCTCTACTACGACCGCACCGGCACTTTCCAAGTCGGAGTGTGCATCCAACGCATGGATCTCTGCTTACCCCTGGACGAGTTCCTGACCAGTCCCTTACGCACCGAAATCCTCGGGCTTCGCCAGGCCGAATACACCCGACTCACGACCCGCCGCGTCGGATAACCTCGCCCCAACGGCAACTCAGAAGGAGTCCCCGTGCCCATCGAGCACGAAGCGAAGATTCTCGACATCGACCCCGACACCATCGAGCGTCACATCCTGGACAAAGGCGGCCACAAGTTCGGCGAGCGATTCATGCGCCGCTACGTCTACGACGTCACTCCCGGTGTCGATGGCAAGTGGATCAGGTTGCGCGACGACGGGAAACGAACGACGCTCGCGGTCAAAGAGATCACCAGCGACGCCATCGACGGCACGCACGAGGTGGAGGTGAGTGTCGATGACTTCGCCGCTACCAACGCCCTGCTCGAGATGATGGGATTCTCTGCGAAGTCGTACCAGGAAACCAAGCGGACCAGCTACACCCTCGACGGGGCAGAGCTGGAACTCGATTCCTGGCCCGGGATCCCGCCGTATCTCGAGATCGAGGCCGCCACCAAAGCTGACGTGATCCGTGTCGCCGAATTGCTCGGCTATACCGAAGCAGACCTCACCGGCGAGAACACGATCAAGATCTACGCACGCCACGGAATCGACCTCAACATGATACGAGAGCTGCGCTTTTAGTTACGGCTCTCGCATCGCGCTGCGGAGCACACGAACCGCGTAACCCCGAAAAGTCCCGGTTGCTCATCACTGCGAGAGCGCCCGGGGCCTTCGTCGCGCATCGGCCGAGGGCAGTGCCGCCGGATCGGGGTGAAGCGATGACATGCGAGCTACTGCCGCACCCCTTCGGGCTTGCCACCGGCCGTGCCCGCCGGGCCGTCGCGGGGTTCAGTTTGAGATCGCTCGCAGTGCTCGAGTGTGTCTGCCCGCGATGTTGTCGAGGGCGTCGGCGGTGGCTTCGTCTGCTACGAGGTACATGGACTGGACCAGCCGCATCCCCTACGGGTCGCTGGAGGCAGAGAGGACCGGATTCTTTCCGAATCGTGCTGTCCAGCTCCCTAATTCGGTCGCCGGGCACCACACCGGCATCGCCCCGAGGGAACGCTTGGATTTACGACCAGGGGACGCCCTTGGGCGGCAAAGAGTGATCTTCAGATGCACGCCTTTGCTTTCGTACCCAGGAAACCCCTCCACCTGCCGTTCGAGGATGCTTGGCCGGTAACCACAGAAGTAGCCAAGGATTGAAATGACGTCGACCAGCGGGCCATCATCCTGATAGATACGCAAGTGTTCCGAGCGACCACTGACTATCCGCGTTCCATCGCCGTCGATCACGCCTCGCAACGTGGCGTGGCGCTGCACCGCATTCATCTCATTGATCATCGCCAGGAGTTGAGGCGCACTCTTGACTTGCTCGATCTGGGCGCGACGGAGCAGGTCCCGGGCATAGGAATCGACGAGCCGATAACCCTTGCCGTTCCAACGCCCCCGCTCGCCCAGGATCTCGGCTAGCCGCTGGACTCCATCTGGCTTGGTTTGCCAGACGAAGAAGGAAAAGTCGGACACCGCGCCACGCGGGTAGTGCGGCCGCAACGGGTGCAATTCCTGGCCCCGCTTGAGTTGGCGTGAGTGAGACCCGCACAACCCTCTGGCGCGCGCCGGATTGGTGCAACCCTCGAACGCGCAGATGGCTAAGCTTTCCCACTGGCTGCCGTCTGTGAGCAGCCAGCCCATCAGTTCAGCCTCGTCCTCGGCGAGCTCCAGCCCGGGCCCGTCGGCCATCTGCGTAGCTACCTGCCACGACACGGCCCTTGTGGTGTCCGCGGTGGTGACTTTCGAGTATCTCTCGCTGGCGTGATTCCAACGAATCCAGCGGTGACCACAGGTGCTACGAACCGACCAGGACATGCTGGTGCACTCCACGACCTCCGCGTTGTCGTAGGTGTTGATATCGGTGATACGGGTCCATTCGGTGTGGCCCCTATCGACGTTGAGACCGGGTGTTTCGTCGCCGGAAATTATCTGGTCGTACATGACCCAACCCCGCTTGGTGAAGATCGGCACGTCCAGCGGAACACCCTGCTCCCTCATAGTCGCTGCACCGTAGGCCGAGGGACCGACAAGGATGCGGTTCTGGCGTCCACGTGAAGTCTGGCGACCCGGTCGGAGTTTCAGTAGTCGCCCGCTTACAACTTCGCGGTCACACTGTTGGCAGTGTGAGAGGTCCGAACCCTTGGGGCTGTCGAACGACCAAGCCGCTCCCGCCATGACGATCGACCACTCCCTGCAGTTGGACTGTCTCACCGCTGTTCATCCACTCTGTGACCGTCTTCAGCGGGATGCCGGGGAGGAAGGCGGTGACATTGCAGGGGTGGCCACCTCGGACTGTCTTGATCGTTGCGTAAACGGTCGGATCGGCTGGGAACTTGCTTACAGTGACAATCGGACCAGTCATGACGTTGAACTCTCGCTGCTTCGATCGCTTCAGGATCTTGACCGTTTCGGTCAGCTTCTCCTGGGCAGCTGCGGGGACACTGACTGACTTCACAATGCGGGTGGGCGCAGGTTGCGACGATGCCCATTCGAAACGAGTCTCGAATTCCGCTACTGCATCTTCCGCGAGAACACGGCTGATCGCCGACACGAATTCGCGTGTGACCCCGGCGGATACCAGCCCGATCACCTGGTCCGTTTTCGGCAGGTGTTCTGGTGTCACGACATGATCGTGGATGGATTGCATTGCTTCGGCGAAAGTACGGGTCATGCGACGTTCAGCCGATTCCACCGCCTCGACCGACTTGCGCTCCAGCCCTTCAAACGGGGGTTGCTTGTCCTCTACAACTTCCCCTGGGTCGCCAAGTTTCACGTAGACGGGGATGACATACGAGCCCCGCTCAGTGTGACCCATCCTCACGGTATCGCTGATCTGGTCGCCGACCTTCGAGTACCCACCGCTGATCTCAGGCCGAAGCCGGATGGCTGCGGTAGCGGAGCATCGGTACATCAGCCGGGCGGACTCGACCATGACTGCACCGGCAGACAGCGGGATCGTTTCGGCGATCACGATGTCGTTTGCAGCGCGGAGCATCGTGACGTCTGTGTCCCACATCCGTAGTGTGCGCTCGACTTCAGCCGTGGGCGTTCCGTGTGCTGCCGCGAGACGTTGGACCACGCCGGCAAACGCGACGCTGTCGTTGGCGAGGTCTCGGACAATCGCGATCTTTCGAGCATCGTCCCCGGGGGTCGTGCGTTTCCACATCCATCCCGCAGCGCCTTCGGAGACTTGGTTCCAGCCGTGTTGCAGCATCCACGCCTTGGTGTGTGTGAGCAGTTCGTCGTTGGACATCAGGATGCTGCCTCCTCTCCGAAGTCGACTGCGAACTCAGAGTGCCACTCGGCGAGCGTGGAGATATCGAATCGGTTGACGCGTGGGATCACGATCGATTTCTCCGTCGAGTTTCTGTCGAACTTAGCCCAGTAGGCCTGCGTTCGATGCAGGGTCTCGGCGCCGTACTCCACCCAGTCAGCTTTGTCCTCGGGAACAAGGACAAGGACGACGAATGTGGCCCCGTGGTACTTCTTCCACTTTTCGATCCAGTGCGGTTTGAGCTGAAACCGAATGTGGGACCCGGTCATTCGCTCAGCGCTGGAGCACTTCATCTGGACGCGAACGTCGCCTTCCTCGAACCGAACGGTGGCATCGACGGCGTGGACGTCGGAATCCTGTGGGGTCTCCAGCACGGTGCATCCGGCCTGAGAGCACACCGCGTACAGGTAGGACAGGCTGTACCGCGACTTAGCGCCGTTGATCTCCAGCCCGTAGTGGGGATGCGGGATCGCCAGTACGGTCATGCTTCTACCTCATCGACAGTCCGCACGCAGTTGCCTCGGACTAGGTGTTCGGGCCATAGGTCGTGCGGAATCTTCCCACCGTCGCTCTTCGTCACCACACGATTGTCGCCGGATTGCAAGCCTCACAGGCGATTTCCGCGAGCTTACCTCCAACTCCATTCATCTATTGGCGGTGTCGAAGATCGGTTGATTCTCAACACTGACCAGAAGCTCCGAGGCGCACGGGGATTGGTGGCAGATATCCTGTTTGGCCGTATTGCGTGCGTGGCTGGCGCACCCAACCTAGCAACACGGTCCGGCGGGCATGACCCGCCGGGCCGTGTTGCTAGTACGTCTCAGGCGTAGCAATGCCTTTCAGATGGTCCGGTGGTCGATTGCGCCAGTTGCTGCGGGGTGCCCGACACCGCGCGCAAGCGGGTGCGGCTCGCCGGTGAGTACCGCGAGCGCGGCAGCGACTTCGTGCAAGTGCGACTTGACGTAGGTGTCGGTAGTGCCGGAACTCTTACCACGGTGTCCTGCGAAGGCCCGGGCCACGGCATAACTGAAAGTTCGTTCGACCCAGGTCAGTGTGGTGTGACGCAGCCAGTGGGCGGTGACACCTTGCGTGGCTACCCAAGGCAGTGACTCGCTGATCCGTCCCCATATGTAGTCGTACCGGCGTGTGGTGATCGGTCGACCGTGACGGTAGCGCAGCAACTGGCCGGTGAAAGAAGCCCCGCGATCGGTGGCATGGTCGTTAAGGTGCCGCATCAGTGTTGGCGACACCGGCTGCCAGCGATCCGAACCGCCCTTCTCCCGCAGGAACACCAAGCACTGGTCGCGATCGAGATCCTGTGGTCGCAACGCCAGCGCACCGCCGCGACGGCATGCGGTCTCGAGGTGGAACCGCAGGATCAGGGAGTCGAGTTCGGGATCGTCGCCGGAAGTGGCGGCAACCTGGCAGATCTCGGCGACCTGGCCCGACGGGATCGCATACCGATGCGATGACCGACGGGACGGGATCGGCAACCGCCGTGCCGGATTGTCCTGTGGCCGAACCCATCCGGCTTCTTCGGCATAGCGGTAGAGGCAGCGCACCGCGGACACGAAATGCTCGACCGCGCTGGTCCCGCCCCGAGATGCTCGATTGGTGCGGGCGGTTGTCTGCACCGTGTACGCGAGTTCTTCGAGTTCGTGGCGGGTGGGCTCGGTCAACGACCGGTCCGGCCAACGCGATTCGAGAAGGTCAAAATGGGTCCCGTAAGTGCGCGCGGTACCCGCCGACAGACGTGCCCTCACACGCGGGATCACCTCGGCGAACGTCGGGGCTGCTGGTGCGGTGTCGACGAGGTCGGCGGCGGTGATGCCCATCTGGGCCAACAGGAACCGGGCCGCAGCCAAGGTATCTGCGGTGACCGCAGTCTGAGCAGCGCTTTGGATAGTCACAGCGATTCCTCCAGGATTCGTCGGCTCTGACTGGTCAGCCCGTCGAGCACGGCCGGGGGATGGATCAGAAGGCGCTTCTTCCCGAAGTGCGCCACCAGCAGCACCCGGTCACCTTCGAGCAGACCGACCCGGCGACGTTTGCGGACCGGAACGCGGAAGAACCCGGCACGAGTCACCTGGACAGAGCCATCGGTCGCCTCGCGCACGAGAATCAGTCGGTCCTCCGGACACGACACCGTCAGCCGGGTGCCCGGTCGCCAGCCCAGCGCCGTGAGCACCGCGCGGTCGGTGACACGGCCCGCATCACCCACGACAGCGAAGCCGTAGATGATCTCCGGGTCGGTTGTGCGTGGGATGAAACGCACCGGCAGCGGGCCGTGGATGCGTTCCTGAAGAGGGGTCTGCGGCGGAACGACGGGCTCGATCACCGGCGTTCACCGCACCCGGCGCCGAGGGCGCCGAACAGGCTGAAAAGTGGCATAGCTGCCACCTGTGTTTTGCGTACATGCAGGTCAGAGACGTGCAAGGTGTTCTCCTTCGTGTGCGAGTGCACTCGAACACGCTGGAGCCCCGAAAGTGGCACATATGCCACAAATCTGTGCGCGAGAGGGGACTTCAACCGTCGCCACCTGGGGTTTTGTGGGGCATTTCTGACCATCGCGTCACTCCATCCCGCCACTAGAGATGTCGCTGGGTGCCCGTGTACTGCACTGGCCGCGCCGAAAATATCCGACACCTACCTCCCGTCTGTTTCGAAGTGGCGGGTTCTCCAAGTGCCCATTCGCCAAACCTTCGCGGTTGTCAGGATGTTCTCGGAGTGGTTGATGTAATGCGTTGGGTATCGCATGGGCGTTGCCGACCTGGCGGGCCGCGGGTCCGGAACCTTCGTAGGTGACGTCGACGGTGGTGGACCCCTTGCGGTTGCTCAGCGTAGGTCCGAAAGGCAAAAGTCACCGCCCAGAGTGGCATGTAGACTCGATCTTGGAAGAGCCGCGGACCAGGGCATCACTGACAAGGTGCCTGATGTTCCACAAACGCAAACATACTCCTGCGCTGTCGCACAGCTCTGACGAAGCCGTCCCGGATATCGTCCCTCGTGCTCGAAACGCTCTGTCCGTCAGCGGCTTGCGTAACCATGGCCGGTTGAGCGGGAGTGTCACCGCGCGTTGGCTAGCCAGGTTGCCGCAGGGAAAGATCTTGCGACAGAGTTCTTTTGCAGTACATAATCGCGATGGCGAGCGATAGCCGACCTGAGGGGTCGGCAAGCGGCGAACCCCTCAGAATTGAAGTCGATTGCCCCGCTGAACCACCGCCGCTCTCTGGACGTGCAGCACGAGCTCTACTTCGCCTGCTGCGGGATGCCGCCCGGGGCAAGGAAAAGCCAATCAAACCCAACGCTGAGGAATGCTGATGTCTGCCATAGAAAATGAGTGGGCCGTGCTCGACGATCTCCTGGGATTGGAGACTGAGCGAGTGGACGTGGCTGAAATCGATCTGTGCTTCTACGGGCGCTGCTCCACCGAGGATAATCAAGATCCCGAGACTTCCTATCGGTGGCAGCTTGGAAATGCCGAGAAGTTCATCAGCGGGAAGATCGTCAAGAGCTATTTCGATGTCGGGCAATCACGTTCGGTGCCCTGGCATCGACGTACCCACGCCGCTCAACTCCTGGAAGACCTCCGAGATCCTCAGCGAGGCTGGACCGGGATCGTTGTCGGAGAAGGCACCCGATGCTGGTTCGGCAACCAGTTCAGCCTTGTTGCACCACGCATCCATGCCTACGGGGTCGAGATCTGGGTGCCCGAGTTGGGTGGCCGGTTCGATCCGAACAACGTCACGCACTCGATGATGATGAGCATGCTCGGCGGGCTCAGTGAATCCGAACGCCAGCATGTTCAGCAGCGAACTCGAGCCAGCATGGATGCCCAGGTCCTCAACGAGGGCCGCCATCAAGGCGGCAGGCCGCCCTACGGCTATCTCGTCGTGGACGGACCGCCGCATCCCAACCCGAACCGCGCGGCGGACAACCTGAAACTTCGGATCCTGTCGATCGACGCTGCGACCGCTCCGGTCGTTCAGCAGATCTTTCGTTCCTATCTCGCCGGCTACGGCGACCGGGCCATCGCTACAGAACTGAACCGGTTGATGATTCCGTGCCCGTCCGCGCATCGTCCCGAGCAGAACAAGCATCGTGCCGGTGACGGCTGGCAGGGCTCTACGGTTGCAGCGATTCTGCAGAACCCGCGCTACACGGGCTATGCGATCTTCGGGCGTTGGAGCAAACGCGAAGAGTTGTTGGATCCCGACGACGTCGCCGCAGGGCATGTCGTCCGGTTCAAGCGTTCGCCCTCCGAACGCATCGTCAGGTCCCGTCGACCCGCTCATCCGGCGATCGTCTCGGTCGAGACCTTCACTGAGGCAACGCTTCTGCGCCGCAAGCGGGCCGGGATGAGTAATCGTGCCCGCAGCCAGCTCGAGCGGACCAGGCGAATTCGCTCCGGTGATACCTACCTGTTGCGCGGGCGGGTCTACTGCAGTGCCTGCGGCCGCAAGATGCAGGGCGAAGTGCTGCGGGGAGCCGTCTACTATCGTTGCCGCGCACGGAGTTTAGCTCCTGGCAGTGCGACTCAGCACGAGCATCCCCGGACGGTGAATCTGCGTGAGTCGCATCTCATCGGACCTGTCGACAGCTGGCTCGCGACCCTGTTCGATCGGAAGAATCTGGACAGCACCGTTGCGGCATTCGTGGATGCCCAGAACGACGACGGCATCGATTCTCGCCGTCAGGCGTTGCGCCAACGTATAGGACAGGCGCAGATGAAGATCGGGCGTCATCTCGCGGCGATCGAAGCCGGGGTCGATCCTCAGGCTGTCGTTGAGGCGCTGAATTCGGCTCAGGCGGAAAAGGCGGCTGCGGAGGTTGAGCTGAACAACCTTCCGAAGGTTGAGAGGCTGACTGACACTGAACTCCGCAAACTGATCGAGTCCTTGGGTGATGTCCGCGCGATCCTCGCTGCGGGTGCACCAGATCACAAGTTAGAGCTCTATAACGCGTTTGAGCTCCAGGTGCGCTTTGCGCACCTGGAGCATCGTGCAACTGTTAGTGCATCCCTGTGTGGGGATAGCACTGGTGTCCGGAGGGGGACTTGAACCCCCACGCCCTAATACGGGCACTAGCACCTCAAGCTAGCGCGTCTGCCATTCCGCCACCCGGACTTGCTGGTGTGCCAAAAGATTATCCGACGCGCCGTCGGAAACCAAATCGCCTAGCTGACCTGCTGTTTGTTCGGGTTCTGCACTCCATCGCTGAGATCGGTCCGACGCGGGATATCGATGCTTCGCGCTGCGGTTCGGCGTTGGTCTGCGATCGGGACCGTCCATGTGCCGGTTGGCTGCCGTGGAGCGGCCACTCCGTCGCGTAACCCAGGTCGGGCGGCCGATGGATAACATGCGGCCGCACTTGACGGGCTGGAGTGCCGAGCGTAATTTACCAATCAGTCAATTCTACCCGTGACTATCGGTAACACACACATGTGGCTCGCACTCGGCAGGCGCGGACCCAGCCGTCCAGCAAAGGAGCAATGGCGCTCATGGAACACCCCACGGCACTCTCTCAGCCCCCCGCACCCGACCGTCGATCGCGCGTACTCGATCGCCTCGCACGCCCGATATTGGACGCAGTCCTGCCGCGTATCGACTCGCGCATCCTGGATTCGACCAGGCCGTTCAGAGCACCGGAGATGATGCGACCGCACGCCGAGTCGCGGCGGTGGGCATGGACGCACTACGGAGTGTTCCTCCCCGAGCTACCCGGTCCCCACCGCTACCTGAACACGATGACCTTGATCGGCGCGACCGGTGCACTGGCTTTCGACAACGACTACCTCGCCGCCGATGACGCCCGCGACACGGCCACTGTCCTGTCGTCCACTGCCGCCGAGGGACACCACCATTACCGCGCCTACGACACCGGACGCGACTGCTCTTTCGCCGACGACGGCTCCCGTCTCGATTGGGGCCGCGACCTCAGCATCACCGGGGCGTATCCCTACTTCCACGTCCGCGGCCAGTATGACGATTTCGACGTGAGTCTCGATATTCGAGCGACGGACCAGGTTTCGTGGTTCGTCCGCACCCCCGTCTACGACCACCTCAGCCTGTTCGCGACCGCCACCGGAACCCTGACCGACAAGACCGGCACGGTCGCCATCGAACAGACGTTGTGCACGTTCGAATACGCCCGTTGTATGTCGCCGCAATCGGTTACGGCACAGGCGCTTCCGACACAACGCAAGCTCCCCGTCGACTTCTTCACCTACCAGATCATCAACCTCGACAGTTCGACGCAGGTCCTGCTGACCGAGGTTCGCGCCGCCGGCGCGGTCGCGTGCCGGCTCGCATATGTGCGGTGTCTCGACGGGACAACGCGGGTCTACGACGATGTCGCCATGACGGTCCTGTCCTATCAGCCGAAACCCCTGGTCGATCCTCGCGGCCGCCCGATGCGCGTCCCGCGACAACTGCGCTGGCGGGTGCGCGATGCGGCGGGTGCGGAGATCCTGGCATTCGACGCCGAAGTCGACAGCCCGCTCCGCTACGGTCATGGCCGCGGCTATGTCGGCGCCTACACCTACCGAGGAACGTGGCAGGGCCGACGTCCGGTCACGGGAAGCGGCTACCTGGAGTGGATCGACTGCGAACCGGGGCAGTGACCCCGGCACGAGCACGCGAGCGTCGTTGTCTCGACCCGAAATGTTCACCGCGATTCGGCATCCACGGCGTCGCGCGACGCCGTGGAGCTGTCCGGTCCCTCAGGGCTCGTCCAACACGCTTGCCGGAACCCCGTAGGGCAGAAACCGCACCCGTCGGCGATCGTCGGTGTTGTCGCGATGTGCGCGTAAGGCCTCGAGCTCGGTCGGAAATACCTGGTCGACGCCGGCCTGGCCGGTGTCGTCGATGCTGAAGATCGCCCACACCCCGCTGCCGGTGTCACCGGTGGTCTCGCCCTCGGGCATCGGTGGGCGTGGTTGCTCCGGCTGGAACAACGGACCGAACAGCGACGTCAGTGAACTGACGTCGGCACGATCTACGCGGCTCAGATAGTCACCAGCTTTTCCGAGCAGGTCGCGCAGTTCGGTTCCTGCCTCGCGCAGCGCACGTTCGAAATCTTGCGGATCGATGCCGAAAGGTTCATTGGTAGCCATCGCATCTGCTCCTGGGGACGAGTTGGGTGCTCCGTCCCTCAGTGTCCTCGCGAAACGACGACTTCGCCACGACGACGCTTCCGAGCTCATGGCGTCGGTGTCTGGCGGGCCGTTTCGATAATCACCTCGTCATAGGCGATGGCCACCCGCTCCTGCTCCCACCCCATGATCTCGTCCAACGCGATCGCGTACCAGGCTGCGCCGACGCTCGTGAGGAATTGGGCCATGGTCGAATGGCCTTGCCGGGCAAGAGATTCGCGAACCTCGGCGAACTGGCCGATGCAATGTGACCCTCAGCCGTGCTGTGAAACCGCATCGCTTTGAAGCCGCCACATTTCATAGTTCCCGCATTCCGCCGTGATCTCAGCCGTCGCCTGGGCTGCGGTGAAGAAGTCGTCGGCCAGCGGCGAGGTGCGCGATGCCGCCATCGCGAGGTACACCTGGTCGGGCGCCAGATCCGGCACGGGCACGTAGCTGATGTCCGGACGTGAGTAGAACAGGGTCTCCGAACGCCCCACGAACGAGATTCCGCGGCCGGCGGCGACGTGCTCGAGCTTCTCCTCCACGCCGCGCACCCGGAGCCCGGAGTCGGGGAGCGGGCGCGTGGTGGGCTGCGTGCTCGCGTCGGCATGCCAGATCAGCGGCTCACCGGCCAGGTCGGCCTCGGAGACCTCCTCCTTGCCTGCCAACCGGTGATCGGCGGGCAGCACCACCATGAGCGGCTCGGTGTAGAGCTGAGTCAGGCGCAGGCCGGTCTCGTCGATGGGCAGCCGCACATAGCCGACGTCGACGCGGCCGTCGAGCAGCATCGGGGCCTGGTCGTCCCATTCCATTCGCTGCACGTCCACAATCACGTCGGGATGCTGAGCCTCGAACGCCCGCGCCGCTGGGATGACCGGGATGCCGGCCCGAAAGCCGACCACCAGCCGATGGCTGCCGCGGGCGGCGACGGCCACCCGGCGCCGGACCGCGTGCGCCGAGGCGAGCAGCGGACCGGCGTCGGCCAGCAGTTGTCGGCCCGCGTCGGTCAGCGCTACGCCGTGGCGATCTCTGGTGAACAGCGCTGCGCCGAGATCGTGTTCCAGCGCACGGATCTGCCGACTGAGCGCCGGCTGCGCGATGTGCAGCTCATCGGCGGCGCGGCCGAAATGCAGACTGTCGGCGACGGCGGCGAAGTAGCGCAACTTGCGCAGATCCAGATCCATGGCGCCTCCTGGTCCGGTGATGCCTCCAAGGTATCACCACGGCTGAAATGGGTCTTGGACGCTAACTCGACCCAGTGGCATCGTTCATGGGGCGCAAGCGAATTCGGAATTGAACCAGAATTCGCACGTCAGTAATCGGTTCCCTCCATCGCGTCATACGACGGCATTGACGAGCGCGACAAACAGCCGAACTGTTTCGGATACCCAACAATTCAAGGGAGTTATCGTGGGAAAGCTCGATGGCAAGGTAGCGGTAATCACCGGCGGATCCACCGGCATGGCACTGGCCGGCGCCAAACTGTTCGTCGAGGAAGGAGCGCACGTCTTCATCCAGGCCCGGCGGCAGGAAGCACTGGATGCCGCCGTCGAGCTGATCGGCCGCGGCGTCACCGCCGTCCAAGGTGATGCGTCCGATCTGGACGACCTGGACCGCCTGTACGACACCGTCAAGCGGGAAAAGGGCTCGATCGACGTGCTGTGGGCCAGCGCAGGGATGGGCGAACCCGCGGTCCTCGGCGAGATCACCGAGGAACAGTTCCACCGCTCCTTCTGGCTCAATGCGCGCGGCACCCTGTTCACGGTGCAGAAGGCGCTGCCGCTGATCAACGACAACGGATCGATCTTCATGACCGGATCGAACGCCTCCCTCGGCGCCTTCCCCGGCTGGAGCCTCTACGCCGGAAGCAAAGCCGTCCAACAGGCCTGGGCCCGCGTCTGGCTCAACGAATTGCGTGACCGCAAGATCCGGGTCAACGTCCTGACTCCCGGCCAGGTCGCCACCGCCAAACAAGAAGAATTGTTCGACGAGGCCACCAGAGCCGAATTCGAGTCGCTCATCCCCCGCGGGAAAATGGGCCGCCCAGAAGAAATCGCTACCGTCGCCCTATTTCTCGCGTCCGACGACTCCAGCTATGTCAACGGTCTGGAGCTGGTCTCCGACGGCGGCACCACCGCCATCTGAACCACACCCCAGCAATGCCGTCGGCTCGAGAACGTAGTGGCCGGTGCCCCTGCGCTCGACCGGCACGAACGAGACAGAGCGACACCAATAGAACAGCGAGAGGGCACATCTCATGAGCAGCATCACCCTCATCGGTACGGGGAACATGGCTCGTACCATCGGCACGCTCGCGGTAGCGGGCGGCAATATCGTCGAGGTCATGGGCCGCGACCAGGCCAAGGCCGATGACCTGGCCGAGGCTCTCGGCGGCGGTGCGACGGTGGGAAAGTGGGGCGCCGTCCCGGCCGGGGACATCGTCATCACGGCCCTGTTGTACGACGGTGTCGTTCCGGTCGTCGCCGAGTACGGAAACGCACTCGCGGGCAAAGTCATCGTCGACATCAGCAACCCCTTCAACGCCGCGTTCGACGGACTGGCCCACAGCGAGGAAACCTCGATCGCGCAGGAAGTCGCCAAGGTGGCTCCGTCCGACGTCAGCGTGGTGAAGGCGTTCAACACCGTCTTTCGCAATGTCCTGGAGAACGGCCGGCCCAATATCTTCATCGCCGGCGACGATGCGCAGGCCAAGGCGGGCGTGGCGGCATTCATCGAGAGCCTCGGACTACGCCCGATGGACGTCGGCGGCCTGAAAATGGCGCACTGGCTGGAAGGAATGGGCGTGGTCACGGTGGGCCTGGCAAACAACGGGGTCGGCCACTGGGACTTCGCCGTCGGCGTCAACGAATTCACCGGCTGAGCCCCCGGGCCCCTGTAGTTCGATTCGGACCTGAGAAGGAAGGACATACCCCATGAGCAGCATCAGTTTCATCGGCTCGGGAACCATGGCCCGCGCTATCGCCACTCGCGCGGTCGCTGGTGGCAATACTGTCGAGATCCTCGGCCGCGACTCCGCTAAGGCCGAGGGCTTGGCTGCCGCGCTCGGCGGTGGTGCCACGGCCAAGACATTCGGCACCGTCCCTGCCGGCGACGTCGTCGTCCTCGCCGTGCCTTACACCAGCGCGGTGTCGGTCGTCGCCCAATACGGGGATGCGCTGGCCGGCAAGGTCATCATCGACATCACCAATACCTTCAACGCCGACGCCACCGGGCTTGTCACCCCGGACGGCACGTCCGGTGCGCAGGAGATCGCCAAGGTCGCCCCCGCGAGCGCGCACGTCGTCAAGGCGTTCAACACCGTGTTCGGGCACCTCATGGCCCAGGGCCGTCTGTTGGACGTGTTCCTCGCCGGAGATGACGCGCGGGCCAAGGCCGGCGTGTCGGCGTTTGTCGAGAGCCTCGGACTGCGTCCCCTCGATGTCGGCGGACTCGAGATGGCTCGCTGGCTGGAAGGAGTCGGTCCGCTGCTGATGGGCCTGGCTCGCCACGGCGTGGGGAGCTTCGACGTCGCCCTCAGCGTCGACGTCGCCGACTGAGTGGGCGCGCAGCGCCATCTCTTCCGCCGCATCACCGATAAGGAGCAGTAAATTGCGTGTTTTCGTCACTGGCGGGACCGGCCATTCCGGTTCGCACATCATCCCCGAACTCGTCACCGCCGGGCACGAGGTCACCGGCCTGGCCCGGTCGGACACGGCCGCGGCGGCCCTGTACGCGCTCGGCGCGAAGGTACGTCGCGGCGATCTCGAGGATCTCGACGGGCTCAAAGACGCGGCCGCGGATTCCGAGGGCGTCATTCACGTCGCGCACAGGCAAGACCTGCTTCCCTCCGGCGGGCTCGACGCCGTGGCCGCCGCGGAACTCCCGATCATCCTCGCCTACGGCGAGGCACTCGCGGGAACCGGAAAGCCGTTGGTTGCCGCGGGGAGCATCGGCTCAGCAGGGAACCTCGGCCGGCCGGCCACCGAGGAGGACCCGGCCCTTCCGAGCAGCGAGGAGTACAAGGGCACCCTGCGGGCTCGCAACGTCGTGGAAACCGCCGTAGTCGACCTCGCTGAGCAGGGAGTGCGGTCTTCGGTCGTGCGGTTTGCCAACATCTCGCACAGCACGACCGATCGTGGCGGGTTCCTCGTGCAGCTGATCGCGCTCGCGAAGGAGAAGGGTTTCGTCGGCTACCCCGGAGACGGCGCGAACCTGTGGAACGCCGTGCACGTCCGCGATATCGCCCCCGTGTTCCGCCTGGCGCTGGAGAAGGGGCCGGCCGGCAGGTACTGGCACGCGGTAGGGGAGGGGGCCATCCCGCTCCGCGAGATCGCTGAGGCCATCGGCAGCCGACTGGGCCTGCCCGTCGTGAGCATTCCCTCGGACGTACTGATGGTGCCGGGATACTTCGGGTTCCTCGCGAACATAGTCACGCAGAGCTACCCGGCGTCCAACCACATCACCCGCCGAGCCCTCGGCTGGGAACCCACTCAGCCCGGCCTGCTCGCCGATTTGGACAACGGCCATTACTTCCCCGGGTAGGGAGCCTGATCACAAGGGACTGCTGCACGATCGGGTGGCACCACCCACGCTCAATCGTGAGTTCGCTGTGGCGAAGCGGACTTTCAACCCACTGCGCCGACACATCCATGGAAATCGAAATCTGTTGTGAGAGAACAAGAAAACCCGTTCCACCCGCCATTTTGCTCCAACCCGACCGAGTGAGTAGGGGTGCGTAGCAAACGTCTCACCCCAGCGAGTGGTACCACCTCAACACCCCCGATGGCCGGAGCCGCGGCGTCGAGTGCCGTCTGGCAATGGCGCGCAGCTCGAGGGCGAGGTGAATGTTGCCTCCCACCTTGATCAGAAATTGTTGCGCTGTCACCCGGCCATGAGTGCCCGGCTGCGGCGGACACCGCCCCGAAAACGCCGAGGCAGTTCATCCAAGCTGGTGGGGTGTTCTGGCCACGAAACATGGAAGGGCACTTGGCGCTCGCAAAGCTGCTGCGGGCTCGCTGGCTGGGTGGGTGCTTGCATCTGGCTCTGGACAACTACTCGGTCAACAAGCGCGGTGAGGTGCGGAAATGGTGTGTGGGCATTGAGGTCGAGTTATTCGTGCCGAACCATTCGTCGTGGTTGAACCTGATCGAGTGCGAGTTCGCGGCGTTCCGTTGCTTCGCGCTCAACGGCACCGATCGCCGCAGCCATGTCGTGCAGGCTGCGGCGATCGGCGGTAACACCCGCTGGCACAACCAGCGAGCCCCCGACCCGAACTTCACTGTCGGTGCGAAGATCCGGCGGTCGAATTACCCAACCAAGGTCGCCTGACGCGGCACTAGATGATTCCCAACCCGGCTGCGGAGTTGTACAGCAACCAGTCGTACCAGAGCTGATACCGCGCCTGCGGCGCCTTGGTCTCCAGCATTCGATCCGTGCTGTCCTTGCGGCCGGAGCTGACCCATACGCTGTCGTACGAGCCGATGTGGGCAGTTACAGTGAGGGGCCGGAATACAGTGTCCCGCCATCCCGAGGAAATGTAGTCGATCAGCTCACCGAATACCCAGGCGGCAATGGTTCCAACCACCAGCCCAAACGACCCTCCGGTGGTCTTGCCCACCTTGACAAGAGCGTCCTGAACCTGCTTCTTGATCTCCTTCGTGACCCGGTCCAGAAATGTTTGCATGGCCTTACCATTGTCCCGTTCGACTAGCACGAGTGTCACGAGATAGGCCTTGGGGAAGGAATTTCCGCGCTCGGTGATATTGAAGTTCGTGAAGGTCCGCGGGGGATTGTAGTGCTTGACGTCCTTATTGTCGAAACTTCCGAGTTTGATCGGCTTGATGGTTTTTGTGTCACCACTTTCATCGACGGATGTGCCACCGAGCCACATGTCGTCTTCGCCGATATGACCGCCGAACGGGCTGTTGGTCTCGTTGGCGCAGCGGATCTGGGTCACCCGCAGCAGGAGGCTGTCCGACCGCGTCGCTCGAGCGGGCGCATGCTGCGGGATCATCCCGCCCAATGTGCCGAGGAACGCCGAATTTTGCAGTTTCGCGAGGTCCGCAGCGGAGAACTTCAGGTTGGGGATGGCGAAAGCGGAGCCTTGCGAGGCGATCGGAGTCCGTGTCTGCAGATCGACCCCGGCCAGTTCCCCGAGATGCGCCGTGCGGATCGCAGTGGTATTCACCCGCCGGATAGCGGCGACTCCGGCGGCGGCCCGCTTCCTTTCTGGCATGGTGTCGAACCAGGCCGCCAGAATGTTCTCCGCGGAATCTCGTTGGGTGGGCAGCGGGAACCGCGCTGCGTCGGCAGCGTGTGCGGCGACTTTGTCTGCCGCCAGTTCGAGCTGGCGGACTACTCGCTCGCCAATTTTACGCAGTTTCGGATCGATGATATCGCCGAGCTGCGAATCAATGCTGTTGATGGCCATGTCGATTTCCTTTCGTGTTTCATCACTTCGATGAGAACTCGACACTATGTATGAATTCTTTGGCGCACTTCGGTGCTGACACCGAAAAGGGCACCGTGGTAGCCCGGATGTGGTCGGCGCGTTCGCGACACATGCTGCTGTGGAAGGCGATGAACGGCTGCAGTCAGTGGCCCGTGCGTAGATCGAAGGAAGTGCTCCGGATGTGCGGAATCAACGACAGTTCGAGGTCGGCGGTGGAGCGCGAGCGCACGGCCGTCATCGATGCGGTCGACTATCTGCGGCCCCGGATAGCCGCCGCGCACGATCCGCGCGTCGTGTGGTGGCCGAGCTCGATGGCCGAGGAACGGGAGACGCGCCTCACGATCGGACTGATCGAAGGCGGCTTCGATCAGTCGGTTGCCGACCTGGACGGCGCCGGCGTCACCGTCCGGTGGTTCGGTGGCGGACGGACCGCCCCACTGTGGTTCCGCGAACACGGGGCCTTCTCCGCATCGCTGTTGGTCGGACAGGGCGTGGTACGACTGCACGGAATCGTGCCACGTGCGCGCCTGAACGTTGCCTGCACCGCGTCGGCGGACGGCGTCATCCGGCCCGATGATGTCGCCACCGCCATTCGATGGCTGACGTCTGTGGGTGCAGCCGTGATCGTGATTCCGTTGGGCCAGCCCGACGCCCATGCCGGACTGATCGCCGCGCTGCGGGCAGCGACGCACGCCGGGATCGCGGTGATCGCGGCAGCGGGCAACTCGGCAGCAGGGCCGATCCTCTTCCCGGCGAGTGACCCACGGTGCCTGGCCGTCGGGGCATGCACCGCGACTGGTGTGCTGCTACCTGGTTGTGTGAGCGAACCGCGGGTGGACCTGTTCGTGCGCGGCGACAGGGTCCGCGCACCTGTCCGCGGACGGTTGCTGCGAACCCGCAGCGGGACCTCGGTCGCGTGTGTACTCGCCGGAGGGCTCGCGACTACTTTGATGACCGAATACGGCCGGACAGCTGCGATCGAGTACATGGCGCGGCGGCGGAAATCAGTTAGGGATTGAAGTGGCCGAGGCGAATGCGCAACAAGCGCCGCATCGAGCAGGCCGAAACCGGCGTGTGAAGGCGTCGTTCCCGGATCAGATGTGGGCGTTGGACTCCAGGTGGTTGTCACCCTCCATCCTGAACCGGATATCTAGGCTCTGCCCATGACCGTGGTGCGCTCGATCCTGCTGTTCGTCTTGGCTGCAATCGCGGAGATCGGCGGGGCTTGGCTGGTCTGGCAGGGAGTGCGTGAGCATCGTGGCTGGGCATGGATCGGCGCCGGGGTCATCGCCCTGGGGATCTACGGTTTCGTCGCAACGTTGCAGCCCGACGCCAACTTCGGACGCATCCTCGCAGCCTATGGTGGCGTGTTCGTCGCCGGATCACTGTTGTGGGGGATGGCGCTTGACGGCTTCCGTCCCGATCGGTGGGACGTAGTCGGCGCGGTGATCTGCCTGGTCGGTGTCGCGATCATCATGTACGCGCCGCGCGCCGCTTGATCGGCTAGTCAGTCGCACGACACATCGTCGGCGGCAATCGGTAGATGGACAGATTTGCTGGGCAGGTCCGGGGAAACCGTCGGGGTAGGCGAGACCGCGAAAACTGTTGCGGGCGAGCCGCTCCTATTGCTGAATAGCCTCACGGATCTGATCGGCCAGCACCTGGTTGCCGGCGGCGATGAACTTGCGGCGCGTACTCATTGCCTTGTTTATTTCGGGCAGGCTGTTGAGACCGCAATCCATCGAGATCGGGTTACCGTCGAGGTCGATTATCACTCCGCCCGCAGCATGCAAAATATAGTGGCCGGGCGACAGATCCCAAATGGCAAATCCTTTGGCGAATTCGACGGTCGCATCAGTGAACCCGGCAGCAACATGACACAAGCTGATGGAGCCGAAATCAACCCCGATACGCCCTCTTCTCTTGCCATCCTCCGATGGTGCGCTCAGCGCATCCAAAAATCGTTGCTGTCGAGCCAAGGGCTTGAAACGCTCGTCGGGGCGCATCGAGTAGTTCGTCACCAGCGCTCGGGAAAGCTGGGTATCCGAGTGCATGTTCAGCACGTGGCGGTCTCCGCTCGCGGTGATCATGAAGGCACGATCAGATCCACCTTCGCGTACGGCTGCGTAGAGCTGAACATGATGAAAGATGTCGCCGACAACCGCAATAATCGGCCGCTTCAGAGACCGTGAGTAGACCATAATATGGGTGTAGCCATGCAGGGATCGAACAGCCAATTCGCTCGTATCCAGTGGATCGACCAGGATGCAAAGGTCTGGTTCCGGGTCGGTTCCCACGACTAGTGGGTCAGCCTCTTCTGATGCGTATATGAATGACGGGATCTGCTTGGCTAGAAGTTCTTTGTAGCGGTCGTGCATCCACAAGTCGTAGTCCGACAAGAAGTTGTCGTCGTGTCGGACATTCTCGGTTTCCGAACGATGCCCGCTCAGTGCGGCTCGTACAAGGCGAGGCCGTATCTCGCCCATCATGGTCGTTACCATGTTGGTGATCTGTTGCGCCAGCTGAATTGTGTTCTCGTCACTCATGGAAAAGTCACCTTTGCTCGGATCTAGCGCAGTTCCAATGGAGGTTCAATGCCGGGAGGGCTCATCGTTGCGGCAATAAAAATGGCTTCGAATTCGGCAGCGCGCATAATAGAGGCGCCGGTCAAGTCATCGAAATTCTCGACGTCCAGTCGGCGGTCTTTGGTCATTGCGCCGAAGACGGCGAAATACAGTTCAGCCTTGGGGTAGCGCTCACGTAGTTGTCGAACGAGGTAGCCGATTACATCAGCGTGCTTGACCTCGAAGTCGCAGATGATGATCGTAGGGGCGCGTTTTGCTTCCGGATAGAAAGAAGCATCATCCAAAGCTATGCCGTCGCGCGACTTGTTGCATCGCAAATATCCGATTCGACATCGAGAAAACCGGGATGAGGCAAGAAACGTGGCCATCACCAGGCCCGCCTCATTGACTCCGAAACAAATATCCATATCCAGACGTCTTCCCAGGTTCTTGATCTGCTGGGACAATTGTTCGACGCCGTGTCCAAATGTTTCCCAAGTCAGATCTATCAATCGTCCAGGTTGAGGATTGGGCAGGGCGAACACGTCTATCTCAGGGTTCCCGTATTCGACAGTAGGAACCGTCAATGCGAACGCTGGGCCGATTTGGCTCACCCGATCGTGCTGGGTGGTGAACTCGTTGCGGATCGTGTCATGCTCGTGCGATGTCGCAAGTGCTGGTTTCTCGCTTGAAACCTTTCCCACTGAATATTGTTTTAGTGCCAGTTGATCTTCGATAGGCAGCCGCTCGTAGGCTTCGGCGACCAGTTCCGTTGGGCTGATGTGCTCCTCGGCGACGCCCAGCGGCCCTCGTCCGTAAGCCGCACACAAGATCAGCAAACCTGACATCGGGGGCGGGGAACCCTGCCCCCGGCGGCGCGCCCATGATTCCCAGGCATTGACAGATGTGCCGCCCAGGCTGGTCTGGTTGCCGGTCACGTCGTTGTAGCGCGCGGCCGCCTGATCTTGGGATAGCCCAGCCGCGTAGCGGTGTGCCTGCAAACTCGGCACGTCCGGGTACTGGGCCATCAGCTCAGCCGCCGCGCTCTTTACCGACCCCAGCTCCGTCCACAGTTTCTTGCCCCGTGCTGCGAGCTCACGGCCACGCGCTTGTGGGCTCAGTTGGGGGTCGTGCGTGTGGTTACGTCCGGTGACCGCGATGAGTTTCCCAAACCGACAGCCCTTCACTCCAGGAGCACCAATTTGTCAGGGAGGTTACCCATCGAAATGGGCAACTACTGCCCTTCGTGCTATCTGCGCAGGTCAAACCACCTACAAACCCGGTGGGGTTCGTCCTGATCATCAGGTGTGAGCACCCCTGGTCGACTGCGACTCTGATTGGCAACAACCACGCCCATAGGAGCAAACAGCCATGACGGGCTTCGCGCACCATCAGCGCCCGGCGAGAGACGACATGTTGCCGACCGCCCAACCATCGCCGAAACCGCGCTGGAAACCATTGTGGCCGAATCTATCAGGGGGAGCGATGGGTGCGGCAAACCTGACCGATGTCGAGCAAATGGTGCTTGATGTCCTTACACCGGGTGGCCTGCTCACCCTCGATACCCTCGCCAGCCGTACCGGCAGGCGGGTGTGGGAAGTGCGCCGGGCGGCCAACTCGTTGCGGATGAAGAACCTTGCATGGGCGAATCGTCGCGGACAGTGGGCCGCCTCATGATGGCCAACGAGAACATCAACCCCGGCGAGGGCGCATGCGCTTTCAGCCGATCGCTCACCGATCTGATCGACCTGCTCGAGGCTATGACAGTGGCCGGTTGGGTCACGAGTGTGCAGCTGGACTCCCGGACAGCAGTCGGGGGTGCCTCGATGCGCGCTGTTTCCGGCGCCGGGTCGCTCAAGGAATTCCGATGACCCAAACCAGCCCGCTCGCCTCGGCCTACGCGGAAACCCCGCGGTCACGCTGTGAGTTCTACCGCCGCGTGTGTTCGCTGCCGACCGTGATCGACCCGGCGACGGGCCGAATCACGATGCGGGCCGGGTTCGTCGGTGCGGTGATGATGCCCACCGACCTCGCCCAGCGGGTCAAGATCAGGCTCGATCTTCGTGGCGTCGCGCCGTTGCCGATCATCGGCCACCCCCGCGCGCATATGTGGACGTTTCTGGTGCGCTCCGATATCCGGCCGATCGGTGACCCCGCCGACAAAGCGCGGTTGTGGAAGGCGCGGGTCGTCGTGATCGGAGACGGCGACATCGCCCTACCGTCCCGGCGCCGGACGCGCTGATGGTTCGCACCTGGGTATCTCCGGCCATCAGCAAGTTCCGACCGTCGGGGTCTGTCGTCCTCGAATGCGCCCGTGAGTGCCTACTGCGGCCGAGTCCACAATGAACTACGGCGGTAGCTCACCGCGCCCCGACGAACCTGACATCCGCATCGCAGTCCAGCTCTGTTGTGTTCGAATGGAGTTCGTCGCCTGTCTGACTGCGGCATTGGTGTTCGTCTGTGATGTGACAGCTCGTCGCCCCGGCGTAGTCGCTGTCGACTCCCAGCACTGTGCGGGGCTTCCGAGACTGCCGAATGAACGCTTGTATCTGCTGCCCTGACCTTCGGCCTGGCGATGTCGTTGCACCTCGGCCTTGCCGCATGCGCTTCCAAACCACCTGAATGTCATCAGGCCGACCGGCGACCCAATGTCGGAGGAGCCGATCGGGACCGATATCCATTGCAAGGGAACCGGATTCACCTTTGCGGCGTCTAAGTCGTTGAAGGGGCTCCCACGCCGAAGGCGTCGAAGAACTCCAACGGCAACAACTCGAAGGAGTCGACTCGTGCTGATGACCTACGACGCGGAAGCGACGTCGCGATGACCTATCCGCAAGGCCTCGTTAGCTTGCCCATCCAATTCTGTTGCACCGCAACAACAGGCACAACTTGCGATGCCTAAGCGGCAGGAGCCCGCAATGACCACCGCCGACCCGTACCGGCCCACCCCCGCGCGCCTGCACAATGCGATCCTCGGTGGGAAGGACTACTACGCGCCTGACCACGCGCTGGCTACCAGCCTGGCGACGAACAACATCACGCCCGCGATCACCAAATCACGCCGGTTCATCCTGCGCGCGGTCGAGTACTTGATCGACCAGCACGGGGTTTCCCAGTTCGTCGAACTGGGCTGCGGCTACCCGCACGCCCCGAACATCCACGAGATCGCAGGAGGCCGGAACGACGACCTCACCCGAATCCTCTACATCGACAACGATCCCGTTGTCGCCGCCTACGGCCGTGCCCTGCTGACCGGACCGAACCGCTTCTTTACCGATACTGATCTGACCGACACTTCGGCGGTCCTCGGCGACATCATTGCGGTGATGGACACAGCCAGGCCGATCGCGGTGTTTGTGTCGGGGACCGCGGAACTGATCAGTGACGCTCCAGCGATGGTCACGGCGTTGACCGACCGCCTTGCTTCCGGGACATGGATGGTGTTCACCCACATCACCGACGACGTCCACAGTCACCAGATCCACTCAGCCGCCGAAACTTTCCGCAGTGCGGGCATCGCCTTCCACTCACGCGGGCGCGACGAGATCACGGACATGCTCACCGGGTATCGGCTCGTCACGCCCGGCCTCATCGCCCCACACCGGTGGCGACCCATCCCCAGCGGCGGGGTGCGCGCACTCGCCACCACGCCGCGACACCGCGCGGCGTCGGATCTGAGTGCTTACGCCGCAGTGGGCCGACTCCACCGATGACCGCACTGCGTTCACTGTCTCTGCCTCGCTCCCAACGCGATCTGGACGACAGTGGGCACGAGGACGTCCGCCGGGTCGGCGTCAAATGGTGACAACGACTTTGCCGGTGTGGTGGCCCTGTTCCAGGTAGCGGTGGGCGGCGACGATGTCGTCGAGGGTGAACACGGTGTCGACGATGGGGCGCAGTGCGCCGGTGCGGATGCCGGCGGTCAGGAACGCGGTGATGCGGTGCACGACCGCCGGGTCGAGGGTGTGTTCGAAGCTCATGTACCGGATCATGGTGATCGGGCTGGCCGGATACGGTGCCGGCCGGGGATCCAGCCAGCCGACCGAAATCAGCCTGCCGCTGAATCGCTTGGCCGCGTCGGCAAGTTCGGCGAGGCCGGGACCCATGACCGAGTCCAAAACGATGTCGGCGCCGATGCCGTTGGTGTGACGGTGGGTGGCCTCGACGACATCGTCGCGGTCGGTGACGATGACGGCAGCGGCACCGGCCGCCAGCAGGGTGCGTTCTTTTGCGGCGCTCCGGGTGACGGCGAGGGGGATCGCGCCGATCTGGTTGGCGATCTGGATGGCGGCCAGGCCGACACCGCTGGAGGCTGCGGTGATCAGGACATGGTCGCCGGGTTGCATCCCGGCCTTCTCTACAAGCGCGCCGTAGGCGGTGGAGTACGCCACCCACAACGCTGCTGCACTGGTGGCATCCAGTCCGGCGGGCCTGGCGACGACCCGGTCGGCGGGAAGGATGAGGTGTTCGGTGTAGGTGCCGTTGGTGTCCATGTCGGGCACGGCCGTGACGACGACCGCATCACCGGTGGCCCATCCTTCGACGCCCGAGCCGAGGGCGTCGATCGTGCCGGTCGCTTCGATGCCGAGGCGGGCGTGTGGCAGGCGGATCGGTCGCGGTGACATGCCCGCGCGGATCATCTGGTCGAGCCGATTGATACCGATGGCTTCGACGCCGATCCGCACCTCGCCGGGGCCGGGGTTCCCGACCGGTTCGTCGACGATCTGCAGGACTTCGGGGGTGCCGGTCTCATCGAAGACGACGACTCGTGACATGGGGGCTCCTGATCGCTCATCTATTTCTCGTACATTCGTTCTATAAATATAGATAGTACAGTCGTTCTAGGAATGTCAATCGTGGTGGATCGGGAGGCAAGTGATGGCAGGACGTCCGGTCGACTATCAGCGCAGGGACGAATTGCTCGACGCGGTAGTGGATTACATGGTCGAGCACGGGCTCTCCGAGTTGTCGTGGCGGCCCGTCGCCGCCGGCCTCGGCGTCTCGCCGACCACGCTGGTGCACCACTTCGGCACCAAGGAGCAGATGCTCCAGGTCGTCCTCGAGCGGTTACGACGGCGCATGTTCGCCGCGACCAGTGACGCCGCGGGTCCGCATCCCGACCTGGCAACGGCAGCGCGTGCGGTCTGGACGCGAACCTCCGACCCACGCATGCAGGCGGAGTTCCGGTTGTTCTTCGCCGCCTACGGACGCGCCCTGCAAGCTCCCCAGCAGTTCGCGGACTTCCTCGACCACGTAGTAACCGATTGGATGACCTCATTGCGCGAGGCACAAATACCGGACACCGATGTTGAGACCGCGACCCGCACAGCCACATTGGTGATCGCGACGATTCGCGGACTGCTGCTCGACCTTCTCACCACCGGCGACCGGAACCGGGTCCAGGATGCCGCCGAAAGCTTCCTGAGCGCCCTCGAACGCCGACCCTAATCCTCGCCAACCCCTTGTGAGGCAGGGCAGCAGGTAGCGCGAAGGTTGGAATGGATCGCCAGCACGGGTAAGGGCGAACTCCGGGTCCACAGGTCACAGGCGTTGATCCGCGCGCACTGTGGCCAGTACCTTCCAAGCCTGTAGTGCCGCACCGAGATCGCGGACTGCGGCGGGGTCGGTGAGGGAGCGGCCGGTGAGTTTCTCGATGTGGCGGAGGCGGTAGCGCACCGTGTTGGCGTGCAGGTAGAGGCGTTCGCCGGTGGTGGCCGCGGAACCGCCTGCGGCGAACCAGGTTTCGAGGGTTTCCAGGAGGCGGTGGCGGTCGTCGTGGGGGAGGGCGAGTACCTCGTGTAGGCGCAGGTCGACCATGCGCGCTGCCTCCAGCGGTGCGGCGGCGACCACCATGCCCAGCGGATTGTCGTCGAATCGGGCGACGCCGGAGGTGTGATCGCCGAGGCCGACCACCGCGAGCCGGGCGAAATGCAGGGCCTGCGGGGTGTCGGTGAGTGACTCGTAGGGTGGGCTCATGCCGACGCGCGCTCGGAATTTGCGCAGCGTGGCCAGCGTGGTGGACTCCTGATTGGCCGGGAGCGCGAGAACGCCGATCTGCTGATCGGGGCGCAGTCGCCAGGCGGAGATGATCTGCGCACGGCGCAACTCGGTCTCGATGCCGGGCAGCGCCTCCCGGCCCGCGGCGCTGACCTCCGCGGCGACCACCACATAGCGCCCCCGCGGCGGCAGCCCGAGAACACGCGTGGCCTCGCCGAGGGTGGCCGGGTCGGCGATGACGCCGGTGAACAACGCCTCGACCAGCACCGACCGCTCGTGCTCACGCTGCAGCACGAGTTCTGAGCTCATCTCCCGGTAGGCGGCCGCGACGGCGACGGAGTACTCGCCTGCCAGCGCCCACACCTCGGCCGCCAGATCGACGAGGACGGCGTCGGTGACCGCCGGGTGACGTCTGGCCTCGGCGACCAACTCCGACCACAGGAATTCGAATCCGATCCGGAAGGCGTGCAGGGTCTCGGCCAGCGGCACACCCTGCTGGGCGCGCAGCCTGCCGGTTTCCTTCGGCGGCTCGGGATCCACCGGTTCGGCGGTGGTGAAGTGCTGCACCATCAGCGTCAGATTGCGGGTGCAGGAGGTGTGGATCGTGTCGAACGGAACCTGGTTCTCGTTGCGGTAGGTCTCGAGTTCGTCGACGAATCGCCGGGCCAGCTGTAGTCCGAGGTCGTCGATGCGCGCGAGCAGTGCCGCGGCGACGTCGACGATCGGGCTCGGTGGCGATGTTCGGACCATTTCCGCAGCTTACCGGGGGTGCGGTTGTTCCCGCGGACAATGCTTTCGCGGCGATGTTGTCCGGCGATCCATGGGATCGCGGTCACAGCGGTGCGACGATTTTCGCGTTGTCGACCGCTTTCGTCCCCGAGGATCTGCCGATGCCCGCTCTGAGCGAGAACCTGCTCCACTCCGCGCTGCGCCACCCGAACCGGCCGGCGCTGCGCTCGGGTACGACCGTGCTGACCTACGACGAGCTCGAGGAGCGCACCGCTCGGGTCGCCGCCTTTCTGCGCGAGCGCGGTATCGAGCCGGGGGACCGGGTGGCGCTGATGCTGCCGAACGTGCCGGAATTCGTCGTGCTGTACTACGGCATCCTGCGATCCGGCGCGGTGGTCGTGCCGATGAACCCCTTGCTCAAATCGCGCGAAGTTGCCTATTACCTGCGGGATTCCGAGGCTGCGCTGTTGTTCGGCTGGGTCGACGGACCGGGTGAGGGTCCGCATGGCGCGCGGGAAGCCGGGACCACGGCACTCACGATCGATGCCGACCTCTTGGCTGAATTGCTCGCCGGGCACGACCCCTGCCGCGGCGATCGCTCGATCACCGCCGAGGAACCGGCCGTGATCCTCTATACCTCCGGCACCACCGGCACGCCCAAAGGCGCCGCGCTGTCGCATTCCGGGTTGGTGCACAACGCCGACGTCTATTCCACAACCGTGCTCGATATCGGCACCGACGACGTGATCCTCGGCTGCCTGCCGCTGTTCCACACCTTCGGGCAGACCTGCGCGATGAACGCGGCGATCCGCAGCGGCGCCTGCCTGACCCTGGTGCCGCGCTTCGAGCCCGCGGCGGTCTTCGAGGCGATCGCGCGCGATGGTGTCACCGTGTTCGCCGGTGTGCCGACGATGTATTCGGCGCTGCTGCACGACCCGGGCGCCGCCGAGGCCGATGTCTCGACCTTGCGGCGCTGCGTCTCCGGCGGCGCCTCGCTGCCGGTGGAGCTGTTGCACGGCTTCGAAAAGCGTTTCAGCTGTGTGATTCTCGAAGGTTACGGGTTGTCGGAGACCAGTCCGGTGGTCGCGTTCAACCATGCGGGACAGCCACGCAAACCGGGCTCGATCGGTACGCCGATCCGCGACGTCGAGGTCGAACTCGTCGACAGCATCGACGGAATCGGCGAGATCGCGGTGCGCGGCCCCAACGTGATGCTGGGGTACTGGCGCCGACCTGCCGACACCGCCACGGCGATCCCCGACGGCTGGTTTCGCACCGGTGACCTCGCCCGCCGCGACGAAGACGGCTACCTCTACATCGTCGACCGCAAGAAGGACATGATCATCCGCGGTGGCTACAACGTGTATCCGCGCGAGATCGAAGAGGTGCTCTACGAGCATCCCGAGATCACCCAGGCCGCGGTTATCGGGATCGCCGACGCGCATCTGGGCGAGGAGATCGTGGCCGCCGTCGCCCTGCGCGCCGGCGCGACCACGACCGGCGAGCAGATCCAGGAATTCGTCCGGGATCGGGTCGCGGCCTACAAATACCCGCGGCAGGTGTGGTTACTCGACGCCCTGCCGACCGGGCCGACCGGCAAGATCCTCAAACGCGCCATCACCGGTCCGTGAAAGCCACCGTCGCACAACACTGTCCGCACATCACACAGGAGTGATCCATGTTCAGCTACCCCAGCAGTGACGGCACCACCATTCACGTCCGGTCCTGGCTGCCCGTCGGCGACGACGTCACCGGCGTTGTCCAGATCGCGCACGGCATGGGCGAACATGCCGCGCGCTACAGCCATCTCGCCGAACGTCTCGTGGCGCTCGGCTACGCCGTATACGCCGCCGACCATCGCGGACACGGACACAGCATGGCCGGCGCACCCGGTGACCTCGGCGCCAATGGCTGGAATCTGCTCGTCGAGGACATGACGGCGCTCACCACGATCCTGCGCGAGATCCATCCCGATCGGCGGGTGGTGTTGTTCGGGCACAGCCTCGGCTCGTTCGCGGTCCAGCAGTACCTGCTCGATCACGACGCGCTGGTCGATGCCGCGGTCCTGTGCGGTACCACCGCGGTGGATGAACTGTTCGTCGAGATCGCCGCCGCCGACGGCGACCTGCTCGCCCTGTTCAACCGGGAGTTCCAGCCGACCCGCACGCCCGCCGACTGGCTCAGCCGCGACGAGGCCCAGGTCGATGCCTACCTGGCCCACCCATGGTGCGGGTTCGAGATCGACGCGGTGAATATGGCATCGCTGGCGAAGCTGGGCAACGAACGGCTCGCCCGGCCCCGCGGCATCCGGGCAGACCTGCCGCTGTATGTCATGGTCGGTGGCAGCGACCCGCTCAATGACGGTGCGCGACTGAGTGATCTGCAGGTGCAGCGCTACCGTGACGCCGGGCTCACCGACATCACCTACCGCGTCTACCCGAACGCCCGCCACGAAATCCTCAACGAGATCAACCGCGACGAGGTGGAGAACGAACTCCTCGCGTGGATCTCGCGGGACCGTATTCCGGCGATCTAGGTGCCGTCGCGTCGATACCGAACGACCACGGCCCTTCGGTATCGAGAGCGATACCGAAGGGCCGTGGTGGTCGGTCGGGGGCGGAACTCAGTGCACAGCAGCGACTTCCGGCGCGGAAACCACGCTGAGCAGAGCGTCGACGAGGGTGTCGATCAACGCGTCGGCGCGTTCGGGCGACAGGAGCCCGTCGATGTAGCCGAGATTCAACGACAACGCGTCGGTGCCGTGACCGACTGTCAGCATCATCAGACCGCTGATCGACATGCCGGAGACTACCTCGGCGCCGGAGACAACCCAGTTCCCGATACGGGCAGGGAAATCGCGAGTGTCGACGAAGGTCAGGCACAGATTGCCAGGTCCGCGGGCGTCCAGCAGGCCGACCACCTTGTCCGGTCGCGCCGGTGTCTTGGGCAGCATGAAGCCGATTCCACCCAGGTTGGCCAGGTGCTGGCGCTGTTCGATACGACTCGCGAAGTCGGTGGCGAACGCGGTGGCCGTCTGCCACAGCGGCTGTCCCGCCGGTGTGGGCAGGGCGATCATCGCCTGGTAGGCGCCGGTGTGGGTGGCGTCGAGCGGTCGCTCGAGCTGCTCGCGGAACAGTACCGAGACACCGACCGGGAAGTGGGCTTGCGGTGCACCGGCATCGTTTCCGGCCGCGCGCGCGAGTGCGGCGGCGACCAGACTCGACAGTGGTACGTCGTGTTCAGCGCAGGCGGCGAGGAGCGCCTGGTACTGGGTCCCGTCCACCACCCGCCGCGTCAGCTTGGTGAAACGCCGCGTGGGCGCGACTTCGGTGCCCGCGCTGACTCGCACCGGTTTGACCCGCAGATCGCGCAACCCATCGGCCGCCAGACGGGCGATGGCCTTGCGCTTGCCTCGCCAGCCTTGGAAAGGCCGGGGGAACAACGCTTCCGGCGCGGGGGGCGCGGGCACCTCGGCAACCCAGCCGACGGTTTCAGCGGCGAGCTCGAGCACTTGCCGGGCGAACGACAGCACGGTCACCGCGTCGGCGATGGTGTAGGTGGAGGTCAGCACGAGGTCGTGGACGCCCGGTGCGGCGGTGATCAAGGTGGCGCGCAGCAGCGGTGCCCCGGCCTCGAATCGTGTCCGCAATTCGGCGTCGACCTCGGCGGCCCAGTCCTCGGAAGTCACCTCGCGCAACGGAATCGGCTCAATCGCCACCGGGACGAAGCGTGGATTGCGGCCGTCATCGCTGCGCACCTCGGCATGCAGCATCGGATGCCGTCGAGTCAGTGCGGCCAGACCGGCACGGACCGTATCGGCGTCGAGATCGCCGGTGACGCGCACACGCGACACGATGTGCAGCGGCGCAACCTGATCCACCGTCCAGTGCCAGCGTTCGAGCGTGGACAACGGCCGTGGCAGTGCGGCGACCGGTTCGAGATCGCCCAGACCGGGCCACGTCATCGGTTCGGCGAGACTGGCCTGCAGTTTCGCCTCGTTGCCCTTGGCGATGAAGCCGTCGCGAACGACGATCAGCGCCCGATTGCGGGTCTGTTCGAGCCGGCCCAGCTTGCGGGATCCGTCGACGAGCATCGTGGTGCGCGGAATCCGCCGCTGTTCGTAGACCCGCAACGCGGTTACGGCGTTGTCGTGGGTGGCGAGCGCGTGCGCGAGCACCACCGCGTCCTCGATGGCAGAGTTCGCGCCCTGGCCCAGGCTGGGCAACATCGGGTGGGCGGCGTCGCCGAGCAAGGTGACCCGGCCGCTGCCCCACGCGGTCAGTGGCGGACGGTCCTGAGCGGGCAACGCGAGAATGTCCGATTCCGGTGTGGCGGTGATGATCTCGGTGATCTCGGGTGCCCAGCCCGCGAATCGGGTGAGCAGATCGTCTTTGCCGTGCGGCCAGTCTGCGGCCTGCTCGGCGGTGGTGGTCAGGGTGGCCCACCAGTAGACATTGCCGTGTCCGATGTCGTGGATGCCGAAGCGCATGCCCCTGCCCCAGTAGTGGATCGAGGCGCCGGGCTCGATCGCCGGGTGCGCGAACGGCACCAGCGCCAGCCAGCACACGAACTTGCCCGGTCGCGGAGCCTCGGCGCCGTGCAGCTGGGCGCGGATCGCGGAGTTGATTCCGTCCGCGCCGATCAGCACGTCGGCGCTCAGGGTGCGGCCGTCGGCGAACTCGACCTGCACCGCGTCGGCGGTCTCGGTGAACGCGACCGCCTCGGCGCCGAGCTCCACCCGCAGGTCGTCGCCGCAGGCTGCCAGCAGCACGTCGTGGAGGTCTTTACGGGCGAGTGCGACTGCGGGAGCACCCAATTCGGCGTCGATGCCGGACACGTCGACGCGTCGCATGTCCGAACCGTCGGGCCGGCGGAAGGTGAACGACCGCGCCTGTGCGCCCGCTCGGAGCAGTTCCTCGTCGATGCCGAGATCGAGCGTGCGCAGGGCGTTCATCGCGTTCGACTGCACCGACAGACCGAATCCGGCCGCGCGCAGTTCCGGGCCGCGCTCGCACAGCACGACATCGATTCCGGCCCGGCGCAGGGCCGCGGCGGTGGTGAGACCGCCGATGCCTGCGCCGACCACTAGTGCCGACTTCACGGGAGAGTTCACTGGATTTCCTTGCTGTGTAGCGGGATTCGTCAGAGTCATGATGCGGTCGCCGCCGCTTGTTCGAGCAATCGAGCCAGTCGTGCGGCCACCTCGGCGACGTGCGGGGATTGGATCAACGTCAGATGGTCACCTGGTACCTCGACGACCTCGAGGTGTCCTGCCGCGTAGGCATCCCAGCCGTTGGTCGGGTCACGGTGCAGGGTGCCCGCCCGGTCATGGGCGGGACGAAGCACCTGCGGCAATGGCAGCGCGGCGCGCAACAAGGTGATGTCGCCATCGTAGGCCTGCGGCCGGTAGGCGTCGATCGCGCGCCACCCCGCCACGAACACCTCGAACAACCGCCGGACCAGCGCACGGGATCCGGTCGGCGGCAGCACGCCCGCTTCGACGGCAGTGGCGAGGATGAAGTCGAAGACGGCGTCGTCGGTGTCGAGCTCCTGCGGGATCTCGATCACCGCGGTGTCGGCGCCGCGCGCCAGCCACAGCAGTTCCCACAGGAAGAACTCGTAGAGCGCGTGTTCGGGCACCGGCATGCCGTCGCCGTGGCGCACCGTCATGGTGTCGATCAGGGCTAGGGTGCCCACCTCGTGACCGGCCTCGGCCAGCTGGCGCGCCATTTCGAAGGCGACCATCCCACCCAGCGACCAGCCGCCCAAATGGTAGGGCCCCGCCGGTTGGACGCGGCGCAGCGCGGCGATGTAGTTGCCCGCCATCTCCGCGATGGACTCGGCCGGGGTACTGCCCGTCTCGAGGCCCGCGGCCTGCAGGCCGTACAACGGCAGCCCCTCGGGTAGGTGTTTGCTCAATTCGATGTAGCACAGCACATTTCCGCCGATCGGGTGCACGAGGAACAGCGGTGTCCCGGTACCCGGTCGCAGCAGCACCAGCGGATCGAAACCCGACTCGGCACGTTCGTCGAGCTGCGCGGCCAGGGCGGCGACTGTGGGGCCGGTGGCCAGGGTGGAGACCGGCAGCGACACCCCGTAGCGCTGTTCGATGGACACGATCAGGCGCATCGCGGTCAGGGAAGTACCGCCGAGAGCGAAGAAGTCGTCGTACACGCCGATTTCGGGCAGGCCGAGTGCTTCGGCCATCAGTGCCGCCAGCCCTGATTCCGCGGGCGTGCGTGGGCGAACCCGGGCCGCGGAGGTGGCGGCGGGCAGTGCCATTGCGGCCAGGACGGCGTCGGCCCGCTTGCCGCTCGGGGTCAGCGGCATGGCGTCGAGCCAGACCAGCCGACTGGGAATCATGTAGTCCGGCAACCATTCCCGCAGTGCGGCGCCGATCTCCGGCTCGTCGACATCGGCACGGGAGCCGACCAGGAACGCCACCAGGGCGGTGTGGGCGCTGGAGGCCGCTGCGGCGGTGGTGTGCGCCACCACGGCGACTTCGCTGACGCCGGGCAATTCCGCGGTGACACGGTGCAGTGCCAGCTCGACTTCCATCGGTTCCACCCGGTGACCACGGATCTTGACCTGTCCACCGCGGCGGCCGTCACTGATCACCTCACCGCCGGGCAGTCGGCGTCCGATATCGCCGGTCCGGTACAGCCGACGCGGCGGTGCGAACGGGTGCGGAACGAAGGCGGCCTCGGTGAGATCGGGCCGGTGCTCGTAGCCGTCGGCGAGCGCGGCGCCGCCGAGGTAGATCTCGCCGGGCACGTGGTCGGCGACCGGGCGCAGCCGGTCGTCGAGGACGAGGATCTCCACGCCGTCGATGGCGGTGCCGATCGGTGGCAGCGCCGGGAACAGCGCCGGGTCGCCGGTCATCGTGTATCGGGTGGCGACATGGGTTTCGGTGGGACCGTACTGGTTCTCCAGCAGCACGTCGGTACCTGCCGCGCACAGCGCCCGGATCTCGTCGGTGACGCGGAGTTGCTCGCCGGAGGAGGTGATCACCCGCAGCCCGGCCGGTGCCGTGCCGAGCCGGATCGCGGCCTCGGCCAGTTGCTGCAAGGCCACATAGGGCAGGAAGATCCGTTCGGCGCCGGTGCTCGTGAGCACGCGGGCAAGGGCGGGTAGATCGCGGCGCTGCTCCTCGCTCAGCAAGATGAGGCGACCCCCGCCGCACAGCGTCGAATAGATCTCCTGGAATGACACATCGAACGACAAGGGGGCGAATTGTGTTGTCGCCGGGGCCCGTTCGACACCGGGCAGTACCCCGCTGGTGGCCGAGAGCTGCCAGCGGATCAGGTTGGCCAGCGCGCGATGCGGCATGGCCACACCCTTCGGCGTCCCGGTGGAACCCGACGTGAACAACACGTACGCGGTGGCCTCGGGATCGCTCGCCGGCAGTTCGGCGGTGATTCCGGGTGCGAGCAGTTCGTCGAGGGTGAGTCGCGAATACCGGGGTGGTACCAGAGTCTCGTGGCCGGCGCCGGTGATCACCGCGAACGGCTGTGCCTGGTCCAGCATCGCGTGCAGGCGCGAGGTCGGATAGCTGACATCGAGCGGCACGCAGGCCGCGCCCGCCTTGGCGATTCCCAGAACTGTCGCGATCTGCTCGGGTGATCGGTCCAGGGCCACCGCGATGCGGTCGCCCTGGCGTGCCCCGCGCGCCACCAGTGTTGCCGCGACCCGGTTGGACAGGGCGAGCAGCTCCACGTATGTCATTGCCCGACTGCCGAATTCGACGGCAACCGCATCGGGTGTGCGGGCCGCGCGGGCATCGAAGAGGTCGATCACCGTGCCAGCGGCCGGTGCGGCAGCCAGCGTCTCCGGGGAGGGAGCCAGCGAGCCGAAGTCCACTGTGGCCGAGGGATCGCCGGTGAGCAGGTCGAGGACCCGCAGGTAGGTTTCACCGATGCCGATCAGCTGGTCACGGGTGTAGGTCGCGGGGTCGCCGTCGACGCGCAGTGCCAGCGTTCCGTCGAGAGGGTTGCGGATCGCGTTGACCAGCAGCGCGAAGTTGGTGTCCTCGCGAATGTCGATGCCGAGCAGAGTCACATCCAGCGCGTCCATGGCCGCGCCCGCGGCATGGAAGTGCACATAGTTGAACGCGGTGTCGAGGACCACGCCTGCTTCGCGCTGGATGTCGGTGAGCGGGAACCGCTTGTGCTGTGCGCTGTTGCGCTCCCGCTCGAAGACACCGGTGAGCACCTCACGCCCACTGCGGCCGCTGAAGTTCAACCGCAGTGGCATCGTGTTCAGGAACAGCCCGGCCATGCGCTCGGCATCGATGCGCTCGGGCCGCCCGTGGGTGACGACGCCGGTGGTCACATCCGTGCGACCGGACAACAGGCCGACGGTGCACAGGTGTGCGGCCAGCAGGACCGCCTTGACCGGGATATGCGCGGCGGCGGCCACCTCGTCGGCACGTGCCAGCAACTCGGCGCCGACCGGAACCGGCACCGAAACACGCGCCTGCGGCGGACCCGCGGCCGGTGTGGCGTCCACGGGAACATGGGGGCGCAGCCCGGGAACGCGGATCGTCTCCGCACCGTCCAACTCCCTCGCCCAGTACTCCCGATCGGCCGGATCATCGAGTGAATCGCGCTCGGCACGAACATATTCGGCGAAGGACGGAAGCTCGGTGGGGAACTCGCCCGCGCCCCGATAGTCCGCCAGCAGCTCCGAGATCAGCGTCGCCACACTCCAGCCGTCGAGAATGGCGTGGTGGAACGACAGCACCAGCTCGATCCGGTCGGCGAGCCGGAACACCGTGAGATCGAACAGGCCCGGCTGCTCGAAGGCATACCGGCGCAGGCGTCGTCGCTCGATATGGTCACGAACCAATGCCTCGGCCTCGTCGGCTTCGGTCGCGCGCAGATCGACGATCGTCAACGGGGGATCGAGGTGGGCGTGCACGAGTTGCAGCGGCTCGGAATAGCCGGCGAGCTCGAAGGAGGTGCGCAGCATCGGGTGCCGGGCGATCGATCGCGACGTCGCGGCACGCAGTGCCGCCTCGTCCCACGGCATCCGCAGCGAATACCGGAAAACATCGTGGTAAAGCGATGATTCGGCACGTTCGCGGCTGTGGAACAGCATACCCAGCTGCAACCTGGTCAACGGGTACGCGTCCACCACATGCCGCAGGCGGGCCCGGTCGATCCCGGCCACGAGCTCGAACGGGGCGAGGGCGACCGCGGCGACGGCACCGGTGCCCGCCCGCTCGGCCAGTTCGGCGATGGTGGGGCATTCGGCGATGTCACGAGCACTGATCACCAGCCCCCTGGCCTCGGCCCTGGCTCGCACGCGCAGCAGCAGAATCGAGTCGCCACCGAGGTCGTAGAAATTGTCGAACACCGACACCGACTCGCGGTCGAGCACCTCGCGCCAGATGAGCGCCAACTGTTCCTCGACCGGTGTGCGCGGTGCGGTGTGCTCGACGGTCGAGTTCTCGGCGGTGATCGCCGCGAGCGCGGCGCGGTCGGCCTTGCCGCTCGGGGTCAGCGGGATCGCGTCGACGCGAACGAACAGCGACGGAATCATGAACTCCGGCAATGTCTTCGACAAGGCAGCACGCAGTGCGGCGGGCTCCGGTGCGGATGCCGCCACGCAGTAGGCGGCCAGATAGGTGGCGCGATCGGGTGCGGCCCGGTCGATGACCGTGGCGGCGGTGATGCCGGGCAGCGCGGCCAGCGCGTTCTCGACCTCGCCCAGCTCGACCCGGTTGCCCCGGATCTTCACCTGCCGGTCGATGCGTCCCAGGTACTCCAGTTCACCGTCGGCGAGGCGGCGAGCCAGATCGCCGGTGCGATACATCCGCTCGCCCGGATGGAACGGGTCGGCGACGAATTTCTCCTCCGTCAGTTCCGGGCGATCGCGGTAGCCGCGTGCCAGACCAGCTCCGGCGATGCACAATTCGCCCGCGACGCCGACCGGTTGGGGCTGGTCGGACGGGCCGAGCACGTACAGGCGGGTGTTGTCGATCGGTCGGCCGATCGGCACCCGGGTCACCGTCTGGGCCGGATCGACCGGGCAGTCGTAATAGGACACGTCCACCGTGGCCTCGGTCGGGCCGTACAGGTTGACCAGACGTGGCGCGCGGGCACCGAGCCCGGCGAAAGTCTGATTCCACCGGTTGACCTGATGGGGGAGCAGCGCCTCGCCACTGCAGAACACCGTCCGCAGACCGGCGGCGGTGTCCACCGCGGTCGGGTCGGACTCGAGCAGATCCAGGAAGGGCGTCAGCATCGACGGCACGAAATGCATGACCGTGACACCGACGTCGGCGACGGCGGCGAGCAGTTCACGCGGATCCTTCTCACCGCCCGGCCGCAGCAGTGCCACCTGGGCACCCTCGAGCGCCCACCAGAACAGCTCCCACACCGACACGTCGAACGAGGACGGCGTCTTCTGCAGGATCACATCGGTGGGGGCCAGCGGATACTGGCGCTGCATCCAGCCGATCCGGTTGAGCACCGAATGATGCTCGACCACCACACCTTTGGGGCGACCGGTGGAACCGGATGTGTAGATCACGTAGGCCGGGTCGGTGCCGGTCGGGACCGGAGTCCGCGCCGGGGTGTCCGTCGACCAGTTCTCCGGCGACAGCGCGAGCCCGCCGGATATCTCGGTGTCGGTCAGCACCACCTTGGCGGCACTGTCGGCCAGCAGGTAGGCGATTCGGTCGGCAGGATAGCCGGGGTCGATCGGGACATAGGCGGCTCCGGCGTGCAGAGCGCCCAGGATCGCGACGAGCATGTCCGGACCGCGTTCGAGCAGCACCGCGACCAGATCGCCCGCCTCGACCCCGGAATCGCGGAGCACGCCGGACAGGGCGGCGGCACGGTCGGTGAGCTCGCGGTAGGTGATCGAGTCGCCGGTCGCGGTGTGGACCGCGACCGCGTCCGGCGTGCGCTCGGCCTGAGCCATGATGCGGGCGATGACGGTGGTCTGGTCCTCGTAGGGACGTGCTGTCGCGCGAGCGCGGTCGACCAGCAGGTCGTGCTCGGCCGCCGACAACATCGGCAGCAGTGACGGTTCGGTGTCGACGGCGTCGATCCCGGCGTGCAGCAACGCGATCAGGTGATCGGCGACGGACTCGATCGGGTAGTCGGCATCGAAGATGTCGGCGGCGTGATCGAGGCGGATCAGCAGCGGCCCGTCGTCGTCGATCTCGGAGATCGTCCAGGCCATCGCCAGCGGGCTGTACCCCTGGGAGGGTTGCTGTACCTCCTCGAGTCCGTCGATCAAGCCCGCGGCCGAGGGCAGGCGGGGGTAGGCGACCGTCACGTCGAACAGCTGTCTCGCCGGGTTGCCGAGGCGGCGCAGCTCACCCATGAGATCGCCGAGCGGATAACGCTCGTGCTGCTTCATCCGGCGCACATCGGCTTTCACCGTCGATACCAGTTCGCGCACGGTGCGCGGGCCCGCCGTCCGGATGGACAGTGGAAGCGTGTTGGCGAAGTGGCCGATGGTGGCCTGCTCGGTGGGGTTGGCACGATTGCCGAACGGAATGCCGATGGTGACCTCGTCGGCGCGCAGGACCCGCGACAGGTAGAGGCCGAGCATCGCACAGAAATACGGGTACAGCGACAGCCCTGATTCGCGAATCCGGTTGACCAGCAAGCGATCCAGCGTGAACTCGTATGCCGTGACCGGTGCCAGTCCCTCGGTGGCGCGGGGCCGGTCGAACAGCGCGGGGGTGGTGGTGGTCAGCGCGGAGACCAGAGCGTCGCGGTCGAGGAGGTACTGATCGCTCGCCCGGTAATCACGCTCGAACGGCAGGCACCCCAGAAACGAGGACCCCGGCAGCTCGATCGGATTCCCCGCCGCCGTCGTGGCGTAGTCGGTGAGGATCTGAGCGCCGATATGGAACAGCCCGGTCGCGTCGGCGGCGACGTGGTGGGTGGTCAAGACCAGGTAGGACGATTCCGCGCCGGCGCGGATGATGTGCGCCCGGAAGGGCACCGCCCCGGTGAGGTCGATCGCCGAACCGGTGAGCACCTCGATCCGGCGCTGCGCCTCGGCATGCGGATCGGGGGCAGCGCCGACATCGATGACCTGGACCTCCGGCATCGGATCGGACGAGAGCTCCTGGTAGGGAACACCGTCGAGGACGCGGTACCGCAACCGCAGACCGTCGTTGCGCGCCCAGGTCCGCTCGATCGCGGCGACCATCACGTCGACGTCGACGGCGAGGGAGAAGCGGCCGACCACAGTGGACAGGTAGCTGGGCAGACCGGGAAAATGTTCCACGATCGTCCAGATGTCGCGCTGATAGGCAGTCAGTGGATGGCGCATGGAAACGGACATGGATATACCCCTGAGGTGAAGAGCTGAAATGTGCTCGATCGCGCGGCGCTGCAGCGATCCGAATTCCGTCCGGTGGCGGTCTTCGCCCGGCTGATCGGGCGATTCACGAGTGGTCCGTGCGCCCAAACGGCGCTCGTTTCACTGTGTCATTCGGGCTGGTCGATAGCCAATGTTGTTGTGCGGTAACGGAAGTCACTTATCGCGGAAATCGACCGGCGAAACGCCGGATTGTCCGGATATTTGGTCCTGCGAGACGAATACGGAGCCGAAGAATTGCACCCGGAGCCAAACCGCCGCGCAAGGGATCGGTCAGTCCTCACGTACGGCGATGTGACGGTGGACTCTTCGCAGGAACGGCGGTGCCCACCAGTTCGCGGCGCCCAGCAGGCGCATGAAGGCGGGTACCAACACGCCCCGGACAACGGTCGCGTCCATCAGTACCGCCAGTGTCAAGCCCACGCCCATCAGCTTGGTGAACGCGACCTGTGAAAAGGCAAGCCCCACACAGACAATCGCCATCAGCGCGGCGGCCGCGGTGACGATGCGGCCGGTGCGCTCCAGCCCGTACGCGACCGCGTCGGCCGTCACACCGCGCGTCCGGTACTCCTCGGTGATCCGTGACAGCAGGAACACCTCGTAGTCCATCGACAACCCGAAGGCCAAGCAGAAGACGAGCACCGGCACGGGCGCGGCCAGATAGCCGATCTCGGTGAAATCGCCGACCAGCCATTTCAGGTGCCCGTCCTGGAAGATGTAGACCATCGCGCCGAAGGTCGCCGACAAGCTCAATGTGTTGAGCAGCACCGCCTTCAACGGGATCACCACGCTGCCGGTGAACGCGAACAGCAACACCAGCATCGCGACCACGATGAGTGCGACGACCACGGGCAGGCGCCCTGCCAATCCGGATTTGGTATCGGTGTTCTCGGCCGTGGCGCCGCCGACCAGCAGCGGCGCGGGCGAGTCGGTCCGCCGGATGTCATCGAGCAGGGTTTCGGCGGCCTGCGAATACGGGTCGATGTCGGGGATCACTGTCAGGTGAGCACCCTCGGGCCCGGGCTGGCTACGAACCAGTAGCACATGCGAGAGATGCTGTATGCGCTGTGTCAGCTCGGCCAGTTCGGTCGTGCTGATCTGCCCGTCGACGACCACATCGAACCGTCCCGCCGAGGTCGCCGGGAATTCGGCGCGGAGCACGTCACCGACCTGACGGCTCTCCACCGTCACCGGCAATGCTCGATCGTCGGTCAGACCCAATCGCAGCCCCGCGAACGGGACGCCGAGCAAGACCACCACCAGCAACGCCGCACCACCGAACACCCAGGGGCGCGCGGTGACTCGCCGCGCGGTGCGATACCAGAAGCCGTTCTCGGGCAGCATGGGTGCGCGGGCGGCTCGCCCGCGCAGCCGGCGGATGCCGCGACGCAGGTCGAGTGAGTCGATGCGGTGCCCGAACAACATGAGCAGAGCAGGCAGCAACGTCACGGTGGCGAGCGCGGCCAAGAGCGTCACCGACAGGCAGGCCGCGGCCAGGGAACGCAGGAACGGCATCGGGAACAGCAGCATCGCCAGCATCGCGATGACGATCGTGGCGGCGGAGAACAGCACTGTGCGCCCGGCGGTCAGCACGGTCACCCGCACCGCGGTCGGTACGTCGCGGCCGCCGTGGCGTTCTTCTCTGAATCGGCTGACGAGGAACAGGCTGTAGTCGATGCCGAGACCGAGTCCGAGCACCGTGGTCAGATTCAGCGCATAGCTGGAAACCTGGGTGACCTCGGTGAGCAGGCGGAGGATTCCGAACGTGCCGATGATCGACACCACGCCGAGTACCAGCGGCAGCCCCGCGGCGACCAGACTGCCGAAGATCAGCACCAACAGCACCAGCAGGATCGGAATCGTCACCGCTTCACTGACTTTCATGTCATGCGACAGTTGTTCGGTGACATCGTGATAGCTCACCGCGGCGCCACCCAACCGCAGGTGGAGCTCGCCGTAGTCTCGATCCCGGTAGCTGTCGATCAGCCGGGACACCACGGTGTCCACCACGATCTCGTCACCGGGAATATCCACGGCGACCAGCGCCTTGCCGCGATCGGGAGTGCGGAGGAATTCCGCTGATCCGGTGGACCAGTACGAGCTCACCGAACGCACACCGGACACCGCGGCGAGCTCGGTGGTCAGCCGTAGACCGGTGGCGGCGACCGCGGGTGTGTCGACGTTTCCTGCTGCGGTCGGAACATCGACCAGCACAATGACATTCGGTGTCCCGGTGGTGTACTTGTCCGCCAAGACCCGAGCGGCGCGCGCGGATTCGGCATCCGCGTTCCAGAACCCGCCGCCGGACAATCGCTGCTGCAGCGAAGCGCCACCCGCACCTGCGAGAACGAGTAACACCGCGATCACCGCGATCACGGTCTTCGGTCGACCAACAGCCATCCGCGCGAGTACTCGCACCGTCCCTCATCTCATCGCGGGCACCGCACGTGCACTCCGGCGCCGTCTTCATCGCGACGGCCATCACCACCGCCGCGGCTCGGGCATGGAGGGGGCGGCGCCGGTGCCATCCCGCGACCCGGGTCGAAGCAAGTATCGATGCGGCGAACAGCCACTGTCACTGCATCCTCCGGAGAATTTCCGCCGCAGAACTTGTCGCGGCGACAGGATTCTGCGCTGGAGTCGACCGGTCCGCCGCTGTCAGTCGAGCACGTGCGAGCGGATGTCGGCTGCCCACTGCACGTATTCGACGTTCGTGCCGTCCGGGTGGCGCGCGTACACCACCCGACCTGTCGCCGAAACAATCGGACCGCTGGTGATTTCGCCGCCGATGTCGGTGACGAACTGCCTCGCCGCGTCGAGGTCGTCCACGATCACCGGTCCGATGGTGTCGCGGTATGCGCTGACCGCGTCGTGCGGCCCGGCAATGACAAGGAAGTCCCCGACCGCCGCGATATCGGCTTGTTCGAAGCGGAAGCGCAGATCCGCCGCGGTTCCGACGAGCTTTTCGTAGACGGGAAGCGCTTGCTCGAGGTCGGTGACAAAGAGTCGGGCGTAGGTCTTGAGGATCTTCACCGCCACGACGGTACGGTCGATGTTTGTCGTGGGTAAGTACGCACTTCGAGGTGAGAGGCTCTACATGGCTGTCGTCAGTGAATCCGTGCGGCAAGCGCAGGCGGCCGCTGTCGCTCGCCGAATCTTCGCGACGCTGTCGACGAAGTGGGCATTGACGGTCATCGAAGCGATCGGAACTCGCGAGCGACGTTTCGCCGAGCTGCATCGGTCGGTCGAAGGCATCAGCTACAAGATGCTCACCCAGACCCTGCGTGGGTTGGAAGCCGACGGAATCGTCGCCCGCTACGACCACCACTCCGCCAGCCTCCGCGTCGACTATTCGCTCACCGCGGCCGGGATCGACCTGCTCACGACCGTGCACGAACTGTGTGGCTGGTCGCGCACGCACCTGGAATCACTGCTCGCCGCGCATCCCACCGCGGACCTATCACTGTGCACCACGGTCTCGTCCGCGGACTCGGGGTACGACTGGACCGGGTCGCACCCCGAACCACGGCTCACGCCGGGACGTACTCGGCCGCCACGTCGAGAATCCAGGTGACACCGAAGCGATCACTGAGCATCCCGAAAGCGGGCGCCCACTGAGCGGGGCCGAATGCCTCGATCACCGTCGCGCCCTCGGCGAGGCGTTCCCACAGCGCGCCGACCTCCTCGACGGTCTCGCCGCGCACCGAAAGGAAGAACCGCTCCTCGGTGATGGTCGTGCCGTTCTCGCGGCGGGTGGTGGGCGCGGCCGCTGCGGCAGGGGAGTCCTGGCCGGGCACGTCATAGGCCATGACTCGGAACCCGTTGTCGGCAACGATTTCACCGAAGACGACCTTGGCGGCGTCGGGCAGTTCGGTCGGCATGCCGAAGTCGGCGTAGGTGGCGAGGGTCAGCCGGCCCTCGAAAACCGACTGGTAGAACTCCAGGGCCGCACGGGCCTGGCCGTGGAAGTTCAGGTGGGCAACAGTGTTGACCGTCGTGTCTGATCAGTGTCCCTTCGCGTGGTGTGTGCCGCCGGGGGGCGACGAATTCCACCCTGTCACCGGTAGCGGACAGGGAATGTCCTCTACTGCTGGCAATCTGGAACCATGCCGACATCGTCTTCGACGGCGACTTCCCGCCGCCTGCTCTCGCTGCTGTCTTTGCTGCAGGTCCGCAGGGACTGGCCAGGAGGTCTACTGGCCGAGCGGCTCGACGTCAGCGGACGCACGGTGCGCCGCGACGTCGATCGCCTGCGCGAGCTCGGCTATCCCATCCAGGCGATCAAGGGCCCCGAGGGCGGTTACCGGCTGGAGGCAGGCAGTGAACTACCGCCGCTGTTGTTCGACGACGAGCAAGCTGTCGCGCTCGCCGTGGCGTTGCGCATCGCGGCAGGGACCGGGGCGGGCATCGAAGAAGGCGCCGCGCGAGCCCTCGCCACTGTGCGACAAGCCCTACCGGCGCGGTTGCGGGCGCGAGTCGACTCGCTCGAGCCCGCCGCGAGCGGTGCCGAAGTCCAAGTCGACACCCGGGTTCTGGTGGAACTGAGCACCGCGATTCGATCCGCGGAGGAGGTTCGCTTCGACTATCCGCGGTCTGCGAACGGGGCCGAATCGGGCGCGCCGCGCCGCGTCCAACCCCATCATCTCGTGGTTCGAAACGGGCGTTGGTATCTGATCGGCTGGGATCCCGAGCGCGAGGACTGGCGAAGCTTTCGCGTCGATCGAATGAGTTTGCGCATCCCGAACGGCCCGCGCTTCGCAGCTCGGGAATTGCCAGGTGGAGATGTCGTCGCGTTTCTCGCCGCGCGGTTCAAAGGCTCTGAGAGTGCCGATGTCTGGCCGTGCAACGGCGAGGTAGTCCTCGATCTTCCCGCCACCCGGGTCGCCCCGTTCGCCGGTGACGCAATCGTGGAGGCGCTGGGCGATGGGCGCACGAGGCTGTCGATCGGTTCGTGGTCATGGGCGGCGCTCGCCGCGGCACTGGCGCGTTTCGACACCGACATCGAGGTCGTCGGCCCCCCAGCGCTACGCGATGCGTTCGCGGCGCTGTCCCGTCGCGCAGCCCGGGCTGCGCGGGCGCCCTCGGCGTGATCACGCCGCCGAAGTAGCGGGTGCGAGATCTTAGGATGGCGCGTGGGCCCGCGATGGTGGGTGCGATCGAGATCGATGAGGAGCCGGTTGTGTCGGACACGTTTGTCGTTGCTGCTCGAATTCCCATGGAGCGACAGGCATTCGAGCAGTGGTTGAAGACACCGGCGCCGGGGCCGGAGACTATCGAGAATCACGGCGCGATGTATGACGGGCGGTTCTGGGACGGCAAGACACCGGATTGGCGGCAGGCCGAGGAGGGGATAACGCCTCGGGAGTACTTCGCCGACTGCTTCGGGGAGGACACCGGTGGGCTGACCTACGTGCTGAGGTATCGGGCGGGAGCGCTCGAGGCGTATTTGATGCACTTCGGATTCTGCGAGTCGAACATCTATACCGCGCTGGTGATGCTCGCCGCGGCGGGGCGCTCGAGCTCCGAGGTCACACCGAGCGCGGTGTTGTTCTGGGCCGAAACCAGCGGGTCGATGTTCGCGGCGGATTCGGGTGGGTGGCTGGCGACGCTGTTGGTGGGTCCCGACCGGGCGCGGTTCGCCGCCGATTTCGATCTCACGGCGACGATCGCGGAGTTGCGGCCGGCTGAGGCGAGCTACTTCGATCTACTCGTCCGGTTGGCCGGGGTGGAGGAATCGGTTGGCGGCGAGGGTGAGTCGAGTTTCGCCGCGATCGCTCGTGATCCACGGTATGTGGATGCTGCGGTGCTCGCCGAGATCTGAGCGGGAAACGGTGTTGGACCCGGACGTTCGACTATGCCCGGGTCACCCGTCGCAGCCGGCGAACGCCCAGCACGACAAACAGTCTTGCTTTATGCAGACGCTGCGTCATATGCGGCGATAACGTCTGCGGAGATCCGTCCGCGAGTCGATACCGTGTGGCCGTTGCTGCCGGCCCATGCACGAATCGCGGTGAGATCGTTGCGTCGAATCGGTGTGCTGGCAGGGGTTTTCGCGGAGAGTCGACCGGTGGAAGTCTTGGTGCGGCCGATTCGGCGGGCGTAGGGAAGCCACTGGTCGAACGTTTCGCGCAGTTTGGTGGCGTTGGTCTCGGACAGGTCGATTTCGTAGGCGACTCCGTCGATTCCGAAAGTGACGGTCTCGTCGGCTTCGGATGTGCCGTCGAAGTCGTCGATAAGGCTGACAATGATTTTGCGCGCCATGGGAATCCTTCTCATTCGGGTGCGGAGGTGTCCACGGATCGTAGTAGCCGAATGCGGGTCGAGCGCGCCTAGTGCCAGCGCACAGGCAGCAGAAGGGCGCAAAGCGCAGAGTCGATGGTCACGTGTCCTTCGCGACCAGCAGCGAGCCTGTCGCGTGGACGATATCGAGGTGTCGAATCGTCGGCTCGCCGGGACGGACGCCCGCGAAAGCGGCATCGACCGCGGGGTGGATGCGTTCGTCGAAGGCGCGAGCGCAATGCGCCTCGGACTCCCACACGTCGATATAGCGCAGTCCGCCGTCGTCGCGACGCACGCACAGGTGTAGCAGCGAGCCGTCGAGTGGTTCCGGACCCAGTCCTTCGATGATCCGGTTGTAGAGCTCCTCACCGATAGGGACATCTTGAATGTAGGCGTAGACCATGGCCGGATCCCTTCTGAATTCACCCGAATCAGTATCGGATGAATATTGGTAGAATAGGCGCCGATGAACGAGAACGTCAAGGCAGACAAGCGTCGATACCACGCCCCTCGGCGCGCCGCGCAGGCCGCGGATACGCGTCACGCGATCCTCGCGGCGGCGCGAGCGCTGTTCGTGGAGCGGGGCTATGCCGCCACCACGGTGGCCGAGATCGCCACGCACGCAGGCGTCTCCGTCGACACGGTCTACGCATCGATCGGACGTAAGCCGGTACTGCTCCGAGAACTGGTCGAGACAGCGCTCTCCGGGACCGATCATGCGATTCCGGCTCGGCAGCGCGAGTACGTTCGTGCGATCCGAGAGGCGAACGCAGCCGAGGACAAGATCGCGATCTATGCCGACGCGCTGGTCGCCATTCAGCAACGCCTCGCGCCGATCTTCCTGGCGCTGCGCGAGGCAGCGACGACCGACGCGTCGTGCGCGCGCATATGGGCTGAGATCAGCGAGCGCCGCGCCGTCAATATGCGTGAGTTCGCAGCAGACCTGCGCAGTACGGGGCAGCTGCGCGACGATCTGTCCGACGACGAGGTCGCCGACGTGATCTGGAGTATGAACGCCACCGAATACTGGGTACTGCTCGTAGGCGAACGCCATTGGACGGCAGAGCGTTTCCGTGACTGGCTGGCCGACGCCTGGATCCGGCTGCTCCTGCGTGATCGGCATAACGCGCGGTAGTGCGGCAAAGGAAAGCACCCTTGTCACCGGTCCGAACCTGCGTGTTCCGGGCCGGTAGCGTGCTGTGGTCGCTATCGTGCAGGGCGTAGGCAAGGCTCGAACGGGAGTGAGTGCCGTGAACCAAATGACCAGGTCGCACGATCCGGAACTGCTGACGCTGCCGACATTCGGCAGCTTTTTGCGGTGGTTGCGTGACGATCGCCGAATGTCACGCGAGCGACTGGCCGTCTCGGCAGGAGTCAGCGCCAGCTATGTCACCCACCTGGAGTGGGGCGACCGGGATCATCCAGCGCGTGCGGTCGTCGAATCCTTGGTCGACTGCCTGGGTCGAGCCCGGGCGTTGACGATGACCGAGCGACGGCACCTGTTCGACCTGGCAGGGCTGCCGATCACGTCGACCCCCACGGTCGAGCAACTGCGCGCCCGAATCAGCGACGACGCGCTTCGCATACTCGATGCGCAGCGCGGCGGAGTGGCCGGATATTTCGACGCCCGCGGCAATATCCTGGCGCTCAACAACGCCGCGCAGTCGATATTGCCCGGGCTGCGCGTCGGCGAGAACGGGCTGCATTGGTTGTTCGGGAACGAGATCGCCCGGCAGGTCTTCGTCGACTGGGACACTGTCGCACAGGCGACGGTGAGCGGATTACGCGGCCGAATAGGGACCTTCGGCCACGCCGACTGGCCAGAGCAGCTTCTCGACGAGCTCGGTGCGTACCCGGAGTTCTGTTCGATATGGAACGCCGGAGAAGTGACGTTCACTTCGGAGCTGCCGCCGATCCGACTCCGCCAATCAGGGGCGGGACGACCGGTCAGTCTCACTGTGCAGGTGTTCGATGTCGACGTCGTGGATTATCCGGGCTGGTTGCGCGCCTTTGTGGGGATTCGCCGCGACCTTCCGATGGCGCGGGTATCGATCGTGTAGAGGACCGATCTTCGGCGACCATCGTCGCGGCCCGATGCTCCGGTAGTCGACCTCGACGCGCGGCGCATTCTCAGGATTGTGCACTGTCGAGTGGTTGTACCGGACGGGGCTACCACGTGTGACCTGTGTTCAGCTCACATATCGGTGTCGATTGCCCGAATTCCGCGTCGTGGCATCACCGGGTCGTATAGTTCACACCACTGAACGAATCCCGGACCAGTCCTCGTGTCGGACTGATTGCGCGACAGAGCTGCGCCGGGCTCGGCAGTGAATTCTGTGCGCCGGTGGATCGTTGGTCGAATCACAGGGGAACAAATGAATTCCAGATCCGATGCCGTGATGCCGACCGGTCGGAGATTCTATTTCGGTGGAGCCGTGGGAGCGTTGGTATTGGTGTGGTTGTCGCTGACGCCGTCCCTGCTGCCCAGAGGTCCGTTGTTCCAGGGAATCGTCACCGGTGCCGCCGCTGCCTTCGGATACGGACTCGGCATCGCGGTCGCCGCCCTGATGCGGTGGATGTTGCAACGACAGCGTGGGCCCGCGCCATCGGTGGCGCGGTGGGGGTTGGGCCTCGTGGCCTGCCTCGGATCGGTCGCGGTGCTGGCCTGGTATGCCGACTGGCAAAGCGATCTGCGTTCGCTCATGGGGGTGAGCGGACTTGCCTGGCACGCCTATCCGATCATCGTGGTGATCGCCGCAGTCGTGTTCGGGGTATTGATCGCGATAGCGCGGCTGTGCTGGTCGCTGTCGCGATGGGTCGGTGGGCTCTTGGCACGGGTGATGCCGCCGCGCGTCGCGGCGGTGCTCGGCGGTGTGGTGGTGGCCGCGGTGGCTGTCGCCGCGGTCAACGGCGTGGTCGCGGACGTGGCGATGTCGATGCTCAACCAGACGTTCAAGGCCGTGAACGACGAGAGCTCGCCCGATACCGAGGAGCCCGTTCTCGCGGAGCGTTCCGGTGGTCCCGGCTCGCTGGTGAGCTGGGACTCGCTGGGCAGGCAGGGGCGAATCTTCGTGTCCAACGGTCCCGCCGCGAGTGAACTGGCCGCATTCAGCGGAAAGCCCGCGCGCGAGCCGATTCGCGTCTACACCGGCCTCGATTCCGCGGAGACCATCAGAGCCGAAGCAGATCTCGCGGTTGCCGAGTTGCGTCGGGCAGGTGGATTCGAACGAGCGGTCCTCGGGGTCGCGACCACCACCGGAACAGGGTGGATCAACGAGTCGACTGCCTCGGCGTTGGAGTATCTGGCCAACGGTGACAGTGCGTTGGTGAGTATGCAGTACTCCTACCTGCCGAGTTGGCTCTCCTTTGTCGTCGACCAGGAACGCGCTCGACAGGCCGGTCAAGCGCTGTTCGAGGCGGTGCACACCGAGTGGGACCTCTTACCGGTCGATCGCCGGCCGAAGCTGGTGGTTTTCGGGGAGAGCCTCGGGTCCTTCGGTGGTGAGGCGGCGTTCTCCGGCATCCAGGACATGGCGGCCCGTACCGACGGCGTCCTGTTCGTCGGTCCCACCGCCACCAATCCGGTGTGGCGCGATGCCACCGCACGACGAGACCCGGGTTCCCCGCAGTGGCTGCCGATCTACCGGGACGGGCACACTGTGCGATTCGTCGCTGACACACCGGATCTCGCCCGCCCCGACGCCGTGTGGATCGCACCCAAGGTCGTCTATCTCCAGCACGCCTCGGACCCGATCACCTGGTGGACCCCGCGACTGCTGTTCCAGAAACCTGACTGGCTCACCGAGGAACGCGGTCGCGATGTCCTGCCTAGCACCCGCTGGATCCCGGTGGTGACGTTTCTGCAGGTGTCGGCGGACATGGCAGTCGCGGTCGATGTGCCGGACGGGCACGGCCACACCTTCCAGGCCGACATCGCCGATGCCTGGGCCGCGATCCTGTCACCGGCCGACTGGACCGTCGCCGACACCGAGCGTTTACGAGAGATCCTGCGTGGCGCCGAGTGAACGCCACCCCGTCGAAAGGAGGACTCCGATGAACGACGCCGCCGGTAAGCGGTCCCTGCTGAGTCGCGTGTCACCAACCCAATGGGTCGCCATCGGGTTGAGCATCTTCGCCGTCGTGTTCGTGTTGGAGAACAGAGGAAAGGTCTCTGTCGAGATCCTCTTGATCACGGTCAGTTCCCCGATGTGGCTGATCCTGCTGGCGATGTTCGTCGTCGGCTGGATCGCTGGAGTTCTCACCACCCGGCGCGCCCGCAAATAAGTGTCCGGCTGGTCGCCGGTGCCGCGGACTCGGCTATCGAACCGAGTCCGCGGCGTCTGCGATGGTGTCGGCGACGGCGATCGGCTGGGAGACCAACGAGGCATGCGAGGAGCTGATCTCGCGAGTGGTGGCACCGGCACGCCCAGCCATGAATCGTTGCGCGGCTGCGGGGATGACACGGTCCTCACCCGAGATCAGGTACCAGTTGGGTGTGCTCGCCCACGAGGGTGCGCCGGAGGGTTCCAGATTGGCGTTCAATGCCGCCGAGTGCTGATGGGCGTACATGTTCGCGGCGGTCTCGGCGCTGACGTCCTGGGCGAAGATATCGCGGAAGTACGGTTCCTCGATGTAGCCGTCGACATTCTTGCCCGCGATCCCGGTGGCGTCGTCCACGACCCGTACCTGCAGTGCGGGTGGGAACAGTCGGCTGCCGGGGAACCGGATCGGGTCGATCAGCCCCAGCACGAACTCACCCTGTGCCGGGGCGAATGCCGCGATATAGACGTTGGCTTTGACCTTGGAGTCGTGGGTGTTGGTGATGACCGACCCGCCGTAGGAGTGCCCGACGAGCACAACCGGGCCGTCGATGGAGTCGAGCACGCCCTGCAGCGCCTGCGCGTCGTTGCGGGGCCCGCGCAGCGGGTTGTCCACTGTGACAACACGATAGCCGCGTCCGCGCAGCTCGGCGGCGACTCCATCCCAGCTGGTGGCGTCGGCGAAGGCGCCGTGCACCAGAACCAGGGTGGGTTCGCCGGGATCGGCGGTCGCGAGTGCGGGGACGAACGGGCCGAGCGCGACAATCGTGGCTGCCACGACGCTCAGCATCCGGCGTCGGCGCGGATTCGGAACGTTGGTCGACAAGGACATGATCAGTTCACCCTTACTTTCGCTGAAATGGGGTCCAGCCTTCGTAGTTCACCGGCACCGTGATGCGCGGGTGCAGCACCCGGATGACCCTGGCGGCATCGCGGGCGCCCATCGTGTATTTCACCGGTTCGGTGAGACCGAACCGGGCCGCACTCAGATGCAGCGGCGCGACGTCGATGACGAGTCGGCGGGCCACTTGCTCGAGTCCCGAAAATACACTGAGTGACCCGACATCCGGACCGCGACATGCGATCGCGCCTGTCGGATGTCGTTTTCTACAATTTCGGCGTGACGCTCACCCTCGCCGACCTCGTCGGCTATACCGATCGTGGCCTCGATGCCGATCTCGCCCACTGGTTCGGTGACGGCGAACCTGTCGTCGTCTCCGCCGGAACTCGTTCGGTGGAACCGTTTCTCGAACGTCTGCCTCCGGTCGGCGCTGCCGCACTCGCGGCCTTCGACCGCCGGGTTCGTTCCGGTCGGCTGCCGCAGTTCCTCGACATCTTCGACTGGTCCTACGCTTTCGACTTCGCCGGCAACGGCTGCGGGATTCTCGATGCGGACTACACGACCGAACTGACCGACGAGGACGTGTTCTCCCTCGGGGCAGACGGCGGCGGCAACCTCTACGTCGTGCTCACCACCGGTCAGGTCGCGGTGTGGTTTCACGAGGAAGAGGTCCTCGAGGGCGGGACCCGCTTCGACAACCTCGACGTCTTCCTCTGGTCGTATGTGCGCTACCGCGCGGTGCGTGCGGGCAAGCTCGCCCTGTCGGAGGTCGAGGCCGACTTCGCCGCGCTCGGCCAGGACGGCGCGCTCGCCGAGGATCTCGGGTTGCTGAGCCTGATGGAACCCATGCGCTGAGCACGCGGGCGATCCCGGGCCGGCTGTCGTGACAGATGTCATGTCGCATCCATGAGGGTGTCATCGGAAAAGGTGGTGGCGCGCACTGGTTTCCGACGTTCGCGGCGACGAACGTTGGAGCTGTGCCTAGCACACACCTTTTCGCGCAACCGCTTGGAGAGCACGATGATTCAGCCCGAATCCCACCGCGACGTCGACGAGTCCGCCGCCTCGCGGGTATCGACGGCCGACCCTACGCAGCGGCTGGTCGACCAACTCGGCGGCACCACAGGAATGATCTACACGGCGATACCGATCATCGCGTTCGTCGTGGCGAATGCGCTGGTGGCACTACCGATTGCCATCGGGTCCGCCGTCACCGTCGCGGTGGCGCTCATGGGATGTCGGATCGTCCGCGGTGAGCCGGCCGTCCCGGCGAGCGGCGGGCTCGTCGGAGTCGTCGTCGCCGGTGGTGTCGCCGCGTGGACCGGGTCGGCAGGCGGATTCTTCCTGGTCGGCATCTGGGCCAGTCTGGCCGGCGCCGTTGTCGCACTCGTCTCGCTGCTGGCACGCCGACCACTGACCGGGGTGCTGTGGAACATGCTGCACGGAAACGAGTTCGCCTGGCGGCAGGACCGCCCGTCACTGCGCGGGCACGATATCGCCACCCTCGCCCTCGCCGCGGTGTTCACGGCACGCTACTTCGTCCAGGACTGGCTCTACGACATCGATGCCGCCGGTTGGCTGGCCACCGCCAAGATCGTCATGGGAACCCCGCTGCTGGCGCTGGCGTTAGTGGTCGTCGTCTGGGCGTTTCGTCGCTCGACCCAGCGACTGCTCGAGTGAGCGCCGCGACTCCTCGTGCAGGATCGCGAGAAGTTCTTCCTCCAGTGCGACGAATTCAGGGGCGGTGATCATGGACAACCCGCGCGGGCGCGGCAGATCGATACGCAGTTCGCGGCGCACGGTGGCCGGACGCGCCGACAGCACGATCACCCGGTCCGACAGGTACACCGCCTCACGGACATCGTGGGTGATCATCAGGACCATCCACCGGTAGCGCTGCCAGACCTCTTGCAACCACGCCTGCATCTCGGTGCGAGTCAGTGAGTCGAGTGCGCCGAAGGGTTCGTCGAGCAACAGCAACTCGCGCTCCTGGACGACGGTGCGCAGCAGTGCGGCCCGCTGCCGCATCCCGCCCGACAGCTGGGACGGGCGGGCATCCTCGAAACCGGACAGGCCGAATACCGGGAACAGTTCGCGAGCGCGGCGCCTGGCCTCTGATTTCGGGACACCCTGCACGCGCAAACCGAGGATGGTGTTGTCGAGGATGGTTCGCCACGGGAACAGCAGGTCTTTCTGCGGCATGTAGGCGCAGTGCGACGCGGTGTCCTCGCCGTCGGCCGCACGGAAGCCGACGTTGCCGGAGTCGGGGGATTCGAGTCCGGCCAGCATGTTGAACACCGTGCTCTTGCCGCAGCCGCTGGGGCCGATGACCGTGACGAACTCGCCCGATCGGACCGTGAACGACACCCCGCCCAACACCTCGAGACCAGGGCTGCCACGACCGGGCTGGGGGAACGACTTGGTGATTTGGTCGACGACGATCCGGTCGCCTGCTGCGTCAGTCACGCCGGCTCCTGTTCTCCGCGCGCGCCCACGGCGCGACCAGGCGCTCGACCGCGAACGTCGTCAGGTAGAGCGCGATACTCAGCAACGCGGTCACCAAGACCGCCGCCAGTACCAGATCGGTGCGGAACGAATTCTTCTGCAGGCTCATGTAGATGCCGAGACCGACACTGGCGCCGACATATTCGGCGAACACCGCACCGACGACCGCGTAGGTGATCGCGATCCGCAACGAGGTGAAGAATCGCGGCAGCGCGGAGGGCAGCCGCACATACCGGAACTCCTGCACGCGGGACGCGCCCATACTGCGTAGCAGCGCGCCCGCGTCACGGTCTGCCGCGGCGAACCCTTCGATCAGGCCGATGGCCATCGGGAAGAAGGTGACCAGTGCGACCACCAGGATCTTCGGCAGGAGACCGAACCCGAACCAGATGATCATCAACGGTGCGATCGCGACGATCGGCACGGTCTGCGACGCCACGAACAACGGCACCAGCGCGCGTCGCAGCCAGGGCGAGAAGTCGACGACCACCGCCAGTATCCATGCCGCGCTCAGCGAGACCGCGAAACCGATCAGCGTCACCTGCAAGGTGGCGGCCGCGTGGGTAGCGATCTCGTCGCGATGCGCCCAGCCCTGCTCGACCACACGCACCGGCGAGGGCAGCACCTGCGGACGCACACCGCTGGTGATGACATAGATCTGCCACACGGCCACGAGGACCGCCACCGTGACGATCGATGGCACCGCCCACCGGATCCCTGTCCAGCGACCGGCCCGGTCGCTGGACAGGGCTTGCGCGTCTACGGACCGGTCACGGGTTGGCAAGGTAGTCATCGGTGAAATACGTCGACCAGTCGGGCTCGGTGGTCAGTGGTTTACCGTCGGGCCCGTTGAGCAGGCCGCTGCGATACAGGAATCGGGAATTCGCTGACCACTGCTCCACGGTCTGGGTACCGACTCGGCCGTTCGGGTCCTTCATGAACTGGTCGGCCAGCATTCGCTGACTGTCGAAGACCAGCTTCTCGTCGTTGAACGCGCCCGGGTTGGCGTCGATGAGGTCCTGGGCGGCGGCGTCCGGGTTGTCCGCGGCGAACTGGTAGCCGCGTTGCAGGGCCTGGACGAACTTCTTCGCGCGGTCGGGGTTCTGGGCGAGCCAGCCTTCGTTGGCGTCGATCACGATGGCGTAGGAGTCGGGGAATCCGAAATCGGTGTAGCGGAAGTACTTCATCGGAGTGCCGTAGTGTTCGGCCTCGATGCCCTCCCACGCCAGATACGAGACGGTGAAGTCCGCTTTCCCGGAGTAGACGGCCTCGTACGCCGACGATCCCAGCATGACGGAGGTGAATTCGCCGGTGCCGCCGTCGTTGCGGATGACCTGCGCGAGTGACTCCTTCTCACCCGGGTCACCGAAACCGGCGTAGGTCTTGCCGTCCAGATTCTTCGGGCTCGCGAGGTCGGCACGGTCGGCGCGCACACCGATCCCGGTCGCCCAGTGCTGCAGGGGCGCGAGCACCGACTGGATGCGCGCACCCGAGGCGCGGGCGAACGTCGACGAATTGTGGGTACTGATCCCGAATTCGGCGTTCCCGGCATCGACCACCGTGTCGACCGAGGTGTTGTTGTAGGGCAGCACCTGCACATCCAGGCCGGCGTCGGCGAAGTAGCCGCGCTGCAATGCGACGTACAGTCCGGAGTGATTGGTGTTGGGCGTCCAGTCCAGCGCGAAGCGGATGGTCTGATCGGAGCCGCCCCCCGAACCGCAGGCGGTGACCAGCGACAGGGTCGCGACGGTGGTTGCCATGACCGCGAGTGCGCGGCGCAGCCGCCCGCTCATGCGGCAGGCCAGGGCTGCGGGTGCAGGGCGGTGTCCCAGAACATCAGCTCATAGCGCACGGCGAGGATGAATGCCTTCTCCATCGCCGCCCGCTCACGCTCGGTCGCCGACTCGGCAGCGGCGTCGACCAGCGATCGCGCCGTGGCCGCGGCCTGCTGGAACTCTTCCGCGCCGTAGGTGGTGACCCACTGCGCGTACGGGTGGGCGGCGTCGGCGGCGATCACCTTCGCGGCACTCTCGGCCAGGCCGCGTCCCACGTCGGCATAGATCCAGAAACAGGGCAGCGCGGCCGCCGCCGCGACCGCGTAGGACTCGGTCGCCGCGGCCGCGATCAAGTAGGAGACATAGGCCAGGCAGGTCTGGGAATGCTCCGGCTCGCCCTGCCGCGGGGGCAGGGCTCCGCCGGTGAGCATCTGGTCGTGCATGGCCGACTCGACAGCGGCGGCGTTCGCGGACGAGGTCGCCCAGAAAGCCGCGGTCTGCGGGTTCGGCGACTTGGCGGCGAGAATCGCCAGCGCCTTCGAGTACCCGGTCAGATACAGCGAATCCTGTTCGATGTAGGTCCGGAACACCTCGAGCGGCAAGGTGCCCTCGCCGAGGTGCCGCAGGAATTCCAGCTCATCGATCGCGCTCCGCAGGACCTTGGTGCGGTCCCAGAGGTGATCGGTGAACAGGCCGGTATTTGTGGTGTGGGCGTGCAACACCGTGACATCCCTTCGTCAGCATTACCTGAACAGGTTCAGCGGGTCTGTTCTCAGCCTCGCGGTCGCGAGACACCCCGTGTCAGAACTCGACCGACACTAGCAGCGACCGCCGACACGCGGGCCGGGCCCGGTTCGCCGTGTAGCCCCGGTCACGGTGGTAGGTGTTCGGCGGCGAACCGGCACCCAGTAACTTGCCTGCAAAGGAGTTCGTCTTCCGCACCCATCGAATCGCCGAACGAAGAGAGCTGATCAATGTCGACCTCTACCGCGCGTGCGCACATCGGTGTCACCGGCCTGGCAGTGATGGGCAGCAACATCGCCCGCAACTTCGCCAAGCACGGCTACACCGTCGCGCTGCACAACCGCTCCGTGGCCAAGACCGACGCGCTGCTCGCCGAACACGGCGGTGACGGCGACTTCGTCCGCACCGAGACCGTGGAGGAGTTCGTCGCGGCGCTCGAGAAGCCGCGACGGGTGCTGATCATGGTCAAGGCGGGCGAGGCCACCGACACCGTCATCGAGGAGCTGGCTGCCGTGATGGAGCCGGGCGACATCATCATCGACGGCGGCAACGCCCTCTACACCGACACGATTCGCCGCGAGGCCGCCATGGCCGAACGTGGCCTCAACTTCGTCGGGGCAGGCATCTCGGGTGGTGAGGAAGGCGCGCTCAACGGTCCCGCGATCATGCCGGGCGGGCCCAAGGAATCCTACGAATCGCTCGGCCCGCTGCTCGAGTCGATCGCGGCGCAGGTCGACGGCACGCCGTGCTGTACCCACATCGGCCCCGACGGTTCCGGACACTTCGTCAAGATGGTGCACAACGGCATCGAATACGCCGATATGCAGCTGATCGGTGAGGCTTACAACCTGTTCCGTGACGCGCTCGGTTTCGGCGCCGGGCAGATCGCGGACGTGTTCACACAGTGGAATTCCGGGGACCTGGAGAGCTACCTGGTCGAGATCACCGCGCAGGTGCTCGCGCAGGTCGACGCGAAGACCGGCAAGCCGCTGGTCGACGTGATCGTCGACGCCGCCGAGCAGAAGGGCACCGGCCGCTGGACGGTCAAGTCCGCGCTCGATCTCGGTGTGCCGGTGACCGGCATCGCGGAGGCGGTCTTCGCCAGGGCGCTGTCGGGTTCGCGTGCCCAGCGCAAAGCCGCGGTGGGTCTCGCCTCGGGCACGCTCGCCGACAAGCCCACCGATGTCGAGCAGTTCACCGAGGACATCCGGCAGGCGCTGTACGCGTCCAAGGTCGTCGCCTACGCACAGGGCTTCGACCAGATCGCCGCGGGCAGCGCCGAGTACGGCTGGGATCTGCACCCCGGCGATCTGGCGACGATCTGGCGCGGCGGCTGCATCATCCGGGCCCGGTTCCTGAACCGGATCAAGGAAGCCTACGAGCAGGACCCCGCCCTGCCGAGCCTGATCCTCGCGCCGTACTTCCGCGAGGCCATCGAGACCGCGATCGACAGCTGGCGGCGCGTGGTGTCCACCGCCACCCTGCTCGGTATCCCGGTCCCGGCGTTCGCGTCCTCGCTGTCGTACTACGACGCACTGCGCGCAGAGCGCCTGCCCGCCGCGCTGACCCAGGGCCAGCGTGACTTCTTCGGCGCACACACCTACGAGCGCATCGACGCCGACGGCAAGTTCCACACTCTGTGGAGCGGTGACCGCAGCGAGGTCGTCGCGGACTGAGCTCTGGCTGCCGGTGTGGTGAATCTCGGGGTCGGCCAAGGGAAACCGAGGATTGACCCGCTGATGGTTTGTCGCTGATGATGGTCGTGGAACCAGGGCGGCAACCCGCCCCGCATCACTGATACGTCCCGGATCGGGACGCAGGACGCGGGGCGGGTGTCGACCCGAATTCCGCAGTCTGCGACGGAACCACGTCGTTCCCGAAGTTCGCCGAGGAGCGTCATGAATACGACCGATCCTGCTGTGCGCAAGGACGATCCGCGACCGAACGGTGTGCTCACGGACAGCGGTGGCCTCGGTTGCCGGCGATCGGTCCGCTCATGACCGACGTGAGCATCAGCCTGGGAGATGTCACCTTGCGCGGCACCGTGATCGGCGCGGGCCCGACGGTGCTCCTGCTCCACGCGGGAGGCGAGCATCGCGGCGTGTGGGCTCCGGTCGCGTCGCAGATCGCCGCGGCCGGATTCCGGACGGTCGCCTTCGATCTGCGAGGACACGGCGACAGCACCGGCGAGGCGAGAGTCCTCCGGGCGGTTGCCGATGACGTGGCCGAAATGGTGCGGCGCGAGCCGGCACCGCTCGTTGTGGTGGGCGCCTCCGTCGGCGGGCTCGCTGCCGTCGCCGCCCTCGGCGAACCGGATATTGCGCGTCGTGTGGCCGGTCTGATCCTTGTCGATGTGGTGCCGAATTCCGATCCGGATCGGGTACGCGCCTGGCTCGGTGAAATAGGTCTTCGCGATCAACGCACGGAACTGGTGGAAGACAGCCTCGCGGCGGGGCCTGCGCTGCATGCGACGGCCGTCGGATCCGCGGTCCCGATGCTGCTCGTGCGCGGCGGACGGTCGCCGCTCACCGACGCCGAAGTGGATCGGTTTCTCGCCGATCGTCGTGTCACGGTTACCTGTGTGCCGGATGCCGGACATCTCGTCGCCCGGGAGGCTCCCGACGAGCTCGCGCGCATCGTCTCGGAGCACGCCGGCACCTGGCTCGCTACCGCCCACGCTGTTCAGAGCGCATTCGACCTACAGCGGGTTCTCGGTGCCGAAGAGATCGAACACCCCGGAGGAACTCTGCACGCTCACCTGCGCCGGGTCCATGCCCTCGTGGTCGAATGGAACGCCACGCCGCGAACCCGTCTGGCCGCGATCTGCCACGCGTCCTATGGCACGGACGGATTCGCTGTCGAGCTCCTGCCGACGACCGATCGGCCGCGGCTCGCGAACGTGATCGGGCACGACGCCGAGGATCTGGTCTATCTCTACGGCAAGTGCGACCGCGAACGGACATACCGCGACCTCGGGCGAGAGCCGCTGTCGGTGATCGACCGCTTCACCGGCACTTGCACGCTGGTCCAGGGTGCTGAACTGCATGATTTCGCGGTGCTGACGATCGCCAACGAGCTCGATGTCGCACGCCACGCGCACTTGCCGCCATCCGCGCGGACCGGGATCCGAAGCCTTGTCCTCGCGCTGGCGAATTACGCGCCCGACGAGGCGGCACGAGCACTCGCGGACGAGGCGCTCGCCTGAACGTGTGGCCGCATCACGGACCGCCGGGTTCGGATGCGGTCAGGGCTGGTCGGTAAGCGTCCAGGAAAAGATCTATCGCTGCGTCGGGCGTGTTCGCCGATGCTGCTGTGGCATCGAGTATTCGGGCGTTCAGCGGTGCGCCCACGACCAGCCAGGTGAGCTGTTCGGCAGCGGTCTGGGGGTCGGGGATCGCGAGCATGTCGCGTGCGTCGAGCACCTGCAGTGTGGTGGCGAGAGCGCCGATATTGCGGACCCAGCTCTGGTGCAGATACGTTGCTCCGACCTCGGGCAGACGGGCCGCCTCGGCGGTGACCAGCCGGCGCATCTCCACCACGGTCGGCGAGAGGACGCCGGCCAGCAGGGTTCGTGCCCAGACGAGTAGGCCCTCGCGCACATCCTCGGCGGTCTCGAGTTCGGACAGGGCGGGGCGCATCGCATCACGCCCGGCGGCGGTCCAGTGCTCCACGACCGCGGCGAACAGGCCCTCTTTCGACGGATGTTCGCGATACAGCGATGTTTTGGAGATCCCGGCGCGTGCGGCGATCTCGTCCATCGTCGACCCCGCGAACCCGCGCTCGAGAAACACCTCGCGGGCGACGGTGAGTAATTCGGCGCCGGACTTCCCGGGTGGTCGGCCGCGGCGTCGAGCAGAAGAGGTCATGCTCCCCATATTAGTACTTGACAGTACTTATTCATCCTCCTAAATTGAGTACTGCATCGTACTCAAGGAGCTGGCCATGATAGTTGCAGGTGTCGTCGTTGCGGCGGTCGTCTCGTTCGTCATCAGCGCACTGCTGTACGCGACACCGCCGATCGCCGCGCTGGTGTCGAGGACGAGTACCCCGCGTCCCGGAATCGGCATGCCGGTCCAGATGCTGTTCGTGGTGCTGCGTGGGCTGCTGGCCGCGGCGGTGCTGGCGACACTGCTCGTCGCCGGCGATCGGCATGGCATCGCCGCCGGGGCGGCGGTAGGTGCGATCGTGGCGGTACTCCCGGTGACCATCCTCGCCGGTGCCGTCGTCCACGAGAACGTGCCGATACCGACCGCCCTGGTGCATATGACCGACTGGGTTCTCAAGCTGGTCGTCAGCGGTGTCGTGCTCGGCATGTTCGTCTGAATCCCGAACCTCGACAGGAGCTCTCATGAACACCGCACCGGGACCGATCGACATCACGTTCACCGCTGTCCTCGGAAAGGTCAGGGAGGGTGACACGTGGACGTGCGTGCAACTGCCCGACTCCGCGCGGATCTTCGGCACCCGGGGGCTGGTCAAGGTGAAGGGAACGGTGGACGGTGTCCCGTTCACATCGTCGTTCATGGCACTCGGCGACGGTACCCACAAGCTTCCTGTCGCCGCCGAGATCCGCCGCCGCATCGGAAAGACCGATGGTGACGAAGTCACCGTCGAGCTGACTGAACGATTGAGCTGACGGACGTGGCGAGTTGCCCTGCTCAGGGGCGTCTACTTCGGCTTGGCGCGTAGTCGATCGCGTTCCGCGCGCAGGCGCGCGACAGTGTCTTCGAGTTCGAGGATGCGAGCCACCGCGGTCAGATTGACCCCCTCGCCGGTGAGGGTGGTAATCCGGTGCAGGCGCGTCAGATCGTCACCGCTGTAACGACGGGTGCCACCGGCACTGCGTGCGGGAATGAGCAAGCCGTGCTGCTCGTACAGGCGCAGGGTCTGGACCCCGATGCCGGCCAACTCCGCGGCAACCGAGATCGCATACACCGCCTGTGCTGGTGGCGGCCCTGAGCCGTGCCGGGAGATCATCTGTGTCCTCACCTCGATTCGGTGTCATTCATTCTCAGATTACCTGTCTCCAGTACTTGCACTCACCTGGGTAGAGTGCTAGAAAATATCTATGCCAGATGACATAGGTTATCTGATCATCATCCTAGTGAGAATGGAGTGAGTTGGAGGTGGCGACCATGTTGATGCGCACCGATCCCTTCCGTGATCTGGACCGGTGGACCCAGCAGATGTTCGGCACAGCAGCGCAACCGGCGGCGATGCCGATGGATGCCTGGCGCGACGGGGACGAGTTCGTCGTCGAGCTCGATCTGCCCGGAATCGACCCGGACTCGCTGGATCTGGACGTCGAGCGCAATGTGGTGACCGTGCGCGCGTCCCGGCCCGGCCTCGACGTGAATCGGTCGATGATCGCCGCGGAGCGTCCGCGCGGAGTGTTCAGCCGACAGCTGTTCCTCGGCGAAAGCCTCGACACCGACCAGATCCGCGCCGACTACCGCGACGGAGTTCTGCGCCTGTCGATCCCGGTCGCGGAGAAGGCCAAACCCCGCAAGATCGAGATCGCCCGCGACCACGACCGCGAACGCCAGGCGATCAACGCCTGAGCCCGTGAAAGAGGTCGGCGATGACTGCCTCGATCACCGGGGCGGCTGGTTCGGTCGCGCCCACTCAGCGCAGCCCTCCGCCGCGCACGCAACCTCGTAGCAGCCGTTTTGCCGGTTCGTCACCGGTGCTGTCCCGAAAGTGAGGTGATCCGTATCGAACGATCCCCGAAGCCCTTTCGAATGAGCTGAATTCGACCTCCCTGCAATCCGGTGGCCGGGTCACGGACCCGGCCACCCTGAGCGCACCGACTGGATCACCGATGCCGATCGACTACGCCATCGAACGACAAGAACAAGCCGAACCGACCGATCCGACCACGATCCGGTGGCCCGAGCCCAGCCCGCTCGAGCCGTGGTGGACCGAGATCATGGACGGTGTATCACCGCTGCACCTGCCGCGACCTGATCGCTGACCCGCTCCGAGCGGCCCTCCTGTCGCTGCCCCCAATGGCAGTGGATTCGGGACGGCCGCACGGTGGTCGAGCTGGTCGTCGTGACATCGGCGCGTAACGCACCAGAGCTATGCTGAATGTTTGCTGACGGTGTCCAGGGGATTGATCAGGTGATGGCGAGGCCTGTATGACCCGATTGCCGCACTATGCCGCGATGCTGGCCACGGCGGGCCATCTACCTGCCGACGATGACCGCTGGGCATACGAAGTGAAATACGACGGCGTCCGGGCCATTGCCTATATCGACGACGAATTGCGGCTCGAGTCGCGCAACGGCAACGACATCACCGTCGCCTGGCCCGAGCTGTCCGGGCTCGCCCCGGCCGAGCCCGGGTTCGTGGTCGACGGCGAGATCGTGATCGAACACGCGGGCCGATCCTCGTTCCAGGCATTGGCGCCGCGGATGCATCAGCGCAATCCAGCCACTATCCGCGCCCTCGCGCAATCGACTCCGGCGACTTACATGATCTTCGACCTTCTCCACATCGGCGACCGGTCGCTGATCGAATTGCCCTATGCCCAGCGACGCGAGCTCCTCGAACATCTCAGGTTGACCCGCTCGCATTGGCGGGTCCCGCACTTGCTCCCCGGTCCCGCCGCCGACGCCCTGGCGGTCTCGCGGGAACTCGGGCTGGAAGGCATCATCTGTAAGCGTCGCAACAGCTGGTACCTGCCCGGGCAGCGCAGCCCCGCCTGGACAAAGGTCAAGAATGTCACTCACCAAGAGGTCGTGCTGATCGGCTGGAAGAAGGGCGCCGGTCGCCGTGCCGGGCAGATCGGATCCTTGCTGGTCGCCGTGCCCGATGATCGCGGCAGCCTGGAATACGCCGGCAGTGTGGGCACCGGATTCACGACCGCGATGCTCGCCGACCTCTTCGAACAGCTCGCACCGCTGCACCGCACCGATCCGCCGATATCGGGCATCGGCCGTACCCCGGACGGGGTCTCGTGGGTGCAGCCGAAACTGGTCGGGGAAGTGGCGTTCACGGAATGGACCGGCGACGGCCGGTTGCGGCATCCGAGTTGGCGAGGTCTACGTTTCGACAAGGATGTCGACGAGGTCGAAACCCCGACCGGGCGCAATTGACTGTCCGTGCACGCATTTGTTCGGTGCTGTTCTCTCGGGGTCGGCGCGGATGTCGATGCCTGGCCGCTATCACTGCCTCGGGTCGGTGGATTGCGTTCGAGGTGTGCCGGTGTGCAAGTGGCAACGCAAGTGAATGGCAATTCATGCTGGGAGTGCCGAGTGTGATTCGGACTCGGGATTCCATCGGGAAGCAAATAGCATGACAAGCTGCTCGAAGTCGTGTCGTGCCGACATTTGTCACGATTGCATAAACTACGCCGGTGAAATTCTTGCCTGCCCGATCCGTGAAGCGCCTGCTTGCCGCGTGTGACCTCGTATCAGGGAGAACGGCCAATTGTCACCGATAAATAACGGCCATTCGCGAGGCGAGGGAATTTCGGTTTCTGCTTCCATCGACTTCCACCATCTGGCACTCTATGGGTCATCGAGATCGCGGCACCGATTGCGGCGACCGCAAATCTCGGGTGAGCTCATCGTCGTTATAGGGGGAATGAACGGGCGCATAAGAGAAATGGTCCGGCTGGGGTAGCCGGGTGGGAGGATTCATGGTCTACACCAGAGCTCACTTCGATAATCGGTTCGCGCTACAGGAGCATCGCGACGGTCCGCGCGCCATCTCGGAGGAACGCGGCGACGAGTTGGCGCCGTTGGCGCCGCTGGCCGTCATTGTGTCGTTCGTGCTCGTGGCGGCGGGATGCATCGCGTCCTCGGCAATGGGGGAGTGGACCCGCGACTACGGGGCAGAGCTCGTCGTCATCGCCTTTTGCCTGCACATGTTCCTTTCGGCTCTGTTGGGCTCGTGGGGGCTTCGCATGTGGCTGCAGCCCACCCGGATCTGGCGTCGGTTCGAGCACCGATCTCTGCGCGGCTGAGTCATATCCGCCTCAGTACTACTGCGCTAGGAAAATCCGCGGCAGCCCGCGTGGATGCCATGAGTGGGAGGCGTTGTGAGAAAGACCGTCGAAGTACCGATCTTGTCCCGGCGCGTCACCGAAGGCGGCCAGATCGTGGCCATCGAGGTCGGTCGGCCGCGACCGGTTGGCGGAAAGGTGGAGTGCGCCTATCGGCTGGCGGACACGCGGCGCACCACCGAAGGCCCCGATTCGCTGGCGGCGCTCTACCGGGCTTTACTCGAGATCGGTGACTTGCTGGCGCAGGCGAATCGCGGCGCGTCGGCGCGGTTTGTCGTCCCGGCGAATCTCGGCTTTCCGGTACCACCCGCTGGTGATCGCCCCGATGCAGTGGACGGCGCCGATGTTGTGGCGACGCAGACGATCACCCATGCCGGCGACCGGCACACGATTGCCATCTGCCGACCTGTCCCGGCTGTCGGCGGGGACGGCATGCTGTGTCTGTTTCGGGTCGACGGCGAAACCTGCGCGATCGCGAGAGGTTGGGACGGCGTAGACGCGGTGCTGAATGCGGTCGCGATGATCGGCGCAAGGTTTCGTCTCGCCACGGATTGGCCGTTGTCGCCGGCCGGAGGTGGATTCGCGCCAGGGGTGGCGACCGTCGTCGCCACGGGTGCTCCAACGGCGATCTAGGCACGCGGGTTCTGTGGGTTCACCATCATCGTCGGGCTCACCGCTCTTCGGTGCCGACCGCGCCGGTTTGCCCGTATGGCTTCGGGGTAGTTCGAAGCGACGACGCCCCGATGAGGAAGGAAGGGCAATGACAGCATCCGGCGATACCTCCGACGCCTCGCGAGATGCGGGCACGGACGAGCCACGGCACGACGTCGTCCCCGGTTCGGCGCCGCAAGCGGCGGGGTCGGCGCCCGGCATCGGCGCCGACAAAGAATCAGGAAATTCGGTCGACGCGGCGGACGCAGTCGAACAGGGACCCGGCGCACCCGAGTGATTCGCTCGACAGTGAGCTGAGTTCCCGCCGTCACCGCGACATCGGGTAACGCCCTGGTCGGCGTTGCGCGGAAGTGAGTACAGCGAACCGCAGTCGAAGGAGCAAGGCATGTCCCGACCGAAAGACCACGACGACGAAGACACCGAACCTGAAGGCGGCCGGCCCGGCCCCACCGATCAGGGCAAGAACGGTGGGATGGCTACCCGCGAACGTGCACCGGAAATCGCCGAGACCGAGCACGCGCAGGAACCGCCGGACTGATCCGACCCTGGCGCGTCGCTTCGAAACGGGGAGACCGAGCGGATTTCTATGTCGCCGCGGCCGGCCAGCTGATAGTGGGCCACGACTTCGGCAGGTTGACCGAACCGTCCAGGACCGCCCGCACCAGGTCCTCGTAGCCCTCGCGCATCTCGGCCAGATGGTGCCAGGCTCGATGTCGCTGGGCGTCCTCGGCGTTGTGGAGCGCCCAGTGGGCATAGGTGGCGGCTTCGGCGACTCGGCCGATCACCCCGCCCACCGTGTCGATTCCACGCGGAGCGCCGGGGCGTGGCCGCGGAAGCTGCGCGGTGATCCACACATCGATGGTGTGCGCGACCTCCGCGATCTGGCGACCGACCCATACGGCGGACGGTTCGGCCAGCCAGTCCCGATACAACGACCCGAGGGTGCGAGCCCAGCGGGCGAGCGGCTGATCACAATCGGCGCCCCCGTTGATCGCGGCGAGCAATTCCTGCGGCGAAAGGAACGGACCGTGCTGAGCCGGCGCCGGGTACCACGAATCCGGTGCGCTCACCTGCGCTCACCGGACAGGCCTGCCCCGAGTTGACGCTGCTGCGAAATTGCGGAATTCAGATTTCTAGCACCGGACAAAGCAAACTCCTGATCAAGCACACATCCGCGTGAACGGGTCGACCCAGCGGACAAGCAAGGTTCTGATCCTGCGCACGGTCCCGCACCGGCGCCGCGAGGGTCTTTGCAGAATCCGATATTCGTATCCGTCAAGCTATCAGGCGGCAGACGTGGTCGTCGCAGCCGGTGCACTCTCTCAAGAAACATTTAATAACGTGCCCCGACCAGCGAATCTGCGGCAGATTCGGCGGCCGGGCGGTAACTCCCGGCTGCACAAGGCATTTCGCTGAAGGGGGTTCTCCGGAGCCGCCTCACCTACGACGCGCGCGGCCGAGGGGGCGGGTACTCCGGGCCAACCGCACGCCTTCGCGCACCCGCTGGATGCGGGTCTCGACAGCTGACGGGCGTTATCGCGCGCGTACCGCACGCCCGCGATCGGCGATCCGGAATTCGACCGTTACGGGAATGGCGCTGAGGTCCAATGCCGTGCGCAGCCGTGCGACAGCGTGCTCGAGGATCCGGCGCCGCAATGCGGTCAGATCTGCCGTGGGGTCGGTGGTGACCAGCAGGTGCAGTTCGGGTGCGAGCGCATTGCCGGAGAGTCGGGCGGTGGCCGAGCGGACTCCGGCATAGGTCTCGACATCGACGGCCACCGGTTCGGCGGCTGTGCTCGACACCAGCTGTGTGCGTCCCAGGTCGTCCGCCGCCCCGACCTGCCACACAGCACTCTTGGGTAGTCGCGTGAACTGGGCGGCCAGCCAGCGCAAGGCGGCCAGCACGAGCACCACGGCGCCGGCGATCACGAGGTAGAGGACCAGGCGCGGCGGTTCCTCGGTACCGGGTACCACCGCCGCCTCACGTGAGCCCTGCCCGAAGGCCCCGAAATGCGCGGTGATCAGCAGTCCGCCCGCCGCGACGAGCACGATGCCGAGTAGTCCGAGCAGACCCCGATTCAGGCGGGCGGGCCGGTTGGCGCTGGTCATCGCTCACCTCCGTGACCGAGCGTGCGCAGACTGGTGCGCAGGCGGGGGACATGGGCGGGCTTGATGCGATCCAACCGTGTCGCGACGGCTTGGCCGACTTCCTGTGCCGTCCGCTCCACGGTGTGGTGGGTGTGCCCGGTGACATGGATCTTGCTGCGGCGCAATCGGACCCGAGCCTTGTCGAGACCGTCGACACCGTCCGCGGCGTCGGCGAGCGCGTCCCGCAGACTACGGCGCGCGATGCCGGCGTCGACACCGTCACCGGGTTCCAACGCGAGCAGTACCGGCTTGCCCGGCAACGCCGCCGCGGCCAGCAGCGCCAGCCCGAGCACCACGACGACGATGCCCGCGCTGAGCACCCACACGCTGCCCCACGATGTGTCGTGGAGCCGGGCGGCGACACTGTCATAGGACACCCACTCCCGTGTGCCGGTCAGCCGCTGGATCAGCGATACCGCGACGAGCACGGCGGCGCCGGCGAGCAGGAGCGCGACGATGACGGCCGGTACGACCCGGCGGGGGCGGCGTGTCATCGAACTCTCCTCTCGGGCGGTGCCGGCACCATGGCCGAGACCTCGATGTCGACTCGCGGCACTGTCATGCCGGTCAGCTCCTCGGTCCGGGCGATCAGATGCGCGCGACACTGCTCGGTGACGCGGGAGATCGGCAGTGGGTAGCGGATGGGCAACCGGACGTGCAAAGTGGCGCCGGTACCGATCACCTGGGCGCTCACCTGCACCTGCGACTGCACTCCGTCCACCTCGGTCGCGGCTCGTGCGGCGATGCGCCGCACGACCCGCTCGTCGATCGTCGTCGTGCCGGGCAACTCGGCGGTGTCGGTCACCGCCGGCTCCGATCCTGCGCAGAGCGCAGCAGGCCGGACAGATCGACCTCACCGTCGAGCCAGCGCCCGATCAGCAGGCCGAGGCCACCGAAGATCAGCACGACCGCGAATGCGCCGAGCCCGCCGAAGGCGGCGGCGAAGCCGAGGGACAGCCCCATGACGAGGCAGATCATGGTGGCGTTCATATCACTGCACCCGGTCGCGAGTCGGCTGCTGCGGCTGCTGATCGGCGTCGTCCTCGATGTAGACGTCGTTGACGTTGATGTTGACCTCGACGACCTCGAGTCCGGTCATCTGCTCGATGGCGGTGATCACGTTGCGGCGTACCGCGCGCGCCAATTCAGCGATGGCCACCCCGTAGTCGACGACGAGTTCCAGATCGACGGCGGCCTGCTTCTCGCCCACCTCGACCGACACACCCTGGCCGATGCTGGAGGACGCACCCGGAATGCGATCGCGCAGCGCGCCGATCGCGCGGGCGGTGCCACCACCGAGGTCATAGACGCCGCGCACCTCGCGCGCAGCCAGTCCCGCGATCTTCTGGACCACAGTGTCGGCGATGCTGGTCGTGCCCTGATCGGTCACCAGGGCGCCGTTACGGTTGGACGACTCGGCCGCCTTCTCGACGGTTTTGCTGGTGTCGGTGCTCGTGCTGGTCATGGCTACTCCCGCTTGTGTTGTGCTGCAACATTTGTCGAACTAACACTGGTAGGACACACCTGGCCCCCGTTTCGTCACGGGCCAGGATCGTGATCTGGGTCGCTCTCGGAAATGAACACGTCGGTATGCAGATCGACGACATGGACCCGCAATCGCGCAGCGGCCCACGGGGTCTGGTCGAGCAACGGCCGAATCGCGGCGTCCAACTCGTGCAGCAGCGGCCGCAGCGGCAGAGTCGCGGCGACGACCCGGATCTGAACCACAGTGTCATCGAGGTCGACGGCGGCACTGCCCGCGTTCCACGGCAACCACCGGCTGTTCTGCAAAACCATCGGGACCGCGGGGTACACCCCGGCAACGGAGTCGATCGCCGCCACGATCCGGTCGATCAACGCGGACTCACTGATCACGATCGCCCCGGTTCGATATCGAGGACACAGACCGTCACCTCGTCGACGTCGGCACCGGTGTGTTCGGCAACCGCCCGGGTGACTGCTCGCTGCACCGCCCGGCCCACGTCGCCGACCTGCCCGGACGCGGTCAGAGCCAGGTCGACCTGGATGCCGAGAAGCCCACCGGAGCGCCGGATCCGGACACCGGCGGACGGGATCGGTTCCTGGCCCATCCACAGGTGGCGGCCGGTGCGTGCCAGGTGCCCGACCAAGCCGAGCACCCCGGGCTCGAGCCGCGCCACGCCCGGCACCAGCAGCGCCGCCCGGGCGGCGACACCGGCGATCACGGCGTCGCCGACGACCAGCTCGGTCTCGGGCAGGGTGCCGGTCACCGGTTCTCCTCATAGATGTCGACCACGGTGATGTCGAGTGCGCTCAGCGCGACGCCGACGCGGGCGGTCGCCGCGGCGCGCACTCGCGCGCGCACCACCGAGACCAGTTCGTCGATGCTCGGCCCGCCGTGGCGGACGGCGAGGGTCATGCTCACCGCGATCACTTGGTCGCCGTCCTCGTCGATGTCGGTGCTCTGCACGCGGCAACCGCGCGCCCGCACTCCGTCTACGGTGTCGGCGGCGAACCGCAACACCACCGCGACAGCCTGTTCGCTCACCAGGACCGCACCAGGGTGCGGAGTGTCGAGGGTGAGGGTTCGTCCGCGGCGCACGTCGGCGCGCACGGCGGACATGATGCGCCCGAACAGATCCGGCGGCGGCGGGTCGGGTTCTTCGATGAGTTCTCGGGTGGCGGTCCGCAACGTCAGCAGGCTTTCCCTGGCCGCGGCGCAGTGTGGGCACGACGACTCGTGCCGGTCGATATCACCGTCGTCGAGCCGCTCCCACACCTGTTCGAGCCCGCGTCCGCACGGGAGCAGGTAGTCGTTGTCGGTGCTGGGGGTCACCGCCATGGCTTCATCACCTCTGCCAGTTGGGCTCGGGCTCGGGCGATCCGCCCGCGCACCGCTGTGCTGTTGGCGCCGACGATCTCGGCGATTTCGTCATAGGAGCGGCCGTGCACTTCACGCAACAGCCAGCAGGCCCGCTGTTCGGGCGTGAGCAGTTGCAGCGCGTCGGTCAGCGCTGCCATCTGACTGCTCACCTCGGTCGCGTGGTCGGGGCGGGTGTCAGGATGAGTCGAGGCCGTCGTTTCGGGGTCGACCTCGGCGGCGGGGCGACGGGCCCGGATGACGTTGAGACACCGGTTGGTCGTCATCCGATACAGCCATCCCGCGAAGGCGCCGTCGTCCTGTAGCCGAGCGATCGTTCGCCAGGCTTTGAGGAAAACCTCCTGGGTGACGTCCTCGGCCTCGGCGCGATCGGCGAGCATCTTGGCGGCGAGGCGAAACATCGGTCCTTGGTAGCGCAGCACCAGCTGCTCGTATGCGCGGACATCGCCGTCACGCGCCCGACCTGCCAGGGTCGCGTCATCCAGCTCCGCCTCGGTCGCGGGTGACGTCGTAGTCACACGGCACCTCCTCCGCTGTTCCTGTGATGGACACCGACGCGCAGGACATCGTCACGGCGAATTATGGGTGATCGTCGTCTCGTTCTCGGTCCCGTGCCGCTTTCGGGGTGTCGCGCGGTCGGCGACGAGGAGCTGCGTGCCGAGGGCAAGGCCGACCAGCTCGAGGCGGGCGTCAAGCGTGCGGTCCACGAGGTGAAGTCGACCGTCGGCGATGCCGTAGACGTGGTGAAGCAGAAATTCGGCAAGTAGGCGCTCGATACGAATCGAGCCGACCGGGACACCCGGTCGGCTCGATCGTGGACGCCGACGTGCGATCGTCGGCGGGTCGACAGGTCAGCGCAGATCGAACCGATCGTTGTCGACCACCTTGACCCAGGCGTCGACGAAATCGTTCACGAACTTCGCTCCCGCTGTGTTCTGCGCATACACCTCGGCCACCGCGCGAAGCACCGAGTGCGAGCCGAAGACGAGATCGTTGGCGGTGGCCGTCCATCGCTTCTCGCCGGTCCGCCGGTCGACAACGTCATAGACGTTCTCCGCCGACTCCGAGGGCTTCCACTCCGTGCTCTGATCGAGCAGATTCACGAAGAAGTCGTTCGACAGCACGCCCGGCCGGTCGGTGAAGACGCCGTGTGCGCTGCCCCCGTAGTTGGCGCCGAGCGCGCGCAGGCCGCCGATCAGCACCGTCAGCTGCGGCGCTGTCACGTCGAGCATGTAGGCGCGGTCCAGGAGCAGACGCTCGAGCGGAGCCTTCTCGCCGGGACGCACGTAGTTGCGGAACCCGTCTGCCCGCGGCTCGAGCACATCGAAGGTGTCGACATCGGTGTTCTCCTGCGTGGCGTCGGTGCGCCCCGGCGAGAACGGCACGGTGATCTGATGACCGGCGTCGCCGGCTGCCTTCTCGATCGCCGCCGAACCGCCCAGGATGATCAGGTCGGCCAGCGACACCGCCTTGCCACCGGTGGCAGCGGCGTTGAAATCTCGCTGGATCTGCTCGAGAACCGGCAACACCTTCGCCAGCTCGGCGGGTTCGTTGACGTCCCAGTCGCGCTGTGGTTCGAGCCGGATCCGGGCGCCGTTCGCGCCGCCGCGCTTGTCGGTGCTGCGGAAACTCGCGGCCGAGGCCCACGCCGTCTTGACCAGTTGCGCGACCGACAGACCGGACGCGAGCACCGTGTTCTTCAGCGCGGCGATGTCCTGTTCGTCGATGAGTGCGTGGTCGACAGCGGGAACCGGGTCCTGCCACAGCTGCGCCTCGGGCACCCACGGGCCGAGATAGCGGCTGAGCGGACCCATATCGCGGTGCAGGAGTTTGTACCAGGCCTTCGCGAACGCCTCGGACAGCTCCTCGGGGTGCTCGAGCCACCGCCGGGTGATCTCCCCGTAGATCGGGTCTTCGCGCAGGGCCAGATCGGTGGTCAGCATCGTCGGGGTGCGCGCGGGCCCACCGAACGGATCAGGGATAAGGCCTTCGCCCGCACCGTCTTTCGGCTTCCACTGCCAGGCCCCGGCGGGGCTCTTGGTGAGTTCCCAGTCGAACCCGTAGAGGTTCTGTAAGAATCCGTTGCTCCACTGGGTCGGGGTGGCCGTCCACACGACCTCCAGGCCGCTGGTGATGGCGTCTTTGCCCTTGCCCGTGCCGTGCGTGCTCTTCCAGCCCAGACCCTGCTGCTCGAGCGGCGCGGCCTCGGGCTCGGCGCCCACCAGACTCGGATCGCCCGCACCGTGGGTTTTGCCGAAGCTGTGACCACCGACGATCAGGGCGGCGGTCTCCTCATCGTTCATCGCCATCCGAGCGAAGGTCTCGCGGATATCGCGTGCCGCGGCCACCGGATCGGGCCTGCCGTTGGGCCCTTCCGGGTTCACGTAGATCAGGCCCATCTGGACCGCGCCCAGCGGGCCCGACAGTTCACGGTCGCCGCTGTAGCGTTCGTCGCCGAGCCAGGTGTCCTCCGGGCCCCAGAACACTTCCTCGGGCTCCCAGATATCGGGTCGGCCGAAGCCGAAGCCGAACGTCTGGAAACCCATGGACTCGAGCGCGACGTTGCCGGTGAAAACGAGCAGGTCGGCCCAGGAGATGCTGTCGCCGTACTTCTGCTTGACCGGCCACAGCAGCCGACGAGCCTTGTCGAGGTTGGCGTTGTCGGGCCAGCTGTTGAGCGGGGCGAAACGCTGGGCGCCCTGACCGCCGCCGCCGCGTCCGTCGGCGATGCGGTAGGTGCCGGCCGCGTGCCAGCTCATGCGGATGAACAGGCCACCGTAGTTGCCGTAGTCGGCGGGCCACCAGTCCTGGGAGTCGGTCAGGACCGCGGCGATATCGGCTTTGAGGGCGTCGACGTCGAGCTCGGCGAATGCTGCGGCGTAGTCGAAGTCCTCGCCCAGCGGGTTGGACTTGGACGAGTGGGCGTGCAGAACCGAGACGTCGATCTGTTCGGGCCACCAGTCCTTGTTGGAGTGGGGGCGGTGGTCGGTGTCCGCGGTGGGCGAGGGGATCGCCGGGTTCTCGCTCTCGCTGTTGCTGAGAGTTTCGGCGTCAGGAGCGGGTGGGCGGCTATCGGAGGTCACGATATTCCTTCCTGGACGGGTCTTACAGGCTGGGAGCGGAGTTGTGTTCGCTGGGCGCGGAGTTCGCGCATTCGGGGCACAGACCCCAGTAGATGACTTCGGCCTCGTCGATCACGAAGCCGAAGTCGTCGGAGGCAGTCAGGCAGGGTGCTTCGCCGACCGCGCAGTCGACGTCGGCGATCGCGCCACACGTTCGGCAGATCAGGTGGTGGTGATTGTCACCTACTCGCGCCTCGTAGCGGGCCAGCAGGCCGCGAGGCTGGATGCATCGGAGCAGTCCAGCAGTGGTGAGCGTGCGCAAGGTGTCGTAGACGGCCTGATGCGAGACCGCGGACAAACGTGACCGAACGGCACGGATGATCGAATCCGTGTCGGAGTGCGGGTGGGCGTGCACGGCGCTCAGCACCGCCACGCGCGGTGCTGTCACCCGCACAGAAACTCCCCGCAGCATCTGCTGGAACTCCGCGTCCGTGGGCACACCAGCAGTTTTGCGCGTTTTCTGGAATCAGTCAAGTATTTGCTGGCCGCCGTGTCTTCGCGCTGACCGCGTCGGTGTCGGCGCTCCGCACACCCGGCACGGATTTCCGCCGCCTGGCGTCGCCGCTGTCGTCGTGACTGTGGCGTTCGGCCGGTGCGGTGGCGGACACTGCTCGCGCACGAGGCGCGGCGGCGGTGCCCAACGGGGTATGTCCACACGCCGAAAAATAGCCCGAAGTTTGCGATCTCAGGTCGACTTCTGGCTGTTTGATGTTGTCGGAGAAGGGAATTCCGTGTGCACCCCAACAGAAGAACTTTCGCCGCGCCGGTGGCCTTGCCGTGCGGGACACGAGGAGACCGCTTATGCCGATTTCTGGTCCAGCTCAGCAGCTCGTCAGAACTCCGGAAAATGGTGATATCGAGACCGCTGCGGCGATGGTGTCGCACGACAACCAGCTTGTCGCCCACCTCCAAGACCGGGGTCTACGCAGGCTGTGTACGTGCGCCGCCGGATTATCCAGCCGGGCTCAGTGGCGGCTCGAAGCGGTAGCCGAAGCATTGCGGAACACCGAAGAGCTCTGATTCCTGCTGCGGAGCATCGCGCCCCACCTGACCTCGAAGCCGACGAATACGCCCGAAGCTTCTGAGCTCGGGCTCGCGCCTAATTGCCGGGCCAGGTTCCGGTCAGGGACTTGTAGCCGGTTGCGCCCGCACGGTCCACGGACGCTTTGACCAGACCGAAGATCGCACCCTGCAGCGCGGCGGCGAGCAGGACCTCACGCCAGGTGTGGTCGCGGGCAGTGGCCGACGGCGGTTCCTCGCCACCAGCGACCACACCCCAGACACGGTTGAACACCGCGCCGGCGGCGATACCGCCGACCACCCCGACGATCATGCCGAGCGGACGGTACAGCGTCGTCATGACCGCCCTCTCCGCGCGAGCCACCAGATCAGTGCCGCCGCGGATACCGCGCCGGCAGCTACAGGCACCGGGTTCCGGCGTGCCACCCCAGCTGCCTGCTTGCCTCGATCGGCCAGCGGCTCGGGAACGGAGGACTCGACCTTCTCAGCTGCCTGCAGGGTCTTCTCCTTGGCAACGGCTTGCGCCTGTTCTGCCTTGTCCCTCGCCTGGTCACCGGCGGCGAGGGTCTGATATTTCGCGGCGGTGACCCGCTCTTTGGCCACCTCGGCCGTCTCGTGCACCTTGTCCTTCGCGCGTGCGGGCACGTCCAGCTTGTCGACGAGCTCGGCGACGGTCTCGCTGAGCTCCTGACGTGCCTGTTCGCGGTCGTTGCGTAGAGCCTTCGGATCGTTGGGATCACTCATCGTCTACTCCCGTCCTTCACGATCTCGATGTCTTCTTTGACGCCTTGCACCGCTTCTCGCGGGACCGGCGGCGCGGCGTCGGTGACATTTTTTTTGCCGAGCAGTCCCAGACCCGCGCCGACCAGGAGCAGCGCCGCACCGACGATCAGCGCGGCGGCCCAGTTAGGCAGGACGAGCGCCAAGGCGAGGACAGCGGCTGCGGTGAGGGCGATGCCGCCGTAGAAGGCGAGCAACCCGCCGACACCGGCAATGCCGGCGCCGCGAGCGATTCCTTTTGTACGGCCCCGCATCTCGACGCGGGCGAGCTGGATCTCATCGCGAACCAGCCGGGTGATCTGCTGGGTGGCGTCGTCGACCAGCTCGGTCACCGAGCGGCTGGATGAGGTGGCGGGTGGTCCGGTTTGTGCGGTCGCCATAGCGTGACCTCCTTGTTCGGGGCCGTCTCTCGAGGGAAGGACGGGTTCGGCTCGGGTGCCTGGCCCTGTTCGATGCGGCGTCCGCGGGCCGGTTCGGCGTCGAACTCGACTACACCGCGAACTGCTGACTGCCGTGCTCGCCGACGACGAGCACGGCAGTCAGGCGGTGGTTGTCGACGTGACTTTGTCGGGCCGCTACTACGAGCGGTCGCCGATCACACGGTGGAAGTCGGCGGCCGGACGATCTTCACGGCTACCGGTCTTACCCCCGAGGCCCAACAGAGAGGCCTGTCATGCTCCGCCGGAAAGGCGTCGCAGTTCAGATCCCGGCGTCGGGGCGCGGGATATCGCCACGCCAAGCTCCGGTTGCGCGGCCCTCGCTCTCGATGAACTGCTTGAAGCGCTTCATGTCGCCGTTCACTCGGTGTTCGAGCACGCCCAGCTTGTCGGCGGCGGTTTCGACGAAACCTTCCGGGTCGACATCCATTTGCGCGGTGATCCGTGTATGGGTGTCGTCGAGACGGTGGAATGTGACCACCCCGGCGTGGTTGGGTCCATCGTCGGACCTCCACGCGACCCGCTCGTCCGGGTGCTGTTCGGTGATGGTGGCGTCGAATTCCCGTGTCGACGGTCCGACGTGGATGCGCCAGTGCGTGTGGCGGTCGTCGACTTGACTGACCTGTTCGACGCCTTCCATGAACTGCGGAAAGGTCTCGAACTGCGTCCACTGGTTGTAGGCGGTACGGATCGGGACGTCTACATCGACAGTTGCGGCTACTGTGCTCACGAGTACTCCGTTCCCCAGCCTGCCTGCGTCGCCGCCACAGACTGGATTCGTTCGCAGCTGCACGCCCTCGAGGCGCTGCAACTCGTACAGTGGCGGCCTACCCGGGGCCCGAAAGTGCAAACAGGAGTGCGGCACCCGGATTTCGGGGTGGTAATTGACCGATTCCGGTGTTTTCATGATCATGGCGGTGTGAGTTCTCGCTCACTGTTGTTCCACCTGCTCTCGAGGTCTACCTGATGCCAACCCACGCCGATCAACAGCGCAAACGCCCTCAGCAGGATCGCGCGAAGGAGACCAAGGCGCGGATTCTCGAGGTGGCCGCTCAGCTCTTCGGAGATCGAGGTATCGGTAACACCTCGACGAACCGGATCGCCGCCGAAGCCGGCATGAGCATCGGCACGCTGTACCGGTATTTCACCGACCGGGAAGAGATCGTCAAGGAAGTCACCGACAGCCTGTTCGTGCAGGCCGAGGAACAATACGCTCGGTTGCTCACCAAGTCGGTCGCCGACAAACCTCGGCGCGACACGGTTGCCGAGATCATCCGTGTCGGCGTCGAAATCCTCGTAGCCAACGGCCCCCTCGTGCGCGCCCTGGTGGCCGACCTGCAGTTCTACGGCAGCGGGATCCCCGAATTCGAACCGCGGCTGCGAATGCTCATCAAGCTCTACCTGATCCAGTCGCTCGGTCCGACCCACGGCCTCGACGTCGACACCATGGCCTACATCGTGCTCAACGCGGGCTTCTCCACCGCGCTGCGCTCGGTCAAGATGGACGAAGAGGGCATGGACCGCGACGCGGTGATCGATCAGACCGCCGACATGATCGGACTCTGGATAACCTCAGTGGCACAGGCTGATTCGCCCGCATAGTGCCCGAAGAAGCTGACGCGTCGCGCATTCGAAACCGCTCTCGCGTCGTACTCGACTCGCCCGAGCGGTCGGGCACCAGCATCGGTGCCCGACCGCACAGAACATGATCGCTGACCGATCGACGGTGGGAGGCCACGACAAATGAGTGCGAGCGACCTCAGTGATCGCTATCGAACCTACATAAGTCACTGCAACGCGCGCCGATTCGACGAACTCCACGAATTCGTCGCGCATGATGTGATCGCCTCCGAGACTGCCGAAGGCATCGACAACTACGTCGCGGGGATCGAAGCGGTCGTGACCGGATTCGCCGACTACCGGTGGGACCTGCGGCATCTGCTCGTAGACGGCACATGGATCGCCGCGCGGCTGCTCGGTGTCGGAACCCATACGGGCCCGTTCCGGGGACTTGCCGCGACCGGCCGTGTGATCCGCGTCCAGGAACTGGCGATGTACCGCACCGAAGGAGGATTGATCACACGGTGTTGGGGAGACCTCGGCGCAACGCTGCGCGACGAACTGGTCTCCGGCGCTACGAGTTGATGGAAGAGGCGGAATCCGCGGTCCCGGCGGCCCTCGGTCGGTGAAGACGACCGATCCCCCTACGGACCCGCCCACCAGCTAGTTGCCCCACCGACCGGCTTCACCGGCGATCTCCATGGCCACCTTCGTCGCACCGGCCTGTCGTTCGGCGGTGAAGATCAGCGCAGGGGAGAACGGTGGCTGCTTCCGGGCGGTCGCGCGCTTGCTCGACGGTCGCGCCGAGGTCGCCGCGCACGAGGATGTCCGTATGCACCTTTTCGCGCCGGGCCCGATTTCGGGAAGTGTTCGGCGTGAGTCCACGCGAATACCGGCGCCGATTCCGCAGTTCCTGACTGAGCTCACCGGCACCCGGGAGTCACAGCGCTGCGGGGCGCTCAAGTCGATCTTCAACTCCGGGTCCTGGAGCGATCGAAGGGTGCGCAGTTCGGTCGAGTTCGAAATTCTGCCAGGAGAGTTGGCAACGGAAACGGTGACGCAGCACCAATTGCGGCACGCGCGCCTCCATCCCCGCTGGTAGATCATCCTTGCTTTGGCGAGGGAATGTTGTTGCTGGGCTGGCGAATCAGGCGGTGCCCAGAACACTTTCGGGGGACGGGGCGAAGGTCGACTCGAAATGTCGAATGAGGTCGTCCGGGGCGGCCGGGGAGGCGGCACAGCCGAGGTAGCCGTCGGGGCGGACGACGTAGGCCGCGCCGGCGGCACAGTGATACTGCCGGGCGAAGTCGCCGTCGCTGTCACGGATGACCGGGAGGATCGTCGGGTCGACGGTGGCGCGGGGGCTCGCGACAAGGTAGGTGTCGAGGTGGCCGTCGGTCAGTTTTCGAAGCAGGTCGACGTGGCGTTCGATTTCGGTGAGAGTGGCTGTGTCACAGGTGTTGCCGACGTACCAGAGCACGGTGTGGTCGGGGCCGGTGAGCAAGGTGAAGAGCCGGAACGGCGACGTCACGCCGTCCCGGGTCAGTCCGATCGCGTCCGGAGCGCGGCTGCCCGCAAGGGGAGACGTTGCGCCGCTGGGGGATTCGGTGACGATAGGGCTGTCGCGATAGTCGATCAGGAGTTGCGCCTCGCGGAGCAGAACGCGTTCGGGGTCCGATTCGCCGGCACCGATTCCGTCGCGGGCGTCGCGGACGGTGCGGCCGACCACCTCCTCGCCGATCGGTCTGCGTTCGGCGTCGTAGCTGGCCAGCAGTGTCGGTGCGGCCAGCTCCGCGACGGCCAGGGCGAGCTTCCAGGCGAGGTTATGGGCGTCTTGGATGCCGGTGTTCATGCCCTGGGCGCCCGTGGGCGGGTGGATGTGGGCGGCATCGCCCGCGACGAAAACTCTTCCCCGACTGTAGGAGTCGACGATGCGATGGCTGATCCGGAACACCGAGGACCAGCGCAAGTGCGAGGCAGTCGTCGGTTGGGGCGCGAGCCGGTCGAGCACCGCCTGAATATCGGCCAGTGCAGGTCCGGGCCCGGTGCCGAGTCCGTGTTCGACCTTGTCGCCGCCGACGGAGTTGTCGGACGTCAGTTCCGCGGGAACCCGCATCGACACCCGGTAGCGGTGGTGGCCGGGCAGCGGGACACACACCAGCACGTCGTCGGTGACGCCGTTGGTCTGGTGCATCGACCGCACGGTGTAGCCGTGCGGTTGTGACCAATCCAGCTCGACATCGCCGAGCATGTACTGCTCGGCGAAGGCCGCGCCCTCGAACGTCAGGCCCAGCGTCTTGCGGACGGTGCTGTGCGCACCGTCGCAGCCGACCAGATACCGTGCCCGCACCGTGTGCTCGCCCTCGGGTCCGGCGAGCACGGCGGCGACGCCGTCCTCGTCCTGGGTGAACCCGACGAGCCGAACTCCACGCTCAACTCGGGTGCCCAGCGATTCCAGGTGCTGGCGCAGGATCCGCTCGGTCTCGTATTGGGGGAGTCCGAGAAACCCGAAAGGAATCTCGGAGGGCAGCGCCAGATCCATGCGGTCGGTCTCGGCGCCGTTGACGTACACGATCTGGCCGCGCAACAGGATCGCGGCGTCGAGGACCTCGCGCAGGATGCCCATCGCCTCGAACAGTTCCAGCGTGCGGGGCTGGACGCCGACCGCTTTCGCGTACCGCGGCGGATCGGATTGCGCGTCGATGATCCGGCACCGGACGCCGCGCCGGACCACCTCGACGGCGGCGGCCGAGCCCACCGGACCTGCGCCGACGATCAGAACATCGGTATCGAACATGCGACATCACCTCGCGCTGGAAGCCCCCGCCTCATGTTGTTCGCTGATCGTACGCCTGGCACCGGCCTGCGGAATCCCACGAATCGACAGGTCACCGGGAATCGAGTCATCGGGGCCGGTCACCTCGACATCACGATTCCGAGCGCTGGCACTGAGCCTGCAGAATCCGGTCGCGGTAGACCCGCAGTGCCGCGACGACAGCGAACAACGCGGTGAGTGCTCCCAGCACCACACGCACCGAGTGCGCGACCCCTATTTCGTGGGCCGTGCGGTGCAATTCGTCGACGGTATACAACGCGCGATCATCGAACAGAACCGTCCACCGCGGCCACAAGTACAGCGCTGAGAGCAGGAACAGTCCGGAGACCAGCGACAGCATCGAGGCAAGCGTCCAGATTCGTGATGTCTTCGACCACAGAGTGGCTGCGACAGCGACCACGCCGGTCAGCATCAGCGCAGCGCCCAGCGGACGCATCACGCTGCCGACCGAGACGACGGCGGTGAATTCGTCGGCCACGATCAATGACGCCGGAATGTCGTGAAAGTAGTTCGGATACAAGAAGTCGGTTTCGGCGATCATGGTGCAGAACACCAAGGTCGCCAGTGCCGCATACAGGGTGGTGGCTGCGAGTGCCGCGGTAAGTTTTCGCATGGAGCGCCCTTTTTCTGAAGTTCTGCTGTCGACGGTAGGCAGGCTCGGAGGCGACGACATCCGGCGACAGCCCTGATTCCACATCAGGGACCTCCCTGACTCATGCGGTTCCTCGAACTGTGTGATCCGCCGGGTTGCCGGTGCTCGGGCGCGGTGATGCGTAACGCGGGGGGAGCCGGATGCGACCGCAATGGTGGGAGCAGGGCTATCGAGGACAGGTCGGAGGCGCGTGACAGTCGGTCGGATGAGACGGACAGCCGTGGTGGCAGGGGCGGTGGGCGCTCTGGGGCTGCTCGGCTTCGGCGGGCTTGCGGCTGGTGAGCCGACCGTCGTCCCCAGGGACAAGATCGGCGTCACCGAGGGACTGGGCTCCACCGAGGTTCCCGGCGGTGATGGATTCGCCGACGGCGACACTCTTCGGTTGGTCGCAGGTCCGGGAGACCACGGCAACGGCGGCAACAACGGGAATTCGGACCCGGGCAGCGGTAACGGCAACCAGGGAAATGGTGGCGGTAACCAGGGCAACAACGGGAATCAGAACCCCGGCAGCGGTAACGGCAACCAGGGAAACGGCGGCGGTAACCAGGGCAACAACGGGAATCAGAACCCCGGCAGCGGTAACGGCAACCAGGGAAACGGCGGCGGAAACCAGGGCAACAACGCGAACCCCGGTAATGCACCCGAACCGCGGGCGCCTGCCCCAGAATCCGCCCCCGAAGCCCCGGCGCCCCGTGCAAGCCCCGAGTCCGAGAGCGCCCAGCCCGACACCGCCGAACCCGGCGGTGCACCGGGCAGCGACTCACCGGGCGGTGGCGGCGCCGCACCGCCGGCCGGATCAGCTCCCAACGGAGCCGGAGAGTCACCCCGGTCACCGGCCCCCGCCGGAGCAGGGGATCCGCCCGCCGCGCCCGCGCCCGGCGGCGGTGCGGCGGTTCCCGCCCACGAGGTCCGACCCACCAGCGACACGGGGATCCTCCCCGAGCCGAATCTCCTCTCGGTGATCGGTGGCCTCATCGCTCTGGGGCTCGCCGGCGGCGGATCGGCCGTGGTCAGTTTCCAAGGCGCCGCACAGGCCCAGGCACGTATCGCCGCCGCCCGAGCCGAGTTCTTCGGACCGCGAGCGTGATCGTGGGCATCGCCTTCGGCCCGCTTCATCGGCTGACTCGGTTGAGAGCGGCGGCGGCTGATCCGCACTGAGAGACGTTGCCGCCGTAGCGGATCCGATGCGGACGCCGCGACTACTCGAGTTCGCCGATGTTGCCGATCACCCGGTTCAGTTGGACCCTTCCCTCGGACAGGTTGTAGGTGACACACGCGATGGCGAGTTTTCCGGCCTGGATCTTCTCGGCGATGGCGCTCGACCGTTGCGTCAGCAACAGGCCGGTCTCCTCCACGTGCCGTGCTTCGAGTTCGTCGACGGAGCTCAGTCCTTCGCGGCGGCCCAGCAAGATCGACGGGGTGACTCGTTCGACGACACTTCGAATGAATCCACCGGGCACGGCGCCGGAATCGAGGGCGTCGATCGTCGCGCGGACCGCACCGCAGCTGTCGTGCCCGAGGACGACAATCAGTGGAACGTTGAGGACCTCGACACCGTATTCGATCGATCCGAGCACGGAGCCGTCGACGACATGGCCGGCTGTGCGCACGACGAACATGTCGCCGAGGCCGCGGTCGAAGATGATCTCGGCGGCGACTCGGGAGTCGCCGCACCCGAACAGGATCGCGGACGGGTGCTGCCCGGTGGTGAGTTCGGTTCGGTTCGCTGCGCCTTGGTTGGGATGCTGCAGTCGTCCTTCGACGAAGCGATCGTTTCCCTCGCGGAGGGTCTTCCAGGCGGCAACAGGACTCGTATGCGGCATATGTCCAGTTCTAACATGCGCTGGGTTCGCGACCCTCGGGGTGGTGGTCGGCTCCTTGGATGTCGACAACGAGGTCGATGGCGTACCGGTCGAGGCTCTGGTGGCCTGAGGTGCGACGACGCCGATCCGGCGAGACCGCGACTGCGAATCACTGATGCTCGGTGGCTGACTGCGCAGCGCCCGGGTGGCACGCCGGTCGGCGTGGCCGAGCGACGCTGTGCCGCTCGCGCCACGTCGACTGGCAACACCGAGCCGGGCAAGGCAATTTGCGAGCCGACGGTCCGGCCCCGCAGCGACGTATGCTGGTCGCGATCGGCGCCCAGGGCACCTTCGAGTACTTTCCCGCCTCGAACCGGCTACGTGCCCACTGACAAGCGAGAAGGTCGTGTCGAAAAGCCCGAATTTACGGTGGTTCTGGTCCGTCCTCACGCTCGTGACGTGTGGAGCGCTCTTGTGGGGGTGCGCCGCCTCCGTTGTCATACCGAAACTGGACAAGGACCTCTCCGCCGAGGAGGCGCGACGGGTCATGGAACGGCGAAGTATCTGGATACCTGACTCGTTCGAGTTGGTCAGCATGCGCCGATTCGGGTGCCCGCCGTTGGCGGGGATGTGCGGCTACGCGGGCAGCTATGTCGCACCAGCGGAACATTTCCCGGACTACCGGGCGATGTACACTGATTCGACGTATACCCAACCGCTGCAGAAGATTACCTGCGCCGAGCTGACCAAGCGGCTGGGATTCCAGCCGACGACCGAGCGCAAGGACTGGAAGTTCGATTGCGCGAACGCGATCGAACTGTTCGCCAGCGCGCCCTATGGCGACATCAGCCCCGACTACCCCGGGGTGACGATCGTTCGGGACTCTCAGTTCGCCACAATCCACTTCTATTCACGTCCGAGCTGACGTGACCGGCTCGCCGATCAGATCGCGGGCTGGGCGCCGTCGTCGGTGCGGCCGCGGCGGCTTCCGGTGTAGGCGTTTTCGCGCAGCCAGTTCACCACCTGAGGCATCAAGGTGACGTCGGCAGGATGGTTGAGGATCGGATCGAAGAAGTCGGTGCGGTATTCGCCCGGCTCGGCTCGCCGTAGATCGAGTTCGCCGACGGTTTCGGGTGGGCGGCCGATGCCATCGGCGGTGATCGAGAACCGGAGCACCCGGTCGTCGAGGTGGTCGTCGAGGGCCCGCAGGGACGCTGTGTTCGGCAGGTCGTCGGTGTCGAGCGGTTCGGCGAAGAGCCAGACCGGTGACGCGTCGGCGAATCGGTAGGGCAGCAGCGTGCCGAAACGGGCCGTGGCCCAGGCGCGTGCGGGGGTGATGACGAACCGGCCCATCGCACTGCGACCGGTGGTCGCCAGCGCGAAGTCCCAGGGACGTTCGTCGCGATCGAGGACCCGGAAAGCCAGCCCGAGTACGTCGGGCACGCCGCCGGGGCTGCCGATGCCTTTCGATTGCCGGGCGATGACCGCGCGGTCGCCGGGTCCGAACCAGGGCTCGTAGGCGCTGGTGGCACGGAATCGGCCCGCGAGGCGGACACCGCGCGGGTGGAACACCCGTGCGTGCCGCAACCGAGCCCCGGTCTGGAAGGTGGTGCGGACAACGGTATTCGGTAGTTCGGCGACACGGTGCATATCGATCATCGGCGCTGGTCTCCTGTCACGGTGGTGGTCATACGGTGCGCCTACCCCCGGCGACGGAGCCCAATCGCTGTCCGGCGATCGGAAGTGTCGATCTGGTGAGAAGAGTGTCGTCACCACGCGCTTGTCGCGCGCTCCAGCGTCTCCGAACTAGAGCGATCGCTCAGGTATCGCCGGCCGTAATTCCCCACCCGAGGCAGAACGTATGACCTGCGGGATCGCGGAATACCCGGAAGCGGTCTTCGCCGACAGCATCGGTCACGCGCGTAGCGCCGAGACTCCACCGGTAGCGGGCCGGCAGCCACAATCGGGCACTGGCGGAGACGAAATTCATTGCGGTGAATTCGAAACTGCTGTCGGATTCGACTCCTTAACATCGGCGATCCGGTCTGCTTGAATGGATATATGTGCAGATGGATGGCGTACGTGGGGGAGCCGATCCTCGCGGAAGAACTGTTGTTCACGCCGCGGCACTCGTTGATCGACCAGAGTTTGCATTCCCGACTCGGAGCCACGACGACCAACGGTGACGGTTTCGGTATCGGCTGGTATGGGGAGGGTGCAGAACCCGCGGTGTTCAAGAGCATCGAACCGGCGTGGAACGACCGAAATCTGCGTGAGGTCTCCGGTCAGATCCGTACGCCGTTGTTGTTCGCCCATATTCGCGCGTCGACCGGGACGCCGGTACAGCGCAGTAACTGCCATCCGTTCCGGCACGGTCGGTGGCTGTGGATGCACAACGGAGCACTGCGTGGCTTTCGCGAGGTCCGCCGTGACTTGGTCACCGCGATCGACCCGGCGTTGTTTCCCGACCTCGAAGGATCGACGGATTCGGAAACACTGTTCTATCTGGCGTTGACCTTCGGTCTCACCGAAGATCCACTCGGCGCGGTCGCCCGCGCGGTCGGATTCGTCGAAGACGTAGGTCGCGCGCACCAGGTGGAGAATCCGGTCCAGATGACGGTCGCGACGACCGATGGACAGTCACTGTGGGTCTTCCGCTACTCCAGTGAACGTCAGTCGAGATCGCTGTTCTTCTCGACGAAGATCGCTCAGTTGCGCGCGCTGCACCCCGAGGTGGAAGTGCTGCACCGTCTCGGCGACCACACCCGTTTCGTGGTTTCCGAACCGCTGCGCGACCTTCCCGGCGCGTGGAACGAAGTTCCCGAATCGTGTGCCGGAATCGTGCGGGCCGGGGCGGATGAACTCCTGGGGTTCGAGCCCATTTCGCCGGTCTGAGCCGGCGAATCGAGATCTGTGACACCGCGCTAGATCGTGGCCATCGCCTCGGAGCTGTGCGGGTCCTCACCGGTGACCTCGATCGGGTAGACGCCGACAGTTTGCACAGCGGCCTTCTCGACGAGCAGCGGAACGAAATCGCGGACACGGGCGTCGGCGAATCGCTCATGAATACGGCGAACCAGGAGCTCGATCCCCGCCGGTGACTCTGCCGGGAAACGGGCGATCAAGCGTTCGATCACCTGATCGATCTGCACAGATTCATTGTCGTCGCGCATCATCCACCCGCCTGCTCGCTCTCAACTCGCCGGTCGTGTCATCTGCTCCGCTGGGAATCGCCGGTCTATTCGCACCCTTCGACGGTCAGTCGTGCGAGCACAGCGAAGACGTTCGCCAGGCCGCCTGCCCGTAGTGCATCGCGTTGCCGGACGGCGCCGTTGCCGCTGGTGAGCACTGCCGCCAACGCAGCGCGGGTGAATTCGTAGTCACCGGATTCCTCCAGGGCGGAACGGACGTGGCAGAGCAATTGGGTCAGGGCGTGGCGGGTATCGTGCCGACCCACGATGGTCGTGGGGAATCGTGGGCTGGAAAGCCCGTTGCGGGCGGCGTAGCGGCATGCCGAGCGCAGATGCGTCCGGGCGATCGGATCGGCGAGGTGCCCACGGCCGATGGCGGCGACCGAGGTGATGACGAGGGCCCGTACCAGACTCGCCAACAGTGTCGTTTCCACGACGGTCGCGGGCACGTCGCTGATCCGGATCTCGATCGTCGGCAGGTGAGCCGACAATCGGACATCCCAATAGACCATCGCCGGGTCGAGGATCTGCCCGTCTTCGGCGAGTCCCGCGACGATGTCGTCGTAGTGCGCTGCCGACTGGAAATACGGTGGTGGGCCGGCACTGGGCCACCGCGCCCACACCATGTGGCGCCAACTGGCGTGCCCGGTATCGGTGCCCTCGGCGATCGGGGAATTCGCTGTCAACGCCAACAGCGCGGGCAGCCAACGACGCAGGTGATTGCTGACCTGCACCGCGAGGTCGCGCTCGGGAACACAGACATGGACATGGCAACCACAGGTCACCTGGTCGGCCAGTGCCTTGAAGTGTTCGGCTATGCGCTGGTATCTCGGCGTGTCGGTGATGGAACCGGCAGGCGGCCCCCAGATCGGTACCCCCACCGCCAGCGGAAGCGAGCCGGAGCGAGCCGCGGCGTCGATGATCGTGACTCTGGCTCGCCGAACCTCGCGGTGTACCGCCTCGATGCTCGCGCAGACGGGAGTGCAGGTTTCGATCTGGCATCGCGAGAGTTCCAGCTGCAATTCGACGTCGGTCCCGGCGGCCGCGACGGTGGTGTTGGTCAGGCAAGGGCGCCCGGTGGCGGGGTCGATCAGCACGAACTCTTCCTCGACGCCGACGGTGAACGCGCGCAGATCGTTGCGGTGTGACCGATCGCGTCGGTCGATCGACAGGGACGCCATCGTTCCTCCTGGTCGGCGTCGCGCCCACCGGTAGACGAGCTATCGGGGAGAGATCCGACGAGGACTCAGCGTTCGGGTCGCCAGGTGGAGACAGCCCAGATGATCACGACACTCAGCGCGATGATCACGATGGACCATGCCGGGTAGTACGGCAGGGACATGAAGTTCGCGACGATGACCAGTGCGGCGATCCCCAGCGCGCCGTACCGACCCCATGTCGATCCGATCGCGAGTCCGACGCCACAGATCAGCGCGACGGCGCCCAGCACGACATGGATCCAGCCCCACGTCGTGGTGTCGAACTCGTAGACGTATTCGATTCCGGCGACATACAACTTGTCGTCCGCGATCGCGGAGATGCCCTGCAGAATGGAGACCGCCGCCAAAATGACAAGCATGAACGCGGCGGCGATGGATATGCCCTCGGCGACCGCCTCCCGCTGGAAGGGCTCTTCCTCGGGGGCGTTGTATACCGGTGACGGGTTGCCGGTCATGATCGACTCCTCGGTGATACTGAGGACCGCCCACTCGACGCGGTTGAATGGAAGCAGGTCCTGTCGGAAACTTCTACTTTTCGAATCGTCTGTCCGTGGACCACGTGTGGTGGATATCGTCGCGATGAGGGGTTCTATTCGTGCGCGACTGTTTGCTCGGTGTCGCGGTGCATCATCGAGGATCACATGCCCAGCGAAATTGTCTGCGGGGGTGCAGTATCCGCATTTCGTGGGTTGCTCAGAGTTTACCGGAGTGGATTCCTCTTAACAAGGCGCGGTCCGACGAGAGGCGGCAATCGGCATTCACCCGCAACAATTACGGTCGCGGGTCAGGTGCGGGAGCAAGCACTTCGTCTGGTCGCTGTCGAACTACGTCCGCAGGGGCCGAACGGACGTCAGGCCGCGACCGCCTGCTCGGGTACCTTGACAACGAACAGGCTGATCAGCAGGGCCGCCGCCGTGAAGATCACGGCAGCGATCACGGCGCTGGACATGCCGTGCGCGAGGATATCCGCGGCCCCGGTGCTTTCCTGGGCCCGTTCGGCTCGGGCCGACTGATAGATGGTGGTCAGAATGGCCACGCCCAGCGAAAGTCCCAGCTGCTGGGTCGCTTGGAGCAGCCCGGACGCGGCGCCCATGTCGCGAGGCTCGAGTCCGCCGAGCACGGTCATGTTCAGCGTGACGAAGGCCAGGCTCAGGCCGGCGCCGAGCAGAACGAAGGGGCCGAGAACGCCGGTGAAGTAGTTGGTCGATTCATGGGTGGTGGTCAGCCAGATCGCTTCCAGCATCATCAGGACCACCCCGGTGAGCAATACCTGCTTGCGGCCGAATCGGGCGATCAGTCTCGGCGCCGCCTTCGCGACGGCGAACTGGACCGAAGCCATGGGAAGGAAGGCGATTCCGGCGATCAGCGGGCTGAAACCGAGCGCTTCCTGGATGTAGAGCGAGAGCAGGATGTAGGTGCCCGCCATGGCCGCCATCAGCAGAACGAATGTGAGGTAGGCGCCGGCCCGAACCGGATCGCCGAGCAGCCGCAACGGCATGATCGGGTGATCGGCGCGCCGTTCGGCGCGGACGAACGCCGCGATGAGCACGATGCCGACAACGGTCGGTACCACGGTGACCGGCTCGGCCCAACCGTCGGACCCGTGAGTCAGCCCGTAGACGACACCGACCATGCCGAGCGTGGACAAGATCGCCCCTAGCAGATCGAATGTGCCCGTGTGGCGCTCGGTTTCGGTCAGGTAGCGCAGCGCGAGCACGATGGTCAGCACGCCGATCGGCACATTGACGAAGAACACCAGACGCCAACTCAGGGTGGTGAGGATGCCGCCGAGGATCAAGCCGAGCGTGATACCGAATCCGGTGACCATGGAGAACACCCCGAGCGCGCGCGTGCGTTCGGGCCCATCGGCGAAGGTGGCGGCGATCATCGACAGGGCGGCGGGGCTCGCGAAGGCGAAGCCGACGCCTTGCAGCGCCCGCGCGGCGATCAGCAAGCTCTCATCGGGTGCGACGCCACCGAGGATCGAGGCGGCGACGACAAGGCCGAGTCCCCAGATGAACATCCGGCGCCTGCCGAGAAGGTCGCCGGCCCGGCCGCCCAGCAGCAGCAGGCCACCGTAGGCCAGTGAGTAGGCACTGAACACCCAGGCGAGTGCCGGTCCGGACATGTCGAGTCCGGAACGGATTTCGGGCAGGGCGATATTGACGACATTGCTGTCGACCGCGACCATGAGCTGGCAGGTCACGATAATGCCCAACACGATCGACAGGCGGCGGTTGTGTCTGCCCGCGCTCTGCGCGGTCTCGTCGTGAGCTCGGGTGGCGGGCTGGGTATCTCGGCTGGTCATCGACATCCGTTCGAAGGATTCGGGAAAGGTCGAGCTGCTGCGCGGCACTGCGCGTCTGCTCTACGCTTGTAGACTGAGATCAGCATAGGCACGCCCACCTATTTCGTCTACAGATGTTGAGTGAGGTTGCGATGACAGGGCACGAACTCGACGCGGCGTCTGCGCCCGTCAGCCGGGCCGAGCGGCGCAGCCAGACCCGGCAACTGATCCTGGACGCGGCGCGCGAGCTCTTCGCCGAGCGTGGTTACCTCGAGACCACGATTCGGGCCGTCGCGCAGCGCGCCGATGTCGATCCGGCGCTGGTGATGCAGCATTTCGGTGCGAAGAACGCACTGTTCGATGCGGTCTCGGGCATTCCGATCACCCTCGACGACGCGTTGGAAGGCCCGCCGGAGGAACTCGGTGAACGCCTGCTTCGGCACGCCTTGGCGGATGTGGACCGCAAGGACGACCGAACGATGCCGGTACTGCGGTCGATGCTCACCCATCCGGAGGCCGCCCATGCCGTGCGCTGCGCGATCGTGAATCCGGAAACGAGCCCGTGGACGCGCGTGCTGGTCGGCCCGGATGCTGAGCGGCGGTCCGCGTTGATCGGCACGCTGGTGCTCGGAGTGCTGGTCGCGCGCTACATGGTGCACATTCCCGGGGTATCCGATGCGCCGGCGGAACGGTTGGTCGAGTTGGTCGGACCGTGCCTGCGCCCGCTGGTGATGGATGGTTTGCCGCCGGAGCCGAAAGAGCCGAGCACGGCCCTGGCGGCGCTGGCCGAAGCGGACGCCGCGCGTCGGGCTGCTGCTGAACGGGTCGACGAGTGCGCCAGGATCGCGCTGGCCGGCGGCGCGTCCTACGGTGATGTGGGCCGACTGGTCGGGATCAGCCGACAGGCGGCCCGCAAACGGTGGCCAACTGCCACGGCCGTTGACAACTGAAGTTGTCAACGATCGGCGCGACTTCGACGGCGGAAACTCAGTCTGCCAAGATTGACAACCTGAGTTGTCATTGCGGCGCGCACTGCCCGTGTTGTGAGCGTGACGATCCGAAGTGGAGACGACTCGAGACTTGCTCTCTATGGTGGATCGATGGTGTCGGTTAAACAGATCCAGGTCACCTTCGACTGCGCGGAGCCCGAGCGTGTTGCTCGTTTCTGGTCCGAGGTATTGGGGTACGAGCACACCGGCTCGGCATGTGTCGATCCCTCAGGTGTGGGCCCGCGCCTGTACTTCCAGCGCGTGCCCGAGGGGAAGGTCGTCAAGAACAGGCTTCACATCGACGTGCGGGTGGGCACCGGGCTCGTGGGTGAGGAGCGCGTCGCCGCACTCGAAGCCGAATGCGCACGGCTGATCGCACTCGGCGCGGTGCGCCTGCGACTACTGCGTGCCGATGGCGTCAACGAGTCGTGTCTGGTGATGCAGGACGTCGAGGGCAACGAGTTCTGTCTCGACTGAGTAGCCCTGCCCCGCCCTCGCGTGTCCTCGCTGACCGGGCCGGGTATCAGTCGGTGCGGAGTCGGGCGTGGAGGTGCATGTCATGGCGGCCGTCACTGTGGCGGCCGGCTCCACGCAGTGTGCCCTCGAAGAGGAATCCGCATTTGGCTGCGACCCGGCACGATGGCAGATTGTGGACCGAGTGGGTGAGCTCGATCCGATCGAATCCGACGTCGTGAAAAGCCCAACGGGTCAGCATGTTTGCGGCGCGAGGCGCGATGGAGTGCCCGCGCCGGGCGGGCAGGGTCCAGTAGGCGAGTTCGGTGACGCCCTCGGTGAGGTCCGACTGCCGAAATCCGATGCGTCCGGCGACTTCTCCGTTGCTGGTGACAGCCCATTGACCGTTGCCGCTGGACCAGGCCGAGCGCCATTGGCGAATCCACTGGCGAACCTGCTCGATGGACTCGGCCGTCCGAACATTGTTCGGATACCTTCGAAGGTCCCGGATCGGTTCAGCTGGGTGGGTTGGCGGTCGACCTCTCCGAGCCCGGCTTGGAGTTGGGCTTCGATGTGGAAAGTGGCGTCGGCTCGATCCTGCCGTAACGCTGTACGCGTAGTCGACAGCGGAGATCCGTGTGCGAGCGGAGAACCTCGCTGCGGCAGTGATGAACGTATCGGTGCGGCGGCGCGTATCGCCGTTCAGCGCCGCCGCGGTCCGCTCCTTCCGGTCAGAAACGCTCGAGATCGTAGAGCTCGGTCCCGGACGCATCGAAAACGGAGGCGTGCTCGGCATCTGTGAACTCGACGAGGTATTTCGCTCGATTGGGGCTCTGCGTCACTATCAACGTGTACCGGCCCTCCGTATCGGCTTTGCTGGATATCGAGCATGTCATCGGTCCGCCGATGTCGAGCGGTTCGCCGTTGTTGTAAAAGAATCCGTCGCACCGGCCACCGTCGGAATTGAAGGTCTTGGTTCCGGTACCGTCGGATGCTGTCCACGTGCCTGCCATGGCCTCTGCGCCACCACCCGGCTGTGGACCCGAGGTCGGATCGCTCATCAGCCGGTCGGCGGAGAAGCCGAGCAGCGCGACCGCACCGACGACAACGAACGTCGTGAGTACCGGATGGCGCTTGGCCTGATGCACGATCTTGCTCTTCACATTGACCGGGCCGGTGGCGCTGATTCCGCCCATCACACCGGCGAAAGTGCCGGAGTTGTTGTACTGCGACCCGGAACCGGCCGGGGCAGGTGGCGGAGTCGGCGGTGCGGTCAGCCGGTCGAGTTCGGCACTGAAGCCGCTGTCGCCGGCGACCGCGACCGAAATGGACCGTTCGGCGGCGACCTGCGTGGCCGAGGACACCGCACCGTTGGTCGCGCGGGCCTCGTTCAGCAACTGCTGTACGGCCGGGTCGCCACCGAGCTTGGCAACCACGGCGTTGCGTACTCGATTCACCGCGAGGTCCAGCGCTTCGTCGGTGAGTCCATTGATGGGTTTCCCGACCCGGTTGGCCTTGCCGACCGCCCAGGCGATCAACATGGCGACGGCAATTTCCACGGTCATTGCGTATTCACCTTTCCCGAAATGCGGATCCGGCCGCGGTGGTCCGCGGCGGGCGGGTTCAGCCCCATGTCCCGGAGTCCCAGTCGACGGCGTTGTCGATCGACTCCGCGCCGTTGCGGCCTGCCTTGCCGCCGGTGTCCTTGCTGAATCCGAAGGTGCCGCAATAGGAGTCCACTTCACTGCGCACACCGATGGTGTTGGCGGTGGACAGCGTCTCCAGATCATGGTCGGCCAGTAGGTCGTCGAGGGTGTCGTTCTGGTCCTCGTAGCTCATCGCGGCGAACTCCGAACAGGTCACATCCTTGGGGTCCTGCCCGCACGAGACGGGTGTCAGAGCCACGAGGATGCCTACGGTCACCGAAAGGATGCGTCGGAATGTCATGTGTGTTCCGCTCCCTGTCAACGATTGAGGCCGGCGAAGAGAACGAGCCCGCCGACGATGGGGAGCGCGTAGAACCAATCCGTCATGAAGTAGCTGCCACGCGAGAACGCGATATATCCGCCGTACCCGACGGATAGCAGACCCAGGGCGATCAGCACGATCGCGCCGGAACCGTAGAAATTGAATCCCGCTACACAGAGCATGATTCCGAATACTGCTACGAACAATGCGTTGACAAATCGCATTCGATATCCTCTTATCCGTTTTCCGATGGGCGGAGGTGCGCCGATTCGAGCGCACCCCGCCCGGCGCCCGAATCGGCGGGCCTTCTCGTGACGACGCCATGGGCGTTGCCGAATCGAGGATGCACGGCCGCGGCGATGTTCCGGCGCGTGGCGTGGAAACGCTGGAAAACGCTGAACGCCACTGGAAAACGAGAGGTCGGCTCAGGTGAACAGCGTGGGGTTTCCCCAGGCCAGGGCTGGTAATTTGCTGGGGCGCCCGACAGCGGCACCCAAGCCTGCCAGCATCGGATTGGCGACCGTGTCAGGCCGATAGGCGACCAGGCGAAGCCGCAGGACATCGCTCACGTCGTAGCGGATGCGCGCCGGCTCACCATGGGCCACCTCGACCTGTTTCTGCGCCTCGCCGTCGAGGAAGACCTGGAAGTAGCCGATCTGCCGTGCGTCCACGGCGTCGTCGAGGACGCCGACCACGGTTTCGAACTCTCGAAACGACCGGCGCAGGTTGTACTCGATCGGGCTGCGCGGGTCGCCGCAGAAGTTCGCGCAGCGGTGAACAATGCTGTTGCCGTAGTGGATTCCGTTGAGATCGGCTCCGGTGATCTGCAGATCCGGGCCTCGCGTGATCGGGTCGAAAGCGTCGGTGAGCAGCTGTGCCTTGCGTTTACGCGGTGCGTCGGAACTCTGCGGTTCGGTGCGTCGGCTACCGAACTGCGGGCCGACCCACTTGCCGCGACGCGGGGCAGGATGTTCGGTGACTCCGCTGAACGCCGCGAGCAGATCGTTGATGCCCTCGGTCGTGAATTCGCTGATCTCGTAGTGAGTGGTGGAATGGGCAGCCAGGAACACCGGGACCTCGTCGACCGAGCGGCCCGGGAGGATGACCGGCAGGATCCGTCGGGTTTCCCCGCGTAGATCTCTGGTGAGGCCGTCGCGGATGATCGCCGCCTCGAACTGTGCGCCGCGCCCCTCGTCCGCGGCGGCGGTGCCGTCCGCGCGGCGTTTGTAGGCGGGGGAGGCGATGACGAGGACGAAGTCCGCGTTGGTCAGTTGCTCGATGGCCCACAGCGACCAGTCGCGGCGCTCGTAATCGTCCCAGGCGTCGAGCCGGACGTCGACGCCCGCCTCGCTGCGGAGGAATGTGCTGAACTCGCGCACCAGTTCCTTGTGCTGGGGTGAGTCGTGCGAATAGGAGACGAACACCCGGGGAGCTACGTTGTCGCCAGCCGCCGGGGTGGCCGCGTCCTGCTCGGTACTCACTGGAGCGCGGTGGGCTGCTCAACAGCCCGCGTCGGTGCCATCATTGTCGTGTTCTTCATTTCTTCCCTTCTGATAAACGTCCCGAATGCGTTCTGCCCGAGTGGAATACGATTAGCAGATATAAGGACTCCACCCATCCGAAGCCGGTGACGGCCCAGAATGGTAGGCGACCGGGACCGGGTTCCGGGCCGCATCGCGGCAGGAATTCACCACGGATCCGGCGCGACGTGTAGCGCACGCGCCAACCGGGATTCCGCTGGAACGGTCAGGTCCCAGGTGAGGGGCAGCGGGAGTATGCGGTGGTGTCGGTGGTCGATGCCGAAGCGATCCAGCAATGTCGACCTGCCACTGTCGAATTCGTCAGTGCGCTCGGCGAGCACCATCGGCGCCTGTGTCGGGTACAGCAGTGGGAACAGCAGCGTCAACTCCAGTCCCGCCGTACGCATCACCGCCGTGACGTGGACGACTCCCTCGACATCGACCGTTCTCGGTGTGGAGACCGATGTGCCGAGTGCTGTCGCGAGACTCGTGCAGTCGCGACCGACCGGCAGGATCTGAACTCGGGCGGGACGGACCTCGACCGTCCCCAGCGAGGTCGGCACCGAGACGAAGACGGACAGGAGACCGTTCGGCAGCAGCACCTGGTGGTCTCTCGTGCGCTGATTCTGGTGCGTGACAATGGGAGTGACGTACCTTCCGAGCCAGGGGGCCAGGCGGAGGCAATCGGTGATGGCCTCCAGGTCGTCTGCCGAGGGGTGCTCCGCGCCCTTGGCGTGCGAGTGCACGATTCCCTTGAGTTCGAGGTCGGGCTCGGTCTCTTCTGTTCGGGTGAGCTCTCGCTGGAACGCGGTCGAGATGCGGAAGGTCGTCGCGGTCGAGATCGCGTCCGGGTCCGGAAGGAACGCTGTGATCAGGGGAAGCCCCAACGGCCCGAGCAGTCCGCCGCCACGTTCCGGCGGGTGGGCGGCGACGTGCCGGTCGATCGCGGTGAGGACGGAGTCGACGAGAGATATGTGGCGAAACACTCCGCTCACGCGCCCCGGTGGGCATCGCGCCGGAACCCGTTGCGGTCCACGGGTAGTCGATGTCGCGCCGTCGCGGTCGGCGCGTCGAACGTCTCGGTGGTGACCTGTGAGAACTGGCGGTCGAGGAGTTCCTCTGTTCTGTCCACCAGCAGAATTCGCCCGTCGGTGTCCAGCACCAAACCGTACGGACGGGACGGGGCGCCACTCGGCCCCGCCGTGGTGTCGTCGAAGGGGATATGTTCCAGGGATTTCGGTCGACTCATCGCATCGGACACGGTCGTCTCCTTCGGTAGACTGAGCCGTCATGCCAGCACGATCGAGGTGCGAGGCGCCTGGGGTTCTGGAAAGCACTCGAAAACCCTGAGCGGTGCTGTGCGGTCCGAGCAGGAGGCTGACGATGGGCGGCAAGGAGCGAACACCGGAGATGGAACGATTCGCCGGTGAGCTGAACGCTGCCGCACTGCGAGCCGAGAAGACGCACGGCCGGGTGGAGTGCTCACGAATAGCCAAGCAGCTCAACGTTTCTACCAGCAGTGTGTACGCGTATTTGAAAGGAAGCACACTGCCGAGCACCGGGCGTCTCGACAGATTGCTGGCGGCGCTGCACATCTCGGGGGACGAGGCCAAGCGGCTGACCGATCTGCGAGACACGCTCGAGATCGAGCGGCGCGGCGAGTCCGGGGGTGTCAAGAGAACCGCCGATGACGGTCGCGATCCCGAGACCTCGGCAGGGGTTGCGAACCAGCACACCTACCTGCCGCGCGACATCGCGGTTCTGCACGGTCGCGAACGCGAACTCGACCGAGTGATCGCGATAGCGGGAGCCGGTAGCGCGGTCTGTGTGCTGTCGGGTCTCGGAGGTGTGGGCAAGACCGCGCTCGCGGTTCGCGCCGCTCGCCGTCTGCTGCCCCGATTTCCCGACGGCTGCCTGTTTCTCGACCTGCACGGATACGCCGCAGGGCCGGTCGTGGCAGCGGAAGTAGCCGCGGGCGCGCTGCTACGCCAGTCGGGTCTAGATCCTGAATCAGTTCCCGCTCAACCGGATTCGCGAATCTCGCTACTGCGGGAGATGCTCGGTGCGGGGAAATATCTCGTTCTGCTCGACAATGTCCTGGACGCGGCCCATGTGGCGCCGCTGCTGCCGGGAGCGGGCGCCTCCACGATTCTGGTCACCAGCCGCGGCACGCTCAACGGACTCGACGAGGTGGATCGAGTGCCGATCGGACGGCTGGCGGACGAGGATTCGGTAGCGCTGCTCGATCGCCTCACGGGCGGGCTGCCCGCTGAGCGCACACCGACTCCTCAGCAGAGCGCCGCGATCGCTCGGCAGTGCCACGGACTGCCGGTGGCTGTGCGGATCGCCGCGGCGATCCTGCGCAGCGAGATGTGGCCGACATCCGCGGGAGGAGGCGCCGAGCCGCTGGTCGAGCTGGAGATGCTGCACGACGGCGATCGCGATGTCGCGACGTTGTTCGAGCACTCCGTGGCTCGCCTGCCGGCGGATTCGGCGCGCGCGTTCACCGTGCTCGGCCTGCACCCGGGGACGAGTTTCGACCTCCGGAGCGGCGCGGCGCTGATGGGCGTGGAGCCCTCGGCGATGTGGCGGCACCTGCGCCTGCTGGTCGAGGTGAACCTGCTCGAACCCGACGCGCGCGGGCGATACCGATTCCACGATCTGTTGCGCGACTTCGCGCGTCGTCGCGCCGTCGCATGCTTCGACGATGTCACCACGCGGGTGGCCGTCACTCGCCTCGTCGACCGGTACACCGTGTTCGCCGACGGCATGGACCGGATCCTGACCCCGTCTCGGCATCGCGCGCAGATGGCGCCCAGCTCGCTCGGCCTCGACGCGACGGTATCGACCTACCAGGAGGCCATGCGGGCGATGACCGCCGAGCGCGACAACATGGTCGCCGTGGCACGTGCCGCGGCCCGGTACGGGCTCGACGAGCAGTGCTGGCAGCTCGCCTTCGCGGTGCGTGGGTTCGCGTTCATCACCAAGGACATCGAGTTGTGGACCGAAACCCATCGGCTGGCTGTGGCCGCTGCGGTGCGGGCCGGCAATCAGTACGCGGAGGCTGTGACCTGCAACAACCTCGGTCTCGCCACGATGACCGCCGGTGACGACGTGGCTGCTGCGGCGCTGTACGAGCGAGCCCGGCTGCTGTTCGTGCGTCTCGGTGATCGGCACGGCGAACACACCGCTGTGGCCCACCAGGCATGGGTGCACGTGCGCAGGCGGGAATTCGAGCAGGCGCTGAAGCTCAGTCTCCGCGCACTCGCGTTCGTCGACGTGCACGGCACTCCACGCAACAGGGCCATCCTGTTGCGTGATACCGCCCTCATCGAGGTGAACATCGGCCGATTTCTCGACGCCGTGCCGAGGCTGCTGAAAGCATCGGAGATGTTCCGGACGTTCAACCTGTTCGTCGACGAGGCCATGACCTCGAACGTGCTCGGCGACGCTTATCTGGCGCTGGACGATCTCGCTGACGCGTGGGAGGCCTTCGACCGCGCTGTCGCGCTCGGACGGATGGCGGGCAGTCCCGTCGAGCAGGCTCGTGGCCACGACGGGCTCGGAAAGGTCGCGGGCGCCCGGGGCGAAACGGCGGTTGCGCGACAACACTGGCGCACTGCGATCGATCTGTGCACCCAGGTACGTGACACTGCTCGTGTCGCCGAGATCGCGGCCCGAGCCGAAAAGATCGAGTCTCGTTCAGAGGGGACGGCGACTCCTGTCGGAAGTCGGCTGGAAAACTCTGTAATCGCCTGAACACCAGCACTATCCCGATTCGGCCTCGCCGTCACTACGGTGAAATCCGTGAACATGGTCGCCGCTCTCATCACGGCCGTGACGACCGTTTCGGTCGCCGGACTCGCCTACCTGCTCAACCAGCGCGGCCAGCTCGCGCAGGAACGCCGGCAGGCGCGATTGCTCAGGATCAGCAGGCAGATTCGTGAGCTGTACGGCCCGCTGCACGTCATGGTCGACATCAACGAGCGCATCTGGGAGAAGCTGCGTGAATCGCAGTTGCCCGCCGCGTCCCACCGCCGTCCCGACCTCGCCACCGACAACTGGCGTCGGTGGCGCGACCACGCGTTGATGCCGGTGAACCGGGCGATGCGTGATCTGATCATCGAACACGCCGATCTCGTACCGGACTACCAAGTACCGGAACCGCTGCTGACGTTCTGTTCGCATGTCGCGTCGGTCGAAGTGCAACTGGCGGCTGAATCCGACGGCGTGCACGTTCGGTCCCTGGTGCCGCACCCGGGTGCGACCTACGTGCGCTATGTGCGCGACACCTACGGACAACTCAAAACCGAACAACAGAAGCTGGTTCGCGCGGTGGATTGACCCGACCGACCGGAATTCAATTCCGAACAGTATCGATTCGGGCGTTCTGATTTCGCCGATCAGGTTGCGGCAGAACAAATAGTGACGTATTTATCTACCCGGTGGGTGTGCTGTCGGCAACGCTGCCGCGAACAGTGTCACCACTGTCATGGATCTGGACTGGAGCATGTCTTGAGTTTCATCAAAGCGAGGCGATCGCGATGGCTGGCCGCTACAACGGTGTCGGCCTTGGCGGTCGCAGCTCTCGCGAATGCCGAAGGCGCGTTGTCGTTTCTGGAGCGACTCACCTCGGCGACCTCGGCATCGCCGGACCCGACGTCGACGGACGAGCGTGCCCTGCCCACCGCCGCGCCGACGCCCACCATGTCCGTCGTTCCCACGTCGAAAGTCGTGTCCCCGACGGTTGCGCCCTCCGCTGGGTGGTACGAGCTGACCTCGTACCGATCCGTCACCTGGAACAACGGATTCGACCCGGTCGATCCTGTTCGGATCGGTTCGGCGAGCTTCCCCAGCAGCATCGTCGGGTACTACCCGTCCACGACATCGGACCCGATGAACCGCGCGATATGGGCGGTGGGCGGCAAGTGTGATCGCTTCTCGGTCTGGATCGGCAAGGACGCCGATTCCGCTTCGTCCGACGGTGTGGGCCGTTTCGTTGTGCAGACCGATGATCGAGAGGCCTTCGCGGGCGAGATGTCGATGGCGGACGCCGCCCGCGAGGTCGATATCGACATTTCCGGTGTCGTCCGGCTGACGTTGCTCGACACGAGGCGATCCCAGGATGCCAAGAACGCGTGGGGAAAGCCCCGGGTGCACTGCACTGAACCCCCCGGTCGCAAGCGCTGAGCCGGGCGTCGGCGGGGTAATTCCTTCGTCAAAGTTACTACTTCAGCAAACTATCGGCTGAGTGTGGATTTCCCGCACTCCGTACATCGGAAGAGAAAATGACTCCACGGATCGGGACAGTCGAAAAGGATCGCGCTCTGGCGGTTCTCACCGAGCATCAGGCGGCCGGTCGCATCGATCTCCGGGAATTCGATCTGCGGGCTCAACAGATCACCTCCGCTGTCACCCAAGCGGACCTGGACGCCATCTTCGCGGACCTGCCGTCGCCCGCGGACGATCGACGCAATCCGTGGCTCGTGGCCACCGTCGCGTTGGGGATCACGTGTGTCCTGCTGATCGGCGCGGTGGTGGTACTGGCCACGCAGCGCTCGGCCGCCACGACGAGCGAAGTAGCGGCGCCCGTTTCCACGACCCCGCCGCGGGCGAGTGCCGTTGCCACCGCTGCGACTTCGTCCCGATCTGCCACGGCCACTTCGACTTCGACGACGACCTCGAGTTCCACCTCGGGTGCCCTGTCGGATGTGAGCACCGATGCTGTGCAGTACGTGATGGATTTCAAAGCCCTGTCCGGAGGAAAGTACTCGGATCTCGAGGTCGGGCCCAGCCAGGTGTCGGGGACGTCCTACAGTCGCTCTGTCCTGCTCGAGCCCTACTTCGAGCAGTTGGCGTTCGTCGAGTACGACCTGGGGCGCAAGTTCACCCGGCTCGATGGAGTGCTGGGCATTCAGGACGATTCGACGCCCAGCGACATCGCTGTGCAGTTCCAGATATACGCCGACGGAGCGCTGCTCACCGATGTGGTGGTGAAACTCGGTGCCACGGTGCCGGTCCATCTCGAATTCGACAAGCCGCTGCGCCTACGGCTTCAAGTGACCGATACGACCGGCGGTAACTGCGTCGGAGTCTTCGGAGATCTGCGCGCCACTCGATAGTCGTCGTCGGTGGTGTCAGCACTACCGGGTTTTGGGGAGTCGGCAGGCTTCTCGTGGCAGGGCGTTCTCCCTAGTTTCATGGGATGCGGATGAAACTTGCGATGCTGGGGATGACGGTCTTGATAGCCACGTCGTGCGGCGTGGATACTTCGCCCGGTGCCACGGAAGCGGGGCGGGCAGAGATCACGGACGCGCTGAACAGTGCGGTGCGCCAGGGCTATCCGGGGGCTCAGGCGGTGATCACCGATAGCGGGCATACCTGGACAGTCACCGCAGGTGTGGCCGACCTGGATACCGGCAGGCCGTTTTCCGACGACGATCGGCTCCGGATTGCCAGTAACACCAAGCCGTTCGTCGCCACCGTGATGCTGCAGTTGGTGGCTGAGGGCAAGGTCGAGTTGGATGCGCCGGTGGAACGGTATCTGCCGGGGGTGGTGCACGGGCCGGGCATCGACGGCAATCGGATCACGATCCGAAACCTGTTGCAGCACACCAGTGGACTGCCCGAATATGCGGCCGAGTTCGGGGCGCCGCCCAAGCCGGGCCAGGTCTCGGGCCTCACCGAGCAAGTCCGGTGGGGGATAACGGATATCGCCCAAGTGGTCCGCAACGCGCTCACCGCGCCCGCCGATTTCGAGCCTGGTGCGCGATGGGCATACTCCAACACGAACTACGCCATCGCCGGCATGGTGATCGAGCAGGTCACCGGAAACCTGGTGGGCGCTGAGGTCACTCACCGCATCATCGAGCCCCTCGGCTTGCAGAACACCTATTATCCGAGTTCGGATGAAGTCGACATCCGTGGCCCACATCCGAAGGGGTACACCGAAATTGGTGGCGTACGAGTCGACTACACCAGCCAGAACGTATCGTGGGCCGGCGCGGCCGGTGCGATGGTCGCCTCCGGCGCGGATCTGAACCACTTCTTCCTCGCCCTGTTGGACGGAAAGCTGCTCCCGCCCGCGCAATTGGCGGAGATGAAGAACGTCCGGCCAACCGGAGTGGACAGCAAATGGGCCTACGGTCTCGGCCTGGCGCGAATCACCATGTCGTGCGGCAACGAGCTCTGGGGCCATACCGGCGGTCTCTCGGGCATGGTGACCTATGACGGCGTAGTCCTCACCACAGGCCGTGCCATGACGATCGCCCTCAACCAGGATCTGATGGATGACCGCTACCAGGAAGGCTCGCGCGCTTTGGACGCTGCCGCCTGCTCGGCACCCTAAGGCCTGTGTCGTAGTCCTATCCGGCGCGGCAAGGACGAGTACCGCGCCGGCGGCCAGTGCTGTTAGGACCCAGGGGACGCCGCGGATCCGTGAGATCGCGGCCAGGTGCGGGCGGTCTGCTGTGAGCACCGGCACGAGATGCCCACAGCAGCACCATCACTCAGGCATCGACGGATACGGTGGCCGATCGGAGGTCGGGCAGGCCGAGGTTGTCTCGCAGGGTGGTTCCGGTGTACTCGGTGCGGAGGGCGCCGCGGTCTTGGAGCAGCGGGACCACGCGGTCGACGAATTCGTCCAGGCCGGTCGGGACGAGGTGGGAACCGAGGATGAAACCATCGGAGCCATCGCTGCTGACGAAATCGTCGATCTTCTCCGCGACCCGGGCCGGTGTTCCGACGATCGGACCGCGCTCGAACTGGTCGATCACCGTTTCGCGCAGGGTCAGCTTCTTGGCCTCGGAGACCTCGCGCAACCGTTCGACCGTGGCGAAACGGTCCTGGTGCAGGAAGGCGCGGCCCTGGATGAACGGTGCCGCATCGGGATCGGGCTCGATATCGGGGATCGGGCCCTCCGGGTCGTAGCCGGACAGGTCCCGGTTCCAGATCTGTTCGAGCAGGATCAGCGCGGTCTGTCCGGTGACCTGTTCGTTGCGGATGGCGTGGTACTTCTCGATCGCCTCGGCTTCGGTGTCGCCGAGGACGAAACTCGCCGACGGCAGGATCTTGATGTCGTCGGGCGAGCGCCCGGCCGCTACCGCGCGAGCCTTGATGTCGCGATAGAAGTCCGCGGCTTCGGGAAGCTTGCCGTAGGGGGAGAAGATGGCGTCGGCATTGGCAGCGGCGAAATCGCGTCCCTGTGGTGAGACGCCGGCTTGCAGGATCACCGGCCTGCCCTGCGGGCTGCGCGGCACCGTGAACCGGCCGGAGATGTCGAACTGCCGACCACGGAACTCGAACGCACCGGCATCGGGCCTGGCCAGGAATCGCCCGCTGTCCTTGTCGGCGACGATATCGTCGACGTTCCACGAATCCCACAGGGCTCGAACAGCATTCAATGTCTCCTCGGCCCGCACGTACCGGTCGGCCGGGTCGAGGAAGCCGCCACGCCGGAAGTTCTGTCCGGTGAACGCGTCGAAGGAAGTGACCACGTTCCAGGCGGCGCGCCCGCCGGAGAGGTGATCGAGAGTGGCGAACTGCCGGGCGAGTTCGTAGGGCTCGTTGAACGTCGCGTTGATGGTGCCCGCGAGGCCGAGGTGCTCGGTGACCGAGGCGATGGCGGCCAGCACGCCGAAGGTGTCGGGACGGCCGATGATGTCCTGGTCGAAGATCTGGCCCGCGCGTTCACGCAGGATGAGACCTTCGGCGAGGAAGAAGAAGTCGAACTTGCCCCGTTCGGCGGTGCGCGCGGTGTGTTCGAAGGAGCTGAAATCGATCTGGCTGCCCGCCTGCGGGTGCCACCAGGCGGTGTGATGGTTGACGCCGCCGAGGTAGGCGCCGAGGATGACCTGCTTGCGGGGTGTACTCATCGGTGGGACCTCACACTCTGGCGTAACGGTTGGGCACGGTGGTCGACAGGCCGAGCAGTCCGCGCAGGGAAGCCTCGGGATAGCTGGTGCGGAACAATCCGCGATGCTGCAGGGCGGGCACGAGTCGGCCCGCGATCGCGGCCAGGTCATCGACCGCGACACCGGGACGCAGCCGGAACCCGTCGACACCCTGGGCATCCCAGTCGGCGAGCAGATCGGCGAGCTCCTCGGCGCTGCCGGTGAAAATGGCCGCGTCGGAGTTGAATTCGGCACCGGACTGGTCGTTGAGCCGGGACAGGCGTTGCGCGCCGGTGTCCTCGTCGGTGTCGAGGAAGACGACCACGTCGGCGTAGACCCGCAGCGGTTCGCCCACCCTGGTCGCGGCGGCGGTCGCGACCTGGCGCAGAATCTCCGCCGGTCCGTGCTCGCGTGTGGGTGTGACGAAGACGAGATCGGCTGCCGCGGCAGCGAATTCGTAGACACGCTCGGCGTGGCCGAGTGCTGTGACCACCGGCTGACCTTGCGGTGGGCGCGGCGTGATGGCGGGACCGCGGACACTGAAGAAGCGGCCTTCGAAGTCGATGTAGTGCAGTTTGTCGCGGTCGATGAAGCGGCGGGTGGCGACGTCGCGGATCTCGGCGCCGTCCTCCCAGCTGTCCCACAGTCGCCGCACCACCTCGACGGCGTCGGTGGCCTCCTCGAACAGTGCTTCGGCGTGTACGGGGAGATTGCCGGTCGCGATGATGTCGGCGAACTCGGCGGGTGTCGGGTCGGTGATCTCGCGGCGCCCGAAGTGCTGGGCTTCCTCGGCGCCGGCCGAGACTCGAACCTGCCAGCCCGCGCGGCCACGGGAGGTGTAGTCCAGGGTGGCGATGGCGGTGGAGACGTGGAACGGTTCGGTGTGGGTGGTCGTCACCGTGGGGATGAGACCGATGTGGTGGGTGGTCGGGGCGAGCGTCGCGGCGATGAGATGTGCGTCGAGACGGGCGCGGACCTGGTCTACGGCCTCGTCGTCGCGGGTGTGCAGCGGACCGGGCACACGCAGGCTGTCCTCGATCGTGACGAAGTCGAGCAGACCGCGCTCGGCGGTGCCGACAAGGTCGGCCCAGTATCGGGCGCTGAACAATTCGGTGGGCCGCGAGTTCGGTGCTCGCCAGGCGGCCGGGTGCCAGCCCGCGCCGTCGAGCGCGACACCCAGGTGCAGTGGGTTCGGTGCCATCGTCTGCCATTTCTGTGGTTCGGTGAACGGTGCCTGATGCAACGTCCCATGCCGGGCACCGAGTAGTAGGACGGGTCCGGGCGGCCAGTCGGAATACGGGCGGCACAGCGATGCCGGCAACGATCACCGGTGGCCAGCGGGGGTGGCCGGGTGAACACGACCGGTCCGCTGCGGCGACGTCAACCATTGAATTCAGCCCGATCGACAGGAAATAGGCTGTCGCCCTGCAGATCGCCGCGCACCGAACCTGCGAGGATCAGGAATGCCGCACCGTGGCCTGCGGCAACTCCACCGGCAGATCCTTGTCGCCAGGCGCGCCGAACCGACTTCTCGCTCTGCGGGAATTTATCTCCGTTTACCTGCTGTCTACGCAGGTAGAAGCGGTACTGCGCGGCATGAAGCGGAGGTAGATAAGGGCTTTCGCTCGTTGTGCGGGTCGATACTTTCGACGTGAACGCAGCGCACGACACCGCGAACGACGAATTCCTCGTCCGAGTGCGCGACTACGCCGAGCAGGTGTTGCGACCCGCCGCACTGTCGACGGACCGCACCGGGGTGCCCGCGGATCGGATCGACGAACTGGGCGGACTCGGTCTGCTCAATCACCTCGCGCCCAGGGAATTCGGTGGACTCGCGATCGACCGCGACACCGACCGTCGCGTGCACGAGATCATCGCGGGCGCCTGCTTCAACACCTGGCTGGTCTGGGCGCAGCACGCGCCGCTGGCCGGGCGCATCGCCGCGGCGGGTGCGCCGGTATCGGCGCTGACCGCACGGATTCTGCGCGGTGAGCTGCTGCTCGGTGCCGGGGTCAGCGATGTGCGGCGGTTCCCCGATCACTATGTCGTGGCACGCAAAGCTGCTAACGGCTGGATCTTCGACGGCACCCTGTCCTGGGTCAGCGGGTGGGGTCTCAACTCGGCGCTGACGGTGGCCGCCGTGGAACCCGATACCGAAACCGTGGTCACCGCGCTCGTTCCGGTCGGGGAACGAACCCGCAGCACCGGAGGGCTGGAGCTCGGTGCGGTCGCGGGCAGCCGAACGGTCCGCGTGCACCTGGACGAAGTTCTCGTCTCCGACGAAAACGTTCTCACCACACAGAGTCTCGACCAAGCGCGCATCGCCGACACCGGTACCGCAAGCGACGCACGAGCCCACCACTTCGGCCTCGCCGAGACCATCCTGACCGAGCTGGAGCGCAGCACTGTGCCGCTGGCCGCCGACGTCGCGGCGACCTGGCGCCCACGCGTCGCCGAGATCCGTTCCACCGCGTACGCGCTCGCTGACGAAGCCACGGCGGCGGGCGGTGGACCGCATCGCCTCGACCAGCGCCTGGCCACCAAAGTCGCCAGCGGCGAGGCACTCTCGGCGATCAGCCGCGCCCTGCTCATCGCCAGATCCGGCCGTGGCCTCAGTGGCGACGACACCGCGCAACTACACGCCCGCTCCGTCCTCTTCGTCCTGGTCCAGGGCCAGACCACCGATGTCCGTCGCGCCCAGCTCGCTGCGCTGGCCCGCTGATCACCACCGAACGGAACCACCGAACAATGAGTCTCGAATTCCTCTGGTACATCCCCAATCAGATCACGCCAGGACATCGCGGCGAGCCCGTGGCCGCCGACCACAACAGCCTGGACACGCTGACCACGCAGGCCAAGGCGCTGGAGGCGCACGGCTGGAAGGGCGCGCTGCTCGGCACCGGCTGGGGCCGCCCCGACACTCTCACCGTCGCCGCGGCGCTGGCGGCGCGGACCGAGTCCTTCGAGCCGCTCATCGCGATCCGGCCCGGCTATTGGCGCCCGGCGAACTTCGCCTCCGCCGCGGCGACCCTCGATCACCTCTCCGGTGGCCGGGTTCGGGTGAACATCGTCTCCGGCAAGGACGATCTGGCCGCCTACGGCGACAGCGAGGGCGACCAGGCCGACCGCTACGCCCGGACCAAGGAGTTCCTCCAGCTCGTCCGCAAACTGTGGACCGAGGAGAACGTCACCTACCGTGGCGAGCACTTCCAGGTCACCGATTCCACGGTGGTACCCCGCATCGAGCAGCGCGGCGATCGACGTCATCCGACGCTGTACTTCGGTGGCGCCTCCGAGGCGGCGGAACGGGTCGCCGCGACCGAGGCCGATGTCCAGTTGTTCTGGGGTGAGCCGCTGGAAGGGGTGCGTGAGCGGATCGAACGGTTGCGCGCGCTGAGCGCCGAACTTGGCCGTGAGCACGCACCGCTCGAATTCGGCTTGCGCATCACGACTTTCGTCCGCGACACCACCGAGCAGGCGTGGGCCGATGCCGAGGCGAAGGTCGCGGAGATGGCGAAGAACGGCCAGGGTGGGTCGAATCCGCACCGTGGCACCGCCGTCGGTCAACAGCGTCTGCTCGACCTGGCCGCGCGCGGCGAGGTGCTCGACGACAATCTCTACACCGCGCCGGGCAAATACGGTGGCGGCGGCGCGGGTACCACCTGGTTGGTCGGTTCCGCCGAGGATGTCGCCAAGTCGCTGCGCAAATACCGCGATCTCGGCATCACCCACTTCGTGCTGTCCGATACCCCGTATCTGCGCGAGATCGAGCGTCAGGGTTCCCAGCTGCTGCCGTTGCTCGGGGAGTGAGTGCCGCCGCCGTCCTGACCGTCGACCCGGTGCGCAGTCGACGGTTCCGGCTCATCGCGGTCTTCGCGGTGACCCAGACCGTCGGCTACGGCGCGATGATCCAGGCGTTCACCGTGCTGCTGGTCCCGATGTCACAGGCACTGGCGGTCTCGCGCACCGAAATCGCCGCCGCTGCCACCATTTCCACGCTGATCGGGGCGTTGGCGGCGGTGCCGGTGGGCAATCTGCTCGACCGCTACGGTGGGCGGGCCTTGATGACGGCGGGCTCGGCGCTCGGCGTCGGCGCGGTTCTGCTGTGGTCGCAGGCGCAGAGCCTGGCCCAGCTGTACGCGGCGTTCACCCTGATCGGGTTGGCGCTGGCCACCTCAACCTATGAGGCCGCGTTCGCCGTTCTCGTTGTGGCCACCGAGCCGGAACACCGGGATTCGGCGATCGTCGCGGTGACCACGGTCGTGGGACTGGCCACCAGCCTGTACTACTTCTTCGCGGGCTGGCTCGAAACGCAACTCGGTTGGCGCACAACACTGGTGGTGCTGGCGATCGGTTTCGCGGTGATCGTGGTGCCCGCCCACCTGTGGGCGGTACCGGGCCGGGCAGCGCACACCAGCCGGGTCGCGCAACGCACCGGCGTCCGCCTCGGTGACGCGCTCCGTGACCGCAAATTCTGGCTGCTGGTGGTCTCTTTCGTCGCCCAGAGCGGGTCCACCTCGGCCTTCCTGCTGATGATGGTCACCTACTTCCGCGACATCGGCTATTCGCCCGTGTCCGCTGCCGCCCTCCCGATCGCCGTCGGCGTCACCCAGATCGCCGCCCGCCTGGCCCTGGCCCCGTTGGCTCGCCGCTTCGGGATGACCAGCGTGACAGGGGTTTCCTTCGCCCTCCAGGGGGCGGGATTGCTGGCTCTACCGCTGGCAGGCACCTCACTGCCGCTCACGCTGGCCTGCATCGTCGCCTTCAGCACCGGCTACGGCACCAGCGTGATCGCGCGCCCGTCGATCGTCGCCGACAGTTTCGGCGTCCCCCAGTTCGCCGGGATCCTCGCCGTGATGACGGTCCCGATCGCGCTGTCGCGTGCGGGCGCTCCCCTGGCCGCCACCTGGCTCGGTGACTGGCGGTTCCTGGTAGCCATCGGGCTCGCCGCCCTCCTCGCCGCGATCGCGCTGATTCCGCTGTCGCGCACACCGCCGGTAGACCACCCGCCGGTTCCGCCTCAGGACGCGGTCACCGGGCCCAACTGCGGCGCGACCCCGTAACGGACCGGCAGTGAAACGGCCGCCCCGCTCGAAGGTGAGCGGGGCGGCCGTTGGACTGCGGTGATTACGCGGGCAGGCTTTCCGCCGCGCGGTCCCCCGGGAACGGAAGGCCGAAGCGGGCGCGCAATGTCGGTGCGGAGTATTCGTTGTGGAACAGCCCCCGCTCCTGGAGGATCGGCACCACCAGGGTCGCGAAATTCTCCAGGTCGACGGCGGTTTCGGCGGGCATGATGGTGAAGCCGTCGGCGGTGCCCGCGTCGAACCAGGACGCGAGATCGTCGGCGACCTGCTCGGCCGAGCCGACCAGGAGGCGGTGGCCGGAGCCGCCGGCGCCCTGCTGGATCAACTCGCGCGGAGTACGCGGTCCCTCCGCGATGAGCGCGCGGGTGGAGATGCTGAACCCGGTCGAGAACGCACCGGCCGGAACGGCGTCGGGAAGATCGTCGACGCCGATCGGATCATCGGGGCCGAAAGAGTCCGCGGGCAGGCCGAGGTTACCCAGCAGTGCGGTGGTGAGCCGCTCGATCGGCAGCAGATCGTAGAGCTCCTGCTCGCGCCGACGCGCCTCGTCCTCAGTCGCCGCGACCAGCACCACCACGCCGAGCGAGATCTTCACATCATCGCGATGACGACCGGCCGCGGCCGCACGCTGCCGGATGTCGTTGCGGAACGCGACCGCCTTGGCCTTGGTCTGGGCGACGGTGAACACGACATCGGCGAAGGCACCCGCCAACTCGAGCCCACCCTCGGACCCGCCGGCCTGCACGACCACCGGTCGACCCTGCGGGCCCGGAGCCACCGGCAGCGGCCCGGCGACCGAGAAGAACTCGCCCTCGTGATCGATGCGATGGATCTTGTCGGTGTCGGCGTAGCGGCCGGTCGCTTTGTCCGCGATCAGCCAGTCCGGTTCCCAGCTGTCCCACAGCCGGGTGACCACGTCGAGGAATTCCCAGGCCCGCCGGTACCTGGTCTCCTTCTCCGGATGATCGGTCAGGCCGAAATTCGCTGCGGCGGCCGGTGTTCCGGTGGTGACGATATTGACCGCCGCCCGCCCCTTCGTCACGTGATCGAGCGCCTGGAATCGCCGCGCGAGGTTGTAAGGGGAGTTGTAGGTGGTCGAGGAGGTGATCACGACACCGAGGTGCTCGGTCACCGCCGCGACGCTGCCGAGCAGGACGAGTGGATCGATCCCGGTACCGGGCGCCTCCTCGATCTCCCCGCGCAGGGCCGGGGCGTCACCGAGGAAGACCGCGTCGATCTTGGCGGCTTCGGCGATCTTCGCCAGGCGCTGAAAGTAGTCGATGTCGAGGTAGGCGAGCGGGTCGGCGTGGTCGAGTCGCCAGGCTTGGCGGAAATGTCCCGGTGTCATCAGGGACAGGTTCACATGGAATCCGGACATGGTCGGTGCCTTCTGCTGCGGTCGGTGAGACAGGAGACGCCGATGACGTAAGCGGACTCGGCCACGTCATCGGCGTCGTGTTCGGGCAGGAATCAGAGCTTCAGGCCGGTGCCGTGGACACCGTGCTCCTCGATGAGGGCGAGCTCCTCGGCGGTGAAGTCGGGGAAGGTCAGCGCGGCGGTGTTGTGGTCGAGCTGGGTCACCGAACTCGCGCCGATCAATGCCGAGGTGACCTCGGGACGGCGCAGCACCCACTGCAACGCCAGTTGGGCCAGCGACTGCCCGCGCGCGGCGGCGATCTTGTTCAGCTCGGCGGTGCGCTGCCGGTAGGTCTCGTCGATGACATCGGGGGACAGGAACGTGCTGTTCTGCGCGCGAGCACCCTCGGGGATGGTCTCGAGGTACTTGTCGGTGAGCAGACCCTGGGCCAGCGGCGAGTAGACGATCACGCCGAACCCGTCCTGGGTCGCGGTGTCGAGCAGACCGTTCTGCTCGGGGCGGCGATCGTAGATCGAGTAGCGGGCTTGGTGGATCAGCAACGGGACACCGGCGGCGCGCAGCTGGTCGGCGATCTCGTGGGTGCGGTCGGGCAGGTAGTTGGAGATGCCGACGTAGAGCGCCTTGCCCTGCTGAACCGCGCTGACCAGCGCGCCCACGGTCTCCTCGAGCGGGGTGTCGAGGTCGGGGCTGTGGTGGTAGAAGATGTCGACGTAGTCGGTGCCGAGATCGCGCAGGCTGTGCTCGAGGGAGTTCAGGATCGACTTGCGCGAGCCGCCGCGCAGGTACGGGCTCGGCCCGATCGCGTTGCCCGCCTTGGTGGACAGCACGATCTCGTCGCGGTACGGCGCGAGGTCCTTGGCGAGCACCCGGCCGAAGTTCTTCTGCGCGGCGCGGTGCGGGGGACCGTAGCGGTCGGCGTTGTCGAAGTGGGTGATGCCCAGATCGAAGGCGTGCAGGATGATCTCGCGCTGGGTGGCGAAGGCGTAATCGGTGCCGAACTTCTGCCACAGCCCGAAGGAGAAGGCGGGCAGGTCGAGGCCGGAGGCGCCGGTGCGCCGGTACGGGACCTTCTCGTAGCGGTCTTCCGCGGCGGTGTAGGTGCGGTCGAAGGGGCCGTAGCTCATCAGGTTGGATCTTTCTCTCGGTGGTTCAGAACAGACCGGTGGTTGGGGGTTGTTCGCCCGTCAAGTGAAACGCGCCTGCGACGGCTTGCTTCCATTGGCGGGGGTTGTGGTTGGCGGCGGTCCTGGCATTGCGCCAGTGCCGGTCGAAGCCGAGGGCGCGGTCGGTGATCGACCCGCCACCCACGTCGAAGACGAGTTCGGCTGCGGCGAGCGCGGATTCGATGGCGATCACGCCCGCCTGTGCGACCTCGACCGCCGCCGACGCACCCGCGGCTCTGGCATCGTCGCCGGTGCGCCCGCGCACGCCCTCGAGGGTTTCGGCGGCCAGCAGGACCACCGCTCGCGCCGCCTGGGCGCGGGCGGCGATCTCGCCGACGGTCTGGCGGACATAGGGATCGTCGAGGCTGCTGGTAGCGGTGCTGTGTTTGATCGGGCGAGCCTTCTCCCGCACGTAGGCGACGGCGTCGTCACGGGCGCGCGCGGCGATGCCCGCCTGCACGGCGGCCAGATACAGCTGGGCGTAGGAGCCCTGCCATGGATTGTCGGGTTCGATCTCCGGCGCCGGGGTGATCTCGTCGGCGCTCACGCGCACTCCGGTGAAGCGGGTGGTCCCGCTGGCGGTGAGGCGCTGGCCGACCGCGTCGAAGTCGTCGAGCCGTTGCACCCCCGCGCGATCCACCGGCACGGTGAACCGCAGCACCGTCCCGTCCTCGGTCTGTGCCTGCGTGGAGAACCAGTTCGCGTACAGCCCACCGGTCGAGTAGTACTTCTCGCCGTCGATCACCCAGTCCGCGCCGTCAGGGCGGGCGGTCGCGTTGACCTGCCCGCTGGCTCCGCCGGTGCGTTCATTGCTGGTGCCCGCGAACAGGTCCCGGTTGCGCAGCCGTCGCAGCGCCTGCTCCCGGTGTGGCAGATCGGGCAGGCCCGCCACCTGGTTCGCGAGCAGAAAGCTGGCCCGCAATGCCTGCGCCACACTGGAATCGGCCCGCGCGATCTCGATCACCAGGTCGGTGACCTCGCGCAGCGACCCGCCCGCCCCGCCCTCTGCGGTGGCGATGCCGGTCAAGGCGATCCCTGTCTCGGCGAGCGCGCGCACCTGTGCGAAGGCGTAGTCGCGGTCGATCTCGCGTTGCCGCGCCGTCTCGGCGAGCTGCTGCAGGATCGGCGCCGCGGCGGCTCGGATGCCCGCCACCGTGAGCGGATGGTCGGGCCTTGCCGACGGGGAACGCTGTGGTGTCCCTGCGATTTCGGTATCCGGCGCGGTGCCCTGAGTCGGGCCGATCGGCAGGCTACCGCTGCTGATACCCGGCACGGCGTCGAGTACCGGGAGAGAGGACGCGGCCGGTGCTGAACCGGTCGCGCCGGGTTCGAACAGGGGCGCCGATTGGTCGACGGCGGTCATCGCGCGCCGTTCTGCGCGGCGTCGGCTGCCGCCGTCGCCTCGCCGTTGGCCGCGGCGACGGTGGCGTCCGGTGTGACCACCGAGGGACGCTGCCGGTAGTAGCCCGGCACCGGCGCGTTGCCGTTGACAACGAAGTCGCCGAGCACGCGCGGCTTGTAGATGACCGGGTTGTGCGAGGCGAGGGTGCGGGCATTGCGCCAATGCCGGTCCAGATGGACGCTGTTGCGGATCGTGGAGGACCCGCCCGCGTCGAAAGCCCTTGTCGCGGCATCGAGTACGGCCTCGATCACCGCGATCTGCGCGGCGGAGGTATCGAGGTAGGCCCGGGTGTAGGCGGCCTCGTCCCCGGCGGCGTGTGCGGCCTCGAGCTGCTCGGCGGCATGCCGCAGCAGGGTTTCGGCGGTGAGCCTGCGGGTTTCGAGGAGGCCGATCACCGACAGGATGTCGGGATCTTCGGTGGCGTGCTGGGTGAGCGCGTGCAGACTGGTGCGGGTGCGACCGCGCACGATCTGCGCCGTCTCGGCGACGATGCTGCGCGCGATCCCGGTCAGATTCGCCAGGTGCACGATCTGGACGAAGGAATCCAGTCCGCGCAAGGATTCCTTGTACCGGCCGATATCGCCGTGCTCCTCGACCGGCACATTCTCGAAATAGGTGGTGCCGCTGCCGGTTTGACGCTGACCGATGCCGTCCCAGTCGTCGGCGTGGGTGACGCCGGGGTGCCGGGCGGGGATCACCACGAAACCGCGGGTGCCCTCGTCGTCGACCACGGCCGCGCGGATGTAGTCGGCGAATCGCGCGCCCGTCGAGTAGAACTTGGTGCCCGAGACCACCCGCACGCCGTCCTCGCCCACCCGGGCGCGCGTGGTGGTCACGCCCCAGCCCGCGGATTCACCCACCGCTTCGGCGACCAGCGCCGAGGGCTCGGACTGCGCGTTGCCGAACACCGCGCCCGCACCGATCGCCCGGAACCAGTGCTCGCGCACCACCGGATCGGTTTCGGCGCGCAGGATCTCGGTGGTGGTGAAATGCCCGCGCCAGATCTGCGGAATATTGGAATCGGCCTGCCCCGCCTCGGCCAGCAGCCCGAACAGTGTCGGCAGGTCGACATCGAAACCGCCGTACTCCACCGGCACCCGCAATCGGCCGAAGCCCGCGTCGGCCAGCGCCTGGATCAGCGCGTCGGGATGCTCGAAGGCGAGGTCGCGCTCGCCCGTGCCCGGGACGAACTCGGTCAGGATGGACCGGATGCGGGGCAGTGCCTCGGCCAGGGTGGCGGGCGCGATGGTGGTGGTCATGTCAGTCCTCCGATGAGGTCGCGGCCGGCGATCGCGTCGAGCAGACGCACGGTGTAATCGTCGGCGGGAGAGGAGAAGACCTGGTCCACGGTGCCTTGTTCGACGATGCGGCCTTCGCGCATCACCGCGACGCGATCGGAGATCGCGCGCACCACGGCCAGGTCGTGAGAGATGAAGACGTAGGTGAGCCCGCGTTCTTCCTGCAGGCCGCGGAGCAGGTCGAGGATCTGCGCCGCGACCGAGACGTCCAGCGCCGAGATGGGCTCGTCGAGCACGATCACCTTCGGCTCGAGCACCAGCGCGCGAGCGATGGCCACCCGCTGACGTTGGCCGCCCGACAATTCGCGCGGATGCCGGTCGACGAAATCGGCGGGCAGGGCGGCGGCCTCGAGCGCGGCCACCACCCGATCCCGATTCGGCCTGCCGCGGCGAAGCCCACGGCGCGGCTCGAACGAGCGCAGCGGCTCGTCCACCACGTGGTAGACGTCGAAGCGCGGATCGAACGAGGAATACGGGTTCTGGTACACGATCTGCACGTCCCGGCGCAGCGGACGGAACTCCCGGCGGCTCAGCCGGGTGATGTCGGTACCGAGCAGCGCGACCCGACCCGAGTCCGCTTCGGTGAGCCCGGTCAGCACCCGCGCCGTCGTCGACTTCCCGCTGCCGGATTCGCCCACGATGGAATAGGTTTCGCCGCGTCGCACCCGGAACGAGATGCCGTCGACGGCGGGTACGCCGCCGTAGTCCTTGCGCAGCTCGTCGACCTCGATGACCGTCTCGGTGCCGACCGCGACCGGTGCGCGCTCCCGTACCCACGGCCGCCGCGACGGCACACTGTCGAGCAGTCGCCGGGTGTAGGGGTGTCGCGGGTCGGCGACCAGCTGCGCGGTCGGCCCGAACTCGACCAACTCGCCCTGATGTAGCACCCCGATCAGATCGGAGCGATCGGCGGCCACGCCGAGATCGTGGGTCACCAGCACCACGCTGGTCCCCGTGCGCAGCCGGACTTCGTCGAGGAGGTCGAGCACCTGTTTCTGCACCGTGGCGTCCAGCGCCGAGGTCGGCTCGTCGGCGATGATCAGATCCGGTTCGGCCGCGACCGCGGCGGCGATGAGCACCCGCTGGCGCATCCCGCCCGAGAGTTCGTGCGGGTACTGGCGATAGCGGCGCTCGACATCGGTGAAGCCGACCAGCTCGAACAGTTCGTGCACCCGTTCGCGGCGAGCGTCGGCATCGAGCTCGGTGTGCAGCCGCAGCACATCCTCGACCTGGTGGCCGACCCGGCGCACCGGGTCGAGCGAGACCGTCGGATCCTGGGGGATCAGGCTGATCGCGCGCCCCCGGATCGAGCGCCAGCCTTTCGCGCTCAGCTCGGTGAGGACCTGGTCGCGGAAGGTGATGGTGCCGCCGGTGACCTCGCCGTTGCCGGGGAGCAGCCCGAGCACGGCGTGGGCGGTGGTGGTCTTGCCCGAACCGGACTCGCCGACCAGCGCCAGCACGGTGCCGGGCGGGACGTCGAAGGAGACGTCGCGCACCACCGGCGAGACCCGGTCGTCCACCCGGTAGCCCACGCGCAGGTTCGCTACGCGCAGCACCGGCCGCACATCGATTTCTCTGGTAGGCGTTGATATTTCGTGGACGACGCTCATGCGGAGCCCCTCCTGGAGAGATGGCGGGACAGGTGATTGGTCGCCAGCACCATCACCACGATGGTGAGCCCCGGCCACAGCGTCAGCCAGCCGCGCGTGGCGATGTAGTTGCGCCCGTCGGAGACCAGCCGACCCCATTCCGGGTCCGGCGGCTGCGCACCGAGCCCGAGGAAGCTCAGCGAGGCGATCCAGATGATCGCGATGCCGAACTGCACAGTGACCAGCGAGACGGTCGGCGCGATCGAATTGGGGATCACGTGTCGCCGCAGAATCGCGCCGGTCGAGGCCCCGCTCGTGGTTGCCGCCTCGACGTAGGTGCTGGTGCGGGCCTTGACCACCTCCGAGCGGATGAGCCGGGCGAAGGTCGCCGACGAGGTGAGCCCGACCGCGATCCCCGCCTGCCACACCCCGAAACCGAGCAGCACCACGATGGTGATGGCCAGCAGGAAGCCCGGAATCGAGAGCACCACGTCGATGAGCCGCATCACCGCGCTGTCGGGGAACCCGGTGAACCAGCCCGCGACCGCGCCGAGCAGGGATCCCACGACCACACCGACTCCGACGGCGATCGCCGAACCCAGCAGGGAGGCCCGCGTACCGTAGACGATGCGCGCGTAGAGGTCGCGGCCGAGCTGATCGGTTCCGAACCAGTGCTCGCCCGAGGGCGGTTTGAGCTTCTGGGCCGGATTCACCGCCAGCGGGTCGTAACCGGTGAACAGCTGCGGCACGATCGCCCACGCCAGGATGGTGGCTACCACCAGCAACGCCAGCGCGACGGTCCAGTGCCGACGGGTCCATCGCAGTGTGGACCATGCCCGACCGGCAGTTGCCGCCGAATCAGGTCGGACCGGCACAGCTTCGAACTTTTCGAGTGCCGTCATGGCATCGCTACCTCGGCTGGCAGCCGACGCGAGACCGCCGCGACGACCGGAACGGATACAGTGGTCTGCTTGCGTTCGACCGCCTGTGACCGGGTGACCCGGTGCGTGCGCCCGTCCACCAGCACCCGCGGATCGATGAACGGATAGGCCAGGTCCACCGCGAGATTCACCAGCACATAGGCCAGCGTCGAGAGCAACACCACGCCCTGCACCACCGGCAGGTCCTGCGTGTCGACCGCACCGACGGTGAGCTGGCCGATGCCCTGACGCGCGTACACCGACTCGGTCACCACCGCGCCGGCGATCAGCTCACCGAAGGCCAGCCCGAGCAGCGTGAGCACCGGCAGCGACGAATTGCGCAGCACGTCCTTGCGGAAGATATAGCCCTCACCCGCGCCCCTGGCCGCCACCACGTGCACGAAGGGTTGCTGCCGGGTCGTGCGCACCGAGGTGGCGAACACCTGGGCCAGCGGCGCGGCCACGATCAGCCCCAACGTGGCAGCGGGTGCGATGAGCGCGAGCATCGTGCCGTCGTCGACCGAGGGGATCAGGTGCCAGCGGAACGAAAGATATTGCAGCACCAGCACACCGACGACGAAGGTGGGAACCGAGGCGAACAGCGCAGGCGCGGAATCGAAGACGCCGCGCAGCCACGCCCACGGCGCGTAGTTGGCCGCCACCGCGACGACGCCCGCGAAGACCAGCCCGAACACCAGGCCGAACCCGGTCAGGGTCAGCGTCGAGGGCAGCGCCTCGGTGACCGCCTGCGTCACCGGCCTCCCCGAGGTGAGCGAGAATCCGAGGTCACCGCGTAACAGGGCCCACAGCGCGTGCAGGTACTGCTCCCAGACCGGCCGGTCGAGCCCGTAGAACTCGAGCATCAACCGGCCCGCCTCCGGGGTGATCTGCGCTTCCGGGTTCTGGATGCGGTTGTTCACCGAATCCCCGGGCAGCGCGCTGAGCAAGAGGAACGACAGGGTGTAGGCGGCCCAGAGGACCAGTACCGCCTGTACCAGCCGCCGCAGGACATAGCTGCGCATCGCCGGCCCCTACCCGGTGATCCAGGTGTCGTAGAGCCAGGTGCGGGCCGTGGACTCGGTGGTGAAACCGTGCACGGTCGGCGCCAGGCCGAACACCTGTGTCTCGTCGTAGAGCGGAATGGCGTAGCCCTCGCCGAAGACCCGGTCCTCGACGGCCTGAATGGCCTTGGTGCGGGCGGCCGGATCGAACTCGAAGGCCTGCGCGCGCACCAACTCGTCGAGCGTCGCGTCCGGCACGGGAGCGAAGAACTCGTTCTGCGCGGTGCTGTCGAATGCGGTGCGCAGTACGTCGGCCTCGGCGCGCGAGGTCTGGCCCTGCACCAGAGACCAGTTGTCGGGACGGGAATTGCGGATCGACTCGTATTCGGTTTGCGACACGGTGTGGATCACCAGATCGACGCCTGCCTTTTTCCACTGGGACTGCAGCAGTTCCAGCACTGGCTGCGACACCTGGTAGAACGGCGCCACCCACACCTCGAACTGCAGGCGCTTGCCGTCCTTGACCCGGATGCCGTCGCCACCCTTCTTCCAGTCAGCTCCCTCGAGCAGCGAATTGGCCTTGTTCAGGTCATAACCCAGGTACTTGCTCGCGTCGCCGCGGTTGGGCGTGTCCTTGACCAGGATGCTGTTCGGGATCGGGTAGCTCGGCGAGAGGACCGTCTCGTTGATCTCCTTGCGATCGGTGGCGGCCTGCAATGCCAGGCGCACCTGCTTGTCCACGACCGGCGTGGTCGAATCCAGTTGCACCGAGAGCTTGTTGGTCTGGCCCTGCACGGCGAACGCCTCGATCCGGCCACCGTTGGCGGTCACCGTCTCCTCGTCGTAAGGGCTGATATTGCGCGCGATGTGCGCCTCACCCGACTGCAACGCACCGACCCTGGTCCCGGCCTCGGGCACGGTCTTGAACACCACTCGCTCCAGATAGGCCTTGCCCTGATGGCCCGAACCCGCCGGGGCCCAGTTGTAGTCCTCGCGCCGCTTCAGTGTGATCCCGGTGTTGCCGGTGACCGACTCCACCACGAACGGGCCGGAGCCGATCCAATTCATGGCCTGACTCTGCCCGTTGAGATCTCGCTCCAGGAACGGCTTGGCCAGGATGGAGCCGGCCCGGTAGAACGAAGCCACCTGCAGGAAACCGGCATTGGGCTTGGTGAAGGCCACCTCTACGGTCAGCGGGTCGATCACGGTCGAGGCCCGGTAGTCGGAGAAGAACCGATCCGGCGGAATGCCGAGCGCTTTGTCGCCGAGCGCGTGCTGGTCGTAGTTGGCCTTCACGACCGCCGCGTCGAGCGGATCACCGTTGCTGAACGTGACGCCTTCGCGCAGACGGAAGGTGTACTTCAGCTTGTCGGGACTGACCTCCCACGATGTGGCAAGCCAGGGCTTGATCTCCCCGGTCTCAGGATCCTGCCAGGTCAGGCGCTCGGCGAGGTTGTTGGCGACCTGGCTGTTGGACCAGATCGAGTTGACCGGCGTCCACGCCGCGTACTCGATGGGATCGTAGAAGTTCAGCGTGCCACCGAAAACCGGGTCGCCCCCCACCTCGTTCTGCGACGACGGCCCACCACACGCGGCCAGCACGGTGGCGAGGGCGATGGCCGCGGTGCCGGTGGCCAGAAGGTGACGGGATCGAATATTCCTCATGTGGTCGTGGGTCTTTCGTCGAAGCGGACTGTGTTGCTTACACTCCGGAGGTTAAGTCCGCGACCGCCACATTCCGCGATTTCGGATCGCCAAGAATTCCTACACCGTTTTTGAAGTTTCGCTTCACGATCGTGTAGTGCTCCCGATTCACTAAAACTGAACAAATCGCGAAGTGCAACTTGGTTGTTCGCGGAGTTGTCGTTGTGCAGACTTCGCGAAATGTCATCGAAAACATTCTCCGCGGCGACGGTGCTCGTAGCCCTCGCCCTCGTCGGCTCCGTGCTGACGGGCTGCGCGGCCTCGGGTAACCGGGTCGCGGGTAGCGACGACGCGGGCCCGCCGGTCGCCGGTGGGACTCTGCGTTTCGCCGTCCTCGACGCACCCGCCAACCTCGATCCGCATTCGGGCAGCTCGTATCCGGAGTCGCTCATCACGAGCAACATCACCGACAAATTGACCTACCAGAATCCCGAAACCGGGGCCATCGAACCGTGGCTGGCCAAATCCTGGGATATCAACCCGGAGCTGACCGAATTCACGTTCCGGCTCCGCGACGACGTGACCTTCACCGACGGCTCGAAATTCACCGCCGATTCGGTGAAAGAGAATTTCGACCTGCTCGGATTCGGTGACAAGGCGCTGGGCATCGTGCCGGTGACCGCGTACTGGGTCGGCTACACCAGCACCACGGTGCTCGACCCGACGACGGTCAAGGTCGTCTTCAATCGACCGAATGCCGGTTTCCTGCAAGCGCTTTCGCTGTACTTCTCCGGCATCGTCGGTCACTCGACCCTGCAGCTGACCAAAGAGCAGCGCGCGCTGGCGCAGAATCTGGTAACCACCGGTCCCTTCGTCGTCGCCGAGCACGTCTACCAGCAGAAAACGGTGCTGAGGAAGCGTCCCGGATACAACTGGGCGCCCGCCAGCCGCAAACACAACGGCGAGGCCTACCTCGACGCCGTGGAGATCTCGGTGATTCCCGAGGCCGCGGTCCGCACGGGTGCGTTGCGCGCGGGTCAGGTCGACGCGATCCTCGACGTCAACAACACCGACGAGGCACCGCTGAAAGCCGAGGGCTACCGGATCGTCGCGCAGCTGATTCCCGGGCGCGATATCTCCTTCGACCTCAAGACCGACCGGTTCCCGACCGACGACCGTGCCGTGCGGGAGGCCGTGAAGCTGGGCTGGAACCGCGACGCGCTCGCGAAGACAGTGCTCACCTCGAGCTACAAGGTGTCGAGCTCGGTGATCTCCTCGCGCGTGCCCGGCCACGTCGACTTCTCCGCGGAACTGAAGCAGGACAGGGCGAAGGCCGAGCAGATCCTCGAGTCGGCGGGCTGGAAGAAGGGCTCCGACGGTATCCGGGTGGACGCGCAGGGCCGTCGACTCGAACTCGCCCTGCTCGGCATCAACAACCTGGTCAACAACAAGCCCGCCTACGAGCTGATCCAGCAGGATCTGCGCAAGATCGGCATCGACCTGAAACTCGACGTGCTGCCGATCCCCGACTACACCGCCGCCGCCACCCAGCAGAAACGCTGGAACATCCAGGTGGCCAACCAGAGTCGCGCCGATGTGGCGGTGCTCGAGCAGGTGTACTCGCCGCAGTACACCAACTCCTCGAAGCTGGCGCCGGAGAACCCGCTCTACCAGCAGGCGATCGACAAGCTCAGCGCGGTGAGCAAGACCCTCGACCCGGGCAAGCGCGCCGAGGCGGCCCAGGCGGCGCAGCGGTTCCTGCTCGTGGATCAGGTGCTCACCGTGCCGGTGTACAACCCGGCGCAGGTGACCGCGGCGTCCCCGCGGGTGCACAACGTGGGCTATGAAGCGCAGTCGCGCAACGTCTTCTACGACACCTGGATCGAGCCGAGGTAACCGATGTCGCGCTATGTGCTCGCCAAGCTGGGGCAAGCGGTGTTCGTGGTGTGGGGCGCCTACACCCTCACCTTCGTACTGCTGTTCGTGCTGCCCTACGACGCGGTCGACTTCCTGTTCGACCCGTCGCAGGGCGACTTGATCTCCGAGGAGGACAAACAGAACTCACGGGAGTACTTCGGCCTGGATCAGCAACTGGTCGGGCAGTACACGCACCGGCTGTTCGCCGCGCTGACCGGTGATTTCGGGGTCTCGACCCGCACCGGCGAGCAGGTGTGGCCGCTGATCGTGTCGGTGCTGCCGCACACTGCCCTGCTGGCGGGCGCCGCGCTGGTCCTCGCCGTCGCGCTGGCCTTCGCCGTCGCCGCCACCGCGGGCTACACCCGCACCAAATGGGTCGCCGATCTGGTCGCGACCCTGCCCGCGGCGGGGGTGTCGGTGCCGGTGTTCCTGGTGGGACTCGCACTGCTGCAGGTGTTCTCGTTCCAGCTGGGCTGGTTCCCGCCGATCGGCAACGAAGGCTTCGGCGCGCTGGTGTTGCCCGCGGTGACGCTGGCGATTCCGGTGTCGGCGCCGATCGCGCAGCTGCTGATCAAGAACTTCGACGCCGAACTGCACGCCGGGTACGTCACGGTGTCGGTGGCCAAGGGTGCGACGCGGCTGTGGGTGTTGGTGCGGGAGGTGTTGAAGAACGCCGCCCTGCCCGCGCTCACGATCGCCGGTGTCACCTTCGGCAACCTGCTCGCCGGCGCGGTGATCGTCGAAACCGTTTTTTCCCGTGCGGGATTGGGCCGGTTGACCGAGACGGCGGTGCGTACCCAGGACGTGCCGCTGGTGCAGGCGGTGGTGGTGTTCGCAGCGCTGGTGTTCGTCACGGTGAACTTCCTCGTCGATCTCGTCTATCCGCTGGCGGATCCGCGGCTGCGGTCCCGTGTGCGAGCAAGGACCTCCGCATGACCGTCCTCGACAACGACATCCGTACCGCACCGACGGTTGCCGATCGCGTGCGCACCGCGACCGCGGCGATCACTGCCGCGCCGGGGCTGACCCTGGCGTGGCTGGTGATCGCCACCGTGCTCGCCTGGGCGCTCGTCCCGTCCCTGTTCACGAAATACTCACCCTTGGAGGGGGATTCGGACGCAAGTTTCAGCGCGCCGAGTCTCGAGCACCTGTTCGGCACCGATCGCCTCGGCCGCGATCTGCTGGCCCGCACCATCTACGGCACCTCGACCACGCTCACCGCGACCCTGCTCGCGGTGGCCCTGGGGTTCGTGATCGGATCGGCGATCGGTCTGCTCAGCGGGTTCCTCGGTGGCCGGGTCGACGCGGTGATCATGCGCTTCGTCGACGTCCTGCTGGCCATCCCGAGCCTGTTGCTGGCCATGACCGTGGTCACCGCGCTGGGCTACGGCACGGTGAACATCGCTGTCGCCGTGGGCATCTCGGCGGTGGCGGCGTTCGCGCGGGTGATGCGCTCGGAGGTGCTCAAGGTCGCGGGCACCGACTACGTCGAGGCCGCTTACGGCTCCGGGGCCGGTTTCGGACGGGTCGTGGTGCGGCATGTACTGCCGAACTCGGTCTCGGCGGTGCTGTCACTGGCCGCGCTCGAATGCGGCACGGCAGTGCTGGCCGTGGCGGCGCTGGGCTTCCTCGGCTACGGCGCACCGCCGCCGGACCCGGAATGGGGCCTCGCGGTCTCCGAGGGCAGGGACTTTCTGGCCACCTACCCGTGGATCTCGCTGCTGCCCGGCATCGTGATCGCCGTGGTCGTGCTGTCCACCAATCGAATCGGGCGAGCGCTGGGAGAGAAGCGATGAGCGAGAAGGAAACGTTGCTGCGGATCGCGGACCTGTCCGTCAGGTACCGCACCCGTGGCACGAACGAGCAGGCCGCGGTCGACGGTGTGTCGCTGACGGTGGGCCGGGGCGAATTCGTCTCGATCGTGGGCGAATCCGGGTCGGGCAAGAGCACTACCATCCACGCCGCGCTGCACCTGCTTCCACGCTCGGCAACGGTCGAGGCCACGGCGCTGGCATTGAACGGGCACGACACCGTGTCGTGGAACGACCGCAAACTCGCCCGCTTGCGCGGCCCGTTCGTCGGTTTCGTGCCCCAGGACCCCGGCACCTCGCTGAACCCGGTCAAACGGGTCGGCACCCAGGTGCTCGAGGCACTACGTCTGCACCGGCGCGTCGAATCCGGGCCGGGGCGCGAACTCGCGGTGGCGAAACTGGCCACGGCGGGATTGCGCGAACCGGAACGGGTGTTCCGGCAGTACCCGCACGAACTGTCCGGCGGTATGAAACAGCGGGTGCTCATCGCCATCGCGCTGGCCAACGACCCCGCGCTGCTGGTGGCCGACGAGCCGACCTCGGCCCTGGACGTCACCGTGCAGAAGGTGATCCTCGACCACCTCGTCCACCTGCGCGACACCCTCGGCCTCGGCGTCCTGCTGGTCACCCACGACCTGGGCGTGGCCGCTGAACGGTCCGACCGCCTCATCGTGATGCAACACGGCCGCATCGTCGAAGAAGGCCGAGCCGCCCGCATTCTCGCCGACCCCCGGCACGACTACACGCGCCGACTGGTCGCGGCGGCACCCACCCGGCACAGCACCCGTCTGACGAGCAGTGAACCCCGGCTCGAAGCAGGCGGCCAGTCCTCCGTCGCCGGTGCGGCCCCGGTTCCCGCAATATCGGCTTCGTCGACGGGGACCGGATCGTCGGCCGTGCGTGCGCGGTCGGCGCCGACGGCCATCAGCTCGTCGCCGGGGCGGGCGACGCCTGTGCCGAAAGCGACCGGGCCACTGCTCGAGGTCCGGGGACTGACCAAGACCTTCGCGCACGGTGGCGTGCGCGCGGTCGACAACGTCTCCCTGGCCGTCCGCGCGGGAACAACACACGCGCTGGTGGGGGAATCGGGGGCGGGCAAATCGACCGTCGCCCGGATCGCGGCGGGGTTCACCGCACTGGACTCGGGTCAGGTGTGGTTCGACGGTGCCCGCATAGACGGGCTCTCGCGCGCGAAGCTTCGTCCGATCCGTCGCGAGGTCCAATTCGTCTATCAGAACCCGTATTCGTCGCTCGACCCGAAGTTCACCGTGGAGCAGATCATCGCCGAACCGCTCGTCGCGCTCGGCCTGCTCCCGCGTGGGCCGCGACGCCGCGATCGGGTGCGTGAACTGCTCGACGAGGTAGCCCTGTCGCGAGAACATCTGGCGCGTAAGCCCGCCGAACTCTCGGGTGGACAGCGTCAACGCGTCGCCGTGGCCCGCGCGCTCGCCGCCGGACCGCGAGTACTCGTCCTCGACGAGGCGGTCTCGGCCCTCGATGTCTCGGTGCAGGCACAGATCCTGCGTCTGCTGGTCGATCTCCAGCACCAGCAGGGTCTGACGTACCTGTTCATCACCCACGACCTGGGTGTGGTGCGGCTGGTCGCCGACGAGGTGACAGTGATGCGCGCGGGCGCGGTGGTCGAATCCGGTTCTGTCACCAGTGTTTTCGAGAACCCCACCCAGGACTACACCCGACGGCTGCTCGACGCGGTACCGGTCGGTGCGGGCACGTCCGTCGCCGTCGATGCCGTGGTGGCGTGATCGGCGAAGCGCAGCTGCACAGAATCGCTCTGATCGTAAGGATTTCCTGGAATGTCGCTACTGCGGATGATGGGCGAATCCGGACGCCAACCGGTCGAAGCGAGGAATTCATGTACGACATTCGACGCCTTGTCCTGTTGCGCGATCTCGCCGAGCGAACCACCATGACCGCCGTATCGGAATTGCACGGGATCACCACCTCGGCGGTCTCGCAACAGTTGCGCATTCTCGAAGAGGAAGTGGGCGCGGTGCTCACCCGCCGTGAAGGCCGGGTGTTGCGCCTGACCCACGCGGGGCGGGTGCTGGTGGACTACACCTCGCGCATCATCACCGCGCTCGAGGAAGCCGAGAGCGCGGTGGCCGCCACCGCGGAGGCCATCACCGGTGTGCTCACCCTGGCCACCTTCCGCACCGCGCAGACCCGGCTCGCGCTGCCCGCCGCGGCGAGACTGATGAACGAGAACCCCGGCCTTCGGGTGCAGGTGGTCGACCTGATTCCGGTGGACGCGGTGCCCGCGGTCCGCCAGCAGGAGGTCGACATCGCGATCACCTATTCGTATTCGTTCCGGGCTCGGGATCTGCCGCTCGGGCTGTCCTCGGAGTACCTGTTCGACGATCCGCTCGTGCTGCTCGCCCCACCCGGCCTGCGGGAACGGGCCCGCCAGCAGGGCTTGTCCGCGGTGCGCGACGCCGACTGGATCGCCGCCCGCGACGGCGCGCCGTCGATCGTGTCGGTGATGTACGCCTGCCGTGAGGCCGGGTTCGCCCCGCGGATCGAGCACCGCAGCGGCACCTTCGCCGGGATGGCCGAGATCGTCGACCACGGGCTGGGCGTGGCGGTGGTACCGGAGATGTCGGTGCCACCGGAGTACCGGCACCTGGTCGCCTGCACCATCGCCAATGGGTCGCGCCAGGTCGGCGTGACCTACCGGCAAGCTTCCCTGGAACGGCCCGCTGTCGCCGCGGCCATTCGGATGCTGCGCACCATCGCCGCGCCCGAGCAGTTGGCGTCCTGATCGCGGTCGACGATCGAGAAAAACTGAACGAATCCGGTAGACCGGCTGTCTTGTTCGGTGGTGTCGGAGGTTCCGATACTGGATTACGGATGCCGAACGTGGAAAGGGGGTCTCGTGGAATTACCGAATATCCGGATCGAGGCCGCCGCCACGGTTCCGCTCTGTCGTCGCTGATTTCGACGATCCACTTCATCGCGCCCCGGTTCCCTTTCCGGTGAATTCCGGTGCGTCGCACAGATCTGCGTTCGACCGCCGCCGAGCGGTCGTGACGCGACCAGGAGAGTGACACCCGCATGACCGCTGTGGCACCAGCACACACCGTGCACGGTCTCGACGAGGACGCGTTCGCCGACGCGCTCGCGCTGATCGCCGATCGCGCCGCCGAACACGACCGGGCGGGGGCCTTTCCGTTCGCCGCCTTCGAGGCGTTGCGCGCGATCGGCGCGCCCGCGCTCACGGTTCCGGTGGAATACGGCGGTCTCGGTGCGGGTCTCGCCGAGGCGGTCGAGGTGATCGAACGCGTCGGCGCAGCCGACCCGTCGGTCGGACTGATCCTGCAGTGGAACTACACCAACCATCTGAGTCTGCTCCGCGACGACAGTCCATGGCCCGCCGAGCTGAAGGAACTGGTGCTGCGCTCGGCCGCGACGGACGGCGCGCTGATCAACGGCCTCGCCGTCGAACGCGAACTGGGCAGCCTCTCCCGCGGCGGCATCCCGGCCACCACCGCCACCCGGCTGCAGTCGGGGGACTGGCGCATCGACGGTGAGAAGGCCTACGCCACCGGCATTTCCGGGCTGAGCTGGTTCACCGTCACCACCAGGACCGCCGAGCCGAGCCCGCGTGTGGCGACCTTCCTGCTCGACCGCACCGCCACCGACTGGCACGTCGAACCGACCTGGAATCACCTGGGCCTGCGCGCTTCCGACACCCAGTCGGTGGTCTTCGACGGCACGGTCGTCTCCGAGGCCAGGCTCGTCGACCTGCGCGACCCCCACGGCGGTACCGCCAAGATTCGCCGAGCCGGGCGCCAATCGCTGCCCCTGCTGTTGGCCGCGAACTACAACGGCGTCGCGATCGCGGCGCGGGACTGGCTGGTGCGCTACCTGCACACCAGAGTGCCCACCGCACTGGGTGATTCGCTGGCCACCGTGCCGCGTTTCCACGACCGTGTGGGTGAGATCGAAGCCTGGATCCAGACCAGCCGCGCACTGGTGCGCCAGGGCGTGGCGAGCCTGGCCGACGACGAGCACGGGCGCCTGCCCGCACTGGCCAAACACGTCGCCACCTCCACCGCCATCCGGGTCACCGAGTCCGCGCTCGACCTGACCGGCAACCCCGGCCTCGACCGCCGTCATCCGCTCGAACGCCACCATCGCGATGCCATGGTCGGGCGAATCCATTTCCCGCAGAGCGATTTCGTGCTCGCCGATCTCGGTCGCGCCGCGCTGGCGGCGGGCCGTGCCGAGGAGGAACAGCCGTGACCCGCCGACAGGTGCACCTCAATGTCAACATTCTCAACGCCGGCGTGTTCGGCGGCTCATGGCGCTTCCCCGGCACCGACCCCGCCGCGAGTTTCACCCTCGACCACTACGTGCGCATCGCCCAGCGCGCCGAGGAAGCCAAGTTCGACGCGATCTTCCTCGCCGACGGGCCCGCCATCCGCGAGGACATCCGGTACCGGCCGTTCAACAGCCTGGAACCGACCGTGATCCTGGCCGCCCTCGCCGCGGCCACCGAGCGCGTCGGCCTCATCGCTACCCTGTCGTCGAGCTACAACGACCCCTACGACGTCGCCCGCCGCTTCGCCTCGCTCGACCTGCTCAGCGGCGGGCGCACCGGCTGGAACGTGGTCACCACCGCCGGTGTCGACGCGGCGCGCAACTTCGGCTTCGACGCCGAACCGGCCCATGGCGCCCGCTACGAACGCGCCGCCGAATTCGTCGAGGTGGTGCGCGCGCTCTGGAACAGCTGGGAGCCCGACGCGCTGATCGGCGACAAGGCCACCCACCGCTTCGCCGACTACACGCGCATCCACGCCGTCGATCACCACGGCCCGCACTTCGACGTGGCCGGTCCGCTGAATGTTCCGCGCTCGCCGCAGGGCGAACCGGTGGTCGTGCAGGCCGGCGCGTCGAAAGACGGCCGGGCACTGGCCGCCCGGGTCGGCGAGGTGATCTTCACCGCCGCCCAGACCGCGGACGAGGCGGGGGAGTACTACCGCGACGTGAAGGCGCGTGCGGTCGGCTACGGGCGCAGGGCCGAGGACGTGCTGATCCTGCCCGGCCTGTCCACCGTGCTCGGTTCCACCGAAGCCGAGGCCGCCCAGCGCCGTGAACTGTTGGCCGAGCTCGTGCCACCGGACTACGCGCTCGATCGGCTCGCCACCCAGCTCGGCGTCGACCGCGACGATCTCACCCTCGACGGCCAGCTCCCGTGGCACCTGCTGGCCGACCCCGACGAGGCGGGCGGGTCACAGACCTTTTACAAGATCGCCCTCGGCCTCGCCCGGCGCGAGAACCTGACGGTGCGCCAGCTGCTGCGGCGCCTCGGCGGCGGCGCGGGCCACCGCATCGTCACCGGCACGCCGGAACAGGTCGCCGACGCGATCATCGACTGGGTCGAGGCGGGCATCGCCGACGGCTTCAACCTGATGCCCGATGTCCTGCCCGGCGGCTTCGACGACTTCGTCGACGGTGTCGTGCCGATCCTGCGCGAGCGCGGCGTGTTCCGCACCGACTACGAGGCGACCACCCTGCGCGGTCACCTCGGCCTGCCCGTCCCCACTTTCCCGGGCACCATCGCAGAAGGGGCTGCCTGATGGCACGCAGACTGCACTTCCTCGTCAACGTCGGCAGCGCCGGCTACCACCCGGCCGCCTGGCTCGAACCGACCCTGCCCGCCGACGCCTTCATCCAGCTCTCGCACTACCAGCGGGTCGCAGCCGAGGCCGAACGCGGCGGACTCGACGGCCTGCTGTTCCCGGACATCCCGGTGCAGCAGCCCGGCATCGCCCGCGCGCCTGCTGCCACGCTCGATCCGATCCTGCTCAGCTCGGCGCTGGCCGTGACGACCGAGCGCATCGGGCTGATCCCCACCGCGACCACCTCACTGAACCTGCCCTACAACCTGGCCCGGCGGATCCTCTCGCTCGACCACGTGAGCGGGGGCCGAGCGGGCTGGAATGTGGTCACCACGTTCGAACCGAACGCCGCTCGCAACTTCGGCTTCGCCGAGCTGCCCGAGCGCGACGAACGGTACCGGCGCGCCGCCGAGTACGTCTCGCTGATCGAGAAGCTCTGGGACAGTTGGGAATCCGACGCGCTGATCGGCGACCAGGAAGCCGGCGTCTTCGCCGATCCGGATCGGGTACACGCGGTGGACCACCGGGGCGAGTTCTACTCCGTCGCCGGGCCACTGAACGTGCTGCGCTCTCCGCAGGGCCGCCCGGTTCTCGTGCAGGCCGGAGCGTCCCCGCAGGGCCGGGCCTTCGCGGCCGCCCACGCCGAGGCGATCTATACGACCCAGCTCAGCTTGTCGGCCGCGCGCAGTTTCTCGGCCGAGATCCGTTCGGCAGCGGTGGCTTCCGGCCGCGACGGCGACGCGATCCGGATCCTTCCCGGCCTGGTCCCGGTGATCGGATCCACCGAAGCCGAGGCCCGCGCACGGTTCGACGAGTTGCAGGGGCGGCTGCACCCCGACAGCGCTCCGGTGCGCCAGTTCGCCCGCTGGCTGGGCTATCCCGACGTCGAACTCGACCTCGACTCCCCGCTGCCGCACCAGCTCACCACGCTGCCCGCCGACCGGATCGGCCCGCAGGGCTTCTTCGCCTCACTTACCGGCTACGCGCTCGAAACCGGCCACACCGTGCGGCAATTGCTCACCGAGTTCCTGGGCGGGCATCGCGTGGTGATCGGGACACCACAGACGGTCGCCGACCACATCGAGCTGTGGCACCGCAACGCGGGCATCGACGGTTTCACCATCATCCCGGCCGTCCTGCCCGGCTATCTCACCGACTTCGTCGACCAGGTCGTGCCCGAACTGCGCAAGCGCAGGCTTTTCCGTCGCGAGTACGAACACACCACCCTGCGCGGGCACCTCGGCCTGTCCGAACCCGCGAACTCCTTTGCCCGCGAAACCGTTTCCACGACCTGAAAGTGACAACCCACTCCATGACACTGCGACACCTCGGCCGCACCGGCGTACTGGTGAGCCCACTCACGTTGGGCGCCATGAACTTCGGCGCTTGGGCCAACCCCGACCACGACGACGCGGCGACGATCATCCACCGCGCCCTGGACGCGGGCATCAACGTCGTCGACACCGCCGACGTGTACTCCCAGGGAGAGAACGAACAGATCGTGGGTAAGGCCCTGCGTGGCCGCCGCGACGACGTGGTCCTCGCCAGCAAGTTCCACGGCCAGATCGGGGCCGACCCGAACAGTCGCGGCAACTCCCGGCGCTGGATCATCCGCGCCGTCGAGGACTCGCTGCGCCGTCTCGGCACCGACCACCTCGACCTCTACCAGGTGCACCGCCCCGACCCGGACGTCCCGCTGGAGGAGACACTGCGCGCGCTGGATGATCTGGTGCGGGCGGGCAAGATCCGCTACTACGGCACCACGACGTTCGAACCGCATCAGCTGGTCGAGGCGCAATGGGTGGCTCAGGACCGCAACCTGGCGCGCCCGGTCACCGAGCAGCCGCCGTACTCGATCCTGGCTCGCGGCGCCGAACGCGCCACCCTGCCGATCGCCGAGCGGCACGGCCTGGGCGTACTCACCTGGAGTCCGCTCGCGGGCGGCTGGCTCTCCGGCCGCTACCGGGCGGGGGAGACCGCGCCCGAGTCGAGCAGGCTCGCCCGGCAGCCGCACCGGCACGACCCCGAACTGGTCGCCAACCAGCGCAAGCGCGCCGCCGCCGAGGAATTGGCGAAACTCGCCGACGAAGCGGGCATTTCGCTGGTGCATCTGTCGCTGGCGTTCGTGCTCCAGCATCCGGCGGTGAGCACCGCCATCATCGGGCCGCGCACCCTGGCCCACCTGGAGACCCAGCTCGGCGCCGTCGATGTGCGGCTGAGCACCGAGGTGCTCGACCGCATCGACGAGATCGTCGCGCCCGGAACCACACTCAGCCCCGCCGACGAGGGCTACCTGCCGCCCTCGCTCACCGACGCGGCCGTCCGCCGCCGTACCACGATCGGAGCCACCCGATGAGCCTGTCCGACCTGCGCCTGCTCGGCCGTACCGGAGTCCGGGTGAGCCCGTATGTGCTCGGCACCATGAACTTCGGTTCCCGTGGCGGCACCACCCACGAAGAATCGATCGCGCTGATCCATCGGGCGCTGGACGCCGGAATCAACACCATCGACACCGCCGATACCTATTCGCGCGGCGAATCGGAGATCATCGTCGGCAAGGCGCTGCGCGATCGGCGCGACGAGGTGATCCTGGCGAGCAAGTTCCACAACGCCGTCGACGACGACCCCACCCACCGGGGCAACTCCCGGCGTTGGATCGCCCGCGCCGTCGAGGACTCCCTGCGTCGCCTCGACACCGATCACCTCGACCTCTACCAGGTGCACCGCCCCGAATCGGTGACCGCGCTGGAAGACACCGTCGCCACCCTCGACGACCTTGTGCGCGCAGGCAAGATCCGCTACTACGGCACCTCGGTCTTCTCACCCGGCGAACTGGTCGAAGCCCAGTGGATCGCCGACCGAACCAAGGCCAATCGGTCTGCGACCGAACAGGTTCCGTACTCGCCGCTGATCCGCGGCATCGAACGCGAGACCCTGCCGATCGCCCGCAAGTACGGCCTCGGCATCATCACCTATGGCCCGCTTGCCGCAGGGTGGCTCTCCGGCAAGTACCGCCTCGGCGCACCCCAGCCGAGTTCCCATCGGGCCGAACTGATCCCGGGCCGATTCGACATCGACGCACCGGCCAACGCGGATAAACTCGCCGCCGCCGACGCGCTCGCTGTGCTCGCCGAGGAAGCGGGCCTCACTCTGATCCAGCTCGCGATCGGTTTCGTACTCGCTCACCGCGATGTCACCGCCGCCATCATCGGCCCGCGCACCGACGAGCACCTCGACGCCTATCTGGGTGCGGTCGACGTCGTCCTGGGCGAGGAGATCCTCGACCGCATCGACGAGATAGTCCCACCCGGTACGATCTTCGCCGACCGTGACACCGGCAAGATCCCGGACGCGCTGGCCGACCCCGCCCTGCGCAGACGCGCCGCCTGACCCATCGGTGATCGCTGAGGGAGGAGAAATACTTTCTCCTCCCTCAGCGAGTTCGGTGTCACAGCGGCGATTTCGGTCGATGGCTCGCAACCCAGCTATCCAGTTCACCGTCGCGAACCATCGGCGCGGATTCGAGGTGTGGGCCAGCGTGATGCCGTGCTCGCTCCGGCGCTCGGCGCCGCACCGAGCAGCCGGTCACACCGACGTCGGCGCCTCGTTCGTGAACGTTGGTTTCCAACCCAGTTCGGGAGCGATCAGGTGCACGGTGTCGTGCAGGATCTGCTCGTAGTCCTCACGGTGGAATTCGTAGGGCAGTTCCAGGCGCAGCTCAGAGGTCTGTGCGAGCACCGGGTCGCTTCGCAGCTGTTCCAGGATCTGCTCGGCGGTGCCGACGATGTCCGGCGCGAACAGGATTCGACGTTCGCCCTGTGGGCCGAGAGTGCGGTCGTGGCGGCTCGCGGCATAGGCGCGGTAACGCTCGCGGGTCGCGTGGTCGGCGCTGTCGAACGGCACGATCACGCGTCCGACCGCCACGCGGGCGGGTCGAGCCGGGTCGATCAGGCGGCGATAGTCCGCGATCAGGGTCAGCTGGGAGGTGGTGAAATCGTCGCTGGCGTCGCCGAAGACGACGTTGCCGCTGAGCAGATTCAGTCCGTTCGCCGCGGTCCAGTGCACGGATCGGACGCTCCCGCCGCCGTACCACACACGATCGGCCAGGCCGGGGCTGTGCGGTTGAAGGCGGGGACGCTGAGTGTTGCCCGGGGAGTGGATGACGGTGTCGGCGTCGCCGAGATAGTCCCCGCGCAGGTTCGCGAGCATGCGGGCCACGCGACCGTAGGACAGGTCGAAGCTGCGCCAGTCACCATCGAAGACCAGGTCGCCGATGAGATCGGCGTGCGGTGGGGTGCCCGCACTGAATCCGGGCTGGAGTCGCCCTCGCGACAGCACATCCGCCAGCGACAGGTCCTCGGCCAGCCGGAACGGGCTCTCGTAGCCGATCGGAATGACCGCGGCGCCCAGCTCCACTCGACTGGTGCGCTGGGCGGCGGCGGCCAGGAAGACCGCGGCCGAACCCACGCCGTGCTCGAGATGGCGCTGCCGGATCCACGCACCGTCGAAGCCGAGGCGCTCGCCGTATTCGAACAGTTGCAGCGTGTCCTCTAACCCGGTGTACGGATCGTCGTCGAGATAGTTGCCCGGCGTCAGGAACGCCAAGGTGCTGATCTGCGGCACGCTCATCCCTGGCGCTCGTAGGGGATTTTCTCTCCAGCCTCGACGGCGATCGGGAGCCGGTTCTCGGCGGGTGGCAGCGGGCAGGTCGCCAGATCGGTGTAGGCACACGGCAGGTTGACCGCCCGATTGAAATCGAGCACGACGGTGCCGTCGGCGGCCGGGGTCGACACCTGCACAATGCGATTCGCGGCGTAGGTGGTGACTCCGGAGGTGGCATCGGTGAACAGCACCGACAGGTCGCCGGGGTTCCTGCCGGGGAACGCGGTGAGCCGCAGCGGTTGACCGTCGATGTCGAACTCGACCTGTCCCGGTGCGTCGTAGACGTGTTCGAGGCCTTCGACCGAGGCGCCGACGGTGGTCGGTCGCGGCTGTTCGAAGCGAACATAGCGACCCGTCACCACCCACTTCGGATCCGGCGCGAATGCGGGCGTGCCTCGAAAGGCGGTGCGCAACTGGTTGTTCGGGTGCCGGGGGCGGACGATGTCGTTGCCACCACGGCGGGCGACCTCGATCACCGCATCACCCCACACAGCGTTCACCCCGTCGCGCTCGGCGATCGCACCGAACTCATAGCGCCCACGCACCGGTGTCCCCTCCACGACCAGTTCCTCGCCCTCGTCGAGAACCACGACCACACCGTCGGCACCGGTGGACCAGGTGCCGGGCGCGTCGGTGAACCGCTCCGGGGTTTCGGTGAGCCAGTGCAGGTTCGTGATGGCCAGGAATCCGTGCCGGTCGGACAGGCGCGCCTCCTGCTCGCGGTGCCATTGCTGCCATTCGGCGGTGAAACTGTCTACCTCGGCGACCGGGGTCTCCTGTGTTGCCATGGCATCGATACAACCCGACACCACCGCCGACGAACAGAATTGCGCTCATCCCGAACACAAGTCACCCGATCAGCCCGTGCGCGGTCGAGATCACGAACACACCGGCGGCCGAAACCACCGGCCGATAGCTTCGGCGATTCGTATGTTGCCGTCGACAGACTCTGTCCGAGGTGCTGGATAGTGCTGCGGCCGCGCTGAATCGGCACGCAGCGGGACAAGGCCGAATCGGTCACGCGGCGTGAGAGACGAAGGTTGCTCGTTCGAACTCGCGGTGTCGCACCGCGTGGACGAACGCGGCGTATTCGAGCTGGTCGAAGAAGAGCCGGGCGGTTCCGGCTGAGGCTCGGCATTCCGGCGCGGCGCTGAATTCGTAGAGGTCGTCGGATCCTCGGGTGATCGTCAGGGCTCCGCGGATGGGGCGGCCTGCTCGGATCGCGGCCTGGAGGGCCTCGAACTGGTGGTGGTCGAGGGTCAGGCATTCCTCGAGGGGGACAGGGTGTGCCGCGGTGGGGACCGGGCGCGCGAGCTTGTCGTCCCAGATGAGGGTGCGGTGGTTGTCGCGGTAGACCATCACGCACGCCTGCTGGGGGGAACTGGCGGCCGCTTTGCGGAAGTGGGCGGCGGGCGGTGTCGGTAACGACATGGTGGATCCTTTCGAACAGCGCGGTCGGCGACGGTGCCGACCGCGCGGGCGCACACTAGGGCAGGCTGCCGATAGCGGCGAAATTGCAGGGGCGGGCGTAGTCGTCGTGGTCGATCGGCTGTTCGGGTCGCCAGTCCGTGGCGTAGGTGATGCCCGGCTCGGCGATCGTCCATCCGTCGAAGAAGGTCTGGAACTGCGCGCGGGTGCGCAGGGTGACCGGTGTGCTGGCGTCGGTGAAGATCGCAGCGCCCGCGGCGACCTGGGATTTGATCTCCGCGCCTGCGTCTTCGAGGGACACATGTGTCATCGCGATGTGGCTGCCGGGGGCGAGGGCGTCGCGCAGTTGCGCGACGATCTTGCCGGGCTCGCTGGCGTCGGTGACCCAGGGAAGCACCGAAACCAGCAGCAGTCCAACGGGTTCGGAAAAGTCGATCAGGCGCTGGGTGTCGGGGTGGGCGAGGATGCGCGCGGGCTCGCGCAGATCGGCGTCGACCATCGTCGCGGTGTCGGTGACACCCTGTTCGCGCAACAGGTCGCGGGCGCGGTTGATCGCCTCTTCGTCGTTGTCGACGTACACCACGCGCGAGTCGGGCACGAGCTCGCGCGCGACCTCGTGGGTGTTGCCGCCGGTCGGCAGGCCCGACCCGATATCGAGGAACTGGCGAATCCCGGTGCCGGCCATGTAGCGAACGGCGCGGGCGAGAAACCGGCGATTGTGCTGGGCCCACAACGGATAGAAGGGGATATCGGTGTAGAGCCGATGAATGAAGGGCAGATCCGATTCGAAGATCACCTCGCCGGTGACCATGTGGTGATAGATGCGTGCGGAGCTGGGTTTGTTGGTGTCGATCGGGCGTGGCTCGAAGTCGCTGTCGGACATCGTGATTCCTCTGCGGGTGCGGTGGTGCCGGTCTATCGCTGAATGGTCGGTCGGCTGCGGAGGCCGCGGACGAGGTGTTCCATGAACTGACGTGAGTCGTGGGGGCTCAAAGCCGTCATCGCCAGGCGGTTGAAGATCTTGTCGCGGATACCGACGGCGGGTTTGTCGTCGATGTAGCGGATCTCGCCCTGAGCTTCGATGACGGCCATCTCGAGATCGCCGGCCGCTCCTGGGGAGGGCACACGAACCAGGATGTAGCGGTCCTCCATGCCGGCGCCGGGTGCTTGGTGGGTGAAGGGCATGACCTGGATCTGGATGTTGGGCCGGGCGGACAGCTCGAGGAGATGGGTGATCTGGTCGAGCATCACCGCGTCCCCGCCGTAGGTGCGGCGCAGGCAGGATTCGGACAGGATCGCGTGGAACTCGGGTGCGCCCCGCGCGAGAAGGATTCGCTGACGGGCGATGCGGGCTTGGACGTAGTCGTCGACGGTGACCGCGTCCGGATCGTCGGGGTCGGGTTCCAGTGGCTCGTGCAGCGCGCGGATGTAGCTCTCGTGCTGGAGTAGCCCGGGAACGATCTCGGCGGCGGTCTCGCGCAGCCGATCCGCCACGGCCTCCAGGTCGACGAGCAGTCGCAGTTCCTCGATGTAGGCGCGGCGGTAGCCGGAGTTCCAGAATCCGCGTCGATGGCTGTCTTCGCGCAGATCGAGCAGGATCGAGATGTAGTCCTGGTCGGTGACGCCGAGCTGCCTGACCAGTTCGTCGAGCGCCTGGGCGCTCAGATTGCCGGTGCCGCTGATCACCGCCGCGATGCGGGACTGGCTCACCCCGATCATCTTTCCCGCGTCGGCCTGGGTAGTGCGAGACCGGCGCAGGAGCGCGTCGATCTCTCGACCTAGCAGCACTTTTCGTGCGGTTCGTGCCATGGATCCCACCGTATCGGGCTGCTGGGCGGCGGCTGCCACCTGTTTCGCAATCCTGATTATCAGGTTAGATTATCAACCACGATTATTTGGCGAACAAGTCAGAGGGTGTATCCGAACTGCGACATACCCTGCGGCGCAAGAAGAGTGGGGCCCACTCATGGACGTCACCGACCCCGAAACCCTCCGCGGCACTCTCGATGCCGGAGCCGCGAACAGCTGGGGACAGCGGCTTCGGACCTATCGTCGCGCTCGATTAGGGCTCAGCCGTGGGGATTTCGCCGAGTTGATCAACGACCGGGCTCGCCGCGACAGTGTCAATGTCGCGTGTTCGGAACGACATGTCGCGCGCTGGGAACTCGGTGAAGTCCGCAGGCCCAGCAAGTCCTACCGCGTTCTGCTGGCCGCGCTCGGCGCACCGGTTCCCGAGATCGACTCCGTCCTGTCATCGCCGGGCCTGAATGTCGGGTTCGCTCGTGAAGTGATGTCACGGTCTGCCGAATCCGTCGGTGCCGGTACGCGTCGCGGCGCGGATGCGACTCTGCTGGAGGCCCTCGCGACCGCGGTTGTCGGTTCCGCTGACATCCTGACGCCGTGGTTGCCTTCCCTCGATGTTTCCGAGATGCCGTGCGACGCAGAACTGCTCGATATCGATGCGGTGCGCAGCGCCACCTCGGGATTGCGGGAACGCGACCAGCGACACGGTGGTGGCTCGGTCGCCCGCACCGCCGTCGATCTCCTGAAATCGACGACCGCGCTGCTGGCCGGATACCGCGGACATACGACGCTCGCGCACGCGCTGCTGGTGGCCACCGCCGATCTGGCCCGGCTGATCGGGTGGGCCTACCACGACATCGGTGATCAACATCGCGCCCGCCAGTACGCGACGATGGCCTTGGTGTCCGCGCGGCGAGCGGGCGCGGACAGCCTGGTCGCGTCGACGCTGTACGTGCTGGGGCGGATCAGCTTGATCGAACGCGACCCGCGCGCCGCTCTGCGGATGTTCCAACTCGGCCAGCTGCCTGCCCAAGACGCCACCGGCGGTGGGGAATCGGCGCGCTTGTATGCCAACGAGGCATGGGCACACGCGATGATGGGCGACGTCGGCCGGATGCGGACCGCGCTCGCCCGCGCCGAAGACGAGATCGCCCGGGTCGCAGACCATCCAGTCGATCCGTGGACCCGGGTGTTCTTCACGCCCGGAGAGTTCACCGGGATGCGATCGGTGATCTACAACGAGTACGCCCTGACAGCCCGCGGACAGACCGCGCAACACTACACAGCCGAAGCCGTCGACGCCGCTCGCGCTTCGTTGGCCGCGTCCACGCCGGGACGACCTGCCCGCAGCATTCTGTTCGACAACATCACGATCGCCACGGGCACCTTCCGTCTCGGCCAGATCGACGACGCGGTCTCCTTCGCGACGGCTTCGCTGGCAATGACCGGTCAGGTCGACAGCGGGCGAGTCGGCGACCGGCTGGGGCAGCTGGTGCACGCCGCGACCCTCGCGTCCTCGCGATCCGATGTTCGCGATCTCTGTCAGACGATCCGGCGGGCAGTCCGCACCACCCGGCACACTCCGCACCAGCTGACCGAACATCGCCTCGCGACCGCGTAGCAATGTCGACGCAACCCGACGATGTCATCCCCGCACAGCGGCATTTACGACATGCCCTGTCGAATGTCATTGTCGCAGAGATTATTCGGCGATGTACTCGGTTCATGACTACGACGACGCCGAGACGTGGCCATCGGGCAATGGACAGACGCCGGTGAGCCGGGTGTGTGTAGCTGTGACGCACGCAGGCGGCTCCGCCGCGAAGCCCGACAGCCGCGCTGGGGAGAACACACGCGTTCGGACCGCGGAGGGATTACTGGAGGCCCGTCAGCTGCTGCTCGCCGTCGCCGGGAACCTGCAGGGCGGGTCCCCGCTGATCGGATGGGCGCGCGAGCTGGCGGATCTGCACGCGACTCTGTTCACCGCGTCGGTGTCGACCACCCGTCGGCCCGCCGACTTCGACGCGCCCACCACCAGCGGCCGGATCAACACCGTCATCGGCCTGATCGACGAGTGGTCGGCCTGTCATCTTCCTCGCCCCACTTCGGGCCGCCGCCACACCCATTCCCTCGGCGAGGTGATCAGCCACGTGGCAGACACCTACACCCACGTTCAGTGGACACTGCGCCACACCAAGAGCGCCGAACACCAGCACCACGCCGCGCTGCGCTTTGCTCAAGTCCAGGAAGGTTATGCCGATCTGGTCGAGGAGATTCGAGCCTTACGCGTCGCGCTACCGCTGGGCCGGGGCAACCAACCTGCCTTATAGCGGGCCAGGCGATAACTTACGCGGTGCGCGGGGCGTTTCGATCTGCCCTGTCGACCGACTCGGCGATCTCGTCGTCGAGACTCGACCACAGCGCACGCGGCAGGTTGTGCTCACAGGGACAGGTTCGGATCATCTCGAGCTGGAGCGTGTGGCGCGCTGGGTGGGATTGTTAGCGTCGGCGCATGGATCTGGGACTGGTTGGAAAACGGGCGATCGTCACCGGCGCGAGCAAGGGAATCGGTCTCGCTATCGCGCGGGGGCTCGCGGCAGAGGGTGTGGATGTGGTGCTCGCGGCGCGGTCGGCGCAACCGCTGCGCGCAGCTGCGCAGGAGATCGCTCGGCAGTCGGGGCGGCGGGTGATCGCGGTTCCGACCGACACCGGCGACGACGAACAGGTGAAAGAACTCGTCGCGCGCACCGTCGCCGAGCTCGGTGGCGTGGACATCCTGGTGAACTCCGCTGCCACACCGTGGAGCGCGGGCGCCGGCGGCGATCTGCAAGCCACCACCGACGAGATCGTGCGCAGGGAAGTCGAGATCAAGGTGCTCGGGTACCTTCGCACCGCGCGTGCTGTCGCACCCCACCTGGTGGAGCAGGGGTGGGGTCGCATCATCAACATCAGCGGACTCGGTGCGCGGCAGGCCAATTCGATCGGGCAGACCATCCGCAACGTGAGCGTCTCGGCGTTGACCAAGAACCTCGCCGACGAACTGGGGCCGCACGGGGTGAATGTGACAGTCGTACACCCGGGTCTCACCCGTACCGAACGGCTCACCGAACGTCTCACCCGCCAGGTCGAGCAAGACGGTGGCGACGTGGCCGAGTTGGAATCACAGCTGGTCAAGAATTCGATTCGTCGGATCATCGACGCGAGTGAGATCGCCGACGTGGTGACGTTTTTGGCCTCGCCACGCAGCATCGCCATCACCGGCGATGCCATCGCGGCCGGGGGCGGCGTACCCGGGCCGGTCTACTACTGACCCTTCGGGATGTAGCAAGCACCACCTCCCCGCTCTCGGCGACCGCCGCGCCGAGAGCCTTCTTCAGCGCCGAGGACTATCACCGCTTCCACGCCCGCGCTCGCTGTCAATATGCACCTGTACTGGACCGGGCGACCGCGCTGACCGTCTCCGGCGACGAGGACTTCAGCTGGTTGCTCGCCGCGGTCCGCGACGGTCATGCAACCAGATCGAGGACAGGTGTCTGGCACGCGTGCGCTCCAGTGGTGGGCGATGGCGATCAATGGGGAGGAAAAGAAAAGACTGTTTGTTGGCTGATGGCCTGGCTAGGGTCCGTGTCCATGAGTGGTGAAGTGATCATCGTGACCGGTCCGCCTGCTGCGGGAAAGACGACCGTGTGCCGCATTCTCGCCGAGACGGCGAGCGCTCCGACAGTTCATCTCGAGACCGACCTGTTCTACCGGTCGATCCGCACAGGATTCGTCCTGCCGTTCCTTCCGGATGCGCACCGGCAGAACGAGGTGGTGATCGAGGCGATCGTCGCGGCCGTCGCGGCATACGCGCGCGGCGGCTACGACGTCATCGTCGACGGGATCGTCGGCCCGTGGTTCCTGCCACCGTTTCGGGCACTCGCCGACCACGGCGGGCCGACCGTTTCCTATGTGGTCCTGCGACCCGACTTGGCCACCACCGTGTCGCGTGCGAAGCAACGCGTCGGAGACGAGCTGAAGGATCTGGACGCGATCACCGGATTGCACGGCGCATTCTCCGACATCGGAGACCTCGAGCAGTACACGATCGACACCGGCGGTCTGAATCCGAACCAGACTGCCGACCGGACGAGACTGCTCCTGGCTACCGGCACGCACCGGCTGACCTGATGTGAGACAGCCTGATTCGGCCGGCCCTGCCCGCGTGACGGTCAGGGCCGGCCGACGGGGAGAAGGCTCGCACCGGCGGGGGACAACGCCCGGCAGCCGGTAGGCGCGTCGATCTCAGAGCTGCGATTGCACCTCGGCGGCAATGAGTTCCAGGTGGTCGAGATCGGCGAGATCGAGCATCTGGAGATAGATCCGGCTCGCGCCGATCTCGCGGTACCGGGCGATCTTGTCGACGACCTCGGCAGGCGTGCCGGCCAGGCCGTTGCTCTTGAGTTCGTCCACCTCGCGGCCGATCGCGGCGGCTCGGCGCGCCACGTCGGCATCAGTACGCCCGACGCAGGCGACCAGGGCGTTGGAGTAGATCAGTTCGTCGGTGCGCCCGGCCGCGCGCACGGCGGCCCGCACCCGGTCGAACTGGGCGACGCTGTCGGCGATCGAGGCGAACGGCATGTTGAACTCGGTGGCATAGCGGGCCGCCAGACGCGGGGTACGGACTTTGCCGTTGCCACCGATGATCACGGGCACCGGATCCTGCACGGGCTTGGGTAGGGCGGGAGAGTCGGTGAGCTGGTAGTGGGCGCCGTCGAAGCTGAACGTCGCCCCCGGCTTGGTCTCCCACAGACCGGTGATGACGGCCAGCTGCTCCTCGAGCAGGCCGAACCGGTTGTCCGGGAACGGGATTCCGTAGGCGGCGTGTTCTGCGGCGAACCAGCCGCTGCCCAGGCCGAGCTCGATTCGCCCGTTCGACATCTGATCCACCTGGGCGATCTGGATGGCCAGCGGCCCCGGCAGCCGGAACGTCGCCGCGGTGACCAGGGTGCCCAACCGGATGCGGGCGGTATCCCTGGCCAGCCCGGCCAGGGTGATCCAGGCATCAGTCGGGCCGGGCAGGCCCGAGGCATCGCCCATGGCGAGGTAGTGGTCGGAACGGAAGAACGCGTCGAATTCGAGCTCCTCGGCGGCGCGCGCGACCGACAGCAGCGTGTCGTAGTCGGCACCCTGCTGAGGTTCGGTGAAGATGCGGAGGTCCATGATCACCATCGTGCCCGATGCGCACAGGTCCGGCACGGCGGTGGCCTGATCTCCGGGAACGGTCGGTGCTAGCGGCTGTCCTGCGGGTCAGCCGGGTGGCGGTGGCCCGGTGGTGGGGTGAGTTCGTCGACCACCACCAGGTTCCCGCCGGACTGTTTGGCCTGGTACATGGCCGCGTCGGCGGATTGCAGCAGCCGGTCCGGAGTCGGGCATGGACATCGCGGACAGATCGATGCGTCGAAGACCGCGACACCGACGCTCGCGGTGACCGCCACCGTGGTCTCCGCTGGTTCGGCGATCACCCGGCACAGCCGTTCGGCTTCCTTGCGCGCGGCGGGCGCGGCGATCGGAGCGGCAACCACGAACTCCTCGCCGCCTGTGCGTGCCACCACCGCCATCTCTCCGGCGGCATCGCGCAGCCGCCGGGCGGTCCGCATCAAGACGATGTCGCCGATCCGGTGGCCCCAGGTGTCGTTGACGGTTTTGAACCGGTCGAGATCGAAGCAGATGACACAGATCGTCGGATTGCGGTCCATCAGCTGTGGCAGCCGATTCTCGAGGCCCCGCCGGTTCAGCAGGTCGGTCAGCGGGTCCGACAGCGACTCGGTGCGCAGTAGCGAATACAGCAGCTGGAAGGCGGGCACCGCGCTGACCACCGATGCGAGAAGCAACGCGACCGCGAGGGCCAGCTCGATGCTCTCCCCTCCGGTGACGATCCGCACCGAGAACAGCACCACCGACAGCAACGACCACATCGAATGCAGGGCCAGTGCCCTGGCGCTGTGGAAGAAGCTCAGGTAGCTGCCGGTACCGAGGAGCAGTACGGTGCCCATCGCCCCGAACAGCCGATCTTGCAGCTGGAGGAATTCCACTGTGAACAGCACGTCGGCGCAGGCGATCAGTACCAGCGACTCGGTCTTGCTCGGCCAGGGCAGCAGCCACCAGCGCGCCGCCCACAGGGTTCCGGCCAACACTCCGACCGTCGAAGCGATGCCGGGATGACCGGGCGGACCCACCGGGGTTCCCGCGATCACCGCCCCCATCACCGCGATCCCGGCACCGGCGATACCGATCAGGATCTTCAGCGGAACCAGCGCCGACCTCGCGGCCAGCGTGCGTACCAGCCATCGGTAGTCGACAGGGTCTTTCCACCAGGCCCGCAGCGTCTTGCCGTCGTTCATCGACTCACCCTCGGTCCCGATCGCATCGCCTACCTCGCTGGTTACGCGTGTGAAATTCCAGGAAATCCCACCAGCTGATCGGCAGTAGTCTAGGTCGGACCATGCCGGGAACTTGACGGTCCGGTCGAGCCGCCGCGTTGCGTGGATTGATGCGCGCTTCGGATGGATACGGGGTGGCGGTGCGAATGATTGTGACGCGCCAGCAGTCAGGGCACCGAAGGAGTCTTGGTGCGTGCGGCGAGGAAGTCGTCGACGATCCGGGCGCAGTCCTGCGGAGTCGAGGCCCGCAAGCCGATGAGCTTCGCGAAAACGAGCGGGCCGACCAATTGCGACAGCACGAAGTATGTATCGAATTCGCCCAGTTGCCGACGCGCCTCGGGGGTATCGAGTACCTGGTCGAACGGCACCCGATAGTGGTCGATGATGCGCTGGCGCAGCGAGCTGATGGCGGGGTTGTCGGCGTTGTGGTCCGAGCCGGTCGCCAGCCACGCCAATGTCGAGACCTGCAGTGGCGTGTCCCGGATCGCCTCGGCCTGGCGTTCCAGCAGGGCGACGAGGCGCTCGCGCAGCGGACCTTCGGGCGGGGTCTCCACTGCCGAAGGCAGCAGCCGTTCGATCGTGGCGGCGCGTAGCTGCATCGCGTTGTCGAAATGCCGGTACAGGGTGGTTCTGGCGACCTTGGACAATCGGGTGACGCCCTCGACTGTCACCGCCTCCAAGCCGCCGTCCTGCAGCAGCGCCGCGGCGGCGTCGAGTAGCCGGGCGCGCGAGCGCACCCGGCGCGGGTCGACCTCGACGGCGTCAGTTCCGCTCATATCGCCCAGTATTCCTCTGCCGGTGGACTTTCCCCACGGCCTACCTCCCGCTCCATACTTATGCTACATATAGTAGCGAAGCGATACTAATAGTAGCGGAGGCCCGATGGTTCCCACCGGACGCGAACGATTGTCCGCTGCCCAGCGCTGGCTGCTGACATTGTCTTGTCTCGCGGTAGTTCTCGTCACCTCCTCGATGGCGGCGCTGTATACGGCGCTGCCGGAGATCGCGGCCGATACCGGCGCGACTCAGGCCGAACTCACCTGGATCGTCGACGGCTACACGCTGGCACTGGCTTGTCTCGTACTGCCCGGGGGTGCGATCGGTGACAGGTACGGCAGGCGCGTAGTTCTCATCGTGGGACTAGTCATCTTCTCGCTCGCCTCAGCCGCCCCCTTGTTGCTGGACAGCCCGACGTGGCTGATCGTCGCGCGGGTCGTGACAGGGGTCGGCGCGGCTCTGGTGATGCCGTCCACGCTGTCGCTGCTGACCGCCGGTCTTCCGGAGGAACGGCGAGGCAGCGCCGTCGGCTTGTGGGCCGGCGTCGCGGGCGTCGGCGCGATCCTCGGTATCCTCGGCTCGGGTGTTCTGATCGAAAACTGGTCCTGGGCTTCGATCTTCGCCGGGATGGCGGTCGCGGGCACGATGCTCGCGGTGGCAGCCTTCACGCTGCCCGAATCGGTGGATACATCGAGGCCCGCGATGGACCCGCTCGGCGCGGTCACCAGCGCTCTGGCAATAGGCGCGATCGTGGTCGCGGCGATCGAGGTACCCGTACGCGGCTGGCTCGATCCCGTAGTGATCGGCGCGACCGCTGTAGGACTGACCGTGACAACAGCTTTCGTCGTTATCGAAAGACGGGTCGCGCACCCGCTGATCGACATCCGGCTCTTCGCTCATCGGGGCTTCGGCAGCGGCACCGCGATAGTCACGGTGCAGTTCCTTGTCACCTTCGGCCTGTTCATGCTGATCGTGCAGTATTTTCAGCTGATTCTGGGCTACCGTCCGCTGATCTCGGCACTCGCGCTCGCTCCCATGGGCCTGCCGATGGTGGTGATCTCCGTGATCGCGCCCCGGGTGGCGGAACGGGTGGGCCTGCGAATCCCCGCCTGTGCTGGTCTGCTGGCTATCGGGGGCGGGATGCTGATGATCGCGCAAGTCGACTCGCACACTTCCTATGTGGACCTCCTCGGTCCGTTGCTGCTGATGAGCACAGGGATCGGGTTGTGCACCGCGCCGGCTACAGCCGCGATCGTCGACGGCACACCCGTGCAGAAGCACGGTGTCGCCGCCGCGGTCAACGACGCCGCCCGCGAGATCGGGGCCGCCATCGGCATCGCGATCTCGGGCAGCGTGCTCGCGGCGGGTTACGGCGAGCGCATCGCCCCCGCCCTGCCCAGCCTCCCCGTGGCAGCGCGTGAACCGGTCGGTGACTCGCTCGCGGCTGCGCTCGAGGTGGTGGAGCGCGCAGGTCCGCCTGCACAGCCGCTCGGCGATTTCGCGAAGTCCGCGTTCATTCACGGCATGCAGGAGTCCGCCACCGTACTGGGATTCCTGACTGTCGGCGCGGCCGTACTCATCGCTATGTGGGCCCCGGGCAGACGCCGTACCGACAAGAAAGCCGAAACCGTGGCATCGCGGGCGTAGGTGGGTGTAGGACGATGAGGGCGTGAATGCTCCTGCGCCCGGACCTGTTTTCGATGTCATCGCCGTGTTGAACGGTGCGGTGGACCTCAGGTCCTATCCGCGTCGCAACCTGGTGCTGAGCTCACCGCAGACCGGCGGGTTGGTGTTCGGTTCGGCCGCGTATCAGCGCGCGATCTTCGAACCTGTCGTGCACCTGCTCAATGGTGTCGAGATGCTCGAATCGCAGGGGTGGCAAATGGTCACTGTGGTCGAACGGAACATCGACAACGTCTACTACATGCTCGCTTTCATGCGCCGGGTCTGACGCGGGTCAGGAGTGGACGCTCGCGCGATGTCGCCGTGGCCGGTGAGCTTGTGGCGAGCCCTCCGGCCGACGTCGTGGCGATACGGTCATTCGGGGAGAGGTTCCGCCTCGCCGATGTGGCCCATGATCACCAGGGCCTGCCTCAGCAGGGTGGTCTGCTCGTCGGAGAGCTTGCTCAACTGCCCGGCGAGCCAGGCATCACGGGCCGAGACCTTGTCGGTCAGCAGTGACCGACCAGATCGCGAGACCGAGACGACGACCTGTCTGCCGTCGGACGGGTGGGGTTTGCGCTCGATCAGTCCCAGCGCCGCCAACGCGTTGATCGTCCGCGTCATCGATGGTGGCCGCACCCCTTCTCTGATGGCGAGCGCGCCCGACGACATCGCGCCGTCGCGGACGAGCGTGGTGAGCGCTGAGCGTTGGACCAACGAGATCGGCTGGTCGGTGTGATGCAGGCGCAGTAGGCGGTCGAGTCTCACAGTCAGCAAGGACAGCGCCCCGGCCACAGCCGCGGTATTCGAGTTCGGTGACACAATCATGAACTTTACGAACAAAATTGCCCGCTGTCCCGGCCTGCGGCGGTCCTCAACCGGGCGGGACAGCTTCCCGAAGCAGCTGTGCCAGTTCAGGACAGCCAATCGTCGAGGTGGGGGAGCTCGGTGGCCACTGTGCCGGTGAAGTGAGGTGGGCGCTTCTGGAGGAAGGACATGATGCCTTCGCGGAGGTCGGCACTGGAGAAGGCATAGGAGATGAGGCGGGCGTCGAGGGTGAAGACGTCGTCGGGGGTCTTGTCGCCGGACATGGCGACCAGCCCGCGACGGATGGCGGCTACGGAGACAGGGGCGACCTGGGTTGTCAGTTCCGCGGCAAGGGCCCGAGCGGCGGGCAGGAGGTCTTCGGGGGCGTGCAGGCTGGTGACCAGGCCTGCGGCGAGGGCCTCGTCGGCGCCGAAAACGCGGCCGGTGATCATCCACTCCTTGGCTTTGGCCAGGCTGACGATGCGCGGCAGGAACCAGAGCGAACCACCCTCGGGGAACAGACCCCGGCGGGCGAAGACGAAACCGAAGCGGGAATCTGTTGCGGCAAGGCGGAAGTCGGCGGCGAGGGTCATGGAGAGGCCGACGCCGATGGCAGCGCCCTGCATGGCGACGATGACGGGTTTGTCGAGGTCGGTCATCGGGCGCACGACCCGGGTGGACCATTCGACCCAGTCGGGATCGGTGACATCCTCGTTGGACCCGTCCGCTGTGAGATCCATGCCGACGCAGAAGTCACGCCCCTCGCCGGCGAAGATCACCGCGCGAACGGCGTCGTCGCGGTCGGCTTCGGTGAAGGCAGCGCCGAGTTCGTCGGCCATCACGGTGGTGAAGCCGTTGCGCGCCTCGGGACGGTTCAGCGTGATGGTGGCGACGGCCGCATCAACGCTGTAAACGATGGTTTTGTAGGACAATTCGACTCCTCGGTTCAGCGTTTGCCGGATGCGGCGGACACGAGCAGCTCGACCATGGCGGTGGCCTTGCCGGACTGTGGCGGGTCGCCGGTGATGATGTCGCTCCAGACGAAAGCTTCGCCGACGCGCACGATCGCGTAGGCGAGATCGCGGACTTCGATACGCGGATCGAGATCGGGCAGGTCTGTCAGTCGTGACGCGACCCAGTCGATCATTCGGCCCTGGACGACGGAGTATCCGGAAGTCAGTACGCGCAAGCCGTATTCCGGGTCGTCGGCGACGAATCGGGTCAGCGGTTCGAAGCTGCGGACCGTGTCGGCGAGGGTGCCGAAGTGGCGGACGAAGCGCTCGGCGGGATCCTCGGACACGCTCGCGTCACGTGTCTCGACGCGACCGATCGCCTCCGCGATGATCCGCCACACCACTTCACCGATGACGACTTCCCGACTTCCCCACCAGCGATACAGCGTGGCGCGGCCGATCCCCGATGCACGGGCCAGCTGCTGCATATCGATCCGGCGGCCCTCGAGAAACCACCGGTGCGCGAGGTCGATCACGCTCTCACGCACCGGTTTCGCAGGCGTGCTCGATGCCGGGTCGTCCGGATCCGGCGACGACCTTTCGCCGCTGGTCACTGTTACGGCCTCGTCAGCTCGGCGTAGCGGGCGAGGTGGTGGTCGGTGGATCCGAACTCGTGCTCGATCGCGGTCAGCCGTTTGAAGTAGTGGCCGACAGCGAGTTCCTCGGTCATGCCCATCGCACCGTGCAGCTGGACGGAGTTCTGGCCGATGAATCGCGCCGCACGGCTGACGGTGACCTTGGCCGCGGATGCCGCCCGCGCCCGAACCGCCGGTGCCGCGTTCAGTGCGTGGATCGCCAGATACGCTGCGGCGATCGCCTGCTCCAGCTCCATGTACATATCGACCATGCGGTGCTGCAGAACCTGGAAGCTGCCGATCGGCTGACCGAATTGCCGGCGTTGCTTGGCGTATTCGACGGTATCCGCCACCACCTTGCGCATGCATCCGACCGCTTCCGAGGCGATCGCCGCGATCGCCTCGTCGGCTGTGGCCTCGATCGACGACCATGCCTCGCCCTCCGCGCCGAGCAGCGCGGCCGCGGGCAATCGGAAATCGGTGAAGGTGATATCGGAGCCGACCCGGTCGTCGATCGTCCGGTAGGAGTGGATCTCGACCCCGGCCGGCGGATTCGCCGCATCGAACTCGCTGAGGAACAACGAGATACCGGATCGGTCGCGCCGGGTACCCGAGGTGCGCGCGCTGATGATCAGATGGGTCGCTACCGGCGCGCTGGTCACGACGGTCTTGCTGCCGTCGATCACCCACGAATCGCCGTCGCGGCGCGCGGTCGTCGATAGATCGTGCAGCGCATGACCCGACGTCGGCTCGAGTGCGGCGAACGCGGTGCGCGCCGTACCGGCCACGATCTGCCGCACCAGTGCGTCGGCAGCCGCACCACCGCAGCGTTGCAGCAGACCCGCCCCGATGACGACCGTGTCGACATACGGTTCGACGACGAGCGCGCGCCCGAGTTCCTCGGCGATGACCATCATTTCGACCGGCCCGCCGCCCATACCGTCGACATCTTCGGGCAGGGTCGCACCGAGGATGCCCAACTCCTCGGCGAAACCGCGCCACACAGCGGGCTGCCACCCCGCGCCGGACTTGACCGCGCTCCGACTCTGCTCCAGGTCGTACCGGGCACCGAGGAATCCGGCCACCGAATCACGCAGGAGTTCTTGCTCTTTGGTGAAGGTGAAGTCCATCAGAGCCCCAATGCTGCCTTGGCGAGAATATTTCGCTGAATTTCGTTGCTGCCCGCGTAGATCGAGCCTGCCCGGTCGTTGAAGTAGCGCAGCGGTGCGACGGCCTGCCACTCTTCGCCGCTGCGGTAGCCGTCGGCCGGTGGCTGGAATCCGGCGATCGGGCCGCCGGGTTTCGTCGCGTGCGGTTGGTACACCCGCCCGCGCGGTCCGGCTGCCTCGAGTGCCAATTCGGTGATCTTCTGGCTCAGTTCGGTGGCCAGGATCTTGAGCATCGACGAGGCGGGGCCGGGGTTCTTGCCCTGCGCCAGTACCGACAGCGTTCGGTACTCGAGGATCTCGAGTACTTCGGTGCGAATCCGTGCCTCGGCCAGCTTCGCGGCGAAGGTGGCGTCATCGATCAGCGGATTGCCGTCCGGGCCGGTCTGCCCGGCTGCCGCGGTCGCGACTTCCTGAACCATGACCTGCAACATCGGCGACAGTGCCCCACCACGTTCGTGAACGAGCAGATACTTCGCCACAGTCCAGCCGTCGTCGATCTGGCCGAGCACATTGCTTTTCGGCACTCGGACGCCGTCGAAGAAGACCTGGTTCTGCACCTGCTCGCCGGAGGTCATCACCAGCGGGCGGATCTCGATGCCCGGCGAGGTCATTTCGATGAGCAGGAAGGTGATGCCCTGCTGCTTCTTCCCCTCGCGCGACGTGCGCACGAGGCAGAAGATCCAATTCGCCTCGGTCGCGTGGGTGGTCCAGATCTTGCTTCCGGTGCACACGAAGTCCTCGCCGTCGTCGACGGCGGCCATCGTCAGCGATGCCAGATCGGACCCGGATTCCGGCTCCGAATACCCCTGGCAGAAGAACACCTCACCGGTGAGAATCCGCGGCAGGTAGTACGCCTTCTGCTCGGTCGTGCCGAAGGCGACGATCGCGGGCGCGACCATTCTGATGCCCATCGGCGACAGCGCGGGCGCACCGGCCTGCATCAGTTCCCGGCCGAAGATGTAGTGCTGGGTGAGGCTCCAGTCGCAGCCGCCGTATTCGACCGGCCATGCCGGTGCCGCCCAGCCGCGAGCATGAAGAATGTGCTGCCACTTCATGCTGGCTTCGTGATCCGGATAGACGCTGGTCGCCAAGTGTCCGGCGCGGCGTAGATCGGGTGTCAGCTTCTCGTCGAGAAAGGTGCGAACCTCGTCTCGAAAGGAGAGATCCGCCTCTGACCAGTCGTAATCCATCAACCCTCCCGGAGGGATGTGCTCCATTGCGCCCATGCAGACCTGCGGTCGCGTGAGACACAATGTACTTCTGTCTCAGTCCGCAATCAAGGGATGTTGAGGCGTCAGAACCGAGAATGACGAGTCACTTAATCCCGCTGTCGCCGGTGTGGGGGCCGAGATATTCGTGGACTGCGCCGACGGCGCGGACCGCGCTCTCGACAGCGGCCTCCATCGTCGAAGGCATGCCGGTCTCGGTCCAGTCGCCCGCGAGGAACAGGCCCTCGATCGGCGTGCGCTGCGGCAGGCGCAGCTCGTCGAAACCGGGCTGCGCCGAGAAGGTCGCCTGCGGCTGATGGATGACGTGGGTGCGCAGCACCTGCGCCTCGGCGAACTCGGGGTAGTGTTCGGCCAGCGATCGTAGTGCCGCCGTGGTGAATTCGGCGTTGGGCAGATGGACGACATCCCACGAGGCGCTGACCGCCAGTGAATAACAGTGCCCTGCCTCGGTCTCGACGCCGTGCATGCCCGTGGTGTCGAAAACCCACTCGATGGTGGTGTCGCGCAGATTCTCAGCGAGCCTGCGCATCCTGAGTGGACGATCCAGCCACACGTACACGCTCGAGATCGGGGCGGGCTCGATCTTGCGCACAGGAGTGAAATGGTCGTACTGCCCGAGCCGGCCGCGATCGAGCAGTGTTGTCAGCGACCACGGCGGCAAGGTGAGAACCGCCGCGTCGACCTCGATGACCCGCCCGTCGGAGAGCTGCACCGCGGTGAGCCCGTCGTCGACGATCTCGATATCGGCGACTCCGGCACCGACGACGATCTCTGCGCCGTGTGCCTTCAGATAGCGCTCGGCGGGTGCGACGAACAACTCGTGCAGGCTCACCCGCGGCCACACCGCGTCACCGGCCCTGGTGTTCCCTGACAGCGCGCGCTTGCCGATCCAGTGCAGGGTCTGGACGAACATGGAGGCCGACACTCGCTCGGTCTTCTCGTTGAGCAGGCCGATGACGAACTGATCGAGCACCAACGCGCGCAACGATTGCGGCGCGCCGATCTGCCGGAACCAGCGATCGACGGTCAGGTTGTCGAGTTCCGGTGCCGGGCTCAGCGCGGCGCGGGCGATCCGCGCCCAGGTGCGCAGGGCGGCGGGCCGTTCGCGCAGCGGGATCGGTGGCCACACCATCCAGGACAGCCCGACGGCGCGGCGCAGCGTGCCCGGCAGCCAGGCGGGCGCGCGCAGGGTCAGCAGCCGGTCGGGCCCGGTCCTGATCGCGAAAGGCGGTGCGTCCCAGAAGAGTTGCTCGCGCGTGCCGATGGTGTCGACGTAGCGCAGCAGCGCGTCGTAGCAGCCGGCGAACAGGTGCTGACCGTTGTCGACCCTGCCTTCGATGCCGGGCACCTCGAACGAGATCGTGCGCCCGCCGAGGCGTCCTCGCTTCTCGACGAGGGTGACGCGGTGGCCTGCCTCCGCGAGCCAGACCGCCGTGGCCAATCCGGCCAGGCCCGCCCCCGCGACCAGGATGTGTGGGGATTCTTGCTGCCCCATCGGTACCTCCGGGCAATCGATGAATGTGAGAATGAATGAGAGAATTTGTCGGTCATACTCGCACAACGTCGATGTGTTCGTACAGGGTGGAAACCGCTCGTGCGGAACGGAACTCGCTGCCCGGCCGATCGCGGCTGAGGCGTGAAGCGCTCTCGTTCGAACGGGGTCAGCGCGTGCGCGGCGGTAGGGGTGTGCCGCGCGGTTGATCGGGGCGTCGGGCTAACTCCGGCGCCTCAGGAGGCTTTCGGGTCCCAGGATCTGCTCGACGACGGCGAGGAAGATCTCGGTCGATTCGTCGACGAGCTCGTCTCTGGTCAGGTCGAGTGCTCCGTTGAGCCAGCCGTACACGGTCTCGTACAGCCCACCGACGAGGTGCATGGCGGCGAGCTCGCCGTATGCGCCCGCGGCACCGGTGCTTTCGGGGCTGAGTTGCTTGTTCACCGTCGCCAGCACCAGCGCGGCGAAGCCGCGGATCGTTGCCGTGCGGCGTGCGTTGAGGGCGGGATTGAGCTGGGCTTCGGTGAAGGCGATGCGGATCAGCCGTGGATCGTCGGCGACGGCCTGCAGGCCCGCGGCGATGGCCGCGTGCACCTTGTCGCGGAGGGGATCGGGGGCGGCGCGTACACGGACGGCGATCAGCTCGGTCAGCTCACCGATGACCTGGTCGTAGACCTCGGTGACGACGGCGTCGAGGTTGGTGAAGCTCTCGTAGAAGTATCGCTCGGTCAGTCCGGCCTGGCGGCAGAGGCCGCCGACGGTGAGCCGGGCCGAGCCCTGGGTGCCGACGATCTCCCTGGCGGCCTCCAGGAACGTGATCCGGCGCTGCGCGCGCCGCTGTTCGGCAGGCACACCCGCGTACGCACGATCCTTGACCATGCGCCGAGTCTGCCACAAAGTCTTGTCAGATTTCCAAATCTGCTGCATCCTGTTGTCAGATTCGAGCGAGGAGAGAGAATCATGACCGAGGCATTCATCTACGAGGCGATCCGCACGCCGCGTGGGCGTGGCAAGAAGACCGGCGCCCTGCACGGCGTCAAGCCGCTCGACCTGGTGGTCGGGCTCATCGACGAACTGAAGACCCGCCATCCCGGACTCGATCCGGCGGCGATCGATGACATCGTGCTCGGCGTCGTGTCGCCGGTCGGCGATCAGGGCGCCGATATCGCCAAGACCGCCGCCTTGGCGGCCGGGCTGCCCGACACCGTCGCCGGTGTGCAGCTCAACCGGTTCTGCGGCTCGGGCCTCGAAGCCGTCAACACCGCCGCCCAGAAGGTGCGGTCGGGCTGGGAGCAGCTCGTCATCGCCGGCGGCGTGGAGTCGATGTCGCGGGTTCCGCTGGGCTCCGACGGCGGCGCGTGGGCGATGGATCCGGTCACCAACTACGACACCTACTTCGTGCCGCAGGGTGTCGGCGCGGACCTGATCGCCACGATCGAGGGTTTCACCCGCGAGGACGTCGACGCCTTCGCGGTGCGCTCGCAGCGCAAGGCCGCCGCCGCCTGGTCGGGTGGCTACTTCGCCAAATCCATTGTCCCGGTGCGTGATATCAACGGCGCGGTGCTGCTCGACCACGACGAGTTCATGCGCCCCGACACCACGGTGGAAAGCCTGGCCGGGCTGACCCCGTCGTTCGCGGCGATGGGGGAGATGGGCGGCTTCGACGCCGTCGCGATGCAGCGCTACCACCACGTCGAGAAGATCACCCACGTCCACCACGCCGGCAACTCCTCCGGCATCGTCGACGGTTCGGCGCTGGTGCTCATCGGCAGTGAATCCGCCGGTGTCGCCGCGGGTCTCACGCCGCGCGCCCGCGTGGTCGCCTCCGCGGTGAGCGGCGCCGATTCCACGATCATGCTGACCGGCCCGGTCCCGGCCACCGAGAAGGTGCTGGCGCTGGCCGGGCTCACGGTCGACGACATCGACCTGTTCGAACTCAACGAGGCCTTCGCCTCGGTGGTGCTCAACTTCCAGAAGAAGCTGAACATCCCCGACGAGAAGCTCAACGTCAACGGCGGCGCCATCGCCATGGGCCACCCGCTCGGCGCGACCGGAGCCATGATCACCGGAACCATGGTCGACGAGCTCGAGCGCCGGGGAGCGCGGCGCGCGCTGATCACGCTGTGCATCGGCGGTGGCATGGGCATCGCCACCATCATCGAGCGCGTCTGAGCGTCGGACTCCGATACCGAAGGAAGAACGAAAAGCAATGACTGACAACATGATTGCCTGGGAACTCGGCGCCGATCGGGTGCTCGTGCTCACGATGGACGACCCGAACCAGTCGACCAATACGATGACCGAGGCGTTCGCGCGTGACCTCACCGCGACCGTCGACCGGCTCGAGGCCGAACGCGACAGCTTCGACGGGGTCATCCTCACTTCCGGCAAGGACACGTTCTTCGCCGGGGGTGACCTGAACCTGCTGATGAACGCGACACCGGAGACCGCCCCGCAGATCGCACTCGGCCTCGACACCTACAAGGCGGCGTTCCGTCGGCTCGAGACGCTGGGTAAGCCGGTGGTCGCCGCGATCAACGGCACCGCGCTCGGCGGCGGTTTCGAGGTCGCGCTGGCCACCCATCACCGGATCGCACTCGACGCCAAGGGCAGCCTGCTCGGCCTGCCCGAGGTCACCTTCGGTCTGCTGCCCGGTGCCGGTGGTGTCACTCGGACAGTTCGGCTGCTCGGTATCACCAGCGCGGTGCTCAACGTCGTCGGCCAGGGCCAGCGGATGAAGCCAGCGAAGGCGTTGCAGGTCGGCATCGTTCACGAAGTCGCCGCCACCCGCGAGGAGATGTTCGACAAGGCTCGCGCCTGGATCGCGGCCAACCCCGAGGCCGCGCAGCCGTGGGATGTGAAGGGCTACAAGGTCCCCGGCGGCACCCCGTCGAGCCCGGCGGTGGCGGCCAATCTGCCCGCGTTCCCGGCGAATGTGCGCAAGCAGCTCAAGGGTTCGCCGATGCCCGCGCCGATCGCGGTGCTCGCGACCGCGGTGGAGGGCGCGCAAGTCGATATCGACACCGCGTTCGCGATCGAGACCCGCTACTGCACCAACCTGATCTGTGGCCAGGTCTCGACGAACATGATCAAGTCACTGTTCTTCGATCTGAGCACGATCAACAAGGGCGGCAGCCGCCCCGAAGGCTTCCCCGTGCGCACGCCGGAGAAGGTCCTCGTGCTCGGCGCGGGCATGATGGGCGCGGGCATCGCCTATGTGCAGGCCCGCGCCGGCATGCAGGTCGTGCTCAAGGACGTCACGATCGAGGCGGCCGAGCGCGGCAAGGCCTACTCGGCCAAGCTGCTCGACAAGGCCCTGCGCAAGGGCGCGATCACCCAGGACAAGTACGACGAGATCCTCGGTCGCATCCACCCGTCCGCGGACCCCGCCGATGCTGCCGGTTGCGACTTCGTCGTGGAGGCGGTGTTCGAGGATCCGGGCCTGAAGAAGAAGGTGTTCGGCGAGATCGAACACCTGGTGAACGCGGACGCGTTGCTCGGTTCCAATACCTCGACCCTGCCCATCACCGACCTGTCCACGGGCGTGCAGCGGCCGAAGGACTTCATCGGACTGCACTTCTTCTCCCCGGTGGACAAGATGCCGCTGGTCGAGATCGTCGTCGGCGAGCAGACCAGCGACGAGGCGATCGCCCGTGCCGTCGATTACACCCTCGCCATCAAGAAGACCCCGATCGTGGTCAACGACAGCCGCGGTTTCTTCACCAGCCGGGTGATCGGCCAGTTCATGGACGAGGCGATCTCGCTGGTCGCCGAGGGCGTGCATCCGGCCTCGGTCGAACAGGCCGCCACCCAGGCCGGTTATCCGGTCGGTGCGCTGGCGCTGGCCGACGAGATCAATATGAAGCTGGCGCAGAAGATTCGGCGCAGCCTGAAGGAGAACCTGCTCGCCGAGGGCAAGAACTGGGTCGACTCGAAGGCCTACCCGCTCGTCGACGCGATGGTCGACGACTTCGAGCGCCCGGGCCGGCTCGAGGGCCGCGGCTTCTACGAATACGACGCCGACGGCAAGAAGCTGGGCCTGTGGCCGGGACTGGTCGAGAAGTACACCCGCGACGATCACGGCATCGCGTTCATCGACATGCAGGAACGGATGCTGTTCGCCGAATCCCTCGATACCGTGCGGTGTTTCGACGAGGGCGTGCTGCGCACCGTGCCCGACGCGAACATCGGTTCCATCTTCGGCATCGGGTTCCCCGCCTGGACCGGTGGCGTCATCCAGTACATCAACCAGTACGCGGGTGGTCTGGCCGGCTTCGTCGCGCGCGCCGATGAGCTGCGGGCCGCCTACGGCGACCGGTTCGAGGTCCCGGAGTCGTTGCGAGTCAAGGCCGCCGCCGGGGAAACTCTCGGCTGACGGTCACCACGACGAACAGACCCCCCCGCCGCCCGGGAATACCGGGCGGCGGGGGGTTCTGTGCTGGAACGGGCTACAGCGAACGGGCGATCAGTTCCTTCATGATCTCGTTCGTGCCCGCGAGAATACGAAGCACCCGCGCACTGGTGAAGATCTCCGAGATCGGGTACTCGGTCATGAACCCGTATCCGCCGAACAGCTGCAAGCATCGGTCGGCGACCACGCTCAACTGATCGGTGAGCCAGTATTTGGCCATCGACGCCGTTGCCACGTCGAGCTCGCCCGCGAGGTGGTCGGTGAGGCAGTCATCGAGGAAGACGCGACCGATTCTGGCGATGGTGGCGCACTCGGCGAGCTCGAACTTGGTGTTCTGGAAGCCGAGCAGCGATTTTCCGAACGCTTGCCGATCCTTGGTGTAGGCGATGGTCATCGCGACCGCGGCCTCCATCGACGCCACGGCCATCACCGCACAGACGAGTCGCTCCTGCTGGAGCAGTTTCATCATCTGATAGAAGCCCTGGCCCTCGGCCTCGCCGAGCAGGTTGCCGACCGGCACCCGCAGGCCGTCGAAGAACAGCTCGGCGGTGTCCTGGCCGGTGCCGCCGATCTTGGACAGGGTCCGCCCGCGGGTGAAGCCGGGGGTGTCGTCACCGACCTCCGCGACGATGAGCGACACCCCGGCGGCGCCCTTGTCGGGGTCGGTCTTGGCGGCGATGATGACCGCGTCACAGAGCGCGCCGTTGCTGATGAACATCTTCGAACCGGTGATGACGTACTCGTCGCCGTCGCGCACCGCCCTGGTCTGAATGTTCTGCAGGTCCGATCCCGTTCCCGGTTCGGTCATCGCGATCGAGAGCAGGCACTCGCCGCTGACCACCTTGGGCAGCAGACGTGCCTTGAGCTGTTCGGAGGCGAACTCGACGAGATAGGGCGCGATGATCCCGGAGTGGATCGCGAGGCCCATGGAGGTGTCGCCTGCCTTCGATTGGGCCTCGATGATCGCCGCCTCATGGGCGAAGGTGCCACCTCCGCCGCCGTACTCTTCCGGAACAGACGGGGCCAGCAACCCGAGCTTGCCTGCTTTGAGGTAGAGGTCACGGTCGGGGTGCCCCTGCTGTTTGTACCGCTCGGCGCCAGGAACCACCTCTTTCTCGAAGAACTTCGTCGCGAGTTCGCGAACGGCCTCGATCTCATCGTCTACCCAGCCCGCGTGTGCGGTCATCAGTGCCTCCCAGGACGCAATCTGCCTCAATCTGCGGAAACAGATTGTCAGATGTATTGGCACGACGTCAATAGGGAATACTCGGCGGCCGGAGTCGCCGTGATCAGCGGCGACCCCGGGTGCGCCGGTAGGCGGCCGGAGTGGTGGCCGTCCAGCGCTTGAAGGCACGGATGAAGGGGCCCGCCTCGGTGTAGCCGAGCCGCACGGCGATCTCCTCGACCGAGAGCGCGGTGGCGGTCAGCATGTCCTCGGCCAGACCGCGCCGCGCCTCGTCGAGCAGGACGCGGTAGCTGGTGCCGTCGGTGGCGAGATGGCGCCGTAGCGTGCGACCGGTGGTACCGAGGTCGTGGGCGACCGCGTCCAGCGACGGCGGTATCGCGATCCCCGCGATACCGGTGCCTGCCAGCAGGTGGTCGCGAACCTCGGCCGCTATCCCGGTGCGGGTGGTCCGGCGGTCGATCAGTTCACGGCATTGCGCCAGGCACAGGGCCAGTGTGGCCTGATTCGCCTGCGGCAGTGGCTGATTCAGAGTGTCGGCGGTGATCGTGATGCTGGTTTCGGTCTGCCCGTATCGGGGGCTCACGCCCAGGGTCGCGGCGATGTCGTCGCCATAACCGGGTTCCGGGAACGCGAACCGCGCATGGTGGATATCCACCGGTCGGCCGAGCAGGTCTTCGAGCACCCGATGCATCGCGAAGGTGTCGCGTTCGACGAGGAACTGCTGGACGTCGTCAGGGATCTGATCGTGTCGGATCCGGGCAACCATCTGCTGGTCGTGGAACTCCACGACCGGTGTGCAGAACGCGAAGCTCAACTGGAAGTAGCTCAGCGCCAAGGAGATCGCCTCGCCGAGAGTGGGACTGGTGATCCAGGCGTAGCCGTAGATACCAAAGGCGCTGATGCGGTAACTGCGTCCCACCTCGATGCCGAGCGCGGGTCGGGGTCCGAGTTCGCGCAGCAGATTACGCACCACCAGCAGTTCCGTGCGGGCATCGATCTGGCGGTCGGCGGAGTCGAGTTCGGCGACGGTCAGGCCCGTACCAGCGAGGATCGACGTGGCATCGGCACCGTGTTCGACGGCGAACCGGTGCATCACGGCGACGCTGGCGACACCCCGGGGGAAGTCCCACGTGTCCACTGCTGGCTCCTGTCGCGCGCGCATGCCCTCCATTATGGCCTGAAATGTCAATTTTCTGTCCGCGGGCATCCTCGTTCTCGCGTCGACGGCGACCTACCGTTGACCGGAGAGATCACTGACATGAGGAGCTGGGCTATGCGCACTCGGACAATGCCATCCGCTGTCATCATCGGCACCGGGTTCGGCGGCCTCGGCATGGCGATGGAGCTGCTGCGCCACGGCTTCGACGACCTCGTCATCCTGGAGCGGGCCTCGGAGGTGGGTGGAGTGTGGCGGGAGAACACCTACCCGGGCGCCGGATGCGATATACCCTCGCCGCTCTACTCGTACTCGTATGCGCCGAAATCCGATTGGCCCAAGCGATTCTCGGGACAGCCCGACATCCACGCTTATCTGCGGGACGTGGCGCGCGACAACGGCCTGCGCGAGCGGATCCGGTTCGGGTCCGAGGTGACCGAAGCCGAATTCGACGATACGAGTGGGAAATGGACGGTGCGTACCGCCGACGGTTACGAGGCAACCACCGACGTGCTGATTTCCGCGGTCGGTCAGCTCTCGCGGCCCGCGCTGCCCACCATCGCCGGAATCAGCTCGTTCGCCGGACCCGCCTTCCACTCCGCGGAGTGGGACCACAGTGTCGACCTGACGGGCAAGCGGGTCGCCGTTGTCGGCACCGGTGCCAGCGCGATCCAGTTCGTGCCCGCGATCCAGCCGCAGGTGGCGGCCCTGACACTGTTCCAGCGCTCGGCGGCGTGGGTGCTGCCCAAGCCCGATGTCGAGTACAAGGCGTGGCATCACCGGATGTTCGCGACGGTGCCGCCGGTCCGCCTCGCCGAGCGATTCGCGGTCTGGGCACTGTGCGAGTTTCTGTCGCTGGGCATCGCTGATGTCACCGCGATCAGGGGTCTGGTCACCAGGATCGCCGTGAACCATCTGCGCAAGCAGGTCACCGACCCGCAATTGCGCGCGAAACTGACGCCCGACTACCCGGCCGGCTGCAAGCGTGGGCTGTTCTCCAACACCTACTATCCGGCACTCACCCAGCCGAACGTGCGGGTAGAGACGACCGAGATCGCCGAAGTCGTGCCGACCGGGGTGAAAACCGCCGACGGCGTGCTGCACGAGGTCGACGTGATCATCTACGGAACCGGATTCAAGGGCACCGAATTCCTGTGGCCGATGGCGATCTGCGGCGCGAACGGACGCAAGCTCGAGGACGAGTGGCAGGGCGGTGCCCGCGCCTACCACGGCATCACGGTGCCCGGATTCCCGAACATGTTCATGGTGTACGGACCCAATACGAACCTGGGCGTCGGCTCGATCGTCTACATGATCGAATCGCAGGCTCGCTACATCCGCCAGGCGCTCGAGGAACTGTCCCGCCATCCGGCGCACACCCTCGATGTCCGGCGTGCGGTGGCCGAGGAATACGACGTGAAGCTGCAAGCCCGGCTCGCCCGTACCCCGTGGGGTCTGTGCTCGAGCTGGTATCGCAACGCCGCCGGCCGGATCACCAACAACTGGCCGGGCGCGGTCCTGAGTTATCGACTACAGACCCGATCCCTGCGCCCGGAGCACTATCACCTGACCACCAACACGACAACACCTGCGGGCCAGTGATATTCGCGGACCGGAATTCGAAAGAGGCTCATCGATGAAGCTGACGAACGGCACCGTGGCCGAGGTAAGCGAGAAGGTGCGGGCGGTGCGCCGGCTGCACCAGACCGGCCTGATCGACCTGTGGCGACCGCGCCGGATCAAACGCATGATCGCGCTCAACAACTCCTACGGCCCACAAGCGGCGATGATCAGCGCCGGGGCGGCCGATCGGCCCGACGAACCCGCGCTGGCCGACGAGCGCGGTGTGCTGACCTACCGCGAGCTCGACGAACAGTCCAACGCCCTGGCCCACGGTTTGCTCGGGCAGGGCCTGCGCGGCGGCGAGGTGGTCGGCGTGCTGGCCCGTGACCATCGTGGCCTGGTGCTGGCGATGGTGGCGGCCGGCAAGGCAGGTTTGCGGCTGGCCATGCTGAACACCAGTTTCGCCAAACCGCAACTCACCGAAGTCGCTGTGCGGGAGAAGGTTCGCGCGATTCTGTTCGACAGTGAATTCGCCGGGCTCATCGATGCCCTGCCCGAGACGATGCCGCGGATCCTCACCTGGGTCGATGCGGAACACACGCTGCCACCGGGCGCGGTGACCATCGACATGCTGGTGTCGGCGAACAGCAGTGACCCGCTGCCCCCGCCGGATCGGCCCGCGGGCTTCATCATCCTCACCAGCGGCACCACCGGTCTGCCCAAGGGCGCGCCGCGCACCAAGGTCTCGCCGTTCGCCACCGCCCTGGTCGTCGACCGGGTGCCGTTCCCTCGCGGTGGGGTCGTCATGATCGCGACCCCGGTTTTTCACACGACCGGTATGGGGACCTGGACGATAGCCAGCGCGCTCGGTGCCGAAATCGTGCTGCGGCGCCGTTTCGACGCGGAGGCCACCTTGGCGGCGATCGAGCGGCATTCGGTCGAGATGCTGGTCGCGGTGCCGACCCAGTTGAACCGCATTCTCGCGCTCGGTCCCGAGGTTATCGCCGAGTACGACACCTCGACGCTGCGCACGGTTTTCGTCGGCGGCGCCCCGCTGCCGCCCGACCTGGCGATCCGATGGCAGGACGCCTTCGGTGACGTGTTGTACAACGGGTACGGCTCCACCGAGGTCGCGATCACCGCCGTCGCCCAGCCGCACGAATTGCGTCGTGCGCCGGGCACCGTCGGGCGGGCACCGGTCACCGCGCGCATCGCGCTCTACGACAGCGACGATCGCCGAATCACCGCAGCGAACGTCTCGGGGCGAATCTTCGCCCGCACCGTCGCCCCGTTCGAGGGGTACACCGACGGGAAGACCAAACAGATCATCGACGGATACATGTCGACCGGGGACATGGGCCATTTCGACGCCGACGGGCTGCTGTTCATCGACGGCCGCGACGACGACATGGTGGTCTGCGGCGGCGAGAACGTCTATCCGCTGGAGGTGGAGAATCTGCTGGCGGGTCGCGCCGATATCGCCGATGTCGCGGTGATCGGTGTCGACGACGCGGACTTCGGACAGCGACTGCGCGCCTTCATCGTTGCCGCCACAGACGACAAACCGGACGCGCAGGAGATCAAGAACTACGTCAAGGACAACCTCGCCAGGTACAAGGTGCCCCGTGACGTGGTGTTCCTCGACGAGATGCCACGCAACCCCACCGGCAAGATCGTGCGCAGGGCGCTGACCGAGTACGTCGTCGACGGACACGTGGGGCGGTGAGCGTCATGACCGACTACGACTACGACGTGATTGTGATCGGTTCCGGCTTCGGCGGCAGCGTCACCGCGCTGCGGCTGACCGAGAAGGGCTACCGCGTCGGCGTTCTCGAATCCGGGCGGCGATGGAATCCCGAGGATTTCCCGAAGTCCAACTGGAACCTCCGCAAGTCGCTGTGGATGCCACGACTCGGCTTGACCGGGCCGCAGCGGATCAGCGTTCTCGGCAAGTGCGCGGTGTTCAGCGGGTCGGGTGTCGGTGGTGGCTCGGTGATCTACGGCAACACCCTGTACGAGCCGCTGCCCGCGTTCTACGAAGACCGCGCCTGGTCGCACATCACCGACTGGAAATCGGAGCTGGCGCCGTTCTACGACCAGGCCAAACGGATGCTCGGCGTGCGGACCAATCCGCGCGTCGGTCCCAAAGACGAAGTGCTGCTGAAGATTTCCGAGCGCCGCGGGGTCGCCGAGACGTTCCACCGCACGAACGTCGGGGTCTTCTTCAACGAAGGAGCGCAGGGCACGGAGGTGCCCGATCCGTATTTCGGTGGTGCCGGGCCGACGCGCGCGGGCTGCATCCATTGCTCCGAATGCCTGACCGGCTGCACGCACAATGCCAAGAACACCACCACGGTGAACTATCTGTACCTGGCCGAACGCAACGGGGCCGAAGTACACCCGCTCACCACGGTCACCTCGGTGCAGCCGGACGGCAACGGCGGCTACCTCGTCGAGACCATGCGGTCGGGCGGAATCGTCCGCCGGAACCGGCGCCGGTTCACCGCGGGCCAGGTCGTCTTCGCCGCGGCTGCGTTGGGTACCCAGAAGTTGCTGCACCGCATGCGAAACGATGGTGTGCTGCCCGGTTTGTCTCCCCGGCTCGGGGAGCTGACCAGAAGCAATTCCGAGGCAGTGGTCGCGGTATGCAGTCGTAGTCGATACGACCTGTCCCAGGGGGTGGCGATCACCTCCTCGATTCATCCCGAGCCGCACACCCATATCGAGGTGTGCTCGTACGGCAAAGGGCAGAACGCGCTGTTCACCCAGGGCCTGCCGATGGTCGACGGCGGCGCGTTCCGGGTGCTGCGGCTACTGCTCACGGTGGCGGCACATCCGCTCGAGTTCATCCGGCTGAAGAATGTCCACCGTGCTGCCGAGCGCTCGGTCGTGCTGCTCGTGATGCAATCGCTCGACAACTCGCTGACCTCCTACTTGAAGGGGCGGCGTCTGGTCACCAGACAGGGCTCGGGGGAGCCGAATCCTGAGTGGATCCCGATCGCGCACGACATCGCTCGCGAGTACGCCGCCGAAATCGATGGTGACGCGGGAAATCTGGTCACCGACCTGCTGGGCATTCCGGCCACCGCGCATTACATCGGCGGCGCCACCATCGGTGACTCCGCCGACACCGGCGTGGTCGACCCGTGGCAGCGGGTCTACGGGTATCCAGGCCTGCACATCGCCGACGGCAGCGCGGTCACGGCCAATCTCGGGGTGAACCCGTCGTTGACCATCACCGCTCAAGCAGAGCGCGCGATGGCGTTCTGGCCCAACAAGGGTGATGCCGACCCCCGTCCCGCACTGGGTTCTGCCTACGTCCGCCTCGCACCGATCCTGCCCAAGCGGCCCGCTGTTCCCGCCACCGCGCCCGCGGCACTGCGCTACTCGGTTCGGGGTTGACCGCACCATCGCCCGACCACCACGACGCCCCGCAGCGCTTCGGCGCTGCGGGGCGTCGGTGCGTAGCGGCACTGACCGAAAGCCACCCGCTGAGTCGATTAGTCGAATATCATCTCACTGTATCATTGCCTTAGTGGCTCTCAGAAGAAGGAGGCGCAGGACTATGCGTCAAGTGTCAACGGTGACCGATCCTGTGACGGCGAGCGATCTCGACGGAGTCCTGCGGTGTCGGTACGGCACCGTCGAGGACTTCGATATCGAGCGATTCCTCGACGGGATCGGCGCCTTCGCCGGGGCGGGCGCGAATGTGATCGTGCAGCTCGCGAACCGGCCGGTGGGCTACGGCGTCGTCGAGAGCACCGTCGAGTCCGGCCGCGCCGACGTCCATCCGTGGAAGCGGTTGCGCACCACGCTGACCTACATCGCGGTGGCGATGCTCGGTACCGAGGAGGACCGGGACGTGTATCGACAGGCCGTCGGTAGCGTCCATCGACGCGTTCGTTCGGCGCCGGGCGCCGAGGTGAAGTACAACGCGTTCGACCCCGAATTGCAGAAGTGGGTCGCGGTCTGCCTGTGCTGGGGAGTCATGGATACCCACGAGCGCCTCTACGGGCCACTGGACAGGGCCACCAAGGAGGTCTTCGTGCAGTACGGGGCCAGGTTCGGCACCGGATTGCAGATGAGGCCCGACATGTGGCCTGCCGACCTGGCGGCTTTCGAAAGCTACTTCGAGGCGGGGCTGGCGAGGATGCAGATCGACGACGTGGTCGCCGAGTATCTGCGCAAGCTGGTCGGTTTGCGCAATGTTCCCAGGCCGCGTCGGCTGGCCGATTTTCATCGTTTCGCCGTCACCGGACTGCTGCCCGAAACCATGCGCGCACAGCTCTACCTTCCGTGGACCGACGAACAGGAGCGGCGGCACCGGCTGATGTTCCGTGCCATCGGGGCCGTCTACGGACGGCTTCCCGTCCGTGCGCGGATCGTGCCGTACTCGACGGTGCTGCGGGACATGCGGCGGCGTCAGCGGCTCGGCCGCCCACTGGTCTGACAGAGTCGAGGTTGCGGGCTACCGGCAGACCACATTATGTTCGGGCTCTTGTCAGCTGAGGGGAATGGGATATGGCCGAGTCGATCAGGTTGCTGGCACGTATTCGCGGACACGGCGGTGTCGAGCGCGATAACGCCGATGTCCTGAACGGCGCCTTGGCCGCGTTTCTGGACTTCGGGATCAAGCGGACCAGCATGGCGGAAGTAGCCCGCCGTGGCGGTCTGTCCCTGGCGACCCTGTACCGCCGGTTCGGGGGGAAGACCGACGTGGTCCAAGCGGTGGGGCTCTGGCAGGTGCGCCACCTGCTGGAGCAGGCCGACGCCTCGATGCGCCGGCAGGCCGACGAGGGTGCCAGCGCCGAAGACCAGATCGTCGAACTGTTCGTCGCCTTCGCCCTCGGCTTGCGGAACAACCCGTTGCTCGACCGCCTCCTCGCCACCGACGCCGCCACCGTACTGCCCTACCTCACCACCGGTGGGGCGCCGGTGATCGAGCTCGGTCGTGACTTTCTGGCCGAGTTCATCACTCGCTTGCAGGAAGCGGGCAAGCTCCCCGCCTACGACCCGCTCCCCGTTGCCGAGTTGGTGGCTCGTACCGCGCTGTCGCTGGTGCTGACGAGGCCGACGGTCATCCCACTCGACGACGAGGCGGCGGCGCGCCGGTTCGCCCGCGATCACATCGCACCCGGGTTCCGTCCGCTGGACGTGCGCACGGTGACCCAGGACACCGGCGCACCTCGCTGATTCCCTCGCGTGGGGCAGCGATCACCGCTTGCCGCGGACGGATGAGTCACCGGCTGGTGAGACATCCGTCCGCGGCGAGACCCGCCTACCTGCCGAAGCGGCGCCGACCGCGAGCGCCGGTCGCGCGCATCGCGTTCCGCATGAACCCGAAGTTCTTGAGGCTGTACGGGTACCAGACGAGTTCGGACTTCTGTGTCGGCAGTGCCGGAGCTGTGATCGCCTGCTTGCGGCAGTACTTGCGTACGCCGTCGGCACCGCCGAATCGGTACCCGGTGCCGGACTGGCCCCAACCGCCGTGGGGGAGAGCGAAATTGAACAGATTGATGGTGGCGTCGTTGATATTCACCGCGCCGACGGCCAGTCGCCGCGCGATTGCCTGCCCGCGGGACTTGTTGCCCGTCCACACCGAGGCCGACAGTCCGTACTCGGAGTCGTTGGCGAGCCGGATCGCCTCGTCCGCATCGGCGACCTTGATGACCGGGATCGTCGGGCCGAACGTTTCCTCGGTGATGCACGACATCGAGTGATCGACGTCGACCAGCACCGTCGGTTCGAAGAAGTTTCCCTCGCCTGTGGCCTTGCCGCCGGTGAGCGCTCGCGCGCCTTGGGCCAGCGCGTCATCGACGTGGCGGGTGACGATGTCGAGCTGGGCCTGGTTGGCGAGGGGACCGACATCGATGTTTCCGCTGCGGTCGTCGCGGCCGAGCCTCAGCGTCTTGACATGGGCCACCAGCTTGTTCACGAACTCGTCGTACACCGCGGCCTCGACGTACACCCGCTCCACCGACACGCACAGCTGTCCGGCGTTGGTCAGTGCGCCGAAGGCGATGCCGTTGGCCGCGCGGTCGAGGTCGGCGTCGGCCAGCACGATCGCCGGGTCCTTGCCGCCCATCTCGAGGCTGTAGGGCAGCGTGCGTTCCGCGCAGGCGACCGCGATGCGGCGGCCGGTGTTGCCGGAGCCGGTGAACTGGATGAAATCAGCGTTGTCGACCACCGCGGCACCGGTGGCGCCGGATCCGGAGACCACCGTGAACACCGGCGGCGCACCGATCTCGGCCCAGCCGCGGGCGAGGGCGAGCGGCGTCAGCGGGGTCACCTCCGAGGGCTTGAGCAGCACCGCAGCGCCTGCGGCGAGCGCCGGAACGAGGTCGGAGGCAGGCATGGCGAGGGGAAAGTTCCACGGCGTGATGATGCCGACCACCGGATACGGCGTGTAGGTGGTGGTCAGCTTCTTGACCCGCATCAACGGGGTGTGGGGGCTCACCGCGGTATCGGCGAGAAACTTCGCGGCGTTTCGCGCGTAGTAGCCCAGGAGGTCGACAGTGAACGCGACCTCGACTTCGGCCTCCACCCGAGGCTTTCCTGACTCGTCCTGAATCGAGTCCGCCAGCTCGTCGCTGTGGTCGAGCACCCAATCCTGCAGCTTGAGCAGCCACTGCTTGCGCCCGGACGCGCTGATCGAAGCCCACCGCGGCTGGGCTGTGCGCAGCGCGGCCGCGGCCGCGGCGACCTCCTCCGGGGTCGACACGGCGACGGTGCCGACCAGTTCTCCGGACGCTGGGTTGCGAACAGCCAGTTCAGTGGCATCGACGGTGGGTGTGGCGGAATCAGACACATTTTCTCCTGGATAGCCGTATCGGACTACCAACCACCTTAGACAGAGTGAGATGTTTTGTATATCACTCTGTCATTTCGATGATCGGCTCCGATCTGCGGGTCGAGACGGGTCCGCCATGTTCATCCGCTATTTGTCCGTGTTCGCAAATATCCAGACCGGTGGAAGCCGTGTTTGACTGCTTTATGTTACCGAGCATTCTCTCGCTGGTGAAGAGGAAGAGGAATCGAAATGGTGATCAGGAAAGCTGTGGCGGCCTGTGCGGGGTTCGCGGCTGTGGTGGCCTCGGCAGGTGCCGGTATCGCTGACCCGAATATTCAGCTGCCCGGTGTGGTCGACGATCAGATGACCAACTGTGGCGCCCTGGGACCGCGTGCACTGGCCGGCTGGATCGGATCCGACTACCAGCTCCCGGCCCGCACGATGGACGAGACCTTCGGGACGGCTCCCGCGCAGGAGTGGTGCACCACCGACGTCGGCTACTCGAGTCTCGGGTTCGGTCCGGAAGGGGTGACGTTCGGCGTACCGCGGACCACCGATGGTCTCTTCCCCTACAACAACGCGGAGTTGGTCGCCCGGCCCACTTTCACCTCCGGTCAGACCATGACGATGAACATCAAGGGTGCTCCCGACATGGTCGGCCACAACGGGACGACCGGGTGGGGTGTATCGAACCGGCTGATCGACCCACGGGCATTGCTCGATCTGGAGATCGCCTGGTTCATGTACAACGGTTCCCATGGCGCGCTGGGTGCCACGGCCGACGCGTTGAGTCCGGTGGCGAACTTGCTCGGTGCCGATATGCCGCACGGCTTCTTCCTGATGGTCAAACGGGCGGGCACCTTGGTCCCCCAGGTCAAGCTGCTCGACGAGAGCGTCATGTCGCGCGATCACGCCTACGCGGTCGAGGTGGGCGACGAGTACGTCGACTTCTTCGTCGACGGCGAGAACGTCGGCACCTTCCGGAATCCGCCGTCGGGCAAGGCCATCGATGTGCTCGGCAACCCCGCACCGCTGGCCGGTCAGGTGTGGTTGGACGGCAGTTTCTGGTTTCCGCTGCCCATTCCCGAATACAACGCGCAGCCACAGACTTTGACGGTGACCAGGTATCGCCAGGGCCCCTCTGAGTCGACACCGCTGTTGTAGCGAGGGGCCGGGCAGGCGGGCGCCGTCTCCGTCTGCCCGGACCCTGCGGAGTGGTCCGTGAATCATGCGTCTACGCGGGCCGCGGTGACCTCTCCGCGCGCGCCGACGCAACGTAGCGAATCCTCGGCGGCGCTATCGTCGCCGCCATCCGGAGACCGGTGGCGTAGGAACGGAACGCGGCCCGATCTCCCGGTCGTGCCGGCACGCCGAGTAGTTCCCTGGTGCGAGGGTGCAGCAACTCGCGCACGGCGACGGATGGCAGCAGTCGCGGGACCCAGCTGGTCGGACGCAAGACCTCGGGTGCGAGCGTGCGACCAGCCGGGGTGAGACGCAGTTGCTGCGCGCAGGTCCGGTCGAAATAGTCGCGGAAACCCGCCCAGTCCGGTGGCATGGCCCGCGCGGAGACCCCGAACCGCAGATACCATTCGCAGCACTCCGCATACAGGCGTTCGTGGTCGCGATCGGACATCGGCGCCATGAAGGTATTGATCGCGACTACCAGCGTCTCCACGTAGGTCGCGTGCTGGAAGTGGAACAACTCCGGATTCAGCGCGTGAAAGCGCGTGCCGTGGTCGTCGCTTCCACTGATGTGCCCATGAATGTTGACCATGCGGTGGCGCTGGTCCCGTTCGTCATAGGCCATGGCGATCGTCTGCGAGACGGTCCGCGCCTTGTGGTACCACAGCCGCATCGCCATGTGCTCGTCGAGAGCCGTCGCGATGGCCGGGTGCAGGATCTGTAGCCCTACCGCACGCGGCAAGGCGAGCAAGAATCGTCGATCGCCGACGTACCGGTGAAGCAGCGAGGTTCCTCGTTGGCGGTGCACCGACGACTTCCTCAACCGCGCGGCGGGCAGTACGGTGCGGCGGGTGCGGGTGGTGTGGTCATCGTTGACCCCGTTCGAAGACCGGCGGCTACCAGCGCGCCTATGAGAGAATGATTCCTAAATCCTCTCATTACCTCTATAGACTGTCAACGGCTGATGAGCTTTCAAGTAGGCGTGAGGAATCAACCTTCCACCGCGCGATGAAAACTGTTGTGACACAAACCATATGACGATCGGTGTTCTTCGACGTGGTGCCTCCGATTCCGGGAAATCTCGCGCGGTTCATTCCTGCCCGGCGCTCCGCGAGTTCGTTCGCGCGTCCCCGGACTACGATCTCGACGCGGTGCTCACCGAAGCGTTCGACGGCGCCGACGCCGCGCTGCGCGGGCTCGAACTGCGCTGGCCGGTCGTCCACGTCCGCGGCGCATCGGCCTTGCCGGCCGGCGACCTGATGGAAGGTCTTGCCCCACAGGGTCATCTGCTCGAAGCCCGGGGCTACGTCGTGTTCAGCGCACCGGTCGCCGATGACGACGCGGTGATCGACAGGGCGCGCACGGATGATCACCGTGCCTGCCGAGAAGGGGAGATGAATACATGCAACCGACATTGCCGTCGAACGTCGAGCGCGGACAGCGAGGACAGTGCGCGCGTGTGCTGTCCGACGCGTGCACCGACGACGCCATCTGGAACGAACTCCGTCCACGCTCCGCGTGCCGGGCGAGATCGGCCCTGTACCTGTTCCCAGGCGATCGCGGGGTCCTGCGATGATCGAACGGTTCGCCACGATCGCGATCCGGACGCCGAAACTGGTTCTCGCCGTGGCGGGCATCGCGTTCGTGCTGTTCGGTCTGCTCGGTGCGCAAGTGACCGGCCGCTTGTCGGCGGGCGGGTTTCTCGACCCCGACGCGGAGTCCTCACAGGCTGAGCAGGCACTGGCCCGCGACTTCGACATCGCGGGAATGCAGCTGATCTTCACTGTCGAAGCACCCGGTGATGTTCTCACCGGCGCCGGGGCCGATCGCGCGAATGACATCGTGGACGACCTGCGCGTCGACGACCGGGTGTTGTCGGTCGACTCGCCGTGGACCGACCCGGACAGCCGCGCCCGGTTGATCGACCGGGACGGACACGTCGGACTGATCGTGGCGGGTCTGGCCGGCGACGACAACCAGGCGCAGAAGACTGCGGCCGACTTGGCCACCCGGCATACCGGGACCACAGGCGAGATCACCGTCACCGCGGGCGGACAGGCGATGGCGTTCCAGGAGATCAACGAACGCGCCGAGCACGACCTCGCGTTGGCGGAATCGATCGCGATCCCGCTGACATTTCTGCTGCTGATCTGGTTCCTGCGCAGTGTCGTGGCCGCGGCGATTCCGATCGCGGTGGGAGTGCTGGCCATCGTCGCGACCACCGCGGTGCTGTTCGCGCTGACCTTCGTCTTCGACCTGTCAGTCTTCGCGCTCAACATCACCACCGCCCTCGGGCTGGCGCTGGCGATCGACTACTCACTACTGATCATCGGGCGGTTCCGCGAGGAGATCGCTCGTGGCCACGACCAGCACACCGCCATCTCGCTGGCCATGCGGCGCGGTGGGCGGGCCGTGCTGTTCTCCGGTGTGACGGTGGCGATCGCGTTGATCGGAATGTCGTTCTTCCCGATGAACTTTCTGCGTTCCATCGGGTACGCGGGCGTCGCCGTGGTCGCGCTGTCGGTCGTGCTGGCGCTGACGTGTGTGCCCGCCCTGCTCGCACTCCTCGGGGAGCGGATCACCCGAAAGCCGTTGCGAGAGGCGGCCGCGGTCGAGTCGATGTTCCTGTACCGACTGGCGGTGGCGGTGCAGAAGCACCCCGTTCTCATCGCGCTGCCGGTGCTGGGAATTCTGCTGATCGCCGGCGCGCCGGTCCTGGGACTCCAGGTCGGTTTGCCCGACGATCGAGTCCTGCCTGCTGCCGCGCAGGCACGCCACGTCGGTGACACGATCCGAGAGCAGTTCGACGCCAACGCCACCGGCACCGTTCACATCATCGTCCACCGCGAAGGTGCCGACACGGCGACGGCCGAGTACGCGGCCGCGCTGTCGCGGGTGCCCGATGTGGATGTGGTGCTCGCGCCGTCGGGGACCTATGCGGGCGGGCAGCCGGTGGGGCCCGGCGATCCCGGCGCTGCGCGCGCCGAGAGTACCCATCTGACGATCGCCACCTCACTCGATCCGTACTCACCTGCCGCCGCGCGGCAGCTCGATGAGCTCGACGCGGTCGCCGCACCCGGCGACACGGTGTTCGGTGGTTTGGCTCAGCAGAAGCGCGACACGGCGGCCGGGATCGCAGCGGCCTTCCCGAAAGCCCTGGCCTGGATCGCTGTCACCACCTTCATCCTGCTGATGCTGCTGACCGGCAGCCTCCTGCTGCCGTTGAAGGCGCTGGCGCTCAACGTTGTCTCACTCACGGCGACCTTCGGTGCGATGGTCTGGGTGTTCCAGTCGGGACACCTCGGTGGATTCGGCACCGAGATCACCGGTTTCACCGTCGCCACGGTCCCGGTCCTGCTGTTCTGTGTGGCGTTCGGGCTGTCCATGGACTACGAGGTCTTCCTGCTCGCGCGCTTCACCGAGGAATGGGAGACCTCCGGGCACACCAGGGCCGACAACGATCGGGCAGTCGCCGTCGGGCTTGCCCGTTCCGGGCAGGTGGTGACCGCGGCGGCGGCGATGATGATCGTGATCTTCGCGGCGATCGCGACGAGCGGGGTCTCCCTCATGCGCATGCTCGGCGTCGGATTGACGCTGGCTGTGCTGGTGGACGCCACGTTGATCCGCATGATTCTGGTCCCCGCTTTCATGCGACTGGCGGGCACCTGGAACTGGTGGGTACCGCGTGGGGTGCGGCCGATCCTCGAGAAGGTTCGGCTGCGCGAATAGTGTTCGATCGCCCAGGTAGCGCCTGCCTCCTGCTCCTGCGCTACCTGGGCGCGACCCGTATCGAACGAGGGTCAGGCGCTCAGCGCCTGCCAGATCATCACGGCTGTCGCGGCGTCCATCACCAAGTGCGGGAACAACGCCCGCGCCGGTCGCCGATGGGCGATCTGCCACGTCAGTGCGCCGAGCGTGACGACAGCGTCGAGGGTGAAGATCGCCACGAATGCCCAGCCGAGCAGCGGGACCGGCAAGGAGTTCTCCGCTCCACCATGGACATGATGGTGGTGGTGCTGCTGCCCCAGGGGCGCGTAGAGCATCGCGAACGCGGCCACACAGTGGTAGATCGCGGCGCCGACGTCGTCGGTGCGGCGAGCGATCGTGACCGCGACCCAGGTCGACATCGCGATCGCGAGCACCGAGAAGACGGCACGCCAGATCGCGGCGGGTAGGTCACCAGCTGTCGGCGTCCACATCACTGCCATCGCGACGAGCATGACGACATGGGCGAGTTCGGTTGCCCGACCGTCATATCGACTGGTCGCCGGTGTGCCGGAACGGGCGTCGACCGCGGCGACGAGCGCCGCGGCCGAACACAGGCCGACCGCGATCCACCCCACCGGTGCGGGCAGTGCGTGGTTCACCGCGCTCAGACGGGGCTGACGCGCACCACGTGGCGTCCGCCGAGGTCCACTTCGATCACAGCGGTACCGTCGGCATCGGCGATCACCGCGGCCTCGATGGCACCGGTGACCTGGTATGAGCGTTCAGGAATCAGCCGTTGCAGCCCGAGCCGAACGCGCCGCGGGCCGTCGCCCGGCCGTAGCACCAGATCGAGCGAGGTGCCGTCGGTCACCGCTTTGGCGACCAGGACATCCGGGTAGGCGGCATCATTGAGGATCGGACCGGTTCGCCACTGTCGCGGGACTTCGCCCCGGATCAGGTCGCGCAGCCCGTCCGGGCGGGCGAAGCGAGCCAGGACGTGATGCGCGTTGGTCACCGTCGACGCGCCGGCGTAGCGCTGGGCACCCGCTCGGTCGACGAGCCGATTGTGTTCGGCCAGAGACCGATTCAGTGCGTCGGCGAGGTCGGTCTCGCCCATTTCGGCAGCCGCGGTCGCGACGAACACCCTGGTCATTCCGTCGCCGTTGACCACGTTGTAGTTGCCGAGGTCCACGCGCGATCGAGAAGAACCGCGCAACTGTACTTCGGTGCCGTCGAACCGGATGAAGCGCTGCCGGATGGTGTTCCAGGTATCACGGGCCAGATCGGGCATGGTCGCGTTCAGCCAGGCCACCATGCCCGCGTCGTAGGCGAGTACCGGTGCGCTGATGGTGAGCTTGGGCCCGAGCCTGCCCGGGATGAACCGTCCGCTGCGCGTGCGCCAGCCGTCGTGGAGGTAGCTGTGCCGGATCCGGTCGACCAGGTCGCCGGTGAGTTCGGTGCCGTGCAGCCGGTCGTGCATCACCAGGGTGTTGAACGCGAAGGCATTGCAGATCGGATAGATGAGGTGGGGCTCGCAGGGGTACTGCGGACAGTCCTTGCGAACCAGCATGTTCGTACGAATCGCGCGGGTGAGCCGCTCGAAGTCGTAGTCGTGCACGCGAGACTTGCTCCACCGCAGGCGAAGTGAACCGGGCTGGTCGAAGGTGGTGTCGGCGTTGAGCGTTTCGTAGAGGCCGAGCATCACCCCGAAATATCCGGTGTACATGACGTTGGCATGGCGGATCGGGTCGGTGTTGAGCCGGGCGTACCCCACCAGGCTCTCCGTCGCCCAATAGGACCACACGCGCTTGTCGCACATCTTCACGATGGCATTGCGCTGGGCCTCGGCGAGATAGCCGGTGAAGGCCGGGGTGCGCGTGTACTGGGCCATCGCGAGTCCGTAGCCGATGAAGTTGAGCTGATAGCGCAGCGCGCTGGCCGCGATCTGCTCGATCCGGTCGAACCCGTCGAAACGGTCGAGCGGTTGCAGGGCCAGATCCAGGACGAAGCGCTGGAACGCCAGATCCTCCGGACTGGATTCGGTCACCGTGGGCATCGTGATCGCGTCGCTCATCGCGCCGCCTCCGTTCGTTGAGCCGGCCCTCGGCGTCGCGCGGGAGGAGCGAAACTCGCGGTTTCGGTCTCCGTGGCCGGGCGACGGCGCAGGCGCCGGAATCCCGCGACGAGGTAGCTCGCCAACAGACAGCAGGGCATCGTTACCTCATCCGATTCTGTGCGGGCGGCCTTGATTCATTCTGGTGCACATTGACACCACAATGATGTGGTGTCAATGTGCACCAGAAATCGCGGACGGTCAAGGGTCAGCCGTCGAGCAGGTGAGGTAAACCGGCGTGAAAGCGGTCCGCGTCGATGGCTTTGGCGGCAGCGAATGCGGGCAGGGAGACCAGCGGGAAGATCTGGGCGCGGGGACTCGGGTCGTCGGCGGCGTCGAGGATGGCGTTGGCCGCCGCGCGACCGGATTCGTTGGCGCCCTCCATGGTGGCCAGATCGATGTGGTGTCGGACGTGATCACCGCCGAAGTAGAGGTTGGGAATCGCGCAGTGTGCGTCGGGGCGATCGTCGTAGGACCCGACTGTGTTGACCAGCAGCGGGGTTTCGTTGTGGATGGTGGTTCCCGACCAGGTGATGCCGGGGTCCAGATGCCAGGAGTGGATGTCTTCGTCGCGTAGCCAGTCGGTGCCGGTGTTGAGCCAGGCTTTGAGCTGCGCCCAGGTCTCGGTGGCGATCTCGGCGGCGGTGCATTCCTTGGCGGTGCGGCCGAAGTGGATTCCGGGTGTGTCCCAGTCGGAGATGTCGACCGACAGGCATTCCAGCACCGAGCCGTCGCCGTAGGTGGCAGGGAAGTCGCCCACCCACATGGGGGCTTGGCGCAGGGCGGTGAGGGCCCAGGGGGAGCCCAACGCGGCGATGTGTCCCTCCGGGATGTCGGTGGGGCGGCGCAGGTAGTACTGGATGCCGACCATCCAGTCGGTGACCAGGTTTCGCATCCCGCCCAGGCGCGGATCTGCCTCGATGATCGTGTCGTCGAGGAGATCGACCGCGCGGTCGACCGGCATGGCGCACAGATAGTGGTCGGCTGTCACCGTCGTGGTCCCACCTGATCCGCTGATCGTCGCGGCGGCGATGCGACCGCCGGCCATCCGCAATGCGGCCAGGCCCTGCCCCATGACGAAGCGGACGCCGAGTGTGCGCAGGTAGTCGACCCACGGATCGATCCAGGCGATGTTGGTCGGGCGGTTGAGGATTCGGTCGACGCCACCGGCGAACTGCGCAACCGTGCCGGAGGCGGCGAGCACCAGCGCCTCGCCGATCGTGCCGATGGTTCGTGCCGAGCTGGTCTGCGGTTTCGCGGCGACGGTGATCCGGGTGAGCGCGTTCACCAGGTACTTGCGGTAGGCGGGCGACTTTCCCTCGGCCTGCATGATCTGTTCCCAGGTCACGTATTCCCACTGGTCGAAGCGTCGTTCGGTGCTGGAGGTGAACCACACGAGCATCTGCTTGGCGAAGAACGCCAGCTCGTGTGGTGGCAGGTCAGGGATGAAGCCGAGCGCGCCGATGATACTGTTCTGCACCAGTTCCGGCGTCAACTGGCTCAGTCCACCGAGCTCGACCGGGGCGAAGACCGGCGGAAGGTCCTGGAATCCGGCGACCGTGCCCTCGACCCGCACCAGGTTGTCGAGCACACCGTTCGGATTGCCGGGAAACGGGATTCGGCTCATCGTGTCGGGAACATGCTGATAGCAGCCGGGGAAGAAGCGGAACCCGTGTTCACCTGGCAGAGGCTGACGGCCGGGCGACGCGGTCCCCGGCACGCCCATGCTGCGGGCCTTTCCGCCGAGGAAGGCGGGCTCGTAGACGGTGATGTCGTAGCCTCGTTCGGCCAGCTCGTGCGCGGCGCTGAGCCCGGCCATGCCGCCACCGAATATCGCCACCGACTTACCTCCGGAGCGCAATAGTGGCGAACGCCGGCCGGTCGTCGCTGCCGCGAGGGCCGGGGGAGTCGCGGCTAGTGCGGCTCCGGCGATGAGCCCGGCGCGCAGCGCGGTGCGGCGGGTGATCGGTGCTGACAACGGTGTCGGCTGATCAGGCATGGTGTTCTCCTGGACCTGCGGTGGTGAGGGTGAAAGGCGGGCTCGGCGGTGGGCGGTCATCGGATGCTGTGCCGCGCAGGGTTGTTCGCGTGGTTCGCCATTCGCTGGTCGAGTCGCGGATCTCGCGTGCCATGTCGGCCAGGACGGCGGGCAGATGTGCCCACTGATGGACCGAGGCGCGCAGCGCGAGGCCCAGTGCGCGGGACGGGGTATACAGCTCGGCGGGCCGGTGGGTGCGGGAGAAGATGCCTGCGGTGATCTCTGCCAGTTCGGGGTCGTCGGCGGCGGAGCGGTAGAGCTCGATCTCCAAGGGCCGCAGCGTTTCACCCCGTGCCAGCCGGTTCGTCCAGTGGAAGATCTCGCGGCATTCGACGACGCGGCGGTGCTCCCACTCCGACAGGGCGGCGTCGAGAGCCCGCGGGTCGTCGAGAACCTCGTCGACCGACTCGGCGAGCGTGCGTCCATAGTGCAGGGCGTCGCGGATGCCCTGCGCGGTGACGGGATCTTTGAAGTGTCCGGAGTCGCCGGGTAGTGCCCAGCCCGGCCCCGCGGAACGGCGGAAGTACGAGGAAATGCCGGTGGCGGAACGGATCCGGCCCACGCGCTCACAACCGCGCAGCCGGCCGGTCAGATCCGGAATCCGGGCGAGGGCCTCGGCGTAGCGGCGTTCGGCCACACCGGGACCCGATCCGAGGTCGCTGACAGTGGGCGGCTGTACCAGGCTGAGCACCAGGCCGTCGTCGCACGGGAAGGCGGTGCCGAGGTCGGCACCGACACGCCACTGGGCGGCGATGTGCCGGGGAGCGTCGGCGGCGTCGCGCCAGTAGGCGAAATAGCAGTCGCGCCCGCTCGGCACGCTCAGAAACGGTCGTTCGGCGCCCACCGCGCGGGCGATCGTGCTGCGCCGCCCGTCCGCGCCGACGACGAGCGCGGCGCGGATCTCCCTGGTCTGGCCCGCGGCGTCGAGGTATCGCACACCGGCGCAACGGTTCCCGTCCCAGATCACCGAGGTGACCCGGCAGCGCGGCCGCACTTGCGCGCCCGCGTTCACCGCGGTGCGCGCCAGCACGGCGTCGAGTCCGGTGCGGCGCACGCACATCGCGTAGTCGATGCCGTCGACCGAGGGAAAGCCGGAACCGACACCGTGGCCCGCGGCCTGTGCGTAGGCCCTTGTCAGTCGTGGCGCACCGAGTGCCTCGACGGCGGTCAATGCGTCGAGGCGCTGGAGCTCGGCCAGCCCGGCCGGCCAGAGCAGGTGGGTGGACAGGGTGTCCGACGGCAAGGTGGCGGCGTCGAGCACGACCACCGCGCGACCCGCCCTCGCCAGCGTCGCCGCGGTAGCCGATCCCGCGCAGCGCGCGCCGACCACGACGACGTCGGTCCGTTCGACCGCAGCGACAGGGGAATCGACCATGAGAACCACCTCGGTCACTGAGTCTCGGACAGTGTGTCCGATTGATGATGAGGCGGGCCGCGTTCAGGTGTCAACAGTCAACCGGGACAGGGGGATTGCCGCGGCCTGTACCCCGCCACCATGGCGGCCCGCTGGTCTACGGGCACAATGGGTCGCATGGGCAATGCCAGCGCACCCGGTGCGGCATCGGCGACGGATAGCCGATGCCCTCACTGACCCGTGTCCCGCGATCGGCGCGCAAACCCACCGATGACCGGCGGGCAGAATTCGAACGGCGTGTCCTGATCGCGGTCGAAGACCTGCTGGCAGGCGGCACGCCGTTCACCGAGATCGCCGTGCAGAAGATCGCCGCGGCGTCCGGATCGGCGAGATCTACCTTCTATCGCTACTTTCCGGACAAGAGCAGGCTGCTGATCCGGATGGCCGAGTTGGCCACGGCCGATCTGTTCGCCGCGGCGGAGACGTGGTGGAGTGCCGAGCACACCGATCAGCAGGCCGGAGTCGTGCTGGCCATGCGCGCGATGATCGGCGGCTTCCGCGACCATCGCTATCTGCTGCTCGCCCTGACCGAAGTGGGTTCCTACGACCGGGAGGTCGGTGCCTACTGGCGTTCCCGAGTGGCGACCTTCGCCGAACTGGTGCGTGCCCGGCTGGCGGCCGAACAGGCAGCGGGCCGCGTCGGGCCGAAGCTCGATCCCCGAGCCACCGCCCTGATACTCACCTCGATGGTCGAACGCACGATCTCCGTTGCCTTCGCCGCCGAAACCGGTATCGGCGAGGAGGAATTGGCCGAATCACTCGGTCGCGCGATCTGGCTCGTCATCTACGGGGACGCACCCTGATTCGACGAGCTCGCACGTGCGGTCGAGCCCCGTGTCACCGATCAGCCAGTGCCTATGCCGACGTATGCGTAGGCAAGAGAAGCCATCGCCAGCGAACCCGACTCCTCGCCGGACTCCCATCGCCGGAGTTCACGTAGTTGAATATCTCTGAGCGCCGTCACCGGGTCGCGACCCTTGCGCAGAGCCTCCACCAAGTCCAAGTCGATCCGGCGGGTCGTCGAAGAGTCAGGGACCTCGAAAAGGGTGCAGATGACTTGCTCGGCACCGCCGTACAGCGCGGCCGCGGCGAACCCCAGCCACTCGGAAGCCTGGATCCGGTGCGTCCTTGCCAGGTCGCCGGGGACATCGGGGTCGATTCCGATACTGCCGCAGCCAGCCAGGATGGCGCGGGGCGGCATTTGGAAAACAGGCACGCCGTCTAGCGCGGTCGAATAGAAGTCCCTGAGTGACAGCAAGCCGTCGTGGAACGCGAAGCCCATCGAGGCGGGCGACGTATCGAGTTCGCCGTATCTGACGTGTCCGGTCAGCAGGAGCGTGCCGGCGGCAGTGCGCAGTGTGCTCAGATGCATCGCAAACTCGTTCTTGCTCAGCGGGCCACGGACGATCTTGCTGTTCGGCGGTTCGGTGCGCTCGGCGTAGGTGAGGTTCTTGTCGTCGGGGTCATGCCCTGGAGCGCAGTGGGGCACGAGCACGGCTAGCACATGATCCGTGTCGCGGTGCGTGAGCGGCTTGAGACCTCGGTCGGCACGTCGGCGAGCGATTATCGAGATGGAGGGCACGTGTACGACCGCCGCCGTGCTCAGCACTCCAGTTCCGTCGGGAAGCAGCAGCGCGGCTACCGGAATGGTCGCAAGCGCACCTGTGGGCGCTACGACCAGCGTGTCCACGCCTGGCCGAGCGAGGCCTTCGGCCAGGATTTCAGGAATCAGCGCGGAGCCGAGCGACCGGAAAACCTGGAAGAAGACTTCGCCGGATAGCCCGTCGTGGGTCATTGTGTTGGCGGATTCGGTCATCAGTGCTGCCCCACGCAGTCGATCTTCGGGAAAGTCTTCGCCGGGGATGTGAATCGGAAGGTGCCACGCGAGCCTTCTGAGGAATGGTTCGACCGACCGATGATCGGTTGTGCTTGCGTGCCACGTTCCTTCCGGGCTGCGCACCGCATGGTGGATCGTCTCGTCGACTCGGCAATAGCTCCAATACCAGCACCCGGGATACATCGTCGCGAGCTCGGTGTCGAGATCGAGCGCGTCGTGAGGAAGACCGCCCACCCAGCAAGCTCCATCGACAAGCACTGTGGGATTCGGAAGGACGGGATCTACTCCCGGCTCTGTCGCGTCGGCTGCCGGCAGATCGGATACCAGCGACGTGAAGATTGCCCGCAAGAGTGCGCCTGCGTCGTTGTTCTCCAGCGGAACGGCCTGGGCGCGAACAACTTCGAGTAGTTCGGCGACCAATGCGGCGTCACCGGCTCCGGCGGCGAGGTCGAGCGCAAGTGCGTACGTCTGTGAGTATGTGGCTGTCCATGCGGTCCGCCATGACGTTGTCGGGAGCTGATATCGGACGCGCTGCACCGCGTTCAACGCCGCCAGAGCGTTTGCCAGCGATTCGGTGCGTTGGTTCTGGATTGACCTGATCCGCGCCAGCAGAGCAAAAACGTTCGCTTCCATGAGCGGGTCATGCGTGCGGCTGAGAAATCCGAGAACGTTGTCGCACAGGTCGGCAGCACGCTCGTATCGCTCGGCAGGGTCGTCAGTTCGGCCTGACAGTTCGACGAGGAGTGCAGCGTGTAGCAATTTCTGTCGAGCGTGCTCGGTGACCGATGCGTCTGCCTGGACGCCGCCTTCCGTCACCTCGTGCAGGGTCTCGAAATGCTCGGCGACTGCTGTGGTGTTCTCGGCTTCGTGCATCATTCGAAGCAGAAGAAATTCGGTGCGGTCGAGCAACGTTGCACTTGCGGAACGAAGGGCGGCCCTCCGGACCGTGCAGATGCGGCTGAGTCCGTCCTCGCACCGTGCGAGATCAGTCAGGTTCGACGTCAACGCTTCCGCCATTCGCAGGTCTGCCTCGATACGCCAATAGCGGGTCCTGCTGCGGTAGCTGAGCAAAGACGAAGCTTCCCTCCACCGATCTTCTGCTTCTGCTTGCCGTCCCGCCAGTGCGAGAAGGTCGCCGAATTGCAGTGCGCACCATCCGCGTATGGGGTCATTGCAGTGCGCTGCGAGATCGCTGGCTTGTTGGGCAAGCGTCAAAGCCTTCTGAAATTCCAATTCGGCTGCTTCGGCATTGGCAGCGCACTGGAGTAGGACCGGCTCGAGACGGGTTGGTGCTGTATCCAGCACCGCGTCGACGAAGAACGACGCCCGTGCGCGGTCGTCGTGGGTGGCCTTGTCCACCGCCAGCAGCACACTGGAAAATTTGCTACTGAACAGTGCTCGCAGGACTGCGAACCTGCCGAGGAATCTCGCTGGGCTGGCGAACACCATGGTCGACATCAAGTTGGTCATCCAGGAGGCGAACAATATCCGCATAACCCGGTAGACGAAAAACCCAGGAAGTTGGACCCACAATACCGAGGGTGATATCAGGGCCCCGCCCAATATTGCGGCGAGGTAGAAGGGAAATACCGCCTTCCCCCGCCATCCCATCATTGCCCAAGCCACGATGCCGAAGATGATCGCGATCGACGACGAGCCTCCTACCGCCGCGGTTGCCAACGAGGAGGCAACCGACAGCAGGAACCGCACCAGGTAGATCGGTCCGGCCAGCCGATAGCTGAGCTTCGCAAAATCGCAGTCGAACAGTCCGATTCGCGACCCCGAAGATCCGTATCGGTGAGCGAGTCGAATCGACGCGGGCATGCGCAGCAGACCGAGCGCCAATATGCGAGAGCCCAGCTTTGCTGCACTGAGGTCGCCGCCCATGATCATCGGGGCCGGCAGAACGAAGTCGATGACCTCGGCATCCACTTCGCGCCGGTTTCGGCGATGCAACCAATCCCGCATCGCCATCCGGTCATCTACCCCTGGACGCCACAGGGAGACATCAGGTTTGGATCGCATCGCTGCTCGACCTTCTTGTGAGCCGGTTGACAATGTGGTTGTTCGCGCCGCGATAATTGATCCGCCGATCGTCACGGAGGGTGCGCAGCGACAGTGCCGGCTCCGCCACCGCGCTACGAACCTGGATCAACCCGAGCCGCTCCTCGAAGACATCACACACCCGATAGACGACGACCAATATCGCGGGCCAGAGCGGTACACCGAGGGTAAAGCTCAGTGCCACGACACTCAGATCTACCGCCAGCCGGAAAATCAAGGCGAACCGGTCCCTGCGCACATTGCAACCGAGCCAGATCAGTGACCAGAAAGTCGCAGTGACGGCGCAATATGCGGTGGCAACCAGCAGTGATACCGCGGCGACCAACGTCGCAACACTGACCAGCATGTGGAGTCGAACCAGGTGACGTTGAATGCGGGAACTCATGTGGCCGGCTCCGGCCAGTTGAGACCGCGAAATCGTCGATGTGTACGTCCGGAAATGCTCGACGCTGGTCTCATCGGCGTCGAACGCGTGGGTCGCGGGCCGATGGAGCCGACTCGGTGACAGGATCGGTCCCGCCGACTCGATCGGGCGATCTGTCGGCGCCACGGCCCGCCTGACTGCCAGTGCTGTCCGGATAACGTCATTGGTCGTGGCGCCGAATTGGTGGACGATCTCGGAGATGTCCCGCTGCTCCAGACACGCGAGCAGCAAATGCGATGTATCCGCGCTGCGGTCACCGGTGCGTGAGGCCCAGTACTGCATCCGGCCCAGGACGGCGGCGGCTCGGTCGGTGAATCCGATATCGATACGACCTGGTCCGAACCGGTCCGACAGCGCCGCCATCTCTTGGCGGTCCTGGTCGGTGAATGCGCGGTCGACGCCGAGCTGGCGAAGTATGAGGCGGCACCTTGTCCGCGGCTCTGCATCCAGCACGATTGCCGAGAACAGCGCCTCGGGGCCGACCAATTGCCCTTCGTCATCAGCGAGATGCTGAGCGATTCGAATCGCCTCTCCGAGGCGGGCGGTGGTGGGGAGTTTGCCTGTGGTCACGGATCAACCGGCCTTGCTGCCTCGTCCCTGACCGTCGGCCACCGCATCGGAACCAGTCCGGCGTCGTTACCGTCATTTCGGAACCTCAGTGAGGTGTTGCCGCCGAGTCGTTTCCGAAGTTGGACGGCGCCGAACAGCGGAGTGGATTCTGCGGGGACAACCAGATTCACCGCAAGCCCCGAACGGCTGGTCACCGTCAAATGGGCAGCCGCTTGGGCGATGGGAACTGTGGAGGGTATGCCGCCGGTTGCGTTCAGACGCAATCCGATGTGGGCATCGCGTTCGTTGGATACGAAAATGACAGCGGGCCCCGTACGTACAACCTTGTGGACCACCAGATACTCGGGCAGCCACTGGTGATGGGCGTACCGGCGTTTCAACTCACCTTCGAGGAGGTGCAGGTCAGCAATTTTCAGCTCAGATGTATCGGCCGCCTGGAGGAAAGTGGCACCGCTGCGCCCGAAGCTGATCGTGAGGGAGCTCGACACCAGATCGGCAGCGTCGACGCCGGCGGTCTCAGTGACGCGAACCGTCTGCGCTGACGAGTAGTCGAGGTGACCGTTGTGCCCTGGTGTGTCGAGGGAATACGGCACGCCCAGCGTCGTCAGGGTCGTCACTTTCTCGAACTTGCCGTTGACCAGGACGCCGACGTCGCCTGGCTCTACCAGGCCAGACGGTAGCCACGTTGCCAGGAAGCCGAACCGCTCATGCATCTCTGCTGCGTATTGTTGGTACACGGCGTCCACGGGTGCGTCTCCTCGCTCGGTGTTGCGTCAAGCTCTGGATCGGAGCCCGCTGCTGCGCTGTTACACGGATCGGGAGATTCAATTCGAACCTGTGTCATTTGAAAGATGTTGTTACGCAACACTAATCGAGTAGGTGTAATCAGTAGGGTGGATGTGGAAGGCGAAGCATCGAGCTCCGACGGGCAATCGCCGTATCGCGGTTTCAGTCGCGGGTGGGTACGCCCGCTCGTGTGCGGCGCGGTGTCGTTTGTTCGATGCGGGGATCCTCGGTCACCGCATAGTGTTTCACGTATTCGGACAGGAACGCCTGGACCGTGGCGGTGGCTGGGATGGCCAGCAGCGCGCCGACCGCTCCGAGCAGCGCGCCACCGGCCAGCACCGACAGCAATGCGATCGCGGCGTTGACGTCGACGGTGCGCGCGGTGATGCGAGGCTGCAGTAGGTAGTCCTGGAACCACTGGTAGACAACCGCGAACACGATGATCCATACCGCGTCCATCGGGTCGACCGTCAGTGCCACGAAGACCGGAACGATCGCGGCGATGTAGGTGCCGATGGTCGGGATGAACGCGGAGATCACGCCGAACCAGACACCGAGGGCGATGGGGTTGGGCAGGTGCAGGATCGACAGGAATACGCCGTGCACGATCGCGGAGATGATCGCCAGCAACAATCGAGAGAACAGGTAGCCGCCGGTCTTGTCGATGGCGAGGTCCCAGGCGTGCAGGAAGGTCTGCTGGCGTGTCGGCGGCAGGAGCGAGCACACCGTGCGCCGCACCTTCGGGCCGCCCGCGGTGAGGTAGACGCTGAACAGCGCGATGGTCAGGACCTGGGCCAAGCCGCCCAGGACCGTGGTCGACACGCCCCAGGCATTGTCGGCGGCGGTGTGCGCGTAGCTCTCGAGCAGGTCGGATTCGCGCAGCAGCCGTTGACTCAGGTCGTGCGTCGTGAAGTGCTGTCCGAAGGTGTGATTGACCCAGTCCACGCCCTCGTTGAGCAGCCGTGGCGTCTCATGGACCAGGTTGGTCGCCGTCTCCACGAGCAAGGTCACCAGTGCGGCGAGAAAGGCCAGCACGCAGAGGAAGGTGGCGATGAATACCAGGCCGGTGGCGAGACCACGCGGCACCCCCCGCCGCACCAGCAGTGCGACGGGTGGCTCCATCGCCAGCGAGATGAAGAACGCGACGAACAAGATGATCAGGATGCCGGTCAGCCGGTGGAACGCCCAGTCCGCGAGCAGGAACAGCCCGAAGAACACCAGTGCCAGCACCATTGCCCGAGGTAGCCACGTCGGCATTCTGGTTCGCGCGGGCGCCTGCGGAGCGCTGTCCTCGGGGTCGATGTCCACGACTCTCAGTGTCGCCCCGGGTCGGTCCTTTTCCCGGGATCAACGCGGCGTCGACCTGCCGGAAGAGTCGGCCCGCTACCCGGGGAAATAGTTGCAGTTCCTGAAAGATTGCAGTGTGTGCAAAATGTGGACGTGACTCAGGAGCCGGTCAAACAGGTCGCAGTCGGTCTGTGTGAACAAAAGAAGCAACGGACCCTGCTCGATCTATGCCTCGCCGCGCGGCGGTTGGCGGTCGAGCACGGGCTGGACGCGACGAACGTCGACGACATCGCCAAGGCCGCGGGTGTCTCGCCGCGCACGTTCTTCAACTATTACGAGACCAAGCTGGACGCGGTGGTCGGCCCGATCGGTGAGATCGGGACGCCCGAAGCCCGGTGCGAATTCGTCGCAAGCGGTCCGACCGGTGTACTCATCGAAGACCTCACCTGGCTGCATGCCGCGGGCTTCCAGCCGGAAAGCGAAGTGCGCGAGGGTATCTCGCTGGCAACGAAGCTGGTGATGGCCGAGCCGAGAGTGCTCGCCGCCTTCATCGCCTCCGGCGCCCGGATGGAAGCCGCCATACCGCTGGCCATCTGCAGGTAGGTCGGGATGAAGCCGATCGCCGCGAACATCACCAGGCCGACGAGGAATCCGATCAGCGAGGTGAGCACGAAGGTGCGATTGCGGAACAGCCACAGCGGCAGCATCGGCTCCTCGGCCCGCGACTCGACGAACACGAAGGCTGACCGAGAACCTCACCGGCGCGTTCCAGGCGAACTGGCAGGAAGCGGCGGCGGCGAAAATCGATCCGAGCGCACTGATTCCCTCGGTGGTCAAGAACCTGCCGGACAACCTGCACGACGCGATCGTCAGCGCCTACGTCGACGCGCTGGTCCCCGGGTTCTGGTACCTGATCCCGGGTGCGGTGCTCGCGTTCGCGCTCGCGTTGTTCATCCCGCATCTGACACTGTCCGACGAAGCGGGAATGGTCGCGCGTGGTGAAGCGGTGATGGCCGAGACCGAGCCGGACCTGGTCAAGGAGAGCTGAGCGGGCCACCCGCCGATCTGGCCGACGTTGCGGCGAATGTTCAAGGCCCGCTGACGATTTCGTTAGTACGGACTTATCATCATGTCGGACACCGTGCGACGTCGCAGCGCCGATCAGAGGAGCGAGTCAGTGACTACCTATACCGAGCAGTGGTCAGAACTGTTCGGAATGACGCTCGACGACTGGCTGTGCACCGGGACCGTGAACGAGGTGCATCCGGACCTGAGCTGGGATCGGGTGCGCCGGCACGCGGTGGCGGAGATGAACAAGCGGCTGGCGGACAGCTGGAGCGCCGGCGTCGACGAGGCGGGGACGATCAGTAGCGCCTCGCTCGAGCTCTTCGACGAGGGGCACATGAAAGCGATCGCGACCGAGGTGCGGATCGCGACGATCGACAGCGTCGCCTGGATGTCGCAGCTCAGCGTCAGGCGTCAGGCGGACAGGTCTGCGGGAGCTCGCTGACGGGGCAGAGGCTGCCGATCACCTGTTGGTCGTGGGGTTTCCGGCTGTTCGGTTCAGCCGTCGAGGTATCGCCGCGGCGATGTGCCGACCGTTCGGCGAAAGGCCGCGAGAAACGCACTGGCCGTGGCGTATCCGACGGTGTGCGCGACGCGGAAGACGGGCTGGCCGTCGGCCAGCAGTGGCAGTGCCGCCTGGATTCTCGCGTGGGTGCGCCAGCGGTCGAAGCTCATCCCGGTGTCCTGCACGAACAATCGGGTGAGCGTGCGACGGCTCACGCCGATGGCCCGGGCGTGGGCTTCCAGGCTGCGCGGGTCGGCTGGGTTGTCCAGTAGGGCGTCGGCGACCGTGCGTACTCGTTCGTCGACGGGGTGGGGGACGTCGATCGGCGTCGCGGGCAACGGCTGCAACAGGTCGAGGACGACCGCCTCGGCGCGGAGCCGCTGATCATCGGCCAGTGTGCTCTGGGCGAGGTGCACGATCAAGTGGGCCAGCAGGCCGTCGACGCGGACCGCGGTGGGTTCGGGCCAGTCCAGCTCGCATCGGTCCGGTTCGAAATAGAGGCTGCACAGCACGGCGTCGCGGCTCGCACCGGTCCTGTGCGCGACGCCTGCTGGCAGCCACAGCGCGCGGGTCGGCGGCACGATCCAATGCGCTTGTCCCACAGCGACACCGAGCACGCCGCTACGTGTCCAGGCCAGCTGGTGCTGGGGGTGGTAGTGCTCGTGGGTCCACTGTCCGGCCGCGAGCGGGAAGCTGCCGACCACGATCGCGCCCACGCCCGGGGGAGCGGGTTCGAAGGCGGGTTCGGGCACACCTTCAGTCTATGTCCTCAATGCGCTATCAGTTGGCCTGGTGACGTCTAGCGGCCAACTGTCTTCGCTGCCTACCGTCGATGCATGACTTCGATCTCCACGGCGGAATCCGGCTCGGGCGCAGGTGTGGCTCGGCGCCGCGCGGTGCTGATCGTGCTCTGCCTGGTCCAGTTCATGTTGAATCTGGACGACAACGTGGTCAGTGTCGCGCTGCCTACCGTGCGCGACGACCTCGGTTTCACCACCGCGGGTCTCGCGTGGGTGGTGAACGGCTACATCCTCGCCTTCGGCGGGTTCCTGTTGCTGTTCGGCCGAGTGGCCGATCTCCTGGGTAGGCGCCGGGTGTTCCTCGGCGGCGTAGCCCTTTTCGGTGTGGCGAGCGTGTTGTGCGGGCTCGCGCAGGAACCGTGGCAGTTGGTGGCGGGGCGATTCGTCCAGGGCACAGGTGCGGCGATGGCGAGCCCGGCCGCGCTCGCGCTGCTCACCCTGCTCTATCCGGGTGCGGGCGAACGCGCCAAGGCGATCGGCATCTGGGGCGCGACGGCCGCGGTGGGCGCCACATCCGGGCTGGTGATCTCCGGGGCTCTGACAGGGTTCGCTTCGTGGCGGTGGGTTTTCCTGATCAATGTCCCCGTCGTTGTCGTGGCCTCGGTGCTGCTGCCACGATGGGTCGCGGAGAGCCGGAGTGGACCGCGTACGCGGGTCGATGTCGTGGGAGCGGCCCTCATCACCGGCGCGCCGGTGCTACTGGTCTACGGCTTGCTGCGTGCGTCCGAAACCGGTTGGGGCGAACTCGGTTCCACGATGGCGATGATCGCTGCGGTCCTGCTGGCGGTGGCGTTCGTGATCGTGGAGCAGCGCACCGAAGAACCGCTGGTTCCGTTGTCGTTCCTGGCTTTTCGGCCACGAGCGGTGGCCAATGGGGCGACCCTGCTGTTCTCCGCCGCCTTCTACGCGATGGCCTTCCTGTTGATGCTGCACCTCCAGACCGTTCTCGGCTATGAACCTTTCACGGCGGGTCTGGCGTATCTGCCTTTCGGGGCGGGGATCCTGATCGGGATGTGGCTGTCGTCGCGGGCGGTGAACGGGCTCGGTGAGCGTGCTGGACTGGTGACGGGTCTCCTGGTGAGCGCGGCGGGCCTGGTGCTGATGTCGGGCATCGACGGCCACGACAGCTACGCCTCGGGGGTGCTGCCCGCTCTGCTCGTCACCAGCATCGGCTGCGGGATGAGTCTGCCCGCATTGGCGGTCGCCGCGCTCGCCGGCACCACCGAGAACAATGCCGGAATCGGCTCCGCTGTCCTCAGCTCGGTCCAGCAACTGGGCGGCGCACTGGGTTTGGCGATCCTGGTGACGCTTGCCACGCGTCGCGGTGACTCCTCGGCCGACTCGATCGACGCTCGGCAGGCCGCGACCCAAGCGTTCTCCTATGCCCTCACGATCGCTGCCGCGCTGGTCGGGCTCGCTGCGGTGTTGATCGCGACGATGCTGCGCAATCACACTCGAGAAACCTAATAGTTGTATCGTGTGGTGCGAATAGGTACTCCAGGGCGGAGGGGAGGAGGCGCGGTGGGCGACAACGTGGAGCCTGTCGATGCGTCACCGCCCACGCAGCGTGTCGTTTCCGTGCTGGAACTTCTCGCCGACGCGGATGAGCCGCAGACCTCGGCGCAGATCGCCGATTGTCTCGCGCTGAGCCGGTCGACCGTCGGCAACGTGCTCTCGGCGCTGCGGGCGCGCGGGTGGGTCAATCGCCGCGGTGATCTGACCTACGAGTTGGGTCCCGCGTTCATGCGGACCGCCGAGCGGGAACGAAGCAAGCTCACCGAGGACTCGTCGTTGCACGCCGCCCTGCAGGGCTTGGCGGAGGACGTCGATTGTGGTGTCGCGCTGGTTGTTGTCGACGGCGCCGAGATCCTGTTCAGCGCTGTCGTCGAGAATCGTGGACGAATTCCCGCCGGAATCTCGGTCGGCACCAGATTGCCGCTCATCCCACCCGCCGCGGCGACGATCGTGGCCCATTCCTCCGACCTGCTCCGGCAACCATGGCTGGCGGCGGCCGAGCCGGAAGAGCGCGGGAAATTCGAGCAGCTCCTCGGCGACATCCACGTCGTCGGCGCCGCGGTCTGGGGGGTCGACTCCCGCAGCGTCGCCACCCTCGATGTCCTTGCCGACGTGGTCGACCATCTCGCACACGATCCGGTCAGTCGAACGCTGCGCGAACGGGTGCTCGCTCTGCTCGGGGAGATCAGCGGCACGGCTTATCGTCCTGCCGAACTCGACACCGATATGGCATTGCCGATCAGTTACGTGTCGGCACCCGTCTTCGGCTCCGACGGGGATGTGCTGGCGGAGCTGATCGTCGGCCCGATGCGGGCCGCGGTGACCAGGGCCGAACGCGACCGATACCTGGCTGCGGTGATCGCGGCGGCGAAAGTGATTCCCGGCCTGCGTTGACGCCGCCGAGGGTTGTCGCAACCCCCGTGATCGTCGTATGAGCGGGGAGCAGCGTGCTGATCGGTACGTCCGGCGATCTCAGGTCTTGCTAAGTGACACACGTTCCACTTATGGTCGTGGTATCGCTATCTGTATCGTTGGATACAAATATTTGCATCAGGAGGCCCTGTGTCAACGCCGACGCTGCTGGACCGGACCGACATCGAGGGTGTCGACTTCGCCTTCCAGGACGACCCCGACGTGCACGCCACACTCGCGAGGCTGCGGGCCGAGCGCGACTACGCCGTCGTCCCCTTCGCCGGCGTTCGTGCTGTCCTGCTGCTCACTCATGACCTGGTCAGTGCTGCCTTCAAAGACGAATCGACCTTTCCCGCCGCCGCGATCTACCGGATGACGACCGGACCGGTGCTGGGCAAGACCCTGCAGTGCATGGAGGGACAGGAGCACCGGATCGCGCGCGGTGTCGCGACACCGTCGTTTCGGCGCAACAGAGTCGCGGACTTCGTGCAGCCGCTGCTGGAACCGCTGGCACACGAGTTGATAGACCGGTTCCAGGGCAACGGTTCAGCCGATCTGGTCGCCGATTTCACCGCCAAATACCCGGTGCTGGTGATCAGCCGACTGCTCGGGCTCCCGGTCGAGGACGAGGCGACGGTGCACCGCTGGGCCCACGACCTGTTCTACTTCCCGCTCGATCCCGAGGCGGCCATGCGCGCCTCGCGGGAATTCACCGACTACGTCACGCCGATCCTCGAACAACGGCGGCGCGAGCCGGGCGACGACCTGATCTCGAGGCTGGTCACCGAGTCGGCCGAGGGTGAGTTCCTCGACGACGAGCAGATCCTGTCCTTTCTGCGGCTGCTGTTTCCGGCCGGCGCCGACACGACGATGCTCGCACTGGGGAATACGTTGTCCGCCTTGCTGACCCACCCCGATCAGCTCGCACTCCTACGGTCGGACCCGGAGGAATGGACGCAGTGGGCGATCTGGGAGGGCATGCGCTGGGAGCCGCCGGTCGGGCTGTTGCCGCGTGCGTGCCCGGAAGCGGTGGACTGGCACGGCATTTCGATTCCGGCGCTGACACCGATGATCTTCTCCATCAACGCCGCCCATCGCGATCCGTCGGTGTACGAGCGACCCGACGAGTTCGACATCACCCGCAAGAAGATGTCGATGCTGTCGTTCGGGCAGGGTGTGCACAGCTGCGCCGGGAACTGGCTGGCGATCGCCGAACTCGACACCGCGTTGCGTGTCCTGCTCGAGCGTTTGCCGGATCTGCGGTTGCAGCCCGGCGCCGAGGACGCGGCGAAGGTGACCAGTCAGGTCGGGGTGGCGCTGCGTGGACCGAACGCACTGCCCGTGCGGTGGCGTCGATGATCACAGGCGCTACCTCGGTGCCGGTCACCGGCTGACGATCTCCGATTTCGCCGATGGAAAAGGACTACATCACCATGACATTCAACGCCGAAGCGCACTCTCCCGATACTCTGATCACCGAATTCTGTGCGAAGTGGGGCCACGGTAACGCAGACGAGCTCGCCGAGTACTTCACCGACGACGCGACCTATCACAACATTCCACTCCAGCCGATCACCGGCAGGGAGGCGATCCGGGAATTTCTGCGTGGATTCCTCGACACATTCGGCGGCATCGACTTTCACGTCGGCCACCAGGTGTGTTCCGGCAACATCGTCCTCAACGAGCGCGTGGACACCTTTACCGTCAACGGGACGACGATCGATCTCCCCGTAGCCGGTGTATTCGAGGTCGTGGACGGCCGAATCCACGCGTGGCGCGACTATTTCGACATGGCGCCGATCACGGCCCTGCAGAATCAGTGAACGCGGGGTGCTAGCGACCGCTCTCCATCGTCTGCTTGAAGATGGTCAGGCCGTGGTCCATGGCTGCGCCCATCGGGGCGGCGAGGTCGTCGGGTTGCACGTCGTGGATCCAGACGAATCGGCTGTGGCCGTCACCGTGGGAAAAGACCTGCATCGACGCGTTGTCGTGGGCGGGGCGCATGGTGTCGCCGATGACGGAGTAGGCGATTCGGCGTGCTTGCTCGTCGAGGGCGATGAGGCGCTCGCGGACGACTGTTCCGTCGGCGAAAGTCGCGGTCCTGACCCCGGGCTCGACGAGTTGGCTGTCGGTGACGAAGCCCGGCGCCATCCGGACGGGGCCGTCGGTGAAGTCGCTGATGACCGCCCACACCTGTGCGGGGTCGGCGTCGATGAGGATCTCTTTGTGCACGGAGGCCATGCTCTGTGTCGCTTTCTGTCGTGGGTGTCTGTGAGGAGGCGTTGTCAACGGAAGTCGCGGAAGCCGGCGCGCAGGTCGTCGGTGATCAGGTCGGGTTCCTCCATGGCCGCGAAGTGGCCGCCGCGATCGAATTCGGTCCAGCGCACGATGGTGTGGTTGCGTTCGGCGATACGACGGACCGGGACACCGAGGTCGTTCGGCAACACGGCCACCGCGACCGGCACCTCGGTCGCGGGCTCCGGCCGGCCCCACGTCGCGGCGCCCTCGTAGTAATAGCGCGCCGAGGAACCAGCGGTGCCGTTGAGCCAATAGATCATGACGTTGGTCAGCATCGTGTCACGGTCGACGGCATCCTCGGGGACATCGGTCGAATCGGTCCAGTCCTTGAAGCGCTCGACGATCCAAGCCAGTTGCCCGACGGGGGAATCGGTGAGCGCGTAGGACAGTGTCTGCGGGCGGGTGGCCTGCAGCATCGCGTACGCGCCGAGTTCGTACTGGGCGCGCTGAGCCAACTGGAGGGCCCGCTTCTCGGCCGGGTTGTCGAGATCGGCCGTCTCGGGAGTGACGGTGGCCGAGGCGATCATGGTCACGTGCAACGCCACGAGGTGGTCGGGATCGATCACCGCCAGTTCGCGCGAGATGGCAGCACCGGTGTCCTCGCCGTGGGCGGCGTAGCGCTCGTAACCGAGTCGGCGCATCAGCTCGGCCCAGGCTCGCGCGGCCCGGCTGGTCGACCAGCCGATGGCGGGACCGGACAACCCGAAGCCAGGAATCGTCGGCACTACCACGTCGAACGCGTCCTCGGCCCGGCCGCCGTGCGCGACCGGATCGGTCAGCGGCCCGATCACGTCGAGGAACTCCACGATCGATCCGGGCCATCCGTGGGTGAGGATCAACGGCATCGCACCGGGTTCGGCCGACCGGACATGGAGGAAGTGCACAGCGTGACCGTCGATCTCGGTGCGGAACTGCGGGAACGCGTTGAGGCGCGCCTCCTGCGCTCGCCAGTCGTAGGTGGTGCGCCAGTACCGCACCAGTTCCTGGGTGTAGTCGAGCGGAATGCCCTGCGCCCAGCCGACTCCGGTCACACCGTCGGGCCAGCGGGTGTCGTCCAGACGTCGATGGAGATCGTCGAGCTGGGACTGCGGGACGTCGATGCGGAAGGGAGTGATTGCTTCGCTCATGAAAGCCACGCTACGAGACAGCTAGGACAGTTTCTGCCCTAGCAGTGGGGAAGAATGCGAACTGTGTTGGAAACCTCGGCTCGCCTCCTCGAACTCCTGTCGTTGCTGCAAACGCCCCGCGCGTGGACCGGTGCCGATCTGGCCGAACGCCTCGAGGTCGACGCTCGCACGGTCCGTCGCGACATCGACAAGCTGCGTACCCTCGGCTACCCGGTGCACGCGGTGGCCGGCACCGCCGGATACCGGTTGGGCGCGGGCACCAAGCTGCCACCGCTGCTGTTGAACGACGACGAAGCGGTCGCCGTTGTGCTCGGACTGCGCACGGCCGCGGGCGGATCGGTCACCGGCATCGAGGAGAGTTCGCTGCGAGCGCTGGCGAAACTGGAGCAGATTCTGCCGTCGCGGCTGCGACACCGGGTCTCGGCGTTGGACGCCGCGACCGTCACCGTGCCCGCCGGAACCGCGACAGTCGACCCCGAGGTACTGACCGCGATCGCCGCCGCGATCCGCGACCACGAACAGCTCCGGTTCGATTACCGCACCCACGACGGCACCGAGGTCCGGCGAACAGCCGAGCCCCATCGACTCGTGCACACAGGGCGGCGCTGGTACCTGGTCGGCTGGGACGTCGAGAAGCAGGACTGGCGCACCTACCGCGTCGACCGCCTCCGCCCGCGAATCCCCACCGGGCCACGCTTCACCCCACGCGAGGCGCCCGAAGTCGACCTGGGCGGTTGGGTATCGCGCGGTGTCAGCACCTCCGCCTACCGCTATCAGGCCCGCATCACGCTGGAGGTGTCGGCGGCCGTGGCGGCCGATCGCATCCCGCCGACTGTCGGGGTGATCGAAGCGATCGACGAAGGGCACTGCCTGCTGCGCACCGGCTCGAACTCGCTCGACGAAATAGCGGTCTACACCGCGCTTTTCGGCTTCGGATTCCACGTACACGAACCGCCCGAACTGATCGAACACCTGCGCGCGCTGGCCGACCGAGTCACCGCGGCCATCACACCACGCGACGACCGGCGGGGTTCCGGGCACAGCGCATCGGGCTGAGCGACGGTGTCGTCCGTTTTCCGCCGGATCCGAAGCGGCGCGATTCCTATCGTCGGTGCCATGGAAAGCGAACGGATTCCGGAGATTTCGACCACGGCGTTGCGCGCGCCCGTCGTGTGGTTCATGGCGCTGGCCGCCGCGCTGGCGACCGCGAGTGTGTATCTGCTGCAACCGGCCGTCGCCGAGGTCGCCGGATCGCTGGACACCTCCGCGGCGGCGATCGGCACCGCGTTGGCATGCGGCCCGATCGGCTATCTGGCGGGGTTGGTGTTGCTGGTGCCGCTGGTGGACCGGTTCGCACCCCGGACTGTGGTGGCGGCGCAGTTCGCGGCGCTGGCGCTGGCTTCGGTCGCCGGTGCGGCGGCCCGTTCGCCGTTGACCTTGGGGATCGTCATCGGTGTGGTCGGCGCGGGATCGGCTGTCGGAGCTCAGTTGAGTTCGGTGGCAGGGCGGTTCGCGGCGCCTCAACGGCAGGCCACGGTTCTGGGGATCGTCACCGCGGGCATTTCGGCCGGAATCCTCGCCGGGCGCATCGTCGGTGGCTGGTTTACCGAGGTGATCGGTTGGCGCGCAATGCTGCTGGTGTTCGTGGTGCCCTGTGTCGTGGTGGCGGCAGTGTCGTATGTGGTGCTGCCCGCGGTGCGTGGGCGGACAGCTGCCGGATATCTGGATACGGTGCGGGGGATGCCCGGGCTCTTCGCCCGCTTCGCCGCGTTGCGCTGGGCGGCAGCGCGAGGCGCGCTGTGGTTCTTCGCGTTCTGTGCGGTGTGGGCTGGGCTCGCGGTGGCGCTGTCGCAGCCGCCGTACTCGTATACCCCCGACCGGATCGGGCTGTATGCCTGCGCCGGGCTGGCCGGTGTCTTCGCCACCAGGATCGCCGGCAGCTGGACCGACCGAGTCGGCCACCGGAAGGTGATCCTGGTCGGGCTCGCGCTCGCTCTGAGCTCGGTCGTGGTCTTGTCCGTCGCGTTGTCGAACACCGTGGTGACGCTGATCTGCCTCGGCCTCTTCGACGCCGGACTGTTCGCCGCGCAAGTCGCCAATCAGAGTGCCGTGCTGGCCATCGACGCTTCAGCGCCTGCCCGTTTCAACAGCGCCTACATGTCCGTCTACTTCGTCGGGGGAAGTGTGGGCACCGCGTTCGGGGCCGCAGCGATCGGCTGGTTCGGCTGGCCTGCTCTGGTCGCTGCCGCCGCGACGGCGACGGCAGTGGCGGGCGTGGTTGCCCTGGCCGATCGGACGCGCACTGGTTCGGGTGCGTTGGAGGAAGGGGCCGGCGAGAACGACCGGGATCGGGCGGAGGTTTCGCGCGGCCGCTGAGGCGGATGCGCGCGGCGCTAGGTGCTCGGCTCGGGCGCTGCTCCGGAGTCGGATGTCGGCGAGGCCACCATGGCCTCGCCGGTGTCGGCCTCGGCGTCGTCGGGCTCGTCGGCGTCGTCGGTTCGCGCTCCGGTGGCGATGTCGATCTGCTCACCGATGTAGCGGATGATCACCGCGATCATCGCGACGACGGGCACGGCGAGGAAGGCCCCGGTGATGCCGTAGAGCGAGCCACCGGCGGTGACCGCGAGCAGCACGATGACGGCGTGGAGTTCCATGCTGCGGCTTTGCAGGACCGGTTGCAGCACATTGCCTTCCAGCTGCTGCACCGCGATGACGATGCCGAGCACGATCAATGCTGTGGTGAGCCCGTTGCCCACCAGCGCGACGAGGACGGCCAGCGCACCGGCGACGAACGCGCCGACCATCGGGATGAATCCGCCGATGAAGGTGATCACTGACAGCACCAACGCCAGCGGCACATCGAGGATGAACAGTGACGCGCCGATGAGGAGGGCGTCGACCATGCTGACGATCGCCTGGGTCCGGATGAAGCCACCCAGAGTCGCCCAGACCCGCTCCAGGACGGCTTCGACATGGCGCCCGCTGCGGTTGCCGAACACCTGATGCATCCAGGGCAGAAAACGCGGCCCGTCCTTCAGGAAGAAGAACACCAGCACCAACACCAAGAAGACGGTGATCAGGACCGATGTCGCGGTGGACACACCGGTGAACACGCCGTTGGCGATCTGCGCGCCGCTGGACTGGAGTCGTCCGACGATCGCCTCGACCGCGGAATCGAGTTGCTCGTCGCGGATGCGCAGCGGTGGTCCCTGGATCCAGTCACGTACCTGGTTGACCCCGTCGGTGGCCTTGTCCGCGAGCTGAGGTGCTTGATCGGCCACCGAGGGCACGATCAGCGCCACGACCCCGGCCAGCAGCGCGACGAACCCGAGCAGCGTGATCGACGCGGCGAGCGCCGGTGCCAGCTTGCGCCGGGTCAGCCAGCGGGTCAGTGGCCACAGGATCGTGGTCACCACGATCGCCAGTGCGACGGGCAGGAGCACCACCCACAGCCGGGCGGTGATCGTGCCGAGCACCCAGGCCCCCGCCGCGATCGCCACGACGCACAGCGACCATTTGGCCAGCCACAGGATCCCGCCACCGATCACATCTCCGCGATCACGCGAAGGCTTGTCGTTCGGTTGCGCCCTACTGGTCTTCTTCACCGGCCCGCTCACGTCGCTCAGTCTGGCACGCTCGCCGCGTCCACCGGAACTTGTCGGTGTCACGGCCTAGCGTTTCGTCCATGTCGGAAACCATCACAGTCGGCGGCATCACCATCGACAGCAACGATCCCGCCGAACTGGCCGAGTTCTGGAGCTCCGCACTCGGTTACACGGTCCTCGTCGACTCCGGGGACTACGTCATGATCACTCCGCCCGGCGTCGGCTTCGGGGAGGGGCGCTACCTCGCGTTCCAGCTGGTTCCCGAGACCAAGGTGACCAAGAACCGGGTGCACATCGATTTCCAGACCACGGCTCGCGCGGCCGAGGTCGCCCGGCTGACGGCGCTGGGGGCCACAGTCCACGGCGAACACTCGCTACCCGGTTTCGGCTGGACCGTGCTGCAGGACCCGCACGGCAACGAGTTCTGCGTCGTCGCCGCCGAGAGCTGAGCGAATTGGCATGCTGTGCACAATGGCATGAAGTGCGTCATGTGCTGTCTGGCGTGTTCGCATCGCGGGTGAGCGGATCAGTCCGACGCGGGCTCGGCCTCGGCGCGATCGAGTTCTTCGTCGAGCGCGATGGCGGCGGCGATCAGGGCCAGGTGGGTGAAGGCCTGGGGGAAGTTGCCCAGCTGCTCGCCCGATGGACCGATCTCCTCGGCGAACAGGCCGACATGGTTGGCGTAGGTGAGCATCTTCTCGAAGGCATAGCGGGCCTGTTGCAGCCGCCCGGTCCGGGCGAGGGCTTCGACGTAGAGAAAGCTGCACAGGTTGAAGGTGCCTTCGGTGCCGCGCAGGCCGTCCGGTGATGCCTCGGGGTCGTATCGGTAGACCAGGCTGTCGCTGACGAGCTCCTTGTCCATCGCGTCGAGGGTGCTCAGCCACATCGGGTCGGTGGGGGACAGGAATCGCATCCGGGGCATGAGCAGCAGCGAGGCGTCCAGTACGTCGGTGGCGAAGTGCTGCACGAACGCTCGGCGTTTCTGGCTCCAGCCGCGGTCGATGATCTGCCGGAAGACGGCGTCGCGTTCGGCGGTCCAGCGGACCACGTCGGCGGGCCTGGCGTGCGCGTTCGCCATGCGGATGCTGCGGTCGAAGGCCACCCAGGTCATCAGGCGGCTGTAGGTGAATTCCTGGCGGCCGCCGCGAGTTTCCCAGATGCCCTCGTCGGGGCGATCCCAGTTGTCGGCGAGCCAGTCGATGAGGCCGCTGAATGTCCGCCAACCGGCGATGGCGGCCATATCGGTCGCCTGCGCCAGCGCGTCGGCCGCCTCGCCGTAGATGTCGAGCTGGATCTGGTCAGCGGCGCCGTTGCCGACCCGCACCGGTGCCGAACCCTGGTATCCCTCCAGGTGGGGCAGCGTTATCTCGTCCAGGTGCGGGTCTCCGTCGACGCGGTACATGATCTGCAAGGGTTCGCCGGAGGCGGTGCCGCCCGCGTCGACCCGGTCGCGCAGCCAGCGACGGAAGGCGTAGGGCTCCTCGGTGAAGCCGAGGTCGCTCAGCGCCCGTACCGACAGCGAGGCATCCCGGATCCAGGTGTAGCGATAGTCCCAATTGCGTTCGCCGCCGATCTGTTCGGGCAACCCCATGGTGGCCGCGGCGATCGGCGCGCCGGTCGGGGCATAGGTGAGCAGTTTGAGGGTGATCGCGGAGCGATTGACGATGTCGCGCCAGCGCCCGCGGTAGGTGGACGAGCGCAACCAGGTCTGCCAGAAGCGACGGCACTGGTCGAACTCGTGGGCGATCGTTGCCCACATCGGTGCCGAGGAGAAATCCGCCCCGGCGGGGGCGGTGGTCAACACGACCGCCGCTCGCTCACCGGCGGACAAGGTGAATCGCGCGGTGATGTCGGCGCCGTCGGGGTGCAGCGCGATCGGGTCGGTGGATTGCAGATGCAGATCGGCGATGCCGGAACGGAAGACGGCGGTTCGCTCATCGATGCGGTCGAGGGTGTGGCTGGCGCGTGCGTAGTCGAACCGCGGGCGGCATGCGAGAGCGAACGTGAAGCTTCCGCGCACCACCCGCGCGACCCGTACCAATCGGTGCCGGTCGGCGGGTTCGGTACCGCGAATCGGCTCCATGAAGTCGGCGACCTCGCCCACGCCGTCGGGCCCGGAGAACCGCGTCAAGAGGATGGCGGTGTCGGGTAAGTACAGCTGCCGGATGGTCACCGGGTTGGTGGTGTCGACGGCGAGTGAGCAGTGTCCGCCCTTCTCGCTGTCGAGCAGGGACGCGAACACGCTCGGTGAATCGAATCGTGGCGCGCACCACCAGTCGATCGTTCCGGCGGCCGATACCAGAGCCGCTGTCTGCAGATCACCGACGATGCCGTGTTCGTCGATCGGCGGGTACGAGTTCACGAACGCTCCTCGCCTCGGACCGCCGTTCGTGCGGTCGGCGAGACTCAGCCAACCAGCGAAGAGCGGCGTCGGCCTCATCCGGAACGGGTGAATCCCGCGCCTCGGCGGTGAGGTTGGCGTGTTCGGCACGAGATTGGCGCGTTCTGTTCTTGTCGTGGCCGCGAGGTAATTCGACACTTACGTTCGAATGGTCGGTGAGTGAACGATGGGAGTGTGCGGTGACGAGGGAGAGTGCCACTGTCTACGTGATTTCCGCGCTGGAGTCGAAAGGAACAGCGACCCGCGATGATTTCGATGTCGCCGGCATCGTCGCCACGTTCCGTGACCTCATCGATGGGTGGGACTTCCGCTTGTTGGAGCGCGAAACGTTCTGGCAGATCGCCTCGACCTACCTCAGGACGTGACGTTGCGAACCGGACGCGAGCCCACCGACCAGCGTCGGGCAGCCCGGCGTAGCGACCCCGCATCGGAGTAGCCGAGCAGTTCGGCCTGCTTGGTGCCGCTGAGCGAGCCCCCGGACGTTGCTCGCGACAACCGTGCGCTGCGGGCCCGGTCCAGTTCGGCCCGCCAGGTCGTGCCCGATTCGCCCAGCCGTCGTTGCAGTGTGCGAGGGCTGATGTTGAGGATCTGGGCGACACTGTCGAGGGAGACCGTTCCGGCCTCGATAGCTTCGTCCAAGGCGTCGGCGACTCGGGCGGGCCAGGCCGAGGCAAGGGTCGGCGGCGGTGGCAAGGCGGCGGCCAGCGGTTCCAGGACCGCGGCCAGGACAGGGTCCGCGGTGGTCAGGGGAAGGTCCAGGTCCGCGGAGCGGAAGGTCATCGAGTCGGCCGGGGCGTCGAATTCCAGCGTGGCGGAGCCGAACACGGCTCGAAAGCCGTCGACGTGCGCGGGAGCGGCTTGGCGCAGCGAGACGCGCACCGGGTTCAACGGATCCTCGACCACCCGGCGCGCGCGGCTCAGAACGGCCGACAAACCCCACAGCTGGGTGTGGTCCCTGCCGCGACCTTCGCCATCGAGCATCTCGAGGTACAGGGTGGACTCGTCCTCGGTTTCGGTGACCAGGTCGAATCGGTGATTGGTGGTGACCGCGGTGATGTAGGGACCGCACGTCGCCAGCCCGGCGCCCAGCGTCGGCGCGGACGCGAACAGATAGTCGTAGAGCCCGAGGCTGGACAGCTCGTAGCGCCGGGCCACTTGGAGGGCGACGTCGGGACCGAGGCGATGTTCACCGACCTCCCACAGCCGGGAGAACGTCGCACTGGGTAGATGCACGTCGTGGCCGGTCATCGACCAATCCGGCACCCCGGTGTCCCGGATGAGCTGCGCCCGATCGAGCCCGGCCGCGCCGAGCTGGGAAATGACGAAACGGTGCAGCAAGCTCTGGTCGGTAGCCATGACGTCTCCTCGTGGCAGCATGCCGATCTGCGAACGTCTACCTCAGCCGCGGGCGTCGACCGATAGGGAGAGTCTGCCGGCGAACGTCTCGGCGCTTCGCGATCGGCACCTCGTGTTTGATCCGGTTCTACCAGTTCCGCGCAGGTCGCGAAAGCAATCGCGATTCTGGTCGGCAATCATGCCAGCGGTCGTGCGATGAGCTCCGACCGCCTCCGGCGAACGGTGGATGCTCGATACTCGAGCGTGCCATGGTGAGTTATGACCGTGGAACTGCGCCGCCTGACCGTCCGTGTCGACACCGCGCGATGGAGCGAAACCGTGCTCACGGAGGTCGATCTGGTGGTGCCTGCTGGTCAGATCACCGCTGTGCTCGGTGGCCCCGGCGCCGGAAAGTCCATGGCCGCTTCGGCTCTCGCGGGACGATTGCCCGCCACCGCGCAGTCCAAGGGCCAGGTCTTGGTCGACGGTGTGGCTGTCGACGATCAGCGATGGACGGCCTTGCGTGAGGGCGTCGTCGGCTATGTGCCGCAAGAAGGTGTGACGGCATTCGACTCCGACAAGACAGTGAGCGCCCAATTGCGGACGTTGGAGCGCCGCCATCGAGCGTGGAGTGTCGAGCGAGCATGCGCCGCGGCACAGTATCCGGCCGAGGCCTCGGACCTTCTCCCACATCAGCATTCGGGAGGTCAGATCCAGCGTGCCGCGCTCGCCGCCGCGCTGCTGCCGGCTCCGCGCGTGCTCATCGCGGACGGACCGACCAATTCCCTCGACAGGGCGACGGCGTACGGCGTGTGGAGATCATTGCGCGATTACGCCGACTCCGGTGCGGCGGTACTCGTGGTCAGCAACGAGGTGCAGATGCTGACTCACGGCGGCGTCGCCGACCGGATGGTGATCCTGCACGCGGGCCGGGTGCTCGCCGCGGGAACGACCGCGGAGCTCGGGAAGTCGACCGACACGTTCGTGCGGACCCTGCTCGGGTCGTCCTTCTGACGCCGGGCCCCGGTCGGCAGCTCAGTCGGTGCCGGTCACGAAAACGCGCTCCAGCAGGGCGAACAGGCAATCTCGATCTCGGTCGCTGAGCTTTTTCAGGCCGTCTTGCGTCGACTGCATCTTCGCGCGGATCGTATCGGTGACACGCACGCCCTCGGCCGTGATGACCAGGTGGGTGACGCGCCGGTCGGACGCGCTGGCTTCGCGGCGCACGAGGTCGCGCTTCTCCAGCCGGTTGATGATCCCGGTGACATTGGACGCGTCGCAGGACAAGGTCTCGGCCAGGGCACGCATAGCGACAGGCCCTCGGCGCAGCACCGTCAGCGTTTTGCCCTGACTCGCCGTGAGGTTCTCGCTCGCTGCCGCCGCGGTGAAGTCTCCGTAATAGACACCGAGCGCCACCGAGAGCAGCTCCATGAGCTGGGCCGTATCGACGCGCGCAGCTTCTTCCATGGGAGTCAGCTTATCCGCAGAAACTTGACTATCTCAAATATCTGCCTCTAGCGTGTGGGCATTGCTTGAAGTTCTCAACCTTCGACTTTGTCAAGTACCTCTGAGGAGCACCCAGTGATCGTCACCCAGTCCGAGGCCTCCCGTACGGCCGAGATCCTGTCGCGGCCCGTCACGCTCAACGGCCTGACCGTCCCGAACCGCATCGTGATGGCGCCGATGACGCGGATGTTCTCGCCCGGCGGCGTTCCCGGTGACGATGTTCGGTCCTATTACGCCCGCCGCGCCGCCGCGGGCGTCGGTCTGATCGTCACCGAGGGAACCTACGTCGGCCATCAGTCGGCCGGGCAGAGCGATCGTGTGCCGCGGTTCCACGGTGAGGAACAGTTGGCGGGGTGGGCGAAGGTCGCCGAGGACGTCCACGCGGCAGGCGGCACGATCGTGCCGCAGCTGTGGCATATCGGCATGGTGCGCAATCAGGGCGAGCAGCCCTATGTCGACGCGCCCGCCGTCGGCCCGTCGGGCATTCGCGTCGACGGCACCGAAGGCACCGGCAAGGCGATGACCCAGCGTGACCTGGACGACGTCATCGGCGCCTTCGCCGAGGCCGCCGCGGCGGCTGAGCGCATCGGTTTCGACGGCGTCGAACTGCACGGTGCGCACGGCTATCTGCTCGACCAGTTCCTCTGGGAGCGCACGAACCGCCGCGACGATGTGTACGGCGGTGACGCGGTCGCCCGCACGAGGTTCGCGGCCGAGATCGTGGCCGCCGTCCGCGCGGTCGTCTCGCCCGAGTTCCCGGTGATCTTCCGCTACTCGCAGTGGAAGCAGGAGGCCTACGACGCCCGCCTGGCCGAGACGCCGCAGGAGCTCGAGGCGATCCTGGCCCCGCTCGCCGCGGCCGGTGTGGACGCCTTCCACGCCTCCACCCGCCGCTACTGGCTTCCGGAGTTCGACGACTCGGAGCTGAACCTGGCGGGCTGGACCAAGAAGCTCACCGGCAAGCCCACGATCACCGTCGGATCGGTCGGCCTCGACGGTGATTTCCTGCGTGCGTTCTCGGGCCAGGGTGCCGAGCTCGGCAGTCTCGACAACCTCCTCGATCGCATGGAGCGCGACGAATTCGACATGGTCGCCGTCGGTCGAGCCCTTCTCCAGGACCCGGAATGGGCCGCCAAGATCCTGGCGGGGCGGAGCGACGAGGTGAAGCCCTACGACGGGACGGCGCTGAAGACGCTGAGCTGAGCGATTCTCGCCGAGGCGGCGCCGTCAGCCGGTGACGGCGCCGTGTGCGGCCGAGCTGACGAGCTTGCGGTACTTCGACAGCACCCCCGAGGTGTACCTGGGCGGCAGCGGCTCCCAGCCGACCTTGCGGGCGGCGAGTTCGTTCTCGTCGATCTCGACATCGAGGATGCGGTTGGCGACATCGAGCACGATCGGGTCGCCGTCGCGGACGAACGCGATCGGGCCGCCGTCGACCGCTTCGGGCGCGACATGCCCCACGCACAATCCGGTGGTGCCGCCGGAGAACCGGCCGTCGGTGAGCAGCAGAACGTCCTTGCCGAGGCCGGCGCCCTTGATCGCGCCGGTGATGGCGAGCATCTCGCGCATGCCGGGTCCGCCCTTGGGGCCCTCGTTACGGATGACCACGACATCACCGGCCACGATGGTGCCGTCCTCGAGTGCGTTCATCGCAGCCCGTTCCCCGTCGAACACCCGGGCCGTGCCGCGGAAGACATCGGAGTCGAAACCGGCGCTCTTCACGACGGCGCCTTCGGGTGCGAGCGAGCCGTGCAGGATGGTGAGCCCGCCGGTGCGGTGGATCGGCCGGTCGAGGCGGCGGATGACGTCACCGTCGAGGCCGAGCTCGATGTGGGCGAGATTCTCGGCCATGGTCGCGCCCGTGACGGTCATGACGTCGCCGTGCATGAGACCGGCATCCAGCAGGGCCTTCATCACGACGGGGATGCCGCCGACCCTGTCGACGTCGTTCATGACATAGCGGCCGAACGGCTTGAGGTCGCCCAGGTGGGGCACCTTGTCACCGACCCGGTTGAAGTCGGCGAGAGTGAGGCCGACACCGGCCTCGCGGGCGATGGCCAGCAGGTGCAGCACGGCGTTGGTCGACCCGCCGAGCGCCATGACGACCGTGATGGCGTTCTCGAACGCCTCCATCGTCATGATGTCGCGGGCCGTGATCCCCTTGCGCAGCAATCCGACGACGGCCTCGCCGGACTTCTCGGCGAAATCGTCACGGCGACGGTCCGGGGCAGGCGGCGCAGCCGATCCTGGCAGGCTCATCCCGAGGGCCTCGGCCGCCGAGGCCATGGTGTTGGCCGTGTACATGCCGCCACACGCGCCTTCGCCGGGACAGATCGCCCGCTCGATGCGGTCGACCTCGGCGGGGGTGATCAGACCTTTGATGCAGGCACCGACAGCCTCGAACGCGTCGATGATCGTGACGTCCTTGCCGTCGATATTGCCGGGCAGGGTCGACCCCGCGTAGAGGAATACGCTCGCCAGGTCCAGTCGCGCGGCGGCCATCAGCATGCCCGGCAGGCTCTTGTCGCAGCCGGCGAGCAGCACCGAACCGTCGAGGCGCTCGGCCATCATCACGGTTTCGACCGAATCGGCGATGATCTCACGGCTGACCAGCGAGAAGTGCATCCCCTCGTGGCCCATCGAGATGCCGTCGGAGACCGATATCGTGCCGAACTCGAGCGGGAAACCGCCCCCGGCGTGGACACCGCGTTTGACCGCCTTGGCCAGCCGGTCGAGCGACAGATTGCACGGCGTGATCTCGTTCCAGCTCGAGGCCACACCGATCTGCGGTTTGACCCAGTCCTCGTCACCCATGCCGACCGCGCGGAGCATGCCACGAGCGGCAGTTTTCTCGAGACCATCGGTGACATCGCGGGAGCGTGGCTTGATGTCGACGGGCTGATCGGTGTCGTGTGCCATAGCGCAAGCCTACGAGGCCGGGTCATGAAATCGCCACGGCGGCGCAGCTGAGGCGGTGCGAACTAGTCCGCGGCCATGGGCGATGACGACGCCCCGATAGCGCTCAGGTCCGCGGGGCCACGGGTGTTGGCGAGGGAACTGACTGTCGCGGTACCGAATACGCCTTTGCGGTCATAGATCGCCGCAGTGCCCAGCGCGATGCCGTCCTGTGCCAGCCGGTCCAGGCCGACCAGCCCGGCTTCCTCCCCTTCCGGAAGCCTGGTCAACGTGAGCGTGGCATCGGCGTTGATGTACTCCAGGCCGTGGCTGCCGAGGTTGGTGACCACGTTCGTCACATCGGCGAGGCCCGCGACGAACTGGAACGGCGTCGGTTGCTCACCGACCACGACCGCGATCGGGCGGTGCCAGATCCCCGTGCGGGCCGCGTTGTGGTGGGTGCGGGCATCGGGACTCCAACCTTGCTCCTCGCTGAAGTACACGCGATCCCGATCGGGCGAGGGTTCGCGGTCGGCAGGCGGCGGATCCGCGGTCGTCTCCGGCGACCAGCAGATGCCGTCCGGTGTCGGGCCGGGGCGCAGATACAGCGCGCCGGCCCGCGCCACGGGGCGGCCGTCTTGGATCAGCACCGCATCGAACAACGACAATCGGCGGCCGTCGCGGATCACCTCGACACGAGTTGTGCAGGGCCGCATGAACACCGGGCGGAACAGGTCGAGCGTCCACCGCACCGGCCGCAAGTCGCTCCGGTCGCGAACGATGAGCTCGCGCTCCACCGCGCGCGCCAGGACCGCGCCGACAGCCATCCCGCGCAACTGCCCACCGATCCATCCGCTGCTCGCCTCGGGTTCGGGATGGAGTACCTCGGTGCCGCCGATCGGATCGGATTGTGCGCGAAAGAATGCATGACTCACCGGCGGACTCCTTAGGCATGGGCAGTCTCGCCGAACGCGCGGCACCGGTGGCGCGCGACTGACAGATGCCCGGATCTGAGAGTCGGCGATTTATCCATGATGCGGCCATCGGGAGGGTGCGGCTACTCGGCCGTGCAAGATCACAGCCTGCGTTAGGCTCGGATATGGCCCACCGATCTGTTGTTCTCGGTGCGATGCTCATCGCGGTGTCGTCGCTCTGCGCGTGCACTGTGTTCGGCCGCGGCGAGGATGATCCGCCTGCCGCGCGTGACGCGGATGTGTTGGTGTCGATCGCTGAGTCGGCGGGGTTCCTGGAGACCGGCCGTGTCGGGAGCCGACGCGTTCCCTTCTTCGAATTGCGGCGCGACGGTACGGTTTTCACCTACGTGGACGACGGTGCCGAGCAGAGCGTGTTCGGCGTGTACTGGGCCCAGCTCACCGAGGACGGCATCGAGCAAGTTCGCGCGTGGTTCGGCGAACTCTCCTTCGACGATGCCCACTACCGCGAGTTCTCGCCGCCGACGGACCAGCCGACGACGGTGGTGTACGCGAACTTCGATGGGCCGGTGGGTGTCTCGGTCTACGGCCTGGACACCGACTCCCGCACGCGTTCCGGCAATGGTGAGGTGCGCAGGCTGGGGAACGTGATCGATCGTTTGCGAGCACTGCCCGATGACGAGCAGCTCACGGTGCGGCGTCGTGCGCCGTACACGCCGACCGCCCTCGATATCGCGTTCCAGCCCGCGGTCTCACCGGATGACGAGCCGTTGCCTGCGCCGACCAATTGGCCTTTCGCCATCCCGCTCACGCAGCGCACCCTGGGTGTCGGCGGCTACGGCAGAGCCCTGTGCGCCACTGTCGACGGCTCCGAAGCTGCCACGATCGTCGAGCTCATGGCCGGACGCGACGAGGACACCCCACCACATTGGACCACCGGGGCGGCACCCGGGTCTGGACATCCCACCTCGGTCCTGGTGACTGCGAACGCGCTCCTGCGCGGTCAATCCGGGTGCAGTGCAGTGGCATCGAGTCCGGTGTCGTCGAATCGTGTTGTCGTCGAGCCGCTCCAGGACGTGGTACTCGCCGATCCATCGGGCTGGCAGGGCCGCTATCCGGCCGACCGGTTCACCACCGCGACGAGCCTGGAAATCTATGCTGCGGTGCCGATTCTGGTCCGCGATCTCGAGGCCAGAGAGGCGAGCGAGGACACGGACGGCACCGGCGACAGCATCGAACTCCACGTGCCGACCGGCTCGGACATCACCTGGTACGACTACGAAGTCGTGGCCGCCGAGGCGGGCGGCTCCCGCTACCTCGACCTGTCGGCCCGCTACCAGGGCATGGCTCCCGATCCCTGGGAGCCACCGACCTGGCACGCCCGCATCGCACTCGGCCCCGAGACCGTCACCAACCTCGACCTGCACTGATCCGCTGCGAACCCGTCGCTCCTGTCGGATGCCGGATCCACACATTGGGCTCCACGTAGACCGCGACACCGTGCTCGACCGAACACGACATCGGGGCCAGCGCTGTGGGCACGAGTACCTGCCCGCTGGTGTCGAACGGCAGGCCGGTCCACGCACGCCATTCCTCCAGCGTCCCAGGAATAACCATGGATCGCGGTGCGATCTTGTCGATCGTGCCGCCGGCCCGGACGTGTACGCGCAGCCACGGGTCGACCGGCAGCCCATCCGCCCTCGTCAGCCCGGCGTAGACACTCATCGGTTGTTCGATGTCGGCTTTTCCGTTGGGGCGCACGGGCGCCACGAGCTCGGCGAATCCGAGCCGAGCGGCGTTGTCCCGCAGAGCGGCAAGGATTTCCGCGCTCAGCCCGGTGCCCTGCCTGCTCGGTTCGATGACGATCTCGATCGCGGACACCGTGTCTGGCTGTGCGCCGGTCGCCGAGGTGTGGATGCCGCGGCGAATCGCACCGTCCCAGCCGTCGTCCGGGAGGTCGGCCGCACCGAGCCGGAACGGGAGGAATAGGCCCGGCCCACCACCTCGCCCGCCTCGTCCTGGCAGACCAGGATGTAGTCGGCGAACCGATCGAGCATCGAGTAGTACAGGTTGCCGACGGGGTCGTGGCGCATGAATTCAGGCCAGGAGTCGGTCATTCCGGTGAAGGCGTCGTACAGATCGGGGCGGTCCGCGAGAACCGAAATCGTCAGCGGCATGGATCTACGATGCCTCACCCGGCGCCGCGGGATCGAGCGAAATCAGGTCAGTTCGATCGGACCGCGGAGTTGACGGGCAACCGCGCGGAACCAGCCGAGGTGGTAGTGAGCGCCTTCGGAGTCGAATCGGGAGCGCAGCTCGTACCAGCGCAGACCGGGGTGGCGGTGGTGCACATCGTGCAGATTGAAGCTGAGGGCGAAGCGCTCGAGTGTGCGGGGCAGGCGCAGATTCATTGCTGCTCTGGGTGATTCGAGGTCGGTGCCGTAGTGGTAGGCGTTGTCGGAGAGGGAGATGATGAGGGCGCGGCCGCCGATCGCGGCGAGCAGCATCCAGCCGTGTGGGCCGTAGGCGAGGAACGCGGCGGTGTGGAGGACGACGATCGCGGCAGCGTCGGTGCGGAACTTGCCCAGAACCGCCGGCTGGGCGACACGCTCGAGGACGAGACCACCGACCGAATCGGGTGCGTCCACTCGACGTCCCAGTGCGCGAATGGTTCGCTCGGGCATCGGCGCGAGCAGTAGCGCGAGCACTTCGAGCAGGTACAAACCGCCGAACAGTTTCAGATAGAACGGGGGAGCGGCGGCTCGCAGAGTGGTCGTCGCCGGGTCATAGATCTCGCTGCGCTCACGGACCCGGCTGTATCGATGGTGGAGCAGGTGGCCCACTTTCAGCATCGCGAAGGGCGATCCGTACACCACCGCCAGCATGCGTCCCATCCGGTCGTTGCGGGTCCGATTCTGTAGCAGCGACCCGTGAACGGCCTCGTGGATCAGTGCCCAGAACGGCGTGATGGTCAGCGTCAGCGGCACCAGGGCCCAACCCCACGCCGCATCCAGTGGGAGCAGTGCCAGCGGGATCACGAACAGCTGGGTGACGCCGATTGTCAACGCCAGCACGATGAGTCGCACATTCACCAGGTCCCCGCCGACAGCTCGCGGTACATCGGACGGGCGCGGGGTGCGAGTTCGAGTCATGGTGCAGCGGTGCTCCGGGTAGATCAGGCAAACTCCGCCTCTATCCTGCCATCAGCGCACCCACGTGTGGCAGGCCCGAAGGTGCCGTGAACTCGGTGTTCGCCGACAATTCAGCAGGGATGCACCCGCATCCCCCACTGCCGCACCGGTATGGCTAGGTGTTCTGCTGCTCCGGTTCGATATCGAGCTGGAGGGGGAACTGGCTCACGGTCCATGCGGCCACCGCGGTCGACGCCAGGACGTGGATCAGGTAGATCGTGCAGACCAGGCCGATGCCGTAGTCGCGCATCCACGCACCGAGGGGAATCAGGGCCACCAGGTCGAGGCCGAGCATCAGTAGCGACAGGAGCAGGGCAGGCGCGGCCCAGGACGGCGGGGCCGGTTCGACGGAAGAATCGGTCGTGGGCAGGGAGTCGAAAGGGTTCTCGGTGGCCATGGTGTCCTCACAGGCAAAGCCGGGGGCTGGACGCTGCGTGCTAGCTGATCTGTCACATATTCGGGGTCGCAGGCGGCCCGGATCGGCGCGCGAGGTGAAAATCTCGGCATCCGCAATCGATGGGCAACATGGCACAAGCGCCCGTCACGCGGCAGCGGTCGGCTTTCGGAGGCCGGTCGTCTCGCGATGTGGCAACCCGAGTCCGATCAAGGCGGATCGGGGCTGTGGTCGACTGGAATCCGGTGTGGTCACGGATTTGCCGCCGGTGTCGGGCGCACGAACGCTCCCGTTGCTTTCCCCCCTTCTACTGTATACACGATTCCGGGCCCTCATGAGGCGCTGAATCCTGGTCCATAATCGCTCGCGTTAGACCGAAACCACCAGGTGAGGAGTAGCGGGATGGCCTATGTGCTCGGGTTCGACGAGATTGATCGAACAATGGTCGCGATCGTCGGCGGTAAGGGTGCGAACCTCGGTGAGTTGTCGCGGATCGACGGTGTCGAGGTGCCCGACGGGTTCTGCGTGACCACCGATGCCTTCGATCGGACGGTGGCGGGGGAGCCGGCGCTCGATGCTCGGCTCGACGAGGTGTCGCGCCTCGAGCCATGTGATCGGGCCTCGATCTCCCGGCTGAGCGCGCAGCTGCGGCGCATGATCGAGGAGCTGGTCGTGCCGGACGCGGTCGTGGAGGCGATCCTCGCCGCGCATACTCGGCTCGGAGCAGAGGACGGCTGTGCCGTGCGATCCAGTGCGACGGCCGAGGATCTGCCGGGCGCCTCGTTCGCCGGCCAGCAGGACACCTTCCTGAATGTCGTGGGATCGGCGGCGATCGTCGAGCATGTCCGCCGGTGCTGGGGTTCGCTGTTCACCGAGCGAGCGGTCACCTATCGACTGCGAAACGGCTTCGACCAGAAGAAGATCCGGATGGGTGTGGTCGTGCAGCGGATGGTGTTCGCGCGCGCCGCCGGCATCCTGATGACGGCCGACCCCCTCACCGGCGACCGGACGGTCGTGTCCATCGACGCCGGTTTCGGTCTCGGTGAGGCGCTCGTGTCGGGTCTGGTCAATGCCGACGTCTACCGGGTTCGCGACGACCACATCACCGACAAGACGATCGCCACCAAGAAGATTCGCGTGGAGCCGGTCCCGGCAGGCGGCACCCAGGTGCGCGAGATCGCGGGAGAACACCGGAACGAGCCGGTCCTCTCCGATGAGCAGGTGTTGCGGCTCGCGCGGCTCGGCCGCCACATCGAAGCGCATTTCGGCAGCCCTCAGGACATCGAATGGTGTTCGGACGGTGATGTTTTCCGCGTCGTGCAGAGCAGGCCGATCACCAGCCTGTTCCCGATCCCCGCCGCCGACGACGGGGAGAACCACGTCTATGTGTCGGTGGGCCATCAGCAGATGATGACCGACGCGATGAAGCCGCTGGGGCTCTCGGTGTGGCAGCTGACGAGCAACGCGCCGATGCGCGACGCGGGCGGCCGGTTGTTCGTCGATGTCACCGCGATGGTGTCCGTCCCGGCGAAAGGCGCCGCCTTGGCGGCGGGACTCGGCAAGTCCGACCCGCTGATGGGGGACGCGCTGCGCACAGTGCTCGAGCGCGGTGATTTCGTTCGTCCAGTGCCAGAAGAGGATTCCGGCGCACCGGCGGCGCCGTTCGGTACCGCCCCCGCGCCGATCGAAACCGATCCCGATATCGTCACCGCGCTCATCGCGCAGAGCGAGGCATCGCTGGCGGCCATGAAGCGCGACATCGCGGATCTGTCGGGACCGCCGCTGCTCGACTTCATCCGGACCGATATCCAGCAGGAGCTGCGGCGGGTCCTGTTCGCTCCCCAGGGTTTGCAGGTGATCATGGCCGCGATGGAGGCCACGGAGTGGCTCAACGATCGATTGCGGGAATGGCTGGGCGAGAAGAACGCCGCCGACGCACTCACCCAGTCGGTCCCCGGCAACGTGACATCGGAGATGGGTCTGGCGTTGCTGGATGTCGCCGATGTGATCCGCCCGCATCCGGAGGTGGTGGCTTACCTGGAGCGGATCGAGGGCGACGATTTCCTGGACGGTCTGGCCGATCACCCGGGCGGAGACGACGCACGAGCCGCGATCGAGGGGTTCCTCGGCAAGTACGGCATGCGCTGCACCGGCGAAATCGACATCACCCGGCCGCGCTGGAGCGAGAGTCCCGCCACGCTGGTACCGACGATTCTCGGCAATATCAAGAACTTCGGGCCGGGCGAGGGCAGGCGTCGCTTCGAGGACGGCCTGCGCGAGGCCGAACAATCGGAACAACAGATTCTGCGACGCCTGCGCGCCCTCCCCGAGGGGGAGCAGAAGGCCGCGGAGACCGCGCGGATGATCGAGCGTGTCCGCACGTTCTCCGGATATCGGGAGTACCCGAAATACGGCATGGTCAGCCGCTACTTCGTCTACAAGCAGGCGCTGCTGCGCGAAGCCGAACGGCTGGTGCGGGCCGGTGTACTCGACGAGTCCGGCGACATCTTCTTCCTGAGATTCGACGAGCTGCAGGAGGTCGTTCGCACGCAACTGGCCGACCGGGGCCTCGTCGACGAACGACAAGACGCGTTCCGGTCGTATCGGTCGCTCACCGCGCCGCGAGTGCTCACCTCCGACGGTGAGGCCCTCGCCGGGGCATATCGGCGTGAGGACCTTCCCGCCGGGGCACTGCCAGGCTTGGCGGTCTCGGCCGGGACGATCGAAGGGCGCGCCCGCGTCATCGCCGACATCGCGCAGGCCGACCTGGCATCCGGTGACATCCTGGTCACCGCCTACACCGATCCGAGCTGGACCCCGCTGTTCGTCGGGATAGCGGGACTGGTGACCGAAGTGGGCGGCCTGATGACCCACGGTGCGGTGATCGCCCGCGAATACGGCCTCCCCGCCGTCGTCGGCGTGGAACACGCCACGGAGCTGATCCGCGACGGGCAGCGCATCCGCGTGAACGGCACCGACGGTTACGTCGAGATCCTTGCGGAGTGGTAGGCAACTGATCGAGGGGGAGTGACCTGCTCGGCAAGAAGTATCCAGGAGGCATCAAGCCATGCGCGTAGGTGTGGTCGGTTTGGGAATGGGCTTGTATCTGGCGACGTGGTGTCGGCGATTGGGTATGGAGGTGGTCGCCTCCTGCGATCGTGACCCGGCCCGGCGGGCAGAAGCGGCCGTTCACCTGTCATCGGCGGCCGTGTTCGAGGATTGGCGCGTCCTGCTGGACTACGACCTCGACGGGGTGGTCCTCGCGAACGATTTCGACGAGCACGCCCCCTTGGCCGTCGCCTTCCTCGACCGCGGAATCCACGTGCTCTCCGAATCCGCCGCGTGTGCGGACGAGCGGCAAGCGATCGCGCTGCTCGCGGCCGAACGACGCTCGGCCGCGACGTACTCGTTCGCCGAGAACTACGTCTTCCATCCGCATGTCCGGCTCCTTCGAAAAGCCGTGGAAGCCAGGGAGATCGGACGGGTGACGCTTGTCGAGGCGGACTATCTGCACGCGATGTCGCCCGATGATGTCTCGGGCCTGATCGGCGATCCGAATCACTGGCGTGGTCGTATCGAGCCGACGGCGTACTGCACGCACACCCTGTCGCCGATCCTCGCTCTCACCGGCGAGCTGCCGACCGAGGTGACGGCCTTTCCGGTCGACACCACCGATTCCAGGTCCGCGGTGGTCATGGTGGTCCGGCTCAGCGGCGGTGGGTTGGCCGTGACCCGGCACGGATTCCTGCAAGGCGAACCGGACAGCCACTGGAGCTGGGTCTCGGTGCGCGGTACCGAGGGGCTCGCCGAATCGGTTCGCGCACCGGGCGCTCGCGCCTGGTCGGTGCGCGTGCGCAAAGAAGGCTGGACGACTGGTGACGGCGTCACCCGCGACGAGGAACGCGCACCCGCCGCCGTGACGCTGCCGGACGGCACCCTGGTCGAACCGAAGGCTGAGGGCACGGTACGAATCCTCGAAGGCTTTCGTGCGTGTGTCGAGCGGGGTGCGCTACCGCTGGTGCCCGTCGGCCCGGCGGTCGCGGCGTCGCTGGTCGGTGTCGTGGGTGCGCGCTCTCTGCGCAGCGGGTCGTGCCCGGTGCCGATGCCGAATCTGTCCGTGTGAGCGAAGATCCCCGTGCCAGGCAAACGATCGGTCAGTCTCGCGGCGGTCGTCGTACTGTCGGTCGGGCCGCTTCGATGCGGGCGGCGAGGTCGACCAGGTCGCCCGCGGGGCCGGATGGTGGCGTGCTGCGGTGCCAGATGGCACGGAACTTTCGGGTCAGAACCAGCGAATCGGCCAAGTCGACCTCGTGCAGAGTGCCCGCACGGAGTTCGTGGGCGACGATCAGCCGGCTGACCACCGCGGGCGCGAGTCCGCTGCGGGTGGTCGCGAGAATGGCTGCGGCGGAACCGAGTTCGGCCGCAGGCCGCGCGGGGGTGCCGTGGATCTGTAGCGCGGCCCACACGGTGTCCCGTGTCCCGGATCCCTTCTCGCGCCACACCAGCGGCGTATCGGCGAGTTCGCGTGGGCTCACCGGGCGCGTGCGGGTGGCCCACGGATGGGTAGATGCGACGACAACGACCAGCTCGTCGGCCACGAGTACCCGGCTCCCCAGCCCCGCGGGCGCCTGCGGGCCCTCGACGAATCCGAGCACGACCTCGCGATCGCGCACCGCTGTGGTCACCTGCTGGGAGTTCGCCACGTCGAGTTCGACGGCGAGCTCGGGCCGGAGCTTGCGCAATGCCGCCAGCCACTGCGGAATCCGATGGTCGGCAATGGTTTTCGAGGCGATGACATGCAGTTGTGGTGGCAGTTCGCGGTGCAGTTCCGCGACACCGTCCATCAGGGCGAGTCCCGCGGCCAGTACCGGCCGACCCAGTTCGACCACGGCCGCACCGGCATCGGTCAAGGCCGAACCGGTGGGTCCGCGATCGATCAGCCGCAGCCGCAGCCGCCGTTCCAACGCGCTGATGCGCATGCCGACCGCGGGCTGGCTGATGCCGTGTCGGCGCGCCGCGGCGCCGAGGCTGCCCAGCTCTGCCACCGATACCAGGAGATCGAGTACCTCCAGATCAGGCGTTCCGGGGGGCAAGCTCATAAGGAAACCTTACGAGGTGGTGGATATCGAGGGCTACCCGCCCGCGAGCGTGCGCAGCAGGATCAGCACTACCGCAAGTTGCGGGCCAGTACAGCTGAGGAGCACAACATGACGTTCGTGGTCGGCGCCGCCTGCGTGGACATCCTGGATCGGGCCTGCATCGAGGAGTGCCCGATCGACTGCATCTTCATCGGCGATCGGATGGCCTACATCCAGCCCGACGAGTGCATCGACTGCGGCGCGTGCGAACCGGCCTGCCCGGTCGAGGCGATCTACTACGAAGACGATCTGCCGCCCGGCCAAGAACAGTTCGTCACCGAGAACGTCCGCTTCTTCCACGAACCGCTACCCGGACGGGCCGAGCCACTCGGTCAGCCGGGCGGCGCGAGCTCGGTCGGTGTACTCGGCGTCGACACGATCTATGTCCGGGAGTTCCAGGCATAGTTCCGGCGGGTTGGACCGCAACGGCAACGAGTTCGGTGAATCGAGGGGGTAAATCCCGCAGGTCGGCGTAGTTGTACGCCAGAATGTCGCCATGCGGACATTCGCCAAGGTGTTGCACGCCGTCACTGTCGGGGTTCTGATCGTTGCCGCTGGTCACGGTGTTGCGGCGGCCGCACCCTCCGGGAGTGCTGACGGTCTGCTGCCGTGGCCGGCCGCTGGGCCCGACGGTGTGCAGGCCTCGGGCGCGGCGTTGGCGGAGGGGCTCACCGGGACGGTGGTGTGGTCGCGCGAGGCGAACACCCCGGTCCCGATCGCCAGTATCGCGAAGGTGATGACGGCGGTGGTCGTGATCGTCAGCGGTGACCTCGAACGGCCGGTGACGGTGCCGCAGGAAGCGGGCGCCTACTGTGCCAGGGAAAACGGCAGCACCGCGGGACTGGTTCCCGGTGAGGTGCTCACCGCGCGCCAACTGCTCTACGCGCTGCTGCTGCCGTCGGGCTGCGACGCCGCCTACACCGTCGCCGAGTCGTTCGGTCCCGGTCAGGGTGGTTTCCTGGCCAGGATGAACGACACTGCGCGGGTGATGGGTTTGGCCGGAACGCATTTCAGTGACCCGGCCGGTATGCCCTATCCCACCGATCACTCCACCTATTCCACCCCGGCGGACCTGGTCGCACTGGGTGTGCGGGCGATGAACCTGCCGCTGTTCCGCGAGATCGTCGGCGCCCGGGACTTCCACGTTCCCGCCGGACCCGCCAACCGCGAGCACCGGTGGGAAACGACCAACCGCATGCTCGACGAATATCCCGGCACCATCGGCATCAAGACCGGCAACACCGACGCCGCGGGACACTGCCTGATGTTCGAGACGGTGCGCGCCGGCATCCCGCTGATCGGTGTCGTCCTGCACAGCTCCGACCACAGCAGCGCCGCCGCGCGGCAGGACGCCGAACGCATGCTGAACTGGGCCTACGACCCGATTCTGCGCGTTCTGCAACCAGTCGGGGGCTGACGACCGGCGCGATCCCGGCGCAACGCTTAGCATTCGGGATGTGCGCGGTGGCAGATGGTTTCGGGTCCTCGTTTGCCTGGTCGTACTGGGCACCAGTGGGTGCGTGGGCGCGGTGGACCGGGTGGATTTCGAGGATCAGCTGCGAGCGCGCGGCGGCGGGTTGGTGAGTTCGTTGCCGCAGGAGGCCATCGCGGCGCTGAGCCGGCGAACCGGTGCCACCGACCTCGAAGCGAACGTCATCATGCTCACCCCACCGAATTCGACCCAGTTCCGCCTCACCTTGAACGACCAACCCGCCCAGATAACCCGATATCTGTCCGGCGACGAGGTACTGGCCGCTCGGGAACCCACCGTGCGCCTGCGCGTTCGGCCACCTGATCGATCCCGGCAGCTCGACGACTACTCCTTCGCTCTCGGCGCCCTCAGCGCACCACGTCCGGTTCGGGTCTCCGCCGCCGACGACCTCGACGGCGAGGATTTCGCCGTCAGCGAGGTACCCGGTCTGTCGCGAATCGAGGACATCGTCGACACCGCCCTCGCCCGAAGCGCGCTGCCCGGCGGGCAGGTGACCGTCATCGTGGTGAGCCGTTTCGGCCGCGAGATCCGCATCGTCGCCAATGTCTTGTCGCCACGCTCGGAGATGGTCGCCGAATTCGACCGGACCGGCACCTTCCTTCGAGTGCGGCAGGTATAGCGAATGCGACGCGTCCTGATTTCCGCGGTGTCACTCGCTTGCGCCGCCGCCTTCCTCACCATTCTCATCGCTGTTGCCATCTGGCCGGGCGAAGCGAAACTCACCGCACCCCTGTTCTGCTCACCGACGGCCACCACGCCGGTCGTCGTCTCGGACACCTTCCACGACTCCGAAGGAACCTCGACCAACTTCACCCTGTATTGCGTCAGTGACCGCGGGTTTCTCACCGACGAGGGCTTCGCGCTCCCCGTGCTGGCGCTCTTCGTCGCCCATCTACTGATCTTGATCGCCCTGTTCGTCCTCGCCACCCTGATCGGCCGCATCGGACAGCGGACCGAGCGGTCCGATGGGCAGGTCGAACGGTTGCGAGACAGCTGACGCCGGAAGGCCGCCGTCACCTTCCAGGTCGACCTGCAGATCCACCGAGAAGTGGTCGATCGGTAGTGGATTCCCCGACTCGGTCATCGTCAGATTCTCCGAACCGAGCCCGACTCGGTGCAGGAAGACCACGGTGACAGTGGCGGCGGTCCGTGCCCGGTCGGTCGGCCACATCCGGGTGGCGCTGCCGTCACCGCAGTCGACGAAGCCGAGCCGGTCCAGGTGTGGGCGGGTGGCCTCGGTGGTGAAGGCGCGCAGGCGGATCTCGGTCGGCGACAGCTCGAGTTGGGCGTAGCGATCCGGTGTCTTGTCGCGGTCGAAGAAGTGCAGGACAAGCGGTTCGGGACCGGGGCCCAGCGCTCGCATGGCGAGGTGCACGCTGCCCAGCAGGTCGGTCAGCAGACCACGCAGGTGGCCGAGGGTGTAGACGCTCCAGATCTCGCTGCCGCGCCCGGCCGAACCGGCCGACCAGGTGAAGCTGACCTCGTAATCGTCGGCGCTCGTGACCGAGACATCGTGCTCATCGTTCGGGACCCGGTCGGCTTCGTCGATGAGATCCGGGTAGTGGTACTGGGTTCTCCAATTCCACCACCTGCGTTGGGCATCTGCATCGAGGGACTCGATCCGTAGCGTCACCGTGCCGTGGTCGGAGAGCTCGAGGATGCGCAGGGCGTCGCCGTCGACCCAGCCGACGCCGAGATCCGACAGGCCGCAAAACCATGTCGGCGCACCCCACGTCGTCACCGTCAGGTCCAGGTAGTGACGGAACAGTTCGGGCGCGATGGTCGCGACGGCGATGGACAGGTGCGCGCGCTGCTTACCGTCGGCACCGCGGTCGTCGTCGATGCGGCCACCGGACGGTGTTCCCGGGATGACCACCACGCCGTCACCCGGACACAGCCACCCCGCAGTACCGCACACGTGCTCGATGTCGAGCCGGGTGACGGTGCGGAAGTCGCTCGCGCACAGCTGCGTCAGCAAGTCGGCGAACCAGGCATCGGGCACGGTGTCCATACCCGAGCACGCTAGCGCTGAGCACCGACACGAAACCGTTTCGACGAATCACCGAAACTGTTGCCCCGCTTGGCTATCGGGCCGGGAGACAGAGCCTCAGTCGATCGCGGGTACCTGCTCGGCGGGGATCGGCGCAGGCGGTGGGGTGCCGTCGCCGAAGGGGCGCCCACCCAGTTCCTCACGGTGGTGCGGGGTCAGCCAGTTCGACAGGTCCGGCCCCGCGGGGACGATGCCGGTGGGATTGATATCGCGGTGCACGACGTAGTAGTGCTCTTTGATCTGCCCGAAGTCGATGGTGTCGCCGAAGCCGGGAGTCTGGAACAGGTCGCGGGCGTAAGCCCACAGCACCGGCATCTCGCTGAGTTTGGTGCGGTTGCACTTGAAATGGCCGTGATAGACGGGGTCGAAACGGGCGAGTGTGGTGAACAGCCGCACATCGGCCTCGGTGATGGTGTCGCCGACCAGGTAGCGCTGAGTGCTCAGCCGCTCGGTGATCCGGTCGAGTGCGGCGAAGAGCCGGACGTAGGCGGCGTCGTAGGCGTCCTGATCACCGGCGAACCCGCAGCGGTAGACGCCGTTGTTGATGTCGCGGAACACGTCTCGGTTGATCTCGTCGATCTGCTCGCGCAGCGGTTCCGGGTACAGCTGCGGTGCGCCGGGCCGGTGGTAGGCGGCCCATTCGGTCGAGAAGTCGAGGGTCATCTGCGCGTAGTCGTTGGTGACGACCTGCCCCGTGACGATGTCGACCATCGCGGGCACGGTGATGCCGCGCGGATAGTCCGGAAACCGGGCCAGATAGGCATCGCGCAGACGGTGGATGCCGAGCACCGGATCGACCTCGCCCGGATCCAGATCGAAGGTCCAGCTGAGCTTGTCGTGGGTGGGCCCGCACAGCCCGAGCGACAGCACCGGCTCGAGCCCGAGCAGCCTGCGCACGATCAGCGTGCGATTGGCCCACGGACACGCCCTGGCCGCGACGAGCCGGTAGCGCCCCGGTTCGACGGGATAGCCCTCACGTCCGTCGGCGGTGATCCGCGTGGTGATGTAGTTGGTATCGCGGCGGAACTCGCCCGCCTCGACGTAGGTGCCCGCATCGGCATCGCTCACCGCCCCAGTCTCGCACACCCGGCGCGCTGGACGGCTCGACGCCGTGCACCGCTGGTCGCCGACGCACCGATCGTGGCCTGCCCGGAGCTACCGGCCTAGCATCGCGGGGGCAGCTCGACACCCTCAGGGAGGAACCCGCCGATGAGCCTTCGTCAGTTCGAGTACGCCATGGCGGTGGCCGAAGAGGGGTCGGTGACGGCGGCGGCGGAGGTGTTGCACGTTGCTCAACCGTCGGTGTCGCAGCAGATTCGGGGCCACTCCCGCCGGCGCGCTGACCGGCTTCAGCCCCGGGGGAACTCGCCCCCGTCGACGAGCAGATTGGTTCCGGTCAGCCAGCTCGCGCGGTCGGAGATGAGGAACAGCACCGCGTCGGCGATGTCGGCGGGCCGTCCGTCGCGCCCCAGCGGCGTCGTGCCGATCGCGGTGACGGTGTCGCCCGCCGTCGCGTCCATCCTTGCCCACAACTGCCGGGTCTCTTCACCGCCGGGGGTGGCGGTTCTGCCCGGCGACACAGTGTTGACCCGGATTCCGGCGGCGGCCAAGTCCAAGGCGAGTCCCCGGCTGTAGGTCTGGAGTGCGGCTTTCGCGGCCACGTAGTGCAGGAACTGTGGTGCCGCGGTGGGAACCGCGGCCGAGGAGACGTGCACGATCGCGCCGGAACGCCGTTCCCGCATACCCGGCACCAGCAGCGAATCCAGCCGCACCGAGGCGAGCAGGTTCAGGTCGAGCGCGTCCTGCCATTCGCGGTCGGGGATGGCCGAAGCGCTCGCGTGCGGTCGCGCACCACCGGCGTTGTGTACGAGGATGTCCACCCCGCCGAGCACGTCGTGCACGGCTGCGGCGAGTGCCTGTGCGCCGGCCTGTGTTCGCACGTCGGCGGTCACGAAGGCGGACCCGTCCGGAATTGTGTTCGTCGCCGATCTGGCGGTGGTGAGCACCTGGGCGCCCGCGTCCAGCAGCTGGCGTACGACGGCCGCTCCGATTCCGCGGGAACCGCCCGTGACCAGAGCTCGTTTTCCGGCGAGTTCTCGCGTGTGCGAAACATTCTCGATCGTGGTCATGCCACCGGTCCTCTCGATTGCGTATTCGCCCGACGGGCAGGGGATCGACGTGTGCGGCGCGCGAAGCTTCGATGAAATCGCGGTGCCTCCCTCGTCGAGCTGTTTCACGGTATGTCCGGAAAACAGCGCGAGGCAAAGACGAAATGTCAGCAGGTGGCATAGGGAATTCCTCTGTCGGCCCGGTACTTCCGCCGGTGCGAGTCCCGCTGATGTCGTCGGCCGGTGGCCGTCTGGCGTCCGGCTGAACCCGCCAGTACCCTGTGCCCGTGAGACCGATGGGCAATGCGCCGGGCGGGACGGCGCGACCGCGTGTCGCTCTGACCGCAGTCGCTGTAGTGGTATTTGTGACCTTTCTCGACACCACCGTCGTCAGCGTGGCGCTGGGGGATATCCGGCGTGATCTGAGTGCGGACGTGACCGCACTGCAGTGGGTGGTCAACGCCTACACCGTGGTGTTCGCCGGGCTGATGCTCGCCGGTGGGTCGCTCGGGGACCGCTGGGGTCGCAAGCGGGTGATGATCGTCGGCCTGGTGATCTTCTGTGCCGGGTCGGTGGTGTCGGCACTCGCGAGCAGTGTCGCGGTGCTCATCGCCGGTCGCGCGATCATGGGGCTCGGTGCGGCGGCGTCGGAGCCGGGCACACTGTCGGTGCTTCGGCACGTCTTCCCGGACGACCGCACGCGCGCGAAGGCCATCGGGGTGTGGGCGGCGGTGTCGGGGCTGGCGTTGGCGGCGGGACCGGTGCTGGGCGGCGTGCTGGTCCATGCGTACGGGTGGCGCTCGATCTTCTGGTTCAACCTGGTGATCGCGGCGGTGGCGCTCGTCGTCGCGCTGTGGTCGGTCCCGGAGAGCGCCGACCCCAGCCCCGAGCCGATCGACTGGGCAGGCGCTCTGCTCGGCGCCACGGCTTTCGGGTCGGTGATCTATGCCGCGATCTCCGGTCAGGATCGCGGCTACACCTCGCCCTCGGTGCTCGCGTTCTTCGCGATCGGTGGACTCGCGTTCGCCGGGTTCATCGCCGTCGAAACACGGGCCCGCGCACCTATGCTCAACTTGCGCTACCTGCGCTTTCCGGCAGTGCGTAGTGCGCTGATCGTCGCCTTCGCCGTCTACTTCGGCATTTTCTCGATCTTCTTCTTCACCGCGTTGTATCTGCAAGTGATGCAGTCGTACTCGGGTGCGCGTACGGCCACGGTGTTCGCGCCGATGGCCGCCATGATCGTGATCGGCTCGCTGGTCGCGGGGTTCTGGGTGGCGCGGCGCGGCGCGCGCACACCGATGATTCTCGGCTGTGTGGTCGGCGCGGGCGGGATCTTGCTGACCCGCCATATGCTGTCCGGTGAGCTCCACGATCCTTTGCTGTCGGCCGCGATGGCGGTGGCGGGCTTCGGCTTCGGGATCGCGGTGGTGCCGTTGACGTCGGCGGTGATGTCGGGAGTTCCGGCGGAACACTCGGGAATGGCTGCCGCGGTGACCAATACGATGCGCCAGGTCGGCTCGGCGTTCGGTGTGGCCGTGCTCGGTGCGCTGGTGAGCGGATTCCTGTCCTCGGACCTGAAGGCGCGCATGAACGAGCTGGGTCTGCCGACCTCGCTACAGCCCGACGCCATTCAAGCCGTGGAACTCGGGAAGATCCCCGAGGGCGTCGATATCGGCCCGTATCTGAAATACCTGTCGAAGGTTTCCGAGGTGCTCAATGCCGGCAAAGCGGCATTCCATCACGGACTCGACGTGGCTCTGCTCGTTTCGGCGGTGATGATCCTCGCGGCGGCGGCATTCACCGCCCTCGATGCGGCACGCCACCGGACGGATATCACCTAGCTGCGGTGCCACTGGCCGCGGTGCCACGAACGCACTCGCGAGCCTTGATTCGAAGGGTCCGGCCGACGCGCGGCGCGCCGGCCGGAGCCGATGTCAGGCGCTGACCGAGGCCGTCACTTCCCGCGTCAGCCGCGATGACCACGGGCACCAGAAACAGCCGGGAAGGAAGGCGCCGCACGCCTCGTCGAGGAAGTCCTCGGTGTACTGGATGCTCGAATCACATACTTCGATGGCCATGGTGAAGAAGGTGATGGTGTCGGGGTCCAGGTGGAAGCTCCACTCCGGGTTGTAGCTCTGCTTGGTCTTGCGGATCTTGCCCATGACGTGGGTGGACATCGTTTCCTCGCCGGACAGGATCCGGCGTGCCTCGGAGATCCGCTGTTCGTTGTTGAGCTGGAAAATGAATTCTTTTCCGCTGTAGTCGGTGAATGCAAAGAGCGCCATGACATTTCCCCTTGGTCGATGTGTTCGGCTAGCGGGAGTCGAGCGTGTTGCGAGGTCGAGTGTATCGGCGGATTCGCGGCAACATGAGCGCATTGCGAATGAAACCCGTTGGGAAGCAACGGGTTTAGGGAATCAGTCGGTTTCTGTCTGCGAAACGGGGCAATAGGGAGCGCCTATCGGCGCGTCCCTGAGGCGAGCTCGTCTCGACGAGGTGATCGCCGCCCCGCCTCCGTCTTCGCCGTGGTGATCAACTCGCGCACCGCGATGGCACCCCGGGCGACCGCGGCCGCGACCCGCCCGTCCGCGCCGATCAGCACCGCCGACGGCGTTCCCCGGACCCGATAGCGAAGAGCGGCCTCATTGCCCTGTTGCACCAGGATCGGGATGTCGCCCACCTCCTGCGCACGCCCCCAGGCGGTATGTTCGGCGAGGTCGCCGTTGCCGACCAGCACGACGGTCAACGTTTCCCGCACGCGGCAGTGCCAGCGCGGCAACTCGCGGGCCAGCGCCGCGCACATTTCGCACCCCGGATGGACGAACACGAGCAGGATCGCCTTTCCCGGCGCGAGCAACGACGCCAGATCGATCCGCCCACCCTCGGCGGCCAGCAACTCGAACTCCGGTGCCACCGCACCGACCGGCAGCCCCTCGGCGCCGAGGGTCGACAGGGCCTGTTCGTCGACCCGCCGACGAAGTGCGCGCAACTCCCCGAGCGTCCAGGTCAGCACGACCGCCAGCATCGCGATCAGCACGAGATCCACGCCGGCCTCGACGGGCAAACCGGCAGGGACCCGCGGGTATCGGATCGCGCCGACCGTGACCACGGCGGCGAGCGCCAGCAGCAGGCCGTTACGCACCAGTGTCGCGGGCCCGATGGGCGCCGAACTCGCCGCGCCGAAGCAGGAGCAGCTCGGATGCTCCTGCGCAGCAGCAATCGCACGATCGCCGCGGTGAACCCGGCGAGCAGCAGCGCGGACGCCGCGCCCGCAATTCCCGCCGTCCACGGCAGCAGCAAGCCCGCGGCCACCAAGCCCTCGGCCACCGGTAACCCGATCGCCACCGCGGGAACCCACCTGATGCCTGTCCCGAAGTCGACCAACGCCTTCCGTGTCGCGGGCCCGTCCGCCAGCTTCCCCCATGCCGACAGTCCGAAAGCCCCGGCCAGTACCAATCGCGAACCCCACACTCCGTATTCGATCAGCATTCCGGCACCATCCCACAGCCGAAGCGGTCTGAAAGATGATTCGCTGGAACAGCTTTCACCACGCGAGTTCTTCGGTTACCACGGCGAGTCGCGTGGTCGTCGGCACGGTGGGGTGCTGTGTGGCGGCGGGTGTTCGCACTGAACAGTAACCGTGTTACTCTCTGTCGGCGCTGGTGTGACAGGCATCATGATCTGCCATTCCGGCGACTTGGGTCACTGCGGCGACGACGCCGACCGGTGATGACGACGGAGAGGTTCTCGATGAAGCGACAGGATCTTCGACGGGTGTGGCCGCGTGCCGGGCGCGTCGTCGCGGTCATGGTCTTGGCCGGTGCGATGGCGGCGACCGGGGTGGTGACCCGGACGGGCGAGGCCGCGGCCGAGCCCGTCGGTGCGTTCTACACACCGCCGGACCGGATCCCGCAGGAACCGGGCGCGATCATCAAGACCGCACCGATGACCTTGTTCGTGACACCGCCCACCGAGCAGGGATGGCCGGGCAAGGCGCAGCACGTGATGTACACGTCTCGATTGCAGGACGGGTCGCCGGTAGCGGTGAGTGGGACATACCTCGAGCCGACCGGGCCGTGGCAGGGCGTGGGACCGCGTCCGACGGTGGTCATCGGCCCCGGCACGTCGGGGCAGGCCGACCGTTGCGCGATGTCGGTGGCGTTCTCGACCGGGATGGCGGTGTCCACCGAGCCGTTGGGGATCTCGGCGAACCAGGAGCTGCCGTCGTCGGTGGTGTGGAGCGGGCTGGGCGCGCGGGTGCTGGTGACCGACTACGTCGGCCTCGGCACACCCGGCATCCACACCTACGCCAACCGGTTCGAGAGCGGGCACGCGATTCTCGATGGTGTGCGCGCGGCCAACAATCTGGGCGGTGCCGGACCGGAGACGCCGGTCGTGCTCTGGGGTTACTCCCAGGGCGGTGGCGCCACCGCGGCCGCCGCGGAGATGCAGCCGAGCTACGCGCCGGAACTCAATCTCAAAGGCACCTGGGCAGGTGGGCCGGTCGCCGACCTCACCGCGATTCTGGAGAAGATCGACGGTGCGCTGATCGGCGGCGCGATCGGGTTCGCCGTCAACGGCATGCTCGCTCGCTATCCCGAGCTGCAGCGCGCGGTCGACCAGGTCACCAGTCCGGCCGGTCGCGCCATGCTCGAGACCCTGAGCGACTCGTGCATCGCCGACGTGATCATGCATCACCCCTTCCTGCAAACCGCGTCACTGACCAAGGACGGCCGACCGCTGTCCGCCCATCTCGCCGAATTGCCCGAAGCCACACCGGTATTGGCGGAACTGCGGATCGGCAACTCCACCCCGGCCACGCCGGTCCTGATCACCAGCGGCCGCAACGACGACACCGTCCCGTACGGACAGGCCCGGCGACTCGCCGAAGACTGGTGCGGCAAGGGCGCCACGGTCACCTTCCGCACGAACGAGCTCCCGCCGATCCTTCCCGGCACCACCATCCCGAATCACTTCGGGCCGGAGATCATCGACGGCTTCGGGCCCGACAACGCGTTCACCTATCTACTCGATCGTCTAGCGGACAAGCCGGTCTCCGGCTGCAGCATCGACTGAACAAGGATCTGTGTGAAAGCCATTTCGCGCCGCTCGATGCTGGTTGCCGCGGCAACAGCGAGCGGGATAATTCTCGGTGCCCGCCCCACGGGCACGCCGGCTCCGATCGCCCTGCGGTCCAACACTGTTCCGCTGACCTACGAGGAGCACCGGGTGGTGGTGATCGGGTCGGGATTCGGCGGCGGCGTCAGTGCGCTGCGGTTGGCGCAGGCCGGTGTCACGGTGACGGTTCTGGAGCGAGGTCAGCGGTGGCCCAGCGGCCCGAACGCCGAGACCTTCCCACGCGCGTCCGCCCCGGACAAGCGATTGCTGTGGTACCGGTCGAGCCCGAACCTGTTCGGGCGACCGCTCGTGTTCGACCCGTACGCCGGGCTGGTGGAGGCGGTGCCCGGGGTGAACATGACCGCGCTGTGCGCCGCCGGTGTCGGTGGCGGATCGCTGGTCTACCAGGGCATGTCGCTGCAGCCCGCCGAGACGGTGTTCAACGCGCACTTTCCCGAAGAGCTGGACTGGGCGACGATGGATCGGGTGCACTATCCGCGAGTGGCACGGATGCTCGGCCTGGCCGAAGCTCCCGACGAGCTGATCGCCGCCGACAACTACCGGGCCGCACGGGTTTTCGCGGAGCGGGTGCGCGGGGCCGGAATGCCGCTGTCGAAGATCCCGATGCCCATCGACTGGAACTTCGCGCTGGCCGAGCTGCGCGGGGAGATGAAAGCCTCCTACACCAACGGTGACGGTGCGATGGGAGTCAACAACGGCGGCAAGCACTCCGTCGACGTCACCTATATCGCCGCCGCCGAAGCGACCGGCCGTTGCCAGGTGCAGACCCTGCACGAGGTGACCGATCTCGAACGCGCCCGCGACGGCCGCTGGACCGTGCACGTGCAACGTCTCGACACCGCGGGTGCCGTGGTCGAGAACAAGGTGCTCACCGCGGGATCGGTGATCCTGGCCGCGGGCAGTCTCAACACCACCCGGCTGCTGGTGCGAGCCGGAGCCAAGGGCCTGATTCCCGACCTGCCCGACGGGCTCGGCCAGAACTGGGGCACCAACGCCGACCGCATCTATGTCTGGTCGGACCCGGCCGCGAAATTCGGTGCGGAACAAGGTGGTCCGGTGGTGTACGGCAGTAAGAACTGGGACGATCCGCAGGCCGCGCACACCGTGATCCAGGCCTCCATCCCGCCGATGTCGGTGGACCCGGCCAGTACGATGCTCGTCGGCTACGGCGTCAGTGACAGTCGCGGGGCGTTCACCTACGACGCCGCCCGCGACGACGCGATTCTGCACTGGCCCCACGACGGCGACCAGGCCATCCAGAACAACCACATCGACCCCGCCGTGCGCCGCATCGCGGGTTCGACCGGGATGCTGCTGGACACCAACTCGCTGTTTCCCTCGACCTGGCATCCGCTGGGTGGGGCCAGCATGGGCTCGGTGTGCGACCTGGACGGCCGTGTCCATGACCAGCCGGGGCTCTACGTGCTCGACGGTGCGCTGTTGCCGGGCAACGCCGCCGCGTGCAATCCGTCGATGACGATCGCGGCGGTCGCGGAGCGGGCCATGGACAACCTCGTCGCCGCGGATGTGGGAACGCGCATCTGAGGTCGAATCGCCTCGGTGGCGCGACGAGACGATCGACTACTGTGACGTGGTGGCCAGAAAGGGCGAAGGTGATCCCGCGCGCAAGATCACCGAAACCACCCTGTCGTTGCTCGAATCGGAGGGGTATGACGCGGTTCAGCTGCGCCGGGTGGCCCGCGTCGCCCAGGTGTCGCTGACCACGGTCTACAAGCTGTACCCCACCCGCGACGAACTCGTCCTCGCCGCGGTCGCACAGTGGATGGCCACGAACACCTACACCGAACTCGACCCGCCGCGAGCCGACGAGTCGCTCGCCGACGTGTTGAAGCGGGTGACCCGCTACGTGTTCGAGCCATGGGAGCGTCACCCACGGATGCTCGCCGCCTACTACCACGCCCGCTCCGGTCCGGGCGGGCAGCGCCTCGACGCGCAGGGTTTCGCCGCGGTGTTGCCCGCGGTGAGCACGATGTTCGCCAGCCTCGACGAGGACTACGCGGCCGATCTCGCTCTCGTGCTGACCAATATGGTCTATGCCCTGCTGGGACGTTTCGCGCACGGTGATCTCGCGATCACCGAGATCCTGCCCGCACTCGAACGCGCCATCGGCCGGCTGACGCAGAACAACGCTCCGTTCGCCGCGGCGGCCGAGCGGACCGCCGGTGCGGGGGCGACCCCGTTCGAGTGGGTGCCCGGTTTCAGCTCGCCTTACTCCCCGGGCGCCGAGGCCGACGAGCCGTAACCGGTGTGAAACGTTTTCACGGCGCACCGGAGCAGTTCAAGCTTTGGCAATCGCGACACGGGACTCTGAGGGTTCGGCACCGACGCCGATGCCCAGTAGGAGGAGTCCGAGCGAATGGATCGCCTGAACCACGAGTTCAGTCGGCGCAGCGTGCTGTGCGCGGCGGGGGCGGCGATCGCGCTGACCGCGGTGGCGCAGCCGACACAGGCGGGCACGATCACCCGGAAGTGCTCGGTCGACAGCGGTCCGGGAGAGCGCGCGGACCTGGCCGAACAGGCGATCGTGCAGCGGCATGTGCACTCGCTGCTCGGTCTGCCCGACTATCGGCTGGGAGTGCTCGCGTGGCCCGCGGACCTGACCGAAAGGTCCTTGCTCGGGCGATGGTGTTACTGGTGGCAAGCACACCTGCTCGACTGCGCGATCGATGCCGCGCACCGGACCAGCACTCCCGACCGCGTTGATCGGGTCGTCGCCCTCGCACGCGGTATCCGAGCCCGCAACATCACCGGTTGGACCAACCGCTATTACGACGACATGGGGTGGTTGGCAATCGCCCTCGAGCGTGCCGAGCGACTGCTCGACGTCCGGTTCGGCGACGCGATCGGGAATCTGCGGGGAGCCTTGCTCGAAGGATGGAACCCGGATGTGGGCGCGGTGCCATGGCGCAACGGCGACGACTTCTACAACACGCCCGCGATCGGCCCGACCGGCATCGCGCTGGCGCGCCTCGGTGAACTCTCCCGTGCCGGCCAACTGGCCGATTTCCTGCACACGCGATTGCGCGACACCGAAACCGGCCTGATCCACGATGGGGTCCACGAGCCCGGCGGGCAGGTGGACCGCACCGTGCACACCTACTGCCAGGGTGTGGCCATCGGACTGGAAGCCGAATTGGCTCTGCGCACAGGCGAATCGGTTCATCGCCACCGTGCTGCCGCGGTGATCGCCGCGGTCGAGCAGCGGCTCACCGCCGCGGGAGTGATCGTCGCCGCCGCCGGAAACGATTCCGGGCTCTTCATGGGAATCCTCGCGCGCTTTCTCGCCGAAGCCGCACTGTCGCTGGATAACACGACCGCGGCGAATATCGTGCACGCCTCCGCCCGGGCGGCCTGGGAAAACCGTGCCGAGGTGAACGGGCTGCCGCTGTTCGGTGCGGACTGGACCCGCCCGGTCACGGTGCCCGAGCATCCGGGGACCTTTCTCCAGCTGGCGGACGCGTCCGCGGCATCGTCGGCGAACCTGAGCCGGGACCTCTCGGTGCAGCTGAGCGCATGGATGCTGCTCGAAGCGGACTACCGGCTCACCGCGGCGGGCCGCTGACCCGCCCGGCACCGGAACGCGCACGCGGGGTATCTCGACGGCGGGTCGGCTCCGGTGGGCCGCGCGCCGTGGCCGAGCAACACACTCGATCGGCGAACTCGGCTACATTCGAGGAGATTCACCCGCGAGAGGGGGCCTCGACATGTGGATGCTGCCGTCGAGCGACGCCGACTGCTTCCACGAGGCAATGCTGTTGGCGTGCGCGCTGATCGGCGCTGATCCGATCTACATCGACGCCAATGTGCAACTGCTGGAACAGTATTCGCGCACCGCCGACGCCGACCTGGCCGCTGTCTCGGAGGACCCCGAACGTGGCGTGGAGAACCTGTCCGCGCATCTGCGACACCTCGACCGTGACGGGCGGGTACGCGAGGGCTGGGCGCAGGTGCGCTCGGACCTGTCCGGGCGCCTGCACGACGCGCCGCCGCCGGAAGCCGCGCACTGGCGCACGCTGGACGTGGACCTGACGCGAACGCCCGCGCGAGATCGGCTCGCCGCGTTGGCACCTCGCGCGTGTCAGGTATCCGATGTCCGGCTCGCGCCGCTACAGCGGTTCATCGGCAACGCGGTCGCGATCACCGCCCCCGGCGCGCGATCGCCGCTGCGGGCCGGATTGCTCACCCTCATCCGCGATTTGCGCCTGGGCGAGCTCGCCCGTGCGGGTATGGACCCACTCGAGGTCGTCACCGCGCAGGAGCATCGATTGGTCGGTGCGGTCTGGGAACAGCGCGAACTCGGTCTGGTCGACGGCGCCACCGCCGCCGACGCGCTGACCGCGATCATGCTCGCCGGGGCCATCGCCCACACCGCAGACCCGCTCACCGGCATCGGGCTGTGGGCTCGGCAACTCGCGTACGCGGACGCGAATTTCACTGCCGGCCAACCGATCACACCGCTTGTCGAACGAGCGATCCGCGACGGCTATGAGGAAATCGTGGAGCAGCTGGCCGAGGGCTTCCTCGACTGCGGCGAGCAGATGCGCGACACCGCCGTCCACCAGCCGGCCTACGACCGCGGTGGATTCGCCAAAGCGCTCTACGACACCTACCCGTATATGCACGCCGCGCGAACAGTCGCGGCGACGCTCGCCTCGACCACCGGGGACGAGGCGCACACGCGCACCCATCAGGTCGCCGACGAGTGGGCCGTCCGTGTCGTCGACGGGATGTTCCATCAGTGGCTCGACCTCGACAACGCGGGTTTCGATCAGGAACGCCGCCTGATCGCCGCGGCCGTCGCCGCCGGCGACCAGCGTCGGGTCCGGCGTATCCTGCTCGACGGCGAGACAGCGCTGCGCCGCCCCAAATCCGCACGGGCCCACCTGCTTCCGGCACTGAAAGGCGATACATGAGTGACCTCGAGGCTTCGGCCGCGGCGATCGCGGACGAACTGGCCGCCGACCTGCCCCGCCTGCAACCGTCGGGGGAGGTGCGCTTCGACCCTGCCACCCTGGCGGCCGTGGTCGGCCTGTGGCTGCTCAAGAACGTGGCCGACGGCATCGCGGAGGCGATCAAGGAAGGGTCCCAGTCCGCCACTCAGACCCTCGCGCAGCGCATAGGTGTCGCCGTTCGTCGCCGTGTGCGCCGCGACCTGCCCGAGGCCATGAACTCCGGCACCGACGACACCGCGCTGGACAACACCGTCGCCGCGACCGAATCGGCGTGGGCCGACGCCCGTTCCGCCCGAACTGCCGAGATCCCCACCGCCGACCTCGTCGAGGAGGCGACGCTCAATGTGGCGGCCGCTCTGATCGAAGCGGGTCTGCCGCCCCTGTCCGCCGACCGTGTGGCAGTCGTCCTGCGCGCTGAGATCCGGCGGCTGCTCGACGAGGAGTGAAGCAGCTCAGGGCATTTCGACGGTTTCGGCCCGGGCGATCTCGTTGATCGCGCGCTGAACGGCGTCACCCGGGGGTGTCCGGGCGAGATCGGCGAGGTACTCGATCAGGAGGACCGCCGCGGGTTGGGGGTTGGTCCACGCCCGGTCGGGCTCGGCCGCCTCGTCGATCCCGAGTGCCCCGGCGAGCGCGCTGAAGACCGCGGCGGCGTCGAGTCGGGGCAGCCACGTCGCCGATCGGCGGACCACCGATTCCAGCACGGCGCGCACATCGTCACCGGTGAGACCATCCGGATGCGCGATCTCGAGCAGGTCCCGAACGATCGCTGCCAGCACCGAGGTGACCTGGTCGGCGGGGAGTTCGGACAGATCCGCCGTGGTCGCGCCGAACCCGGCTTCGTCGGCGGCCCTCGCCGCGCTGACGGCGGCCTCGACGGCGGTCGCGATCGCGCGGGCTGACGAAGGCCAGTCGGACGGCCACATGGGTAGTTCTCCTCGCGGGTCGGTGCACGTGCCTGCCCTGTCTGCGTATGCCGGGCTGTTGTCAGCGTAGTCAGTGCCGGTCCGCGTCCCGCACGCGTGCCATCAGGTCTGACCACTCCCTCGCACGGGCCGTGTCCGGGTCCGACCCGGTGACCGTGTGGAACCCGAGGCTGATGAGCTCGTTGCCCGGCGATCGATAGTGGCGAGGTGACGCGATCGCGTCCGCGTGATCGGGTAGCGCGCTACTCACGCGCGCCGGGAGGTCAGCGGACCACGATTTCCAGGACAGGCGACGGATCCCGCCGTCGTCGGCTCCGACACAGGAAGCACGACCGCCATGATCATCGACGACACTCTCCGACCGGTCATCGACACCGACGACACCGGCGAATTCCATTCCGGCCCGGAGGCGGGCTCCGCGCTGATCGGCAGCGTCGCGCACGGGGTGCGCGAACTGCGCTACGCGGCGGTCGACGACCTCGCGATCTTCGAGGGCGACATCGTGCTCGGCACCCTCGAGGAGATCGATGCCCGCCGTCGACAGGAAGGCGTGGTGATCTCCGGTGCGGTGTTCCGCTGGCCGAATGCCGTGGTCCCCTTCGAGGTCGACCCGGCCCTGCCAGCACCGCAGCGGGTCGTCGACGCGGTCGCGCACTGGAACTCACGCACCAGGATCCGGTTCGTCCCGCGTACCGGCGCCCACGGCGACTTCGTACGGTTCGTGCCCAGCACGTCGAGCCGGTCGCCGGTCGGGCGGCGAGGCGGACGGCAGACGATCGAACTCGCCGCTTCCGCGCCCGTGGGCACCGTGGTCCACGAGATGGGGCACGCGCTCGGACTCTGGCACGAGCAGAGCCGGGAGGACCGGGGCAACTTCATCGCGGTGCGGCTCGACCGGGTCGACCCGGCGCACCGGCACAACTTCGATCAGCACATCACCGACGGTGACGACGTCGGCGGCTACGACTTCGGCTCGATCATGCACTACCCCGCGACGGCGTTCAGCACCACCGGGCAGGCGACGATCCTCGCGCGTGTGCCCGTACCGCCCGGCGTGACGATGGGCCAGCGCTCCGCGTTGTCGGCCGGCGATGTGAACGCCGCCCACACGATCTATCCGTGACATCGCGCAGGTGCCCGCGCGGTGAAGTCGAGTGGTCCACTACTCGTGATCGGCACCGCGCACGCGCCCACGCTGAATACCCCAGCACACATTCTCCGGGCGAGGTGACCCATGGATACCGAGAGCGACGCTCGTACCACCGCATGGCACGAACAGATGGACGCCGCATCGCAGCGATTCGACGATACCGAGGCGCAACGTGATGAGGTGACCCGCCTGCGGGCGGTGACCGAGTCCGATGTCGTCGACACCAAGGAACAGATTCTCGCCCGCGCCGACCGGCTGCTCGTCACCGGCGAAGTCCCCGCGCAGGCGGTGATCGAACTCGGCAGGCAGGACCCGGTCGACAGCATCCGCTCGCTCGAACGGGTCATCGGCTTCGCCAACGAGTTGCAGGCCGCGAACTTCCTGACCCGCGGTGCTCGGGCCGCCGCGGCGGTGGCGCGCATCTCGTTGGCCGACAACGGCCGTGAGGTGCCGATGGGTACCGGTTCGATGGTGTCGCCGCAACTGCTGCTCACCAACAATCATGTGCTGCCGACGAGGGGGGCGGCCGAGTCGGTGGTGGTCGAGTTCCGGGCCGAGGCCGACATCGACAACGTCCCGAACCCCACCGTGCGCTACCGCCTGGCCCCCGACGACTTCTTCGTGACCGACAAACACCTCGACTACACCGTGGTGCGGGTGGCGCCAGGGCCCGACGGCGTGGCGCCCGGCGTCACCTTCGGCTGGAATCCGCTGATCGCCAAGCCCGGCAAGATCGTGATCGGTGAGGCGATGAACGTCGTCGGGCACCCCTCGGGCCGGCTCAAGGAGATCTCGATCCGGCACAACCGCCTCGACCTGCAACTCGACGACTTCCTGCACTACGCCTCCGACACCGAACCGGGGAATTCGGGCTCGCCGGTCTTCAACGATCAGTGGGAGATCGTGGCGCTGCATCACGCCGGAGTCCCGAAGAAGGACGACAAAGGCCGGGTACTGCGCAAGGACGGCAAACTGTGGCAGTCCGGGGACGGCGACGACGCGATCGACTGGATCGCCAACGAGGGCGTTCGGGTGAGCGTGCTGTTGCACGATCTCGGATCGCGGCAGTTCGATCCGGCCCAGCGCGCCCTGCTCGACGAACTCGGGCTCGCGGCGGTCGCACCGAGCGAGGCGGCGACGGCACTGCCGGTGCCGGCACGGGGGTCGGCCCCCGAAAGCCTGGTGCGCGGCCTGCGCGGTCGGTCGACCGCGTTCGGTGGTCGACGCAGCGTGCTGTTCCTGCACGGACGCGGACAACAGGGCCGCGACCCGGTCGAACTGCGCCGCAACTGGACAGCGGGTTTGAACAAGGGACTCACCCTCGCCGGCCTGAGCCCCATCGACCCCGCCGATGTGTACTTCCCCTTCTACGGTGACCAGCTCGTCGAGAGCATGGACACCCGCGAGGCCGTCGACTCCGGTCCGGCACTCTACGAGAGCCTGGTCGCCGAGGCCGCGCGCCGGGCCGGGATGCCGGACGCCGGTGACCTACCCGCCGACCCCCAAGCGCGCGAGCTCTTCGGTGGGTTCGGTGCGGTGGTGCTGGGGCGGTTGCACGACCAGCTCAGCTGGATCGCCGCCCGCAGTGGCCTCGATTCCGCGCTCATCGGCGCCATCTTCAAAGACGTCGCCGCCTATCTCGACGACGAACGGGTCCGCAAGAGTGTGCTGGACACGGTGCTCACCGATGCGCCCACCGAGGGAGAACTGATCCTGGTCAGCCACAGTCTCGGCACCGTGGTCGCGATGGATCTGCTCACCCAGCTGCCCCGCGAACTGAACGTGCGACTGCTGGTGACGGCGGGCAGCCCGCTCGGGTTGGACGGGGTGTACCGCAAGCTGCTGACGGGCGGGCCGAGCAGGCCCGAGCGGGTCGGTGAATGGCTCAACACCTGGTACGCCGGCGATCCGATCGCCATCGGCTGCCCACTGCGTCAGGCCTGGGGGCCGGATCTGCGCGATCTCCCGGTCGAGAACCCCAAGGAGCGGGCGCACGACATCGCCGAATACCTCGCCCACGCCGCGGTGGCGGCCACGATCGGACACACGCTGTCCGTATGAGCCACACCACGATTCGCACGACAATCACTCGACACAGGTAGGCGGGCCCGGACCCTCGGCGCTACGGCGTGAACGGGCGCTGATCGAGAAAATCGGCGCCCGCTTTGATCGTGAACAGATAAGGAATATCCGCTCACTGCCGTTCCTCCATCTAGAGAGATCGATGATCTGATGCCGAGAAATCGGCACCTCTCGATCCTCCTGCGGCCGTGTCGAACTCGATAGCGTGGCGGACTACTCGAATGCGTGACCCGACCGGCGCCGCACCCGCGCGTATTGGGGTAGTGGATTACGCATTCGCACCCACACGCCCGCGCGCGACGATAGCTCCAGACAGTTTTTCCGCCGAGAAAGGGCACCGAAATGTTGGAAACGGATACGGAGGATGCGGTCGTGGCAGCGAGCGCGGATACCGAAGAAGAGGCGTTCGAGTCGGCGAAAACCGGCTACGGCGCCGAAGAAGCCGACGTTCGGGCGATCGACCAGACCAATATCACGTCGATTTTCTGGGCACAGAAGATCTTGCGCACCCATGGAACGGGCGCCTGGGTATTCGGATTCCCGAACGCTGACGTGCGGGCGGACAGTCAGGTCTCGGTCAGTCTGACCGAGATCGACACGAACAACATCCCGTTCCTCGGACCTGCCACCACCCAGGTCCTGAATGTGGTTCCGCACGCCGACGGCACGATGACGGTGCGATATCACGTGGGGTGGAACAGCAATATCAGGGTGCTGTTCAACTTCATCATCGCCAATTGAGCCGCTGTGATGGCAGTGCCACGGATCCGCCGGAGGCCGGCTCCGATCGACAGCGTGGTCGATCCGGGCCATCCGGCACCGTGACAGTCGCAGGGCAGGTCCGCGTCGCCGACGATGTCGATCAGGACCGGTCACCGACCCTCTGCCGAGCGTTATCCGAGCCGGTGCGCCGCCGCCAGTGCGGTGAGCACCTGCTCGGTTTTGGTATCACCCGACGCGATCGTCACGCCGAGCGTGCGCAGGGCGGCTTCGAGTTCGCGCCGGGCGTCGAGCGCGCGCAGGTGCAGATCGACGGGCGAATCCCCCTGTCGTGGTGTGACTTTCAGTGACAGCTCGACCAGATCGAGTCCGGCGCCGGTCCACCGCTCGACATCGGCGCGCAGTGTCCCCACCGGCACCCCCGCCCACCGTGCCGAAGCGACCGGTCCCATCGCGCGCAGGTGGTCGACCGCGACGCCGGGCGGCGTGCAGCTGACCAGGAACTGCCGCTGAGCCGAGTGGAGCGCGTCGGTGACATCGACGCCCCGGGCCACGGCCGCGCGCAGCGAACCGGCAGGCCGGGAGCTGATGGCCGAGGCCGACAGCATCCGCCGATCGGCCGACCAATCGCTTTCGATGCGGTACCGCACACCTGGCTCGGTGAAGGGTGCCGCCCAGCGGCCCGCCAGCTGGGAGCGCACGCACGGTCGCAGTTTGACGGTGAGATCGTCCTCCTCCGCGCCGCTGCGCAACCGGATGACGATGCGGCTCGACAGCAGCGTGGGCGCCCCCGCGGTACCCGGGTGCAGCGGCTCGGCGAACCAGATGTCGCGGTAGACCGCGGCGGTATCGGGACATCGGAGCCGGTGCAGTGCGCCCGCGACATCCCCGTCGAGGTTCACTTTGATCTCGATCGGCGTGATCACCCGGGCCCCCTTTCTGTCGCTGTGACGGGTGCTGCCCGCGGTGCGCGGGCCCCCTGGAAGCCAGATTCGCCCATCGACGGGCCGCGGCGCGCGCGTAGTGCGCTACCCGATCAGGTCGTGCGTCCGGGTCGAGCGACGACCGTCGACGACAGTGGCGCCGGATCGGCGCCACGGTGCCCGCGTGCGCGTGCGCGTGCGTAGTGGACTACTCGTGACAGGCCTGACCAGGTGCCGGAGACTGGATTCGATCGGTCCGGTAGGCGGGGAGCACGCGCCATTCCGTGGAGGTTCTCGATGGTCGACGCACAGCAGCAATCACTGGTCACTCGCGCATTGGTCACCGCCGCGGAGGCGCTCGACCGGCGTGTCGGCTGGTTCCGGTTACCGACCCCGTTGGGGTTGGCCGTGCTGGTCGGCCTGCGCAGCAGACTGCGGGCGCGCAACCTCTTCGACACGGGCCCGCACCCGGCCGGACCGCTGCCCCCGGACGACACCGGCGAACACCGCAACGCGCGCACCGTCGAGGGCACCTACAACAGCCCCGACGACCCGCGCGCGGGTTCGATCGGTTGCCGATTCGGCCGCAATGTTCCACTCGATCGCACCTACCCCGAGGATCCCGCGCGGATCATGGAACCCAACCCGCGCACGATCAGCAGGCAGCTGCTCACGCGCGACCGATTCCAGCCGGCCACCACCCTGAATCTGCTGGCGGCGGCCTGGATCCAGTTCGAGGTGCACGACTGGTTCGTGCACGACCCCGCCGAACAGGACCCCTTCGTCGTCACCCTGGACGACGACGATCAGTGGCCGCACCCCCCGATGACGATCCCACGCACGGTGACAGTGCCCGCCCCCGATGCGGGCGCCGCGCCGACCTACGTCACCGGGGAGACCCACTGGTGGGATGCCTCTCAGATCTACGGCAAGACGGCGGAATTCGCCGCTTCGCTGCGCTCGGGCAAACACGGCCAGCTCGTGATCGACGAACTCGGGCTCCCGCCGCTGGACGCCGAGCGGCTGGTGGCACTCGACCCCTCGGCGGCCAACGCCTGGGTGGGCCTGGCCCTGCTGCACTCGCTGTTCCTGCGCGAACACAACGCGATCTGTGCCCGCCTGACCCGGCGCTACCCCGACATGAACGACCAGCAGCTCTACGACACCGCCCGGCTGGTCAACTCCGCGTTGATCGCGAAGATCCACACCGTCGACTGGACACCGGCCGTGATCGCCCATCCCACCACCGTCGCGGCCATGCGCGCGAACTGGTTCGGCGTGCTGGGAGAGCGGGTTTCGCGGCGCTTCGGCCACTTCATCGGCAACGAAGTGCTGTGCGGCATACCGGGTTCCGCGCGTGACGACAGCGGAGTGCCGTACTCGCTCACCGAGGAGTTCGTCTCGGTCTACCGCATGCATCCGCTGATCCCCGACGCGCTCGTCGTCCGCAGTCTCGCCGACGACACCGTGCTGGCCGAGCACCCGCTGCCCGAACTCGGCGTCACCCACATCCGCGAACGGCTCGCCGAGACGGCGATGGACACGCTGCTCTACTCCTTCGGCCGAGCCAATCCCGGCGCGTTGACGCTGCACAACTACCCCGTCCACCTCCAACAGCTCGAGCGTCCGGGTCAACCGCTGCTCGATCTCGCGACCGTCGACATCCTGCGGGTCCGCGAGCGAGGTGTGCCGCGCTACAACGAGTTCCGGCGGCACCTGCGCCTCCCGCCGGTCACCTCGTTCGACGAACTCACCGATGATCCGCGGTGGGCGCGCGAACTCGAACAGGTCTACGGCGACGTGGACGATGTCGACCTGATGATCGGCCTCTACGCCGAGCCCAAGCCGCCCGGTTTCGGCTTCAGCGACACCGCCTTTCGCGTGTTCGTGCTGATGGCGTCGCGGCGCCTGTCGGCGGACCGGTTCTTCACCACCGACTTCCGGCCCGAGGTCTACACCGAGGCGGGCTTGGCCTGGGTGCGTGACAACACGATGCGCAGCGTGCTGCTGCGCCATTTCCCGACCCTCGCGCCCGCGCTGGAGGGCGTCGCGAATCCGTTCGCCCCGTGGAGGAGCCCGCGATGAGCTATGTGAGCTACCGCGAGGACCTGGAACGACCGAGGCCCGACGAAGAACAGATCATCGACAAGATCATCGCGGTCCTGCGCGACAACAATGAACGCGCCTACCGCAAGTACAAGCGAGGTTTGCGCGACGCCCATGCCAAGAGTCACGGCATCCTGCGCGGCGAACTGACGGTGCCCGCGGGCCTGCCGCCCGAACTGGCCCAGGGCATGTTCGCCACCCCGGGCACCTATCCGGTGATCGCGCGGTTGTCGAGCACCTCCGGGGTGATCCGCAGCGATCAGCTCCGCGGCGTCCGCGGACTCGGGATCAAGGTGCTCGGAGTACACGGGCCGCGTGCGCTGCCCGACGACGAGGCGAGCACGCAGGACTTCATCATGGTCACCCACCGCGAGTTCCTCTTCGCCGACGCGCACGCCTACCTCACCAAGGGGATGCCGACCGCGTGGGTGCTGGCCCGGCTGCCCGATGCCGCCCTGCGCGCGGGCAGCGACCTCGTCGCCGCGCTGAACACGCACGTGCTGCGCCGGATCGGGCGCAGCGTGCCACCGAATCTCGGTGTCTTCGTCGCGCCCAACACCCACATCCTCGGTGAGACCTTCTACTCCTCGGCGCCACTGCGCTACGGCGACTATGTGGCCAAGCTGCTCTACGTGCCGGTGTCGCCGGAAGTCGTTGCGCTGCAAGGGCAACCGGTCGACCCCGACGCGGGAGTCAACGCGCATCAGGACCTGATCGTCGACTTCTTCGCCGCGCACAGCGCCACCTACGAACTGCGCGCGCAACTGTGCACCGATACCGCCACCATGCCGATCGAGGACGCGACTGTGCCATGGCCCGAAGGCGACTCACCGCACCGCACTGTGGCGACCATCCGCTTCGACGTGCAGGATCCGTACACCCCGCAGCGGCGTGCCTACGGTGACGACGTGCTCTCGTTCAACTCCTGGCGTGGTCTGGACGCGCACCGACCGCTCGGCTCGATCAACCGGCTCAAGAAGCGCGTGTACGAGGCCTCGAGCAACTACCGCCACGACGTCAACAACGCGCCGCGGCTCGAGCCCCGTGACGCCACCGAGCTCCCGCCGTGACCATCGCGGCACCCATCCATCCGCCGCGCGCGCCCGCCGCGCCGGTCCGCCCGCGCGTCGGCCGTGTCGCCGGGCCGATGCGTTGTGACGGGGCCGGACGGGAACTACACTTTCCATGTATGGGCGGACTCTGGCAGCTGCTCGATCGTCCCGCCGAATATGACGCCGTCCGTAAGGCTTTGACGAACCGCGACACCGGTGGCGTGATCCTCGTCGGTGCCGCGGGCGTCGGCAAGACCACCCTGGCCCGGATGGTCACCGCTGTGCTGTCCGAGCCGGTGCGCTGGGTGGCCTGTACCGCGTCGTCACAAGCCATTCCACTCGGTGCGTTCGCGCCCTGGATAGCCGCGTCGGTCTCGCGCGATCCGCTCGCGCTGCTGCATTCGGCCCGGGAGAACGTGCTCGCCCAGCCCGATACGGTGATCGGCGTCGACGACGCGCACCTGCTCGACATTCTCTCCGCCACGCTGGTGCACCAGATCGCCGTCGACCGCGGGGCCCGCATCATCGCCACCGTGCGCACCGGGGAACCGCTGCCCGACGCGGTCACCTCACTGTGGAAGGACGGATACCTCGAGCGAATCGAGTTGGCGCCGTTCACCAAAACCCAGTGCACCGAACTCGTCGAGACCGTGCTCGGCGGGACGCTGGAGGGGCTGAGCGCCGATGTGATGTGGGAGTCCTCTGGCGGCAACCCGCTGTTCCTGCGCAACATGGTCGAGGGTGGCGTCGAGGCGAGCACTCTGACCGACGTCAACGGCGTCTGGCAGTTACGCGGGCCCACCGCGGTGCCCTCGGGTCTGGTCGAATTGCTCGGCGAGCGATTGAGCAGGGTGGGAGCGCCTGTGCTCGACGTGCTGGAGACGCTGGCTGTGCACGAGCCGCTTGACGTCGACATCCTCAGCGAGCTCGTCGGCGCCGACGCCGTGGACGCCGCCGAGGTCACCGGCCTGATCCGGGTCACGAGCCACAACGGGGTCGTCGATGTCCGGTTCAGTCATCCCCTGCTCGGTGAGGTGGTGCGCTGCCGTCTCGGCACCGCCGCCGCGCGCACCCGGCGCGGACGCCTCGTCGAGACGCTGCAGGACCGTGACCTGAGCACACCGGCCCACCGTATCCGCTTGGCGCGCCTGTGCGTGGACAGCGATCGGCCGATCGACATCGTCTTGCTGATCGACGCGGCCAAGGACGCGGTGTCGCTGGCCAATCTGCCGCTGGGCGAACGGCTCGCCCGCGCCGCGTGCGAGCGTGGCGGTGGGCTGCGCGCGGCCGAACTGCTCTCCCGCGCGCTGCTCTGGCAGGGCAGGCCCCAGCATGCCGACGAGATCCTGGCCCGGTTCGATCCCGACCGCCTCGATCCGCTGCAACTGGTGCAGTGGGGTGTGGTGCGCGCCAGCTTGCGGTTCTGGTCGCTGGGCGATGTCGATCACGCCCGCGACCTGGTCGAAATGCTGCGCACCCGCGTCGAGTATCCCGCTCTTCGCCTGACGGTCGATGCCGCCGCGGCGGCGATGGCGGTCCACGAAAACCACCTCGACGAGGGAATCGAGGCTGCCGAGCGGGTGATCGCCGATCCGAACTCACCCCGCCAGGCCGTCGATTTCGCCGCGTTCGCCCTGGGTCTGGCGATGCCGGTGGCCGGTCGCGGCGCCGACTTCGCGCCGATCGCGGCCTGCGGCCGGGCGCAGCAGAAGTCCACCGACGGGATCATCCGGGTGATGGTCCGCTACGGCGACGTTCTCGCCCTGACCACCATCGGCGACCTCGACCTCGCCGAGCAGCGCGCGATCGAATACCGCGAGTTCTCCTCGGCAGGGCAGTTCGTCGGCTGGGCGATCGCGCGCATCGCCGACGGTGTCGTCGCCACCTATCGTGGGCGGTTCCGCGAAGCGATCACCGCCTTCGAACAGGCGCTGGCGGCGCTCAACGCCGAGAATTCGCTGCCGTGGAAGCTGCCGGCGCGGCTGCTGCTGGCCCGGGCCTACGCGGCGCTGGGCGAGGTCGAACAGGCCGAGCGGGTGCTCGGCGACGCCGAGGAGCACAGCGGGCCACACATGGCCCTGCACGAACCGCAGCGCATCATCGCGCGCGCTTGGCTGGCCGCTGCCCAACACAGCGCGCACGCGGCGGTCGACCTGGCCCGCAAGGCCGCCGACCTGGCGCACAGTGCCGGTCAGTACGCCATGGAAGCCGAAGCGCTGCACCATGCCGCCCGGTTCGGCGATCGCACCCTCGCCACCCGGCTCACGACCGTCGCCGGTCGTGTCCAGGGCCCGGTGGCGGCGATCTACGCCCGCCACGCCGCTGCCCTCGGCGCTGCCGACCCCCGCGCGCTCGCCGCGGTCAGCCGCGAGTTCGAGTCTGCGGGGCTCCTGCTGTCGGCAGCCGATGCCGAAGCGCAGACGGTGCCGATCTACGACCATGCCGGACAGCGCAGGCCCAGCGCCCAGGCGGCCGCCCGCACGACGGCCCTGGCCGCGCGCTGCGACGGCGCGGGCACTCCCGCTATCACCGCGGCGGCGCGCCCTCTGCCGATCACCGAACGCGAACGCGAGATCGCCGCCCTCATCGGCCGTGGCCTGTCCAACCGCGCGATCGCCGAACGGCTCTGTGTCTCGGTCCGCACGGTCGAAGGCCACATCTACCGGGCCTGTATCAAGCTCGACGCCACCGACCGCGACCAGCTCGCCGAACTCATCTGAGGCGGCATCCGGTCGCGCGTGCGCTCAGCGGCTCGGCTCCGGCAACTGGCATTCGGAGACCTTCGGGTTCATACCGAGGTAGTTGAGCGGGCCCGCGAGCACCGTGAGGCCGATCGTGCCCAGATCGCCGCAATTGGCCGGGGTATTGGTGAAGTAGTCCCGCTGCATCGCCGCCGCCAGCCCGGCCCCGAACCAGACCAGCATCAGCACCGACAGCAAGAATTTCGCGGTTTGATGGGCCGGACTGGCCCGGATCTCCCGCACTTCGCGAATCTCTCGGTCCCGTCGATTCCGTCGACCGCGCATCGTCATCGCACCCTTCCCGCCGGCGAGCACCACACTGACACACCATGTGAACAGCGCCGACCCGGTGGACGCCGCCACGACACGCGCGAGATTCTGCTTTATCAACTGTGCAGCCCGGTAGCCGCAGAGTCAATGGACGGTATCGGTCGAAGCCTGCACCGCCTCGTCTGGGCACGGTGCAGGCGGGCCGAAGATCAGGCGACGGCTACCGGTTGGTCGTCGGCGGCCTTGGCACGCAGATCACCCAGCAGCCTGGTGAGCTTGCGGGAGACACTCATCTGCGACACCCCGAGGCGTTCGGCGATTTCGCCTTGGGAGAGCGTGTCGTAGAACCGCCAGATCAGCAATTGCCGGTCCTGCGGCGACAGTTGCGCCAGCAGCGGCGCGACGGTGATCGTGTCTTCGGTGAGACGGTAGCTCGGATCTACGTCGCCGAACGTCTCGGCGACGGTCATGCCGGGATCGCCGTCGTTGTCGCGGGCGGGAGTGTCGAGGCTGCGGGTCTGGAAAGCGTTGGCCGCCACGAGGGTGCGGGCGATGTCGGTGACCGGCACGTCGAGCTCGGCGGCGAGTTCGTGGGCGGTGGGGGAGCGCTGGAGCCGACGGCTCATCTCCTCGCTCGCTTCCCTGACCTTGCCCTGGAGTTCCTTCTCGCGACGGGGAACGTGCAGTGGCCAGATGTGATCGCGGAAATGCCTGCGCACCTCACCCATGATGGTCGGCACGGCGAAGCCGAGGAACGGTGAACCGGTGGTCACGTCGTAGCGGTCGACCGCCATGACCATGCCGAGCCGCGCGGTCTGGAGCAGGTCGTCGAAGATCTCGCCACGGCCGGCGTACTTGCGAGCGATGTGCTCGGCGAGCGGTAGACAGACCTCGATGATCCGGTCGCGCAGGGCGTCGTGTTCGGGGCTGCGCGGATCGGTCAGCGCCCAGCGCGCGAAGAGGGGTTCGGCGTGTTCGTAGGTGCGGTCGGTGGTCTTGGACATGCGGATCAGCTCCTGGCCTTCGAATGCGCTCCGGATCTGCGGAGATGAACCTAAAGTGCGTGCAGGTCCAGCATTCGGAACGTCATCATCATTCCCGCGCCGAGGCCGACGGCGCCGAAGATCGCGGCGGGCAGCGATCCGGTGAGTGCGGCCAGGCCGAAGAGGAAGAACACGCAGGTGGCCAACATGATGGTGGTGCTGGTCAGATCCATGCTCGGCGTACTCGTTGTCCGATTACGTGAGTTGGTCATAGATCAAGGGTTCACCAACGCGTCGGTTATTAAACCGTTATTGGTCGACTGGGGTTGACAGAACGACTTTTTCGGATTTAGATGTTTAACCCGACGTGAAATGGGAAATATCAGTTCACGTCGCGCACGCGCAGATCCCGGGCGAGGTGGTCACGCTGTTCGACGACCAACCGACGCAACGAACTCGGTGCGTCGGCATTCGTGGCCAGCCACCGGTCGACCCCGTCGAGGGAGTCGGCGGCGGGAAAGAGCCCGACCACGATGCGCCGGGCGATCTCGATGCTCCGCTGATCCCATACCGTGCGCAGTGCCGCGAAGTAGTCGACGTCGTAGCGCGCGATCAGGTCGCGGTGGCGGCCGGCGCGGAACCCGTCGATGGTGGCGTCGAGGTGGTCGTTGGTCAGGGTGGTGTCGCTCAGCGCTGAATTCCATGCCGCGGCTTTGACGTCTGCGCGAGGGCGGGCCGCGAGTGCGCGCAGGTGAGCGGTTCGCCCCGATGCGGTGTCGTCGCGTTCCCCCTCGGCGTCCAGGTCGGCGACCGTCGCCGCATCGGTGGCGGCCAGCGCCGTCCACAGCGCCCAGCGCAGATCGGGATCCAGGGCCAGGCCGTCCGGTGCCCGGTCGAGCAGGATCGCCCGGATGTCGGTGGCACGGCGCCCGTCGACGGTGGCGGCGGCCGCCACCGCACGCGCCCACGCCAGCTGCGCGCCGGAGCCCGGTGCCGACGAATGCAGTGTGGCCCAGCAGGATTCGAGCCACTCACCGCGCCACCGATCCCGCGCCGGATCGGGCAGATAATGCCCGATGGTGAAGGACGCGTTCGCCAGGACGGCGGTGAGCAACGCCATGTTCGTTTCGGCGGGCGCGAAATCACGAGCCATCGACAGGTAGCGTTCGGCGTGGAGTTCGCCGTCGCGGGTGGCGTTCCACAGCGCCGACCAGATCAGTCCGCGCGCCAGCGGGTCGGTGACCCGATTCAGTGAACTCTCCACGGTGGCGAGCGAATCCACGTCGAGACGAACCTTCGCGTAGGTGAGATCACCGTCGTTGAGCAGACGCAGTGCAGCGGGTGCGAGAGTCACCGGTGTGCGAGCGTCGACGAGGTCGAGTTCCACGCGCTCGCGAATCACCAAGTCACCCTCGGCATCGAAGTCGTAGAGCCCGACAGCGAGCCGGTGCGGGCGCGGATCGGTTTGCACGATCGCACCGCTGTCGAAGGTCAGGGTGGACACCCCGGTCGTTTGCAACCAAGCCCGCGCCCAGCCCGCCAGATCGCGGCCGGAATCCGCCGACAATTCGGCCAGCAGGTCGTCGAGAGTCGTGTTGCCGAATGCGTGCGTGCGGAAGTACCGGCGTACACCCGAGAAGAACTCCTCCCGGCCGACATAGGCGACCAGCTGTTTGAGCACGCTCGCGCCCTTGGCATAGGTGATGCCGTCGAAATTGAGTTTGGCGGCCTCGAGGTCGGTGATATCGGCGACGATCGGGTGCGTGGTCGGCAGTTGATCCTGCAGATACGCCCAGGCCTTGCGGCGGTTCGCGAACGCCACCCAGGCGTCGGTCCACTCGGTGGCCTCCGAGCTCGCGAGCGCGCCCATGTAGTCGGCGAAGGATTCCTTGAGCCACAGGTCGTCCCACCACACCATCGTGACCAGATCGCCGAACCACATGTGGGCCATCTCGTGCAGGATCGTGTTGGCCCTGCCCTCGTACTGCGCGGCGGTGGCCGCGCCACGGAACACGTAGGCCTCGGTGAACGTGACCAGCCCGGGGTTCTCCATCGCACCCAGGTTGTATTCGGGGACGAACACCTGGTCGTACTTGCCCCACGGGTACGGGTAGTCGAAGTTCTCGGCGAAGAAGTCCAGACCCTGCTTCGTCACCTCGAAGATCGTGTCGGCGTCGAGGTACCGGGCCAGCGAAGCGCGGCAATAGATCCCGAGCGGGATCGTGAGTTGACCTCGCGTCCACGACGATTCGACGCGATGGTACGGGCCGGCCGCGACGGCGGTGATATACGTCGAGATCGGCAAGGTGGGGGAGAACTCGACGTTCTGGAGCACGCCGTTGTCCTGGATGGCCGCGAACGGTCGATTCGAGATCACCTGCCACCCGGCCGGTGCGGTCACCGCGAATGTGAACGGCGCCTTCATATCCGGCTGTTCGAAGCAGGCGAAGACCCGCCGCGCGTCCGCCGGCTCGTACTGGGTGTACAGGTAGGTCTGGTTGTCGACCGGATCGAGGAACCGATGCAAGCCCTCGCCCGAACGGCTGTAGGCACCGGTGGCCCGAACCAGGACCACGTTCGTTTCGGACAATCCCCCGACCACGAGCCGGGCACCGTCGTACTCGACCGCGACCGCCACGCCGTTGACGGTCACCGATTCCACGGACAGACCGATGAAGTCGAGCCACGTCTGCTCGGCGGTGGCATCGAACTCGACGGTGGTCGTCGTCGCGAAACCGTCCCGGGACTGATCCGGGGCCGCCGACAGATCGAGTTCGACGCGATAGGCGCGGACGGTGATCGCCGCCGATCGCGCGGCGGTCTCGGAGCGGGTCAGGTTCGCGGTAGTCACGCCACGATCCTGCCAGCCGCCCCGCCGCCGTGCCTCGCGCTCGACGCGACCGCTACTCCACGGTGACGCTTTTCGCCAGGTTGCGCGGCTTGTCGACGTCGCGGCCGAGCGCGATGGCCGTGTGATAGGCGAGCAGCTGCAGCGGAATCGTGAGCAGCATCGGGTCCAATTCCGGTGCGACGCGCGGGACCCGGATCACTTCGTCGGCAGCGTTCGGCGGCAGGTCCGCGTTCGTGACGGCGATCACGGGTCCGCCGCGTGCCTTGATCTGTTCGATGGTGCTGAGGTTCTTGGCCAGCAGTTCGTCGTCGGGGACGATCACCACGCTGGGCATCTCCTGGTCGATCAGCGCGAGCGGGCCGTGTTTGAGCTCGGAGGCCTGGTAGGCCTCGGCGTGTACGTAGGAGACCTCCTTCAGCTTCTGCGCGCCTTCGCGGGCGACCGGCCACGCCCGCACCCGGCCGATGAAGAACATGCTGCGGGCCTTGGCGTAGCGGTGCGCGATCTCGGCGATCGCGTCTTCGTCGGTGAGGACCTGGTCGATGGCGGCGGGCAGGGCGCGCAGGCCGTCGACGATGCGATGGCCGTCGGCGGCCGACAGGTCGCGAACCCGGCCGAGCAGCAGGGCCAGCATCGTGAACGACACGGTCATATTGGTCAATGCCTTGGTCGAGGCAACCGAGATCTCCGGGCCCGCGTGCAGGAACACTCCTGCCCCGCACTGGCGAGCGATCGCGCTGCCCACCGCGTTGACGGCGCCGATCACACGACCGCCCTTGCGCTGTAGCTCCTGCACCGCGGCGAGGGTGTCGAGGGTTTCGCCGGATTGACTGATCGCGACATAGAGCGCGTCGGGATCGACGACCGGATTGCGGTAGCGGAACTCCGAGGCCGGTTCCGCGGTGGCCGGAATACGGGCGAGTTCCTCGATCAGCTGGGCACCGAGCTGGCCCGCGTAGTAGGCCGAACCGCAACCGAGGAAGACGACCTTGCTGATACTGCGCAGTTCGCGAGCGTCCATGTTCAACCCGCCGAGGTGGGCGGTGGCGAAGCGGTCGTCGAGGCGCCCACGCAGCGCTCGGCGGACGGCCTCACCCTGTTCGGCGATCTCCTTGCGCATGAAGTCGGGGAATCCGCCGAGTGCGTAGTCCTCAGCCACCATGTCGATGGTGGTCGGGGTCTTGTCGGTCTGTTCGGACTCGACTCCCAGTGTGCTGGTGCGGAATTCGCTGTCGCGGACGGTCGCGAGCTCGCCGTCGTCGAGGAACACCACCCGCTGGGTGTGGTGGACGAGGGCAGCGACATCGGAGGCCACGAACATCTCGCCGTCGCCGACGCCGAGCACGATGGGGCTGCCGTTACGAGCGACCACCAGCTCGGTCGGGCGGCGCGCGTCGAGCACCAGCAGACCGTAGGTGCCTCGGATCCGGTGCAGCGCGACGCGAACGGCGTCTTCGAGGGACTCGGCTTCCTCGAGCTCACGTGCCACCAGGTGGGCGATCACTTCGGTGTCGGTGTCGGAGACGAGATCGATGCCGAGCGCGGTCAGCTCGGCCCGCAGCTGCTCGGCGTTCTCGACGATGCCGTTGTGCACCACGGCGATACGGCCGCCGGCGTCGGTGTGCGGGTGGGCGTTGGCATCACTGGGCTCGCCGTGGGTGGCCCAGCGGGTGTGCGCGATGCCGACGGTGCCGCGCAGGGCAGTGGTGTCGGCCTTGTCGCGCAGGTCCTGCACCCTGCCACGGGTCTTGCACACGCGCGCCTTGCCGCGATGCGGCAGTGCCAATCCGGCCGAATCGTAGCCGCGATATTCGAGCCGGTGCAGACCCTCCAGCAGCACGGGAACGGCTTGCCGGTGACCGATGTATCCGACGATTCCACACATGGCGTGATGAACCCCTTACCCGTAGACGATGCGACGAAGTTGCCGTTCGGTGAATGACGGTGCCGCGACCGGGCGCTCGCCGAGTTCGACCTCGAGGCGTCGCCAGATCTCGGCATTGCGCATCTCCCGAGCTTGCAGCTCGGCGTGCCTGCGCCGGACGAACTGCTCGGCCGTCTCGTCGAAGTAGCCGACGATGTCGGCGACGACCCGGGCGGCCACGCGTTCGGGTAGGCCGGTGGACGCCACTACGTAGCGGACCAACTCGGTGGGTACCCCGTCATTCACTCGCACGATCATGCCTGCCCCGACCGGGTTCGCCAACATCCCTGCCCGAATTCGGGCAGATTGTGTCGCGACAGTGCCTCGGTGGGACGCGTCATGGGTGTAGTTGGTCCGGCCGCTGCGCGCGGAGTTCATGCCGTTATCGCCTTGTGAGGTGTGAGCCGCGACTTGCGAACAATTTGCTGGAAGGGTGTCGAGTACACGGAATACTGCGCATCCGAGTGGAGGTTGTGGTGAGGCGACGAATGGGCGACGCATTCAGTGACCGGCTCTATTTCGCGGGCCCCGCGTCGGCATCGGATGAAGCAGGGGGCAGGCCCGAATATGTCGTCGACGCGGCAATCGTGACGATCGCGGAAGAGATCGTGCGGACGGGTTTCGATACCGAGGATATCGTGCACCAGCGGCTGCGCAGGTTCTGTGCGCATGCGAAAGCCGAAGGGGCGATGGTGAATTGCCTCCTCGGTGCCGCAACAGCGGTGGAAGACGGTGGGGTGGTGCCCTTTGTCGGCCGGGTCGTCGGCAGGCTCGGGCACGCGGAGTTGTTGTTCGATCTCGCCCTGGGTGAATCGGGTTTCGATCCGTTCGACGGCAACCCCGTGGTGAATTCGGTCGGGCCGGGCGCGATGACGGAGCTGGATTTCGAATTCGTCATCGCTCAGGTGAGTGAGCTGGTCGATAGCTTGCTGCTACCCAATTACCTGGCGCTGCTCGAATGGCGTGACCTCACCGGGGAGGCGCCGCGATCGCGTCAGCCGGAGCAGTCGGCCGCGTTGCTCTACGAACTGAACGAACGGCTCGCGCCGGTCCTCGGTGACATGCCCCTGGCCTGGCTGTTGCTGCACTACGCGGAGTTCGGCGTCGCACCGCTGGCGGACTCGATCCATCGCGCGCTGCTGCGCACCAACGCCGCCGACGCCGTGTCCGCCGCGCGTACCGCCGCGGCGGCACTCACCGCGATGTCGTTCGTGTCCTCCTCGGCCCGGCTGGGTGATCTTCCGGTGGTGTCACGCCGTCCACGGCATCAGCCGACGCTGGTCACCGCCAACCATGTCATGGCGGACCTGGTCTGCGCGCTGTCGCGATGCGACACCGCGAACGGCTGGCAGGCCGACGCGAAACTGCTGCGGGCCGCCGACGCGCAGACGGTCGGCTGGCTGCTGGTCGAGGACCGCCGCCATCGACGCGAAACCCGCAGCAGCCGAGGCGATCTCATGGCCTCGGCGATCGGGCTCGAGATCATGCTCGGCGTCGATCACACGTCCGGGTCGTCCCCGACGACGGCGCAGGCGCCGGCGGCGACCGCGATCACCGCCGACCTGCTTCGCGTCCTGCGACTGCCCTGGGACCAGATCCCGGAGTCGGCCCGCTACAGCCCGCGTCATCTGGACGGTGCCCTGCGTTTGGCCTGTTGCGCGATGGAGGCCATGGCCCCGGGCGTCGAGTCCATCTCCGATATCCTGCGCCGCGCGGCCGATCGGGCGATCCCCGCGCTGAGCGCCCGCCCGGAACCGCCGATCTATCTGCAGGGCGCACTGGCCCTGCTCGAGTCCTGGCATCGTGGCGGCGCGCCCGGGGCTCGCTCCTTGCTCGAGGTGACCGAACCGATCGCCCCCGTGGTTTTCACCACGCTGTTGCTGCTGGGCGCGGCACTACTCGAAATGCTGGCCGAGGAGTTCGACGCGGACGTGACGCACGTACTCGACGCACTCGAGACGCGTCTGCGAGCCCGCGACCGTCTGGCGGAGTGACGACGGGGTGGGTCGTCGCTCTCAGTGAAGGTAGGCGGTGAGTTGGGGGACGGCGTCGACCACGTGCTGGGCGATGATCGGTTGGCCGATCATTGTGAAGGCCCACTCCTGGTGGGGGCGGTGCAGTTTGCCGACGACGATGCCGGTGTGGGCGCCGACGCTGTCGAGATCGATGCGGATCAAGTCGATACCGGTGACGTTGTCGACGATGCGACAGAAGCCGTTGGCGATCTGGTCGAATCGCTGGCCGGTGTAGCAGGTCACCAGGAACACGATGGTGGTGACGGCGGGATCGATGCAGGCCAGGTCGACCACGATCACCTCGTTGTCGCCGTCCCCGTCGCCGGTGACGCTGTCCCCGAGATGGCGCAGCGCGCCGTCGCGCGAGGTGAGCTGCTCGTGGAACGCGACATCGACAAAATTCTCGCCGGCGAACGACAATGCCGCGGCGTTGAGATCGATGTCCTTGCGGCGGGGGTGCATTCCGTTGGCGTGGGCCGGGTCCCAGCCCAGGCCCATGCTGAGGTGGGTGATTGCGAGCGTCATGCGTACTCCTGGCCGATAGAACCCGCCCGACCGAGCACGAGCAGGGTTGCCGACCAGACTTCCCGACTCGTCGACCCATAAACATGGCGTAAAGATCACGCCCAGCACAAATCTGGCGACGTTCTGTGCGCGTCGTCCGGCCGGGTTGTGGCCGCCACGGGACTACCGTGACGGCGATGAGCGCACGCTTCGAAGAACTCGGCTGGCGGCAGACCCCGATCGGCGAGATCAGTCTGCGTCGCCGCTTCGATCCGACGGTGCGGGCCGATGTCTACGAGGTGAAGCTCGGTGACGAGTACCTGATGTCGAGCTTGTTCACCGTCGCCGAACGTGAGCTGTCGCGGCTGGGATTGGGGCGTACGCCCGGCGACCGGCTGGAGGTGCTCGTCGGTGGACTCGGCTTGGGATACACCGCGCGAGAAGCATTGCTGGACCCTCGAATTCACGCGCTCACGGTGATCGAGTATTCCGACGCCGTCATCGATTGGCATCGACGTGAGCTGCTGCCCGACACCGCCGGGCTGGCTGCCGACCCTCGGGTCGAGCTCGTCTGCGCGGACTTCTTCGCCGCGGCGGCGGGGCCGGTGGGATTCGATCCGGCACGCCCGGGACGTGTGTACGACGCGCTGCTGCTCGATATCGACCATTCACCGCGCCATGTCCTGCACGGGTCGAATGCCGAGTTCTACACCCGCGAGGGCCTGCGCGCGGTCGCGCGACACCTGGTCGACGGCGGCACCTTCGCGATGTGGTCCGACGACGCGCCAGATGACGAGTTCTGCGAAATTCTGGAATCGGCCTTCGTCGAGGTGGAGGCTCGGCCGATCCAGTTCGACAACCCGCTGACCCGCGGGCGTTCCGGCGCGACGATCTACCTCGCCACCAGGTCCCACCGCGCTCGGAGCACAGACCGCGACCAGGCATTATGTGACTAGGAACAACAATGCGGCGAAGTGATTGCCGTCGGCGTCGCTGAGGTTGATCGTAAGTGTCTGGGAGTAGTTGTCCCACACACCGAACCTCCGGCGATCGCGTCATGACGGGCCGGTTCGGGATCGAGCTTTTCGGATTCGACATCGGAGTCAGGATGAACAGCTTGCTCGAAAACCATCGCGGATGGGTAGCCGACATCTTCACGGATGGGTTGTACGGACGCAGTGACGCCCCGAGCCCCCACGCGACGGTCGCCAACGACGCCCGGCCGCTGGCCCCCGAAGACAGCCACCCGCGCCGACCGGAGGAGGTGATCGGGTGGCGCGCACTGTGCTCCTGCGACGGGTGGCACGGACGAACCTGGCTACGCACCGAGCTGTCCGCCGACCACGCCCCCTCCGCGCGGGTGCTGCATTGCTCCACCGGACGGCTCGACGCCGACCTCGCCCGCCTGGTCCTGGCCGAATGGGACTATCACCAGCTCGAGATGCAGGCGCTGATTCCGGTGCGGCTGGCGTTCGAGGACACGGCGTCGGCACAGCGGCGGCTCGTCGAAGCTGTCCGCTTCGTGCGCGCGTCGGGGGCGTCCTGGGAAGCGGTCGCCCGGGTGATCAGCGCGCCGTCGGCGGAAGCGGCCGAATCGCGATTCAATACTTGGACATCCCAGCGGCACAGCGCGGCGCAATTGCGCATACCGTAATACCGGCCGATTCGGCCATTCCGCTCAGCCTGAATTCAATGATGGTCGCGGCGCGTTCCTGGTGGTTTCGTGTGACGAGATCGTCCAGGTTCGACTGAGAGGCCTCCGCATGTCCGTCCATGACGCAGCTGTACCAGGGAGCGCGGTGCGGGTGGTCAAGCTCGGCGCCCACATCGGCGCTCAGGTCGACGGGGTTCGGCTCGGTGGTGACCTGGACGCGCGATCGGTGGCCACCATCCGCGCCGCGCTCAACGAGCACAAGGTGATCTTCTTCCGGGGCCAGCACCATCTGACCGAGGACGGGCAGTACGAGTTCGCGCAGTTGCTCGGCAACCCGACCACCCCGCACCCGACGGTCACCTCCGCCGGTGCGAAGAGCCTGGCGATCGACTCGCACCAGACGCGGTCCAACATCTGGCACACCGATGTCACCTTCGTCGATCGTGTCCCGCGGGCCTCCATTCTGCGTGCGGTCGCCCTGCCCAGCTACGGCGGTTCGACCACCTGGGCTTCGACCGTGGCCGCCTACAACTCGCTGCCGGAGCCACTCAAGCGACTCGCCGAGAGCCTGCGCGCGCGGCATTCGAACCGCTACGACTACGCCGCCGAGATCCAGGATCGACCCGCCGACACCGACCGCGACTACCGTCGCGAGTTCGAGTCCACCTATTTCGAGACCGAGCACCCCGTGGTGGAGGTGCACCCCGAGACCGGTGAGCGCGCCCTGCTGCTCGGCTGCTTCGTCAAGGAGCTGGTCGGGGTGTCGAGCAGCGAGTCGCGGGCACTGTTCCGGCTGTTCCAGGACCGGATCACCCGCCTCGAGCACACCACCCGCTGGAACTGGTCGCTGGGCGACGTCGCGATCTGGGACAACCGGGCCACCCAGCACTACGCCATCGACGACTACGACGGCAGCGAGCACCGCAGGCTCACCCGCATCACACTGGGCGGGCCGGTCCCCGTCGGGATCGACGGCACCGCGAGCACGGTGATCGCCGGCGACGCCGAGCCGTACACCGCTCCGCTCGAGCGTGCGGCATAACCATCATCGACCGCCACCACCTCGCGCGCGTCCCCGGGCGAACACCCGGTATCGACTATTCTTCGACGGCACATTCGACCGTTGATCACGCGCGAACAGGTACCCACAGGCCCAGTCCGACGATGGGAATGCCGTGAATTTGTGGAGCTATGTCCAGGACCGAGGCGAGGTGCTGACCTTCCTCACCTATCAGCATGCGTCGCTGGCCTTTCAGACCGTGCTGGTCGGCACCGTCGTCGCGATCCTCATCGCCGTGGCGGTGTATCGGTTGCCGCTGGCGTCGGCGTTGACCCTCACCTCGAGCCGGGTCGCGTTGACGATCCCCTCGCTGGCGCTGCTGGCATTGCTGCTGGTCCCGTTCGGCCTCGGTGTGGTGCCGTCGTTCATCATGCTGGCGTTCTTCGCGGCCCTGCCGGTGATCGGTAACGCGATCGTCGGGCTGCGATCGGTGCCGGCCACGGTCGTGGAATCCGCGCGCGGCATCGGACTTTCGCGGTGGCGGATCCTGCTCACCGTCGAGCTGCCGATCGCCTGGCCGGTGATCCTCACCGGGATCAGGGTCTCGACCCAGATGATCGTCGGTGTCGCCGCGATCGTGGCCTACGTCCTCGGGCCCGGTCTCGGCTCGTTGATCTTCAACGGTCTGTCGCGCCTCGGCGGCGCCAACGCGCTCGAAATGGCGCTCACCGGAACCATTCTCATCGTTGCCATCGCGTTGGTCTTCGACGCGCTCCTCGTCCTGCTCGGACGCCTCACGATTGCCAAGGGACTGTGATGACCGATGTGACCAGCCAGCCCGCGCCGACCGCGCCCCAGCGCAACGTGACCGGCGATGCCATCACCTTGGACGGGGTCGTCAAGCGGTACAAGGGCCAGGACACCCCCGCGGTCGAACGCCTGGACCTCGAGATCGACGCCGGCAATATCGTCGCCTTCGTCGGACCGTCGGGTTGCGGTAAGACCACCACGCTCAAGATGATCAACCGGCTGATCGAGCCGACCGAGGGCCGGATATTCATCGGCGGACGTGACGTGACCCGCGAAGATCCCGACAAGCTGCGGCAGTCGATCGGCTACGTCATCCAGTCCGGTGGGCTGTTCCCGCACTGGTCGGTCGCCAAGAACATCGGCGCGATCCCGCGGGTGCTCGGCTGGGACAAGAAGCGAATCGCCGAGCGCACCGAATACCTCCTGGATCTGGTCGGTCTCGACCCCGCGACTTTCGCCGACCGTCTCCCCAAGGACATGTCCGGCGGCCAGCAGCAGCGTGTCGGCGTCGCCCGCGCGCTCGCGGCGGACCCGCCGGTGCTGCTGATGGACGAACCGTTCGGCGCGGTCGACCCGATCACCCGGGTTCGCCTGCAGGACAGTCTGATCGCGATCCAGCACGAACTCGGCAAGACCATCGTGATCGTCACCCACGACTTCGAGGAAGCCACCAAACTCGGTGACAAGGTGCTCATCCTGTCCGAGGGCGGACACGTCGAGCAGTACGCGACACCGGAGGAGATCCTTACCGACCCGGCGACGCCGTTCGTCGAGGAGTTCGTCGGATCGGGCGCGAAACTGGCCTATCTCACGGTGTCTCGGGTCCGCGACGTGGAGGTCGACCCGGTGACCACCGCCAGGATCGGCGAATCCTCGCAGGTCGTGATCGGGCGGGCGAAAGCCGCGGGACACACCTGGGTGGTGGTCGTGGACGACGCGGGGCGGCCGCGGTCGTGGCCCTCGCTGACGGAAGTGGCGAGCAAGCCGGAGGTTTCGGACTACCTCGATCGCCGACTGCCCGTGGTCGCGCAGTCCTCGACCCTCAACGACGCGCTCGACGCCATGCTCGCCGCCAGTCAGGGCGCCACCCTGGTCACCGACGGTCGCGGCGCTGTCGTCGGCTCGCTGAACATCGGCTCGGTGACCGACGTGATCCAGACCAAGCTCGCCGAGGGGCACGCCGCTGTCGAGGACCCGTCCTACGAAACCTACGTCGACGGTTCCGATCCCACGCCCACCCCTGTCGTCGCCGCCGACGACGAACCCGGATCGGCCGGACCAGCATGAACCGACTGCGCCGGGTCCCGATCGATGTGTGGTTCGAACCGCTCATCATCGTGGTGATCGGCATCGGATACGTGCTCTGGTATCGGTCGTCGACGTTCACCGCGACCGAACAGGCCTCGCTCGGCTGGGCGAACCTGCAGACCACGATCCTCGAGCACATCCGGCTCACGGTGGTCGCCACGCTGATCGTCGTGGTGGTCGCGATTCCCCTCGGCATCGCCTTGACCAGGCCTGCGTTGCAGCGGCTCGAGCCGGTCGCCGTCAACATCGCCAATATCGGTCAGGCGGCGCCCGCCGTCGGACTGCTCGTGCTGTTCACCTTCTGGCTCGGCACCGGATTCCGCACGGCGGTCGTCGGTCTCGTCGTCTACGCGATCCTGCCGATCCTGCAGAACACGATCGTCGGGCTGCGGCAGGTGGATCACCGCACCATCGAGGCCGCCCGCGGTATCGGCTTCTCGGCCGGGCGGACGCTGGTTCAGGTCGAGTTGCCGCTGGCCGTGCCGGTGATCCTCAACGGCGTGCGCACCGCGCTGGTCATCCTGGTCGGCACCGCGACGCTGAGTACCTTCATCGGTGCGACCAGCCTGGGCACGCTGATCACGACCGGTGTCACCCTGTTCCTGCCCAAGCTGCTCATCTCCGGTGCCGTGCTCGTCGGGTTGCTGGCGTTGACCATCGATTGGCTCGGCCGACTCGTCGAACTGGCCGCGACCCCACGAGGTGTCTCATGAGGCGAGTCCCGTTGATCTCCGCACTGGTCGCGACGCTGTCGTTGCTCGTCGGGTGTGGGCTGGTGAGCTCGTCGGGCACCTTCCACGACGCCAGTCTGCCCGGCGGCGAACGGCCCCTCGACGGCGCGAAACTGGTCGTCACCTCGAAGAGCTTCACCGAGGGCGTGCTGCTGGGCAAGATCACCGCGACCTACCTGGCCGCGGCCGGTGCCTCGGTCACCGATCTGACCGGCGCGCCGGGATCGGCGTCGTCGCGGCAGGCGCAGCTCAACGGCGACGCCGACGTGCTGTGGGAATACACCGGCACCGGCTGGGTCAACTACCACAACGAGACCGAGACGATCGTGGACCCGCAGGAGCTGTGGCAGCGCGTCCACGACGTCGAAAAGCGTGACTACAACCTGGAATGGCTGCCCCCGTCGAACTTCAACGACACCTACGCGTTCGGTGCGTCGACACCGACCGCGCAGCGACTCGGCGTGAAGTCGCTCTCGGACGTGGCCGCGCTGCCGGTCGCCGAACGAACCTTCTGTGTCGATGACGAATTCTTCAGTCGCTCGGATGGTTTCATTCCGATGCTGCAGAAATACGGCATCCCCTACAACGATCCCAACGGTGTGCCCGCGGGCAATGTCACCCGCATGGACGCCGGCGTCGTCTACACCGCGACCGCCAAAGACTCGCCCTGCCACTTCGGCATGGTCTACACCACCGACGGCCGGGTCAAGAACCTGAACCTGCTCGTCCTGGACGACGACAAGAAGTTCTTCCTGCCCTACAGCGGGACCGCGGTCGTCCGGGGCCCCGTCCTCGACGCCAACCCCGAACTGCGCGAACTCCTCGGCACGATCTCCGAACTGCTCACCGACGACCTGATGCGAGAACTCAACGGCCGCGTGGACATCGACGGAGAAGACCCCTCTGACGTCGCTTACGACTGGCTGAAAAGCGCGAACCTGATCGCTTAGCGGAGTAGCGGGCTGTCGCGGGCGATCCGGCGCCGGGGAAGGTGATCGGCGCCGGTCTATGATCCGGCTGTGCCTCAGGATGGTCTAGCCGACGTGAAACGCTTCGATCCGGTGCCGGACCCGCGGCCGACCGATGAGGTGTGGCCGGAGCTGAAGTGGCCGGTTTCCCCGTCTGCCGAACTCGCCGGTGGGACAGTGCGGTTGAACCCGGTCGATCCGGCAGCCGATGCTGCCGAGTTGTTCGCGGTGCTCGATCACGATGTCGTGTGGGCCCACATTCCGTTTCGTCCGCGTGATCGACAGGAACTCGAAGCGTTCCTGCGGTCGTGGCACGCGACGCCGGAGAACTATCTGTGGATCGTCCGAACGCGCCAGGCCGTCGCGGGCTACCCGGTCGGTGCGATCGTCGGGATGACCTCCTATCTCGAAACCCGAGCGCGGGACGCCCGGTTGGAGATCGGCGCCACCCTCTTCGCCCCGGGCGTGTGGGCGAGCGGGGTGAACCCGGAGGCCAAGCTGCTGCTCCTCGGCTATGCGTTCGACACGTTGGGTGCCGGTCGCGTCGAGCTCAAAACCGATGTTCGCAATCACCGTTCGCAACAGGCCATCGCGCGCCTCGGCGCCCGCTACGAAGGCACACTGCGCCGCTACACCCGGCGTGCCGACGGCACCATTCGCGACTCCGTGCTGTTCTCGATCACGGTGGAAGACTGGCCGGACGTCAGAGCGCGTCTTGCCGGCCGCCTTCGCGACCTCGGGCGTCCCGTGAACTCGTCCGCGGCACCCCTGCGCTGAAACGCGGTCGGCTACCGCTGCGCTGATACGCGTAGCGCCACGAGGGGTTCGCGTGTGCGTAGCCTGGATCAGTGGGAGTTGCGGAGGTCGGGTGCGAGCCCGCTCTGGGCTGGGATTTTGCGGGTCCGTCCGCTGCCGCGGCATCGGGTGCCGCGATGATCGGATACCGCGATGTGGGTGGCGCCGGGTTGGACTTGCGGGTTGCCGCGACGACGGCGGTCGCTGTGGTGATCGAGTTCGGGGGGCGGGAACTGCTTGTCGACGACGCGGATGGACGGCAGGCGCTGGGGGGTTTCGTCGTCGGACTTCCCTTGGCTGCCGCGCGCATTCGTAGCGGACAAGCCGAGTGCGTAGAGATTCGCTTGTCGCCGATCCGGGCGTATTCGCTGTTGGGTATCGCCGCCACCGATCTGGGCCGGGGCGTTGTCCCGCTGGAGGAGCTGTGGGGACCCGGGGTTCGGCGACTGCGGGAGCAACTCGCGGAGGCGGGGACCTGGGAGGACCGGTTCGCACTGACGGCATCGTTTCTGGCACAGCGTGACAGGCCGATGCTCACGCCGGACCCGGAGGTGATCGCTGCCTGGCATCGCCTCCTCGCCTCCGGTGGCCGGGTGAAGGTCGGCGAGCTCGCCGATTCGCTGGGGTGGAGCCGTAAACGGCTGTGGGCGAGGTTCGAATCCCAGATCGGTCTGACACCCAAGCGCGCGGCGATGCTGGTCCGATTCCGGTGCGCGGCCACCGCTTTGCTGGCGGGCAGGCCGGCCGCCGACGTCGCCGCGGTCTGCGGGTACACCGATCAGGCTCATCTGTGCCGGGATGTGGCGATCTTCGCCGATCGCACCCCGGGGACGCTGCACGCGGACAATCTTCCTGTCATCGCCCGGGATCGGTACCGGGCGTGGGGAACATTCTTCCAATCCCCGGGGTGAGCGATCGGTCGATAGTGGTGTTCCCTCACCCCGATCGACGAGAGGACACCTGCCGTGACCGATACGCTCGGCCCTGCCGATCCCCACACCTCAGCACGACGTACCGGCGAGCAGTCCGTGGCAACGAGACCGCTGCTGGCCTGCGGTGTCATCGCTCCGCTCATCAACATTGTCGTCATGCTCGTCCTCGGGGCCGTTCGCCCTGACTACAACGCTTGGGTGGTCCCCGACAGCAACCTCGAACTGGGGCCCGGTGGGTGGATGCAGATCACGAACTACATCGTCACCGGAACACTCCTGCTCGCCTTTGCGATCGGGACGAGGCGGCTTCTGCGTACCGGACGCGGTTCCACCTGGGGTCCGGTCCTGCTCGGCATCTACGGCTTCACCTTCTTCGCCATCGGGCCCATCCTTCCCGACCCGTCGCTGGGGTACCCCGCGGGAGCGTCGGAAGCGTTGACCGTGCACGGCGCTGTGCACACTCTTCTCGGTCTCGTTCAGTTCACGTCGCTGACCGTGGCTTGCTTCGTGCTGGCACGGCACGATCAGTTGCCCGGAAGTCGCGGCTGGTCCCGGTATTCGGTGGCCACCGGCCTGCTGGTCGCCACCACCTACGTCGCCTTCGCCTGCACTGCGAAATTGGTCGACGGGGGACCGGCAGGGCTCATCGAACGGGTGGGGATCATTGCCGGCGGCCTGTGGGTTGTCCTGCTGGCGATCCGCCTACTCGGCAGGAAAGCCTATTTCGAGAGCGGCAGCCCGGTCGGTTCGGGAATCTGTTCGACGGTGAGTCGTTTGCGGAAGACCCAGTAGGTCCATCCCTGGTAGATCAGGACCACCGGGGTGCACAGGACCGCTGCCCAGCTCATCACCTGGAGGGTGTAGTGGCTGGAGGAGGCGTTGTGGATGTTCAAATCGAACGCGGGGTCGATCGTCGAGGGCATCACGTTCGGGTAGAGCGAGCCGACCAGCAGGATGGTGGCCGCGGCGATCGTGACGGTGGTGCCGAGGAACGCCCAGCCGTCACGGGCCGCGCCGGTGGCCCCACCGGCGACGACCAGGCCGAACACGGCCGCGCCGAGCGCGGCCCAGGTCCAGCCGGAGCCGTAGGCGAGCTGAGTCCACAGCCCGAACCCGCCGACGATCACCACCGTGGGCACGAACAGGATCCGCACGCAGACGCGGGCATCGTCGCGGACTTCACCACCGGTCTTGAGCGCGAGGAAGATCGCGCCGTGCAGGGCGAACAGGATGGTCGTGGTCGCCGCGCCGAGCAGCGCGTAGGGGCTGAGCAGATCCCACACCGAGCCGACGACCTGTCGCTTCTCGTTCAGCGGTACCCCGCGCACGAGGTTGGCGAACACCCAGCCCCACGCCAGTGCCGGAATCCACGAGCCGATGCCGATGCCGATGTCGCACCAGGCCCGCCACTTCGGCGAGTTGATCTTCGCTCGCCACTCGATCGCGCAGATTCGCAGGATCAACGCGACCAGCAACAACAGCAGGGCCAGATAGAACCCGGAGAACAAGCTCGCGTACCACTCGGGAAACGCCGCGAACATCGCACCGCCCGCGGTGATCAGCCAGACTTCGTTGCCGTCCCACACCGGGCCGATGGTGTTGAGCACGACGCGCCTGCGCACATCGGAACCCTTACCGAGGATCGGCATCAGCATGCCGACTCCGAAGTCGAAGCCCTCGAGGATGAAGTAGCCGGTGAACAGCACGGCGACCAGCACGAACCAGAATTGCTGCAGACTCATCGTCGTCTCCTAGTACGCGAAGGACAGCGGCTCGACGGGTTCGGCGCGGTGCCTGCCGCCACCGCCGTCGTCATCGGGACCGAACTCGTCATCGGAAGCCGTCGGCCCTGGTTCGGGCCCGACCACGGTGTAGCGATGCATCAGGTAGTACCAGACCACCGCCAGCGCGCCGTAGAGCAGCGTGAAGACAGCGAGGGAGAAGATGACCGTCCCCGGTGCGTGATCGGAGACTCCTTGCGCCACCGTCATGCGAATGGTCGTGTCGCCGGTCAGGTTCGGCACCACCACCCACGGCTGACGTCCCATCTCGGTGAAGACCCAGCCCGCGCTGTTGGCCAGGAACGGGGTCGGGATGGCGATCAGACACAGCCAGGAGAACCAGCGCCTGCCGGGAACTCGACCACCGCGGGTCATCCAGAGCCCGGCGAGCAGCAAGAGCGCCGGTCCGGCCAGAAGGCCGATCATGCCGCGGAAGCCCCAGTAGGTGACGAAGAGGTTGGGCCGGTAGTTGCCGGGCCCGTAGTCCTCGACGTAGGACTTCTGCAGATCCTCCACGCCCTGCAAGGTGACGCCGGTGAACTTGCCCTCGGCCAGGAACGGCAGGACGTAGGGAACCTCCAGCAGATGCGTGACGCTGTCACAGTTGTTGTGCGTGCCGACGGTGAGGATCGAGAACTTCGGATCGGTCTCGGTGTGGCACAGCGATTCCGCCGACGCCATCTTCATCGGCTGCTGATCGAACATGATCTTGCCCTGGATATCGCCGGTGAGACCCACTACGACGATCGACGCGGCGATGACCCACATGCCCGCCCGCGCCACCGGTCGCCACATGGTCTCGGCTTCGTCGAGTTTCGTGGCATCACCACTGCGTACGTTGCGCACCATGAACCAGCCCGCGATGCCGACGACGAAGGTCGCCGCGGTCAAGAACGCGCCGGCGACCACATGCGGAAACGCCGCGAGGGTGGTGTTGTTGGTGAGCAGCGCCCAGATGCTGTCCAGCTCGGCGCGTCCGGTCTCGGGATTGTATTTCGCGCCGACCGGGTGCTGCATGAACGAGTTGGCGGCGACGATGAAGTAGGCCGACGCGTTGACACCGAACGCGACGATCCAGATTGTGGCGAGGTGAACTAGTTTGGGCAGGCGAGTCCAGCCGAATATCCACAGTCCGAGGAATGTCGACTCCAGGAAGAAGGCGACCAGCGCCTCGAATGCCAGGGGTGCACCGAAGACGTCGCCGACGAATCGGGAGTACTCACTCCAGTTCATCCCGAATTGGAACTCCTGCACGATTCCGGTGGCGACACCGATGGCGAAGTTGATCAGGAACAGCTTTCCGAAGAACTTGGTGAGCCGGTACCAGTGTTCTTTTCCGGTGATCACCCACGCCGTTTGCATTCCCGCGACGAGCGGTGCCAGTCCGATGGTGAGCGGGACGAAGATGAAGTGGTAGACCGTGGTGATACCGAACTGCCATCTGGAGACATCCAGTGTGCTCATTGCCAGCGAACTCATCGTCGGATCTCCTGCCATCGCAGTGAACTGGTGCCGAACGGTGTCGAGGGGAATGGATGACTACCAATTAGACGTAGCGAATGTCTTTCGCCCGCAGGATTTCCGGGAGCGCTGTTCGATCCTAGGTGACCAGGTCGCGAATTCCGGTCAGGACTCGGCGATCTTCTTCGCGTGCAGCAGGACGTGCTCGATCATCGCGGGAGTCACCCGACCGGTAGCGGTATTGCGCTGACTCACGTGGTAACTGCCGAGCACGGTGACCGATCGGCCGTCGGGATGGGTGATGACCACTTGTGCGCCGTGGGTGAAACGGGGACGTGGGCGTGGCACATTCCAGCCCCCTGTCAGCAGGACGGTAAAGAGAGCCTGCCAGCCGAAGGCGCCGAGAACGACGATCACCCGCAGCGTCGGGCTCAGCAGCTCCAATTCCCGGCTGAGGAAAGGCGCGCAGCGCTGCCGCTCTTCGGGCGTCGGTTTGTTCTCCGGCGGGGCGCAGTGCACCGGTGCGGTGAGCCGGGTATCGAGCAGTTCGATGCCGTCGTCGCGGCTGATCGGGTGCGCGCCGGTGGCCAGACCGACCGCGTGCAGTGCGCCGAACAGGACGTTGCCGCTCGGGTCGCCGGTGAACATGCGCCCGGTCCGGTTGCCGCCGTGGGCGGCGGGCGCGAGGCCGACTACGAGAATTCGCGCGTCGGCGGGACCGAAGCCCGGCACCGGCCGACCCCAATACTGTTCGTGGCGGAAGGCCGCGCGTTTGACGACGGCGACCTCCTCGCGCCAGGCGACGAGCCTGGGGCAGGCGCGACAGGTGGAAACCAGGCGGTCGAGCGCGGCGATATCGGGGGTGTGGGCTGCCGCGCTCGGGGCTGCTTCCGGATCCACGCCGGTCATCGGCACAGTCTAGTCGGCGGCCCTGATGCGGTTTCGAGACAGTTCGCCGACGGAACCATATGCGCGGTACCGTCGGTACCAGGTACATTCGGGAGATGTTGTCCACCGAGATCGTGAGCGCCGACGGAGTCGTGCGCGGTCGTGCGGGTCGCCGAATCGCCCGCTGGCGTGCCCTGCCCTACGCGGCCCCACCCATCGGAGCGCTGCGGTTGCGTGCTCCCCAGCCCGTTCGACCGTGGACGGGGGTGCGATCGGCGACCGAGTTCGGCTTCGCCGCGGTGCAGAACCCCAACGGTGCCCGCGTGGGGCCGCGAACCTGGCAACCCACCGGGGAGGACTGCCTGACGCTCAATGTGACCGCACCGGTGACGCCCTCGTCGACACCGCGCCCGGTCATGGTGTTCTTCCACGGTGGCGGCTACCTGATCGGCACGTCGAGCATGTATTCCGGCGCACGGCTGGCCGCGCGGGGCGACGTGATCGTGGTGTCGGTGAACTATCGCCTCGGTGCGCTCGGGTATGTCGATTTCAGCGAATTCTCCACACCGGACAGACCTTTCGAGTCGAACCTCGGATTGCGCGATCAGGTCGCGGCACTCGAATGGGTGCGCCGCAATATCGCCGCGTTCGGCGGTGACCCGGACAACGTCACCATCTTCGGTGAATCGGCGGGTGCGCACGCGGTGGTCAGCCTGCTGGCGACCCCCGCCGCCCGCGGCCTGTTCCATCGGGCGATCGCGCAGAGCGCCCCGGCGGACTGGACCTCGACTCCGGACGAGGCGCGCCGCTTCGCCCGCCGTTGCCTGGACCGGCTCGGCGCCGCCCCCGCCGACGCCGCGACCGTGCTGAACACCGTGTCAGCGAAGGAGCTGTGCCGGGCGGGTGACCGTGCGCTGGGCCGGGCGCTGCGCGAGAATCCGGGCAGTTTTCCCTACGCGCCGGTCGCGGACGGCGACTTCCTGCCGGAAATGCCCTTGGACGCGATCGCGGAGGGCCGGGCGCATCCGGTGCCGTTGATCATCGGCACCAACCGCGACGAGGCGACGCTGTTCCAGCGCTTCGCCAAGGCGGTGCCGCACACCCCTGAGCAGCTGACGGCCATCTTCGGACGCTACGAACCCGGCGCCGAACAGGCGGTGACCAGCCGATACCCCGGCTATCCGGCCGCGCGGACCGCGGTGCGCATCGGCGGGGACCACCTGTTCCTGCGCCCGACGCTGGCCGTTCTCGAAGGCCACAGCCGCTATGCCCCCACCTACGCCTACCGGTACGACTACGCCCCGCGCGCACTGCACCTGGCAGGTTTCGGCGCCACCCACGCGCTCGATCTCGTCCCGGTTTTCGGCTGGGTCGACGGACCGGTCGGCCGCGCGATGACAGCGGCAGGCGGCAGGCGGGCGTTCCTGGCGGTCCAAGACCATATCCAGGACAACTGGCTCAGCTTCGCCCGCACCGGCCGTCCGCTGCCGCCCTGGAGCCCCTACACCGCCGAACGCCGGACGACCTGCATCATCGACCATCCACCGCGCGTGCTGGTCGACCCCGAGTCCGCGCGACGCGAAGCGTGGCAAGGCATCCGGAAGTGCGAAGCATGACCGTCGAGCTCGCCGCGGAGCAGCTGGCCGATCGCATCAGGGCGCTCTACGCCGAAGACGGGCAGATCCGTGCGGCGCGTCCCGCCGAGGACGTACACGCCATCGTGACGACCCCCGGGCTCGCGCCGGCGCGCATCGTCGAGACCGTCATGACCGCCTACGCCGAGCGCCCGGCGCTCGGCACGCGCCGGACCGAACTGGTCGAGTCGGGCGGACGGATGACTCGAAAGCTGTTGCCGGAGTTCGATGTACTGACCTACGGGCAGGTGTGGGAGCGCACCCGCGCGCTCGCCGCAGCCTGGCACAGTGACGGCGTCGTCGCGGGGAATTTCATCGCGGTGCTCGGGTTCACCAGCGCCGACTACACCGTGCTCGATCTCGCGACGATCCACGTCGGCGGGGTCGCGGTGCCGTTACAGGCCGGCGCGGGCCTCGAACAGTTGTGTTCGATCCTCGACGAGACCGAGCCGACGGTGTTCGCGGTCGATACCGCCCACCTGGACACCGCCGTCGATGCGGTACTCGCCGGCGCGACACCACGTTCGCTGATCGTGTTCGACCATCACGCCGACGACGACGATCACCGCGACGCGCTCGACGCGGCCCGTGCCCGGCTGCGTGCCGGGGGATCGGCCCTGGTGCCCAGCACGCTCGCCGACATCGTCGAACAGGGTCGGCTCGCCGATGCGGCGCCGCTGAGCGTGCCCGCCGACGGCGACGATCCCCTCGCCCTGCTGATCTACACCTCGGGCAGCACCGGTACGCCCAAGGGCGCGATGTACACCCAGCGTTTGGTCGCGGTCGGCTGGCAGCCCGCGCGGCCGCTGGCCGCGATCAATGTCAACTTCCTGCCGATGAGCCATATCGCGGCCCGCCTCACCCTCAACAGCGTGCTCGCCCGTGGCGGCACCGCGTTCTTCGCGGCGGCGCCGGACCTGTCGACGTTGTTCACCGACATCACGCTCGTGCGGCCTACCGAGATCTTCCTGGTGCCGCGGGTGTGCGACATGATCATGCAGCGTTTCCGTCATGAGGTCGCCGAACGTGGCGAGGCGGCGACCGACGCGGTGAAAACCGAACTGCGTGAACAATTCCTGGGTGGTCGACTGATGTCGGCGCTGTGCGGCAGCGCACCGATCGCCCCCGAGCTGCGTACTTTCGTCGAATCGGTGCTGCAATTGCGCCTCCACGACGGGTACGGCTCTACCGAGACCGGCGGCGGGGTGATCTTCGATACGAAGGTGATGCGCCCGCCGGTGCTGGACTACAAACTCGTCGACGTGCCCGAACTCGGCTATTTCGGTACCGACAAGCCGTATCCGCGCGGGGAATTGCTGCTCAAGACCACCACGATGATCGCCGGGTACTACCGCCGCCCGGAGGTGACCGCCGAGGTCTTCGACGCCGACGGCTTCTGCCGCACCGGCGACGTGGTCGCGGAGCTGGCACCGGACCGGCTGGCTTACGTCGACCGCCGCAACAATGTCCTCAAGCTGTCCCAGGGCGAGTTCGTGACGGTATCGCGGCTGGAAGCGGTGTTCGCGGGCGCCGATCTGGTGCGCCAGATCTATGTGTACGGCAGCAGCGAACGGTCCTATCTGCTGGCGGTCGTGGTGCCCACCGAGGCCGCCCTCGCGGGACCTGCCGGCGGGTTGCGCGCCGCGGTGAGTTCGTCGCTGCACCGCGCCGCCGTATCGGCGGGGCTCGAGCCGTACGAGATTCCGCGCGACTTCATCATCGAGACCGAACCGTTCACGACAACCGGCGGGACCTTGTCCGGAGTCGGAAAACTGTTGCGCCCGAAGCTGAAGCAGCGGTACGGCGAGCGTCTCGAGCGGCTTTACGCGGACCTCGCGCGGGGTCAGGAAGACGAACTGCAGCGGTTGCGTCGCGATGCGCCCGGCCTACCGGTGTACGAGACCGTCGTGCGCGCCGCCAGCGCGGTGCTCGGCGGCGACCCGGCAGATCTGCGACCCGACGCGCGATTCGGTGATCTCGGCGGCGATTCGCTGGCAGCACTGTCGTATTCGTCTCTGCTGCGGGAACTGCTCGCGGTGGATGTGCCGGTGAATGTGCTGCTCGGACCGGACAGCGACCTGGCGCGCATCGCCGACTACGTGCGCCATGAACGCGAACCGGGCACGCACAGAACCGATTCCGACGCGATACACGGTGCCGATGCGACCGAGATTCGTGCCGCGGATCTGACACTCGAGAAGTTCTTGGATGTCGCCGACGTAGCGCAGGTGCCTGCCGCAGCGCCCGCCCGGACGGTGTTGATCACCGGCGCCAACGGCTACCTCGGCCGGTTCCTCCTCCTGACCTGGCTGGAACGGCTCGCTCCTCGGGGCGGCAAGGTGATCTGCGTGGTCCGCGGCGGCGATGCGATCGCCGCTCGCGAGCGCCTCGACGCGGCGTTCGCCAGCGACAGCGACCTCGACACCCATTTCCAGCTCCTCGCGAAGGACACGCTGGAAGTGCTGCCCGGCGACATCGGCGAACCGAATCTCGGTCTGCCACAGCCGACATGGGACCGGCTGGCCGCCGAGGTCGATCTGATCGTGCACTCCGCGGCACTGGTGAACCATGTGCTCCCGTACGCGGCTCTGTTCGGCCCGAACGTGGTGGGCACCGCCGAGATCATCCGGCTGGCGCTGACAACGACGCGCAAGCCGGTGAGCTACCTGTCGACAGTGGCCGTCGCGGCGCAGGGGGAGTCCTTCGCCGAAGACGGTGACGTGCGAACCATGAGCCCGGTCCGCCGGCTGGACGATTCCTATGCCAACGGCTACGGCAACAGCAAGTGGGCGGGTGAGGTGCTGCTGCGGGAGGCGGCTGAGCGGTTCGGGTTGCCCGTCGCGGTGTTCCGCTCGGACATGATCCTGGCGCACAGTCACTTTCGTGGGCAGCTCAATGTGCCCGACGTCTTCACCCGGCTCTTGCTGAGCGTGCTCGTCACCGGTCTCGCACCGAAGTCGTTCTACCGCACCGATTCCGCCGGGCAACGACAGCGTGCCCATTACGACGGGCTACCGGCCGACTTCGTCGCCACGGCCGTCACCGCACTCGGCGCCGCCGCTACGAGCGGTTACCGCACCTACGACGTCCTGAACCCGCACGACGACGGCATCTCCCTCGACGTCTTCGTCGACTGGCTGATCGACGCGGGCTGCCACATCGATCGCATCGACAGCTACGACGAGTGGTTCGCCCGCTTCGAAACAGCCTTGCGGGCCCTCCCCGAACCGCAGCGCAAACACACCCTGCTCCCGCTGCTCGACGCCTATCGCCGACCCGGTCGTCCACTGCCCGGCTCAGCTCTCCCCGCCGACGGATTCCACGCCGCCGTTCGCGCCGCACAGATCGGTCCCGACAACGACATCCCGCACCTACCGGCGGATCTCATCGCCAAATATGTCCGCGACCTGACCGGCCTCGGCCTGCTGGAGTAGTCCTCACAGGGTGGGCCGGGCGATCCAGGACTGCCAGCGGCTGTCGAGGACGAGCTCGGCCAGGCGCTGGTAGCCGCCGCTGCCGGGGTGGGCACCGTCGCCCGCCATGGCTTCGCGAGTCCAGACGGGGTCGTCGGCCAAGTGCCTTGTGGTGGCGACGAAGGGCACCTTGCGTGATTCGCACAGCTCCGCCATGTCGTCGGCGAGCTCCGCGGTGCGCCGCAGGTGCTCCGCGCCGCCGTCGATGACAGGTGGTGGGCCGACTACCAGCGGATGGATCGCACGTTCCCTGCTTTCGGTCAGCAGGGTCGCGAGGTTGTCGAGGCATTGTGCCCTGTCCACCCGGACGTCGCCGTTCTCCACGACCGCGTCGTTGCTGCCGAACGAGATCACCAGACGATTGTCGGTGCCGGGCAGGACGCGCGGCTCGACCTCTCCCCAGCAGCGGCGCAGGACATCAGCGGAGGTATTGCGCCGGATGCCGAGGTTGAACGCGGTGATACCGGGGCCGCTCGCGGTGAGTACGCGGCCGACCCAGCCGCGGTACTCCGGATCGCCGATTCCCTGGACGAAGGAGTCGCCGATGAAGCAGATGCGCAGATCCTCATTCATTCGGGCAACTGTACGAGGTGGGGAGTGGGTTTCGGGGATCGGCCTGATCGGCGGCGGGGGAGCGCACAAGCCAAGGGGCAGAGGGTATTTGAAACCCGGTGACGATCACGGCGGCCATGGGTGGAGCTACCGACGATCGTCGGTGAAGGTTCTCCCTCCTAGATATTTAATCGCGATATTGCGATATGCGCATCTAACTATGTCAGTCCATCATCCGGCCGTGCCCGACTTCGTCGACCTCAACACCCTTCAAAAACACAAGGAGGGGAGGGGGTCAGAGCTTGCCGTAGTGGGGGAGCATGCCGGTTGCTACGGCGGGGCGACCATTCGCGCCACGGCCGCCACCACCGCCGCGCGCTGCGCCGCCAGGCGACCGTCGTCGGTGGATCCCGTTCTCGCATGGGTGGCTGAGGTGCGGGTCAGATCGGTGAGCATGCGGAGCATGATCGGAGCGGGGATATCGGTGGTGACGAGGCCTTCGTGTTGACCGCGGCGGAGCTCGGTGATCTTCGCGTCGATGGTGCGGCGCAGGGCTTGCGGGATGTCGCCGGATGGTTCGAGTTCGGCCCAGGCTTGTAGGCGGGCGTTGTCTGGGTGGGCGACGAAGTGGTCGAACAGGCGGCCGGCATAGGCCGGGAGGTCGTCGGCGGACATGGCGGCCTCGCTGCTGGTTTCGGTGGTCCAGCGTTCGGTGACGGCCGCGTAGAGCTCGTTCTTGCCGGGGAAGTAGGCGTAGAGCCGGTCCTTGCTGGCGTGCGCGGCGTCCGCGATGCGGTTGATCCGAGCGCCGGCGATGCCGAATTCGGCGAACTCCGCTTTCGCCGCGGTGAGTATTCGCTCCCTGGTTGCCTGACCTGCCGCACGCATGCGCCGAATCCTACCCCTTGCCGAACCATCTGGTTCGGAACTATGGTCCACTGTGAACCGAACGGTTCTGAACTCTGTGAGACGAGGGCTTGATGAGCGCGGACAAACCACGGTGGCAGCAGCTCAAGGAGCAGTCGGACGGCGTGACGACCGCCGAGCTGGATCAGCTGTGGACCCGGCTACGCCCGGCGCGCGCTGAGGACATCCTCGGCGAATGGCGCGGTGACGCGTTTCAGACCGGTCACCCGCTGTGCCGCGCGCTGCCCGCGAGTCGCTGGTACGGAAAGAACTTCCACGCTCTCGACGACGCGAAGCCGCTGATCTGCCGGGCCGAGGACGGCAGCCTGTTCTCCAATGTCGAACTGGGACAGGGTGAAGCGACCCTGTGGAACATCGAGTTCCGCGGTGAGGTCACCGCGACCATGGTCTACGACGGTCGCGCGGTGTTCGACCACTTCAAGTGGCTCGACGACACCACCCTGATGGGCATCATGAACGGGCGTCCCGAACTGGTTCTCGCGCGCGGCGAATACTTCTACTTCCTGCTGGAACGGGTCTCTTGATGCGCACGACGGGGGTGCTGTCGCGCGATCCGGGCGCGGACTTCTCGATCGAGCCGATCGAGGTCGACGAGCCGCGCGCGGGCGAGATCCTGGTGCGGATCGTCGCTGCCGGTATCTGCCACACCGACCTGGTGAGCCGTCGCGCGGGCGCCGCGGATCGGCCGATCCTGCTGGGCCACGAGGGCGCGGGTGTCGTCGCGGCGGTCGGGTCCGATGTGCGTACGGTCCGGCCCGGTGATCATGTCGTGCTGACCTTTCGGCACTGCGGTAGCTGTCGCAACTGTGCGGCCGGTCGGCCTGCGTACTGCCACCGGGCGACCGCGCTCAACCAGTTCGGGCGACGCGCGCACGCCACGCCCCGGGCGCTGGTCGACGGGTCCCCGATTCTCGGCGGATTCTTCGGTCAGTCGAGTTTCGCCGGTTACGCGCTGAGCACCGAGGACAACACGATCGTGGTCGACCCCGCGATCGACCTCACGGTGGCGGCGCCGTTCGGCTGCGGATTCCAGACCGGTGCGGGTGCGGTGCTCAACGCTTTGGCGCCGGAGCCGGGTTCGTGGGTTGCGGTGTACGGGGCGGGCGCGGTCGGGATGGCGGGCCTACTCGCAGCCCGGACAGTTCCCGACGTGCGCGTGGTCGTCGTCGAGACATCGGCTGCGCGGCGGGAACTGGCCGTCGAGCTGGGAGCTGACGCCGCGCTGGATCCTGCCGACGGGCCGACGGCAGCGCGCATCCGTGAGCTCACCGAGGGCGGTGCGACGCATGCGCTCGACACGACCGGCATCGCCACCGTGCTCGCCGATGCCGTCGCCGCGCTCGCGGTGGGGGCGACGGTGGTGGCCGTGGGTCTGGGTCGGGGTACGCCGCCGATCGATGTCGGTGATCTCGTGCTGCACGGCAAGGCGATTCGCGGCTGCCTCGAAGGGGACAGCGTGCCCGCCACCTTCATTCCCCATCTGCTCGATCTGTACGCGGCTGGTCGTTTCCCGGCCGAGCGACTCATCGCCCGGTATCCGCATGCCGAGGTCGGCGCCGCACTGGCCGATCAGCGTGCGGGGACTGTGGTCAAGCCGGTGCTCACATGGTGAACACCCTCGAATCCACGGACGCGCCATGACACTTCTGTTCAATGACATCCAGACCGACGAGAGCGCCGAAACTGCCCGCACCCAGCGTCGGCTCACGGTGCTCAACGCCGCGCGTGCGGTCTTCGTGGCTCACGGGTATCACGGTGCGAGCATGGATGACATCGGCATTCGGGCCGGGATGAGCAAGCCGGTGCTGTACACGCACTACGCGAGCAAGCTCGATCTGTATCTGTCGGTGTTGCAGGGGTATCTGGACCGGATGGTCGACGGCATTCGCGATGCGCTGGCCGACGCGAACGGTCAAGAGGACAAGGTGCGTCGCGCGGTGCTGGCCTATTTCGACTTCGTCGACGAGGACGCCGGCGGGCACACGTTGGTCTTCGAGTCGCCGGTGCCGAGCGAGCCGTGTGTGCGGTGGCGGGTGCGCAATGCCATGGGCGAGTGCGCGGTCCTGGTGAGCGCTGAGCTGCGCGCGGCGGGGATGGACGATGTCCGGGCCTATGCGTGTGCGTTCGGCGTGGTCGGGGCCAGCCACCTCGCGGCGCGCCAGTGGCTGGACACGGGTCGCCCGATTCCGAAGGGCGATGCGGTCGATACCGTTGTCTCGCTGTGCTGGAACGGGTTGTCCGGGGTCGAGACGACGGGGGACTAGGGCCCGTCGCGCCCTCGATGGGGAGCGACGTCGAGCGCGGTCAGTTCAACGCTGCCGGCAGTGGACTTCCGTCGAGCAGTTCCTCGCTGGGTAGCTGTCCGATGAGTACGGCGAGCGCGCGCTTCCATCGGCGCAGTACCGCCTCGCGTTCGCCGAGTGTGCCGGTGAGCATGGCGGTCATCGAGAGCCCGGTGAGCAGGTCGATGGTGAATTCTACGAGGACTTCGGCGCGCGGATCCGAGGCATACGGTTCGCCGAGCACTTCCAGGTAGAGCCTGCGCATTTCGGTGAATACGCGACGTTCCTCGATGACGAGCTGGTCGCGGAGTTCGGTGTCGGTGCGTGCGGCGACCCACAGGTCGAGTGCGGTGAAGAAGGCGGGGCTGTTGAGGTCGCGCCAGGCGAGGTCGACGACGGATTGCAGGCGGTCGCGGCCGGGCGCGAGGAGTTCGGCTTCGCGCCGGAATTTGTCGAGCCGGGTGTCGACGACCTGGGTGGTGGCGGCGATGAGCAGTTCGGCTCTGGTGGGGAAGTGGTGCTGCACGGTGCCGCGGGCGAGTCCGGCGCGTTCCTGGACCGCGCTGACGGTGGTTGCCGCGTAGCCGCGTTCGAGCAGGCATTCGGCGGTGCAGGCCAGGATTCTGGCGCGGGTGGATGCCCGACGTTCGGCCTGGGTGCGGCGTGGAGGTTGCACGGTCACCTGAGAAATCGTACGTGCTGCCGACAAGATTCGGTAGATTGAGTGAAAGGTGTCGGCCGTCACCTCTTGACGACGGCCGATGGAGCTGGTGCAATCAAGAAACCGTACGCAGTAACTGTTTATTGGACGAAGGGCTGCGATGACGCAGATCTCCCACCTCCGCCGGGGCAGTGGTACGCCGATCGTGCTGGTGCACGGTCTCGGCAGCCGCTGGCAGGTTTTCGCACCGATCATCGATCTGCTCGCCGAGCAGCACGAGGTCATCGCGATCGACCTCCCGGGCTTCGGTGACTCACCCGCGCTGGACACTGTGCGACCGGGGCCGCGTGGCTATGCCACCTGGCTCGCACAATGGTTGGCGGACAACGAGATTCAACGCCCGCACGTGGTCGGGAGTTCGATGGGCGGCGGGATCGCCCTCGAGCTGGGCCGGGCCGGAGTGGCATCCGGGGTCACCGCGTTCTCCCCGGTCGGCTTCTACGGGCCGCTCGGACGGCGATGGACGCAGGGCCTGCTCACCAGCATGCGTGGCGCCGCTCGGGTCGCCGGACCGGCACTGGACCGGCTGGTCGAGCACCCCGCCGGCCGCGTGGTCCTGCTCTCGTCCATGTTCGGCCGCCCGGTGCGTGTCGATCCCGATGCCGCCCGCACCGATCTGGCCGGGCTGGCGGGGGCCACCTCCTTCGCCGCCGCTCGCGACGACTTCGGCAACTATGTGCTCGACCCCGGCGACGACCGTGGCTCGCTGGGCGAGATTCCGGTGACGATCGCGTGGGGCACCCGTGACATCGTGCTCGTGCACCGCACCCAGAGCGCCCGCGCGCGGACGGTGTTGCCGTTCGCGCAGCACGTCGACCTTCCCGGCTGCGGGCACCTCCCGTTCAGCGACGACCCCGAAACCTGTGCTCGCCTCGTTCTCGAAGGGACCTCATGACCCCGTCCATCGCAGTGATCGGTAGCGGGTTCGGTGGCCTGGCGGCTGTCATCGCACTGAAGAAGCGCGGCTTCGACGACATCGTCGTGTTCGAGAAGGCCGACGATGTCGGCGGCGTCTGGCGAGAGAACACCTACCCCGGTGCGGCCTGCGATGTGCCCTCCCCGTTCTACTCGTACTCCTTCGAGCCGAATCCACGGTGGCCGCACCGATTCTCGCGGCAGCCGGCGATCCTCGACTACATCAGGCACGTCGCCGAGAAATACGATGTGCGCCGCCATATCCGGTTCGGCACCGAAGTGCTCGGCGCGGCGTTCGACGACGCGACCGGGAAGTGGACGGTCCGGCTCGGCGGCGGGGACACCGTGGTGGTCGATGTGCTGGTGTCGGCGGTGGGCCAGCTGTCGCGGCCCTCGGTGCCCGCGATCGCGGGGCGCGACAGCTTCGCAGGCGCCAGTTTCCATTCCGCCGAGTGGGATCACGAGGTGGATCTGACGGGTAAGCGCGTCGCCGTGATCGGTACCGGGGCGAGTGCGATCCAGTTCGTTCCCGAGGTCCAGCGGCAGGCCGAGAAGCTGACGCTGTTCCAGCGGACCGCGCCCTACATCATCCCGCGCCCCGATCGCGAGTTCTCGACGCGCCATCATCGGGTGTTCGAGAAGCTGCCGGTGACCGAGCTCGCCGAACGTGGCACCTGGTACGGCGTCGTCGAAGGGCTCAGCGTCGCCTGGGTGTACTCCAAGCCGCTGTCCGCCGCGATCAAGGCTGTGTCGAAGTGGCACATGCGCAGGCAGACCAAGGCCAAGCCGGGGCTGTTCGAGAAGGTGTGGCCGGACTATCCGGTCGGGTGTAAGCGAATTCTGTTCTCCGACAACTATCTTCCGGCGCTGACCGAACCGAATGTGGAGGTGACCACCGAGCGGATCGCCGAGATCACGTCCTCGGGTGTGCGCACCGCGGACGGGCGGGATCACGAGGTGGATGTGATCATCTGGGGGACCGGTTTCACCAGCACCGAGTTCCTGGCGCCGATGACGATCACGGGCGCGCAGGGCCGGGAGCTGACGCAGGAGTGGGGCAGCGGTGCGCACGCCTACTACGGCATGACCGTGCCGCGGTTTCCGAACCTGTTCATCATGTACGGGCCCAACACCAACACCGGTGGCGGCTCGATCATCTACTTCCTCGAGGCGCAGGCGAAGTACCTCGGCGACTATGTCGCCCATCTCGCGGCGTCCGGTCGCGCGCTGACGGTGCGTCCGGACGTGGAGCAGGCTTATGACGAGCGGATCCAGGCGCAGCTCGGCGGCAGCGTGTGGAGTCGCTGCTCGTCGTGGTACCGCCAGGCCGACGGCCGGATCACGACCAACTGGCCACTACTGGGAATCCAATACAAGAAGCAGGCGCGGTTCGATCCCGCCGACTATGAGGTGGTGTCGCGATGAGTGACTACGACTACGACGTGATCGTCGTCGGTTCCGGTTTCGGTGGCAGCGTCACAGCGCTGCGGCTGACCGAGAAGGGTTACCGGGTGGGAGTTCTGGAATCCGGCAGACGCTGGAATGCCGAGGACTTTCCGAAGACGAACTGGAACATTCCCAAGGCCATCTGGGCGCCGCGCCTCGGCCTGACGGGGCCGCAGCGAATCAGCGCGCTGGGCAAATGCTTGGTCTTCAGTGGTTCGGGCGTGGGCGGCGGGTCGCTGATCTACGGCAATACGCTCTACGAACCGCTGCCGGAGTTCTATCGCGATCGCGCGTGGGCGCACATCACCGACTGGAAGTCCGAGCTCGCGCCGTACTACGACCAGGCCTCGCGGATGCTGGGCGTGGTGGAGAATCCGCGGGTCGGGCCGAAGGACGACGTGCTGTTGCAGGTGGCGCGGGATCTGAAGGTCGCCGATACCTTCCATCGCACCCATGTGGGCGTGTTCTTCAACGAGGGTTCTGAAGGTGTCGAGGTCGAGGACCCGTACTTCGGTGGCGCGGGTCCGCGCCGGGCGGGCTGTATCCACTGCTCGGAGTGTTTCACCGGTTGCAAGCACAATGCCAAGAACACCACCACGCTCAATTACCTGCACCTGGCCGAGAGCAACGGCGCGCAGGTGCATCCGTTGACCACGGTGACGTCGGTGGCGCCCGACGGTGCGGGCGGCTATCGCGTCGAGACGGTGCAGTCCAACGGTTGGGTGCGCAAGCAGCGTCGCACGTTCACCGCCCAGCAGGTGGTGTTCGCGGCGGCGGCACTGGGCACCCAGAAGTTGCTGCACAAGTTGCGTAGCGACGGCACGCTGCCGGAGTTGTCCTCGCGGGTCGGCGAGCTGACCCGCAGCAATTCCGAGGCGATCATCGGGGTCACCAGTAAGTCCCGGCGTGATTTCGCCCAGGGCGTGGCGATCACGTCCTCCATTCACCCGGAACCGCAGACGCATGTGGAGGTGTGCACCTACGGCAAGGGGCAGAACGCGCTGTTCTTGCAGACCGTGCCGATGATCGATGGTGGCGCGTTCCGGTTCCTGCGGTTGTTGCTGTCGATGGTGTTGCATCCGGTGCAGTTCCTGCGCTCGCAGAATGCGCACGGTGCGTCGGAGCGGTCGGTGATCCTGCTGGTGATGCAGTCGCTGGACAATTCGCTGACCTCCTACCTGAAGGGCAAGCGGTTGGTGACCAAGCAGGGCAGCGGGGAGCCGAACCCGGAGTGGATTCCGATGGCGCACGACATCGCCCGCCGATACGCTGCCGAGTCCGACGGCATCACCGGCAATATCGCCACCGATATCTTCAATATCCCCGCGACCGCGCACTACATCGGTGGCTGCACCATCGGCGACTCCCGCGAGACCGGCGTGATCGACCCGTATCAGCGGGTCTATGGCTATCCCGGGCTGCACATCGCCGACGGCAGCGCGATCACCGCCAATCTCGGGGTCAACCCGTCGCTGACCATCACCGCGCAGGCCGAGCGTGCGATGGCGTTCTGGCCGAACAAGGGTGAGCCGGATCCGCGTCCGGATCTCGGTGCCGCCTACCAGCGGATCAGTCCGGTGGCCCCGGAACAGCCCGCTGTGCCCGCTTCGGCGCCCGGTGCGCTGCGACTGCCCGCCTGAGGCGAGAGGATTTTCATGACGATCGACCGACTTACCGCGCTCGAACCCGCCTGTTCCCGACAGGACGCGCTGGAGCTGTTCGACAGTCTCGCGCCGGTGCCGGCGACCCAGCTCAGTGGCCGATGGAGTGGTCGCGAGCTGGGCACCGGGCACCCGATGGACGGGTTGCTCGTCGCGTCGGGGTGGTACGGCAAGCAATTCGACGGTCTCGACAGGGTGCATCCGCTGCTGTTTCGCGCTCCGGCGGGCGATATTTTCGCCGTCGATCCGCAACGGGTGCCGTTGGGCCTGGTCGGGAAGGTGCCGAGCAAGGTCGTGGACCGGGGTCGGGGGCTGCTCGGGGTGCTGAAACCGGCGTTGCGCGCCCGTGGTTATCGGGCTCGGTTGCGGGCGGTCGAGCACCGCGGGGTGGTCACCACGGCGATGGTGTACGACCATCTGCCGATCATCGATGTGTTCCGCCGGATCGACGACGACACCGTGTTGGGCCTGATGGACTACCGCAATTTCCCCGAGCCGTACTTCTTCGTGCTCGTGCGGGAGAACTCGAGTGATTCTGGCCGTTTGCCCGATTGAATCGGGGGTACGCGCCGAAGACGGAGAGCTCTCGTCGGAAGGAGGCCGTGCCATGACTGACTACATCGATCCCCATCAACACAAGTTTCCCGACACCGAGCGCACGACGCGCTCACACGCGGGTGAGTCGATTCAGGATTCGCTCAATTGGCCGGGGCTGTTCCTCGTCGGAGTCGGCATCGTGATGCTCGCGGCCACCTTGACGGCCGCCGGTTCCGGGTTCGTCGGATGGGCGGTGATCGCCGGCATCCTCAGCGGTGTGTGTTTGCTGTTCGGGGTCGGGATCGTGCTCGCCGAGCATCGCCGGATCAAGGTCGGCGAGGGGCTGCACCTCACCGATCCGTGTGGTCACTGAGGTCAGAACTCGGAGAGGACGTCGATGAACGAACGCGCTGAGCCGGGACGGATCATCGTCGACTATTCGCATCTGTTCCCCGGTGTGGTGGTGCGCGCCGATCGTATGGCCGACGAGTTCGATGTGGTGTTCTCCGATGGAATGCGCACCGAGGCCGGCATCCTGCAGGACGACGACGGGGTCGCGGCGCTCGACGTCGTCGGTTACGCCACGGCCGCGGGCACGATGCAGCCCGGGCGGGTGTGGCCGATCACCTCGATCGAGGATGCCGGGTCCGAGGTGAATATCAAGCTGGGGCCGTACCTGCGCTAGCTTCGCGCCGTTCGAGGAGGCCGGTTCGTCGTCACTGGACCTTTCTGCGCCTAACGACTGGACCGGCGTCCATCTCTGCCGCGATGATGACGCCATGAGCGAGCATCCCGCGCAACGGCGCACGCTGGCCGTGTTGGTCGCGGCGCAGATTTTCAGTGGCGCGGGGCTTGCCGCCGGCATCACCGTCGGCGCGTTGCTGGCGCAGGACATGCTCGGATCGACCGGGCTGGCGGGGTTGCCCGCAGCGATGTTCACGGTCGGGTCGGCCGCGGCGGCGGTCGGAGTGGGTCGGATTTCGCAGCGTGCGGGTCGACGGGCAGGCCTCACCCTGGGCTATCTGACCGGTGCGCTAGGGAGTTTCGGGGTGGTGGCCGCTGCGGTGACCGGGAGCCTGGCGCTGCTGTTCGTGTCGCTGATCGTGTACGGGGCGGGCACCGCGACGAGTCTGCAAGCGCGATACGCCGGCGCGGATCTGGCGCAGCCCGCGCATCGGGCGCGCGCGATCAGCACGGTGCTGGTGGCGACGACGGTCGGTGCGGTGGTCGGGCCGAATCTGACGACGCCGATGTCGAATATGGCGGTGAGCTGGGGCATTCCGGCGCTTTCCGGGCCGTTCGTGCTGTCGGGGGTGGCGTATGTGCTGGCGGCTTTTGTCCTGTGGGTGATGCTGCGGCCGGACCCGCTTGTTGTTGCCCGCGCGATTGCCGAGCCGCCCGGCGAGGTGGTCGTGACGGACGCTCCGACACGGTGGTCGGCGCCGATCGTGGCCGGGACGACGGTGATGGTGGTGACGCAGTTGGTGATGGCCGCGGTCATGACGATGACGCCGATCCATATGCAGCATCACGGGCACGGGGTGGGCGCGGCGGGATTCGTGATCGCGGTGCATGTCGCGGGGATGTATCTGCCGTCGTTGCTGTCGGGGATGCTCGTGGATCGGTTCGGGCCAGGCCTGGTGGCCGTGGCGGCCGCTGCCACCTTGGTCGCGGCCGGTTCGGCGGCCGCGCTCGCCCCGCCGAGTTCGGTCGGGGCGCTGGCGGTGGCGCTCGGACTGCTCGGGGTGGGCTGGAATCTGGGACTGGTCGCGGGAACGACGATGATCGCGGATGCGACGCCGGTCGCCACCCGTGCTCGAACACAGGGCACCGTCGATGTGGGTATCGCCATCGCGGGTGCGGGTGGTGGGTTGGGATCCGGGGTGGTCGTGGCATTCGCCGACTACCCGGGTCTGGCGTTCCTCGGTGCGGGGATCGCGCTGCTGATCGTGCCCGCATTGGCTTGGGCCGCTCGTCGGCCTGCGGTTCCCGACGAGGTCGTGCGGGTCGAGAGCTGAGCGTCGTGGCAGGTCGTGGGGGACCGTGCGATGATCTGGCGATGAAAGGTCAGACGAGTACCGCCCGGTTGTTGACACTGTTCGGTGGCGTCGCGCTCGTGATGCTGATGGTCAACTGGAGCCTGATGCGCGCGGTCGCGTTCGCGGTGATCTGGGCGGTCGCGGCGGGCGTGCTGGTGTTGCGCGACCGGCGCCGTGGTGTCGAGGCCACCTCGCCCGCCGCGGTTTCCGACCCAGGCGTCTCAGACTCCGGCGAGCGCTGAGGCCAGATCCGGCACATCCAGGGCCTGCATGGCCTGCTGGCGCACATCAGCGCAGTGCTGCTGGGTGACGGCATCGATCACCTCGCGATTGCGAGCCACCGCCACGTTGATGCCGCCGCTGCGCACCGCCCAGTTCTGCACTGTGGCGTTGAACGACACGCGCGCCACAGTGACTCCCTGCGCACGCCAATTATCGAGATCCGGGGCCATCATCTCGCACAGGTGCGCGGCCGCCTCATCGGAGATTTCAGGTGCGCCCTCGGCCGACGGTGGCAAACCGGGATCAGGTGCCTCGGTGCTGGTAGCGCAGCCGGCGACAACCAGCAGCCCGATCAGCACGGCCCCTCGTAGATGTGTGAACACGACGCTGTCCCTCCGGTAGAGGTTTGTCCTTGCTCAGTGCGAATGCCCGCCTTGGTGCGACTCAAACAGTGGTCGAGCACCGGAAATCGCTGGGGGAGGTAGGGATTCGGACAGCCAATTTGGAACCGATCCGGCCGGCCCCGTCAACCACAACCAAGAGCGAGGCTAGTTCGACATCGCGCCCAGTTCGGCCGAACGGCGTTCTGCCGCGATCAATGCCTCACCGAAAGCCGAACGCACACCACCCCGCTCGAGTTCTCCCACCGCCGCCGCGGTCGTTCCCGCGGGTGAGGTGACCGCAGCGCGCAACTCCACGGCAGGCCGGCGCGACTCCGTCAACAACGCGGCCGAACCGAGCATGGTCTGCTGCACCAACTGGGCAGCTACCTCCCGGGACAGACCCAGCTGCACCGAGGCGTCGATCATGGCCTCGATCACCAGAAAGAAGTACGCGGGCCCCGAACCCGACACTGCGGTCACCGCGTCCATCTGCGACTCGGCGACCGTCACCACCTTGCCGACGGCCTCCATCACATCACCGACCAGCCGCAACTGCTCCTCGCTACAGTGACGGCCCGCCGCGATGGCGCTCATGCCCTGGCCGACCAGCATCGGGGTGTTCGACATAACCCGCACCACCGGGAAACCGGCGGGCAGCTCAGCTTCCATCCGTGCCGTCGACACACCCGCGGCCAGCGACACCAGCACCTGATCGCGCGCCCTGCCGACCATCGACTCGGCCAGTTCGGTGAGCACGCCGTCCACATCGCGCGGTTTCACCGCGATCACTATCAGATCCGCATTCTCGGTCGCATCCGCGAGGCTGGTCATCGCCCGAATGCCGAACCGCTCGATCCGCGCCAGCACCCGCCCCACAACCACCAGATCCTCACGTGCCCAACCGGATTCGAGAAGCCCAGCAATCAACGCCTCCCCGATCCGACCACCACCGATCACCGCAATCCTCGCCACAAAACGCAAGGTTAGCGGACGAGTTCCCGGACACGACCCGCTCACCGAACACCCGCCGCGCCTCCCTGTCGGGCCGACGCGACTGATCGCTGACGAAATCGAGTTCTCCCGAGCTGAAACCGAGAGATTGATCGTCGTGCGGTCACCGATGATCTACTCGACGCTGCCGATCGCTAGACCGTCAGAGGATGGCCGCCAAGCTGGTTCACCCGAAACCTCATGCACACGAACCAATCCCATCGCAACCAACTGTTCGAGGTACATCTCGGTACGGCGAACCGAGTGGCTCAACTTCGAGGCGAGGTCAGGAGTGGTGATCGGCGCTGTCGGGGAGAACTCGCACAAGCTGGTCAAAATCCAGTCCTGGCAGTGAGTCAGGTGATCCTCGCTCATCACGAGCCCCTGACCTGTTGTGCGCGTTCGTCGAGAACCATCCGCTTCTGCTCCACCAGGGCGGTTCGGGCACGTCGCCGACACCGGCACGTGTCGACCGCGCATTCCAGATGGACTTGCATCACCCGATGAGCTTGTTCGGCGGTCAGCGGACCAGGATCGCGCCCACAGAGGAGTATGCCGTTCATTGCGCGGCAGCAATCCGGCCGACGATGATTCTGGAATCGACTGTGGTCATTGACGTTTGCCTTCACCGTGGGATTCGGGAAAGGCGAGCAGACTTGGTAGCCCGGCGATTGACATGCCGCAACGTTAAGGTCGGCGAAGACGAGGTATGGGGAGGATTTCGCCCCCTATGCCACCTAGACTGGGCACATTGCTTTCCACGCCCGCCGTGAAGGGGTACGGAACATGGAAGATCACGCCCCGATCGGGCTGCGCATCAAACGCCACCGCGAGCGTGCGGGAATCAGTCGGCCGGTGCTCGGCGACCGGATCAACCGGTCATCTGACTGGGTGAAGCAGATCGAGAACGGGGTGCTGCAACCACCGAAGCTGCCGATGCTGTTGGCCATCGCTGACGCCCTGGGGCTGGCCGACCTTGCCGACCTGACAGGCAACGGGCACGCCGTCTCGGTGAATCTGTACGCGGGGGCGAGACACGAGGCCCTCGGCGACGTCCAAGCCGCACTCACGGATTTCCGTCGGCCTTCGCCCGGTCGCACCCACAACGCTGCGCACCTGGCCGAGCGGCTACGCCTGGCTTGGGAGGTCCGGCACGCCAGCCCCGATCACCGCACACAGCTCGGCAGGATCCTGCCGAGTCTGATTCGCGACGCCCAGGAGGCGGCGCGCGCACCAGACCCCGGCCGACGGGAGGCACGTCGAGTCCTGGCTGGCGTCTATCAACTGGTGGACTTTTTCGTGGCCTATCAGCGGGACAGTTCGTTGGTCTGGATGGTCGCGGACCGCGCGTTGGAGCAGGCATACGAAGCAGACGACCCGTACCTCGTCGCTGCGTCCTCGTGGTCGATGGTGCAGGCGCTGCGGGACTCGGGCCGATGGGATGAGGCTCTCGCCCTGATCGAATCGGGTACCGAAATCCTCGCCCCCTACCTGGATCGCGACAACACTCCCGACGATTGGCGGGGTATCACCGGTGCCTTGCAAGCCGAGGCGGCTCTGGTGCATGCTCGCCGCGGCCGTCACGGAGATGCGTGGTCGGCGTGGGACCGTGCCGACCGCTGGGCGAAGCGGTTGGGCCCGGACTATCGTCACATTCAAACCAGCTTCGGGCAGGCAGTGCAGGGCGCGAATGCGGTCACCCTCGGCGTGGATCTGCGTCGATCCGGGGAAGCGCTACGGGCGGCGCGTGCGCTCGAGGAGGAAGCGATCGTGTCGGTGCCGCGTAGGGCACGTCATCTGATCGAGGTGGCCCGCGCCTACCATCAGCGCGACGAGGGCGCTGCCGTGCTGGCTTTGTTGAACAAAGCGCACCGCACCGCATCTGAGACGATCGGCTTCAACGGGTTCGCCAAGGAGCTGTTGCTGGGGCTGTCGAAGCGCCCACCTGTGGGAATGGCGAAGGACGTGCGCGAGTTGTGCCAGCGCGTTGGCGTGGGGGCCTGAGTTGTCCTGCCCTCGGGTCCACGCACCGCTTCGGCGGCGAGCGTAGGCGGGGTTCGAACGCCTGCCAGTCGCCTTCGGCGTCGTGACCGGTCGCGGTCTCAGCGGTCGCTTCGAGCTTCGAGACTCCGGGCGAGGTGGTCCAAGCCCTGTAGTACTGCGGAATGTTGTTGATCCAGGTCGGCGAGCAGCTGTGCGTGGGCTTCGAGTTCGCGGGGGAAGACCTCGTCGATCAAGCCAATTCCCGCTGGGGTGAGGCGGATCAGGGTCGATCGTCGATCGGTCGGGTTCTGGGTGCGGGTGAGCAGTCCTCGCCGCTCGAGTTTGGTGAGTGTTTTTCCGACGCCGGCCCTGGACATGCCGAGGTGTTCGGCCAGTCGGATCGCGGTGAGGGGTGGGTCGGCGTACCGAAGGGGTACCAGTAGGCCCACCTCTGCCGTGGTGATGTGGGCTTCGGCGTAGATGTCCTCCACGGCACGGTCGAGCAGGGCGGAAATGCGTTTGATCTGGCCGACCACCACCATGGCGGACGTGTCGAGGTCGGGGTTTCGGACACGCCAGAGATCGGATGTCCGTTCTCGGAGCGACTTTTCGGCCATTACCTCTCCTTTTGTTAACTAGTAAACAATTCGGTACGTTCGGAGCGTACCCGGACGGTGACAAGGTCGCGCGGAGTGGTCGAGGGGGAATTGTGGTTCACGATGTCGTGGTGGTCGGTGGAGGTGCGGCAGGTCTGAGTGCCGCGCTGGTTTTGGCTCGATCGTGTCGGCAAGTAGTGCTCATCGACTCCGGTGAACCTCGAAACATGGCTGCCGAGACGACGCATGGCTTCTTGACACGAGACGGAGTCGCGCCCGAGCAGTTGCTGGCGACAGGCGGCGCGGAGGTGCGCCGCTACGGCGCACAGGTGCTGGCGGACCGAGTCGTGGACATCGCCGCGGTCGACAGACATTTCTCGGTGGAGACCGAAACCGGGGCCGCCGTTGCGGCGCGGGCTGTGGTTGTGGCGACGGGTCTGCGCGATGAACTGCCGGCGATCCCCGGAGTTCGCGAGCAGTGGGGAAAGGGGGTTCTCCACTGTCCGTACTGTCACGGATACGAGGTGCGGGACGCGCCGCTGGCGGTTCTGGGTGGTGCGAACAGGGCATTTTCCGTGCACCAGGCGTCGCTGGTGCGTCAGTGGTCCGACGACGTCCTCTTCTTCCCGCACGAGATCGTGTTGTCGGCGGATGAGCGCCGCCGGTTGTCCGCGCGCAATGTTCACGTTGTCGAAGGCGAGGTGAACCGAGTTGTTGCGCACGACGGTCGCCTCCACGGCGTGGAACTCGCATCGGGACAGCTCATTACGCGGACGGCGGTCTTTGTCGGGCCGCGTTTCACTCCCCGTGACGATCTGCTCACTCGGCTGCGATGCGCGGTCGGCGACGACGGTTGGGTCGCGGTCGATGCCACCGGGCGCACCAGCGTCGCTGGTATCTGGGCCGCGGGCAATGTCGCCGATTCGCCTGCACAACTCGTCCACGCCGCGGCCGCGGGATCCAGAGCCGCTGTGGCGGTGAATCACTATCTGCTGGAACTGGATATCCAGCTTTCGCTCGCCGAGCACTGACTCGGTCCGCTCGTTGCGTGGGCGGTTCCCGGAGGGGTGGCGGCGGACGGTGGTGGGGCGGTTGCGGGATGTGTTCGAGGACAGGGGGTCGGAATCGTGGTGAGCGCAAACGGTGACCGGTGGTTGTGTGCTCGGCTAACGTTTCGGCGGTCGGGTTGCCTGGTGAGGAGAGTGTGTTGACCGTCGACGTCGATATCGCGGTGCATCCGCTCGATGATCCGGTGCGGGCTTCGTTGCGGGGCGAGCACAGTCGTTTCGCGCAGTGGACGGGGCGGATCGGGCGCTATGAGCCGGAAGTCGCGCGATTCGTTGGGCATCCGGCGGTGTTGGATGAGCAGGATTGGACTGATCTGGGCGCTGTGCTCGGGTCGGGCGGCAGTGCTGGAATTCGCGGGATCGGGCATGCGGTGCCGGCGGGGTGGACGGTGCTCGCCGAGTTCGACACCGTGCAGATGGACGGCGCGCGATTGCGGGTTTCCCTCGATCCTGAGCTCGAAAGACTCACACCCGCTGATGTTCCCGAAATCCTAGGGCTGATCGCCCGAACCGAACCGGGCCCGTACGCGCCGCGGACCATCGAAATGGGCACCTATCTCGGACTGCGGGTCGAGGGCCGGTTGGTGGCGATGGCGGGGGAGCGGCTGCATCCTCCGGGGTGGACCGAGATCAGCGCGGTGTGCACTGATGTCGACTTTCGGGGGCGGGGTATCGCCTCGCGGCTGATTCGGGCGGTCGGGGCCGGAATTCGCGCGCGGGGTGAGACGCCGTTTCTGCACGCGGTCGCACACAACACGACGGCGATCAGTCTGTACGAGACGCTGGGCTTCACCGTGCGCAAGAAGTCGAAGCTCACGCTGGTGCAAGCGCCCTAGCTCACCGGGTGCCGGCCGATCGGGTCACCTCGTCGGCGATGTCGATGACACCGGGCATCGCGGCGATCTCGGCGGCGACCGCCCGCGCGCTGGCCGCCAGGTCGGGATCAGAGATCAGGGCGTTGAGGTGGGCGGCGGTGATCGAACGGGCAGGCACCGACAGTCCGGCGCCGCGCCGCTGCACCGAGATCGCATTCCACGCTCGGTCGCCCGGTGCGGGGGTGGCGATCTGAGGGATGCCGGCGTGGAGGGCGGCATAGACCGAACCGGCGCCCGCGTGGTTGACCATGGCAGTGCAGTGGGGCAGAGCTTCGTGCAGGGCGATCCACCCGGTCGTGCGGATGTTCGCGGGAAGTGCGGTGTTGCGCACTGTCTTTCGATCGGGCCGCACGATGACGATGTCGGCATCGACATACGGTGCGGCGCGCACGATCGCACCTAGCATCGTGTCCGGACCGTCGCCGAGCATGGTCGAGCGGGTGACGAGAATGCGTCGGCGCGTGGACGGTTCGCGCAGGAATGCGGGTGTGTCCGCGCCCGGAGTGGAGTACGGGGTATAGCGCAACGGCTGCCCGTCGACACAGGCGATGCTGGGCGGGGCGATGGACAGGGTGCTCGCCGGTGCGGGCAGGGCGGCGTCGGTGAGCAGACGCAGGAGTTCGCGGCGGATGACGGTGCCGTTGTCGAGGGCGATGTTGTGCAGGACCGTGGGTACGCCGAGCCGGTCGGCCACGATCGCCGCCGCCGACGCGAACGGCTCGTGCACGATCACTTCGGGCCCGAACTCGGTGGCGGCACGCAGCAGCGGCTCGATCATCGGCCGATTGGTGACCGCGAACACGTGGGCACCGCCGCGCGCATCCGCCATCCCCTGCCCCGATCGCCACGCCAGCACCGGATGCCTGCCCAGCCCCCGCACCGCGGCACGCAGATAGTCGATCGGCGGGGCAACCTCGGCGACCGGCAATCGCGCCCGCACCACCGCGGCCGCGTCGCCGCCGGTGGCCACCATGACCTCGTGCCCGCGCTCGCGCAGAGTTTCGGCCAGCGGCATCATCGGGAACAGATGCCCGATCAACGGCATCGCCACGAACAGCACTCGCATCCGGTCTCCGTCATCGCCCTCGGCGGCCGCGGTCTCGACCCCCACCATCCAAGCACTACGGCGCAACGATGCCGATAGTTCACCTCGCCTCTCCCCGCATCGAGGCAGTGTTACGCGGCCGCGGCACCGTGATAGAACAAGTCGCCGAGGCCGACGGTGAAGACGAGGATGCCGTAGAGAGCGTGCTCCACCGAGGTGGTGAGCAGCGAGCGGGTGCGCCGATAGCGGGCTGCGAAGAGAGCCCCGGCCGCCGTGCTCAGCAGCACCGAGATCCAGTTGCCGACGATGAAGTGGGCGAAACCGAACGCGAGGGCGCTGGCGGCGATCATGCGCGGACCGTCGCCGAAGATCGGGGCGTAGCGGTGGAACAGGAACGCGCGGAAGAGCAGTTCCTGCGGATAGACGCTGACCAGCGGATAGAACACCAGGACCAGCACCCAGATCAGGGGACGTTCGCGCGGTAGATCGAACAGCGAGCCGGGCCGCGACAGCGCTACCGCGGCGGTGAGGGCGAGGGCCGAGATCGCCCAGAGTGCGAGGATGCCGGGCAGGGCGGGGCGCAGTGCGTCGGCTCGCCAGAAGTTGCGGCGGTCGAAACCGGTGCGGCGCAGATAGATCACAATGACGACGGTGATCACCGCAAGGAACGGCAGCGGGCTCACACCGCGCAGCAATACCGCGACCGAGCCGGTCAGGCCGAAGAAGAGGGCGACGAATTCGACTGTGAGCCAGGCATTCCGGCCGGTGTCGACGGTCATCTGCCGAGATTAGCCGCTGTGCTCGGCCTTCGTCGCGGCCAATGTTGCCAGCAGAGCGGGCAGGGCGGTGCCGATGGGTTCGCGGATGACCTCGTCGGCGAGTTCGTCATAGGGGGTGGGTTCGGCGTTGACGATGATCAGGCGGGCGCCGTGATCGGCGGCGACACCGGCCAGCGACGCGGCCGGCTGGACCTGCAGGCTGGTGCCGACGGCGATGAACACGGTGCAGGCCTGGGCGATCGCCATGGCGTGCGCGAGCACTTCGGGGTCGAGTGCTTGGCCGAACATGACCGTCGCGGTTTTGAGGATGCCGCCGCAGCGCAGGCAGGCGGGGTCGGGTTCGCCCGCGTTGACGCGGTCGAGAGCTTGCTCGGTGGTGGTGCGGTCGTCGCAGGACGTGCACAGCACCGTGCGGGCGTTGCCGTGCAGTTCGAGGACTTTGCGGTCGGGCAGGCCGGCGAGCTGGTGCAGCCCGTCGACGTTCTGGGTGATCACGCGCACCGCCGTCCCGGTGGCGGCGAGCGCGGTGACGGCCTGGTGGGCGGGGTTGGGCTGAGCGCGCCAGGCGGGGTGTTCGCCGCGCATGAGCCAGGATCGGCGGCGGATGTCGGGATCGGCCATGTAGTAGTCGTAGGTGACCAGTTTCTGGGCGTCGGGGTCGCGCTGCCACAGGCCCGCCGGGCCACGGTAGTCCGGGATTCCGCTGTCGGTGGAGACACCGGCGCCGGACAGAATCGCCACGAGCTGGTTGGTCATGGGATCCAGACTAGGGCCGGTCGAGCGGTGCGGTCGACGGGATTTCGGTCGTTGTCCTCGCGAAGGGCTACCCCATCTGGCTATGGAACGCTAAAGTCTGCCAGGAGTGGACAACAGTGGAAGGTGGCAGACGAATGACGTCGGCAACGGTCAAACGGCAGGTACTCGAACTCGGTGGGGCGTTCATGATCTCGCGCGAGGCCAGGGCGTTCGGGGAGACGACCGGTGTGGCCGGGTTTCACGGCGCCTACACGCGAGGCCGTGGCGGGGTGCTCGGTGACGTCGACGCCGACGTGGTGACCGCCGCCTTCGGCTTCTTCGAACCCGGATGCGTGCGTGCCGCCTGGGAATCGGTGCCGATGCCCGCCGCCGACGCCGCGGCGGAATACATGCTCGCGTGTCGCGATTTCGGGCAACGCAGACTGGCCGCGTTCGAGCAGGCCGACCGTCTCGCGTACCTGCTGGGCCGCGTGGTCGATGCCGCGCCCTCGACCGGATTGCCCCTGTTCGCCGGCTGGCGGGCGATGCCGGTGCCCGAGGACGGGCGGGCCGCGGTGCTGCAACTGACCCATGTGCTGCGCGAGCTTCGCGGCGGACTGCACCTGGTCGCGGTGATGGCCAACGGCCTCACCCCACTGCAGGCGATCCTGGTCGCGGGCTCCCCGATCCTCGACGGACCCGGCCACGCGAAATTCCTCGGCTGGACCGAACCGTTCGAGACGGTCACCGACGATGTGCGGGTGCGCTGGGACGCGGCGGAGAAGCTGACCGACGAACTGATCGCACCCTGCTTCGACGTCCTCGACGACGCCGAGCGCGACGAGCTCGCCACGCTGATGCTCGACGCGCACCGAGTCGCCTTGACTCGCTAGAACGTTCAGGAACCGATGACGTCGCGCCCGCGGCCCACGATCAGTGGGTCGGCGGTGCCGACGATCTCGACATCCTTGTTGCCGTAATCGAACCCGCTCAACACGTGCCGCATCGCGTTGAGCCTGGCACGCTTCTTGTCGTTGCTCTTGACCACGATCCACGGTGCGTGATCGGTGTCGGTGTGCTCGAAGTTCTCTTCCTTGGCCGCGGTGTAGTCGTCCCATTTGTCGAGCGAGGCCAGGTCCATCGGCGAGAGCTTCCAGTGCCGCACCGGGTCGACCTGGCGGATGGCGAAGCGGGTGCGCTGCTCGAGCGGCGAGACCGAGAACCAGAACTTGACCAGGTCGATACCGTCGTCGACGAGCATCCGTTCGAACAGCGGCACCTGCGACAGGAACCGTCGATGCTGTTCGGGCGTGCAGAAACCCATCACCCGTTCGACACCGGCGCGGTTGTACCAGGAGCGGTCGAACAGCACGATCTCGCCCGCGGCGGGCAGGTGCTCGACGTAGCGCTGGAAATACCACTGGGTGGATTCGCGCGCGGAGGGCTTTTCCAGTGCCACGACCCGGGCCCCGCGCGGATTCAGGTGCTCCATGAAGCGTTTGATGGTGCCGCCCTTGCCCGCGGCGTCGCGACCTTCGAACACGATGACGACGCGGCGGCCGGTCGCTTTGACCCAGTTCTGCAGTTTCAGCAGTTCGATCTGCAGTAACCGCTTGTCGAGGTCGTATTGCAGGCGCGAGAGGCGCTCGTCGTAGGGGTAGCCCTCTCGCCAGGTGTCGACGACCAGGCCGCCGGGTTCGGTGAGCAGGATCGGATCGTCGTCGTCGCTGTCGTCGACGGTGAATCCGGTGGTGTCGGCCAGGTTCACGACGGTCGCGAGATCGGCGATCTCGCTGACATCACGGGGGATCGGACGAATCTCGACATCGGTCATCCCCGTGACGCTAAATGGTGTGCGTGTCGCGAAGATGAACGTGCGGTGCCCAGCGCAGCGAAGCCACGCCGATCCCGCCGCACTGCGAACGGGCACGGCGCGCGTGTTCATTTTCTCGACGACAACACGGCGATGTGGGCTCGCTATCGTCAATTCCTGCAGATGGCACCTTGTTCGGGGCAGACTGTGGTCTCACGCCGCTACTCGCGAGGCACTGCTGCCCGCCGTGGAGAGGACGACGCCGATGCATGATGGAGGCTCCTTCACCGACCGGTCCGCTCTTCCCGATGGCGAGCCGGCCTCGGGCAGCCGCGTGATCCGGATCGCGTCCGTCGCGGCGCTGGGTGGATTGTTGTTCGGTTTCGACAGTGCTGTGATCAACGGGGCTGTCTCGGCGATCCAATCCGAATTCGATGTCGCCGATGCCGTTCTCGGCTTCGCTGTGGCCTCGGCGCTGCTCGGCGCCGCCGCGGGCGCCATGACCGCGGGCCGGATCGCCGACCGTATCGGCAGGCTCAAGGTGATGAGGATCGCCGCGGTCCTGTTCTTCATCAGCGCGGTGGTCACTGCTTTCGCGCCCGATGTGTGGATCCTGGTCGTGGGCCGGGTGATCGGTGGTCTCGGTGTCGGTGTGGCTTCGGTCATCGCCCCCGCCTACATCGCCGAGACCTCGCCCGCGCGGATCCGCGGCAGGCTCGGATCGCTGCAACAGCTGGCGATCGTGCTCGGCATCTTCCTGGCACTGCTGGTGGACTACGTGCTCGCCCACCTCGCGGGTGGCGCGAGCGAGATCCTGTGGTTCGGGCTCGAAGCCTGGCGCTGGATGTTCTTGTCCATGGTGGTGCCCGCGGTGGTATACGGCGTATTGGCCTCCACGATCCCGGAGTCGCCGCGCTACCTGGTCGCCACGCACAAGATCCCCGAGGCGCGGCGCGTGCTGTCGATGCTGTTCGGTGAGAAGAACCTCGAGCTCACCATCGGCCGGATCGAGGAGAGCCTGCGCAGCGATACCAAGCCGTCCTGGAAGGACCTGCGCCGACCGGCGGGCGGGCTCTATCCCGTCGTGTGGGTGGGGCTGATGCTGTCGGTGTTCCAGCAGGCGGTGGGCATCAACGTGATCTTCTACTACTCGAATGTGCTGTGGGAGGCCGTCGGCTTCGAAGAATCCCAGTCGTTCCAGATCAGCGTGTTCACCTCGGTGGTCAATATCGCCACCACGATCGTCGCGATCATGCTCATCGACAAGGTGGGCCGCAAACCGTTGCTGCTGACCGGCTCGATCGGCATGACCGTCACGCTGGCCACGATGGCGATCTGCTTCGGCGGCGCCGACCAGGTGCCCGACGCCGAAGGCGTCATGGAGCCACACCTGACCGGTGCGCTCGGCCCGATCGCGCTGGTCGCGGCCAACCTGTTCGTCGTCTTCTTCGGCATGAGCTGGGGCCCGGTGGTGTGGGTGCTGCTCGGGGAGATGTTCCCCAACCGGATCCGTGGCGCCGCGCTGTCGCTCGCGGCGGCAGGCCAGTGGGCGGCGAACTGGGCGATCACCGTCTCCTTCCCCAGCCTGAAAACCTTCTCGCTCGGCTTCGCCTACGGGATGTACGCGGTGTTCGCGCTGCTGTCGCTGGGCTTCGTCGCCAAGTTCGTGCCCGAGACCAAGGGGATGTCGCTCGAGGACATGGACGAGGCCGCCGGCTACGAACGGCCCATCGCCAGCGCCTGACCCTGCCCGAGTTTCCACCGGCTCGACCACGTCGTCACCATCGCAATGCGGTCATCGATCACCCTTCGACGAGGAAGGCTGTGTGATGCATTCGGCCTACGGCTACCCGGCGCAGACGAACCAGGCATCGCGCGCGGTCCGCGGCGGTGAGACTGTCAACGCCCGGACCCACACGAGCGAGACCACCTCGTGGACGGTGGTCGAGGATGCTTGGAACCCGCAGCGCGCCAACTACTTCGAGACGATGTTCACCATCGGCAACGGGCGCCTCGGAACCCGTGGATCGCTCGAGGAACGGCACACAGGGGCTTTGCCGGGCACGTTCATCGCCGGTGTCTACGACGCCTACGACTCCCCGGTCATCGATCTGGTGAACGCACCGGACTGGCTCGACAGCGAGGTCTTCGTCGACGGTCTGCGCCTGGACACCGAATCCGCGCAGGTGATCGAGCACCGTCGTGCACTGGATCTGCGCAGCGGAGTCCTGCACCGCGACACCGTGTTCCGGCTGACCGGCGGCGCGCGGGTCAGGCTGCGGACCGAGCGGTTCGCAAGCACCGCCGACCGGAATCTGTGCTGTCTGCGGATCGAAGTGACGTGCCTGGACCACGCGGGGGCGGTCACGGTGCGAACCGGTATCGACGCGAACCGGCGCAACCTCGAACGGTTGCGAACTACCACGAACAGACGGCATTCGGCTACGAACGCAAGTGGGACAAGTGGGCCAAGTCCACGCACCTGGTGTCGGTCGGTGCGGGATTCGACGGTGAGGTCGGTGTCATCGAAAGCCGCACCATCGACAGCGGGATCGACCTGGCCTACGCCTTCACCTGCTCCGCCGACAGCGGGCAGCGTCACCAGCGGGTCCGCCACGACGGCATCGAGGTGCAGTGGCATTGCGACGTGGGCGCAGACGAAACCGTGCGGGTCGACAAGCTCGTCGGTATCGCCACCAGCCGCGACTACCGAGCGGTGTACCCACCTCGGGCGCGCGCACTCGACACCGTCGCGCGCGCAGACTCGTTCGATACCGCCGCAGCGGCCAACCGGGCAGCGTGGGGTGAGCTGTGGGCCGGCGCCGATTGCGAAGTGGTCGGCGACGATCGGGTGACCCAGGCGCTGCGGTTCGCGATCTATCACCTGCTCATCGCCGCGAACCCCCACGATCCGACTGTGAGCATCGGCGCGAAAGCGCTGTCCGGCGAAGGCTATCGCGGGCACGTCTTCTGGGATACGGAGGTGATGCTGCTGCCGTTCTTCCTGTTCACCCAGCCCCGCGCTGCCCGCGCGCTGCTGGGCTACCGGCACCACACCCTGCCCGGGGCACGGGAAGTCGCCGCCGACAACGGAACCGGCGGTGCGCGCTATCCGTGGGAATCGGCCGATACCGGCCGCGAGGAATGTCCGCGATACACCCCGGACGGGAAAGACCGTTTCTACACGCGCGAAGAAGAACTGCACATCACGGCCGATATCGCCTACGCGATCATGCGCTACGCCGCCGTCACCGGCGATGACGACTACCTGTTCGGGGAAGGCGCCGAGATCCTGTTCGAGACCGCCCGATTCTGGGTGCAGCGGTGCGTCGAGGACGGCGATCGGCTCGCCCTCCGGACGGTGATGGGACCGGACGAGTTCCACTCCCACGTCGACAACAACGCGTACACGAACAGGCTGGTGCACTGGCATCTTCAGCAGGCGGCGGCGGTGTACGAACGGATGTCGCGGGAACGGCCCGAGCGTGTCCACGAGCTCATGGCCTCGATCGGGCTGGACGCGGGTGAGCCGGCCCAGTGGCTCGCCACCGCGGACCGGCTGCGGGCGCCGATCGATCCCGACTGCGGTGTCATCGAACAATTCGACGGCTATTTCGATCGCACGGTGGTGCCCATCGTCGACTGGGACGACAACGGGATGCCGCGACTTCCGGTCGGCTACAGCCCTTTCGACTGCGAGACCACCTCGCTGCTCAAACAGCCCGATGTGGTGATGCTGCTGCACATGCTGCCCGACGAATACTCGCCGGCCACCCGGCGGCTGAACTACGAGTTCTATGAGCAGCGCACGATGCACAAGTCCTCGCTCAGCCCGTCGATCCATGCGATCGTGGGGTTGCAGGTGGGCGATTGCCGCACGGCGGAAAGGTATTTCGAGCGGTCGGCGTTCGTCGATCTCGACGACAACCAGGGCAATACCGAAGAGGGAATCCACATCGCGTCGGCGGCGGGCACCTGGCAGGTCGCGACGCACGGCTTCGGCGGGTTGCGCGCCGACGCCGGCGGATTGCGCTTCGCACCCGCGCTTCCGTCGTCCTGGCAGCGGTTACGGTTCGCGGTGCACTGGCGGGGCCGGTCGGTGCGAGCCGATCTGGGGCACCGGGACGCGCGCTTCGAGCTGGTCGGTGCGGGGCCATCGGTGGAGATCACCGTGTGGGGTCGGCCGGTGACACTCGAACCCGGTGTCGTGGCCGAGGTCGGGGCGCCATGACGGGCGTCTTCGATGCGCAGGCAGTGCTGTTCGATCTCGACGGCGTCCTCACCGACACCGCGGCGGTGCATCGGCGGGCGTGGTCGGCGCTGTTCACCGAGTTCCTGCCCGCCATCGCGCCGGAGGCCGTCCCTTACACCGATGCCGACTACTTCGCGCTGGTGGACGGCAAAGCGCGCGCGGCGGGCGTGCGGTCGGTGCTCGCGTCGCGGGGCGTGAGCGTGCCCGACGGTGAGCTCGATGATCCACCCGACGCGCGGACGGTGCACGGGTTGGGAAACCGCAAGAACGTCGGTTTCACCGAGATCATCCGTGGTGACGGTGTCGAGGTGTTCGACGGGTCGTTGCGCCTGGTCGAGGCGCTCGCGGCCGCGGGTGTCCCGATGGCGGTGGTGTCGAGCTCACGTAATGCGGTGCTCGTGCTCGACACCGCCGGGCTGCTGGGCAGGTTCACGGTGGTGATCGACGGTGTGGTCGCCCACGACGAGCGCCTCGCGAGCAAACCGGCGCCCGACATGTTCCTCACGGCCGCACGGGGTTTGGGCGTGGATCCGGTACGCACGGTGGTGATCGAGGACGCGGTGTCGGGGGTCGAAGCGGGGCACCGGGGCGGATTCCGGGTGATCGGGGTCGACCGGGGGACCGGCGCCTCGGCGTTGGTAGCCGCCGGTGCCGACGTCGTTGTCAGCGACCTGGCGGATCTGCTCGAAGACCACAGGGGTCGGCGCAGGTCTGCCGCGGCGGAGGAGATCTGAGTTACTCGACTTAAACTGAACGAGCGTCCAAATTGGGCAAGTGTTCATGTGAACGGGACTGTTTCGGAAACCAGGCGGCAATAGGTTCGGATCGAACGATTCACCTTGTCACCCCCCCTGGTCGGAGATCACCGCGCATGCGAATGCCCTTGCCTCGCCGTGCCGCGCCCTGCGTCGGCTCCCTCACCGCCTTGACCCTTGTCGCGGGCATGATGCTCGCGCCCGGCACCGCAGCGGCCGAGGTTTCCCCGACCCTGGCCACGACGCCGATCAGCGATGCCACCGCCGTGTGCGCCAGCGGCGCACCGACTTTCGACGACGTGGTGACCGCCGCCGCCTCGGTGTTGCGCGGCACCGTCGGGCCCGCGCAGGTGCTCGCCTACGACCAGCAGGTCGCCGATTTCCGGGCCGGGATCGCCGCACTGCGGGTGCACCGCGACGGGTTGCCGCTGCGCCCGGAACAGGTTGGCGTACGGCCCGCCGAACTCGACGATCCGATCGTCACCTACCTGGTCAACGGTCTGGACGCGGTGCGCACCGGGCGCATCGACGAGACGATGTCGGTCTCGCAGCTGACCGTCAACGACGCCATCGAGGTGTTCATCCTGGCGACCGGCATCGTCAAGATCCCGGCCAAGCTCGTCGCGGGCATGGTGCCCACCGTCGGCATGTTCCTCGAGCCGGTGGTGGGCGCGATGTTCACCGGAACCAAGGCGCTGGCCCGCGCGGTGCAGGACTCGATCGACGCCGGCTGCGTGGCGCCGAACGTGTACCCGCCGCTCGAACTCGGCGACGCCGTCATCGAACCCGTGCAGGTTCCCCAGCCCATCGAGGATCTGGCCGCACTGGTCATGAATGCCGACGGCACCTGCACGCCCGTCGCGGAACTGACCCTGGCCACCGTCGTGGAGCGCGCACGCGCCTTCCTCGACAGTGGCGCCGTGGCGGTGGACCGGGTCGCGATGCACCAGGCCGCCGACGCCCTCCAGGAATTCCTGGCGAGCAACCGGGTCGCCAAGGTGATGCTGATGCGTCGCGCCGACGACCTCGGCCCGCTGGTCGAGGCCCTCGACCTGGGCCCGCTGACCTTCCTGGCCAACTTCGGCGCTGACCTGACCGAAGGCAAGGCCCTCGACACGGTGCCGTTGGCGCAGGTCCAGGTCGAGAATGCCTTCGATCTCGCGACGCTGACCCTCGACATCACCAGCTTGCTGTTCTCGGCGGGCACCACCATCGCCGGGTTCGCCGGCATCACCGAGACGGTCACCACGCCGCTGTCGATCGTGCAGAAACTGGTGTTCGCACCGACCGACTACGGCGCGCCGATCGTGCGCGGTGTCATCCAATCGATGTGCGCGGTGTAGTCGGGGCTTCGCTTCGCCGACATGCGCGCGGCTGACGAACGATCCGCGGCCGCGCCCGTTAGGCTGCGGCGGCGTCGCGATCATGTCAGTGTGCTTCGATCAGGTCAGTTGTCCAACAGAAGCCATTACCCAGAAGGTGACCATGCACGATCAGTTCTCGTCCGGAATCGGCCGTCGTGAAGTTCTGGCAGGCGCCGCCGGCGTCGTCGCGGGCCTGTCGCTGGTGGGGCTCACCCCCGCCGCGGCGGTGCCTGCCGAAGTGCCCAAGTTCACCCCGCAGGCCGGGCGTAACGTGCGGGTGCTGGTCACCGGTGACGCGGGCACCGGAACCCGCACCCAGTGGGCGGTCGCCGACGCGGCACGCGAATTCCACGCACGCCGGCCGTTCTCACTCGCGGTGGGTCTGGGCGACAACATCTACGACACCGGACCCAACGGGCCCGACGACGAACAGTTCGCCACCAAATTCGAGAATCCCAATGCGGGACTGGACATTCCGTGGGCCATGGTGCTCGGCAACCACGACACCAGCTCGGTGTTCCCCGGTGACGGCGGCTGGCTGGCACGCGGCAACTTCGAGGTGGCCTACCACGCGAAGTCACAGCGCTGGTGGATGCCGAGCCGCTACTACTCGGTGCGCGTGCCCGAACAGAACCCGGTCGTGGAGTTCTTCGTGCTCGACATCAACCCCCTCGCGGCCTACATCCCGCCGTTCCTCGACCCGTATTGGGCCGTCGACGGGCCGTACATGAACGAACAGCGCGCCTGGCTCGACACCGCACTCGCCGAGTCCACCGCGCCGTGGAAGATCGCCTGCACCCATCAGGCCTACATCAGCAACGGCCCGCACGGCGACGCGGGCAACTACGAGGGCCTGCCGGTCGAACCGATCAACGGCGTGCACGCCAAGCGCTTCTTCGAAGACCACGTGCTGGGCAAGGTGTCGTTTCTGCTGTCGGGCCACGACCACACCCTGCAGGTGCTCGAACCCACCCCGGCGACCAAGGGCACCCGCCAGATCGTGTCGGGCGCCGCGGGCAAGACCGCGGGCGGTCAGCCGCGGCTGACGAACGGTGCGCACAGCGCGCTGTACGAAACCCAGCACGAACTGGGTTTCATGGTCTTGGACCTCACCGCGGACTCGGCGAACCTCACAGTGCTCACTGTCGATCCGGCCTCGGGCGCGAGCACCGAGGTCTTCGACCGACGACTCGGCTGAGCGCCACCGGTGTAGAAAGCGCGGTGGCGGGAGGATGATCGGTGGATGGGCTTCTACACCGACCGGATCCTCCCGCACATCACCGACAAAGTCTGCGGCGTCGCCCAGAACGGGCCGCTGCGCGAGCGAACCTGCGCCGGGCTACACGGCGCGGTGCTCGAAGTCGGATTCGGGTCGGGCAACAACATCGGGTTCTATCCGGCCGCGGTCGAGCGGGTCAGCGGGATCGAGCCCGCCGACACCGCGTGGAAGATCGCCGCGAAACGTGTCGCGGGCAGCTCGACCCCGATCGAACGCGCGGGCCTGGACGGCCAGTCGCTGCCGTTTCCGGACGCCACCTTCGACACCGCCCTGTCCACCTTCACCCTGTGCACCATCCCCGACATCGCGGCGGCACTCGCCGAGATCGGCCGGGTCCTGCGGCCCGGTGGCACCTTGCACTTCGTCGAACACGGACTCGCACCGGAGGAATCGGTGCAGACCTGGCAGCATCGCCTCGACCCGATCCAGCAGAAGATCGCCGGCGGCTGTCACCTCTCGCGCGACATCGCGGGACTGATCACCCAAGCGGGTTTCGAGATCACCGAACTCGACCGGTTCTACCAGCCGGGTGCGCCGAAAGCATGGGCTGCGTTGTCCCTCGGCGTCGCGCGTTCTTCCTGAAACGGCCGATCACCACGATCGGACCAGCGGGGCGTCATGCTCGCGCCGCTGCCATTCGGCGGCGAGACGTCCCAGCCGGTGCGGTGCGGCGATGCTGCGCATGCCGGCGATCTTGTCCGCGCGCATCTCCAGGATCGCGACGCCGAGGACTCGATCGCCGAGCGTGACGAGCACGGCCGGGCAGCCGTTGGCCACGACGGCGTAGATCGATGGTGAGCCACCGGCGAGGCGTCGCTTGGCCGGACTCGGTGTGAAACCGGCCCGCACCGCGGTGGCCAGGCGTTGCGGGCTCGCGTAGCGGATCAGCTTCGCGGCCAGGCCGCCGACGCCGTCGGAGATGCCGGTCGCGTCATCGGTCAGCAGCGCGACCAGCCGATCGGTGCGACCCGAGGTGGCGGCCTCGATGAAGGCCTGGACGACCCGGCGGGCGGCGCCGTGATCGATGTCGATGGTGGTGCGCGCGACGGTGATCCGCCCACGCGCACGGTGGAGGTGTTGCTGACTCGCCGACACGGTGATGTCGAGGATGCCGGCGATCTCGGCATGGCGGTATGAGAAGGCCTCGTGCAGCACGTATACGGCACGTTCGGTCGGCGACAACCGTTCCATGAGCGTCAGTACCGCCAGAGTCACCGATTCACGCTGCTCGACGGTGTCGGCGGGCCCGAGCATCGGGTCGCCGTCGAGCAGCGGTTCGGGCATCCAGGCGCCGACCGCACGCTCGTGGCGCGCCTTGGCCGAGCGGAGCCGGTCCAGCGCCAGATTGGTGACGATCTTGGTCAGCCACGCCTCCGGCACCTCGACGTAGTCGCGGTCGGCGGCCTGCCACCGCAGGAACGCGTCCTGGACCGTGTCCTCGGCGTCGGCGGCCGAACCGAGCAGACGGTAGGCGATCGAGGCCAGCCGGTTGCGGCTGGCCTCGAAACGCGCCACGGTGGCAGTGTCCATGAGCACGACTCTAGGTCGCGACCACGGCGTGGGGTCGATCGGTGACCGCGCGGTAGCGGCGGCTGGGCATACCGAAGGTGGGATGGCTCAGACTCCACGGGTTGACCCCGAGGATCACCGCTTTGACGCGGGCGGCCGCTCGCCCGCGCAGGGCCCACGACTTCGATCGCGCGTCACCGTCGACCACCTGGAAGATCCCGTCCTTGCGGCCGAGGCTGATGTGGTTGCCCACATACGACAGTGAGGTCGTCGAGATCTTGCGCCCGGTCCGGTCCCCGACGATCGTGGCCGTGGCCTGCATGCTGGTGAATCCCGCGGACGCGCACGACATCGGCAACGGTAAACCGTTGTCGCCGATGACGAAGGCGCTGTCACCGGCGACGTAGACATCCGGGTGCGAGACCGACCGCATCTGCCGGTCGACGGTGATCTGGCCGTTGGGTTGCACCGCGAGACCGCTGGTCGCGGCGATCGCAGGCACGGCGAACCCGGCTGCCCACACCGTCGCCTGCGCGGGGAAAGCGGCGCCGTCGGCGGCCACCGCGCCCGCCGCGTCGACACGGGTGATGGTGGTGTTCTCGTGGACGGTGATCCCGAGCCGGTCGAAGGCGTCGAACAGGTGGCGGCGGGCTTTGCTGCCCAGCCACCCGCCGAGTTCGCCGCGGGTGGCCAGGCCGACCTGAAGCCCTGGATGGGATTCGGCGATCTCGGTGGCGGCCTCGATCGCGGTCAGGTTGCCGCCGACCACCAGGACCTTTCCGTCCGCGCCCAGCTCGGTCAGGCGGGCGCGCAGGCGCAGCGCGGCCGGGCGAGACGCCACGTGGAAGGCGTGCTCGGCGGCCCCGGCGACGCCGTGGATGTCGGCGGTACTGCCGAGCGAGTAGAGCAGGGTGTCGTATTCGAGCCTGTCGATGTCGTCGCCGTCGGCAATCGTGACCGTCCGGTGGTCGACATCGACGCCGCGCACCCGCGCTACCCGAAGCCGGATGCCGGTGCCCGCGAACATCTCCGCCAGCGGCAGGTGGCGCAGATTCTGCCCGGCGGCGAGTTGATGATTGCGCAGCCGCTCGGTGAAATCGGGTTCAGCGTTGACGACGGTGATCTCGAAGTCGTCGGAATGGAGTCGGCGGGCCAGTACCCCGGCGGAGAAGGCCCCGGCGTATCCGGCCCCGAGGACGACGATGCGGTGCTTCATGATTGGCTCCTGTCTGGTTCGCGTGCCATCTGAACGAGACAGCCGACGAAATCCTGACAGGATCGATCAGTGATGTGGGTCACGCGCGGGTGGCACGTGAGGTCGCGAGGAATTCGGTGATCGCGGTGGCGACGGCAGTGGGTTGGTCGAGCATCGACAAGACATAGGCATCGTCGATTTCGACCAGGCGCGACCGCGGGATCAGGGCGGCCAGGCGGGGGCCGTGGGAGCGGGGCATGACTTTGCCCGCGGACGACCACAGGACGAGGGTTTCGCCGGGGAAGTATTGCAGGGCTTCGGTGTTGGTGACGAGTTCGCGTTTGTCGAAACCGGAGCGGGTGTAGGCGAGCAGGTCGGCGCGGATACGGGGGTCGCGCAGGCCCGGTTCGGTCCAGGCGTGGACCAGGGCGTCGGGGAGGGGAGTTTTCGCCATCCAGCCGAACATCACGGGGCTGCGGCGCAGCCAGCCGATGCGCATCTGACGCAGGGCCAGGCTGATGCCGCCGGGCAGGGCTGAGGCGAGCGTGGCGGTTTTGCCCGGGAGGCCGGGTGGGAAGTTGTCGAAGGCTTCGCTGGGGAAGATGATCAAGCGCCCGACCCGTTCGTCGAGGCCGTAGGCGGTGAGGAACAGGGCCCCGCCCCAGTCGGAGTGCACGAGGGTGACATCGTGCAGGTCCAGTGCGGCGAGGAAGTCGGCGACGAGCTGGTTGAGGCCGCGCAAGCTCAGGTCGGTGCCCGGGCGCAGGGGCTCGGGGTGGGCGCCCAGCGGTAGGTCGGGCAGGACGTAGCGGAAGCCGGTGGGCAGGTGGTCGAGGACCGAGTCCCAGACCGTGTGGTTCATCAACAGCCCGTGTAGCAGGACCACCGGGGGTCCTTCGCCGCGTTCGCGGTAGTGGATCCGGCCCGCATCGAGTTCGACGGTCGCCATGACATCCTCCCTTGCGCTCCACGCTAGAGCGTTCGCTCTAGCGTGTTTGCTCTAGTCTGGTGGAGTGAGCGAGCAGATGTCAACGAGTACCCGCGAGCGACTGGTGAGCGCGGTCGCGGAACTGATGCGTGTCCACGGGTACAGCGCGATCACCGTCAAACAGATCACCGCCGCCGCCGAGGCGCCGATGGGGTCGCTCTACCACCACTTTCCGCAGGGCAAAGTGCAGATCGCGGCCGAGGCGTTGCGCAGCACCGGCGCGGCCTATATCCAGCTGCTACCGCTGCTGATGGACCCGCACGAGGATCTGCGGGTGGCCGTGCCCGCCGCGTTCGACGACGCCGCGCGCACACTCGAGGATTCGGGGTGGATGAACATGTGTCCCGTCGGCACCGTCGCGGGCGAGATCGCCGACAGCGAACCGGTCTTGCGGGAGGTGGCCGCAGAGGTCGTGCTGGACTGGATCGAGCAGGGCACACGGTATTTCGTCGAACGCGGCGTCAGGGAAGGCGCGGCACGCGAGCTGATCCTGGCGATGCTGTCCGCACTGGAAGGGGCATTCATTCTGGGCCGCACACTCCGTTCGGCCGAACCGTTGCGTGCGGCCGGTCGGGCGATGGCGGCACGGGTGGATATGGTGCTCGCCGCGTGCGAGATCGCTGTCGTCGATCGGTGATCACCCGCCAGACCACGTAACCGTGTCACGGGCCCTGTGACACGGCTGTGGTTGCGCGAGTGGGTATCTCATCACGCGGCGTCGAGTGCTCCGGTGATCTTGTGGGTCATGTCGACCATCGTCGGGTTGGGCCGGGTCTGGTAGAGCTGGGCGGTGTCGAGGGCGACGGCGATGGTGTTGCGGAAGTTCTCGGCCTCCACCGGGTCGTGCCGGCCGAGCAGGCTCATCGCCGCGGTGAGGGCGGGCAATACCTGATCGGCGAGTTCGGCGACCGAGGAGCCGCTCAGGGCGATGCGGCCGGACTTCTCGGCCAGGACGTGCCCGACCACACCGGTCGCCGACGACAGCGCGATGGTGCCGGTGGTGGCGATCTTGTGCGGCTTGCCGGTAGCCCCGCCCGCGGCGGCGAGCAGGGAGACCGCCCCGTACGCGGCGGTCCGCACAGTGGCCTTTTCCTGGGTGGTGAGGGTGACAGACATGGTGGTCATCTCCTGGGGTTCTTTGGTGGGGGAAGGGGATCGGTGCTGAGTCAGCGGGCGGCCGAGGAGATCGTCTCGACCTCGCGGACGGCGTCGGCGATGGCGCGGAAGTCCTTGCGCAGGATCGCACCGTGGTTGCTGGCGACCTTGGCGCTGATGCGGATGTTGGGGTTGCGATCGAGCGCCGCGTCGAGGCCGGCGCGGATCTTCTCCTGCTCGTCGCCACGGCTGCCGAACGAGGTTCCCGAAGCGACCACGTACCGCACCGGGTCGGTGATGGCATCGAGCACCGGGCCCAGCGCGTTGACGCTGGAGAGTTTGCCGATCTCGATATTGCTGTCGGCCTGCTGCTGTGCGGTCAAGCGGGGCGCGAGCCCGGTCGGGCGAGCCAGCGGCAGCACCCAGCTCAAACGCTTGAACAGCGTGCGGATGCGCAGCTCCATCGCCTCGTCGAGCCAGTCGTAGGGGAACGCGCCGTCGACGAGGACCGCGCCGAGCGCACCGGCCGGGTTGCGGCTGGTCCAGTGCGCCCCGAGGTAGGCCCCGTAGGACCAGCCGACCAGGATCGGCTTGTCGGTGACACCCCTGGCCGCGAGGATCGCGTCGATGTCGCGCACGCAGGTGTCGAAGGAGTAGTCGGCCGACTTCTTCGACTTGCCGCGGGCCCGCTCGTCGAAGGTGATGTGGCGGTAGCCGGGGCCGAGGTCGGCGATGACCCGGCGCCAGTAGCCCTGGGTGGCGAACTGGCCGTTGAGGTAGACCACCGGGGTTCCGGTGCCGCCGGTGTCGGTGACGGCCAGTTCGGTGTCGTCGATGCTCACCATGCCGGTCCAGGGGGTGACGACGCTGGTGGGGTTCGAGGAAGTCATTGTCATATCCTTGCGTTGCTGCGTTCGATATTTACTGATTACTAAAAGATAGATTGCGTTCACTCATCTGTCAACGGTCAATTGTGGTGAAAATGCGTGGTAGATAACGATTAGTCGTCGATAGTGCAATGACAATGAGCGTGAATGCAATGGGTTCTTGCGTTGCGCTTTGCAATGGAATGAAGGTGAATGCATACTGGGCGTGGTGCGGGCCACCCGCTTCGTACCGGTCGACAGAGAGGTGACCAGCAGCGATGCCCGGAGGCAGACTCACCGACACGGACCGTCAGCACATCGCCGCGGGGCTCGCGGACGGACTCGGCTACGCCGAGATCGGGCGCACGCTCGGACGGCCCGCCTCGACGATCATGCGCGAAGTCACCCGCAACGGCGGCCCCGACGACTACCGGGCCGAACGCGCGCAGGCCGCCACCCAGCAGCGCGCGCGCCGTCACAAGCAGGCCGACCCCGCCCCGCCACCGATTCCCGACGGTGGCTACGGGCGCGATCCTCGCGCGGTCGCCGACTTCACCGAATCGTTCACCGCTCTGCTCATCGAACAGGGTCTGCCCCGGATGGAAGCCAGAGTGCTTGCCTGCCTGCAGATCACCGACTCCGGGGCGCTCACCGCCGCCGAGCTGGTCGCGCGCCTGCGCGTGAGCCCGGCCTCGATCTCCAACGCGGTCGCTTTCCTCGAACAGCAGGGCATGCTGCGCCGAGAACTGGTCCCCGGCGAACGGCGCGAACGCTACTTCGTCGACGACGACATCTGGCTGCGTAACCTCGTCGCCTCGGTGCAGATGCAGAACTCGTTGTCGGCCATGACCCGGCGTGGCGTCGAGATCCTCGGCCCCGACACCCCGGCCGGCGCCCGCTTCGAACAATCCGCCGAGTTCGTCGCCATCGTCGGCGCGGCACTGCGCCAGGCCATGGAGCAGTGGCGAGTGCGCCTGGCCGAACGCAGCGCCGAACGCGAGTAGCGATCGCGCGACCCCGTGCATCGCCTGCCGGCCGCCGGGTCATCTCCGGTTCGCCGAAATACGTTCTGCAACAGCCGAATACCGGGGTCTAACCCTGGGCTGTGAGGACTATCCGCGCCACCAGCGCGCGGTGATCGGCGCCGGGAACGGCGACGGTTTCGACGCTGGTTGCGCGGGCGTTCGCGAGCAGGAAATGGTCGATGCCCACCAGCGGCGGGACGGCCTTGTCGGTCGGGTAGGTGACCAGGTGACCCGCGCCGGCTTGAACCGCCGCGTCGGCGAAACGCCCCGACGCCAGGGCGCGGAAGCGGGCATGGTCGTAGGTGGCGTTGAAATCGCCGCCGGCGATCACAGGCCGATCGGTGGGGGATCGGCGCAGGATCTCGTGCAAGCGGGCGAGCTCGTCGGCCCAGACACCGGTGTCGTAAACGGGCGGGACGGGGTGGAAGGCATAGATCGCGACCGGGCCGAGGTCGGGGACCGCTGCGGTGGCCGAGATCTGATTGAGGACGTAGCCGTCGTATTCGACAGTGTCCGACAACGGGAACCGGCTCCAGATACCGGTACCGCTGGCAGTCTGGCCCGGTGCGAGGTAACGGTGGGGCAGCAGCTCGTCGAGGCCGGCCTGCGACAAGCTGGCCACGGCCGCGCGGGTGAGTTCGTTGACGGTCAGAACGGCGATGTCGTGCGCACGCACCTGGTCGACGAGTGCCCGCGGATCGGCACCGTCGAAGAGCAGATTGGCCTGCATCGCCACGATCGGCTGCCCTGGACCACCGTTGTGCGCGACATACAGCGGCGCCTGGGTCGCGATCCCCGCACCCGCCACCACCACCGCCACACCGGTCGCGATCCACTGCCTGGTCGCCGCGAAACCGGCGACGCCGAGCACCGCACCGGCCATCAGATAGGGCGCCCCCGAAGCCGCGAGCACGAGCGGCTCCAGCGGCCAGCGGGTGAAATGCAAGGCGACCCCGGCGGCGCCGATCGTCGTCGCGGCACCGGCCAGCACGCGGACACCGACTCGGACAACCTGCGCTCTCATCACATCAGCCAAGCATGCCACCGGGACACAGGCGAATTCGTAGTTCTGCTCACGCCGAGTCCGGGGCGCGAGCAGCGGCGCAACGGTGCTGAGGGCGGCAGATGGCGCGACGGGTGCGCGAATGGTGGTAGGAAAGGGGACGTGTCGGCATCTGGCGAGAATTCTGGTTCGAACAAGCGGTCCCGCGCGGAAGACGAGGTGGTGGAGCTGGTCAGCAAGCTGATCCAGTTCGACACCTCCAATACCGGCGAGCTGTCCACCACCAAGGGCGAGCGGCAATGCGCCGAGTGGGTGGCAACGCAGTTGCACGAGGTCGGCTACGAGACCGAATACGTCGAATCCGGTGCGCCCGGGCGCGGGAACGTGTTCGCGCGGTTGAAGGGCGCCGATTCCAGCCGCGGGGCGCTGATGATCCACGGGCACCTCGACGTGGTGCCCGCCGAGGCCGCCGACTGGAGCGTGCACCCGTTCTCGGGCGCGGTGCGCGACGGCTACGTGTGGGGGCGCGGCGCGATCGACATGAAGGACATGGTCGGGATGACGCTGGCGCTGGCCCGCCAGTTCAAAGCCGAGGGCACGGTACCGCCGCGCGATCTGGTGTTCGCGTTCCTGGCCGACGAGGAGAACGGCGGCAAATGGGGCTCGCAGTGGCTGGTGGAGCACCGGCCCGACCTGTTCGACGGTGTCACCGAGGCCGTCGGTGAGGTCGGCGGGTTCTCGCTGACCGTGCCCCGCCCCGACGGCACCGAACGCAGGCTCTACCTGGTGGAGACCGCGGAGAAGGGCCTGGGCTGGATGCGGTTGCGTGCCAAGGCCCGCGCCGGGCACGGCTCGTTCCTGCACGAGGACAACGCCGTCACCATCCTCGCCGAAGCCGTCGCGCGCCTGGGCCGCCATACCTTCCCGGTGGTGCTGTCGGACTCGGTGGCCGAGTTCCTCGCCGCGGTCAGCGAGGAGAGCGGGCTGGCCTTCGACCCGCACGGGCCCGATATCGAAGGTCAGCTGGCCAAGCTGGGCACCATCTCGCGCATCATCGGCGCCACCCTGCGCGATACCGCGAATCCGACAATGCTGCAGGCCGGGTACAAAGCCAACGTCATCCCCCAGACCGCGGAGGCCGTGGTCGACTGCCGGGTGGTGCCGGGACGGCAGGCGGCGTTCGAACGCGAGGTCGACGAGCTGATCGGACCCGACGTGGAGCGGGAATGGATCACCAAACTCGACTCCTACGAGACCACCTTCGACGGCCACCTCGTCGACGCCATGAACGACGCGGTCCTGGCCCACGACGCCCAGGGCCGCACCGTGCCCTACATGCTCTCGGGCGGCACCGACGCGAAAGCGTTCGCCCGCTTGGGGATTCGCTGCTTCGGTTTCGCCCCGTTGCAGCTGCCTCCCGAGCTGGACTTCACCGCCCTGTTCCACGGGGTGGACGAGCGGGTACCGGTGGCATCACTGGAATTCGGCACCCGGGTGCTGGAACACTTCCTTCTGCACAGCTGACCTCGACCCGAAAGGTCCTCGATGACTTACAACCCGTATGACGCGTTGCCGCAGGTGCCCTCGTTCACCGTTACCTCCGCCGACATCACCGATGGTCAGCCCTTGGCCAACGATCAGGTGTCGGGAGTGTTCGGTGCCGGCGGCAAGGACATCTCGCCGCAGCTGAGCTGGTCCGGATTCCCCGAGGGCACGCAGAGTTTCGCGGTGACGGTGTACGACCCCGACGCACCGACCGCGTCGGGGTTCTGGCACTGGGCCGTGGCCAACATTCCGGCATCGGTCACCACCCTCGATGCCGGTGCGGGCAGCGAAGGCGGGAGCCTGCCCGCCGGTGCGGTGAGCTTGCGCAACGACGGTGGTTTTCCCGGCTTCGTCGGTGCGGGACCGCCGAAAGGCCATGGTCCACACCGGTATTTCGTGGTCGTGCATGCCGTCGACGTGCCCGAACTCGAGGTCGGGCCCGACGCCACGCCCGCCTACCTGGGGTTCAACCTGTTCTTCCACACCCTGGCCAGGGCAACCCTGATCGGGACCTACGAACAGAACTGAGAACGTACAACGGCGGTGGCCCTGAGACTTCCAGGGCCACCGCCGTTTTCGCAACTACTTCACGTTGACGACATACTCGGGCGGGGTCGCGGCGTAGAGCTCGGCGATGGTCTCGGCGTACTTGTTCGAGATCGGGGTCCGCTTGAGCGACATCTTCGGGGTCAGCTCGTCACCACCGGGCTCCCACAGGTTCTCGACGATCACGAAACGCTTGATCTGCTCCACCCGCGAGAGCTTGCGGTTGCCCGCGAGTACCGCTTCCCTGACCTCGTCGACGATCTCCTTGCGCCGGGCCAGTTCCGCGTGGGTGGCGTCGGTGGCGCCGAAGTCCTTGGCGCGCAACGCCGCGACGTCGGGGTCGAGCATGATCAGGGCGGTGATGTAGGCGCGGGCCTCGCCGATCGCGACGGCCTGGCCGATCATCGACGAGGCCGCCTTCATCGCGTTCTCGATATTGGAGGGGGCGATGTTCTTGCCCGCTTCGCTGATGATCAGTTCCTTCTTGCGATCCACGATGCGCAGGTAGCCGTCGGCGTCGAGGGTGCCGATGTCGCCGGTGTGCAGCCAGCCCGCGTCGTCGATCGCCTCGGCGGTTTTGTCGGGCATGTTGCGGTAGCCGGGGGTGATGATCGGGCCACGGATGAGGACCTCACCGTCGGCGTCGAGGCGCAGCTCCACACCGTCCATGACGCGTCCGACCGAGCCGGGGCGCGGCTTGTCGATCTCGGTGTAGGTGCCCACGCCCGCGGTTTCCGACATCCCCCACACTTCGCTGACCGCGAAGCCCAGGCCGAGGAAGTATTCGAGGGTCTCCGGCGGCACCGGCGCGGCACCGGACGCGGCGACCTTCAGCTCGGCGAATCCGAGCGCTTCGCGCAGCTTCGACAGCACGAGGGTGTCGGCGATCTTGTGCTGCACGCCCAGCACCAGCGAGTTCTCACCGGCCAGTTTCGCCCTGGCCTGTGCGACGCCGACACCGATCGCCCAGTTGGCCAGTGCCTTCTTGACCGGGCTCGGCTCGACCGCGAGTTTGTTCTCGATGCCGGCCTTGATCTTCTGCCACACCCGGGGCACACCGAAGAACACCGTGGGGCGGGCATCGGGCAGGGCGGCGGCGATCTCGCGCGGATCGGTGACGGTGGTGATCTGGATGCCGGTGAGCAGGCTCATCGCATGCGCGGAGATGCGGTCGGCGACGTGCGCGGCGGGCAGATACGACACCGCGCGGTCGTCGAAACCGACCGGCAGCGGTCCCGAGACCAGGCCGACGACCTGGGCGATCACATTGCTCTGGGTGAGCTCGACGCCCTTGGACGGGCCGGTGGTGCCGGAGGTGTAGATCAGGGTGGCCAGGTCGCCGGGCTGGACCGCTTGCCAGGCCGCGTCGAAATCGAAGTCCGGTGCGGGATCGGATTCGAGCTCGGCCAACGTGACGGTGCCCTCGGCGGTGCCGTCGACGATGACGGTGTGCTCGATCTCGGCGCCCGAGGCGCGGATGGTGTCGAGGAACGCCTGCTCGGTGATGACGACCTTGTTGCCCGCGTTGGCGAACACGTGCGCGATCTGTTCGGTGGAGCTGGTGTTGTACACCGAGAACGGGATGGCGCCCAGGTGCAGGGCGGCAGTGTCGATCAGGTTGAACTCGGGCCGGTTGGTGAGCATGATGCCGACCGCGTCACCGTGACGCACACCGAGTTTCGCCAACCCGGCGGCCAGTGCGCGCACCCTCGTCGCATATTCGGCCCAGGTGATCTCCTGGGTGCCACCGACCGTGCGCAAGGCGATCTGGTCGGGCCGCAACGCGGCGGTCTGCTGGAAGGCGGCGGGCACGGTGTGCACCGTGACCCCGGATGCGTGCGCGAAACCGATGTCTGTCATATCCCTGTTCCCATAGGCCGAGCTGGACGCCGAGCCAATGCGAGCGAAACTGCCTCGTTGTCTCGAGACAGGGGCGGCAACAGTGGCGTGGCTCACTTATCGTAACCGGACATACGGGATTGCGAGGGGGGTTACCGGCGACCTCGTGGTCGCCACCACGACCGCGCCCGCTCCGATCGCTGCTCGTCGGCGAGTGGATCGGCGGGGATGGTGTGCTGACGGTGGCGTCGTTTGGCCTGCAGGTACTGCCTGCCACGCGGGGAGTGCAGGGCGATGGTGAGGGCGATGGGCTCGACGGCGATCCCGGCCTCGGTCAACGCCCGGCACTTGTCGGGGTTGTTGGTGAGCAGCCGGACCCGGGTGAGTTCGAGGTCGCGCAGAGCGTGCGCGGCGGCGTCGTAGCGGCGGGTGTCGGCGTCGAGGCCGAGGCGCCGATAGCTGTCGAAGGTGTCGGTACCGGACTGTTCGCTCTCCCGATAGCCGCGGGCCTTCCAGATCAGGCCAGCACCGCGACCTTCCTGTTCGAGGTAGACGAGCACACCGGCGCCCTCGGCCTGGATGCGGTCCATCGACTCGGTGAGCTCCCCACCGCAGTCGCAGTCGTCGGAGCCGAGGCCCTCGCCGTAGAGGCAGCGCGAGTGCACCCGCACGAGGCAGCCGTCGCGGGGCTCGCCGAAGAGGAAAAGGTGACCGCCGTCGTCGCGGCCCGGGATCTCGATCACCCGAATCGGTAGCTGCTTGCCCTGGCGACCCAGTCGGTGTGCGGTATCGGCACCGGGTTCCCCGGTTCTGGCACCGCCGAACGACAGAATGGTCAACGATCCTCCGTGCGTGGACAGGGCGACAAGGCGCCGATGCCGGACAGGCGTGAGCTGAATGTCGCGACCTTACCCCCGGATCAGGCCGGGGGCGCGTACAGGCGCACGATGCGGTCGATCTCCTCGGCACTCGGCATCGACACCGCCACCGCGCCCAGATTCTGGGTCGGAATCATCGCCGCGGTCGCCCACACGAAATCAGCTGCGGTGAGCGGAGTTCCGGAATTGACGAGACGATAGGCCAGCGCACCGGTGAAGGCGGCGGCGGCGCCGACCGAGGCTTTGAGTACCTGCGGGAAATGGTCGATGACTGTCTCGATCGTGTCGGAGGCGACCACACACCGGAAGTTCTCGACCGTGCACACGGTACCGACTCCGAGGCCACGCAAGAGCCGGGCGATATCGGCGGCGGACTCGGCAGATACATCGGGCAGCAGCGCGTCGAGATCCGCGGCGGCGCCGACGAGATAGTCGACCGCGCCCAGATGTCGATACAGGCTCTGCGGCACCGGCATGGCCGGTGTCGGGCACACGATAACAGGTGGTTTGGGTCGCATCTGCGACACCATCGACAGCACCTGCTCGATCACCGAAGGTGGCGGTTCGAAACTCAGGATCACCGCATCCGAGGCTTTCAGGGCGGCGCGGAGTTCGGGACGGTGGAGGTCTTCGTCCTGGAGCTGGACGCGATTGTCACGGCAGCCGATGATGCGGCTCTCCCCGTTGGGGGTGATCACCACGGCGGTGACCAGCGACGTCGCGAACGGGACGACCTTGACCAGGTCGAGGTGGACGCGTTCGGATTCGATGAATTCGAGGATGCGACGGCCGTATTCGTCGCCGCCGACAGCACAGACCAGATGCACGCCGATGCCGAGACGGGCTGCCGCGACCGCCCGGTTCAGCCCTTTGCCGCCGGGGTGGCCGGTAAAGCTGCCGCTGGCCGCGTTGTCGGCGGCGGGGAAGGAGTCGACCCGGTAGAGGTGATCGATGACGGCGTCACCGAAGACCGTGACGACACCGCGTTGCGCGGGCACGGCGGTGGGTTGGGTGACGGAGGGTCCGGCCATGGGATAGCCGGAATCGGTGGCGAGCAGCCCGGCGAGCGCGGTGAAGGCGTTGTGTTCGGAGACCGTACGCAACCGTTTGACGGTGGGTGCCTCGGGTACGGGGTCGACGTCGAGCAGGGTGTGCAGCGCGATCCACTGCTCGGTCAAGGCCTCTCGACGTTCCCCGAGGTTGTCTGCATACAGGCGTTCGACATCGACACCCACGCCGGAGCGGTCGCGGAACAGCCCGAGCGAGAGTGCCGCGTCCACGATCAGCCGGTCCGTCGGCGCCAGCCACTGCGTGACCTCGCGCACCACGGGCAGGATCGAGGCCTCGACACTGGCCCCGGTACGCCGGGCGTGCCGGCGCACCGACAGCAGCTCTAGCAGCGGCGCAGCGTCGATCTCGGTGTGGCGCAGGCGTTCTGCGTTCAAGCCCGCGTACTTGCCCAGCCTGGCCAGGATGCTGCGGATCGCGGCGACACGGGCGTCCTGGGGAACCATCGGCATGCTGCCTCCCGTCCACTTGTCGAGGCCGGCGCGCACCCGATCGGGGCGGACGCCGCACTGCGATCGCCACAATGCCGGGTTTGCCACGCCCGAAATCCGGCAATTACCTCCTAACAATGGCAATTGACCAAGACAATTGGCAAATGCCACACTGGATTACGGGGAGTGGATGCCCCGCCAGACGCTCGGGGAGGGCGCAGCGCCCCGCCGGGGAAGGCAGGTCCGCGATGGTTATTCAAGGCACCGACGACACGTTACGCAGCGACCGCACGCCGGAATTCGCCCAGCGAACCGACACCGGCGGTTGGCGATTGAGCTGGTTGCCCGAGTACACCCTGACCCGTGAGCAGGCCTGGGCGGGCATGGAGCTCGACGAACTCGTCAGCGATCTCGCCGCCGTGCACGACCGGCTCGCGCACGCCGAGATCAGTGCCCGCGCCGACCTGCTCGGCATCATCTGGCAGCAGGCTCTGATCAAGCTCGCCAAGCGCATCGATGCTCGCCGGGACGGCGACAACGCGGCAGCGGGGGAGTCGTTGCACGATCCACCGGCGCAACTGTCCCGGCTACGCCCGGCGCGACCGATGCACGACGACCGGGCGCCCCAGGCTAACTACGGCTGAGAACTCAGGCCGAGTGGGCGCGGTGCTCGGCGCCGACAGCGTCGGACAGGCGGGCGTAACCACCCGCGCGCAGGTTGGCGGCGATGCCGCGGTGGATACGCGTGGTCCAGAAGGGGCCACCGTAGATGAACCCGGTGTAGCCCTGCAGCAGGGTGGCCCCGGCCAGGATGCGGGCCCAGGCCTGCTCGGGGGTTTCGATGCCACCCACCGAGATCAGGACCACCCGATCGCCGACGCGGGCGTAGAGGCGGCGCAGGACCTCCAGGGCGCGTTCGGCCACGGGGGCGCCCGACAGCCCGCCCGCGCCCATGGCTTCGACCTCGGCTGTCGGGGTGGCCAGGCCGTCGCGTCGGATGGTGGTGTTGGTGGCGACGATGCCCGCCAGACCCAGCTCGACCGCGAGGTCGGCGACGGCGTCGATGTCGTCGTCGGACAGGTCGGGGGCGATCTTCACCAGGACCGGCACCGACACACTGTCGAGCACGGCCTGCAGGATCGGGCGCAGCGACTCCACGGCCTGCAGGTCACGCAGGCCGGGGGTGTTGGGGGAGGACACGTTGACCACGACGAAGTCCGCGAGCGGACCGAGTAATCGGGCACTGGTCGCGTAATCGCCGGCCGCGGCATCGGGTTCGGTGACCTTGGTCTTGCCGATGTTCGCGCCGATCGGGACAGTGGGGCGGGCGCCGTGCAGGCGAGCGGCCGCGGCGGCGGCACCGTGGTTGTTGAAACCCATCCGGTTGATCAGGGCGTGGTCGGCCGGTAGCCGGAACAGTCGCGGCGCGGGGTTGCCGGGCTGGGCGTGCGCGGTGACCGTGCCGATCTCGGCGAAACCGAAACCCAGTGTGCCCCAGGCATTCGCGCCGTCGGCGTTCTTGTCGAAACCGGCGGCCAGACCCAGCGGCGCGGGGAAGTCGACACCGAACGCGGTGGTGGCCAGGATCGGATCCTGCACCACGGTGAGCTTGCGGGCCAGCCAGCGCGTCGGCGGGAACCAGGTGGCGAAACGCAGCGCGGCGAACACCAGGTGATGCACCCGCTCCGGCGGGATCAGGAACATCAGGCGTAACAGGAGGGCGTACATGGTCGGCTCACAATCCGGGTTCGGGCACAGGCAGGACGGCATTCTTGCGGCGGCGCAACAGCACCCGGCGACTGCCGTCGGTGTAGGCGCGTACCCGGGACAACTCCCAGCCACCGAATTCGGCCTGGATGGCCAGTCGCATCGAGGCGGTGACCCGGTTGACCTCGGGTGGCAGCCGCAGGGGTACGTATTCGTAGTCGTCGTTGCTGGTTTCCCAGCTCGGCGGTAACGCCGAGCGCGCATTGCGAGGTGTGGCCATCACTGCCCTCTCTTTTGCTCTTGCACGCCGATCCGCTGCAGGCCATCGCCCGCGGCCGAGGCGACGAACAGGTCGCCGGTGCGTTCGTCGACGGTGATCGCGTCGGGCTGGCGCAGTGTCGCCAGCCTGGCCACCTCGACACCGATGCCGGTCGACAGGTCGTAGCCGACGACCTCGTTGCTCAGCGTGGCGCTCACCCACACCAGCTCCGACCGCGAGTCGTAAGCGAGCGCGTAAGGCGATGATGATACCGGGAAACGCTGGCGCAGCACGAGCGGACCGGCCGTGTAGACCAGCAGTTCACCGCCCGCGGTGTCGGCCACGATGATGCGGCCGTGCGGGTCGGTGATGGCGTTGGTGGCACCGTCGCCGGCGCGCAGCATCAAGCCGAGCGCGTCCTCGCCCACCGCGACGACGGCGGTCTGCTTGCGGTCGAGCACAGTGATGTTCTCGCCGGTCACCGCGATCGCGTCGGCCGAGACGAGGCCGGTGATCGTGCGGGTGACGGTGCCGTCGGCGTTCAGTTCGCGCACGGTGCCGTCGGCGGTGCCGACGACGAGTGTGCCGTCGGTGCGAGTGTGCACGCTGTGCACGTCACCGGCGACAGCGGTCTCGGTGAGCGCGCCCGTGCCCGCGTCTACCCGCAGAACCCGGTCGGGGGCGGCGACGAGGACCTCTCCCGGCTTGCCCTGAGCCAGCGACGCGCCGGCGGCGGGGAGGGCGACCGCGCGTGAGGTTGCCGGAGCGGCGGGGTCGATCAGCGACAGCGTGGTGCCCGCGGTATCGAGGGCGGCGAGCAGACCGGTCGAGCGCTCGGCGAGCAGTGCTTTGGTCGCGACCGCGGCGAAGACCTGCCCCGCGGGATCGACCGCGGCGGGCGAGACCGCCGCGGTCGCCGGCGCCCTGGTCGGCACGTCGGCACCGCCGTCTTCACCGCTGCACCCCGTCAGTACCACCAAAACCGCCGCGCCGACCAACGCAGAGGCGACCGAGCCACGAGGGCGCATGCACCGAACTCCTTCAATCCGCACGAGGTGACTGCCTTGATCACCATCTGACCATGATGACTCACCAGTAGCTCCGACCGGGTATCTGGCGTCGGAGCTGTCGGTGACGCGCGTTACTGTTGACGTGTCGAGCAATTGATTGCCATGCAACGGCAGGAGATCCCCACGATGACCGACCGGACACCAGCGGGTTTCGGCATCGATGACATCTCCGTGGGACCGTTCGCCCACGGCTTCGGCACCACCGACGACGGTCACCCCTTCGCCTTCCGCACCCACCGCGCCACCCTCACAGTGCAGATCTATCGCGCCGACCTGGGCGACGCGGTGCCCAGATCCGATGATGTGGTGGCCCAAGCCCACGCTCAGGTGACCGACATCGACCTCGGCGACGAACGCAGCGTCAGCGCCTTCGTGCGCGATCTGCTCCTCGACGCCGACCCTGTCGAGGCGCCCGCAACCAGTGACATCTCCACAGTTCGCGCCATCCTGGGACGGATCAGTGCCGTCATTGATGGTATGTAGATGGTGATGTCTTCCACACTTTCCGCCAGGGCCGCTGCGGCCACCGCCTGCCTCACGGCCCTCGTCGCCCTCGCCGCGTGCGCGGGAACCACCGACGAGGCCTCGGTCGACGCCGCACGGTCTTCGGCCAACGCCTCCCTCGCTTCCTCCGTCGCGACCTCGGCCAGCAAGGCCAATGTGCCGCTGCCGACCGCCCAACAGCTCGACGCGCAAATCAAACGCGCGCTCGACCCGGGCCTGCCCGATGTCGAACGCACTGAACTGATCGAAGACGGCGCCGCGTTCTCCGACGCCATCCCCGACATGTACAAGGCGCTGCGCGACAACCCCCACGCGGTGTACGGCGTCGTCGACCCGGTCTTCGACAACCGTGACGGCACACTCACCGCCACCATGCGCCTGGACAAGGACGGTTCGGGTACCAACGTGCGCACCACCATCGTGCATTTCGTGTTGCTCGACGGTAAGTGGAAGATCTCGCGCACCGACCTGTGTGGCATCCTGCGCTCGGCCGACTACCGCACCGCCGCCTGCGGCTGAGATGCGCGAATCTCGATCCGTGCGGTGGGGCAGGTTCGTCTACCGCCACCGATTCCTCGTGCTCGGCTTCTTCGTGCTGACCGTGCTGATCTCGGGGTGGTTCGGTCGCGACCTCGCCGACCGCTACACCCAGGAGGGCTGGTTCGACGAGTCGAGTCAGTCGGTGGCGGCGTCCAAACTGGCCGATGACACTTTCGGCCGCGACACCGACGGCGATCTGATCGTCATCTACACCGCCCCACCCGGCACCACTGTCGACGATCCCGCCGTCCGCGGACCGGTGACGGCCGCCCTGGCCGACCTGCGCAAACAACACGGTGAGCGCATCCACAAGATCGACAGCTACTGGGACAGCCCCTTCTCCGCCAATGCCTCCGACCCGACCAAACAGCACGCCTTCGCCAGCATCGGGCTGGCCGGGGGCGGCGGAACCGCGACGGTCAACAACTACCTCGCGCTGAAGCCCCACCTGCACGCCGATGTCCCCGGCGCCGGGCCCGGCGGGACGACAGTGCAGCTGGCAGGGCTACAGCCGGTGGTCGAGGGCATCAACATCGGAATGCAGCACGACATCAAGCGCGCCGAGATCATCGCCCTGCCGATCGTGGCGATTCTGCTGTACTTCGTGTTCGGTGGGGTGATCGGCGCACTGCTGCCGGTGCTGATCGGTGGGCTCACCATCCTCGGCACCTCCGGGATCTTGCGGGTGCTCACCGCCCATATCGAGGTCAACGTGTTCGCCAGCGCGGTGATGACGTTGGTCGCGCTCGGGTTGGCGATCGACTACGGACTGTTCACGGTGACCCGGTTCCGGGAGGAACTCTCGGCCGGGCGATCGGTCGAGGACGCGACCGCGCGGACCGTCGCCACGGCGGGGCGCACGGTGCTGTTCTCCGCGGCGATCATCGCTCTGAGCCTCGGTGCGCTGTTCATCTTCCCGAACGGGGTGCTGCGCTCGGTGCCCTACGGCGGCATCTCCGCGGTGATGCTGGCGGCGCTGTTGTCGGTCACCGCGCTGCCCGCCGCCTTGAGTATCGCCGGCCACCGGATCGACTGGCTGGGCTGGAAACGTTTCTCGCGCAGCAAGACCGAAGCCGAGATCGATGCCGGGTTCTTCTCCCGGCTGGCGCAGTGGGCGATGCGACGGCCGTGGGCGGTGGTGATCCCGATCGTGCTCGGACTGCTGGCGCTGAGTATTCCGTTGCGCCACATCGAGTTCGGTGGGATCAGCGAGAAGTACCTGGCTGCCGACAACCCCGCGCGGGTGGCCCAGGAAGACTTCGATCACCTGTTTCCCGGTTTTCGCACCGAACCGCTGAAACTGATCGTGGTCGGTGCCTCACCCCAGCAGTTGAGCGATATCCGGTTCGAGGCCAACCAGGTTCCCGGACTCACCGGGCGGTTCGAACCCGCGGCGGCGACCAAGGACAACGTCAACGTGCTCTCCGCCGGGCTCGGCGACAAACGCGACGCCGACCGCGTGATCGACGCACTGCGTGCGCTGCCCGCCCCGCCGGGCGTGCAGGTGATGGTCGCCGGCATCCCCGCGCTCGAACGCGACAGCATCAACGGGTTGATCGACGGGTTGCCGCTGCTGTTGGCGATCCTGATCGCGGCGGCGCTGGCATTGATGATCGTGGCGTTCCGGTCGGTGGTCCTGGCGGTGAAGGCCGTCGCCATGAGCGCGCTCAGCCTGGTCTCGACCCTGGGTGTGCTGACCTGGATCTTCGTGGAAGGGCACGGGTCCGGGGCATTCCAGTTCACGCCGGGACCACTGATGTTCGCGGTGGTCGCGTTGATCGTGACGGTGATCTTCGGATTGTCCACCGACTACGAGGTGTTCCTGCTGTCGCGGATCGCCGAGAAACGGGCCGCGGGCGCCGATGCCGCGGAGTCCATCCGCTACGGCGTGGCCCACACCGGTGGGGTGATCACCTCGGCGGCCGCGATCCTGATCGTGGTGACCGGGGCGTTCGGGTTCTCGGATCTGGTGCTGATGAAATACATCGCCTACGGGATGATCGTGGCCCTGATCATCGACGCCACGATCATCCGGATGGTACTCACCCCGGCCCTGCTGAAGATCATCTGGAAATAGCCCGCTCAGAACTGCTGATTGCCGTAATCGCGGAACCAGGCCACGATCTGGTCGTGGTCGGCGGTTGCGGCCAGGGCCAGCAGGAGCAGCAGGCGCGCCTTCTTCGGTGCGAGGTCGCCGCCGCTGACGACGCCCGTCTTCGGGTCCACGGTGATCGCGCCCGAGCCGTAGCCGTTGGTGGCGACCAGGGCGATGCCCTTGGTCGCCATCGCGGCGTTGGCCTGGCTCGGAGACGGCGTGCCCGCGAACACGATGCCCTTGGCACCCGCGGCGACGGCGGCGGTGATCGCCTCGGCGGGGGCGTCGAGGTAGCTGTGGGCGATGTCGACACGCGGGAGGGTGTCGCGGGGGATCGTGGTGAGGTCGAACGGGGTCGTCCAGCGGGCGGGGTCGTCGCAGCGTTGGACGCGGGCGGGGGCGCGTTGCACACGGATGCCCGCCTGGTCGATGGTGCCGAGGTCGCCGTATTCGTGGGTGGTGAAGGTGTGTACGCGGGTCGAGTCGGTCTTGGTGGCGTCGCGGGCGGGCAGGATCTGCTCGTTGAGGGCGATGACGGTGCCGAAGCAGGTGGTGCGGTTGCTCGCCGCGAGGCGGATCGCGTTGTACAGGTTGATCGGTCCGTCGCTGCCGATCGCGGTCCACGGTCGCATCGCCCCGGTCACGACCACGGGTTTCGTGCTGCGCACGGTGAGGTCGAGGAAGTAGCTCAGTTCTTCCATGGTGGCCGAGCCGGTGCTGACCACGACCGAATCATGGTCGCGGAGGCGACGTTCGACCAGCTGCGCCAGGTCGTAGAGGTCGGCGACGGTGTATTCGCCGGATCCCTTCTGCCCGAAGTCCTCGGTCGTCACGGCGGCGACATCACCGATTTCGGGGCGCAGCGAGTCGACGAGTTCGGCGATCGGGCGGGTGCCCGGCCGATAGGTTTCGAGGTCGGTGCGCCGGTCGGAGGTGCCCGCGATGGTGCCGCCGAGGCCGATCACCGCGACTCGCTGCGCGGCACCGGCCGGTGCGGAGTCGGCTGAGCTGACACCGATTCCGGCACCGGCGACGGTTCCGGCGAGAGCGATCGTGGCGGCGATTTTCGAGACTGTGGGCATGTCACTCACGCTAGGAACGCCACATGCCCGACCACATCCCTCCCGCGCGGTACCTCGATCCGATACCGAGGTACTGCGCGAGTGAGATCAGATCGTCTTGATGATGCCGCCGTCGATCACCACGTCGGCGCCGAGGATGTTGGCGGACTTGGCCGAGGCAAGGAAGGCGATCAGCGCGGCGACCTCGTCGGCTTCGGAGATCCGGCGCGAGGCGATGTCGAACTGTTCGGGCAGCGCCTCGAGCAGTTGCTGGTGGGAGATGCCCTGGGCGGCAGCCAGTTTGGCGCCGATGCGGTGTTCGTCGCGCCAGATCCTGGTGCCGACGGGGCCGGGGGAGACGGTGTTGACCCGCACGCCCTGCGGGCCGAACTCCTCACTGAGTCGTTTGCCGAGGGAGGTGAGGGCGGCTTTGGCTTCGCTGTAGCCGGTGGGGCCCACCGCGGGCAGGTGGGCGTTGATGGACGAGACGTTGATGATGGTGCCGCGGCGGTCGAGCAGACTCGGCAGCGCCGCGCGGGTGGCCCGGATCGCGCTGAACAGGTTGATGTCGAGGAAGTGGTGCCACTGGTCGTCGGTGGTGTCGAGGAACCCGGCCAGCGTGAGCCGATCCGGGTCGCCGCCGCCGACATTGTTGACCAGGATGTCGATGCCCCCGAGTTCCTCCAGCGCGGTGTCGATGACCATGGTGACGCCCTGCGCGGTCCCCAGATCGGCGGCGACCGTCGCGGCCGCGACCTTGTCGAGCTCGGCAGTGATCGTGCGTGCGGCGCCGACGACGCGCACGCCCTCCGCGGCGAGTGTTTCGGCGACGGCCAGACCGATGCCGCGCGAGGCTCCGGTGACGACGGCGGTCTTGCCGGTGAGTTCGAGATCCATGCTCGTACCTTTCTTGAACTACAGGTCAATAATTAGGGCATGCGGAAAGTGCTGGCGGGACGAGAGTTTCAGAGGGTGGTCAGTGCTACGTCGATGAGGCGGTAGAGCTGGGCGGCATCGTTGGTCTTCGCCATGAGACGCAGGCCCGCGCTGGTGGTGAACAACAGGGCCGCAATCGAATTCGGGTCCACCTCACGGTCGACGTCGCCGTCGCGGCGGCCCTGGTCGATACGAGCGGCCAGGGTGGCGACGATGCGCTGTTCGATGCCGCGCAACACCGCGGTGGCTGCCGCGTCGTGACCGCCGAGTTCTGCCGCGGTGTTGACGGCGAGGCAGCCACGCCGGGTCGGCGAGGCCATGTCGAGATCGACCGCGGCGCGCAGGTATTCGCGCAGACACTCGCGGGTGGTTCCGGGCCGGGACATGTAGTCCTCGGCCATGGCCACGCCGAGTCGGCCGTAGCGGTCGAGAACGACGTCGAACAGGGCGCGTTTGCTGCCGAAGGTGTTGTACAGGCTGCCTTTTCCGATGCCGGTGGCTTCGGCGAGCTGTGCGGGGGAGGTGTTGGCGTAGCCGTAGGTCCAGAACTGGTCCATCGCACGGTCGAGGACCGTGTCGGTGTCGAAGTTCTGGGGCCGGGCCATATCTCGACGGTAGACGTTCTATACCTGTAGGTCAATAATTCGGGCGAAAGATCGCGGCCGTGCGTGCCACGATCTCGTGCGCTACTTGCCGATGATGCCGAAAGCGTTGCCGTCGGTGTCTTCCAGGACACAGATACGGGCGCCGGGGCTGACTTCGCGCGGGGCGGTCCGTTCGGTCGCGCCCGCGGCGATCGCCGCTGCTCTGGCCTTGTCCACATCGTCGACTCCGGCGAAGGCGACCGGACCCGCCGCGACGTCACCGCTGGGATCGAGGCCGATCTGGACGTCTCCGACCGCCCAGCCGACGTAGTACGGCTCGTCGGTGTGGGGTTCGCCGTAGAGGGTGGTGTAGACGGCTTTCGTCGCGGCCAGATCGGATACGGGGATGACGACGCTGGCGATGGTGGGGCTCATCGGATCTCCTCTTGCGATAGGAGCGAGCCACGTTCGCGAGCGACGAGTGGGACCGATCGTCGTGTGCGATGGTGACCGCGGTGGACGAATGACCTCGGCGCCCAGCCTACTCAGCCCCGCTCAGCCCACCGCCCCTGCCGAAGCCCGCGTGTCGACGCTTCCGCAGCACGGTCGCGGTCGATCAGGACGAACCCGTCGCGTCAGGGGTGACCGCGTTCGGGCAAGACGAGCTGGGCGCCGGTGGTCGGGTGATCGAAGACGTCGACGGGGTGGTGGTAAACGGTGGTGAGCAATTCGCGGGTGAGGATCTCGCGCGGGGGTCCGTCGGCGGCGACGCGTCCCGCGTCCAAGACGGTGACCCGGTCGGCGTAGGCGGCGGCGACCCCCAGGTCGTGGACCACGACGACCACAGCGGCGCCCTCGGCAGCGCGGGTGGCGGCCAAGCGCAGGACGGCTTCCTGGTGCCCGAGGTCGAGGGCGGCGGTCGGTTCGTCCAGCAGCAGGGTGGCGGTGTCCTGAGCCAGAACGCGAGCCAGGGCCACCCGGGCACGCTCGCCGCCCGACAGCGACGGGAACACGCGCGTGGCGAGGTGGGTGACGTCGGTGGCGGCCAGTGCCGCGGTGACGAGGGCGTCGTCGTCGCCGGCGGCGGGAGTGTGCAGCCACGGGGCACGGCCCATGGCGACGACCTCACGCGCGGTGAACGGGAAGCCCACGGCGTGCGATTGGGGCAGCACCGCGCGGCGGCGGGCCATGTCGGCGGGGGTCCAGTGCGAGAGCGCGTGGCCTTCGAGTTTCACCGCGCCGGCGCTGGGCTCGAGTTCACCGGCGAGGGCGGCGAGCAGGCTGGACTTGCCCGCGCCGTTCGGGCCGACGAGCGCGACGATCTCGCCGGCCGCGACCTGGAAGTCGACCTCGTCGAGGACGGTACGGGCGCCCCGCTCGACGGTGAGCCCGGTGGCGCGCAGGGTGACGGTGCCGAGCTCCGGGCGCGTGGGCACGTCAGGGGTCCGTGCGAACAGCGAACGCCAGCAGGCGCGGCGCTCGCGGGTGGTGTCGGTCATCCCCAGCCTCCTGCACGGGCGCGGGTGCGGCGCAGCAGCCAGAAGAAGAACGGGCCGCCGATCAGGGAGGTGAGCATGCCCAGTGGCAGGTCCGCGTTGTGGACCAGCGTGCGGGCGACGACGTCGGCGCCCAGCAGCACCACCGCGCCCACGATCGCGCTGAGTGGGACGAGCACCCGGTGTCCGGGGCCGACCATCATGCGCACCAGGTGCGGCACGATCAGGCCGACGAACAAGATGATGCCGCTGAACGCCACGCCCGCGGCGGTGAGCACGGCGACCACCACGATCACCTGCCTGCGCAGCCGCTCCACGTCGACACCGAGGTGGCGGGCCGCGGAATCGCCGAGCGCGAGCAGATCCAGGCGTGGTGCGATGAGGATCGCGGCCAGGATGCCGACCGAGGCCAGCGCCGCCACCACCGCCACCGACTGCCAGGTGGCGCCGTTGAGGCTGCCGAGCTGCCAGAACACGATCTGATCCCGCGCGGCGGGGCTGGCGACGAACAGCAGCAGCGCGATCAACCCGCCGGCGAAGGCGTTGATCGCGACACCGGTGAGGATCAGCGTCACCACTTCGGTGCGTCCGTTCGACCTCGACAGCACATAGACCAGGGCGGTGGTGATCAACCCGGCGACGAAGGCGGCCGCCGCCACCGACCACGCGGCGACGAACGCGCCGCCGACGACGATCACCGTGCCCGCTCCGACCGCCGCACCGGCCGAGACCCCGATGACGCCGGGTTCGGCGAGCGGATTGGCGAACACCCCCTGCAACAACGCACCCGCTGTCGCCAGGCAAGCCCCGACCAGGATGGCGAGGGCTACCCGAGGAAACCGCACCTCCCACAGCGTCACCTCACCGGCCGGATGCGCGGGCGCGGGCCCGATGTCCAGGCCGATCCGGTGCGCCACACTGCCGAGCACCTCGGCGGCGGTCGTGGGGACCTGCCCGAGCACCGCTGAGACCAGCGCCAGCACGAGCAGGGCGAGCAACGCCGCCGCGAACACAACGGTCACGCGCGTGCCCCGGTGCCCCGTGGGCGGCAGGGGATCGGGGGTGGCGTCGGTGATCCGCGGGGTGTCCGCGGCTTTGGTCAGGTCGGGAACTTCGCTCATGCGGGGTCCGCCCGGCACGACTGCTGAGCGCTCATGCCGATTTGCCGTAGACGGCGTCGGACAGTGCGGAGACGACGCGGCCGGTGTTGGGACCGAAGCTGAGGATCACCGCGTCGGACATGTCGACCACGCGTCGATTGCGGCCCGCCGGAGTCTGGGCGATGCCGGGCACCTTCTCCAGTCCCTCGACCCCGCCCACCGATTTCAGCCCGTCCGACATCACCAGCAACACATCGGGGGCGGCGGCGATCATCGCCTCGCTGGTGATGGACACGAACGGTTCGTTCACCCCGGAGGCGGTGCCCGCGTCCACGCCACCGATCGCGGTGATCAGCGAATCAGCGCCCGAGCCGCGCCCGGCGATCATGGTGATCGCGGCGCTGCGCAGGTACAGGAAGGCGATCTTGGGCTGTGGATCCTGCTCGGGCACGCGGGCGGTCGCGGCGGCGATCTCGTCGTGGGTACGCGCGCCGAGCTGCTTGCCCGCCTCGGGAACGCCCAGCGCGGTGGCCACCGCCTCGATCTGCGGGACGACACCGTCCATGCTGCGATCGGGGTCGAAGTAGACGACGGTCACCCCGGCCGCGCGTAGCTGCTCGCGTACGGCGGGGGCCGCGCTGGTGGTGTCGGTGAGGAACACCGACGGGCGCAGGTTCAGGACCGCTTCGACGCTGAGGCTGCCGTTGCCGCCGGCCACATTGGGCACGGACGCGACGGCGGGGAACGACGCCGAGGTACTGCGACCGACGAGGTTCGCGCCCAGTCCGAGGGCCCACACGGTTTGGGCGAGGGTGCCGTACCGGTCGACGGCGATGATCCGCGAGGTGTCGGCGATCGTCACCTCGGTGCCGTCATGGGACTTCACCGTCACCGGCAACCGTGGACTCGGCGCGGGTCCGATCGGCACGGGGTCGAGGTCGGCGAGCTGGGCTGTCACCGGCCCACCGGAATTGGCAGTCGATGCAGGATTGCTTCCGGTGCAAGCGACGGCGCCGGTCAGTACCGTCGCCGCGAGCATCGCCGTCAGCACACCACGCAGTTTCATGTAGGTAAGGCTAGCCATCATTCGGAACGGGCGCTCACATCGTCCAGTGCCGCCGCGATCGCCCGCGGCAACTCGAGGGTTTCGGCGGCCAGCACACCGGTGAGCTGACCGATATCGCGGGCACCGACGATCATGCTCGCGATGCCCGGCCGATCCCGGATCCAGGCCAGCGCCACCGCCAACGGTGACGTGCCCAGCCCGTCGGCGGCGGTGACCAGCGCGTCGACCACTCTGGTCGCGCGATCGTCGTCGAGCCTGCGCCGGATCTCGGCCGCGGTCGCCTCGTCGGCACCCCGCGAATCCGCGGGGACACCGTCGCGATACTTGCCGGTCAGGATTCCACCCGCCAGCGGCGCCGACGCGATGACGCCCACCCCGTGGTGGCGGGCGGCGGGAATCACATCGCTCTCGGTACCACGCGCGAGCAGCGAATACGGCGTCTGCGCGGCGCTGATCGGCGCGATCGCGGCCAGACTCGCCAACTGCCACGCCGCGAAGCCACGCACCCCCGCGTACCGGGTGCGGCCGGTCCGCACCGCGGTCTCGAGGGTCGCCGCGACCTCATCGAGCGGGGTGTACGGATCCCAGGCGGCGATGCTCCAGATGTCGAGATGGTCGGTGCCCAGTTCGAGCAGGGTCCGATCGAGTTGTTTGAGCAGCGTGCGTCGCGACGCGTCGACCACCGGGCCCATCGCCGCGGGCGCGGGCACCGAGTCGCCGACCCCGGCGCCGGGCGCGTGCATCACCACACCCGCGCTGCCGCTGAGCACCAATTCGTCACGCGACACCAGGTCGCCGAGCAGGTCCGCCAGGATCCGCTGCGCCGCTCCCTCGCCGTAGACGGGCGAGAGGTCGACGAGCGTGCCACCGGCCTCGGTGAACGCCGCCAACTGCACCGATGCCTCGTCGGCATCGGTATGTGTCCCCCAGGTATGGGTCGCCAACCCGATTCGCGACACCCGAAGTCCGCTGCGTCCCACCGTTCGCTGTTCCATCACCGCGCCCGCGCATTCGTCACGGCGACAGCCTAATGCGCGCACCACCGCTGCCTCGCTCGGCGACCCGTGCCACGGCGCGGCAGAACGCGATCTCGGTGACGGGCGGGCGACGACCGACCGCGACGACGGGTAGGGTCGCTGCGAGATCGTGGCGGTCACAGCCACAGGTGAAGGAAAAGCCCAGGAGGACGCCGTCTTTCGGGCGCGAGTCAGCAGGAGGACGTGTTGGGCGAGTCGATGACCTGGTTCCAGGCATTGGTACTCGGATTGGTGCAGGGACTCACCGAGTTCCTGCCGATCTCGTCCTCGGCGCACCTGCGCATCGTGTCGGGCGTGTTCTTCGGTGACGACGCGGGTGCGTCGTTCACCGCGGTCACCCAGCTCGGAACCGAGGCAGCGGTGCTGGTGTACTTCGCCAAGGACATCTGGCGCATCCTCGTCGCCTGGTTCACCACGCTCGGGATGCGCTGGCGCGAACGGTCCCAGCGCGAGGTCGCGGTGGGCGACCGGGTCACCACGAAGCTGCCGGTGATGGACCGCAGTGCCCGTGACGCGCACGAACGCGACACCCAGCGCGAACTCGACTACCGCATCGGCTGGTACGTGATCATCGCCACCATCCCGATCGGGGTGTTGGGCTACCTGTTCAAGGACGAGATCCGCACCGGTGCCCGCAACTTGTGGTTGGTCTCGTTCATGCTGGTCGCATTCGCGCTGGTGATCGCCGCGGGTGAGTACTTCGGCAAGAAGGAACGTCCGATCGAACAGCTCACGACCCGCGACGGCATCCTCATGGGCCTGGCCCAATGCCTCGCGCTGATTCCCGGCGTGTCCCGCTCCGGCGCCACCTCCACCGCGGGTCTGTTCCTGGGCCTGAAGCGCGAAGCGGCCGTGCGGTTCTCGTTCCTGCTGGCCATCCCCGCGGTGACGGCATCGGGCCTGTTCAGCCTGCCCGACGCGTTCGAACCGGCAGGTGAGGGCCTCAATGCCAGTGGGCCGCAGTTGCTGGTCGCCACCGTGGTGGCGTTCGTCGTCGGGTACGCCTCGGTGGCGTGGTTGCTGAAGTTCGTCGGCAAGCATTCGTTCTACTGGTTCGTCGGCTACCGGATCATCCTCGGTATCACGATGCTGGGCCTGCTGGCCGCCGGCGTCGTCTCCGCCACCTGATCCCGACCCCGACCCATGGTTAGGCTGGTCCCATGACGGTGATCCTGCTCCGGCACGGAGTGTCCACCTCCAACACCGCGCGCACCCTCGCGGGCCGCGCCCCCGGTGTCGAACTCACCGAGCGCGGCACCGAACAGGCCGCCGCGGTGGCCGACCGGCTCGCGATGCTGCCGATCGAACACATCGCCAGCTCACCGCTGCTGCGCTGCCAGCGCACCGTGGCGCCGCTGGCCGAGAAACTCGGTCTCGAACCCGACCACGACGAACGCCTCATCGAGGTCGACTACGGCGACTGGACCGGGCGCCCGATCGCCGAACTGGTCACCGAACCGCTGTGGCGGATCGTGCAGGGTCACGCCTCGGGTGCGGTGTTCCCCGGTGGGGAAGGGCTGGCCCAGGTCCAGCAGCGCGCGGTCGCCGCGATCCGCGACATCGAACGCACCCTGGCCGAGAAAGCGGGCCGGGATGTGCTGTGGGTGGCGTGCGCGCACGGCGACGTCATCAAATCGATCCTGGCCGACGCTCTCGGCCTGCACCTGGACAGCTTTCAGCGGATCGCGGTGGAACCGGCCTCGATCAGCGTCGTCCGCTACAGCCCACACGGGCCGTCGGTGTGGAAGTTCAACGACACCGGCGCCGATCTTTCCGCGCTGGCCGCGCCCGCACCGACGACACCGACACCCGGTGGAGAGGTACCTGCGGCCGCGAACGCGGATAATGGGAATGCGGGGCACCGCGATTCTCCTTAGAGGAGTGTGTTCGTGAGTGTCGATCAGGGTCACGTATCAGGAGGTGCATGTGTCACGCGCAATCCATGTATTTCGCACCCCCGATCGTTTCGTCGCCGGGACCGTCGGTGAACCGGGCGATCGTTCGTTCTACCTGCAGGCTGTGCAGGAGCCGCTGGTGGTGAGCGTGCTGCTCGAGAAGCAGCAGGTGAAGGTGCTCGCCGACCGGATGGGTCTGCTGCTCGACGAGGTAGCGCGCCGCTTCGGCGCCGAGGTGCCACCCGAAGGTGAGGACGTGCGCGATGTCGCGCCGCTGGTCACCCCCATCGACACCGAATTCCGGGTCGGCACCATGGGTCTGGGCTGGGATTCCGACGCCAACGCCGTGGTGGTCGAGTTGCTCGCGATCACCGAGACCGAGGTCGACGAATCGGTGGTGCTCGACGACACCGACGAAGGCCCCGACGCGGTGCGGGTTTTCCTGACCCCCATCCAGGCGCGCGAGTTCGCGTTGCGGTCGGCGCGGGTGATCGCGGCGGGCCGCCCACCGTGCCCGCTGTGCGGGGAACCGCTGTCCTCGCGGGGGCACATGTGTGTGCGCACCAACGGGTACAAGCGCGGCGAGATCTTCGGCGCTGCCGAGCTCGAAGAGGAGTGATCTCCTGTGCCGGTACTCACCGAAGGTGACCTCGACATCGTCGGCCGGATCGGCGTCGCCAGCAACCTCACGCTGGTGTGTGAGATCGCCGCACCCGAACCCGACGGTGCCCCGCTGCGGGTGGTGTACAAGCCGGTGCGTGGTGAACGGCCGCTGTGGGACTTTCCCGACGGCACCCTCGCGGGCCGCGAAGTCGCGTCGTATCTGATCTCCGAACACCTCGGCTGGGGTGTGATCCCGGAAACGGTGCTGCGCGACGGGCCGCTTGGGCCGGGCATGGTGCAGCGCTGGGTCACCTCGGTCGACAACCGCACCGACGCCCGTCAGCGCCTCGACCTGGTCGACCTGTGCACGCCGGGAACAGTGCCCGAGGGATTCTGCGAAGTGCTGCGCGCGCTCGACGAGCAGGGCAACGAGGTCTCGCTCATCCACGCCGACGATCCGCGCCTGCAGCGGATGGCGGTGCTGGATCTGTTACTCAACAACGCCGATCGCAAAGGCGGGCACGCGCTCGAAGGTGTCGACGGGCAGGTCTACGGCGTCGACCACGGCATCTGCTTACACGCCGAACCGAAGCTGCGCACCGTGCTGTGGGGCTGGGCGGGGCGGCCGGTGCACGAGTCGCTGATCCCCGACATCACCACCTTCGCCGCGAATCTGCCCGGCGCCGTGGCCGATTCGCTGGCCATCCACATCACCGACGCCGAGATCACCGCCCTGGCCGAACGGGCGAAGGCCCTGCTGGATCACCCGGTGATGCCGATCCCGAACTCTTCGCGTCCGATCCCCTGGCCCGCTTTCTGACAGCAGGTCCGGAGCCGATAATCGGTCGTGCTCCGCCCGGCCCGGTTGCTACATTGCAGCCATGAAGGTCGATTCACGAATCGCTGCCGCGACCGCACGAGCTCTCAGCTCGCCGGTCGCTGCCGCCTGACCTTCTCTCCCACGCCGGCGACCGGAAACGGTCCGCTGGCGTGCGTCGGTCTTGTCGCTGTTCGTCATGGTGGCCGCTTCCGGTCGATGTCACCTCGATGGAGCAACCACCATGATCACCACAGACCAGACCGTTCAGACCTTCCTCGACTATTTCCGCGAACGCGGGCACGAACTCACACCGGGCGGATCGCTCATCCCCTCGCCGGGGGATCCGGTGCTGTTCACCAGCTCCGGGATGCACCCGTTGACCCCGTATCTGAGCGGCCGGCCCCACCCGCTGGGCCGGCGACTCACCGGGTTGCAGCGATGCTTGCGCACCACCGATCTCGACGAGGTCGGTGACGACACCCATCTCACCGTGTTCGAGATGCTCGGATCGTGGTCACTCGGCGACTACAGCGGCCCGCAGAGCCTGCGGTGGGGAGTGGAACTGCTGCGTGACGGCTTCGGTATCGACCCGAACCGGATGCACGTCACGGTGTTCGGCGGTGACGACCATGTCGGGCCCGACCACGAGTCCTGGCGCACCTGGGACGAGCTGGGTCTGCCGGTCGAACCGACCGTCGACGAGAACTGGTGGTCCAACGGCCCGACCGGCCTGTGCGGGCCCGACTCCGAGATCTTCGTCTGGACCGGCGACGACATGCCGCAGGGCACACCGATGACCGATGACCGGTGGGTGGAGGTGTGGAATCACGTCATGATGCGCTACCTGCGCCATCCTGACGGCAGCCTCGAACCGATGCGACGACCCTGCGTCGACACCGGGCTGGGGCTGGAACGGCTGGTGCGAATCCTGCGGAACACGCGGTCTGTCTTCGAGATCGACCTGTTCGAGCCCTGGCTGACCACCCTGCCCCGAATCTGGGGTCCGCTCGATGATCGGTCGCTGCGCGTGCTGTCGGACCATCTGCGATCGAGCATCGTCGTCCTCGGCGACGGGGTCACCCCGTCCCCCTCGGGGCGTGGTCACATCCTGCGGCGTTTGATCCGCCGCACCCTCACCACGGTGTGGCGCGACGATCCGACCCGCAGCCTGACCGACCTGCCGATCGAGCTGGTGGACCACACCCTCGGGCACTTCCGGCAATCCGTGCGCTCCCAGGACGTGCGAACCCTGCTGGTCGAGGAGGAACACAAATTCGGTCTGCTACTCCAGCGTGGGCGAAAGGTCTTGTCCCACCGTCGTTTCAGCGGACCCTTGACCGACAGCGACTACCACTACCTGCACGACACCCACGGTCTGCCCCGCGATCTCGTGGTGTATCTGACCACCGAAGCCTCAGTCGGATGAGAGGGTGCCGCGCTCGTGCTCGGTGTCGCCTGACGGATCCGGTCGGACACCTTCCCGTAGTGTCCGAAACGTCGAGGTGAGGCCGATGAGTTTCGAGCGCGAAGGAGGTCTACACGGTCATGAGGAAACTGATCTACGGGTTCGGCGTGTCGGTCGACGGTTACGTCAACGACCGCGACGGCAGAATCGACTGGACCGAACCCGACGACGAGCTGCACCAGTACCACAACGACAGATTCCGCGGGCTCGAGATCGCGGTGAACGGTCGCAGGCTCTACGAGCTGATGGCCGAGTACTGGCCGCACGTGCCCGAGGACGCCCCGCCCATCCAGCGCGAGTTCGGCGAACTCTGGACCCGCACACCCAAGGTCGTCTTCTCCCGCACGCTCACCGAGGTCCACTGGAACAGCACCCTGGTCAGCGAGAACGCGGTCGAGGAGGTCCGCAGGATCAAGGCCGAAGGCGACGGCGTCATGGAGGTCGGTGGTGCGAGCCTCGCGTCCGCGCTGATGCCACACGGGCTCATCGACGAGTACCACCTGTACGTCTCGCCGATAGTGCTCGGCGGTGGCACACCGATGTTCCCGGCACTGGACCAGCGGATCGGGCTGCGATTGGTCGAGACGCGGCGCTTCGAAACGGTGATGCTGCTGCGCTATCAGGTCGACTGAGGTCCGCTCACCGCGGCTGTAGCTGGTGTTTCTCACGGTGTCCGAGGCTCTGTTGCCTGGTCAGCGCCGGTGCTAGTGTGCTCCAAGCACTTTCGTTATCCCCGTGAGATCTGAGGAAACCTATGTCGACCCGTTCTATCGTCACCGCCTCCGCAGCCGCGTTGCTGCTCACCGGTGCTGCCGCTGCTGTGGCCGCGCCCGCGCAGGCGTTCCCCGCCGGCTGGTGGGCTGAGAAGACCTACGTGTGTTCGTCCACCAACCAGGCCGGTGCGCCGCTGCCCGACGTTACGGTGAAGGCCGGCAACGAGGTTGGCGCGGCGTACTACGCGACCCAGCAGCTCGGCCCGGACGCGGCGCAGATGCAGTGCCGCGAACTGTGATGTGATCATGTTCGGTGTCGCCGCACGTCGGGGAGCGGTGGCACCGAAGTCTCATCCCGCGTGCGAGAGCACGAATTCGCTGATCGCAGCAGTCTGATTCACCAGCGCGTGCCCGGCTCCGGACAAGAGCCGCACCTCGCCTCGGGTGAAGGCACGGGCGCGTTCGGCGGTGTGTGCGGAGTCGAACAGGGCGTCGCGTTCGCCGACGATTATCAGGACCGGGATGTCCACTTCGCGTAGTTGTTCGTCGCGGAACATGGGCAGTTTCCCGGGTCGGGGCGAGAAATGGGTGAACGTCAATTCGATGTCGTCGAGGATCGGATCCGCTTGCGCCCCATCGAGGCCGAGGCCGAGGCGTGCCATGTCGCGCACGCTGTGCCTGCCGATCATCCGCAGCCCGATCGCCTTCACGAGCCAGCCGTAGCGGTGCTTGCCCAGTCCTCCCGGGCACAGCAGAACCAACGTCGTGACCCGGCCCGGTCTGCGCAGGACGTAATCGAGTGCGGTCCACCCACCCAGTGACATGCCGACCAGCGCCACGGTGTCGAGGCCGAGTCCGTCGACGACCTCGTCGAGCCAGTTCGCGGTCGCATCGCTGTCCAAGGCCAGCCGGGTGGGGGCGCTGAAGCCGGGTTCGCCGGGCAGATCCACCGCGTACACGCGGAAACTTCTCGACCAGTCCGCGATGTCGGCGCGCCAGGTGCTCGCGTTGGCTCCTGAGCCGTGCAGTACGACCAGCGGCGGTGCGTGCACCGGCCCGGAGGCCACGACGAACGTTTCGCCGATGCCGGTGTCGATCCGCAGTTCCTCGCGTGGAACCGGCCAGGCGTCGAGGTGTTCGCGGTAGCGCTGCTCGACGAGCCGTCGGCCTTCGTCGGATTTGTAGATCATGAGCGCAGGATTCCGTCCAGGTAGTCGAGCAGGCGGGAGCTGTCGGCGAGGCTGCCGAGCAGGATCACTTTGAGGCGGTGCCGGGCCGGGTCGTAGCTGGTTTCCACGCGCATCCGCTGACCGCCGCCGCCTCGGGTCCCGGCGGTGGCGGTGAGCAGGGTGGTGATCCGGTCGACGGTGGCGCGGTCGATGTCGTCGATCTCGACGATGCAGGAGGACTCGGCATGCCGACGCGGTGTCGTCTGCGGTGTGGTGATCGGCAGTCCGGTGAACGTCTCGAGGTTTTCGTGGGTGATGCGGTACTGCTTGCCGATGCGCGCGGCGGGCAGTTTGCCGTCGCGCACATAACTGCGCACGGTGCGGACATGCAGTCCGAGCAGTTCGGCGACCTGCTCCACCGAATAGAGACGATCTGTCATGAAACGACCGTAAACGGAGGTACCTATAGGGATCAATAGGGATTTTTTGTGAATTGTGGACTGTGACAATGATCGCGATGGCAACCGTTCGCCCAGGTGGGACCGCACACTGGGCACGACACGCACGATTCGCCCCGCTACCCCCGTGACCAGCGGATCTGCTCGAGCGCAAACCTTGACGCGGCCGCCGTGACACGTTTGTGTGCAGGTAGCGGGCCGTGCCGCGACGCCGCGAGCAACCCCATGGGCCGGGCCGCGAGCCGAGCACCTCGACAGGGGCTCTACCCTCGAAGACATGCAGTCCTGGTCCGATATCGCCCTGCCGACAGTCCCCGGAACAGGGCCGCCGTTGCGTTTGTACGACACCGCCGACCGTCAGATCCGACCGGTCACCCCCGAAGAGACCGCGAAGATGTACGTCTGCGGCATCACGCCCTATGACGCCACCCACCTCGGTCACGCCGCCACCTACCTGACGTTCGACCTGGTCAACCGGATCTGGCGCGATGCGGGCCACGACGTGCACTACGTGCAGAACGTCACCGACGTCGACGACCCGCTGTTCGAGCGCGCCGAGCGCGACGGTATCGACTGGCGCGACCTCGGCAGCCGCGAGATCGACCTGTTCCGCGAAGACATGGCCGCACTCCAGGTGCTGCCCCCGCGCCACTACATCGGCGCCATCGAATCGGTGGAAGAGGTGGTGGAGCTGGTGCAGAAGTTGCTCGCCGCCGGCGCCGCCTACATCGTCGACGATGCCGAATACCCCGACATCTACTTCCGCACCGACGCCACCGAGCAGTTCGGCTACGAATCCGGCTACGACCGCGCCACCATGGAGACGCTGTTCGCCGAACGTGGCGGCGACCCGGACCGGCCGGGCAAACGCGACACCATCGACGCGCTGCTCTGGCGGGCCGAACGCCCCGGTGAACCGTCGTGGGAGGCGCCTTTCGGCGCGGGCAGGCCCGGCTGGCATATCGAGTGTGCGGCGATCGCGCTCAACCGCATCGGCGCCGAGTTCGACATCCAGGGTGGCGGCTCGGACCTGATGTACCCCCACCACGAGTACTCCGCCGCGCACGCCGAGGCCATCACCGGCGCCCGCCGCTTCGCCCGCCACTACGTGCACGCCGGCCTGATCGGCCTGGACGGCGAGAAGATGTCGAAGTCCCGGGGCAACCTCGTTCTCGTGTCGAAGCTGCGCCGCGCCGGTGTCGACCCTGCCGCGATCCGCCTCGGCCTGCTCGCCGGTCACTACCGCGCCGATCGCATGTGGACCGACGAGGTGCTCACGGCCGCGCAGCACCGCCTCGACCGCTGGCGTGAAGCCGTGTCGCTGGCCTCGGGCCCCTCGGCCACCGACACCGTCGCCCGGCTGCGGCAGCACCTGGCCGACGACCTCGACACCCCGAAGGCACTCGACGCGATCGACAACTGGGCCGAACAGGCCATCGCCTACGGCGGCGCCGACACCGAAGCCCCCGCCCTGATCCGCGCCGCCGTCGACGCGCTCCTTGGCGTCGATCTCTGACACGATCGCGGGTCAGCGCGGCGAGGGCCTTCCTGATGCCGCGCTGACCCGCGCTGACCCGCGCCGACCTGTGACCCGCTGCCGGTAGAGTCGCCGAGAAGTGAAGCGCGGGGCGCTGTCGCGTCGTGTGCACGACCGGCGACAGGAGCGGCGATGCCCGACCCGCAGGATCAACCGGCCTCCGCCACAACCGTCCTGCACGTGGGCGGGCAACTGCGCGCCAGCTCCCACGGGATACTGACCAACGGTTTGCGCCACCGGCCAGGCGTCATCGCTGTCGACCCCAATCCGGTCGCCCAAACCGCCACTGTCACCTACGACCCCACCCGAACATCGGTCGCCGACCTGCGCACCTGGGTCCGCGACTGTGGCTATCACTGCGCGGGGCGCTCGGTCCCGACCCACGTCTGCGACCCGGCGAGCGAGCCGACCACCCGCACACGGCCCACCACGTACGGTGCCGAATCCGCCACCGCACCCGAGCAGTCCACCGATTCCGTGGTCGGCCACGCGCCGCCTGCGATGCCACCGCATGGCGAGTCCCCGAGTCATCGCGCGCCGACGCGGGATCAGCCCCGAGCCGAGCACGGGGGTGGGCACACACACGGCGGGCACGCGTCGATGTCGATGGACGACATGGCTCGCGACATGCGGAACCGGTTCCTCGTCGCGCTGGTCTTCTCCACCCTGGTGATGCTCTGGTCGCCGATGGCCACCCACATGCTCGGCCTGCACCTGCCCGTCCCGTTCGGGATGCGCGCCGACCTCTGGATGCTCGTCCTGAGCTTGCCGGTGATCTTCTACTCCTCGACGATCTTCTTCACCGGGGCGTGGGCGGCATTGAAGGCCCACACCCTCGACATGATGGTGCTGGTCTCGGTGGGTATCGGGACGGGATGGCTGTATTCGCTGTATGTGACGTTCACCGGCGGCGGTGAGGTGTTCTACGAAGCCTCCACGATGCTGGCGACGTTCGTGCTGCTGGGTCACTGGTTCGAGATGCGGGCGCGCAGCGGTGCCGGGGACGCGGTGACGAGTCTGCTGGATCTGTCGCCGCCGAAAGCCGTTGTGCTGCGCGGCGGTCAGGAAGTGCGGGTGCCGACCGCCGACGTGCGGGTGGGTGAGGTGCTGCTGGTGCGGCCCGGCGCGAAGATCGCCGTCGACGGCATCGTGGTGGACGGGTCGAGCGAGGTCGACGAGTCGATGGTGACCGGTGAGAGCATGCCGGTGCCCAAACAGCCGGGTTCGGCGGTGATCGGCGCGACCATCAACACCACCGGCAGCCTGCGAGTGCGGGCCACCAAAGTCGGGTCCGACACCGCTCTGGCTCAGATCGTCGAATTGGTGCAGCAGGCGCAGAATTCGAAAGCTCCGGGTCAGCGGCTGGCCGATCGGGCCGCGTTCTGGCTCACCCTGGTCGCGCTGCTGGGCAGCCTGACCACCCTGGCGGTGTGGTTGCTCGTCGGGGCTTCGCTGAGCACAGCGCTGTTGTTCGCGATCACCGTGGTGGTGGTGACCTGTCCGGACGCGCTCGGGTTGGCGACACCCACGGCGATCATGGTCGGTACCGGTCTCGGCGCCACACGTGGTGTGCTGTTCAAGAACGCGACGGCGCTGGAGGACGCGGCGCGCATCGACGTGGTGGTGATGGACAAGACCGGCACCCTCACCAAGGGCGCACCCGAAGTCACCGACGTGATCACCGCGCCCGGCGTGGACACCGACCGGGTGCTGGCACTGGCCGCGGCGGTGGAACTCGAATCCGAGCATCCCCTCGCGGAGGCCATCGTCGACTACGCGAAAGCCCATGGTGCGGACACCCTTTCGGCCACCGAGTTCCAGAATGTGGCCGGCCGCGGCGCGACGGCCACGGTCGACGGGCAGCACGTGATCGTGGGCAACCGCGGACTGCTCGACGCCGACCACATCGAGCTGGGCGAGTTGGCGAAACACCGTGACGAGCTGGCGGCTTCGGGCCACACCGCCGTCCTGGTCGCCGTCGACGGTCACGCGCACGCGGTGATCGCGCTGGCCGACGCTCCACGCCCGACCTCGGCCGACGCCGTGCGGGCACTGCACGACCTCGGTGTCGGCGTGGTCATGCTCACCGGTGACAACACGGGCACCGCCGAACGCATCGCCCACGACCTCGGCATCGACACGGTGATCGCCGATGTCCTACCCGAGGACAAGGCCGACCGGATCGCCGATCTGCAACGCACCGGCAAGAAGGTCGCGATGGTCGGCGACGGGGTGAACGACGCGCCCGCCCTGGCCCGCGCCGATCTCGGTATCGCCATCGGCGCCGGCACCGATGTGGCCATCCAAACCGCCGACGTGGTGCTCATGCGCTCGGACCCGTACGCGGTGTCGACGGCCCTGCGTATCGGCCGCGGCACCGTCCACAAGGAACGCCAGAACCTGGGTTGGGCAGTCGGTTACAACGGCATCGCCCTGCCCATCGCGGCCGGTGTCTTCGCCCCGTGGGGTCTGACCATGCGCCCGGAGATCGCCGCGATGGCGATGTCGGGGTCGAGCCTGATCGTCGCTCTCAACGCTTTGCACCTCAAACGCCTGTCGCTGCCCTCCGCGCCCCAGCGCAAGTGAGGGCCGCAACCTCGCGGACGGGCACGGCCGCGCCGGTTGCCCGCAGTGTGCTGCGCTTATACTGTGGGCCACAGCGCAGCTGACCTGCCGTCGATCGGAGAGCGTCACATGGGGTGCTATCAGCGCATCGTCGTGGGAACCAACGGCTCGGAGGCCGCGCAGACGGCGGTAGCGGTGGCGGGGGAGTTCGCGGTGCGCCTCGGTGTCGCGGTCACCGCGGTGAGTGTGTGGAAGGACGCGGGGCGCAAGTCGGCCACCGACGCCGACTGGGCCGAAGCCAACACTCGGGCGGCCGCCGAAGCCCTGCTCGAAGCCGGTGTGGCCGAGGTCGCCCGCACCGAACTCGACGGCACGGCAGGGGCGTTGCTGCTCGAGATCGCCGAACGCGAACCCGGCACGTTGCTCGTGATCGGTGGCGGCAGCCTGGGCAGTTCCAAGGCGCGACTGCTCGGCTCGACAGCCAATTACGTCTCCCACCACAGTCAGACCGATGTCGTGTTCACCAACAAGGTCCCCAAACGCTGGACCACCATCGGGCTCACCACCGACGGATCGGCGAGTTCGCTGACCGCGGTCCGTCGCGGCTACGAGCTCGCCCTGGCCCTGAGCGCGCGCCCGTTCCTGGTGACTTCCGCCAAGACCGACGACGACGGTGCCGACATCCTGATCGACGTCGAAGGTCAGATCGCGGTCGAGGACCCGGAACTGTTCGGACGCGACATCCTCACCGGGGTCCCCCCGGCGGAGGCAATCTGCAACTCGGCCTGGAAATACGACCTCGTCGTGATCGGCAACCGTGGAATGAGCGGTCCCGCACGTCTTCTGGGCTCGGTGGCCAACAAGGTGACCCACGACATCGACACCAACTTGCTGCTGGTCAACACCACGCACTGAGTCTCCGGCCGTCGCGCGCTGGAGCCTCGGTAAGGTGTCGGCCGCCAATCAGCTGGTGGACACCACGTTCGTGGCGATCGCCGTTCGAACGGGCGTGGTGAGAGTGCCGAGATTGGTCTTGATCGGGTGTTGCTCCGGTTTAGCGGGTAACCGCCGAACTTGCCCGGACCGGGGAGTTCGGTCGCCTATGATGACCGTACGCGCGATGTTCGCCACACAACGGAGTGGACGCCGGATGAATGCTGGGATCGAGGCGGCGGGTTTCTTCGGCCTGCTGGACTGGGAGAAGACGACCGGTCTGAGCAAGTTCTGGGTCGACATGATCACCATCCCGATTTTCAGTGCCATGGCCGGTCTGATCACCAACTGGACCGGGGTGATCATGCTGTTCGCGCCGGTGCGGTTCACCGGCTTCTACGTGCCGGGCCTGAAAACGATCTTCCCGCTGCTGCCGCGCAAGGTGCAGATCCTGCCGACCTTCGCCCCCGGCGGCATCCTCGGCTTCCAAGGCTTCATTCCGGCCCGCTCGGAGAAGATGGCGAGCCTGATGGTCGACAACGCGGTCGCCAAGATCGGCACCGCCAAGGACTTCTTCGACCAGATGGATCCGCGCAAGATCTCCGCGCAGGTCGCGCTGGTGGCGATGCCGAACGTGCGCTCGATGGTCGACTCGATCATGGTCACCGAGCATCCGCGCCTGTGGGCCGACATGCCGCCGCGTGCACGCGAAGCCATCTACACGCGGGTCGAGGCCGAGCTGCCCGCGATCACCGATCGCGCCTTCGATTTCATCGGCGAGAACATCGACCAGCTCCTCGACGTGAAGCTGATGGTCGTGGGCTACCTGCGGCGCAGGCCCGAACTGCTCAAGGACGTGATCTACGGGCTCGGCGCCCCGGAATTGCGGTTCATGATCCGCAGTGGGGTGCTGGGATTCCCGTTCGGGGTGATCGTGGCGCTGTGGTTGTCGTTGCTGCACTACAGCACCCCCCACGGTGACACCCCCGCGGTGATCTCGCTGCCCGGCTGGCTCTACGAGATCCTGCATTTCCTGCCCGCGTGGGCATGGGTGCTCGCCGGTGGCGCGACGGTGGGTGTGCTGGTCAACATCATCGCGATCAAGGTGGTGTTCGAGCCCGCCGTGCCGCAGCCGCGCTACCGATATCCATGGGGGGTCGCGAAATTCGCGAAACGGCAGTACCAGGCGGCAGCGGATCTGGGGCATGCGATCGGGTATCAGATCGTCACCCTCGATGTCGTCACCGAGCAATTGCTCGACGGGCCCAGTGGTGACAAGACGCGTGCGGTCATCGCCCATTTCCTCGAGGCCGAGATCGACCGGATCCTGGGCCCGCTGCGGTCGGTGACCCGGCTCGCGATCGGACCCCGCCATTTCGACGCCATCCAGGCCACCGCGGGCGCGAGCCTGGCCACCGAGATGAAGCCGTGGTTGGTCGAGGACGTGGAGTTCTCTCAGACCACCGCGGCCAGCGTCGACCGGCTCGCCACCGAGAAACTGCGCGAACTTCCACCCGACGAGTTCGTCGAAATGCTCTACACCGCCATCGAACAGGATGCCTGGCTGCTGTATCTGCACGGTGGCGTGCTCGGTGCCTTCATCGGTGCGCTGCACCTGCTGATCTTCGGAGCGTGAGCAATGGAGCCCAACCCTGATCGCGAACCCCGGATCCCGACCGATCTGCTCGGTTTGGCGCGGATCGCGGGATTGTCGTTGCGCCACATCGTCGGCGCGGTGACCAAGGGCGCCGTGCACACCGCCACCGATCTCGTCGACGACCTCCGTTCCGGCGAACCGATATCGCAGATCTTCGACGAGCGCGTGGATCTGTTTCGTCGGGCGGCGTTGAGCGCGCTCGGTCTGACCAGCACCGCCACCGGCGTCTACGGCCCGGTCGAGACCAAGGTCGACGCCGAGGATCTCAAGGCGATGGGCGACGCGATGATCACCGAGGGCTGGGACTCCGCGCAGCAACCGCGTGAGCTGCACCCCTCGTTCGTGCCGATCCTGCACGACCTGACACCCGACGAAGCCCGGATCCTGCGCTTTTTGGCCGTCGCCGGGCCGCAGCCCGCGATCGACATCCGCACCAAGGCGCCGTTCGGGATCGGCTCGCAACGGCTGGCCGACGGCATCAACATGATCGCCGCCATGGCCGGGTGCGCCCTACCCGACCGCGACCACCACTACCTGGGCAACCTCAGTCGCCTCGGACTGGTCCGCTTCTCCACCGAACCGGTCGCCGACTTTCGACGCTACGCGTTCCTGGAAGCGCAACCACCGGCGCAGGCGGCCTACAAGTCGGTGAAGATGCGGGCCATCAGCTCCTACCGCAGCATCTACCTGACGGTGTTCGGAAAGCAGTTCTGCGACGCGTGTTTCGTGCTGGGCGACTACACCGGGGGCGGTTGGGCAGGCGATGACCGTGGCGACATCTACCTGGGCAAGGGCCCCCGGCTGCCCTGATCCGTTCAGTCCCGGTTGCGCAGCGCGTCGAGGACTTCGGCGAACATCACGGATTTGATCGCTGTCATCGTGGTCTGGTCCTTGCCGCCCAGCGGCGCCACCAAAGCCAGTGCGGTGTCGAGGACTTCGCTTTCCGCGGCGGTGGCATCGACGAGGTCCAATGCCAGCGCGTCGGGGCCGCCGAAGCGGCGGGCCGTGGTCATGCTGGCCACGGCGGTCTTGGGGGTCGTCTTGGCCTGGATGAGCGCGGCCATGCCGTTGGTGAACGGGATGCGGATGTCGGCCTCGGGGAAACAGAAGTAACCACGGTCGGCGCGCATCACCCGGTAGTCGTGCGCCATCGCCACCATCGCACCCGCACCGAAGGCGTGTCCGCCGATCGCGGCGACCGTCGGCATGGGCAGGGTGAGGACCCGGGCGAACAGGGTGTGCACCGCCGCGACGTATTCGGCGGCTCGGTCACCGTTGGCCGAGAGCCAGTCCAGGTCGAGACCGTTGGAGTAGATCTTGCCGGTCGCGGTGGTCACCAGCGCGGACGCGCCCTCGGCGACGACCGCGTCGAGGTGGGTGTTCATCTCGTCGAGGAAGTCGGGGGAGAAGCGGTTCTCGCCGTCACCGAGGTCGAGCACGGCGATCGAATCGTGGTGGCGCAGTGTGGGCATGGAACTGTTTCCTTTTCAGTGGGGACCGAGGTCGAGGACGGCACGCACGGCAGCACGCAGCTGAGCGCGGGCCAGGGGGTCGGTGAGCCGGTCGCGGCGCAGCAGCAACGCGGTGGGCAGGTCTACCAGGCAGGTGGTGGCGGTGGCGACGCCGCGCCGGTCGGCGCGACCCCACAGGGCGCGCGCGAGCCGGTTGAGCGCGGCGACGAGAGCCTTCTCGGTGTCGGCGATCTCCTGTGCCAGTGCGGGCGCGATGTCGCCGGCGAGCAGTTCGGCGCGGTCGACGATCAGCAGCAGACGCGCGGAGTCGGGATGGTTTTCGGCCAGTCGCGCCGGTGCCTCGGCGGCGTCGAGGACCGCGTCGATGCGGGTCTCGGGGTCGGGCGCGGCGACGGCGCGGTCGATATCGGCCGACTGGAGGGCGAGGAATCGGTGCGCGGCGCGTAACCACGTGCGCGCCAGGACAACCTGGCGGGACTGAAATGTGTGATAGAGCGCGCCATTGGATACTCCGGTTGCGGCGGCGACCGCGCGCACCGTGACAGCGGCGGGTCCGGCGCCGGCTGCCAGCTTCTCGGCGGCGTCCAGCACGGTCTCCGGGTCGTGGGTACGCGGTCTCGGCATGAACAAAAGTTTACAGAGCGTCCGCTCTGCTATTCCATTCGGATGGGCTTTTGGGCCTTTGTGCACGTATTTCGTTCCGCCACTTGGTATTTCGTTGTTCGGTCGGCCCGTTGGAGCACAGCGTAGACAACGTTATGTACGCGCGAGGGCTCGATACGATGGGGTACTGTTCGGATTCTTCGGCCCTGCCCGCACGAACAGAACGGCATCGCGATGTCCCGAGTGGTCACCAAGGAGCAGTACTTCGACACCGCGGTGGCGGTGCTCGCAGAGTTCGGTTTCAAAGGTCTCAACATCGGGGTGCTGTGCCGTCGCCTCGGCGTCACCAGCGGCTCGTTCTATCACCACTTCGGCTCCTGGCAGGGCTTCGTCGACACCCTGCTCGAACACTGGGAGAACCGTCAGATGGTCGAGCTACGCGCGCTCGACGTCGGCCACGGTGACGCCGACGCCGACGTACGGGCGATGTCGGTGCTCGCCAGCGGACTCGAACACGGCGCCGAAGCCGCGCTGCGAGCCTGGGCGGCCAACGACGAATCGGTACACGTCACCGTCAAGCGGGTCGACGAGTCGCGTCGGCGCACCGTGCACCGTGTCATCGACGGTGTCGTCGACGACACGGCCACCGCCACCGTCGTCACCGAATTCGGCATGGCGATGATCATCGGCTACCAACAGCTCGCCGCCGCGGGCGAATCCACCGAACTCGACCACCTGCTCGCCGAATACGCGCGTCTGATCTACTCCCACCGCGGCTGACGACCACGTCGGTGAGACCTCGTCGGTGAGCTAGCCGAGCAGTTGGTCCACGTAGCACCATCGCCAAGCCTCCCCAGGCTCCACACTGCGCATCACCGGATGCGCCGAGTCCCGGAAATGCGCGCTCGCGTGGTCGCCGATCGAGGACTCGCAGCAGCCGATGTTCCCGCAGGCGGTGCACATTCGCAGATGCACCCAGCGCAGACCCTCGTCCAGACACGTCTGACACACCAGCTCGCCGGCGGGCGGCTCCGCCAGTAGCGGCGCGGCGTCCAGATGGGCGCACCCCACCGCACCGGCGGCAGTGGACAGCGGTTCGGCGCGGCGATCGTCATCGCTCTCGTCGAAACGGTCGATCATCGACTCCTCGAGGTCGAGCCGGGCCAGCACATGTTGGAGGACTTCGTAATCCACCGCCCCCGCGTCGCGAACCTCCAGCACCGCATCGCGTTCGGCGGCCAGCATCGCCAGCCGTAGCCGCCGGTACTCCGCGGTCGGTGTCACCAGTTCGGCCTCCGGGCGGCCCAACCGTTCCCAGGCGGCGTTGGAGCGCCAGATCAGTCGCTGTCGCAGCGATTCGATCACCGGTTCGGGAGTGTCGGGTCCGATGCTGCGGTCGAGTTCGGCCAGACCGGCGGTCGAAGCCTGTTGCAGCAGATCAGCTTTGGCCAGTGCGTCTTCCTCGCGACTGGGGCCGCGCAACCGCAGCAACCGCACCAGCCACGGCAGCGAACTGCCCTGCACCAGCAGCGTGCCGCCGACCACCACCAGGGCGAGCAGTTCCAGCACCGGCAACTGCGGTGTCGATTCGGGCAGCAACAACACCGCCGCCAAAGTCACCACCCCGCGCATGCCCGCCCACGACACCACCGCCGCATGACTCAACGGTTCGGTCGCGCGCCCGAACAGCCTGGCCACCAGCACGGGCGTGAACACCCACACCGGGCGCGCCAGCATCACCGCGGCCAGTACGCCCACCGCCGCGACGACCAGCGTGGCGTGATCCAACCCGCTGTGCCAGGCGGCGTCGACGATCCAGCGCACCTGCAACCCGATGATCAAGAACACCGCGCTCTCCAGAATGAACTGGATGGTGCGCCAATTGGTGGTCTCGGCGACCCGCGAGGCCGCGCCCTGCCACCGTTGCGCGCCGTGGCCCAGGATCATTCCGCACGTCACGACCGCGATCACGCCCGAGGCATGGAAGTGCTCGGCGGGCAGATACGCCACGAACGGGGCCAGCAGCGACACCGAGGTATCGAGCACCGGGTCGGTGATCCGCCGGCGCAACATCGCCAATGCCGCCGCCACCACGGCCCCGATGACACCACCACCGACGGCCGCGAGCAGGAAATCGCCGCCGATCTGCCACGCGGTCACCGCACCGGCCATCGCCGCGATCGCCGAACGCAACGCCACCAGCGCGGTCGCGTCGTTGAACAGCGACTCGTCCTCGAGCACCGTCACGATGCTGCGCGGCATCCCCGTGCGTCGGGCCACCGCGGTCGCTGCCACCGCGTCCGGGGGAGCGACCACCGCACCCAACGCGACCGCTGCCGCGAACGGCACCGGCAGCAACCACCACACCACCAGCGCCACCGCGAACGTGCTGAACAGCACCAGACCGACCGACAGCGACGCGATGGTGCGCAGGTTGTCCTTGAAATCGACCAGCGAGGTGCGCAGCGCGGCGGTGTAGAGCAGCGGCGGCAGCAACCCCAGCAGCACCACCTCCGGCTCGAGGTGCACCTGCGGCACCATCGGCAGATACGACGCGGCCACCCCGGCCAACGTCAGCACCAGAGGTTCCGACACCCCGAATCGCCGCGCCAGCGCCGCCAGCGCGGTCGCCGAGCCGATGAGGACAACCAGACCGATCGCGACATCCACTCGCGCATTCTCCCACCCACGGACCCATCAGTCCGTCGACGCCGCCCACGACAGCCGCGCCGGTACCGACCACCACGAAAACAGTTGCGGACGACATCGGTCTGTCGCGCCGACCCCTATCCCGTTTCCGCGTCCTTCGCGAGGTGGTCGACCGAGCCCCACACGCGCAATGCCAGTCGTGGGCCCTCACGCCGCCACTGCGACACCGACGCGTTGGGCACCGGCTCGAGCGAATCCGGTACCGGCGCACCGAGTCCGTCGAGGATGTAGCGCAACGACACCACCACCGCGTCGTGGGTCACCACCAGCACCTGCTCGCCCGCGGCCACCACATCGAGCTCGTCGAGGAAACTGCGCACCCGCAACGCCACATCGGCCAGCGACTCCCCGCCCGGCGGCCGATACACCCAGTTGCCGACCAGTTCACGACGCAGTCCCTCCTCGGGTGCGCGTCGCCGGATCGCCCGATACGGGTGCAGTTCGAACACCCCCATCTCCCGGTCGCGCAACCGTTCGTCGACCAGGGTGCGGATCGGGTGCAGGTGCCGGTTGCGGGTGGCGGCGGCCTCGGCCATCACCGCCCAGGTGACTCTGGTGCGCAGGTAGGGGGAGCAGACCACCAGCGTGGGTCGCTGCGTGCCCGCCAACCCGGCCAGCCAATCGCCGAGACAGTGCGCCTGCCACTGCCCGTGTGCGGTCAGTTCCACCCCGGAATCGGTGCCCTGCATCGGCCGCTGCTCGGTCGCCGGGTCGGAGAACCACACATTGGCCTCACTCTGCGCGTGGCGCACCGCCCACAATCCACCCAGCGCGCGCGGCACCACCAATCCTTCGGGCACCTGCACCCACCCCCTCCGCTGCTCGAACCCCATCGATACCCCTCGTGCTCGTCCCGTCGTGCCCGGACGCGCCAGGGAATAGCGGCCTCGTTGCCGGCGTTACATTCCCCGAATTCGAACGCCTGTCCAGAACTGTCCGGCGGACCACCGCCGCACCCCTCGATGCGCCGCAGGAGGCCCGCTTGTCCACCAGAGTAGAGATCTGGACCGACATCAATTGCCCGTTCTGCTACCTGGGTAAAGCCCGCTTCGAAGAAGCGCTGGCCGGCTTCGCGCACCGGGACGACGTCGAGGTGGTGCACCGGTCCTTCGAGCTCGATCCAACGCTGCCCGCCGGTTCCACGCGCCCGGTCATCCCGGCGATCGCCGAGAAATACGGCATCACCGTCGACCAGGCCGCCGCCAACGAACGCGGCATCGGCGCCCAGGCCGCGGCGATGGGTCTGCCCTACCGAACCGCAGGCCGCGACTCGGGCAACAGCTTCGATATGCACCGGCTCCTGCACTACGCCCTCGACCAGGGCAAGCAGGAAGCCATGCTCGATGCTCTCTACGCAGGCAATTTCGCCGAACCCGAGCCCGTCTTCGGCGACACCGAACGCCTCGTGGCCTTGGCTGTGCGCGCGGGCCTGGACGAGAACTCGGTGCGTGCGCTGCTGGCCGACCCCGACGCCTACGCCGACGCGGTCCGCCGCGACGAAGCCGAGGCCGCCGCCCTCGGTGCCACCGGCGTCCCGTTCTTCGTCTTCGACGGCAAGTACGCGGTCTCCGGCGCCCAGCCCCCCGAAACGTTCACCCGGGCACTGAACACCGCCTGGAACGATCGACCTGCTCCCCAGCTCATCGCCGACGGCGACAGCTGCGGACCTGACGGCTGCGCGGTCCCCACGACCGAGTCCGCGGCGGCCGACTGACCACCGCGGCCCCGCGTTTCGGCGAATCAGGCCAGGTCGATGACGACCTTGATATCGGACCCGCCCGGGTCGAACGCCTCGAGCGCCCTCTCCAGCGGCAGCCGCCGGGTGATGAGGCGTTCGAGCCACGACTCGTCCGCTTTGGCCAGCGCCTCGGCGCCCTGTTCGTAGTGGTGGCGGTTCGCGTTCACCGAACCGAACACCACCGCGTTGTCGAGCACGATGTTGCGGTTCAAACCGCCGACATCGACATCGGTGTCGACACCGGGGGTCGACACCCCGGTCAGGCAGACGATCACGCCGGGGTTGTCGATCTCCATCGCCTGCAACGCCACCGCGGGCGCACCGGTCGCCTCGATCACGATGTCGGGGCTGATCTCTTTCGCGGCGGCGGCCGCCGTCCCCGTGTGGAACGTGCCGCCCAACGCTTGGACCAGCTCTTCTTTCGTCCCGCCGCTGGTCCGGTCGAGGACGTGCACGTCCAGGCCGCGTTGCTGCCCGAGCAGTGCCGCCAGCAGACCGATCGGCCCGGCGCCGGTGACCAGGACGGTGCGCGGATCGAACCAGGCGCGGTTGTTGATCTTCTCGATCTGATCCCAGGCCTTGGCGACCACGGTCGTCGGTTCCAGCAGTACCCCGACCTTCTCCAGGGCCGGATCGAGTCGCACCGCGAAGTCCTCGCGCACCACCCAGGATGTCGACCCGTACCCGTCGATCTCCTTGATCCCGCGCTCGACGTACATCCCGTTGCGGCACATGTCCCATTGGCCGCGCGCGCACGCCCCGCACGGCACCGGATCCGGCCTGCGCACGATCCCGACGACGAGGTCGCCGGGGGCGAATGCGCTGCCCGCGGGCGCGGTCTTCACCCGGCCCAGAGATTCGTGCCCGAGCACCATCTGTGACTTGCCCGGTGGCAGCCAGCCGTAGTTGCCCTGCGCGATATCGCGGTCGGTGCCGCAGATGCCCAGCGAGATCCCGTCGACGAGCAGTTCGCCGGGACCGACGACCGGGTCGGGCACATCCTCCACCCGCAACGATTGCTTCTGCATGGGAACCACTGTCAACGCACGCATTTCGGCATCCCTTCCGCCCGGACGGGCCAACGGTCGACGTCTGCACGAACCACATCCACGACACCCGGGGGAGCAACCCCATCGCGAACTCGCCGCGAACACGGACTACCTGCGACAACGGTACGCGAACAACCCATCGCCCGGTCGATACGAGACCATTCGCGAACAATCGGCATCGCCGATGGCAGAACGGCACACTCTTCCATCATCGCGGCACAGGGAACCAGAGTCACCGATCTTGTCCGCTGCCTCGGCTACGGTGGACAGCGCTCGCACCGATCGACCCGTGGCCAGCTGGAGGCGTCTTGCGCATCATCGTCCGGATCATGCTCGTGCTCGCCGCGCTCGTGTGCGCGCTGGCACCGGCCTCGGCCGCACCGTCGGTCGATGACGCTTCCGCACGCAAGATCGACGAACTCCTCACCGTGCGCGCCGAATCGGGCGGTCTGGGCCGTGGCGAACTCCTCGAACGACTCTCCGCGCGGCTGCTCGGCACCCCGTACGGCGCGAACATGCTGATCGGTTCGGCCACCGAGCCCGAACAGCTCGTCGCGGATCTGCGCCGGGTCGACTGCTTCACCTACCTCGACTACATCGATGCCGCCTCCCGCTCCAGCACCCGCGACGAGTTCTTCACCAACCTGGTCGCCACTCGCTACATCGACGGTCGCGTCGAATTCGCCCAGCGCAAGCACTTCTTCACCGACTGGGCCACCCGCGAACGGCTCGCCGCCACCGACATCACCGCGAGCCTGAGCCCCGCCGCGGTGACCACCACCAAGCACCTCAACGCGAAAGCGGACGGCAGCACCTACCTGCCCGGCGTTGCCGTGGTCGACCGTGCCGTCACCCACATTCCCGCAGCCGCCGTCGACGGGACAGTCCTGGCCGCCCTTCGCACCGGCGACTTCCTCGGCGCTTACACCCCCGACACCGGTCTCGACGTGACCCACGTCGGCATCATCGTCGCGACCCCCACCGGCCCGGTCTTCCGCAACGCCTCCTCGCTCGCGGCGAACAACCAGGTCGTCGACACCCCCTTGACCGAGTATCTCCAGACCGTCCCGGGCGTCGTCGTCCTTCGCCCGCTCTGACCGCCGCAGAGGAATCGCCATGACCACGCTGCCCGACCGCCCGAACACCGCACTGCTCGTCGTCGACGTGCAGAACGGCGTCGTCGACGAAGCACCCCGCCGCGACGAGGTCGTCGCGAACATCAACGCCCTTGTCGACCGGGCTCGCATCGCCGATGTCCCGATCATCTGGATCCAGCACTCCTCCGAGGATTTGGTCGAACACAGCGATCCCTGGCACTACGTTCCCGAACTCACCCGCACCGACACCGAACCGCTGGTGCACAAGCACTACGGCGACTCCTTCGAAGACACCGAGCTCGAGGGACTGCTCGCGGCGGTGGGCGCCGGCCACCTGGTTGTCACGGGCGCGGAATCCGACGCCTGCGTCCGCTCGACCATCCACGGCGCGTTCGTGCGCGGTTACGACGTCACCCTCGTCGCCGACGCCCACACCACCGGTGACAAGACCCGGTGGGGCGCACCGAAACCCGAAGACGTCATCGCCCACACGAACCTGTACTGGCAATTCCAGCAGGCCCCCGGTCGCACCGCGGCCGTGCGCCCGACCGACGAGCTTGACTTCAGGTCGACCTGAACAACCACGGTGGTCTCATGACCACTTTCGGATACGAACAGAGCCTCGGCTACGACCGGCGCGCCACCCGGCTCCTCACCGGCCTGTACCGGCGGATCGCCACCGACATCGACGCCCACACCACCGATTCGGCCACGGTCCTCGACCTCGGCACCGGTCCGGGAAAGCTGTTGTCCCACGTGGCAACTCGTCGCCCCGACCTGCGCCTGCACGGCATCGACCTGTCCCCGCACATGATCGAGATCGCCCGGCGTACCCTCGCTGGACAGCCGATCGATTTGGCCGTCGCCGACGTCGCCGAGCTGCCCCACCCGCACGACAGCATCGACTTCGCCGTGTCGAGCCTGAGCATGCACGAATGGCCGGACCTGCCCGCCGCCGTCACCGAACTGCGTCGAGTGCTCCGCCCCGGCGGCGGCGCCGCGATCTTCGACTTCCGCTTCACCCGAACCCGCGAGATCCGGCGCGCACTCAGCACCGAATTCGGCTCGGTCGACACCGAAACAGTCCGTCTGCCTTGGCATCCCGTCGCCGTGATCACCTGCTACCGCGTCACCGCATAGGCTCGGCGGATGGCCGAGGAACACACCACGATCGGTGCGGTGGCGGCACAGTTCGGGCTCGCGACCCACGTGCTGCGCCACTGGGAAGACCGCGGACTGCTCACTCCAGCCCGTGACTCGGCCGGACGCCGCCACTACCGCAGCACCGACATCGACACGATCGCGATGATCGTCCTGGGCAAGAAGGCAGGCTTGTCCCTCGACGATCTCGCCATCCTGTTCATCCGTTCCCCCGATCGGCGCACCCGCCGAGAAGTACTCGAAGCCCATCGCGACCGCCTCGCCGACCAGATCGCCCGCACGCGCGCCGCCCTCGACGCCGTCACCCACGTCCTGGACTGCGACGCCGAGGACTTCCGCACCTGCCCTCACTTCCGCGCCGAACTCGCCGGGGTCCTCGACACACACACCGACCCGCCCGTGTCGGCAACACCGTCCGACGTGGGACGATCGGCTATGTGACCGGCCCACCCGCGAAACCACAGCACTTGCGCGACCTCGCGCTGCTGCGTCGTGTGCGCGACCGCATCGACCGTGAATACGCCCAGCCACTCGACGTCGAAGCGCTCGCCCGCGGCGTCCACATGTCGGCCGGGCACCTCAGCCGGCAATTCCGTCTCGCCTACGGGGAATCGCCGTACTCCTACCTGATGACCCGCCGCATCGAACGGGCCATGGCGCTGCTGCGCCGCGGCGACCTGAGTGTCACCGAGGTGTGTTTCGCGGTCGGCTCGTCCTCGCTGGGCACCTTCAGTACCCGCTTCACCGAACTCGTCGGTGTGCCGCCCAGCACCTACAAACAGCTGCAGGACGAACAGACCGCGGGCATGCCGTCGTGCGTGGTCAAGAAGGTGACCAGACCGATCAGGAATCGAGAAGCTTCCGCTCCGGCCGACAATTAGCGTGGTCGGCATGAACCTCACCATTCACTCGAGCTACCTGCCGCAGGACGATCCCGACGCCGCGCTCGCCTTCTACCGCGACACGCTCGGCTTCGAGGTACGCAACGATGTGGGCTACAACGGGCTGCGCTGGATCACCGTGGGCCCCACCGGCCAGCCCGACACCTCCATCGTGCTGCACCCACCGGCCGCCGACCCCGGCCTCACCGACGACGAACGCCGCGTCATCAGCGAGATGATGGCCAAGGGCACCTACGCGGGGGTCAACCTCGCCACCGACGACCTCGACGGCCTGTTCGAGAAGCTGCAGGCCGGAGACATCGAGATCGTTCAGGAACCCACCGATCAGCCCTACGGCGTGCGCGACTGCGCCTTCCGCGACCCCGCCGGAAATATGGTCCGCATCCAGCAGACCAAGTAAGCCATCGCGCCGGTAGATTCGATATCCGGCGATGTCGACTGATCGAGGGAGACCCATGAGCACGGCCAAGAAGACCGGCACCACCATAGAGCCGGCCGACAGCCACGATTTGATCCGCGTGCACGGCGCGCGGGTCAACAATCTGCGCGATGTGAGCATCGAGATCCCCAAGCGCAGGCTGACGGTCTTCACAGGAGTGTCCGGGTCCGGTAAGAGCTCGCTGGTCTTCGGCACCATCGCCGCCGAATCGCAGCGCCTGATCAACGAGACCTACAGCGCGTTCGTGCAGGGCTTCATGCCCAGCCAGGCCCGCCCCGACGTCGACGTCCTGGAGGGTCTGACCACCGCCATCCTCGTCGACCAGTCCCGGCTGGGCGCCGACCCGCGATCCACTGTCGGCACCGTCACCGACGCCAACGCGATGCTGCGGATCCTGTTCAGCCGCCTCGGCGACCCGCACATCGGGTCGTCGCAGGCGTTCTCGTTCAATGTCGCCTCGATCAGCGGCGCCGGCGCGGTCGAGGTCGAGAAGAACGGGGTCACCGTCAAGGAACGCCGCAGCTTCGCCATCACCGGCGGCATGTGTCCCACCTGTGAGGGCAAAGGTCAGATCAACGACATCGACCTCACCGAGCTCTACGACGAGAACCTCTCCCTCGACGAGGGCCCGTTCAAGATTCCCGGCTACAGCATGGACGGCTGGATGGGCCGCATCTTCAAGGGTTCCGGCTTCTTCGACCCGGCCAAACCGATCAAGAAGTACACCAAGAAGCAGCTCGCCGACCTGCTGTACAAAGAGCCGACGAAGGTCAAGGTCGAGGGCATCAACCTCACCTACGAAGGACTCATCCCCAAACTGCGCAAGTCGATGCTGTCCAAGGACATCGATTCGCTGCAACCGCATGTGCGCGCCTTCGTCGAACGCGCCGTCACCTTCGGCACCTGCCCCGACTGTGCGGGCACCCGGCTGTCCGCCGCGGCCCGCTCGTCCAAGATCGACGGCATCAGCATCGCCGACGCCTGCGCCATGCAGATCACCGATCTCGCCGACTGGGTCAAGCAGGTCGACGACCCGTCGGTGGCGCCGCTGCTGGAGTCGCTGCGCCAGACTCTGGACTCGTTCGTCGAGATCGGCCTCGGCTACCTGTCGCTGTCACGCCCCTCGGGCACCCTGTCGGGCGGTGAAGCCCAGCGCGTGAAGATGATTCGCCACCTCGGGTCCTCGCTCACCGACGTCACCTATGTCTTCGACGAGCCCACCGCGGGCCTGCACCCGCACGACATCCAGCGGATGAACGACCTGCTGCTGCGCCTGCGCGACAAGGGCAACACTGTGCTCGTCGTCGAGCACAAGCCCGAAACGATCGTCATCGCCGACCACATCGTCGACCTCGGCCCCGCCGCCGGCTCCAAGGGCGGCACCATCTGCTTCGAAGGCACCGTCGACGGGCTGCGCGCCAGCGACACCGTCACCGGCCGCCACTTCGACGACCGCGCCTCGGTCAAGGACTCGGTGCGAAAGTCGACCAGCGCCTTGCAGATTCGCGGCGCCACCGCCAACAACCTCGACAAAGTCGACGTCGACATCCCCCTCGGCATTCTGGTGGCGATCACCGGCGTCGCGGGCTCGGGCAAGAGCTCGCTCGTGCACGGCTCGATCCCGATCGACGAAGGCGTCATCTCCATCGACCAGACCCCGATCAAGGGCTCGCGCCGCAGCAATCCCGCCACCTACACCGGTCTGCTCGACCACATCCGCAAAGCGTTCGCCAAGGCCACCGGAGCCAAACCGGCCCTGTTCAGTGCCAATTCCGAAGGTGCCTGCCCCAACTGCAACGGCGCGGGCGTGGTCTACACCGACCTGGCGATGATGGCCGGCGTGTCGACGATGTGTGAGGTGTGCGAAGGCAAACGCTTCATGGCCGAAGTCCTCGAATACACCTTCGCGGGCAAGAACATCAGCGAAGTGCTCTCGATGCCCGTCGACGAAGCACGCGAGTTCTTCGGCGAAGGCGAAGCCCGCACCCCCGCAGCCCACAAGATCCTCACCCACCTCACCGAAGTGGGCCTGGGCTACCTCACCATCGGCCAGCCACTGACCACCCTGTCCGGCGGCGAACGCCAGCGCCTCAAGCTCGCCACCCACATGTCCGACAAGGGCGGGGTCTACATCCTCGACGAACCGACCACCGGCCTGCACCTGGCCGACGTCGAACAACTCCTCGGCCTGCTCGACCGCCTCGTCGAATCCGGCAAGTCCGTCATCGTCGTCGAACACCACCAGGCGGTGATGGCCCACGCCGACTGGATCATCGACCTCGGCCCCGGCGCGGGCCACGACGGCGGCCATATCGTCTTCGAAGGCACCCCCGCCGACCTCGTCGAAGCCCGCTCCACGCTCACCGGCGAACACCTGGCCACCTACGTCGGCGCCTGAACACCCCGATGTGCTTCCCCGGGCCACTTTCCGGGGAAGCACATCGGGACAGAACCCGCCACGCGGTGAGCACCCGCAAGATCACTGCCATGCCCGACGCGGCGCCTGGTGACTGATACGCAATGGCGGTACCGGCGAACAGTCCTATCCTGGACCGATGCTCGATTTCTCCACCGATCCCGCCGCCGTCGACCTCGATTGGCTCCACCACCGGCTGTCCACCGACGCGTACTGGGCACTCGGTCGTAGCCGTGAGCGGGTGCAGCGCCTCGTCGAGAACTCCCTGCCCTACAGCGTGTTCCGCGACGGTTCCCAGATCGCCTTCGCCCGCCTGGTCACCGACCGCACCACCTTCGCCTGGCTCTCCGACGTCTACGTCGACCGTTCCCAGCGCGGACAAGGTGTCGGCAAGCACCTGCTCGATCGCATCATGGCCGACGCGGACGACTGGGGACTACGTCGCATGGCCCTCGCGACCGGCGACGCCCACGACCTGTACCGGGCCTACGGCTTCACCCCGCACCCGAAACCGGATCAGTGGATGGAAAAGAACTGGCCGTCCAACCCCGCCTGAACCGTTCGGGTTCTCACATCAGGACTTCGGCCAACCGGTCGGTCGCTGCGATCAACCAGTCGGGATCACCGTGACACCGACCCCACAGCGCCGCTTTGACCGCACGCACCTGCGCCCACCGGCGGGCGCGAGCACAGTCGATCCCCGCTGCCTCGCAATACAAGTCCAGCCCGCGACGAACACCGGCACCAGGATCGGCGGCGAACAACAGCGGCGCGAACCGGTAACTGCGAAGAACGGTGATCGTGTCGTAGGCAGGATCACCGACGTATCCCTTGGGGTCGATCGCCAGCCAAGGCTCACGTTCACCCGCCAGCACATTCGCATCATGGAGGTCACCGTGGACGAGGGTCTCAGGCTGACCTGGACCGAGGTCGCGCAAGGTTTCGAACGCGGCATCCAGAACGCGGCGGGGGAGTGGATCGCCCAGTTCGGCGGCCGTCGTGCGGATCTCGTCCGTCCAGTCGGCGACCAGGTCGCTCAAGCGCGGCAGCCCGACAGGGGCGTCGACAGCCAAGCGACGGGACAGCTGCCCGAGTATGCCGACTGCCTCGTCGAAGTCGGTGATGTCGGCCAGAGTTCGGTGGCCGGTGCGCTCGAGCAGCATCGCGAACCGTGCGTCATCACGGTCGAACAATTGCACCGCACCCCGTCCGTTCCAGGTGGCGAACGCGTCCGGCTCGAACACGTTGCCCGGGTGCGGAAACGAGATCTTGACGACCGCGGGCGCCAGATCCGGACGCGACACCGGAATGACGACGCCGACATGGCCGTGCATGAGCGGCCCGTCAGGCGTGCACGACCACCGTTGCAGTAACTCCTCCGCCAGGAGGGGCAGTCCCGCGATCCATGCCCGCGCGGGTTCGCCTTCGCGACTGATCGTTGCGCGGGCGAAGACCTGTGGAATCTCGATCATGATCCGACCCTAGGCGCCTAGCTCGAGCCGCGGCCACCGCCGATGTGACGTATCTCGCCGCCCTCGAGTCTGGCCTGCGCGGTGACGACCGGCATAGCCTGAGACCCCGCGCAGGGGCGAAATCTACTGTACTAGAAGGATATTCGGTGCAAACCGGACATTATCGGTCGGTGGACGACTCGCTGATTTCGACACGCGCACACTGCCGTCCCGGGACGTGTACCTCCGGGCCGACGGCAGAATCATGGCAAGGAGCTACACCGGTGCCGGTTCGTCACAATGACCTCAGCCCCGTCCTCACCCGCCGCGGCGCCCTCGCCGCACTGGCACTGCTCGCTGCCGCCGGTTGCGGCGGTTCGGTCGCGGCCACCACGGGCAAGCCGCACTGGGATTACGACGCCGAGGGTCCCGAGCACTGGGCCGACCTCGACCGCGGCTACTCGGCCTGCCGGGTCGGCCACGCCCAATCGCCGATCGACCTGGACAGCCCCACCGAACTACACCCGTCCGATCACATCGAGATCGACTACCGCCCCATTCCGTCCGTGAACCTGCTCAACAACGGACACACCGTGCAGGTGAGCGCCCCGGCGGACTCCGGCAACCGCATCGTCGTCGACGGAACGCCGTTCACCCTGACCCAGTTTCACTTCCATCTCCCCAGCGAGCACACAGTCGACGGCGCCGAGACCGCCATGGAACTGCATTTCGTCCACACCGCCCAATCGGGCCGACTGGCCGTTCTCGCCGTCCTGCTGAACGCCCACACCGACCCCACCCCGCTGAGTCGAATACTCACCGCCGCCCCGAACCGCTCAGGGCTCACCCGCGCGGTGACCACGGTCGATCCGCGTGAATTCCTCCCGGCCGACCGCGCCCAGTTCCGCTACCAGGGCTCTCTGACCACGCCCCCGTGCACCGAAGGCGTCGAGTGGATCGTGCTGCGCCACCCTGCGCCGGTCACCGCCCCTGATGTCGACAATTACCGCGCGCTGTTCCCGCACAGCAACCGACCCACCCAGCCGCGCAACGGTCGGCCGGTAGTCCTGGCCGGATCCAATTGAGCGTTGGGCGCGCACAGCGCGTTCTGCGATCGTCAGCTGGGGGAGGACCGGGGGAGCAGGCCCAGGGTGAGGTGGCGGACCAGGTCGTCGAGTAGCTGTTCGGAGTCGTAGTCGGCGGTGTAGCCGGAGCCGACGAAGGTGGCCAAGCCCTGGAGGGCGGCCAGGGCGGTGACGCCGAGCCGTTTCGGGTCACCTGCCACGATCTCGCCGGCGGCCTGACCGTCGGCGATGAGGGTGATCGGCACCGCGAACGCCCGGTCGGCGGCCTGCTGGATATCAGCCGAGGTGGAGTTGTTTCGGCGCGCGAACATCAGCGGCAAGAGCTCGAGGTTGTCGACGGCGAATCGCAGGTAGGCATAGGCGACCGTTTGCAGGCGTGCCGTGATGGGTCCTTCGATCACGGCTTGTTCGAAGCAGGCGCCGAGGCGTTCGAGCCCGGTGACGGCGAGTGCGTCCAGGAGCGCCTGCTTGTCACGGAAATGACGACTCGGCGCCGCATGGCTGACGCCGGTGTCGCGGGCCAGTTGACGCAGCGACAGCCCGTCCACGCCGGCCTCGCGCAGTGTCGCCTCGGCGCGCGTCAGCAGCGCGGCGCGGAGGTCTCCGTGGTGGTACGGGGTGTGCAGGGACATGGTACGAGCAGGATATCCGACGGACACCCAATGTTTGCGTTGACTACTTTGTTGTCGCTGACTACATTGACGATTGCCATGACTGACAACACCGCGCCCACCCGCACACAGCGCAACATGCCGATCCGCGAATGGCTGGCCCCGATCACCCTGGTCACCATCCTGGCGGCGCTGCTGGGCACCATGTACCTCGGCTACACCGCCGACCCCGAAAAGCACCTGCACGACTTCCCGATCGCCCTGGTCAACCAGGACGTCGGCGACACCGTCGGTGGCAAACCCGCCAACATCGGCGCACAGATCACCTCGGCGCTGAGCGACAACATCCCCGCCGACAAGATCGACCTGCGCCCACTCGGCATCAACGAAGCCCAGCAACAGCTGCAGAACGGCGAGGTCTACGGCGCCATCGTCATCCCCGGCGACTTCACCAAACGCGTCGCCATCCTCGGCGCCGCCTCGATCGTCCCCGGCCAGGTCGAGCAGCCCATCATCTCCGTGCTCACCAACCCGCGGGCAGGCACCCTCGCCGCACAGATCATGAACACCGTCGCCGACCAGGCCATGACACAGGTCAACCGCACTGTCGGCACCCAACTCGCCGAACAGGTCCGCACCGCGACCGGGGCCACACCACTCAGCGGCGCCGCACAGCTACAACTCGCCGAGCCGATCGACGTCGTCGTCACCGCCTACCACCCGCTCCCCGAAGGCACCGGCCAGGGCTTGGCGGCCTTCTTCTACACCCTGGTCCTGCTGATCGTCGGATTCAGCGGCGCGATGATGATCAATTCACTCGCCGACGCCTCACTGGGCTATATCCCCGCCGAATACGGCCCATGGCACAAGGCCACCACCCCGGCCCCGATCAGCCGGTGGCGCACGCTGCTCATCAAATGGGGGATCGCCGCGATCAGCGCCCCGCTGGCCTCCGGCGTGTTCCTCGGCGTCGGCACCCTGCTGAACATGGCGATCGAGCGGCCACTGATGCTGTTCCTCTATGGCACACTGGCCATCGCCGCCATCGCGGTCACCGCCCTGTCGGTGATGGCCGCCTTCGGCACGGCAGGCCTGATGATCAACCTCATCGTGTTCGTGGTGCTCGGAATCCCGTCATCGTCGGGCACCATCCCGCTCGAGGCGACACCGCGCTGGATCGCCGACATGGCCACGTTCGAACCCATGCACCAGATCTACCTGGCCGTGCGCGCCATCCTGTTCTTCGACGGACACCTCGAAGCCGGCATGGCACAGGGTCTCTGGATGACCTGCGCGGGACTGGCGATCGGCCTGATCGTCGGCGCGGTCGCCACCAACACCTACGACCTGCGCGGCATGCTGCGACTCGGCATCGAGCACGCGCCCGCGCAGTAACTGATCACTCCATGTGGAAGGGCCCTGTGATGCATGAGTTCGAAGCCCCGGCTTCCTACACGATTCCCGAGCACGCGAACAATTCCGACAGTGTGTTCCTGCACGCCGAGCACTCGCCCCACACGGTGTTGTTCAACGTCTCCAACGGCAGCGGCGAACTCACCGACGTCACCGCGGCCGAGTTCGCCCGCACGGTCACCGACGTGGCGAAGGGTCTCATCTCCTCGGGCATCGAACCCGGTGACCGCGTAGCGATCATGGCACCCACCCGCTACGAGTGGGTCGTGCTCGACCACGCGATCTGGGCCACCGGCGGCTGCACCGTGGCCATCTACGACAGCTCCGCCGCCGAGCAGGCCAAATGGATCCTGCAGGACTCCGCGACGAAACTGCTCATCGTCGACAGCGACCAGCACCGCCGGATCATCGAGGAGATCGACGACCGCGCCCTGCCCGACCTGCGAGAAATCCTGCAGATCGACAAAAGTGCCGTCGAGGAATTGATCACGCGCGGCGCCGACCTCGACGACGCGGCCGTGCACACCCGCCGAGCCGAGGTCGGCGCGAGCTCCCCGGCCACCCTGATCTACACCTCGGGCACCACCGGCCGCCCCAAAGGCGTGATCCTCACCCACGGGAACCTCTACGCCGAGTCGAAATCCGACCGAATCGCGCTGGGGGAGTTCGTCACCGAGGGCAACAAGACACTGATGTTCCTGCCACTCGCCCACGTCTTCGCGCGCGCGGTGACACTGGCCGCGCTCGACGCCAAGGTGGTCGTCGCGTTCAGCTCCGACTGGTCCACGCTGGTCGACCAGTTCGGCAGCTTCCGGCCGCATTTCATCCTGGCGGTGCCGCGAGTGTTCGAAAAGGTCTTCAACGGCGCCAAGCAGAAGGCACACGCCGGCGGCAAGGGAAAGATCTTCGACCTGGCCACCGAGACCGCCATCGCCTGGAGCGAAGCCCAGGACACCGGCGGCCCCGGAATCGTCCTCGGACTGCGTCACGCCCTGTTCGACAAACTCGTCTACCGCACACTGCGTCTCGCGCTCGGCGGACGATGCGAGGCGGCGGTATCCGGTGGTGGACCACTCGGCGCCCGGCTCGGTCACTTCTTCCGCGGCGTCGGCATCCCCGTCTACGAGGGCTACGGACTCACCGAGACCACCGCGGCGATCACCGTGAACACCCCGGCCGATACCCGGGTCGGCACCGTCGGACGCCCGACCGAAGGCCACGCCGCCAAGATCGCCGACGACGGCGAATTGCTGCTCCGCGGCCCTGTCGTGTTCCACGAATACTGGGGCAACCCACAGGCCACCGACGACGCCTTCGCCGACGGCTGGTTCCAGACCGGCGATCTCGGCAGCATCGACCGCGACGGCTACCTCACCATCACCGGCCGCAAGAAGGAAATCATCGTCACCGCGGGCGGAAAGAACGTCTCCCCGGGCCTGATGGAAGACTCGCTGCGCGCCCACCCGCTGATCAGCCAGGCGATGGTGGTCGGTGACGGCCGTCCGTTCGTCGGTGCGCTGATCACCCTCGACCCCGAAGCGCTCCCGGCGTGGAAGCAAAGCCACAACCTGCCCGCCGACACCACGAACGAGGCTCTGATCGACAACCCGGATCTCGTCGCGGAGATCGATGCGGCCCTCGCCGACACCAACAAGAAGGTGTCCCATGCCGAGGCGATCAAGAAGGTCCGAATCCTGCCCGTCGACTGGACCGAGGCCACCGGCGAACTGACACCGAAGATGTCGCTCAAGCGAGCAGAGGTCATGAAGAAGTACGCCACCGAGGTGGACAAGATCTACGAACCCGCCGCCAGTAGTCACTGACACCCAATCGGTGACTCCCGGCTGTTACGTCTAACTAAATACCGCGCACACCACCGAACCAACCCCTCGAGTTCGTATTCTCACCTGGACCGCGCCCGGCGCGCGGCACCGGAACAGGGGTTGAACACAGCAGATGGCAATATCTGACGTCGAGGCGTACACACATCTCTCGCCGACCGACATCGAAGAGTTCGGGCAACGCCTGGACGCGTTGCGCAGGCAGATCGAATCCAGCCTGGGTGAACGCGACGCGAAATACATCAAGACAGTCATCCGCGTTCAGCGAGCGTGCGAGATAGCCGCCCGGCTCGTGCTGATCGACTCGGGCCGGAAAAGCAGTTGGTGGTGGGGGACAGGCCTGCTCACCTTGTCGAAGGTGCTCGAGAACATGGAGATCGGGCACAACGTCATGCACGGCCAGTGGGACTGGATGAACGACCCGGAAATCCACTCCAGCACCTGGGAATGGGACCATTCCATGCCCGCCGCCCATTGGAAGGAAGCGCACAACTACCGCCACCACGTTTTCACCAATGTGCTCGGGCTCGACCCCGACGAAGGGTACGGGCTGCTCCGGATCACCCGTGACCGGCGCTGGCGTCCGTACCACCTGGGCAACTTCGTCTACCTGGTCCCCGTGTCACTGCTGTACGAGCTGGGTATGTGCGTGTACCACCTGGAGATCCCGCGCGTGCTGGCGGGCAAGAAGGACAAGAAGAAGTTCCGGCAGGCGCGCGACGAAATCGCTCAGAAGGCCGGTAAGCAGCTGCTCAAGGACTACGTGATCTTCCCGGCGATGACCGGTCGGAACTGGAAATCGACGATCCGCGCGAACGTCACCGCCAACCTCACCAAGAATGTGTGGGAGCAGATCATCACCTTCTGCGGACATTTCCCCGACGGCGCGGAGAAATTCACCAAGCGCGATATCGAGGGCGAGACCCGTGGCGAATGGTATCTGCGCCAATACCTGGGCAGCGCGAATATCGACGTCGGTCCCCTGATGCGCATCCTTTCCGGCACACTCAGTCATCAAATCGAACATCACCTGTTCCCGGACCTGCCGAGCAACCGGCTGCCCGAAATCCAGCGTGAAGTGCGCAAGCTCGCGGCCGAATATCGCCTGCCGTACACCACCGGCAGCCTGGTCCGTCAGTACGCGCTGACCTTGCGCACGATCGCCAAACTGTCGTTGCCCGATAAGTACCTCACCGCCGACGCCGACAACGCGCCGGAAACCAGCTCCGAAAAGGCCACCGAATCGCGCCGACTGACCCCGGTTCTGGTCTGATCTCCATGGCGCACCGCATCACGGCGAAAAGGCGATGCGGTGCGCCATCCAGGTACCCTCAGTAGTTTCGTCACTGTGACGAAATGGGGTCGGGAAAGTGGGAGGGGGAGTGCCGGGTTTCGGGCAGCCGGCCCGGTTTGCCGAGGATACGGGCCCAGATTCGCCGATAAGCACATTCAGGGCGAACGGTCATGAATCCGCCGAACCGAGAATTATCCGGATTCGTCAGCGTTCCTTCGGTGTCCCAAAATTTGGCTAGTCGAGCTTGCAAGTACCGAAGCGTCGGCACACACACGCGCGGCAATGCCGAGAAGCGACAGTGAGCGCCTGTCAGCATGTGATGCAACTAGGCATGCACCGCAAACAACTGCAAAAACCCCTTCCGACAGGCCGCCTTCAAACGCCGATAATGCACATTATGTCAAGTAGTCCCTCTGCTGGCGGCCAATACAGCTGCGAGACCTTCCCGCAGATCCTCGACGAAGGACTCGGGAGCCTCGAGCGACGGGAAATGTCCCCCACTGTCGGGCGATCCCCAGTGGACGATCTGTCGATACCGCTCCTGTGCCCAGACCCGTGGACACTTCTCGATGTCACGTGGATACATGGTGATCGCCGACGGGACGTCGACGCGAAGTTCGGGATCGAGCGAATTGTGGCTTTCGTAGTAGATGCGGGCTGCCGATGCGCCGGTCCGCGTCAGCCAGTACAGGGTGACGTCGTCGAGAACGCGGTCGATGGAAAGCGTCTCGAACGGGCTGTCCTCGGTATCTGTCCATTCGGCGAACTTGTCGAGGATCCAGGCCAGGAGCCCGACCGGTGAGTCGACGAGCGAGTAACCGATGGTCTGTGGCCGGGTCGCCTGCTGCTTCGCGTATGCCGCGCGGTGGCGCCAGAAATCGCGAGTCTCCTCGATCCACGCGCGCTCGAGGTCTGTGAGCCCGTCTGTCGTCAACCCGGGCGGTGCCTCCGCGAACGTGGAGTGGATACCGAGAACATGCTCCGGGAATCTGCCACCGAGAACCGTGGTGATATTGCCGCCCCAGTCGCCGCCGTGGGCCACGAACTCGCGGTAGCCGAGCCTTCCCATGAGTTCCACCCAGGCTGCCGCGATCTTCTCGGTCCCCCACCCGGTGGTGGCCGGCTTGTCGCTGTAACCGAAGCCGGGTAGCGAGGGAACGACGACGTGGAACGCCGGCGCGTTCGCGTCGTTCGGATCTGCCAGTTCGTCTACTACATCGGTGAACTCGGCAATGCTGCCCGGCCAGCCGTGCGTCATGATCAGCGGCGTCGCGTCGGCTCGCGTGGATCGGCGGTGCAGGAACTGGATTCCCAGATCGTCGATGGTTGTGCGGAACTGGCCGATCCGGTTGAGGCGCTCTTCGAACGACCGCCAGTTGTATTCGGTGCGCCAGTAGTTCACGACCTCGGCGAGATCGGCGAGCGGGACCCCCTGCTCCCATCGGCGCGGGTCGGGTGCGGCGCGATAGACCGTCTCGGGCTCCGGTAGTCGTGCCGCGGCCAGTCTGGCGCGCAGATCGTCGAGGTCGGCGTCGGTTGCGTGGGCGTCGAATGCTTGCACGTCGCGGGTGGGACTGGGCACGAGACCTCCTGCACTTGATGAACCGGCTTAGACGGTTCTAACATGACCGGACGTCAGCGTGCAACCGGCTAAGGTGGTTCCATGCATGCTGAGTTCCCTGACTTCCGCCTCGGCACCGTGCTGGCGACCAGCTTCACCGCGACGCTGACGGAGCGCTCCGGCGACCCTGTGGAGCGCATCCCCACGCCGCAGCGGCTCGTCGACTGGCTCGCGGTGAGCGGCCTGGCCGTGAACTCCTGCACCACCGCCCAGCTCGAGCTCGCGCGGGAATTGAGGGAGGCGATTCACCTCGCCGCGACAGCCACTGCGGTGCACGACACTCCCCCGGCCGCCGCAGTCCGAGTCATCAACGACCGCAGCATTCAGGGCCGCGCGTCAGCGGTCCTGACGCCAGAGGGCAATCGGCACTGGCTACTCAACTCGGATTCCTGCGTCGAAGACGCACTGGGCGTGATCGCCGCCGATGCGATCAGCATCCTCGCCGGCGAGCGCGACGGAAAACTGGCTTTGTGCGCATCGCCGACCTGTCGAGCCGCCTTCTTCGACACCAGCCAGAGCCGCACCCGCAAATGGTGTGACATGAACACGTGCGGGAATCGTCAGAAGAAGGCACGATTCAATGATCGAAAAGCAGGGTTGCCCGTAGCGAGCAGGTGATCAGCAGACGGTCTCCCGGTGGATGGACACTCCCCCGCCCGGCGTGCGCGAGAACTCCTTAGCGTGCGCAGCACAGCGGATGGGAGTTGTAATGAGCACACACAATTCGGTGGCACCCGTCGATGCGGGCGATGTCGAGCAGGTCGACTGCGAAACCGATGTTCTGATCGTTGGCTACGGGTGCGCGGGTGCGGCAGCGGCGCTCGAGTCGTCCGCCGCGGGCGCTGATGTCATCGTGCTGGAGAAGCTGGGTGGCGGCGGCGGGTCCTCCGCGCTGTCCGGTGGAGAGATGTATCTGGGCGGCGGCACCGAGGTCCAGCGGGCCTGCGGGTTCGACGACACCGCACAGGACATGGAAGCGTTCCTGCTGGCCGCGCTGGGGCCCGACGCCGACCGGGACAAGGTCGGCCTCTACAGCCGTGAGAGCGCGCGGCACTACCAGTGGCTCGTCGACCACGGCGTCCCGTTCAAACCTTCCCTGTGGGACTCCCCCACGTGGGTGCCGCCCACCGACGACGGTCTCATGTGGATGGGCGAAAAGGCCTGGCCCTTCGCCGATCTCGCGAAGCCGTCGCCGCGCGGACACCGGGTCACCTCCGACGGTTTCGGTGGCAAGGTGTTGATGCAGAAGCTGTTCGAGGCCGTCGCCGCGACCGCGGTGACGGTGCACACCGATACCAACGCGATCCGGCTCGTCACCGAAGCCGGACGTGTGGTCGGTGTCGTGGCGAAGCAGTACGGCCGGTACTACACCTACCGTGCTCGACGTGGCGTCGTGTTGACGACGGGCGGGTTCGCCGACAATGCCGCGATGGTGGCTCAGCACGCACCGCAGCTGGTCGGGCTCGGCGTCAACAGTGACGGCGGTGACGACGGGCGCGGCATCGTCATGGCACAGGCCGCGGGTGCGGCGGTGCGGCACATGTCCGCCGCACAGGTCGGGATCTCCCTGATTCCGGGGATGATGGTGCGCGGCATGATCGTCGACGACCTCGGCAGGCGCTTCATCAACGAGGATGTCTATCCCGGGCTCGTCGGCCAGGCCGCGCTGTTCAAGCACGGCCTGAAGGTGTGGGTGATCCTGGACGAACAGGCCTACGAGGAAGTGCCGGAGAACGAGCGGTGGGGCGTGCAACCGCATTTCGTGGCCGAGACTCTCGACGATCTCGAACAGCAGATCGGGATGCCGCCCGGCGCGCTGGCGACGACGGTCGCCGAATACAACCGGCACGCGGCTGACGGGCAGGACCCCTACTTCCACAAGGCGGCGCACTGGTTGCGGCCGCTGCGGTCACCGTTCGCCGCGATCGACGTCCAGCGCGGCATCGCTCCGCCCGAGTACGGCGAAGCGGGCCGTGGCGGCGCTGAGGTGTTCACCATCGGTGGTCTGCACACGACGGTCGACGGCCAGGTTCTCGACTTGGACGGCGCACCGATCCCGGGTCTGTTCGCCGCGGGCAGAGCAACGTCGGGCTTGCATTCGTGGGGCTACATCAGCGGCACGTCGCTCGGTGACGGCACCTTCTTCGGTCGCCGCGCCGGTGTCGCCGCGGCCGCGCCTGCCGCGTCGTCCTGAACCGAGTCGGCGGCTACCGAAACAGGGAGTCTCAGCATGGCGATCCTCGAATCCGGGTTGGATCGGCTTGTCGTCGATGATCATTGTGTGGTGAACGAGGGTTTCCTGAAACAGATCTACCCGGGGTCGGAATGACGGGCGTGCGCCGGGCGGATATCGCGTCCATGCTGCTCGACCGGGTCGGCGACCAGCGACTCGGCCTGCGCACCCGCGATACCGAGTGGAGCCGGGATGCGGTGGTCCGGGAGTCGGCTGCCCGTGCGGAGCTTGCCCGCACCCTGCGCCGTGACGGCCCGTTCCATATCGGGGTGCTGTTGGACAATGTGCCCGATTTCGTCTTCTGGCTGGGCGCGGCGGCTTTGGCGGGTGCGACGGTGGCGGGTCTCAATCCGACCCGGGGTGATGCCCAGTTGGCTGCCGATGTTCGGTATGTCGACTGTCAGCTGATCGTCACCGATGCCGTGGGGATGGCGCGGTTGCGGCAGTTGGAGCTCGATCTGGCCGAGGATCGGTTCCTGCTGGTCGATGATCCCGGCTATGGCGCCCGGATCGATGCCTGCCAGGTGGAGCCTGCGGCGGTGGGTGGGCCGGACTCGTTGCTGCTGTTGCTGTTCACGTCCGGCACCACCGGTGCGTCGAAGGCGGTGCGGTGCACCCAGCGCCGACTGTCGGTGGTCGCGTACGCGGCGACGGCGAAGTTCGGGCATGTGCGCGAGGACGTGGACTATTGCTGTATGCCGCTTTTTCACGGCAATGCGATCATGGCGTTGTGGGCGCCTGCGTTGTCGGTCGGTGCGACGGTCTGCCTGACGCCGAAATTCTCTGCGTCGCAGTTCCTTCCGGATGTTCGGTACTTCGGGGCGACCTATTTCACCTATGTCGGCAAGGCGCTGGGGTATCTGCTGGCCACGCCCGAAACCGCAACGGATTCCGACAATTCGCTGGTGCGCGGATTCGGTACCGAGGCGTCGGTGGCCGATCAGGACGAGTTCCGCCGCCGCTTCGACGCGAAGCTGTTCGAGGGATACGGCTCCAGCGAGGGCCCGAGCCTGGCCGCCCTGGATCCGGCCGCACCGCCCGCTGCGCTCGGCAGGCCGGCGCATCCCGGTGTGGCGGTGGTGAATCCGGATTCGTTGCGGGAGTGCGCGCGGGCCGAGCTCGACGAGTACGGCCGGGTACGCAATCCTGATGAGGCCATCGGGGAGATGATCGACAAGGCCGGTGCGCTCGCGTTCGAGGGCTACTACAAGAACGAGGTCGCTGATGCCGACCGCCTCCGCAACGGCTGGTATTGGACCGGGGATCTCGGCTATATCGACACCGGCGGATTCCTGTACTTCGCCGGCCGCAAGGGCGATTGGATCCGGGTGGACGGCGAGAACACCTCGGCGCTGATGATCGAGCAGGTTCTGCGCCGCTATCCCGCTGTCATCGCCGCCGCGGTGTTCGGGGTGCCCGATCCGCGTTCGGGCGATCAGGTGATGGCCGCCGTCGAGGTCGCCGATCCTGGCGGTTTCGATGTCGACGCGTTCACCGAATTCCTCTGTGCGCAGTCCGATCTCGGCGGCAAAGGTCTCCCCCGGCTGCTGCGCGTCTCGGCGAATCTGCCGGTGACGGGGTCGAACAAGGTGCTCAAACGCGACCTGCAACAACAGGCGTGGCGCACCGATGAACCGGTGTATCGGTGGGTGGGGCGTGGCCGGCCGGTCTACGAGCGCATGATCGAGGCGGACCGGCAGGCGGTCGAGTCGGAGTTCGCCGCGCACGGCAGGCAGCGCATGCTGTGATCAGCTCTGCCTGCGAGGCCTCAGGTGAGTAGCCGGATCAGACCGCCTGCCAGGTAGGTCACCTGGTCGTCGAAGAAGTGGATCAGGTCGTCGGCGCTGGGGATCGCGCCGCGGCGGTGGTTCCATTCCTCGGCTCGGCTCAGTGCCTGGAGGAAGACCATGAGCGCGGTGGTCCAGCGCTGTTCGAGCCGGATCGGGTCGATGTCGGGAAAGATGCGCCGATATCGTCGTCGATCCGGCCGAGCGGAGCCCGGTCTTTCCGCGGACTGACTCCCACCGGATGCGGGCAGACCGGGTCTGCCCGCATCCCGTTCAGATGCCGAAACCGCCGGAGACCGACAGTTGCTGGCCGGTGATGTACCCGGCCTGTTCGGAGGCCAGGAACACGCAGGCGGCGCCGATGTCGGCCGCCGTGCCCCATCGCTTCATCGGCACGAAGCGGCGGGCTTCGGCCTCCCAGGCCGCGTCGACCACACCCGCGGCCTTCAGTTCGAGGAACATGCCTGCCTCGATGACTCCGACCAGCACCGAGTTGGCGCGGATATTGTGCCTGCCTTCCTCTTTCGCGATCCCGCGGACCAGCGCCTCGTTGGCGGCCTTGGGCAGCACGGACAGACCGTCGAGCCGGGGCCACCACCGATCACCGGCGGAGCCGAGGTGGATCACCGAGCCGCCGCCGTGTTCGCGCAGATGCGGTAACACGGCGTGCACGGCGGTGAACATGCCGAGCGCTTCCACCTCGATCGACTGCCGGTAGCGGTCGGGTTCGGTGTCGGCGAGGGTGATCTGGTCGACGACCGGGCCGGCACCCCACACGAGCGTGCGGATCCGTCCGTGCTCGGCGATCACCTCCGCGATCACCCGGTCGACGGCGGCCGCGTCGCGGACATCGGCCTGATGGGCGCTGGCCCGCACGCCGAGCTCACGCAATTCGGCCACGGTGGTCTCGGCGACGGATTGTTTGCTGCGGTAGCAGATCGCCACGTCACCACCCGCCCGTGCGAAGTCCGCGGCGACGGTTCGGCCGAGGCCGCCACTGCCACCGAAGATCAGCGTGACACCGTCGAGAAGAGTCAGTTGCATCATGGGGGAAAGCTAGCGGCGCCGCGTCTTTCGCCACATGCGGGTCTCCCGCACAGCGGGAGCCACGGCTCCTGCCTCAACGGACGCCGAAGAGCGCGCCGCCACCGAACGCCGCGCGATGTGAGACCGGTTGTCCGCCATCGAGATCGGTGATCCCGTAGTCGACGGCGGCCTCGGCTGTGATCACCGTGCTACCGCTGCGCGTGCCGACCTGTGGATCGGTGGCCAGGGCCAGAACGACCCGGCCGACGAATTCCGGTGTCTCCGCGCCGGCGATCGGGAACCCCTCGATGTCTTCGACACCCATCGCCAGTACCTGCTCGGTGCGCACGATGCCGGGCCACAGCGACAGCGTGCTCACGCCGGTGTCGCGCAGTTCCACGGCCATGTCGGCCGCCATCTTGTCCAGGCCGGCCTTCGACATTCCGTACAGCACCGAGTGCAGGTAGCCGCGGGTGCCGAACGAGGAGATGTTGGCGATGACGCCGCTACCGCGAGGCACCATGAGCCGTGCCGCTTCGACCGAGGCCACGTAGTGCGCCCGCAGCCCGACACCGATCAGGGTGTCCCAGTCGGCGACGGGCCGTCGCCAGAACGGATCACTGAATCCGGCGAAACCGTCGGGATTGGCCCAGACGTTGTTGACCAGCAGGTCGAGCCCGCCCTGTTCGGCGGCGATGCGGGTGAACACCGCGGCGATCTGTGCGTCGTCGCGATGGTCGCAGCGCACGGCGATGCCGGCGCCGCCGCGAGCGCTCACCTCGGCGGCCGTGACCTCCAGGGGGCCGCCGTCACCTTCGGTGCCGCGCCCGGTCAGATACACCGTCCAGCCCGCTGCGCCCAGTGCCAGCGCGATTCCCTTGCCGACGCCACGGCTGGCGCCGGTCACCAGAGCGATCTTCGACATGTCCGCTCCTACTGCGCGATCCGGGTGGCGTCATCGAGGGGGCGGGTGATCGCCCACAACTGGTGGAACGTGCACGTCGCGATCTTCCAGTGCCCGTCCTGCACCCGGTATTCGTCGGCGTACTCACCGGTGGCGACGGTTTCGGTGCGCTCGATCAGGTTGACCTGGCGAAAGCGCAGCGTCCACCGGCCGCTGGCTGTGCCGTCCTCGCGCACGGTGATGTCGGGGTGCACGCCGTGGTGCATGTCGAGGATCGCGTTCTTGCCGTCCACCTGCTGCAGCGCGATCGAGGCGAAGACCGCGGCCATGCCGTCGGCGTCGGTCGTACCGAGCGTGCCGTAGTCCAGCACCGAGCCGGTCGCGACGAAACAGTCACGGAACCCGACCGGGTCTTTGGCGTCGCAGGCACGGAAATAGCGGTGCTTGAGCGCGGTGATCGACTCGATCGCCGCCAACCGTGCGAGGTGGCGGGCCAGGTCGTCGGGCGGCGGTGTTGCAGACATCGAGCTCCTCGGTCGAATCGACAGATCAGACGTGAAGGAGCTCGAAATGGCCGTGAGCGTCCGCTTTCTCTCCTACGTCTCGCGGCCGCCACCGTATGACCCGAACTCGGTCACCGGGTGCCTGCGTTCCCGCTCATCGGGAACGCCCGCGGGTCTGTGTACCACCATCAGGGGCGGTCGACGTCGGGAATGATGACCTCGGGCTTGAAGATGACCTTGTAGTGGTAGGGACTCACCTCGGCGGCCTCGAGCTGTTCGACGAAGTAGCTCACGTTGTCCGAGAGCCCGAGAAAGTGCTTCTTGTATTCCTCGTCGCCGGTCTTGCACGTCACCTCGAGCTGGTTGTTCTCGTCCTTGATCGAGCATTTGCCCTCGATGGACAGCAGGTACTTGTCGGTGATCCCGTTGAAGAACACCACGCGACGGTTGATCTTGAACTGGTCCGATTCCTTGGACAGGTTCTTGGACACCACGTCGGCGTCGCTCGAGCACCCGGTCACCGCGATGGCACCCGCGAACAGCGCCGCGACAGCGACGAGCTGGTCACCGACCCGATGGTCGCGCCCGGCCTGCTGTGCGTCCCGCACAAACCAGCTGGGCTCAGATTGTCCGAGTCAGGACATGGGGATACCAGCGGCAGATGCCCAGGGCGAAGCGTAGTTCGAAGGTGTCGGTGTCGACAGCGATGCCGTAGCGACCGGTGACCTGTTGGATGCGGTACTGCACGGTGTTGCGGTGGACGTCGAGGACGCGGGCGGTGCGCGAGTAGCTGGCGCCTTCGGCGAGAAACACCTCGAGGGTGTGGCGCAGCAGTTCCACTTTGGCGCTGTCGCCTGCCAGCGATCCGAGAACGCGGTGGACGAGGCCGGTCAGCTCGTCGGGATCGTCGGACAGCAGCGCGAAGGGTGCGATCGTGTCGTAGTCGACGACGGTGGGCGCGGTCTCCCCGGCCGAGACGACGAGCGCCTTGGCTCGTGCCGCGCCGCGGGCCGAGCGCCGAAAGCCCGGCAGTCCCTCGCCGACCGGCCCGAGCGCCACCCGTATCGGCAAGCCGGAAGCCTCGAGCTGGGCGGTGAGTTCCTCGACCGCGCACGGTTGCCCGGTCGGGAACCACAGGCACATGGCGCGGTCTCCCGACGCGGCGACCAATTCGGCGCCACCGGTGCCCATCGCCGCGGCCAGCAGCTGTCGGGCCTGCTCGAGCGCGCGCACCGCCTCCGCGCCGGTGACCGTCGACCACACTTCGGCCGCGTGGTGCCACTGATCGAGTCGGTAGCCCAGCGCTTCCTGGGCGGCCCCGACATCGACGTCGTCGTTGTCGAGCAGCCGCGCGATCCATTGCTGGCGTGCGGCTTGGCGGCTGCTGAGCCAGCGGTCCCGTTCCGCCTCGTAGATCCGACCCATCGACGAATTGAGCCGATCCAGGTAGGTGCCCGCGAACTTGAGCAGTTCGGCGATCCGGGCGGGCTGGTCAGGGCCGGGAACGGCCAGGACGAGCCCGATCGCGGCATCGAGGATCCGGTACTGCCCGAGCCCGTAGGCGCGCAGCAGGATCGTCAGCGGCACACCGCGCCGGGCCAGCCGTTGGGCATAGGCGGCGGCCCCGGGGGGCGGGCCGGCGGTGGCCGGGTCGATACCGTTCGCCAGCACGTACTGCACGGCGGCGATGTTCTCGGCGATGCTGGCGGCGCGCATCTCGGCCAGATCGGCGGCGACGTCGTTGAGCGGGATCATCTGCTCGGTCACCCGGATGAGGTCGGCGGTGATGGCGTCGACGCGCGGGCCCAGTGCCTGTCCCACCCACACCAGGGATCCGTATGCCGCCATGCGCGCTTCCGCCCGTTGAACAAAAACCGTCGACGGCATTGTGCCATCCGCACAAATTTCTGGTCGATTCGGTCTCGGCGTCGATAAACAAACCGGTCATGTGGTCGTGACAGCGTGACATGTGGTGTCATGGTCGCCGAACGCCCCGATATCGACTCCTTCTTGCTTGTTCGACACTGGTCCGCCCCGGTAGGCCGAATCCGACAGGGTTCGTGGGTCATCGCAGAGCTGTGGGCCGGTTAGCTGAAGGATGTTGTACTCGAATGCGTGAAGCGCGCACCTCTCCACGTGAAGTTCGTCGTGCGCCGCGCGGTCGAGGCAACCGAAAGTCGAGTACTCCCCTCTTCCCTCAGCTGCTGACCGCGGCGGTCGATACCGCCGGTGATGCCGTCGCCGTGTCCTATACCCCCGTCGACGGTGCACGCCGCGAACTCACCTACACCCAACTCGACGAGTACTCGTCCCAACTGGCCAGAGACCTGATCGCACGCGGCATCGGACCCGGCGATGTCGTCGCGCTCGGATTCACCCGGTCGATCGAGTCGGTGGCGGCGGTGTGGGCGGTGGCCAAGACCGGCGCTGCCTATGTCCCTGTCGATCCGGCGCTACCCGCCGAGCGGATCGCCTATCTTCTCGAAGACTCCGGCGCCGTCCTCGGTCTCACCGGCACTGCACACCGACAAATGCTGGGCGATTCGGTCGACTGGCTCGACATCGACGACCCGGCCCAGCACAACCGCATCGCCACCTACCCCGCCCACCCGATCTCCTACCTCGACCGAGTTCGTCCGCTGATCGATCAGCACCCGGCCTATGTCATCTACACCTCCGGTTCGACCGGCCGTCCCAAAGGCGTGGTCGTCACCCACACCGGTCTCGGTGCCTTGGTCGCGGCCGCCCGGGAACGCTATTCGATCGACGAAGGCGACCGCGTGCTGCACGTGTGCTCGCCGAACTTCGACGTCTCGGTACTCGAGCTGCTGGTGGCCTTCAACTCCGGTGCCACGCTGGTGGTCTCACCATCGACGGTCTTCGGCGGCCCCGAACTCGCCGAGCTGCTGCGCCGCGAACGCGTGACCCACCTGCTGATCACCCCGGCAGCGCTGGAATCTGTCGACGCCCACGATCTGGATGCCCTGCGTGTCGTCGTCGTCGCGGGCGACGCTTTCGGCCCGACCCTGGTCGACCGCTGGGCCGACGAGCGTGCCTTCTTCAACGGCTACGGCCCGACCGAGGCCACCATCCTCGCCACCGGCACCACCGCACTACGGCCCGGGCAGCCCATCACGATCGGCACGGCATTCGCCGGAGTCGGTGCGACAGTGCTGGATTCGCGCCTGCGCCCGGTTCCCGCGGGCGTGGCGGGTGAGCTGTATCTGTTCGGGCCCGCGCTGGCCCAGAGTTATCGGGGCAGGCCCGCGCTCACCGCCGAACGATTCGTCGCCTCACCTTTCACCGATTCCCGCATGTACCGGACCGGCGACCTGGTCCGGCGCACCGCCGACGGCGATATCGAATACCTCGGCCGCTCCGATTTCCAGGTCAAGATCCGCGGTTTCCGGGTCGAGCTCGGCGAGATCGACGCCGCACTCACCGCCCACCCCGACATCGAGTACGCGGTCACCCTCGGCACGAAAGCCGACTCCGGCGCGACCGTGCTGGTGTCGTATGTGCTCGCCCGGCACGGCACGACGATCGACACCGACGACGTAGCCCGTTTCGTCGGCACTTCCTTGCCCGCCCATATGGTGCCGACCGTCCTGATGACCCTCGACGAGATCCCGTTGACCCCCAACGGCAAACTCGACCGCAACGCCCTGCCCGCACCGGTTTTCGGTGCTGTGGGGTCGCGCGCGCCCGAAGGCCCGGTCGAGACCGCCATCGCCGAACTGTTCACCCAGATCCTGGGTCTGGAGCAGATCGGTGCCGAGGATTCGTTCTTCGCCGCCGGCGGTGACAGCATTCTGTCCATCCAGCTCGTGTCGCGAGCGCGCAATGCCGGCATCTCGTTCACCCCGCAGGCGGTGTTCGAGCACCGCACTGTCGCCGGATTGGCACGGGTGGCGGTGCTGGGTGCCGAGTCCGCGCCCACGTTGACCGAACTGCCCGGCGGCGGTGTGGGCGTGATGCCGTTGACGCCGGTGCTGGCCGCCTCGCTGGCCTCGGGACGGGTGTTCGGCCGGTTCACCCAGCAGATGGTCCTGGCCCTGCCTGCAGGTATCGACCGAAACGCCCTGGTGGACACCCTCACCGCCGTGATCGATCACCACGACATGCTGCGGGCCGGTCTGCGGCAGGTCGACGGGCAGTGGGAGCTGCACACCCTGCCGCCGGGCGCGGTGGATGTGCGCGAGCTGCTCCTGCGCGTCGATGTCCCGGCGGGCACCGACCAGCTCGGTGAGATCGCCGACGCCGCGATGGATTCCGTGCTCGCGGCGCTGGACCCGCAGGCGTACCGGATGATCGGCTTCGCGTGGCTCGCCCGTCCGGACGGCCCCGACGGTTTGGTCGTCGCGGCCAACCACGCGGCGATCGACGGTGTGTCGTGGCGAATCCTGTTGTCGGACCTGGTCGCCGCATGGGCCCAGTTCGGTCGACGTGTCGTCCTGCCCCCGGTCGGCACGTCGTTTCGTCGCTGGGCGCACGGCCTGACCGAGACGGCGCCGAGCAGGCGCGAGGAACTCGACCACTGGCGCCAGACCCTGTCGGTACCCGACCCGCTGCTCGGCGATCGTCGGCTCGACTCTCGCGATACCGCGTCGACGGTGCGAACCATCAACGTCGAAGTTCGCGCCGACATCACCCAGGCGATCCTGACCGACCTACCAACCCGGTACCGCGCGGGCGCCGAGGACGGCCTGCTCGCCGCCCTGGCCATGGCTGTGCGCAGGTGGCGGGCCCGGCGCGGTGTCGACGCACCCGCGACCCGCGTCCGCCTGGAAGGCCACGGCCGCGAACAGTCCGCGGTCGACGGCGCCGATCTGACCCGCACGGTCGGCTGGTTCACCAGCATGTCTCCGATCGCCCTCGACCTGAGCGAGGTCGAGGCCGACGCCGCGTGGCACGGTGGCGACGCCACGGCCGCCGTCGTCAAGGCCATCAAGGAACAGCTGCGCGCGGTGCCGCACAAGGGCATCGGTTTCGGCATGCTCCGCCATCTGGACCCGGAATCGGCACCGCAGCTCGACGGCCCCCTGGGCCAGGTCGGCTTCAACTATCTGGGACGTATCACCACGGGCGACCTCGGCGATTCCGACCACAGCTGGCTACCCACCGACGCGTGGGGCGAGCCCGTCGCCGAACAAGACCCCGATCTGCCCGCTGCCGCCGTCATCGACATCAACGCCCTCGCCACCGGTACCGACGCCGTCCTGACACTGCGCGCGTCGTTCTCCTTCGCCTCCGGCATCATCGACGAGGCCTCGGTGCGCGAACTGGCCGACTGCTGGACCGAGGCCCTGACGATCCTCGCCGAACACCTGCGCGATCCGGCGGCCGGTGGCCTCTCACCCGCCGACGTGCCGCTGGTCCAGGTCACCCAGGCAGAACTCGACACCTGGCATCGCGAACGCCCGCACCTGACCGATGTGCTGCCCTTGGCGCCGCTGCAGCTCGGTCTGTTCTTCCTCGCCCAGGTGTCGCCGGCCGACCCGTATCTGGTCCAGCTCGCGGTCGAGCTGACCGGCGAGGTCGACACCGACCGCCTGCGGCGAGCCGCCCGAACCGTCCTCGACCGCCACGCGATTCTGCGCACGGCCTTCGGATCGTCGGCAGCGGGCACACCGGTCGGTTTCGTGGCCGAGGGTGTCGCGGTGCCGTGGCAGATCATCGACACCGAACTCACCGACGCCGACGAGTTCCTGGCCGCCGAGGCGCGGATCGGTTTCGAACTCTCCACCGCGCCGCTGCTGCGCTTCACGCTGTACCGCCGTGCCGACGGCATGCACCTGGTGTTGACCGCGCACCACCTCCTCGTCGACGGCTGGTCGATGCCGTTGCTGATGCAGGAACTACTGCTCTGCTACGCCACCGACGGCGCCCCGGCGGCGCTGCCGCGGGTACGCCCCTACCGTGACTACCTCGCCTGGCTCGCGGGCCGAGACCGCTCCGCCGCGTTGCGCGGCTGGCGCGAGGCGTTGACCGGGCACACCCCGACCCTGCTGACCACCGCGGTCGCGCCGCCGACCGAGCCGTGCGAGGGCCACGGGATGTGCACGGTCGAGCTGTCACCGGCCGAGGCCGAGGACCTGGCGGCCTGCGCCGCGGCCAACGACGTCACGGTCAACACCCTGTTCCAAGCGGCATGGGGTGTGGTGCTGGCCGGTGCGGTCGGCCGTGACGACGTCGTGTTCGGTGCGGTGGTCTCGGGCCGCCCGCCACAGCTGGACGGTGTCGACACCATGGTCGGACTCTTCGCCGACACGATCCCCGTTCGCGTCCGTTTCACCGAGTCCGAGCCGCTGCGAAACATGTTGTCGCAGCTACAGTCCGAGCAGATCGCCGTGCTGGACGGCCACCACCTCGGTCTCGCCGAGATCCAGCGGGCCGCGGGCTCGGGCGAGCTGTTCGACACGCTCATGGCTTACGAGTCCTACCCCGTCGACACCGAGGGAATGCGACGCGCGCAGGGCTCCATCGACGGCCTCGAGATCGTCGATGTCCGAGCCGCCAACGCCACGCACTACCCGGTGGCCGTGGGCGTCGAGGTGGGCGAGGGGATCCGCGTCGGCCTCCAGTACCGCCTGGACCTGATCGATACCGGCATCGCGCACGCTCTCGCGCACCGCCTCCGCGCCACCCTCGACGCCTTCCTCCACACACCCGACCAGACCGCCGCGCAGCTCCTGGACACTTTCGACCAGCACAATGATGCGATCACGGAGGCGAGCTACTGGCGTCGCGTCCTCGCGGACCTGCCTGCGGAACTGGACCTCCCGACAGATCGCCCCCGCCCCGCGAGCCTCGTGCAAGCCGATGCCCGCGTCGGCTTCGAGATCCCCGCCGAACTTCATGACCGCGTGCGGCATTTCGCCGATTCTCGCGACACGACCGTCTTCAGCCTCGTGCACACGGCCTTCGCGGTGCTGCTGGCCCGACTGTCCAACACCGACGACATCGCGATCGACACCCTGTGCCCACAGTTTCCGGACGCCCGCCTGGTGTTGCGACTACCGGTACGCGGTGCCATTTCCGTCGACGAGCTGCTGGCCGAGGCGACCACGGCTCACCGTCGGGCATTCACGCGAAACGCATTGTCACACAAGAGCATTAAGGCTCTCACTGACGCCGCGCAGCCAATGGTCCGGGTCATGCTGGTGCCGGACGAATGCGCGACGGCCGCCGGGGAACGCGACCTCGTACTGTCCCTGCGCACCCAGAGTCCCGCCCGCGTCGACGACCACCGGCGATCGGGAGCCGAGGATGACCACGGGCTAGGTGCCGTCGCGGCAGGCTGTGCCGACGACGACCGCCTGACCGGCGGCATCAATGCCGAATTCGTCTACGCGAGCGCACTGTTCGACGAGGCAACAGTCGAAGTGTTCGCGCAACGGCTGATTCGGCTGCTCACCGACGCGATCGAGCACCCCCACACCGCGGTCGGTGACCTCACGATCCTCAGTACCGTGGAGGAAGCGACTCTCACCGCGCGCAACACCGACACCGACACCCGCACCGCACTGTTGCCCGACCTGATCGCACGTGGCCACGCGCTGGGTCCCGACCGGATCGCCGTCCGGCACGAGAGCCGTTCGATCACCTACGGCGAGCTGTCCGAGCGGACCTCCCGGTGGGCCCGCGAACTGATCGCCCAAGGCGTCGGCCCCGAAGTCGCTGTCGCCGTTGCTCTTCCCCGGTCCTACGACATGGTCGCGGCCGCGCTCGCCATCGCCGCCGCGGGTGGGGTGTATGTGCCGATGGACCCGCGCAATCCCGCGCATCGCCTCCAGCACCTGGTCACCGACTCCGGCGCGATACTCGGCATCACCGCCGCCGCGCATCTGGAAGACCTGCCCGACGACCTGACCTGGCTCACCCTCGACGACCTCGACCGGGTCACCGCCACCCACCCGACGACACCGATCACCGACGCCGACCGCCGCGCACCCCTGCGCGTCGACCACCCCGCCTACCTCATCTACACCTCCGGCTCCACCGGTCTGCCCAAGGGCGTCACCGTGACCCACGCCGGTCTGGCACCGCTGGTCGAGGAGGCGGTCCGCCGCTACCGCCTCGAGTCCGAGCACCGCTTCCTGCACATCTGTGCCCCCTGGTTCGACCCCTCCGTGCTCGAATGGCTGTGCGCGTTCACCACCGGCGCGACGCTGGTCGTCGTCGGGTCCGACATCGCGGGTGGGATCGAACTCGCGGATCTGCTGGCCGCCGAGTCCGTCACCCACGCCATCATCACCCCCGCGGTCCTGGGCACCCTCGACCCGGCCGGTCTGCACGCACTGGAATCGTTGTCCGTCGGCGGTGACGTGACCACCCCGGAACTTCTCGCGAAATGGCAGCCCGGCCGCCGCTACCTCAACGGTTACGGCCCCACCGAGACCACGATCATCTCGTCCTACGCCGAACTCGCTGCCGGACAACCGATCTCGATCGGCACCCCGGTGCACGGCACGCACGCGATGATCCTGGACGCCCGCCTGAACCCGGTCCCGCGCGGTGTCACCGGCGAGCTCTATCTGAGCGGGCGCGCGTTGGCGCGCGGCTACCGCAATCAGCCGACGACGACCTCGGCCCGATTCGTCCCCGACCCGTGGGGTGCGCCCGGCACCCGCATGTACCGCACCGGCGACCTGGTACGTCTGCGCGACACCGGCGACATCGACTATCTCGGCCGTGCCGATGCCCAGGTGAAGGTGCGCGGTTTCCGGATCGAACCGGGCGAGATCGATGCCGTGCTCGTCAGCCACCCCGATGTCGAATTCGCGGTGACCGTCGGGCGTCGGAGCCCCGCCGGATCGACCACGCTGGTGTCCTATGTGCTCGCGGCACCGGATCGTTGCGCCGACCCCCACGTCCTCACCGCGTACGCCACCGACCGCCTGGCCGCGCACGCGGTGCCGTCGGCGATCGTGGTTCTCGACGCGCTGCCCCTGACCTCCAACGGCAAACTCGACCGCAACGCCCTGCCCGAACCGGTCGTCGCGACCGTGCCCACCGCGGCACCCATCGGTGCGAGACAAACTCTGCTGGCCGAGCTGTTCGCCCGCGTCCTCGGCATAGCGCGCGTCGGCGTGCACGATTCGTTCTTCGCGCTCGGGGGCGACAGCATCCTGTCGATCCAGCTGGTATCACTGGCCCGCGCCGCGGGCATCGTCTTCACCACCCGTGACGTGTTCGAACACCGCACTGTGGCAAAGCTGTCCGACATCGCCGCGCTCGACAGCCCACAGTCGCCCGTGCTGGCGGAACTGCCCGGCGGGGGCATCGGCGATGTCGCGTTGACGCCGGTCCTTGCCGAGTTCCTGACCACCGGTTCCAGCGACCGTTTCGCCCAGACCATGGTCCTGGCGCTCCCCGAGAACATCGACCGCCCGGCTCTGGTCGCCGTCATCGCCGCGGTCCTGCGCCACCACGACATGCTGCGCTCGCGCCTGCGACGAGACAGCGACGATTGGCAGTTCGAAGTCCTGCCACCCCACGCCGTCGACGTGGACGCCCTGATCACCGAGGTCGACGCGTTCACCGCGATCACCCCGGACGAGCTGACCCGAATCGGCACGGCCGCCATGGATTCGGCGCTCTCGGCGCTGGACCCCGCCACCGCCCGCATGATCGCCTTCACCTGGATCCGCAGGCACGACAGCCGCGATGTCCTCGCGGTCGCCGCCCACCACTACGTCATCGACGGCGTCTCCTGGCGGATCCTGCTCCCCGACCTGGTCGTGGCCTGGGCCCAGTACACCGCAGGTCAGCGGATCGCCCTGCCGCCGGTCGGAACGTCGTTCCGCCGATGGGCGCACGGCCTGGCCACCGCCGACCGCACCGCCGAACTCGACCACTGGCAACAGGTCCTGTCCACCCCTGACCCGCTGCTCGGCGCCCGCGCGGTCGACAGCAGCCTCGATACCGAGGCGACGATGCGGTCGATCACCGTGCAGATCCCCGCCGAGATCACCGAACCCCTGCTCACGACGTTGCCCGCGCAATACCGGGCAGGCGCCGATCACCCCCTGCTCGCCGCCTTGGCCTTGGCCGTGCGGGTCTGGCGTGCCCGTCGCGGTGTCGACGCTCCCACACTGCGATTGCGGCTCGAAGGCCACGGCCGCCAGGAGGACGCCGTCCCCGGCGCGGATCTGACCCGCACCGTCGGCTGGTTCACCACCGTCTACCCCGTCGCCCTCGACCTGTCGGCGATCACACCGACGGTCTTCGACGACGAAGCCCTCGCCGCGACGGTGCGCACCGTCAAAGAACAGCTGCTGGCCGTGCCGGACAACGGCATCGGCTTCGGTGTGCTGCGCCGGAACCCGCGGACCCGAAACCGGTTGTCCGGCACCGTCGGCCAGATCAGCTTCAACTACCTGGGTCGCGCGAGCACCGCGGCCCAGCCCACCGACGACACCGCGTGGCTGCCCACCGCCGACCTCGGTGACATCGACGTCGACTACGACCCCACCCTGCCCGCGCACACCGTTCTCGACATCAACGCGATCGCCGTCACCACCGACACCGGGCCGCGGCTGCGGGCGGACTTCCGCTACGCCACCGGCATCCTGTCCGAGTCCGAGGTCCAGGAGCTGGCCGACGACTGGACGAGCTGGCTCACCGCACTGGCCGACCACACCCTCCACCCGTGCGCGGGTGGGCTGACCCCCTCCGATGTTGCCCTGGTACAGGTTTCGCAAAACGACCTCGACACCTGGCGCACCACCCACCCGGGCCTGTCGGATGTGCTTCCACTGTCACCGTTGCAGCACTCGTTGCTCGCACTGGGCGACATGCTCGATGAGTCGGTCCACGCCTACGTCATCCAGCTCATGGCCGAATTGACCGGCGAGCTCGACACCGACCGGCTTCGCCACGCGGCCGCGACGGTGCTGAACCGGCACGCCAACCTGCGCTCGGCCTTCGTCACCACCCCCGACGGCACCCCCGTTCAGCTCGTCGCCGACGCCGTCGAGGCACCGTTGCGGATCGTCGCAACCACCGACACCGAGCTGCCCGCCCTCCTCGCCGCCGATCAACAGGCAGGGTTCGACCCCACGATCGCGCCGCTGCTGCGATTCACGGTGTACACCACCGGTTCCGGGCGCAGCCACCTCGTCCTGACCGGCCACCACATCCTCCTCGACGGCTGGTCCATGCCGCTGCTGATGAAGGAACTGCTCGTCCTCTACGCCACCCACGGCGACGCGACCCCGCTGCCTCCGGTGCGCCCCTACCGCGACTACCTCGCCTGGCTCACCCGCCAGGACCGCACCGCCGCCGAGCGCGCGTGGTCGGAGGTCCTCGACGGGGTGTCGACGACGATGATCGCCCCCGAGCTGACCTGGCCACCGGCGACCGGCCACGACTACGGCCTGTGCGAGTTCGAACTCGACGCCGCGCGGACTTCCGCACTGACCGCCTTCGCCGCGGCCGCCGAGGTCACCGCGAACACCGTGTTCCAAACAGCCTGGGGCCTGGTCGTCGCCGCGAGCACCGCGCGCGAGGATGTCGTGTTCGGCGCGACCGTGTCCGGGCGCCCGCCCCAGCTCGACGGCGTCGGCGACATGATCGGGCTGTTCGTCGACGCGGTCCCGGTGCGGGTGCGCATCGACCCCACCGCCACCGTCGGTGACCTGATCCGCGCCGTCCAAGCCGAGCAGGCCTCGCTGCTCGATCACCACCATCTCGGCCTCGGCGCGATCCAGCGCGTCGCGGGACTGGGCGAACTCTTCGACACCATGCTCGCTTTCGAGTCCTACCCCGTCGACGTCGAAGGCCTCCAACAGGCAGGCGGCGCGCTCGACGACCTGAGTATCGACGACCTGCACGGCGCCGACCACACCCACTACCCGATCACGGTCCTGGTCTTCCTCGGTGCCCGCACCCAGGTGCAGATCAAGTACCGCCGCGACGTCGTCTCGGATCCTGCGGCCCGCGCGCTCACCGACCGTCTCCGCACGGCGATCGACAAGCTCGTCGCCACCGTGACCACGCCTGTCGTCCGCATCGCCCAGCAGCTCACCACCGACCCCGCCGACCCGATCACCCGATCCCGCTACTGGCGCCAGACCTTGGCCGACCTGCCGGCTCGCCTGGCTCTACCCACCGACCACGTGGTCGCCGCCGGCGCACGCCCCGACCGCTCGCGCGCGCAGAGTGGGCACGCGGAGCGTCGCCTCGATGCCGAGCACGGTTGTGCCCGGACGACCGTCCCGACGACGGTGCACCGAGCCCTCCGTGAACTCGCCGACACCGCGAACGTGAGCCGGCAATCGCTGGTCCGCACAGCCTTGGCCGTACTCCTCGCGCGGCTCACCGCGTCCGACGACGTTGTGATCCGAACCCGCACTCCTGATCTGGTGCTGCGCACCGTCGTCGATCTCGCGGAGTCCTTCCTCGATCTGCTCACGCGGGCGCACGAGGCCGAGACGTCGGCGCTGGCTCATGCCGGAATTCCGCTCGCGGACTTCGCCGAGCTGCTCGGCGTGGAGCCCCGTGCACTGGGACAGGTGTCGCTGGAAGTACGGTCCACCGGCTCATCGGACAACTCGTTGCCCGTCCCCGGGGCGGCGACGAGCGAAGCCGGTTCGGATGCGCGGCACACCCTGCCCGGGGACGACGCCGTGACAGCCGGTGAACTCACCGTGACGGTGGTCGAGACGGCGTCGGGCACGGCGATCGAGATGTCTTTCGCCCGCACCGTTTTCGATGACCACGAAGCGGACACGTTCGTGCGGCGTCTGGCCCGGCTGCTCACCGCGGTCGCCGCCGATCCACGAATTCCGGCCGGCGATCTACCGCTGTCCGATCATGCCGAGTACACCTTCTTGACGCACCTCGGCGACGGCCAGACCCCGGCTGCCACCCCCACCCTGCCCGAGCTGCTCGTACGCGGCACCGGCTACGGCCAGCATCGAATCGCCGTGCGCGACACCGCGAACACCTACACCTACGGCACCCTCGACGCCGATTCCTCACGCCTGGCCAGAGTCCTCATCGACGAGGGAATCGGCCCGGAAACGGTCGTCGCCTCGGCGATCCCGCGCTCCTACGAGTCGGTCCTCGCGTTCTGGGCGATCGCCAAAGCGGGTGGCGTGTACCTCCCCGTCGACCCGAACTACCCCGAAGACCGTGTCCGTCACATGATCGCCGACTCCGGCGCCACCATCGGCCTCACCGTCGCCGCCAGGGCGAACAGCCTGCCCGGCTCGCTGCGCTGGCTGGCGCTGGACGAACCGGCCGCCCGGGCCCGTATCGCCGCCCGCTCGTCGACCCCGGTACGCGACCGCGACCGCCGAGCACCCCTGCGCCGCGACAACATCGCCTACGTGATCTACACCTCCGGCTCCACCGGCACACCCAAGGGCGTCTCGGTCACCCATGCGGGACTCGGCGCCCTCGTGACCCACTCGGCGGCCCTGATGCGCCTGCGCCACGACCACCGCATGCTGCACGTCTGCTCGCCCAGCTTCGACCAGTCGATCGAGGAACTCGGCACGGCCTTCCACCACGGCGCCACCCTGGTCATCGCCCCGCCGGACACCCTGGGTGGCGCCGACCTCGACGACCTGCTGCGCACCGAACAGGTGACGCACACGATCATCACCCCCGCCCTGCTGAGCACGCTGAACCCGACCACCCTGCCCGACCTGCAGTGCGTGTCCGCCGGCGGCGAAGCCACCGCCCCCGAACTGCTGGCCACGTGGCAACCGGGCCGCAGCTTCCTCAACGGCTACGGCCCCACCGAGGCGACCATCGGCGCGACCTACTCGGCGCTGCGTGCCGGGGACCGCGTCACGATCGGTCGCCCCGTGCCGGGCATGCGGGCCGTGGTCCTCGACGCCCGTCTGCACCCGGTGCCGGTGGGCGCCACCGGTGAGCTCTATCTCGCGGGTCCCGCACTCGCACGCGGGTACCGTGGCCGCGCCGCCGCCACCGCGGATCGTTTCGTCGCCTGCCCCTGGGCCGGACCCGGCGCACGCATGTACCGCACCGGCGACCTCGTCCGCTGGGTGCACGGCGACACCTACGAGCTGGAATACCTGGGCCGCACCGACTTCCAGATCAAGATCCGCGGCTTCCGCATCGAGCCCGGTGAGATCGACGCCGTCCTGCTGCGGCACCCGCAGGTGAGTTTCGCTCTCACGCTCGGCACGCAGAACCCCGCCGGGGACACCGTGCTGGTCTCGTATGTGACAGGCCGCGAGGTCGACCCCGGCGCCATCACACGGTGGTCGGCGTCGATGCTGCCCGCGCACATGGTCCCGGCCGCCGTCGTCGTCCTGGACCGGATCCCGCTCTCGGCCGCCGGAAAGATCGACCGAACTGCGCTGCCCGCACCGGAGTTCGCGACGCGCGCCTACCGTGCGCCCGCGGCCGGGCTGGAACGAACCGTCGCCGAGGCGTTCGCCGAGGTGCTCGGTGCCGAACGCGTCGGCGCCGACGACAATTTCTTCGATCTGGGCGGCAACTCACTGCTCGCCACCCGCCTGACCGCTCGAATCGGTGCCGCACTCGACATCCGGGTGCCGGTGCGCGTGCTGTTCGCCGCACCCACCGTCGCCGCGTGCGCGCACGAGATCGCCGGATTGGCCCGCGCGGCCCGCCGACCCGCCCTGCGGGCGCGCCCACGACCTGATCACATTCCCCTCTCGCCCGCCCAGCAGCGCATGTGGTTCCTCAACCGCTTCGATACCGCGACCGCCGCCTACAACATCCCGGTCGTGCTCCGCCTGACCGGCGAACTCGACACCACCGCGATGCGGCAGGCCTTCACCGATCTCGTCGCACGCCACGAGATCCTGCGCACCGTCTACCCGACTGTCGACCAGGCACCAGCCCAGATCGTTTTGCCGTCGGACCACCCGGATGTACCGCGCCTGCACATCACCACGATCGCCCCGGACGTCGACGAAAGCCTGACCCCCGCAGTGACAGCACTGGTTTCGACCGTTTTCGATGTCACCCGAGAAGTGCCCTTGCGTGCCACCCTGTTCGAGCTCGGCCCGGACGACTACGTCCTGGCCATGGCCGTGCACCACATCGCCGGTGACGGCTTCTCCGGCGGACCCCTCACCCGCGACCTCGTCATCGCCTACACCGCACGCGCACAAGGACAGGGCCCCACCTGGGCACCGCTGCCCGTGCAGTACGCCGACTACGCGATCTGGCAGCAAACCCTGCTCGGCGACGAAACCGATCCCACCTCGGTGTCGGCCACCCAGCTCGCCTACTGGCAGCACGCCCTGGCCGGGCTACCCGACCAGCTCGAACTACCCCGCGACCGGCCCCGACCGGCGATCCAGTCCTATGCGGGCGGCCGGGTCCCGTTCACCGTCGACACCGCCACCCACGCCGCCCTCGCCGAACTGTCGCGTACCCACGGCGCGACCCTGTTCATGGCCGTGCACACCGCCTTCGCGGTGGTACTCGGCGAGCTGTCGGGCACCACCGACATCGCCATCGGCACGCCGGTCGCCGGCCGCGGCGAGGCCGCCCTCGACGACCTGATCGGGATGTTCGTCAACACCCTGGTCTTCCGCACCCGCGTCGACGCGGATGCGAGCTTCGCCGAACAGCTCACCCGCCAGCGCGACACCGACCTGGCCGCCTTCGCCCACGCCGACATCCCGTTCGAACGGCTGGTGGAAGTCCTCAACCCGGCCCGCTCCACCGCCCGCCACCCCCTGTTCCAGGTCGGTCTGTCGTTCCAGAACCTGGCCGAGGTGCGCATGGACCTGCCCGGCACGAGCGTGTCGTCGGTGGAGCTCGATCGGGAGCTGTCCCAGTTCGACCTGCACCTGATCGTGGCCGACCGCTACACCGCCGAGGGCGCGCCAGCGGGCATCACCGGCTACTGCACCTACGCCGCCGACCTGTTCGACGCGGCCACAGTCGCAGGTTTCCTGGCCCGGCTCACCCGCCTGATCACCGCGGTGGTCACCGACCCGGGCGCACCGCTGCACACCATCGACCTGCTCGCCCCCGCCGAACGAGCCCGGATCCTCGACACCTGGAATCACACAGCGCGCCGAACAGATCCGACCGCGACCCTCGCCTCGCTGTTCGACGCGACCGTCTCGCGCACCCCGGACGCCCTCGCCCTCGTCGCCGACGACACCCGGCTGACCTACGCCGACCTCGACGACCGGGTCAACCGCCTGGCCCGTTACCTCATCGCCGCGGGCGTCGGCCCGGAAACGCGGGTGGCGCTGGCGATGCGGCGATCGATCGACCTGGTCGTGGCGATGTACGCGGTCAGCGCCGCGGGCGGCGTGTACGTGCCGATCGACCCCGACCACCCCCGATCGCGCACCGGCTACATCCTGGACACGGCCGCCCCGCTGCTCGTCCTCACCAATGCCGGCACCTGGCTCGGCGCGGCCGACGACCTCGCGACAACCCGTGTTCGATGTGTCGAGCAGGTGGACCTCGCCGCACACAGTCCCGCCTCGATCACCGACCGTGATCGCCGCGCGCCCTTGCGTTCCGCGAACACCGCCTACGTGATCTTCACGTCGGGATCGACGGGGCGCCCGAAGGGTGTCGCCGTCTCCCACGCCGCGATCGTCAACCAGTTGCGCTGGAAGACAGCCGAATTCGGCCTCACAGCACAGGACAGCGTGCTGCTCAAGACCGCGGCCACCTTCGACCTGTCGGTCTGGGAGTTCTGGTCCGCGGCGATCTGCGGCGGTCGACTGGTCCTCGCCGCGCCCGACGGCCACCGGGATCCGGCCTACCTCGCCGACCTGATGCGCCGCGAAGAAGTGACAACTCTGCACGTCGTGCCGTCGATGCTCGACACCCTGGTCACCGAGCAACTCCCATCGTCGCTGCGCCGCGTCCTGGCCATCGGTGAAACCCTGCCGGTCGCATTGACGCGCCGATTCGCCACCGCGGCGCCGAACACCGCCCTGTTCAACGTCTACGGGCCGACCGAGGCCGCGGTCTCGATCACCAGCCACCGGGTGAGCGCCGCCGACACGACCACCGTCGCGATCGGCACACCGGTCTGGAACAGCCAGGTCTACGTCCTGGACGCACGGCTACGCCCGGTCCCCGTCGGCGTCCCGGGCGAGCTGTATCTGGCGGGTGCTCAGCTGGCCACCGGTTACATGGGCCGTCCCGACCTCACCGCCGAACGCTTCGTCGCCGATCCTTTCCACGTCGGCACCCGCCTGTACCGCACCGGCGACCTGGCCGCCTGGCGCGCCGACGGCGAACTCGAATACCGCGGCCGCACCGACTTCCAGCTCAAGATCCGCGGCTTCCGCATCGAACTCCCAGAGATCGACGCGGTGCTGGCTTCCCATCCCGACGTCGGTTTCGCCGTCACCGTCGGTCGCGAGAACCAGGCCGGGGAAACAGTTCTGGTGTCCTACGTGGTGGCCTCGCACGGCCACGAGGTCGACGTGGACGGCCTCGCGCGATGGGCGGCCCAGGCACTGCCCACCCACATGATCCCGGCCACGATCATGGTGCTCGACGAAGTCCCCCTGTCCCACACCGGCAAACTCGACCGCGCCGCGCTGCCCGCGCCCGAACTCGCCACCCGCGCCTATCGGGCCCCGGCCACGGCCATCGAACACACGGTCGCCGCAATCTTCGCCGACGTCTTGCGCCTGGACCGCGTCGGCATGGACGATCACTTCTTCGAACTCGGCGGCACATCACTGAGCGCCACCCGCCTGTCGACCCAGCTGGGTGCCGCGACGGCCGCGACCGTCCCCGTCACCTGGATCTTCACCACCCCCACCCCGGCGGGCATCGTGGCGGCATTGCGCGCCGAGGGCGCCGACAGCGCGGGCATCGATGCGGCTTTCGATGTCCTGCTGCCCTTGCGCGCCGAAGGCACCGGCGCACCGCTGTTCTGCGTCCACCCCATCAGCGGTATCGCCTGGTCGTTCAGCGGCCTCGCAGCCCACCTCGACCGCCCGCTGTACGGTCTGCAGTCACCGGCGCTGAGTTCGAGCGAGCCGCTGCCGGATTCGATCGAGGAATGGGCACTGCGCTACCTCAAGGAGATTCGCGCGGTGCAGGCCGAAGGTCCGTACCACCTGCTCGGCTGGTCCCTGGGCGGTGTCATCGCGCACGCCATGGCGGTGCAACTGCAGGAGGACGGCGAGGAAGTCGCGGTGCTGGCCATGCTGGACAGCACCCTGTCGTCGGCTTCGACGGCTGTCGCGACGACGGTGACCGCCGCCGACCTGCTCGGCGGATTCGCCGGCACCGACCAGGTGGACCTCGCCGACCCGGTCGACATCCACCAGCTCGCCCGGACACTGTTCGAGCTCTCCGCACCACAAGCCGCAGCCGACCCGTCCCGCATCGACCGGATCGTCGACGCGGCGACAGCCTCGGTCGCCCTCGACGCCGCCTACCACCCCCGCCGTTTCGACGGCACCCTCACCTATTTCACCGCGGCCCACAGTGATCCGACCGGAACCACCGGTGCGTCGTCCTGGTCCGAGGCGGTGACCGGCACCGTCGACAATCACGCGGTGGCCGTAACCCACTGGCGCATGACCGAAGACCACGCCCTCACCGTCATCGCCGACACGTTGCGCAAGGAACTCGGCTAGCCGACACCGATTCCACAACCCGATGCTCGGGTCCGACACGATCGGACCCGAGCACACCGGGTGACGCAGATCACTCTTGCGGTTGACCTTGGGTCAACCCGGACGCTCATCTCATGACTTCGAACGCGAACACCACAGCGAACACCACCACACCCGCTGCCGCACAGCACTACCCGACCCTGCAGCAGACCATCGAGGAGATCGTCGCCACCGGATTCGTCGGCCTGCACGTGCGAGTCGACGACGAGCAGGGCACGTGGGTCGGCACCGCCGGGCGCAGCGAGCTGGGCCACAGTGCACCACCGCCGGTCAACGGACGCGTCCGGATCGGCAGCAACACCAAGACTTTCGTCGCGACCGTGGTCCTGCAACTGGTCGCCGAGGGCAAGATCGCCCTCGACACTCCCGCCGTCGACTACCTGCCCCGGTTCGAGTTGGATCCGCGCATCACCGTCCGCATGCTGTTGCAGCACACCAGCGGGATCTTCAACTTCACCGGCGAGTTCTACGAAGACGGGACGAGCGCGCCGGGAGTCGTCGCCTGGGGCGGCAAAGACTGGGTGGACAACCGTTTCCAGACCCACCACACCGACGAGCTGGTGCGGCTGGCATTGGCAAAGCCCGCGCGGTTCGAGCCGGGCACGGACTGGAGCTACGCCAACACCAATTACGCGCTCGCCAAGCTGTTGATCGAAGCGGTCACCGGTCACTCACTGGCCGAGGAGATGCAGCGACTGATCCTGGGTCCGCTCGGGCTCTGCGACACCGTCGTGCCGGAGACCTCGACCGAGATCGGCGGACCGCACGCCCACGCCTACTACCGCTACGACGACGCCGGGGTGGAGAAGACGGTCGACGTCACCTCCCAGAACCCGTCCTGGATTTCCAGCGGCGGCGACATGATCTCGACCAGCAAGGACCTGCACACCTTCCTCTCCGCACTGGTGGGCGGCACGTTGCTGCCCGCCCCGCTGCTGGCCGAGATGCTCACGCCCGAAGCCAAGGTCGGCTACGGCTTGGGGGTGTTCGTCCAGCAGACCGAGACCGGCACCGTCATCACCCACAACGGCGGCCACGGTGGCCATGCGGCGCTGATGTACAGCACGCTCGACGGCGCCAAGACCATGACCGCCGCACTCAACTACATCGACGACGCCGACCTGTCGATGTCGGCGACGTTCCAGGCCGCGACGCAGCGACTGCTCGACGAAGTGTTCGGTACCGCGACGGCCTGAACGCACCGTCCAGGCCGTGCCGAGTCGGGCGCGGCCCGGATGCTTGACCTCGACGCACCATCAAGGTCAACTTTCTGAGTAGGACTACCTCGAACAAGGCGGGCTGAGCAGATGATGAACGGCGTCACGATCGGCCAGGCCGCGGTTTTCGCCGGTGTCACGATCAAGACCGTGCGGCACTACGAGAAGAACGGTCTGCTCGCCGAACCGGCCCGCGACAGCTCCGGCTACCGGCGCTACGGTTCCGCCGAGCTGTTGCGGTTGGTGCAGGTCAGAACCCTCGCCGCCGCCGGAGTTCCGCTGGCCGAGATCGGATCGCTGCTCGACGCCGACGCCGACGCGTTCGCCACCGAGCTCGCCGACGTCGAACGGCGTCTCACCGAGCGGATCGAGGAACTGATCGTGCGCCGAGATACGCTGCACCGGCTGGCCGACGGCGACCGCACGCTGCTGCCCGACCGCGCGGTGGAGCTGCTCGCGCGCCTGCCCGGCCTCGGCTTTCCCCCGGCGGAGGTGGCGGCGGCCAGGGAAGGGTGGGTGCTGGCCAGAGCGCTGGTTCCGGAGGGCTTCGACGATTACCTCACCAATGTCGAGAACGCCCTCGAAGACACCGAGTTCCTCACCCTGAGCAGGCGCGCCTCGGAATCGGCCGCCTGGGAACCGGACGACCCGCGTATCGAGGAAGTGGCCACCGCACTGGCCGAGCACTATCTCGCCCACCCCGAACAGCTGAAGATCGTGACGGGTCTGCAAGCCCGCACAGAAGCCGCGACACGCTACAAATTGATCCGCCACCACGGTGAAGAGCAGGAATCGGCCCCGGCCCGGCTCTCTGCCCTCGTCGAGGCGAAACTGCGGGCCGCCGGCGTCTACATCCCCGGATCCCGCTGACCCGCACGCTCAGATCTGCCGCACCCACGCGACGAAGAACAACCCGCCCGCCGCCACGAGAACCAGGGCGACTGGAATCGCCCACCACGACCGGTCACCGCCGAGCACAGTCCGCGTCACCCGCAGCTGCAACCGGCCGAACAGGGCGATCACCGCGACGAATGCCGGCGCGATCAACCCACCCAACACCGCGTGCACCAGCCACGCGCCCGCCAGCGTCGGCCCGCCCCACGAGGTCTCATAACTGTCGGCGGCGACCCACGGATAGGCGAACCCACGCACCACAACCAGCACGCTGAGCATCGCGAGGAACCAGCCGAGCAGCCCGACACCACCGGAGAGCACCGATTGGATCAGGCAGCGTCGCAGCGAAATATTGTGAGCGCTGACAGGTTCGCGCAGGAGCAGTCGCGGCACCCGCAGCCGGGTCCGCACCCGGGTGAAGGCCAGTGGCAGTGCCAGCAGTTCGTAGAACGCCGACCGTGCCACCGCGCCGATCACCGCAGCGATCCGGCCGCCGCGAGGTCGTCGAACAACAACTGGTCGACCGGGGGAACCAGATCGCGGTCCCCGAATCCGAACCAGGCCAGCGCCTCGATCTCGCTGCTGGCCGTGAGCACCCCGCGGTAGTCGGCGGTGTAGCACGCCATCCGGACGACGGTGTCGTGCCCGTCGGCGATCGCGGCCTCGTAGGTGCCGACGTGGGTGGCGCTCTCGGGCGTGAGCTCGACGGTCAGTTCTTCGGCGACCTCACGGACCAGGGTCTGCAGGTCGGTCTCGACGCCTTCCCGTTTACCGCCCGGGATGAAGAACACGTCCTTGCCGCGCGGGCGGGCACACAGGATGCGACCGTTCTCGATCAGCACCCAGGCCACCGTATCGATGAGCTGCTGTCTCGCAGGTTCCATCACGGCCCGCAGCTTAATCGGCGCGGGCGCGACAGTGTTGCCCAGTCCCTGCCGCCCGGCCGCCGGCGCGGTGGTGCTCCGTCCGGCGCACCCGGCGGTCAGTGGCCGGGCAGCACGCACACGGTGTCCAGCCCGAGGACACGGTTGAGGCGGCCGAACGCCAGCCAGGAACCGATGCTCATGCTCAGCTCCACCACCTCGGCCTGGGAGTACTCGGCGAACATCCTGGTCCAGAATTCGTCGTCGAGGCCGTGATGATCGGTGGCGTAGCGCTCGGCGTATTCGGCGGCGAGGCGGGTCCGTTCGTCGAACCGGTCGGTGTCACGCCAGTGGGTGACGGCTTCGGCGAATTCCGCTTCGACCTTCTGCCCGTCGCGTTCGGTGCGCCAGTCCTGACAGAACAGGCAGCCGTTGATCTGGGCGATCCGCAGCCGGGCCGCTTCGAATTCACGCAGGCCGAGGGTGGAGTGCTCGTAGACCGACAGCGAGAACGCCGCCGCGGCGACGCCGATGCCGGGCACCATCTCGCCCCACACGTAGCCGATGGGATCTTTGCCCTCGGGAATATCGATGATCATCGTGGTGTCCTTCCGAGTTTGCCGACCGCGGCGCGCAGCGGCACATCGAGTGCGTCATAGAGACCGGGCGGCGCCTCGACCAGCCAGTCGATGGCATTGACCAAACGTCCCACCGCCGTGGCGTTTCCGCCCGCCGCGCGATTGCCGCCTTCATCGGTCGCTTCGACGCTCACCTCGATGCGTGGCGAACCCTCGATGATCACCCGGTGGGCACCGTCCCCGTCGGGTGGTGTCGGCCAGTCCGGTGCGCAGCTGGGATGGATGCGGGTGACGTGCTCGATCACGATGCGCGCCTGCCCGTCGACGATGCCTTGCACCTCGAACCGCACCGCCCCCTGCGTGCCGGCGTCGAACGCCCCCATCTGGGTGGTCTGCACTGTCGCGTCGAGGGCGCGCCGGTCGACGGTTTCGCGGATCTCGTCGAGTTCGACACCCAGCGCTCTGGCCATCAGCCGAATCTGGCCGCCCCACACCATCGTCGGCACGCTCGCCATCAGCATCGGTGGCTGGTAGTCCATCGGCTGTCCCATCCCGACGAGGTAGCGCACCGAGTCGGGTTGGTCGTAGGTGGAGTAGTCGAAGATCTCCTGGCAGCGCACCACGTCGACGGTGGCGGCGAGCCCACTGATCAACAGCGGCAGCACATCGTTGCCCCAGCCGGGATCCACCCCGGAGACGAACAGCGAACCACCGCCTGCGGCAATGGCTTCCAGCACCGGCTCGCGCATTTCGGCCGGTGCGTTGCGCGGGTCGTAGAGGGCGTAGAGCGCCGGGGTGACGACGACGGCGCCTGCCCGGATCGCCCGCACGATGTCGGCGAGCGCGTCGTCGGGCCGGATGTCTCCGGACGCCGCGTACACCACCGCCTGGGGTCCGGTGGCGAGTAGCGCGTCGACGTCGTCGACGGCGGCCACCCCCAATTCGGTGTCCAGGCCCGCGAGCGTGCCCGCGTCTCGGCCGACTTTGTCGGGGTTGTGCACGAGCACCCCGGAGAGAACCAGCGCCGGATGGGCAGCCACGGCACGGATGGCCGCGCGGCCGACGTTTCCGGTGCCCCAGACGATCGTGGGGATCATCGAGCCACCGTAGCAAGCGCTTGGTTCGTCGTCTGGCGTATCCGAAATCTCAGCTCGCGCGGACGCCGAGCCCCGATGCGCCGGTAGCCTCTGCCAGCCGGTTCACCGCTGCGGTCAGGTCGCGCTTCGCCACCTTGCGCGCGTCGAACATCGACACCACGACCTCATCGTCGACCTGTTCCCAGGTGCCCACGATGCGACCGTCGACCAGCACCAGCGGCGAGATCCAGCCCGCCGTCCTGCTCACCTTCGACCGGTGCTCGGCGGGCAGCAGCACGGTGTCGGCAGTACCGGGTCCCAGCACGTACTGGTCGAACGGACCGAGCAGATGGACACCGCCGTCGAGAGTCGCCGCGGCGAGATCGTCGGCGAACTCGCTCGGAATCCAGCCGATCCGTCCTTCGACGTCGACCTCGGTCAGCGCGTCACCCATCGCCGCGAACCACCCGCGCAGCACGGTTTTGCGCACGCTGTTGCGACTGAGCCACGCGTCGAAGGCCTCCGGGGTCGCGGGACCGTACGCGCCGAGATACGCGCGGATCAGCGCCGGTGCGGCGATATCGGGTTCCGGGATGCCCTTCCACCCGGGAGTCAGGTCGGCCGGCGCGGTGAAGGTGACCTTGGTCCCGCGCGCGGGACCGTGACACAGCGCGCCCTGCCAGGCCAACGGCTTGAGCACCGCACCCCAGCCGGAGCGCAACTGCTCGCCGAGGTGGGCGAAGCCGGGTTCGGCGAGTACCGCCTCGACCAGTTCGTCCCGGGTCAGGACCTGACCGGCCAGGACTCCCGACACCACCTCCACCAGACCGGCCACCTGCTCCGGGGTCGCGCCGAACGTCTTCTGCCACGACGGTTTCTCCCAGGTCCGCGCCGATCCGATCAGCGACAGCGCGGCCGCGGCCTGCTCGGGCACCATCGCGTGCAGAGTGCCGCGCATCGCCCAGGTCTTGATCAACGTGCCCGCGGCCAACGCCTCACCGACACCGAGCCCGCGGGAATCGGAACTGCGTACCGCCACAGCCATCTCCGCCGCCGACGCCACCTGCGCCTGCACCCCGGCCAACCGGGCCGCGACCTCCTCGGCAGAACCCGCGGTCGGTGCCGCGACGAACTGACGGCCCAGCCGCCAGGCGAACACCTGATTCCATCCCACACTCAGCATGTGTCCCCATCCCCGTGACGATCCGATCGGAGTCCCATCAGATCAGATCGCTCCGACACGAACGGGCTAACTCGCCTCGGTCCGCCGGGTGGCGACACGGCGCAACGCGGCTCGCAATCCCGCGAATTCGTCGTCACTGATCCGGTCGACGAAGTAGTTGAGCACGAGGTCGGAGCGCCCGCCCACACCGAGCGCCTCGTGCATGAGCCGGGCGCTGTGTTCCTCGCGGGTCACCGTCGGCCAGTACCGGTACGCGCGCCCCGCACGCTCGCGGGCCAGCCAGCCTTTGCGGTGCAGATTGTCCATCGTCGACATCACGGTGGTGTAGGCGATGTCGCGTTCGGTCGCCAACTCGTCGAACAGTTCGCGCACCGTGGTCGTGTCCACATCGCGGTCCCACAGCCGATCCATCAGCACTGCCTCGAGATCCCCGAAACCACGCACCGCCGACCGACTCCTTCACCTTGCCCGAACCGCTTCACAGTACCGGCACCGCCTCGGTGAGAGTCGCGAGCATGGCAATGGCAAGGAGGGAAAACCACTCCTTGCCACCTCTAACATATAGCGCACCCCGGGGCTTGCGGCAAGACCCCGGTGATGCCGCACAATCTCTCGGCGAGCCCGCAACCTGCGGGAATCTTGTCGAAGGGGAGTATTCGATGATCGACGTGATCGTGGTCGGCGGTGGGCCGACGGGCATGATGCTGGCCGCCGAATTGAGGCTGCACGCGGTGCGGGTGGTCGTGCTGGAGAAGGACGCGGAGCCGACGACGATCGTCCGCTCGCTCGGCCTGCACGCGCGCAGTATCGAGATCATGGATCAGCGCGGCCTGCTCGACCGGTTCCTCGCGCTCGGACGCCGCCATCCGCTCGGCGGGTACTTCGCCGGCATTCCCAAACCGGCGCCCGAACGACTCGACACCGCCCACCCCTATGTCCTGGCCATCCCGCAACCCCGCACCGATCAGCTGCTGAGCGAGCACGCCACCGAGCTCGGTGCCGAGATCCGGCGCGGCTCCGAAGTGGTCGGCGTGAACCAGCGCGACGACGCGGTCACCGTCGAACTGGCCGACGGTACCCGGCTGCGTGCGCGCTATGTCGTCGGCTGCGACGGTGGCCGCAGTACCGTGCGCAGGCTGCTCGGTGTCGCGTTCCCCGGTGAGCCGAGCCGGGTCGAGACCCTGCTCGGCGAAATGGCATTGACCGCGTCACCGGAGACGATCACCGAGGTGATGACCGAAGTCCGCAAGACTCAGCTGCGATTCGGCGCGATGCCCCTGGCAGACGGGGTCTACCGCGTCCTCGCCCCCGCGGCCGGAGTCGCCGAGGACCGGGCTGTCGCGCCCACCCTCGAGGAAATGAAACAACAGCTCATCGCCACCGCGGGCACCGACTTCGGCGCGCACTCGCCGCGCTGGCTGTCGCGTTTCGGCGACGGCACCCGCCAAGCCGAGCACTACCGCGTCGGCCGCGTGCTGCTGGCAGGCGACGCCGCCCATATCCACCCGCCCACCGGCGGACAGGGCCTGAACCTGGGCGTGCAGGACGCGTTCAACCTCGGCTGGAAACTGGCCGCCGAGATCAACGGCTGGGCGCCACCGGGCTTGCTCGACACCTACCAGACCGAACGCCACCCCGTGGCCGCCGACGTGCTCGACAACACCCGCGCCCAGATGGAACTGATGTCGCTGGACGCGGGACCACAGGCGGTACGCAGACTGGTATCCCAGCTGATGGAATTCGACGAGGTCAGCCGCTATCTCACCGAGAAGATCATCGCCGTCGCAATCCGCTACGACTTCGGCGAGGGCGGCCCACTGCTCGGCCGGAGATTGCGCGATATCGCCTTGAAACGCGGTCGCCTCTACGCGCACATGCACGCGGGCCGTGGACTCCTGCTCGACCAGACCGGCCACCTCTCCGTGCGGGGATGGGCGGACCGGGTCGACCACATCGTCGATGTCAGCGAAGAACTCGACGTCCCCGCGGTACTGCTTCGCCCCGACGGGCATGTGGCATGGGCCGGTCGAGATCAGCAGGATCTCCTCGACCACCTGCCTGTCTGGTTCGGTCGGCGCGAGGGCACCGCGGCGATATGAGGTGTCGTCCGCAGCATCCACCGGGATCATCTGCGCGACAGCGTGGTTGCGCTGACTCGCTGTCGCCGGGAATCATCGGCGTATGAGGCGCGCCGGGGTGGCCCGATGACCGAGTCCGACACATTCGCCACATTCCGGCCACTGCTGTTCACGATCGCCTACGAAATCCTCGGCTGTGCCGCCGATGCCGAGGATGTGTTGCAGGACAGCTACCTTCGCTGGCGCGACGCGACGGAAGTGACGCATCCGCGCGCGTACCTGGTGCAGATCGTCACCCGTCAGGCGATCAATCATCTCCGCACGGTCCGGCGTCGCCGCGAGGATTACGTCGGCACCTGGCTGCCCGAACCGATCCGGACCGCGCCCGACGCGGGAGAGGATGTGTTGCTGGCCGAATCGGTGTCGATGGCGATGCTGCTCGTGCTGGAAACTCTCGGTCCCACCGAGCGCGCGGTGTTCGTGCTGTCGGAGGTGTTCGGGCACAGCCATCGCGAGATCGCGCGGATGATCGATAAATCCGACACCGCCGTGCGGCAGATCGCCCACCGGGCCCGCGCGCATGTCGCGTCACGGCGCCGGCGCTTCCAACCGGACTCCGACACCAGCCGCGCGGTGATCGGCCGATTCCTGCTGGCCGCCAACACCGGCGATGTCAGCGCCCTCATGGCGGTACTCGCGCCCGACGTCCTGCAGATCTCCGACGGCGGTGGCCGCGTGAGTGCCGCGCGCCGCCCGATCATCGGCGCCGAGCCCGTCGCCCGGTTCCTGATCGGGCTGACCCAGAACTCGATGGCGGGCGCGACGGTCGAATTCGGCAGTTTCAACGCGCAGCCCACGGTGATCGCCCGATCGAAGAACGGCGACCTGGATACGGTGCTGGTGGTCGAGCTGGCCGACGACCTCATCACCGGGCTCTACGCGGTCCGCAACCCCGACAAGCTGCAGTCCATCGATGTCGTGCGCGATCTCGACATCGCAGCCGAAGACACGCTGTGACGGAGGGCACAACACCTGCGTGTCACGCGGGGAACTCGAGCGGTGTCTCCGAGAGTGTCCAGCAACGCAGCGGAACGAAAGGACCACCCCTATGAAGGTCATCCTCGTGTGCAAGTCGGTGTCGCACGGCAATACCCAGCGCGTCGCCGAAGCCATCAGCCAGGTGCTCGGCGGCCGGGTCGTCGCTCCCGCCGACATCGATCCGGCCGAGCTCGCCGCCTACGACCTCGTCGGCTTCGGCTCGGGCATCTACAACATGGCTTTCCATCCGGAACTGCGCCGGTTCATCGCCTCGCTGCCGGCCCGACACCAGGGCAAGGCGTTCGTGTTCCGCACCAGTGGATTCCCGGAAACGCCGTTTCGCCGCTATGTCACCACCTTGACCCGCGACATCGAGAAGAAGGGCTTCGACGTGGTCGACGCCTTCGACTGCCGGGGCTTCGACACCTCGCTGCCGCTGCGCGTGGTCGGTGGTGTCCGCAAGGGCCACCCCGACGCCTCCGACCTCACCGCCGCGCGCGAGTTCGCCGAAAACCTGCAGGCCAGGATTATCTCCACACCCTGACAGGCCGAACTCGTCGGACCCCGATGCGAACATATGTTCGTGTCCGATTCCGCCGTCCCGCGTCGCCCGCGTATCCAGTCACGTGCCGAGGCCTCGATCCTGCACGCCGACCTCGACTCGTTCTACGCCTCGGTCGAGCAGCGTGACCAGCCGTGGCTGCGTGGCAAACCGGTCATCGTGGGTGGCGGGGTGGTGTTGGCGGCCAGCTACGAGGCCAAGGCGTTCGGTATCCGCACGCCGATGAACGCGGCCCAGGCGCTGCGCCTGTGTCCGCACGCGATCGTGGTGCCGCCGCGGATGTCGGCCTATGCCGAGGCGAGCAAAGCGGTGTTCGCGGTATTCCACGACACCACCCCGGTGGTGGAGGGGATCTCGATCGATGAGGCGTTCCTCGACGTCAGCGGGCTACGCCGGATCAGCGGCGAACCGATCGACATCGGCCACCGGCTGCGCACGCAGGTGGCCGCCCGGGTGGGCCTGCCCATCTCCGTGGGCATCGCACGCAACAAATTCCTCGCCAAGGTCGCCTCCGCCGTCGCCAAACCCGACGGGTTACGCCTTGTCGAACCCGGCAAAGAGCTCGACTTCCTGCATCCGCTGCCGGTAGAGCGATTATGGGGCGTCGGCAAAGTCACCTCGGCGACGTTGCACGCCAACGGCATCACCCGCATCGGCCAGCTCGCCGAACTCGGCGAACCCCACCTGCGTGCCATTCTCGGCCCCGCCGCGGCCCGTCACCTGTTCGCCCTGTCCTGGGCTCAGGATCCACGCCGCGTGGAAACCGGCAAACGCCGGCGCTCGATCGGCGCCCAACGCGCCCTCGGCCGCCGCCCTCGCGACCCCGACGAGATCGCCGCCTACCTCGACGGTCTCACCGACCGCCTCGGCCGCCGCCTGCGCGCCGCCGACCGCGTCTGCCGAACGGTGGTGCTGCGCTTACGTTTCGACGACTTCACCCGAGCCACCCGATCACACACCCTCGTCGAAGCCACCGACGCCTCCACCGCGATCCGCCACGCCGCCCGCCTGCTGCTGCACACCGCCCAACCACTGATCACCGAACGCGGCATCACCCTGATCGGCCTGTCGCTGACCAACCTCGACGACGCCGACACCAGGCAACTCACCCTGCCGCTGGAAGCGCGTGCCGAGAACACCCTCGACGCCACCCTCGACGACCTGCGCCGCCGCTTCGGCTCCACCGCCGTCACCCGCGCCGCACTCCTGCGCAGCGGCGAAGGCCTCTCGGTTCCGCTCCTGCCCGACTGACCGCGCCGGCATGTCGGTCGTCGCCGGCCACTGCGGATCCACCGTGCGAGCCGTCGTGGAATAATCGCCGAATGCCATACGCCGTCATCGGCTTTCTGACTCTCGCCCTGTGGGTGTATTGCCTGGTCGACATCATCACCAGCCCCGACGCGGGCATCCGGCACCTACCGAAGATGGGGTGGATCATCGTCGTCGTGCTGATCCCGACGATCGGTGCGCTGCTGTGGTTGTTCGCGGGCAAGCCGGTCGGCGAGTCAGGGCCTGTCTCCAATACCCGGTTCGGCGAATACGATCGCCCCGGTCGCCGGGTCGCGTCGAATCCCGACGACGACGAGGCCTTCCTCCGCGGCCTGCGCGAGCGTGCCGAACAGCAACGTCGCGAGGCCCGCAGGCAACAGCAAGAACGCGACCAGGACCCGGCCTGATCGCCCGGGAAGCACGGTGCCGATCGCGCATCTACGTGCGCTGATCGTGTTTGGCGGGCCGGAACAACGACCGCGTCCCGAACAGCGAACTGTCGAATCGCTTGCCCGCGTCCGGTTCCCGGTGATACCGCTCGATGCGCAGCACCTCGTTGCGGGAACCGAAGATGAACGGCACCCGCTGATGCACCTGGGCCGGGGGAACCTCCATCATGCGCTCGTGCCCGGTGGTCGCCGCCCCGCCCGCCTGCTCGACGATGAACGCGATCGGGTTCGCCCCGTACAGCAGCGAGACTCGGCCCGGCTGTGCGGGATTGCGCGTATCGCGCGGGTACAGATACAGCCCGCCCCTGGTCAGGATATGGAAGGTGTCGGCCACCAGTGACGCCACCCACCGCATATTGAAATCTCGCCCGCGTGGCCCTTCGACTCCCTCCAAACACTCGAGCACATACCGGCGCACCGGCCGCTCCCAGAACCGCTCGTTCGCGGCATTGATCGCGAAACCCGAGGTGTCCTGCGGGATTCGCATCTGCGGATGAGTCAGCACGAACGCACCGATCTCCCGATCGAGGGTGAACCCGTCGACGCCGCTGCCCGTGGTGAGGACCAACATCGTGGCGGGCCCGTACAGGGTGAACCCCGCACACACCTGCGCCACTCCCGGCTGCAGGAAGTCGGTTTCGACAGGGTCCGCGTCGCCGGCGACCACCGCTTCCGGCGCCCGCAGAATACTGAAAATCGAACCGACGGGCAGATTCACGTCGATATTGCTCGACCCGTCCAACGCGTCATAGGCCAGGAGATACTTGCCCCGGCGCTGCGTCGCGGGCAGCACCGTCGCATGCTGCTCGGACAACAACCCGGACAGATGCCCCGACCACTGCGTCTGCCCCACCATGATCTCATCGGTCAACACATCGAGCCGCCCACTCACCGACGTCTCGTCCTCGACCCCCGACCCGATGATCGCCCCGCGCGTCACCTGATTGGCAATGATCTTCGCCGCCGTCGCCACCACATTCACCAGCGCGGAGAATTCCCCCGACGAACCGGGATGCCGATGCTCTTCCTCGATCGTGTACCGCGTCAGCGTTTTCAATCCATTCGGCATTCGGTCACGACCCCCTGCGAAATCCGGTGCGTCCCTTGCCCTTTTCAGAATGGCTCACCGCCCGCCGATAGGCAATGTGAACTCTCACTTGACCTTGCCCCTGGGGGCAGCGTTTACATTCGCTGCATGAGGATCGGAGAGCTTGCGCGGCTGGCTCAGCTCAGCCCCAAGGCCATCAGGCGGTACGAGGCGCTCGGGCTGGTCGCACCGGAACGGCACCCCAACGGCTTCCGCGAATACGACGACCACACCGTCCGCCTGGTGCGCGAAATCCGATCCCTGAACCGTCTGGGCATCCCGGTAGAGGAGACTCGCCCGTTTCTGGACTGCCTGGCGACAGGCAGCGAACACGTCGACGACTGTCCGGCCTCCCTGGCCGAATACCAGCGAACCATCGACGCACTGACCGCGGAAATCGACGCCCTCACCGCCCGCAGAGACGCCCTCACCGATCGCCTCCGCGAGGCCACACACCGCCACAGGACCACACGAACGCTCCCGTGGCCGACAGCGGTCTCCGCGCTGCAGCCCTCATCAGGTCGCGATGGGACGCCCCAGCCACAGGCCGATCGAACACACGACAACCCCACCGAACAGAAGGATTCCCGATGACCCTGAGTTCTGCGATCGTCGGCACCGTGGCGGTGACCGATGAGACATTCGACCGCGATGTGCTCGCCCACCCCGGCCTCGTTCTCGTGGACGTCTGGGCCACGTGGTGCCCGTCATGCAAAATGATCGCGCCGGTGCTGGCCGAAGTCGCCCGCGAGCGTGCGGACACGCTCGCCGTTCGCACGCTCAATGCCGATGAGAACCCACTCACTGCCCGCGCGTACCAGGTCATGGCCGCTCCCACGCTGCTGCTTTTCCGCGACGGCCAACTGCTGCGCACCCTGGTCGGCGCCCGCTCCAAGGCCCGGCTTCTCGCCGAGTTGGACGAGTAGTGGATCACTGATCTCGGTGATTGCACTGGGCGACAACGCCATCGACGGCGGATCGCTGTCGGTGGGCTGTGCCACGATCTCGTGCGTGACCGAACCCTCGCACCTCCTTGCCGAGCATCGCCTGGAACTGATGCTCGATTACGGCCAGTTCATCCTGCACGGAGGGGAGGGTGAGGAGGGTATCGAGCTCGCGTTGCTCGACGCCGCGCATGCGGACAGGCCGTCGGCGGGCGACGGCCACACCGTGGTGGTGCTCAGCCCGCACCAGAACAACTTCGAGATGCCGATTCACATACAGGTGTGGGATCGGCGACCGGTCGACGAGGGCGAATGGCAGCAGGTCAGCGAAGCCCGGCTGCACATCGGCGAGCACGGGCTCACCATCAGCTCACCCGTCGACGGCTGGGCCGACGCACCCGTGCCGCCGGGCGACTACCTTGCCGAGATCGCCGGAACGGGTTTCGCGAACTACGGCTGGCCCGGCGACACCACCCCCGGCGACCACTGGCGAATCCGGCTCTGGCCCGACGACGGCACCGCTCCTCGACCCGCCCGGCAGTGGGATATGCCCGGCTACGGCATTCCCGCCAACAGCGCAGTACCGCCGACCGAGCCTGCCCCGGATCTGCCCGAGCCCGAATCGGGCCGACAACGAGAGATCCGCACAGAAGCCGAGGCCAGAGTGCGCGCCGAATGGGGCGGCGAGCCGATACCAGCCTTCGCCAACACCTATCACGGACGCGAACTCGCAGGCTACGACCGTGCGATGGCGGAGTCGATAGCCGCCATGAGCGCCACGCGATTGCGTCGACTGGCCGAGTACTGCGCACAGCGCGCCTACGATCTCGCCGGTCTCAGCGATCGCGCCTGGGTGCGCCCCGCGCTGGACGCGCTAGCATCCGGCGCACCGCTGCCCGAACCCTTCCACGACAACGACGCCGCGTTCGCGCGGCTGGACAGAGACCAGTACGGACCCGACGAGGCGAGCTTCCAGAGCAGCGTCATGCGGGAAGTGTCAGAGGCCAGTACCCCGACACCGAACCCTTACGACCGCGGCAACATCAGTCGCCCCCACTTCGCCCTCAACACGGTTTTCCATGCGCGGCATACCGATCCGTTGCAGGGCGCGCTCTCCGCGATCACCGAAGCCGCGATCACCTTCGGCCCAGACGTCGAGAGCCTGTTCACCGGCATCCGCGGCGAGTTCGATCTATCCCCGCGGTCGTGAGCGCAAGCCCCGCCGGTGCTGATCGCCGCCGATACCACTGCGCGACTGGTCGATCCGGCGAACCTGCCACGGTGGCGCCACCCGCGGACGTACGATCCGAGCGTGGCCGAATCCCATGGTTCCACCCCGCTGCGTGTGCTGGTCTACAGCAACGATGCCGATACCCGCCAACAGGTGATCCTGGCGCTGGGCCGTAAGCCGCGCGCCGACCTACCGGAGCTCGACTTCTTCGAGGTCGCTACCGCACCGGTGGTCATCGAGCAGATGGATGCCGGTGGGATCGATCTGGCGATCCTGGACGGTGAATCCGCCCCGACGGGTGGCCTCGGTATCGCCAAACAGCTGAAAGACGAGATCGATCAGTGCCCGCCGGTGGTCGTGCTCACCGGCCGACCCGATGATGCCTGGTTGGCCAACTGGTCGCGCGCCGAGGCCGCCGTCTCGCACCCGATCGACGCCATGCAGCTCACCAACGCGGTCGCGGGCATCCTGCTCGCTCGCTGAACAGGACCATCCGGGCATCGTCCCGACCTGTCGGATAGTCCGCTTGGCACCTTTCTATCTATCACCACTGGTAACGCCAGTGGTTCGCTGCTGCATGCCCGCAGACGATTACCCCCGTATCGCTCATGAATCGCGGTACCGATATCGATCAAACCCCACCCCGGAAACGTGCGGCGGACCCCTGAAACGGCGGTAGTCTGTGCTCTAGCTCACACGAGCACGGGCTCTTGTATAACGCTCCGCCATCGCTGCACAGCCTTGCGCGAGCCCCGGTTCGGCGGACAACGTTGTCGGCCCCGTCTCGCCGAAAGCTGCCGTCCGCGGCCGGGCCACACGGCTCGGCCTGCTCCAGCGAGGAGGGGAAGTGCAGTCGTGAATATCGAGGTGCCCGCACTCGTACTCGGCGCCATCGCCGCGGCGTTCGCGGTGTTCTCCGTCATCATGGCGTCGCTGATCGGCCCGAAACGCTACAACCGGGCCAAACTCGAACCCTATGAATGCGGCATCGAGCCGACCCCGCACGCCATCGCCGGTGGCCCGGGAAATGCAGCGGGACAGCGCTTTCCGGTGAAGTACTACCTCACGGCGATGCTGTTCATCATCTTCGACATCGAGATCGTGTTTCTGTACCCGTGGGCCGTGCATTTCGACACCCTCGGGCTGTTCGGTCTCGCCGCGATGGCGCTGTTCATCGTCAACGTGTCTGTCGCCTACGCCTACGAGTGGCGTCGCGGCGGCCTCAGCTGGGAATGAGTGGGAAATAATGGGTCTCGAAGAGAAACTGCCCAGCGGGTTCCTGCTGAGCACGGTCGAGGATTTCGCCGGCTACCTGCGTAAGGGCTCCGTCTGGCCCGCCACGTTCGGGTTGGCGTGCTGCGCGATCGAGATGATGGCCACCGGCGCCGGACGATTCGACATCGCCCGCTTCGGCATGGAAGCGTTCCGCGCCTCCCCACGCCAGGCCGACCTGATGATCGTGGCGGGCCGGGTGAGCCAGAAGATGGCGCCGGTGCTGCGCCAGGTCTACGACCAGATGACCGAACCGAAATGGGTGCTGGCCATGGGGGTCTGCGCGTCCTCGGGGGGCATGTTCAACAATTACGCCATCGTGCAGGGCGTCGACCACATCGTCCCGGTCGACATCTACCTGCCCGGCTGCCCACCCCGCCCGGAGATGCTGCTCAACGCGATTCTGGCGCTGCACGCGAAAATCGCCGAGATGCCGATGGGCGTCAACCGCGAGGAAGCGATCCGCGCCGCCGAGCAGGCCGCACTGGCCAGCACGCCGACCATCCGGATGGAGGGCCTGCTGCGATGACGTTCGACTCGCCCGACAACACCGACAACCCTGCGGGACACCAGGTTCCGGAGGAATCACCCGCGCAGGCCCAACCCAAACCGCCACAGGACGAGGTGATCGGCACCCGGCGCGGCATGTTCGGCGTCAGCGGCACCGGTGACACCTCCGGCTACGGCGGCCTGGTCACCCCAGTCGCCCTGCCCGCGGGAACACCTCCCCCGTACGGCAGCTGGTTCGACGCCTTTGTCGGCACCTTGCGCGCCGCACTCGTGGGCCGGGTCATCGCCTTCGACACCGTGATCGAGCGGATCGTGGTCTTCCGCGACGAACTCACCCTGCACGTGAAGCGCGAACACCTCGTCGCGGTCGCGAGCACGTTGCGCGATGACAGCACACTGCGGTTCGAACTGTGCCTGGGTGTCAACGGCGTGCACTATCCCGACGACGACGGCCGCGAACTGCACGCGGTCTATCACCTGAAGTCGATCACACACGGACGCCGCGTGCGGCTGGAAGTGTCCGCGCCCGATGCCGATCCGCACATTCCGTCCCTGTTCTCGGTCTATCCGACGACCGACTGGCACGAACGCGAAACCTACGACTTCTTCGGCATCCTCTTCGACGGGCACCCCTCCCTGACCCGCATCACCATGCCCGACGACTGGCGCGGGCATCCGCAGCGCAAGGACTACCCGCTCGGCGGGATCCCGGTGGAGTACAAGGGCGCGCGCATACCGCCGCCCGACGAGCGGAGGACCTACAGCTGATGACCGACACCGACTTCCGCCGCGACGAACCACCGGTAGTGACCGTCGCAGGCCAGGACTGGGACCAGGTCAGCGAAGTGATCGACGGCGGCGCCGAAGAACGCATCGTGGTGAACATGGGCCCCCAGCATCCGTCCACGCACGGGGTGCTGCGCCTGATCCTCGAAATCGAAGGCGAAACCGTCACCGAGGCCCGCTGCGGCATCGGCTACCTCCACACCGGCATCGAGAAGAACCTGGAATTCCGCAACTGGACCCAGGGCGTCACCTTCGTGACCCGAATGGACTACCTGTCCCCGTTCTTCAACGAAACCGCCTACTGCCTCGGCGTGGAGAAACTCCTCGACATCACCGACCAGATCCCCGAACGCGCCACCGTGGTGCGAGTGCTGCTGATGGAGCTCAACCGCATCTCCTCGCACCTGGTCGCCCTCGCGACCGGCGGCATGGAACTGGGCGCGCTCACCCCGATGCTGTTCGGCTTCCGTGAACGCGAACTCATCCTCGACGTCTTCGAGAACATCACCGGCCTGCGGATGAACCATGCCTACATCCGTCCCGGCGGCTTGGCGCAGGATCTGCCCGCCGACGGGGTCACCAAGGTCAGGGAACTGCTCGACCTGCTGCCCGGGCGCCTGCGCGACATGGAGCACCTGCTCAGCGCGAACCCGATCTGGAAGAAGCGCACCCAGGACATCGGCTACCTCGATCTCACCGGCTGCATGGCCCTCGGCATCACTGGGCCGGTCCTTCGCGCCACGGGTCTGCCGCACGATCTGCGCAAATCAGATCCGTACTGCGGGTACGAGAACTACGAATTCGATATCCCGACGACCACCGGCTGTGACTGCTACGGCCGCTACATCATCCGGATCGCCGAGATGACCGAGTCGATCAAGATCGTCGAACAGTGCCTGGACAAGTTGCGTCCGGGCCCGGTGATGATCGACGACAAGAAGATCGCCTGGCCCGCCGACCTGGAACTGGGCCCCGACGGTCTGGGCAACTCACCCAAGCACATCGGCAAGATCATGGGCACCTCCATGGAATCGCTGATCCACCACTTCAAGCTCGTCACCGAAGGCATCAGAGTGCCTGCGGGACAGGTGTACTCGGCGGTGGAGTCCCCGCGCGGGGAACTGGGTGTGCACATGGTCAGCGACGGCAGCACCCAGCCCTACCGGGTGCACTACCGCGACCCCTCGTTCACCAACCTGCAAGCGGTGGCCGCGATGTGCGAGGGCGGCATGGTCGCCGACGTGATCGCCTCGGTCGCCAGCATCGACCCGGTCATGGGCGGAGTGGACAGATGACAATCGACAACCCCACCAGCACACCGATTCTCCTGAGCCTGAGCACGCGTCCCGAACCGTATCCGCCGCATGTGCGCGAGCGTCTCGAACTGGACGCCAAGGAGATCATCACCCGCTACCCGCACCCCCGCTCGGCCCTGCTCCCCCTGCTGCACCTGGTGCAGGCCGAGGAGGGGTACGTGACGGGCACCGGCATCGACTTCTGCGCCGATCACCTGAACCTCACCGGCGCCGAGGTGACCGCGGTCGCCACGTTCTATTCGATGTACCGGCGCACCCCCACCGGCGACTACCACGTCGGGGTCTGCACCAACACCCTCTGCGCGATCCTCGGCGGCGACGCCATCTACGAAGCGCTGCACCAACATCTGGACGTCGAGCACGGCGAAACCACCCCCGACGGATCCATCACTCTCGAACACATCGAATGCAACGCCGCCTGCGACTACGCCCCGGTCATGATGGTGAACTGGGAATTCTTCGACAACCAGACTCCCGAATCGGCAGTCGCGATCACCGACGCCCTCCGAGCGGGCCACCAGGTCCGCCCGACCCGCGGCGCACCGCTGTGCACATTCCGCGAGACCGCCCGCATCCTCGCCGGATTCCCCGACGAGCGTCCCGGCGCGCTCGAAGGAACACCGGGCGCACCCACCTTGGCAGGGCTCGACATCGCTGCCGCAGAACAGGATTCGGCAGGGGGTTCGCGATGATGGCCCTCACCCCGGTACTCAGCGAACACTGGGCCGCTCCACGGTCCTGGACCCTGGAAAGCTATCGCGCGACCGGTGGCTACGACGGTCTCCGCGCCGCCTTGGGCAAGACACCCGACGAGGTGATCCACACCGTCAAGGACGCGGGTCTGCGCGGTCGCGGTGGGGCCGGCTTCCCCACCGGGATGAAGTGGTCGTTCATCCCGCAGGGCCCTGGTCCCGACGGCACCACGAAGCCGCACTACCTCGTCGTCAACGCCGACGAATCCGAACCCGGCACCTGCAAAGACATCCCGTTGATGCTGGCCACCCCGCACACCCTCATCGAAGGCATCGTGATCGCCGCCTACGCGATCCGGGCCGCGACCGCGTTCATCTACGTGCGCGGCGAGGTGGTGCCGGTATTGCGCCGACTGCAAGCCGCCGTCGCCGAGGCCTACGCGGCGGGTCTGCTCGGCCACGACATCCTGGGCTCGGGTTTCGACCTGGACCTGATCGTGCACGCCGGCGCGGGCGCCTACATCTGCGGTGAGGAAACCGCACTGCTCGATTCCCTCGAAGGCAGGCGCGGACAGCCCCGTCTGCGCCCACCGTTCCCCGCCGTCGCGGGCCTGTACGCGTGCCCGACGGTGGTGAACAACGTGGAATCCATTGCCAGCGTGCCCTCGATCCTGCGCAACGGCACCGAGTGGTTCCGTTCGATGGGCAGCGAGAAGTCACCCGGCTTCACCCTGTACTCCCTGTCGGGGCATGTGGCCCGCCCCGGCCAGTACGAGGCCCCGCTGGGCATCACCTTGCGCGAGCTGCTCGATTACGCGGGCGGTGTGCGAGCCGGGCACACCCTCAAGTTCTGGACTCCCGGCGGTTCCTCGACCCCGATGTTCACCGACGAACACCTCGACGTCGCCCTCGATTACGAAGGTGTCGCCGCCGCCGGATCCATGTTGGGCACCAAGGCCTTACAGATCTTCGACGACACCACCTGCGTGGTGCGCGCGGTCCTGCGCTGGACCGAGTTCTACGCCCACGAATCCTGCGGCAAATGCACACCGTGCCGCGAAGGCACCTATTGGCTCGTGCAGTTGCTGCGCCGACTCGAAGCCGGCGACGGCACCGAAGCCGACCTGGACAAGCTCGCCGACATCGCCGACAACATCAACGGCAAATCGTTCTGCGCGCTCGGTGACGGCGCGGCCAGCCCGATCTTCTCCTCGCTGAAGTACTTCCGCGACGAATACCTCGCGCATCAGCGACTCGGCGGCTGCCCGTTCGACCCGGCCGCCTCGACCGTGTGGGCACCAGCGAAAGAGGACCGATGACAGCCATCGCACCAGGAAACAGCAGCGATGTGGTGCCCACCGACATGGTGAGCGTCACCATCGACGACACCACGATCGAAGTTCCCGTGGGCACCTTGCTGATCCGTGCCGCCGAACTGATCGGCGTGCAGATCCCGCGCTTCTGCGATCACCCCCTGCTCGACCCGGTCGGCGCGTGCCGTCAGTGCCTCGTCGAGGTCGAAGGGCAGCGAAAGCCGGTCGCTTCCTGCACGATCCCGGTCACCGACGGCATGATCGTGCGCACCCAGATCAGTTCCCCGGTCGCCGAAAAGGCCCAGCGCGGGGTGATGGAACTGCTGCTCATCAACCATCCGCTGGACTGCCCGGTGTGCGACAAGGGCGGCGAGTGCCCGCTACAGAACCAGGCGATGTCCACCGGCAGCGCCGAATCCCGCTTCGACGGCGAGAAGCGGACATATCCGAAGCCGATCCCGCTGTCCACCGCGGTGCTGCTCGATCGGGAGCGGTGCGTGCTGTGCGCACGCTGTACCCGGTTCTCCCAGCAGGTCGCCGGCGACCCCTTCATCGAACTGATGGATCGTGGTGCGCTCCAGCAGGTCGGCATCGCCCAAGCCGAACCCCTCGACTCCTACTTCTCCGGCAACACCGTTCAGATCTGTCCCGTGGGCGCGCTCACCGGTACCTCCTACCGTTTCCGGGCCCGCCCGTTCGACCTGGTCTCCACCCCGAGCGTGTGCGAGCACTGCGCCTCCGGATGCGCACAACGCACCGATCACCGTCGCGGAAAAGTGTTGCGCCGCTTGGCCGGCGACGACCCGCAGGTCAACGAGGAATGGAACTGCGACAAGGGCCGCTGGGCCTTCGCCTACGCCACCGAGCGCGACCGCCTCACCACGCCGATGGTGCGCGGCTGGGACGGCGTCCTGGCCCCGGCCTCCTGGCCCGAAGCTCTCGCCGCCGCCGCTGCGGGCCTGAGTGCGGCGATCGGCAATGCCGGTGTGCTCGTCGGCGGCCGCGTCACCGAGGAAGAGGCGTACGCGTACAGCAAGTTCGCGCGCATGGTCCTCGCCACCAACGACATCGATTTCCGCAGCCGGGTGCATTCGGAGGAGGAAGAACGATTCCTCGCCGCCCGCATCGCCGGACGCGGTGTGCGGGTCGACTTCGCCGCGCTCGACCGAGCCCCGGTCGTGCTGCTGGTCGGGTTCGAACCGGAAGAGGAATCGCCGATCGTCTATCTGCGGCTGCGCAAGGCCGCACGGACCCGCGGGCAACGGGTGGTGTCGCTGGCGCCGTTCGCCTCCCGCGGCCTCGAACGCATGTCGGGCGCGCTCATCCAAACCCCGCCGTGCGGGGAAGCCGACGTCATCACCTCGATCATGGCCGAAACGTCCGCCGATGCCGCCGAACTCATGACGATGCTGAACACGCCCGGCGCGGTCATCATGGCGGGTGAACGTCTCGCGGGCAGCCCCGGCGCCCTGTCGGCGGTGACCCGCCTGGCCGATGCCACCGGCGCGGCACTGGCCTGGGTGCCCCGCCGTGCGGGCGAACGCGGCGCGCTGGAAGCAGGCGCACTGCCCAGCCTGTTGCCCGGCGGCAGACCCGTCGTGGATCCTTCAGCACGCCAACAGGTTCGACACCGCTGGCAAGCCGGTGAACTCCCCGTCACCGTCGGCCGCGACGCCAACGCCATCCTGGCGAGCGCCGCCCAGCTGGGTGCGCTGGTCATCGGCGGCGTCGATCCGGCTGACCTGCCCGACCCGGCCGCCGCCCTGGCCGCGATCGACGCGGCCCGGTTCGTCGTCAGCCTCGAAATGCGGCACAGCGCCGTCACCGAACGCGCCGACGTCGTCTTCCCGGTGGCGACCGCGATGGAGAAGTCCGGCACCTTCCGCACCTGGGAAGGTCGCCCGCGTCCCTTCACCGCGGCCTCGCTCGACACCACCCGCCGCGTCGCCGCTCCCCTGTCGGACCTGCGGGTGCTGCACTCGCTGGCCGCGCAGATGGGCGTCCCGATCAACCTGCCCGACCCCGCCGCCGCACGCACCGAACTCGACGGACTCGGCGCCTGGACAGGTGAGCCCATCCCCGCCCCGGAGCTGACCAGCCAGACTCGCCCCGCACCCGGGCCAGGAACGGCCGTCCTCGCCGGATGGCGGATGCTGCTCGACGCCGGCCGCATGCAAGACGGTGAACCCAATCTCGCCGGTGTCGCCCGCCCGCCGGTCGCACGGCTCTCGGCCGCGACCGCCGCCGAGATCGAAGCCGACGATGCCGATCACGTCATCGTCTCCACCGAGCGCGGCGAGATCTCGGTGCCGTTGATGATCACGGACCTGCCCGACCGGGTGGTGTGGCTGCCGCTGCACTCGCCCGGTTCGACGGTCGCCGCCGAACTCGGTGTGACACCCGGCGCCGTGGTGCGCCTGCGTCGCGCCGACGACAGGATGAAGGAACACCGTCATGAGTGATCGAGTCCTACTCCTCGCGGCCGACACCGGGCCTGTCTTCGGCACCGATCCGCTGTGGCTGGTGGTGGTCAAGGCGCTCGGCGTGTTCATCTACCTGATGCTGGTGCCGTTGATCGCGGTCTACGCCGAACGCAAAGTCGTGGCGTGGATGCAGATGCGGATCGGGCCCAACCGGATCGGCCCCGGCGGCATGCTCCAGTCGATCGCCGACGGCGTGAAGATGGCGCTCAAGGAAGACATCATCCCGGCGATCGTGGACAAGCCGATCTTCGTGCTCGCCCCGATCATCTCGGTGATCCCGGCGTTCATGGCCTTCGCGGTGATCCCGATGGGCCCGGAGGTCTCGATCTTCGGCACCCACACCGCGTTGCAGCTCACCGACATGCCCGTCGCGGTGCTCTACATCCTCGCCATCACCTCCATCGGCGTGTACGGCATCGTGCTCGCCGGCTGGTCCTCGGGTTCGACCTATCCGCTGCTCGGCGGCCTGCGCTCGACCGCGCAGGTCATCTCTTACGAGATCGCGATGGCACTGACCTTCGCCACCGTGTTCCTGCTGTCGGGCACCATGGCGACCTCCGAGATCGTGAGCGCGCAGGAGGGCACCTGGTATGTGTTCCTGCTGCTGCCCTCGTTCCTCATCTACTGCGTGTCGATGGTCGGCGAGACCAACCGGGCGCCCTTCGACCTGCCCGAAGCCGAAGGTGAACTGGTCGGCGGTTTCCACACCGAGTACTCGTCGCTGAAGTTCGCGATGTTCATGCTCGCCGAATACGTGAACATGGCCACGGTGTCCGCCTTGGCGACGACGCTGTTCCTCGGCGGCTGGCGGGCGCCGTTCCCGATCAGCCTGTGGGAGGGCGCCAACTCCGGATGGTGGCCGCTGCTGTGGTTCACCCTCAAGGTGTGGACGTTCCTGTTCGTGTTCGTCTGGCTGCGCGGCACCCTGCCTCGCCTGCGCTACGACCAGTTCATGAACCTCGGCTGGAAGCTGCTCATCCCCACCTCGCTGGTGTGGGTGATGGTCGTGGCCGCCGCACGGGTCCTGGACCTCGAGGGGATCCCCGGACAGAACTTCATCCTGGTCGGTGTAGGGCTGGTGATCACCGCGGCCATGATCGCGATGTTCCTGCGCGCGGGTCGCAGCAAGGGGCTGCCGCCGTTGCCGCCACAGGAGCCCTCGACCTCGTCGGTGTTCCTGGGTTTCCCGGTGCCGCCGATGCCGGCACGGCCCGCGAACGACCAGCCCGAGTTCGGGTTGTTCGACCCGCTCGCGGGTTTCGCGGTCACCGCGGCCACGATGTTCAAGAAGCCCAATACCGAGTCCTACCCGGAGCAGAAGGTGCCGACCGCGCCGCGCTATCACGGTCGCCACCAGCTCAATCGCTACGACGACGGACTCGAGAAGTGCATCGGCTGTGAACTGTGCGCATGGGCGTGCCCGGCCGACGCGATCTTCGTCGAAGGCGCCGACAACACCGAGGACGAGCGCTTCTCCCCGGGTGAGCGGTACGGCCGCGTCTACCAGATCAACTACCTGCGCTGCATCGGCTGCGGCCTGTGCATCGAGGCCTGCCCGACGCGTGCGCTGACGATGACCAACGAATACGAACTCACCGACGACAACCGCGCCGACCTCATCTACGAGAAGGACCAGCTGCTGGCCCCCATGGAGCCTGGCATGACGCCCGCGCCACACCCGATGGCACCGGGCACCGACGCGGCCGACTACTACCTGGGCCGGGTCGGTCCCGCACCGTCGGAGCAGGAGGTACTGCGATGAGCACCGCACACGTGCTGGCCGCCGAGGTCACCAACACCTCCACGGGTGAGGGCGTGCTGTTCTGGGTACTGGCCCCGATCGCGGTGCTCGGCGCCCTCGGCATGGTGACCGCGGCCAAGGCCGTGCATTCGGCGATGTGCCTGGCCGCCACCATGATCGCGCTCGCCGTGTTCTACATCGCGCAGGGCGCGCTGTTCCTCGGCGTCGTGCAGATCGTGGTGTACACGGGCGCGGTGATGATGCTGTTCCTGTTCGTGCTGATGCTCGTCGGCGTCGACTCCGCGGAATCGCTGCGGGAAACGTTGCGCGGCCAGCGCATCGCCGCCGCGATCGTCGGGCTCGGATTCGGATTGCTGTTCATCGGCGGCATCGGCGCGGCCCTGCGCGACAGCGGAACCAGCTTCCCCGGCCGGGGTTTCGGCGACCGCGACGTGATCGCCGAACTCGCCGAGTTGATCTTCCTGCGCTATGTGTGGGCGTTCGAACTCACCGGCGCACTGCTGATCACCGCCACGATCGGTGCGATGGTGCTGGCCCACCGCGAGCAGTTCACCCCGAAACGCGGACAGCGGGAAATGTCACGCGATCGCTTCCGCACAGCCGGCGAACGGGCCACCCCGCTGCCGACACCGGGTGTCTACGCACGGCACAACGCCGTCGACAGCCCCGCCCAGCTTCCCGACGGCTCCTTCGCCGAACTCTCGGTGAGCACGATCCTGCGTCACCGCCGCAACCGCGCCCACACCGAAGCCGCTGTGCTCTCGGTCGGCACGGTCCGCGACGACAATCCGACGGCCGACGAGGAAGGCAAGCGGTGAACCCCCAGAACTACCTGTTCCTGTCTGCGCTGCTGTTCACCATCGGCGCCGCGGGAGTGTTGTTGCGCCGCAACGCGATCGTGGTGTTCATGTGCGTGGAGCTGATGCTCAACGCGGTGAATCTGGCGTTCGTGACCTTCGCCCGGTTGCACGGCAACCTCGACGGTCAGGTGATCGCGTTCTTCACCATGGTGGTCGCCGCCGCCGAGGTCGTCGTCGGCCTGGCCACCATCATGACGATCTTCCGTGCCCGCCGGTCGACCTCGGTCGACGACGCCAACCTGCTGAAGTTCTGACATGGGTACCGCAACGCTGTGGCTGCTGCCCGCCCTCCCGCTCGCAGGCGCGATCGTCCTGCTCCTGTTCGGCCACCTCACCGATCGCTGGGGCCCCTACCTGGCCACGACGGCCGCGCTGTCCTCGTTCGTCGTCGCCGCTGTCGCGTTCTTCGGAATGCTCGGCCGCGCCGACGCCGACCGCGCCGTGCACAAGGAACTGTTCAACTGGGTGCCCGTCGGTGATCTACAGGTCGGGTTCAGCCTGCAACTGGACCAGTTGTCGATCTGCTTCGCGCTACTGATCACCGGGGTCGGGTCGCTGATCCACCTCTACTCGATCGGCTACATGAGCCACGATCCCGGCAAGCGCCGGTTCTTCGGCTATCTCAACCTGTTCCTGGCCGCGATGCTCGTGCTGGTGCTGGCCGACAACTTCCTCGTGCTCTATCTGGGCTGGGAAGGCGTGGGCCTGGCGTCCTATCTGCTGATCGGATTCTGGTACGAGAAGCCCTCGGCCGCAACGGCGGCCAAGAAGGCGTTCGTGGTGAACCGGGTCGGTGACATGGGCTTGGCCATCGCCATGATGGTCATGTTCGCGGCATTCGGGTCCTTCGATTTCCGCACCGTGTTCGCGGCGACCCCGGGCGCGAGCGAAGGCACCCTCACCGCCATCGGTCTGCTGTTGTTGCTGGCCGCCTGCGGAAAATCCGCGCAGGTGCCGTTGCAGTCGTGGCTCGGCGACGCGATGGAGGGCCCCACCCCGGTCTCGGCGCTCATCCACGCCGCCACCATGGTCACCGCCGGTGTGTACCTGATCGCCCGCGCCAACCCGATCTACGACCTCGCGCCGAACGCGCGCACGGCGGTGCTCGCCGTCGGTGCGGTGACGTTGCTGTTCGGCGCCGTCATCGGCTGCGCCAAGGACGACATCAAGAAGGCCCTCGCGGCCTCGACGATGAGCCAGATCGGGTACATGATCCTGGCCGTCGGCCTCGGCCCGGCCGGGTACGCGTTCGCGATCATGCACCTGCTCACCCACGGCTTCTTCAAAGCCGGACTGTTCCTCGGCGCCGGCTCGGTGATGCACGCGATGAACGACGAAACAGATATGCGCCGCTACGGCGGCCTGCGCACACTGATGCCGATCACGTTCATCACCTTCGGCCTGGGCTATCTCGCCATCATCGGAGTGCCACCGTTGTCCGGGTTCTTCTCCAAGGACAAGATCATCGAGGCGGCCTTCGACCACGGCGGATCCACCGGAATCCTGCTCGGCGTGGTCACTCTCGTCGGTGCCGCGCTCACCGCGTTCTACATGACCCGCGTCATGCTGATGACCTTCTTCGGTGAGCGCCGCTGGAAGCCCGACACCCACCCGCACGAGTCACCCGCGGTGATGACCGGGCCGATGATCCTGCTCGCGTTCGGATCGGTCTTCGCCGGTGGCCTGTTCGTCTGGGGCTCGTCGCTGGTGAACTGGCTCGAACCCGTCGTCGGTTCCCATCACGCGGAGCCGGTGATCCCCGCGGCGGTCGTCACCGGTCTGGCATTGACCGCGGTCGCCGTCGGTGTGGCCATCGCCTACCGCAAGTACGCCGAGAGCCCGATCCCCGAGGCAGCGCCGGAGCCGGTCAGCGTGCTGACCGGGGCCGCCCGTGCCGATCTCTACGGCGACAAGATCAACGAAGCCGTGTTCGAACGCCCCGGCCGCCACCTCACGAGGGCGCTGGTGTTCCTCGACGCGAAGGGCGTCGACGGGATCGTCAACGGAACCGCCGCCTCGATCGGCGGACTGTCGGCGCGAATCCGCAAGGTGCAGACGGGTTTCGTGCGCTCCTACGCCCTGTCCATGTTCACCGGCGCGGCCCTGGTGGCCGCTGCCCTGCTGGCGGTGAGGTTCTGGTGAACTCGTTTCCCTGGCTGACGACGCTCTGGCTCGCCCCCGCGATCGGGGCGGGTGTGGTGCTCGTCCTGCCCGCCGCCCGCCGCACGGTGGCGCGTGGCGTGGCGTTCGCGGTGTCGATCGGTGTGCTCGCACTAGCCGTTGTCCTCGCGGTGCGGTTCAAGCCCGGCGGTGCCCAGTACCAATTCGTCGAATCCCACGAATGGATCCCGACATTCGGTGTGGGCTACACACTCGGCCTCGACGGCATCGCCACCGCCTTGGTCCTGCTGACAGCGGTGCTGGTGCCGCTGCTGATCCTGGCAGGCTGGAACGACGACACCCCCACCGGCGACGGACCCAAGACCATCCACATCTACATGGCGTTGATGCTGCTGGTCGAGTCGATGGTGCTGATCTCCTTCCTCGCCCTCGACATCCTGCTGTTCTACGTGTTCTTCGAAGCGATGCTGATCCCGATGTACTTCCTCATCGGCGGCTTCGGCACTCGCACCACCGACGCCGCGGTGCGCGCCCAACGGTCGCGTGCGGCGGTGAAGTTCTTGCTCTACAACCTCTTCGGTGGGTTGATCATGCTCGCCGCGGTCATCGGGTTGTACGTGCTGACCGCCCAGGCGGGCCTCGGCGAGGGATCGGCGGGGACCTTCGATCTGCGCGTCGTGGTCGCCGCGGCCAACAACGGTGAACTCGGGGGCAGTACAGCGGTGCTCAACGCCCTGTTCCTCGGGTTCATGTTCGCCTTCGCCGTGAAGGCGCCGCTGTGGCCACTGCACACGTGGCTGCCCGACGCGGCGGTCTCGGCCACCCCGTCCAGCGCGGTGCTGATGATGGCGGTGGTCGACAAGGTCGGCACCTTCGGCATGCTGCGCTACTGCCTGCTGCTGTTCCCACTGGCATCGGACACCTTCGCGCCCTTGGTGATCACCCTGGCCGTGATCGGCATCCTCTACGGAGCGCTGCTCGCCATCGGACAGACCGATGTGATGCGACTGATCGCCTACACCTCGATCTCGCACTTCGGGTTCATCATCCTCGGCATCTTCGCCATGACCAGTCAGTCCCAATCCGGGGCGACGCTGTACATGGTCAACCACGGACTGTCCACGGCCGCACTGTTTCTCATCGCCGGGTTCCTCGTCTCCCGGCGCGGCACCAGGATGATCGCCGAGTACGGCGGCGTGCAGAAGGTCGCACCGGTGCTGGCCGGCACGTTCTTCATCGCCGGCCTGGCCACGCTCTCGCTGCCCGGTCTCGCACCGTTCGTCAGCGAATTCCTGGTCCTGATCGGCACCTTCCCGAAGTACCAGGTGGCGGCGGTGATCGCGACCGGTGCGCTGGTCCTGGCCGCGATCTATGTGCTGTGGCTGTATCAGCGGTTGATGACCGGCCCGCTGAAGAAGGGCAACGAACACCTGCGTGATCTCGTGCCGCGTGAGCTGGCGGTGGTGGTGCCGCTGCTGGTCGCGCTGCTGGTGCTCGGGTTCTATCCGAAACCGATCCTGGATCTGGTGGACCCCGCGGTGGGACACACCCTCTCGACGATCGGTAAGCACGATCCCGCTCCGACAGTCCCCGCTCCCGAAGCTGGTGCGGCCACCCCGCCCGCAGGCGGCCACAAATGAGGACGGACTCCGTGACCATCACCGAGCTCGCGGCCATCGCGCCCGCACCGAGCATCGAATACCACCTGCTCGCCCCGATGCTGATCGTGTTCGGGGTCGGCGTGGTGGGTGTACTCGTCGAAGCGTTCGTGTCGCGGCCCTACCGGTATCCGACGCAGTTGGTGCTCGGGCTGGCCGGTGTGGTCGGCGCTCTGGTGGCCGTGGTGCTGCTCGCCGGATCCGAGGGCACCGCGGTGGTGGGCGCGGTCGCCATCGACGGAGTCACGCTGTTCCTGCAGGGCACGATCCTGCTGGTCTCGCTGCTGGGCCTGCTGCTGATCGCCGAGCGTGGCGCGGTGCCGCGGGCGCGCAGCGGGCCGGGCACGTGGAGTCGGGCGGCGGCCGCGTTGGATCGAGGGGTCGACGCGTTCACACCGCAGGCCTCCGCGGTGCCCGGAAGCGCGCACGAGCTGGCGGCGGTGCGCTCGGGGGTTTCGACCACCGAGGTGTTCCCGCTGACGATGATCGCGGTCGGCGGTCTGCTGCTGTTTCCCGCGTCGAACGATCTGCTCACGATGTTCGTCGCGCTCGAAGTGTTGTCGCTACCGCTGTATCTGCTGTGTGGGCTGGCTCGCCGCAGGCGGTTGCTCTCGCAAGAGGCGGCGATGAAGTACTTCCTGCTCGGTGCGTTCTCCTCGGCGTTCTTCCTCTACGGTGTCGCGCTGCTCTACGGGCAGACCGGCACGGTGTCGCTGCCGGGAATCGGTGCGGCACTGGACAAGCAGCCCGAGAACGCGACTCTGGCCCTGCTCGGTATCGGCATGCTCGCCGTCGGGCTGCTGTTCAAGATCGGCGCGGTGCCGTTCCAGGCCTGGGTGCCCGATGTCTATCAAGGCGCGCCGACCCCGATCACCGCGTTCATGGCCGCCGCCACCAAGATCGCCGCCGTCGGGGCGACCATGCGGGTGCTGATGGTGGGAGTCGGTGCGCTGGGCTCGGATTGGCGCCCGGTGCTCGCCGCGGTCGCGGTGGCGACGATGGTCGTCGGTGCGATCATGGCGATCACCCAGACCGATGTGAAGCGCATGCTGGCCTACTCTTCGATCGCGCACGCCGGTTTCCTGCTCGTCGGTATCGTCGCCGCCGACAACGCCGGTGTGGCCGCCGTGCTGTTCTACCTGCTGGCCTATGGTCTCGGCACCGTCGGTGCGTTCGCGGTGGTCAGTCTGGTGCGTGACGCCTCCGGTGACGAAGCGACCGCACTGTCGCAGTGGGCGGGCCTCGGTCGCCGATCCCCGTGGCTCGCTTCGGCATTCGCCCTGTTGCTGCTGTCTTTCGCCGGTCTGCCGCTCACCAGCGGATTCGTCAGCAAGTTCGCGGTTTTCGCCGCTGCCTCCGGTGCGGGCTATACCGCCTTGGTGATCGTCGGTGTCCTCTGCAGCGCCATCGCCGCCTTCTTCTACGTCCGGGTCATCGTGCTGATGTTCTTCACCGACCCTCCGGCCGACGCGCCCATCGTGACCGCCCCGTTCGCCACCACCTTGGTCGTGGCGTTCAGCGCGGGCGCCACCGTCCTGCTCGGCCTGTTCCCCCAGCCGGTTCTCGACCTCGCCGACCGCTCCAACCTGTTCATCCGCTGATGCCGCCGACTCCTCAGTCCGACCCCCGCCCGCCGACCAGTCACGAGCGCCAAGCCGGTCAGCCGTGGAACGCGTCCTATCTCGACGGCCCCGCACCGTGGGACATCGGTACCCCGCAGCCCGCTGTCGTGCGACTGGCCGAATCAGGGGGGTTCTGCGGACCGGTCCTCGATGTCGGGTGCGGCACCGGCGACAACGCCCTGTTCATCGCCGCCCGCGGGTTGCCTGTGCTGGGTGTCGACGTGGCCGAAACAGCGTTGGCCACCGCCAGGCAGACAGCCGACGATCGTGGGATCGATGTGGCCTTCGCTATGGCGGACGCCCTACATCTCCAGCGGCTGTATCGCCGCTTCGAAACAGTCCTCGACTGCGGCCTGTTCCACACCTTCGACGCGTCCGAACGCACCGAGTACGTGGCAAGCCTGGCGTCGGTCACCGACTCCGGCGGCACCCTGTACGTGTTGTGCTTCAGCGATACCGGTCCCGACCTCGGACCGCACCCGGTCACCCGGCACGCCCTCACCGCGCCCTTCGATCACAACCCCGCCTGGCATATCGCCACCATCGCCCCCGAGCATCTGCGAACACGATTCTCCGACGCAACCTCAGCGTGGCTCGCCACCATCGAACGGCGATAGCAGCTCGCCTGATTCCCGGGCCTTGACCTGAAGAGTGGTTGAGCTCTTAATGTCCGTTTCATGAGTGGACATGAGAACGCACAGGCAACGGCAGTCGCAGTTCTGGGGTTGGGTGAGATGGGGTCGGCGCTGGCCGCTGCCCTGCTGGATGGAGGCTATCCGGTCACGGTGTGGAACCGGTCGCAAGACAGGGCACATCCGCTGGTAGCCAAGGGAGCACGGTCGGCCGCGACCCCGACAGAGGCTGTGGGTGCGGCCGATGTGGTGATCGTCAATGTCAAGGGTGGTGCGGTGGCGGCGGATCTGTTGCGTGCGTCGGGTGCGGAGCTGGCGGGACGGACCGTGGTCGACCTGACCGACGGCACTTCCGAACAGGCCACCGCCACTGGACAGTTGGCGCGTGAGTCCGGAGCGGATTACCTGCACGGCCAGATCATGACCATCGCTCCGGCCATCGGCTCCCCGGACGCGGTGGTGTTCTACGGCGGCGCCCGCGCTGCCTTCGATCGACACGAAGCCCTCCTCCGAGCTCTCGGCGGCCGCGCGACCTTCGTCTCCCCCGACCCTGCTGTGCCGGTGCTGTACGGCATGGCCGTCCACGACATCATGTGGGGCCTGCTGAACGGGTTCCTGCACGCCTCGGCACTTCTCGGCAACGCCGGTCTCCCCGTCGGCGACTTCACCCAGCAGGCCGATCCCTCCCTCGCAGCCCTGTCATCACTGATCCCGATGCTGGCGAAAGAGATCGACAGCACCGATTTCGCCATCCCGTACGGCGCCCTGCAGCACCATCTCCCCTCCCTCGACGACCTGCTCGCCGAGAGCCGGACCCGAGGAATCGACACCGACCTACCCACCTACACGAGAAGCCTGGTCGCCGACGCCATCACCGCGGGCCACGGCCACGACAGCTACTCCCGACTCGTCGAGCACTTCGGCCGTCGATAGTCACCTCGTGGGAGGGGCGAAACCCGCCCCTCCCAATGGCGCACTTAGGCGCGCGACTTCACGACCGTGATCCAATACCGCCGCGCCGGACCGAGTTCGGTGTCCTGGATGCTCTCGAGAACACCACCACAGCGCTCGATCGTCTTCACCGACCCGGTATTCCCGGCCGCGCAAACAACCAGCACTCGGTCCATCCCAGCCACTCGCGCCTCAGCCATGATCTCTCCCAATGCCCACGTAGCCAGCCCTCGACGGCGCGCGGACGGCCGGATCCCGTACCCGACATGCCCGAGGTTCCGCACGAGGTCACCGTCCCCTTGTCGCAACGCGATCCCGCCGACCACGCGATCACCCTCGACTATCCAGCGATACGAGCAACGCCCGTCGCGCCCCTCTCCCGACGCGGCGATGAGCCGCGCAACCCAGAGCTCGAATCCCGGGATCGAGTCGACGTCGTCACTCGGCAACAAGCCGAAACCGTCCTCGTGGGGACCGGGCCCCCACTCGACATGCGCGTCGCGCCATTCTCCGTACATGTCGACACTGGGCGCGATCAATCTGTGCCCGAACCCTGCCGGAATTCCACTGGAGGTGAACACTCTTTCAATCTAATCGGCGAGCCGAAGTGAACCGCCGGGAATTCGAGCCAGCTTGCTAGTCTCGCCGATGTGGCCATTGCGCGAAGCTTTGTGAACATCTGCAGCGACCAACTCGCTACGACGCGTGACTTCTACGTCGACCTCTTGGGTTTCCAGGTTGCCTACGACAGCGATTGGTTCGTGCAACTCATCGACTCGGACTCGGGGACCATCATCGGCATCATGGCGCGCGATCACGAGCTGGTGCCCGACCATGTTCGTGGCGGGTTCGGCGGCTCCTACATCACCATCGTTGTCGACGATGTGGAGACTATCTACGCCCGGGCCAAGGACCTCGGCATTCCCATCGTCGAGGAGCCCCGGGATCTGTTCTACGGCCAAAGACGCTTGCTGGTAACCGATCCCAACCGTTTCCTCGTCGACGTATCGAGCCCGACCACATCACCGCCCACCGACCTCTGACAGAGCTTCTCCAAAGATGCGGCCGTACATGCCGGGACAAGACCCAGTTGATTCAGCTCGGGAGGTCCAGCGCGTCGAACTGGCCGAGCCCGACACCGACGACATCACAGAACCGCTATCGCCTTCCCGCCGACCGCGTACAACACCGGCGGCCGTGCGGATTTCAGGTTCGCTGACGATGCTCTCGCCCCGTCAGCGCCGCTCGCCCGCACCGATGCTGCCGACGATCAGATCGGTCAGCGCCGAGATCGCTTCGTCGGGCGTGGTCGTACCCAGGTTCAGTTCCGCGGCCAGTGTTTCGGCCGCGCCGAGCACGCCGACGCAGCGCAGTCGCAGTGCTGTGGCGGTGAGTGACGAGAACGGTTGCAAGGTGGCGGCCATCCAGTCGCGGTAGCTGTCGAGCATGTCGTGCTGGATCGCCTGGACGTCCGGGTTGCCTTTCAGGGCGGCGGAAATGGCGTCGAATTCGGGCATGTCGGTGGCGCAGGCGAAGTAGGCGGTGCTCATGACGCGGGCGATCTCGTCGACGGTGGGGGTGGCGTCGCGGGCGGCTTGTTCCGAGGCCAGGCGGTGGCGTTCATCGAGTTGGCGGTAGAGCGCGAGGAGCAGTTCGGGGCGGGTGCCGAAGTGGTCGTAGACGATCGGCCTGCTCACGCCGGCGGCTTCGGCGAGAGTGGCCAAGGTCAGACCGTCGGTGCCTTGCTCCCGCACCAGCGTCAAGGCGGTGTCGAGCAGCTGCTCGCGACGGGCCGGCTTCGCTAATCTGCCCGATCGTGTGGTCATCGTCCTCCCTTGCGCCATGCCCACAGCTTAGCTACAAAGAGTAAGTTACACCTTGTAGCTTAGTGAGAGGAATTCATCATGGAGCAACCGGTACTGATCTTGGGCGGGTCGGGACAGGCGGGGTCGGACACCGCGGCCCTGTTGCGTCGATGGCATCCGGCCCTGCCGTTGACCATCGCGGGCCGTGATCTCGGTCGTGCGCAACGGGTGGCCGACGCCCTCGGCACGGCCACGGCAGTGACGATCGATCTGTCGCGCCGCGGCCTCGGTCTCGCCGACGCCGACTACTCCGCGGTCGTCGCAACCCTGTGGGACGACCGGCTCAACGGCCTGCACTACGCGCAGGAGCGCGGCCTGCCCTACCTCAGCATCTCCAGCGGCCTGCTCGACATCGGCCCGGAGATCGTCGCGGGCGCGCAAAGGTCCAGTGCGGCACCGGTTCTGGTAGCCAGCCATTTGATGGCGGGAACCGTCGTGCTCGCCACGCTGGATTCCGCGCGCGAGTTCGACCGGATCGACACGGTCCGAGTCGGCGTCGCGCTCGATGACACCGACACCGGCGGGCCCGCGGGAATCGCCGATCTGGAACGCTGGTCGGCCGTCACGACAGCAGGTCTCGTGCGCCGCGACGGCGTCTTCACCTGGCTCTCCGAGGCCGAGGCGCAAGCAGACGTCCACACCGTCGACGGCACCGCGCTACCCGGCCAGAGCATCCCGGTTCTCGACGTGCCGAGCCTGGCCCTGGCGACCGGCGCACCGAACGTCCGGGTCGACTTCGCGGTCGGCGCGACCCCGAGCAGGCGGCGCGGCGAGCCCGCCTCCGTCGAGGTTCGGATCGATCTCGCCGGAACCGGCCGCGGCGGCGCACCGCTCGACAGAACACAGCACCTCGTCCATCGGGACGGTCAGCGACCGCTGACCGCGCTCGGGATCGCACTCGGCGTCGAACGGCTGGTCGGCTTGCGCGGCGACCGTCCCGCACCGGGCATCCACACCCCGGAGGCTTTGGTCGACCCCGCCTACGCCGTGGAGCGGTTGAGCGAGATCGGTGCCGTGTGGCATCGAGCCGGCGGTGGCCCCCGGACGTAACCCGGGGGCCACCGACCCCTACCGCACCGACCGGAAGAACTCGCGCACATCCTCGATCAGCAGCTCGGGCGCTTCCATCGCGGCGAAGTGCCCCCCACGGTCGTATTCGGTCCACCGGACGAGATTGTTCTGCTTCTCGGCGATGCCGCGAATCGTGGTGTCACCGGGGAAGACCGCGACCGCTGTCGGGACACCAGAGCTGGGCAGGTCCGCGCCCCACTGCTGGGATTCCTTGTACAGCCGCATCGAGGAGCCCGCGGTCCCGGTGAACCACAGGATCGCTGTTTCGGCGAGCATGGCGTCGCGGTCGAGGGAATCCTCGGGCAGCGCGGCGGCGGGATCCTTGTAGGTGTTGACGACATCGACGACCCACGCGAGCAGACCTGCCGGTGAATCGGCCAGGGCATGGGCCAGGGTGTGCGGGCGGGTGCTGTGCACACCCGCGTAGGCGGAGGTTTCGTTGCTGCTCCAATCCTGGAGCGCGGCAAGCTTTTCCCGATCCTGCTCGGTGTAGCCCGCGCCGTCGTCGTTCCAGGCGGGGATGGTGATCGCCGCGTTGAGGTGCACGCCGGCGACCCGCTCGGTGTCGACACGACCCACCTGCGGGGCGATGAACGAGCCCGCGTCACTGCCTTGCACGCCGTAGCGTTGGTAGCCCAATTCGCTCATCAGGCGGGCGATCAGTTCCGCGGATCGCTCGGTGGCCGCCTGGCCGGGCTGGTGCGTGGGTCCGGAGAAGCCGAATCCGGGCAGCGTCGGGATGATGAGGTCGAAGGCGTCACGCGGGTCACCGCCGTGCGCGCGGGGGTCGGTCAGCGGTCCGATCGTCGCACCGAAGTCGGTGAACGGCCAGCCGTGCACCAAGACCAGCGGCAGTGCGCCGGATTCGGGTGAGCGCACGTGGGTGAAGTGCAGGCGCTGCCCATCGATCTCGGTGACGAACTGAGGGTGGGCGTTGCGTGCGGTTTCCGCGGCGCGCCAGTCGAACCCGGTCCGCCAGTAGTCGGCGAGCTCGCGCAGGTAGGCGGTGGGCAGGCCGTAGGTCCAGCCGGTGCCGGGCAGGTCGTCGGCCCAGCGGGTGCGGGCGAGCCGCTCACGCAGGTCGTCGAGGTCGGACTGCGGGATGTCGATCCGGAAGCTGTCGATGTCGCTCATACCGGCAACGCTATGGATCGCTTAGGTCAGAATCGTTCCTAAGTTCGCGGCATGATGGAGCGATGTCCGAAACATCCGCTCGGCTGCTCCGGCTGCTGTCGCTGTTGCAGACTCGCCGCGCGTGGTCGGGGTCCGAACTAGCGACCAAGCTCGGTGTCACCGCACGCACCGTGCGCCGCGATGTGGAACGGTTGCGAGGATTGGGCTATCCGGTGCAGGCATTGCAGGGCAGCGCGGGGTATCGGTTGGGCGCGGGTGCGTCGATGCCGCCGCTGCTGCTCGACGACGAGGAAGCCGTGGCCGTCGCGGTCGGCTTGCGTACGACCTCGGGCGGCACGGTCACCGGTATCGAGGACGCCTCGCTGCGTGCGCTCGCCAAGCTGGAACAGGTACTTCCCTCGCGACTTCGGCACCGGCTCACGACCCTGCAACAGTCGATGGTGCGGGTCGCCGCCGAAGCGCCGCGGGTGTCACCCGAGACGCTGCTGACGATCGCGCAGGCGTGCCGACGCCGGGAGCGTCTGCGCTTCGACTACACCGATCACGCAGGTCGGACGTCGCGCCGCGATGTCGAACCCGATTCGCTGGTCAATGTGAGCAGGCATTGGTATCTGGTCGGGTGGGATGTCGACCGGGCGGATTGGCGGTCGTTCCGCGTCGACCGGCTCGAGCCCCGGGTACCGACGGGCCCACGATTCACCCCGCGACCGTTGCCCGACGGTGACGCGGCGACCTATCTGTCCCGCAGGCTGTCGGTCACGTCGTGGCCGTGGCGCACCGTCGTCACCCTGCACGGATCGGCCACCGAGGTGGCCGATCGTGTCTGGCCCGGCATGGGCGTCCTCGAAGCGGTCGACGATGTGAGCTGTCTGTTGCATCTGGGCGCCGACTCCCCTGCCGCACTGGCCTGGATGATCACCGCCCTGGACATCGGGTTCACGGTCGCCGACCCACCGGAGCTCGTCGCGGCGCTGCGGACGGTGAGTGAGCGATGTCGTGACGCGATAGTCGATGCACCCGATGCCGATTTGCATCGTGTGCCATCACCGCGTTGACAGCGGTGTTCTCGCACGTCGGCCGGTGTGTCGACGAGAGGGGAGATTCAGTCGCACAGCGCGTGGGTGAGCATCTCGCCGAGATCGACAGACGACGATGTGCCGGTATAGGCGATGGTGACCGCGAGGCCGGACCCCGTGGCACCGGCGACAGTGGAGAAGCCGGGGACGCCGCCGATGTGACCGACATACCGCGCACCGCACGGCAGTTGGGTGTATCCGAGGCCGAGACCGTAGGACATGCCGTCACCGTTGCCCATGTCGATGCCGTCGAGCATCTGCGCGAGTTGGGATTGGGGCACGACCCGACCGGCCAGCAGCGCGAGGAAGAACCGATTCACATCGGCGCCGGTGCTCACCAGCGCGCCCGATGCCCACGGCACCGACGGCTCCATCAGGGTCGTGTCGGTGAGTGTCCCGTCAACGGTGGCGTAGCCGGTCGGATGCGGTTGGCGCAGACCGGTTTCACCGGTGGCGGGCAAGTAGGTATTCGACAGGCCGAGCGGTGTCAGGATGCGGTCGCGCAGTTCGTCGGTGTAGCGATGCCCGGTCACTGCTTCGATCAGCATGCCCGCGACGATGTAGTTGATGTTGGTGTACTCGAATCGGCTGCCGGGCGCGAACTTCGCCGGCTGCTCCAGGGCCAGGGCGACCTCCTGAGCCGGGGTGAAGGTGCGGCCGTTCTTCGCCGCTTCGTGTTCGTCGAGCTCCGGGGAGCGGGCCGGCTCGGGCAGGCCGCTTCGATGGCCCAGGATCTGGCGGACGGTGATCGCGCGACCGTCCACGCCCGCACCGGTGAGCAGCCCGGGCAGATACGTGTCGACGGAGCGGTCGAGGTCGACGCGATGTTCGGCCACCAGCTGCAGCACGATCGCGGCGGTGAAGGACTTGGTGACACTGCCGACCCGGATGTGTTGGGGAACATCGGTACCGATCGGGGTCGCCGCGCCCGCGTCGGCCAGCCCGGCACTGACAACAGTGCCTGCCCCGTGCTCGGTGAGCGTGGCAACGGCTCCGATGGCACCTGAGCCGACCAGAGCGTCGAGATCGCCGCGCACACTGTCCACGCGAGCCGAGGCGTGGGGCTCGGCCGCGCTGATCGTGCAGGCGGACAAGCCCAGCGCGACGGCGAGAATCGGCACGGTGAGGGTTCGAAAACGCATGATCGAACGGTAGGAAGCCGAGGCCCACACGCACATTGGACTGCGGTACTACCTCCGCCTCGGTCTCCGGTAGCGGGGCAGGGCGGTCCGGTCGCCCTGCCCGCGACCTCATCCGATCAGTTCCGGCGCAACGCCAGCACCGGGATGGTGCGGATACCCTTCGTCTTCTCCTCGTATCCGGCGAAACCGGGGTACCGTCGCGCCTGCTCGGCGTAGAGGCGGTCGCGTTCGTCGCCGGTCACTTCGGTGACGGTGACCGGAAAGGTCTCGGTGCCGACCTCGGCGTCGGCCGCGCCCGCCGAGGTGAGGTTGTAGTACCAGTCGGGATTGGTGGGGGCACCGGCTTTGGACGCGAAGACGTACATGAGCTTCGGGTCGTTCTCGTCGGCCAAATACATCATCGGCGACACCAGTTGCCGGTCGGTGCGCCGCCCTCGGTGATGCACCAGCACCATCGGCGCACCCTCGAAGGGCCCGCCGACGCGGCCTTCGTTGGCTCGGAACTCGGCGATGATCTTGCTGTTCCAGTCCTGTGATTCGCTCATGCCTGGCATCTTCTCCCCCGGCCCGCTCGTGCGCGAGCAACCACGCTCACGGCTCGTCGAGTACTTCTTGCAGGCGGGCGGCGAAGGTGACGGCATCGTTGACGAATCCGATGTGGTCGCCGGGGAACAGGACCGGGTCGACGCTCAGCGCCGATGCCAGTTCCCGCGAGGTGCGATCGCAGAACTGACCGGTGGACTCGGCACCGATCCCGACGATCACCCGGGTGGGGATCGAACGCAGCAACGGCGGGTCCGGTACCCAGGAGGTGGTCGGGCGCAGTTCGTGGGCGAACCAGAAACGTTCGCTGGCGACCTGTCGGGGATCACGGTCGCCGCCGAAGATCTGTTCGAGCATCGGTTCCGGGATGGCGATAGCGGCTTGGGCGAAGAACTTTCGCCAGGCGCCGATCACCTCGCCGGTGGCGTAGGTGGCGACGATGTCCTCGGTGAGTGGGCGCTGGGCTTCGGCGTCGGGGAGCAGTTCGCGCAGCGGCGGTTCGTGGGCCACGACGGTGGTGACCAGGTCGGGGTTGGTCTGGGCCAGGGCCAACGCGGTGACCGCACCACCGCTGGATCCGAACACCACGGCCGGGCCCGCGCCGAGATGGGTGATGAGCTGGGCGAGGTCCCCGGCGCGGGCGAGCACCGTCGAATCCTGATTCGGGTTGTCGAGGGGGCTGCCGAAATGCCCGCGCGGATCGGTGGTGAGGACGGTATTGGTGGTGGCGAGTTGTTCGGCGGCCGCGGCGAACGAGGCGGCGTTCATCGGGGCGCCGACGAGGACGAGCAGCGGTCCCGCACCACGGACCTCGTAATACAGGCGGGCGTCCGGCACCACGAGGGTGCCGGTGGTGACGGCGGAACTGGCGGTCATGAGGCTCTCCCGGATCTCGGCTACAGGTAGCACTTATTCAGACGGTGCGTGCCGAAAGAACTCATCGCTCGCCACGAAAATACTTTTCCGGCAATCTCTTCCGCAGGTCAGGCACTTTTCTGTGGCGAAAGTCCGGTCAGGGCCAGCACCACGACACCGCATCCGGCCACGACAAGCCACCCGATCCGCAAAGACCCGTGACCGGCGATCACCCCGCCGGCGATCGCGATACCGACCGCGGCGCCGACTTGTCGAGCCGTGGAGGTGATTCCACCTGCCACTCCCGCCCTGGCCGCGGGCAACCCGCTCACCGCGGTATTGGTGATCGGCGCATTCGCGAATCCGAACCCGATCCCGATCAGCGCGAACGCGCCCAGCATCGTCATCAGATCCGGATCGCCGCCCGCGCCGACGAGCACGACCCCACCGGCGGTGAGGAATCCGCCCGCGAGCAACAACGGCCGACGGGCACCGACGCGCCCGACGAGAATCCCTGACAGCGGTGCGCACACGGTTGCCGCGACCGCGAGGGGCAATGTGATCGCTCCTGCCGTGACCGCGCTCATTCCCCGCTCGTGCTGCAGATGCCAGGTACTGAGCAGCAAGGTGGTGGTCAGCGCCACGAACACCAGCACCGCGCCGACCACCGCGGCCGTGAACGGCGCGCGCCGGAACAGTGCCGGATCGATCAACGGCTCGGCCACCCGTCGCTCCACCCACACGAATCCGGCAGCTGCCGCGATGACACCGCAGTACCCGGCCAGCGCTGTGGCCGAGCCCCATCCGATCCGAGGTCCTTCGATGAGCAAGGCGATCACCCCGCCGACCAACAGGACGAGCAGCACTTGCCCCGCGCCGTCGATTCGACGCGGTTGCTCGGCTCGCGATTCGGGCACGAACACCGCACTCAGTACGAGTGCGACCGCCACGACCGGAACCGCGACCCAGAACACCGACCGCCACCCGAACCAGTCGACCAGTGCCCCACCGAGGGTCGGCCCGACCGCCATGCTCAACCCGAACACCGCCGCCCACACCCCGATCGCGCGGGCTCGCTGCCGTGCGTCGGTGATCGCCGAGACCACGATCGCCAAGGCCACCGGACTCAGCATCGACCCTCCGATGCCCTGGGCGACCCGCGCCGCGATGAGCACCTCGATTGTCGGAGCCAGCGCGCACACGGCGGTAGCGGTGCCGAAAACGACGAGCCCGAGCCGGAATACCCGTCGCCGGCCGATGCGATCCGCGATCGCTCCCGAGGTGATGAGAAAGCTCGCCAGCGCCAGGGTGTAGGAGTCGACGATCCACTCCAGGCCCTGGGTGCCGACGTGCAGACCGCCACCGATCGTGGGCAATGCCACGGTGACGATCGTCGCGTCGAGCCCGACGACGAACAGGCTCAGCGAGCACACGGCCAGCACGGCCCATGGGCGAACGGCTGCGGTGTGGGTGCGAACAGGGTTGTCCAGCATGGCGGTCCTCCTCGGATCGAGGACCGGAGTATCACCAGCAGTCGGCCGGATCACCCAGAGTTATTGCCGAAACAGCAAATCACTTGCCTTTTCGGCAAGTTTGTCCAGTCCGGGGTGGCGACGGTCGGCCGATTCTCGACCGTGACCGACATGATCCGTCTCGTGAGACTCCATTCGCGGTGCGGGCCAGCTCACTCATCTGACACGCCCGAGTGTACAGACGTGCACTGAACTGGTGTCAAGCCCCTCGGGCCGAGGGCGGCCGAGGACACGACACGCGATGCTTGTGGCCCTCGCCGGACCCTGCGTCAGGGGCGCTCGGTGGGCAGTTCGCCGTACAGCTGACGCGCGCGAGCGGTCAGCAGGGGCAGCACGATGGTGCGCCAGGTCGGCAGGTCCACAGCTTCCGGGCGCCCCTCGACGAGCACGCAAGGCTCTGCCGTCGCGTCGGTGTCATCGACGTCGACCCCGACCACCTCGACGATCTCGCGCCGCAGCAGCGCCACGAACTCTGTCGCGGTTTCCGGCGCGACCTCCGCGCACACCTTGTCCCGCACCGCATTCCACGCCACCGGGTCCGCGGGCGACACCCAGTGACGCGGTCGCCGATCGAAGAGCCGGGCTATCTCGGAAGAATCTGGCACCCGGCGAATCCTACCGAGACCCGCTACCCGCCGCCGCGGCGACTTCCCGCGAACGCCGCAGCGGCATCGACGAATCCGCCGAGCGCGCACTCAACGGCGGCGGCGAAGCTCGTCAGCGCTGGCCCGTAGCGTTCCGGCGACCAGTTCACGTCCCTCGTGTGCCAGATCGACCACCTCGCGCGCGCTCTTGCGGCCCGCGTCGCCCAGGATGGCGGCAAGTGCGGTGCCGGTGCGGCGTGCCGCGATGGACAGCTCGTGGATCAGTTCTCGGCCGGGTTCGAATTTGTCCATCTCGGTGGAACTCCATTCGCGGTGCGGGCCAGCTCGGATGCCTGGCAACACATCAGTGTACAGTCGTGCGCCGAACTCGTGTCAACCCCCGAATCCGGCACTACAGCCTGCGCGTCACCTGGACACGAATCGGCGCGAGGCCACATGCCCTGAACGCGTCCTCCTGGCCGCAGGAACACGAGTGCCGCGCAGCCAGGAGCTGCGCGGCACCGGGGAGGCGAGTTCAGTTGTAGGAGTTGGCAACCCCGTCGAGCAGGTGCTCGAGGGTCTCGTAGGCCGGCACGTCGACGACGTCGATCAGATCGGCGGCCACCGGCACCGAACGTTCGGCGGCGACCGAGGTGAACTGGGCGGTGTCACCGGTACGGAAGCCGTGTTCGGCGGCCAGGCGACGCAGTTCGGCGTTGTCGGTGAGCAGTTTGCCGATCTTGTCGCCGGAGGCGTCGAGCGGAACGAGGGTGTGGCTCGACAGGACCGTCGGGGTCGGGTAGGTCAGCACCATGTCCGGCTTGATCCGGCCCTTGCCCGCGGCTTCGACGAACTGTGCCTCGTAGATGCAGACCAGCGGGGTCGGGCCCATGCCGTTGGTGAGGTACTGGTTGAACGGTCCGTCGCTGCTGTTGTCGGTGTAACCCTGGGCGAGGAACAGTTTCGACAACACCGGCAACACGTGCTGTTCGGCGGTGGCGCCGCGCACGATGGTGTGGTCGTTGGCGACATAGCTGGCGATCGAGAGGTACATGGCCGCGGAGTTCGAGCTGCGCGGGTCGGTCGTCGAGACCAGGATGTTCTTGGCGACCGGGTAGGTGGTGTTGTCGGGCAGGTCGTCCCACTGCACACCGGTCCCGGCCAGTTCCAGGTACTTGTTCATATCGAATGTCGCGACCGGGCCGGGCTTGATCACCCCGGCCGCCGTGAGCAGGTCCGCGATCGGCCGGTAGGTGGCGATGGCGATCGGTGACGAGAACGGCGTGTACTTCGTGGTGATGTTGCGCTGACGCTGGATTCGTTCCGCGGCCGGAATGCTCGACGGGAACGCGAAATCGAACGCACCGAGGTCGACGGTGGTCGCGATCTGGCGCGAACCGGCCGGTTCGACCTCGACCCGCAGGCCGTTGTCGGCGAGCACCTTCGCCACGCGCTCATCGGCGAAGAACGACATCTTCTCCGACCCCACCACCCCGCGCACCACCGTCACGCCGGCGGCGGGAGCGGCGGCCGGTGCATCGGCACCGCCGGGCAGGAGCACGACTCCGGCGACGACACCGGCCACGACCACGGCCGCGCCGATCGACAACGGCACCACCGCACGCCTGCTCACCGCCCGCTTCGGCGGTTCCTCGGTGGTGTTCGACTCGCGTGCGATCAGTTCCGCGGCGCGCACGCTGGCGGTGGGGGCCGGAACTCGTACCGTCGGGTCGGGATCGGCGAGTTCGCGGCGCACGATCCGCTCGACCAGGATCGGCACGAACTCCCGGATCGGTTTACCGGTGAACCGGTGGTGCGCGGCGCCGACCGCCGACGTCACCTGGTCGACGGGGACGTTCTCGGACAGGTCTTCGACCAAACTCTCGGTCATGCGCCGCATAGCCAGCTCTTCACGCTGGACGGCATCGGCAGCTACGCCGGGGACTACGCGCGACACCACATTCTCCTGGGCTCACAATCGGGCTGCGGACGCGGCGCGCCGAACAGGACCCTCCCCGTGCGCACGCCGCGGGCCACGCTACCGTCGCGCAGCGCAGATACCCCAGCCGTGAGCGAGGGTGCACGCAGAGTTCAGCGCTCGCTCGACTGCCCGCAATGTCGCGTTGTCCGTGAGTTCGCGTAAACCTCGAATCCCGAAGTGGCAGTGTGTGATTCGCTACTACAGCTCGGTAGCGGCCCGAACCGGCGGGGTCTGCTCCTCGGTCGCGGACCCGCGCGCCGCCGCCATCGCCGCCCGCCCGAGCCCACCGGCGAGCAGTTCCATCACCGCGATCACCACCAGCCCGGCACCGGCCATCGTGGCCAGCCCGGTGACCGTCTGGAAGGTGATCGCGATGATGGCGATGCCGATCGCGGTGGTGGCGAGCCCGCACAGTTCGTGCGCCCAGCCGTCCTCGACGCTGTCGTCCCACGCGGCGACCAGCGCGTGCACTACACCGCGCACCGACCAGCCGATGCCGATCCACAGGGCCAGCAGTTCGATATTGCCGCCCTGGAAGACCAGGCCCGCCAAGATCCCCGTCAGTGCGGCGCTGATCAGTACCAGCACCCGCAGCGGAAACGCGATCCGCGCCATGAACGTCAGATACACCTGCACCACGGTGCTCAGGATCAGCGAGATCCCGAACAGCGTCGCCAGCGTGGATTCATCGCGCCCGGGCCACAGCAGCAGCGCTACACCGAGCAAAAACGAACACCCGCCCGCGACCAGCATCGCCGTGCGGGTCCGATCCGCGCTGCCGGTCATGTCAGCCGCTCCAGCAGGTAGGGCGCAGTCCGGCTGACCGTACTGTCCGCCACCTGTTTCGGTGTCCCCTGCGCCACGATCCGGCCTCCCTGCCCGCCGCCGCCCGGTCCCATGTCGATCACGTGGTCGGCCCCGGCGACAACGGTCATGTCGTGTTCGACCACCACCACACTGGCGCCGCTGTCGACGAGCGAATTCAGTTGTGTCATCAGGATATCGGTGTCGGCCGGATGCAGCCCGGTAGTCGGTTCGTCGAGCAGATAGACGGTGCCCGCGCGCCGGGCCCGCTGCAACTCGGTGGCCAGTTTCACCCGTTGGGCTTCACCGCCGGACAGTTCGGTGGCGGGTTGACCGAGCCTCAGGTAGCCGAGGCCGACATCGCGCAGCGTGCGCAGGGCACGAGCGACGACGTCGACGTCGCCGAGGAAGTCGGCGGCCTGGTCGACGGTCAGGTCGAGTACCTCGGCGATGGTTTTGTCGCCGTAGGTGATATCGAGGGTTTCGGGGTTGTAGCGCGCGCCGTGGCAGGCCGGGCACGGACTGTAGGTGCTGGGCAGGAACAGCAGTTCCACGGTGATGTATCCCTCGCCCTGGCAGGTCGGGCAGCGCCCCTCGGCCACATTGAACGAGAACCGGCCGACGCCGTACCCGCGGGCTTCGGCGGCGCCGGTCGCGGCGAAGAGTTTGCGGACCGTGTCGAACAGGCCGGTGTAGGTGGCCAGGTTCGACCGTGGGGTGCGCCCGATCGGCGCCTGATCGACTTCGACGACACGCACGATGTCCGGATCGACGCCGGCGGTCGTCGACACAGCGTGCAGCAGAGTGGATTTGCCCGAACCGGAGACGCCGGTGATCGCGGTGAACACCCCGAGGGGGATGTCGGCGTCGAGGTCGTGCAGGTTGTGGCTGGTGACGGCGCGTAATCGGAGCTCGCCGGTCGGGGCGCGGGCCGTGCGCGGTGGGCGGACGATCTCGTCGAACAGGTAGGGCCGGGTGACCGAGTCGGCCACCTTCCGCAACCCCTCGACCTCACCGGCGTAGAGCACCGTGCCGCCGTTCACACCGGCGCCGGGACCGATGTCGATGAGCCAGTCGGCGTGGCGGACGACGTCGAGATCGTGTTCGACCAGGAACACGCTGTTGCCCGAGCGCTTGAGCCGGTCCAGCACTGTCGTCAGTGCCGCGGTGTCGGCCGGGTGCAGTCCCGCCGAGGGTTCGTCGAGAATGTAGACGACACCGAACAGGCCCGACCGCAACTGTCCGGCCAACCGTAATCGTTGCAGCTCACCGCCGGACAGTGTCGGGCTCTCCCGGTCGACGCTCAGATAGCCGAGCCCGAGCTCGATGAGCACATCGATGCGGGAGGTGAGGTCCTGGGTGAGTACCGCGACGGCTTCCGTGCCCGGGGTGTAGGGGCGCAGTACCTCGACGAGCTCGACGAGCGGCAGGTCGGCGAGCTCGGTGATGTTGTACCCGGCGAAGGTCACCGCGAGCGCTTCGGGTTTGAGCCGTCGCCCCGCACACAGCCCGCAGACGGCGGTGTGCAGGTATTCGGCCGCGCGGGCCCTGGTCGCCGCGCTCTTGGATTCGGCGTGCGAGCGCAACAGCAATTGCTTGGCACCGGTGTAGGTGCCCTGATAGGGGCGGTGGATGCGATGCGGTTCTCGCACGGGTTCCACTGTGACCACCGGCTTCTCCTCGGTGAACAGGATCCATTCGCGGGCGGCGGGTGAGAGTTCACGCCACGGGCGGTCGATGTCGTAGCCCAGCGCGGCGAGCACGTCGCGCAGATTCTTGCCCTGCCAGGCGCCGGGCCACGACGCGATCGCGCCCTCTCGGATGCTCAGCGACGGATCGGGGACCATCGACGCCTCGGTGGCCTCGTGGACGACGCCCTGTCCGTGGCAGCGAGGGCACGCGCCTTCGACGGTGTTCGGGGAGAACGCGTCGGAGTAGAGACGGTTGGTGCCCTCCGGGTAGTGCCCGGGGCCGGTCCTGGCCGGGGTGTCGGGATAGTCGCCTTCGCGGGACATGAGCATGCGCAGCGTGTTCGAGATCGCGGTGACGGTGCCGACCGTCGAGCGTGACGACGGCGAGGACCGGCGCTGGGCCAGGGCCACAGTCGGCGGCAGGCCGGTGACGGTGTCGACATCGGGTGCTTCCACCTGGTTCAGCAACCTGCGGGCATACGGTGCCACCGACTCCAGGTAGCGGCGTTGCGATTCCGCGTAGAGCGTGCCGAACGCCAACGAAGACTTGCCCGAACCCGACACTCCGGTGAAGGCGACCAGGGCATTTCGTGGCATGTCCGCGTCGACATCACGCAGGTTGTGGACCCGGGCGCCACGCACCCGAACCGAAGAATCGACCTCGTGCGAATCCACAGCTACCTACCGTACTCGCGAGGGAGCGACCTTCGGGGTGAACGCGCCCGTTGCCGAGGTATTAGAAGAACCACCCCAATTGCGGCGCACGGTCGGTGGTGAACGCTTCGTCGAACGCGCGCAGTGCCTTCGGATCCTCGACGGCGATCCGGTGCGCGGCGGCGAACGTGTTCGCGCGATGGGCACCGAAGTACAGGGCGCCGAGAATATTGATGTCGAAGCCGAGAGTCGCTGTCCGGGTGGTCGGCTCGCATTCGGCGAGGCCGTCGCGGATCCGCAGGGCGAAATTCCCGCCCGCGTCGCGGAACGGATCGCGCACCGCCACGACGGTATCGAGGTCGGCGCGGTAGGTGCGGGCGGTCAAGGCGGCGGGGACATCCATGACCCGCGCCCACAGTGCGTCACCGCGGCGGGTCATCTGCACGGTGCGCGGGTCGGTGAGCATGTAGGCGAGCGGATCGTCGTCGGCGATCTCGGCTTCCACGGTGTCGACGAGGTCCATACCGAGCAGCACCCGCCACAGCGCGGCGTGCGCGTCGGGGGTGACCGCACGCAATTCCCACACCGAGGCGATGTCACGGTTCTCGCGCCGCGAGCGCCGATACAGGGCATAGCCGTCGGCGTGCAGCAGCACGAACAGCGTCGTCGCACCGTGGCGGTGGCGTTCTACGTCGGCGAAGAACAGGTCCCACTTGGCATCCGGCCGAACCTGCGCTCCCGCCGTCACCTGCTGCCAGCGCTCGTAGATCTCGCGGATCCGCGGGGCGGCCTCGTGCAGCGTCTCCAAGGTGACGCCACCGGGATCCGGTGTGGTGGAGCGGAATTCGGCACGCCGCGTATCGATGGAGATCGCGGTGTCGATGACGGCCACCTCGTAGCCGAACCGCCCGTAGATCGTGCCCTCACTGGCCGTGAAGATCGTCAACGGCAACCGGTCGGCCTCGGTCCGAGCATGCTGGGCCCGATACAGCTCGCGCAGGATTCCCCGCCGCCGATGCGTCGGCGCCACCGCGACCCCCGACACCCCACACGCGCGCACCGTCCGCTCCCCCGGCACCGTGATCGTCATCGTCCGATCCACCGTGTGCCCTACGATCCGGTCACCCTCCACCGCGACCAGTGACCGTTCGACCGGAAAGACCGCTCCCCGGTATTCGTTCTCATCACTCCCGTACCGCATCCCGAACCCGGCCTCCTGCAACCCCACGATCGCCGCCGAGTCCGCAGGAGTCGCCGCCCGAACGCACACGCTCTTCGCCGATGCCATGCTCGTACCCTGCCACGCCACCCCGCCCCGGCACATCCGGTTTTCTCCCCGGCAGAGCCCGTGTCGGTCCGGCGCGCACGGGCTGCGCTATGCCCAGTCGGTCAACACGCTGATCAACTCGACCACCGGGCCCAGCGCCGAGGGTGCGGCGACCGAACCGGCTCCGCCGACCCACAACGACACCGGCACACGATGGAATCGTACGGCAGCGGACCCCCAGGGAACATCGGTGTGGGCGACGCCGTCCACAGCCACGCCGAGGCTGCCCTCGGCCGACCCGGCCGGTGTCACAACGACCGTCGGGTCGGACGTGTCGCTCAGACTCTGGGCCTGAGCGGTCGCGCGGCCGGTCAGCAGATCGATGACGGCGGCGATCGCGACCGGATCGCGGGTCGCGTCGTAGATCCAGCGCCGGCCCAGCACCCCGTGCTCAGCAGTGCCGATCAGCGCCGAGTCGCCGCCGTGCAGCGGTGCCCCGCGATAGGTCATCGGCACCTGATACAGCACCTGGTCGGCACCGGAACCGTCGACGAACAGCACGAACTCGATCCCGACCTCACCGGCCGGGTCGTCGAGGCGGAAGCCACCGACTCTGTCCAGGCACGGGGTCGCGCCCAGGTACCACTGCCGACTGGGCAACCAGGCCGCGACGAGATCGCGCTTGGACGGGGTGACGGTGGTCTGATGAATCACTGCCATCGGGTGCCTCAGCCTTTCGCGGTCATGGCGCGCAGGTCGGGCAGGGTGCCGATGCGCTGGGTGGTCGGACGGCCGGGGGCGGCGGTTTGGGGCGAGCCGGTGGTGCGGAGCAGGGTCCGGATCTGCTCGGGGGTCGCGCGGCCGGGGCCGGCGGTGCGGATGCCCTGGTAGGCGGCGATGGCGCCGACGACGATCGGGGACGCGCTCGAGGTGCCGCTGAATTCGTCGGTGTACCAGAGGTCTTCGTCGGGACCGCCTTGCAGGTCGCCGTAGCCGGTGGTGGTGACCTCGCGGCCCCAGCCCTGGGCGTCGAGGCGGGCGCCGTGGTTGGAGAAGTCCAGGCGCGAGCGGGCGGGTCCGTGGTCGCGGCCGTGCAGGCCCGGCGGTGGGGCGCCCGCGCCGACCAGGATGGCACCGGAATCGGCGGGGCCCGCGCGAAACGGGTTGTGCCAGGTGGCGGGGAAGTCACCGGGGCGGGTGTCGTAGACGGCGTCATCGAGGTTCTCGCCGCCGTTGCCCGCCGCTTCCACGACGACGATGCCCCGGCTCACCGCGTAGCGGATGGCGGCCAAGTCGTCGGGCCACCATTCCACGGCGATGTAGCCGCGCTGATCGGGGGTGGCCTGGTAGTCGAATCGTGGTCCGGGGCGGTGCAGTTCGATGAGCACGATGTCGCCGGGATGCAGAGCGTCGGCCGCGGAGCGGATCGCGGCGGCCGAGCCGATGCCGAAGATCGAGATGGCCCTGATGTGGGCGTCGGGTGCGATTCCGGTGACGCCGAATTCGTTGAGGTCGCCACTGATCTCGCCGGCGACGGCGGTGCCGTGGTTGCGCCATCCCAGATCGGCGGAGGCGGTACCGCCGATGACTCCGCCCTGGTTCTGTCGCAGATCCTCGTGGGTGAACCGCCACGCGCCCTCGACGTCGATCACCCGCACGCCGGTGCCGAGCCCGCCGGGCCGACCATGGGCCCACACCGCGTCGATGCCGTGCGGTGCGGCGTCGAGATAGGCCTGTCTGACCCGGAAATCGGGTGTCACCGCCGGCGCTCGTGGTGCGACGATGCTCTCCGCGAGAGGAGCCAGCGGCGGTTCGGCCGCCGGCTTGACGTAGGCGGCGGCGACGGTGTCGTCCTCACGCAGCCGGTGCGCGAGCTCTCCAAGATCGCCCAGTTCACCGTGCACCGAGTAGTAACTGAGGTACTCCCCCGCGACCGGCGCCTGCGGTGTGCCGGCCAGGCGGGCCGCGAGCCGGTCGTCCGGACCGAAGATCGGTACCAGACGCGCGGTGGCGGGCAGGAGCTCATCGACCCTGGTGCGCACGGACCGGTTCTCGCGCAGCGCGATCGGCGTGATCTCCGGGCCGGTCGGCGTGGTGACGACGATCAGTTCGCCCGGCGGGACCGAGGGTGCGGGCACCCCGGGGCGGCGCTGCCTGCTGGAGCGTGTGGAGGCCATGGCTATCAGTCAACCGTGCCCCGCGCCCGCCCGCTACCGTTCTGCCACACCGGCTTTGGCGACACGCCGCTACCACACCGCGGCGATGGCCCCGACCACGGCGATCGCCCCGACATACCCCAGCACCAGCCGGGTATCGCGCAACCAGCATCGACTGCGCTTCAACCCCGCCCGCCACGCCCGCCAGTATCCGACGAACGCGAGCGCACCGAACCCGACCACCGCCCACGGCCCCACCAACCACGTCAGCAACGCCACCGTCGCGACCACACACAAGGTCAACGGGTCGTGCGGTTGCTGCCCGCGCATCGCCTCCTCGTAGTAGACCCCGCGCTCGCTCACCGCACCTCCACCGGCAACAACGCCCGCCCTGCCGGTGCCGCCGCCGACAATCGCTGCCGCGACAGCGCGGGCCAGGCCTGCACCGCGCAGAACGGCGCGCACTGATCGGCATCGGCACGGGTCCCCACGTGCACGCAGCACTGGGTGAGCCGTTCCTCGATCATCGTCGACATATCCATGAACGGTTTCACCGTGATCCGCACAACGCGTTCCCCGAGCAGTGTGCGCAACCGTTGACGCCGCCCCGGCAACGCCGACGACGCCAGCGTGAGCAGGGTCGACATCCCCAGATCGCAGTTCTCGCAGATGTTGCGCCACACCCGCCCGATCTCCGGATGCGACAGCGACGACTGCTCCGAGAGCAATCCCAGCAACGATTCCTGGACCGCTACCCGCAGTTCGGCGGGCAGTGCCGAGTCCGCGATCCGGTTGGACACCAGTCCCAGCTGCTGCTTCAGCCTCTCGTGCCCGATCAGCGAGACCAGCGACCGCCATCGGCCCGCGTCGTCGCGCAGCAGGTAGCCCACCGAGCAGCAGTGTGGATGCGAGCACGGCAGCGCGGTGAGGTCACGCCAGGTCACCAATCCGTCGGTCTGGGGGCCGAGTCGGGCCAGCACACCGGTGTGGGTGAGCCGGTTCATCGGGTCGATCGCTCCCGAACGCCCGGAACCGAATTGCGGTTGGATCGAGACCCCGCCGACGAACGGTGTGTCCATGGCGGTGCGCAGGACCGCGCCGATCTCGTCGTCGTTCACACCCAGGGCCACGGTCATCACCAAAGTGGTGAAGACGGCGTTCGACGACAGCCGTTGCAGCGCCTGCTGTTTACGGACACGCAGGTCACCGCCACGGTGATGGCGTGAGGCCTGTGCGGTTTCCCCGTCGTATTGCAGATACACCTCGACCCGGTCGCGATGCGCGCGCAGCAGCGCCAGCAGTTCGTCGTCGACGGCGATGCGCAGACCGTTGGTGTTGAGCAGGATCCGGGTGATCGGCCGTGCGGTCAGTTCGGTCAGCAGCCGCGCCAACTGTGGATGCAGAGTCGGTTCGCCGCCGCTGAGCATCAGCACGTCCAGGCGCCCGTTCTCGCGAGCAAGACGCTGATCGACATTGGACAGCACGTCCTCGACCGGCACCACCCCGCGCAGTTCGGGTGAGGAGTCGGCGAAACAGGTGGGACAGCGTAGGTTACAGCTGTCGATGATGTCTTCGAGCAGGATGCAGGTGTGCTGGGTCTGCATCTCGGGCAGTCCCCGCAGATACGCCGAGGGCACCGGGTCGAAATTGCCCACGGTGTCGGGCAGGTGCGCCTTGGTCGGAGCGGTCCATTCTTCGAGGTAGGCCAGGATTTCCGGGTCCTCGTCGTAGAGGGTCCGCACCATGCCGTGCGTTCGACATCCTCGTTCGAGGAAGACTTTCCCGTCCCGTTCGGCGAGCCACCCCGACAGTCTCGCAACGTCGGGTAGCGCGGTCTCGGGGTGTTCGTCGTGGCAGCGGGGACAGAACGCGGTGACATAGCGCAGGATCCGATCGCCCCGCAACGGCATCCCGGTCACGGTGCCATCCCGAACATGCCCGTGTACAGCTCCGGGTTGATGGCCGTGCACAACCCCGCCGTGCACACCGTGACCAGCGACCACCCGATCATCAACCCCATCCCGAACCCTTTGGGCGCGGGCCGTTTGCGCCGGATCAACAGCCAGCCACCCCCGAAAGCCGCTGCCGCGCTGACCACCGCGGTCAGCCCGAACAGCGCTTTGGTTGCGGCGTCGTCATTGATGGAGGCGACGACCATGAACACGAAGAATCCCGCCATCGCGTTCGCCACGATGAACGCCATCGCCCCCGCCAACGCCATCGCCGCGACCTGACCGCCCTGGCCCGGCGGTTTCCCGCCTTGCTGCGGCGGTGGGGGCGGCATGTTCGGTGGTGGTCCGGGCGGAAAGTTCATGCCACGACCTTTCGTCGAAGTACACCGTCGTAGTTCCCGCGCCGGTAGCCGATGCTCCAGCGCACCGCGACCAGGGCCAGTCCCGGCAGCAGGAACCATTGCGGGCGGGTCAGATCCAGCCATACCGTGTCGTTGGCGCGGGTGAACTCGACCAGGAACCGGAAGATCGCGTACGCCCCGACGTAGAGGGTGAACAGCTCACCCGGCGTGCTGATCCGGTCGCGCAACCACCACAGTGCGCCGAAAGCGGCCAGCTGGAACACGATTTCGTAGAGATAGCTCGGATGCATCGCGACACCGGCCACACACCCGGGGCACTGCGGCACCGTGGCGGGGGCGTGGATTGCCCACGGCAGGCTCGTCGGTCGTCCCGGCGCCTCGGTGAGCAAGCAGCCGATGCGCCCCACCGCCATGCCCAGCGCCACCGCGGGGGCGAACAGGTCACCGGTGCGTTCCCGATATCCGATGATCCTTTTCGCGATCAACACGCCCACATACGCGCCGAACAATCCGCCCAGCACGCTGCGCGCACCGAACATCCAGCTCTCGTACGGATCGAGAGTCTCGACCAGACTCGACAACCGCATGCCGATCGCCCCACCGACCAGTGCACCGGTGACCGCGACCAGGGACTCTTCGCGCAGTGCGTCGCGGCGCCTGCACTCGGCCACGAACACCACCGCGGCCACGGCGACACCGAGCGCGACGAAGAACCCGTGCGTCGGGATCCCCCACATCAGCTGTGCCACCATGGCGAAAGGTTAGCGGGCCCACGGGCAGGCACGCGTGAGTGAAACTACTCCCGAATTCGGGTACTACCCTGTTCGTTGGTGAACGCCGGTGCGGGAGTATGTGTTTCGTTTAGAATTGTGCACGCTGAGATCCTCACCCCGGTACCGATCCTCGGGTACCAGCGTCAATCATCGCGATAGTTCCACCATCTCGGGAATTCCATCGGATACGCAGCCATACAGGGGGTCAATCATGTCTACAGCTGTCGATTTCGCGGCCAGGCTCATCGAACCGCGGGCGATCGTCGCCGCGGGCCATTCGGCGGTTCTCGCCTACATCTCACCGAGCAGGCCGGGCGCGAACTTCGGCGCCAAACCGATCACCGCCGACTACGCTCGCGCGCTCACCGCCGCCGGGCTCGACATCGTCTCCATCTGGCAGTACGGCAAACCCGGCGACGCGACCCCCTCGGACTGGACTACCGGTTTCGACGGCGGTCGCCGGATGGCCGAACAGGCGCTGGCCACCCACCTGAGCGTGGGCGCGCCCCGACGCGCACCGATCTTCTTCGCCGTCGACGAGGACATCTCGCTGTCGCAGTGGAACAGCACGGCCGTTGAGTTCTTCCGGGGCGTGAACTCGGTGCTGGGCACCGCCTGGACCGGGATCTACGGGCATTCGCGAGTGTGTGCGTGGGCGATCGAGGACGGGGTGGTCGGCGCGCGCGGGGAATTCAGCTGGGCGTGGCAGACGCGGGCCTGGTCGGGTACCGAACGGGAACCACGCGCGGTGCTCTACCAGCGGGTGATCGACACCCCGAGCAACCCCGGACCGATCATCGACGGCACCCGCGTCGACGTCAACGACATCCTCGCCCCCGACTTCGGGCAGTGGGCGCTCGATCGTTCGGTATCGGTGCCGCAGTTCACCGAGATCGACCGGCTCGGACCATCGCACTCCCCGCGCGAAGGGGCCCGCATCACCAATTTCCTGTTGCACACCCAGGAAGGCAACGGCACCGCCGAATCCCTTGCCGCCTACCTCAACAACCCCGCCAACGGTGTGTCCTACCACTACACGCTGCGCGACGCGGTGGTGGTGCGGGTGGTGCCCGAGGAGCTCGCGTCCTGGTCGGTGCTCTCGGCGAACCCTTTCACGGTGAATCTGTGCTTCGCGGGCAGCCGGATCGCGTGGTCGCGGCAACAGTGGCTGGCCATCGACGGCGATCTGCGGATCGCGGCGTTCCTCGCTGTCCGCAGCGCGCACCGGCACGGGTACTCCACCGAGGTGATCGAACCGGATTACCACGTCGGCGACGGGATCTCCGACCATCAGTACGTCACGAGGGCACTGGGCATCGGCTCGCATACCGATGTGGGCCCGAACTTCCCGTGGGATGTGTTCGCCGACCACGTCGCCTCGTTCGCCGACGGGACCGGACCGAACGCGATCGATGCCCGTGCCGCCGCATCGCCGTGGTTGGGCGCGCGCCGCACCGACGGCGAACTCAGCACACCGGACGGGGTGGGACGTTTCGCCGAATTCGAGCACGGCTACGTGTACTGGCATCCGAGCACCGATGCCCACGCCGTCCCCACCGCGATCATGGACAAGTACGCGGAGCTGGAGTGGGAGACAGGACCGCTGGGTTATCCGACGGCCGAGCACACCGAACTGCCCGATCCGCGCGGGTCCGGCCCCGGGTTGGCACAAGCGTTTCAGGGCGGCATGGTCTACCGGCGCGCCGGCCAACCCGCGTACTGGGTGCACGGTGCGATCGGCGCGCGGTGGGCGGCGGCCGGGTACGAGAACGGCGAGCTCGGCTGGCCGGCCTCCGACGAGACCGCCCACGACGACGGGGTCTATCAGGCGTTCGAGTTCGGCCGGATCTACTGGGTGCCCGAACAGATCGTCGCGCTGCGCAATTCCGGCGAGCCCGACACTCCGCTGGCCCGGCCCGCGTGAGAGGTCAGGCCAGCAGGATCGCGAGGGTGGTGGCACCGGCGCCCAGTAGCAGCGCCGCCACCACCAGGATCGCGATCAATCGCGTCCGTGAGGTCGGTCCGGTGTAGGTTTCGTCGGCGTTCAGCATGTCGTCGATGTCGATGGCGGCGAACTCACGCGTCGATTCGAGAGGGCCGGGCTGCTCGGTCATGTGCGTGACGCTAGTCCAGGTCGCTGCTCGCCGCCCCCGATACCCCCGCTCATGTTTGTGGTAGCGGGGTGCGGGTGGTGGCGAGGAGTTCGTCGAGCTGCGCTTCGGCGCGTTCGGCACGGGCCAGCGTTTGTTTGCGGGCGTCGTCGAGCGCGGCCCACCGTTCGGCGGCTTCGGTGCGCACCTGCTCGAGTGCGGCCGCCGCTTCGTCGCGGCGTTGCTGGGTTTCGGCGGTGGTGGTGCGGCGCAGCTCGGCGAGTTCGGTACGGGTGCGGTCGAGTTCGCCGCGGGCCGTGTCGAGTTCGGTGCGGGCCCGGCGCCACTCCTCGCGTGCTTCGGCGGCGGCCTCCACCCGTTCGGCGGTGGCTTGTTCGGCGCGTTCGGTGGCACGGTCGGCGTCGGCGGCCCGCTGGATCGCCAGGTCGCGTTCGGCGTTCGCGGCCGCGATCCGGGCCTCGGCGTCGCGGCGCTGGTGCGCGATCTCGGTGTCGGCGCGCTGTTGGGCACGGGCCACGGTGTCGTCGGCTTCTTGTCGCGCCGCGTCGATGTCGTCGCTTGCTTGTTGTTGTGCCGCACGTACTTGTGCCTCGGCGTCGCTGCGGGCCGCGAACACGTCTTCGGAGGCCTGTCGGGTGAGCGCGTCGACCGAGGCCACGACTTCGTCCCTGGCCGCGAGCGCTTCCCCCACCGCCTGTTCGGCGTGTTCGGCGGCCGCCACCGCCTCTTCGGCCACCGATTCCGCCAGTGCGCGTGCCTCTTCGGCCTCGCGCCGCGCTTGTTCGGCCGCCACCGTCGCCATCTCCGCCTCGGCGATCCGGCGAGCAGCGTCGGCTTGGACGGCCTGGACCTGCGCCTCGGCCACCGACGGATCCCCGATTGTCTGTAGCTCGGCGACCGCTGCGTTCAGCGTGGTCCCCAGCTGCTCGGCCAGTCCCCGGAATTGCCCGAGCAGCTCGTCGGCCCGCAGACGCGCCACTGTCACCGGGCCCTGAGCCGTCACAGTGACGGCAGGGGTTGCACTCTCGGACTCCTGTTGCTGCCGTTGCCTTTCCCGCCACGCCCGCCACCGCGTGTGGTCGGGGTGATCGCAGTACTCGGAGGGGCGACCCGGCCCACCGGCGCGGGTAATGGGACGGGCACAGCCCGGGTAGTTGCATACGCTCGACACGGGTGAATCGTAGCGTTGGTTTCGTCAATACGTTACGTATTGCACGAAACGAAAACCGTGTCGCCCCTTCGCGAGTCAGATCCGGCCCATCCGATCCTGACCCCCGATAAGTGAACATTATCGGGGGTCAGGATCCGAGATGGTTTCGAATGACCTTGAATGATTTACGTTTACGTTTGGTCGCAGCCAACGAAACATAATAGCTACGGAACTCATGAAAACTGTGCTCGCCTGTACGGGCGTACCAATGACCGATTCACTGTGAGCTCACGGCCGATTCAGCGGCTGCACGAAACCCGCGCCCCGGAAAATCAGATGCTCACCCTTGCCAGCCGACATAGCGTCACCCGATGGTCCGCGGCCCAAGGCATCACACGGTTTCGAAGCTCAGGACGCCCCTGGGCGGGAAACGACCGCGCCTGTTGATGGTGGTGGGTTCGCTCGGGATCGCCACCTCGGGCGTGTTCATCGCACTGGCAGCGGTCTCCCCCCGCGACTGCCACCTTCTTCCGATGTGCGCTGGCTGTGCCCGCACTGTGGCTGCTCGCGCGCAGGGAACGTCGTCGGGACGGTCCACTGTCTCGGCGGCCGGTCATGGTCGCGGCGATGGCCGGGGTACTGCTCGCCGCTGACGCGCTGAGCAGCACAGTGAATGCCGCCGTCCTCATGCTGGTCCCGGTCGGCGCGCTGGGTCGGCGGCGCCCTTCCTCGATGAAAACCCCACGCAGCTTCAGCTGTTCGGCTGCCTCTTGATGCTTGCGCCTACATCGCGGCGACGCGGGATGATCACGATCGAGCGGTTGGTTGATCGGATTCGGTGTCTGGCAGCGCTGCTCGACTCCGATCCACGTTGCCGCAACGGCGCGCTCAGACGGTCGCCCGCGCTGTGCTCGCCACCCCGATCTCAGGGACGAACGCGTGTGGCGCCTTGCCTCGTGTCGATGGCCGAGGAGGTAGGGAGATGCTGCAGATCCGAGCGGCTGATCGTCACGGCCGCGATGACGACGCCGATCGTGACGCCGATCAGGGTGTCCACGATCCGGCTGACGCCGATCTCGGGCGAGAGGTGCACCCCGAGGCCGACCATCAGCAACGCCATCGGTGTGACCGCCAGCGAGGTGAGCGCGTAGTTGCGGGCGGCCATCACTTCGGCGCTCACCTGGAACACCACGATCACCACGGCCGTCGCCCAGTACCCCAGGCCTGCCGCGATCAACAGCGCCCCGATGACCGCGCCGCCGACATTGCCGAGCAGTCGCTGGATGCCGCGCTGCACGGTCATCGCGTACGAGACGCCCTGCATCGCGGCCATCGCACCCATCGAGGCCCACAGCGGACTGGCGAGCCCGGCCGCCGCCGCGAACCACCCCGCGCAGGCCGAGGCGAGCGCGATGCGCGCCGCGTTGCCGAGGACCGCGCGTGAGCGCAGTCCGGACAGGCCCGCCGCCAGAAACCCCTCGGGCCGCGGCAACGCGGACACCCCGACTTCGGCGCCACGGTCGAAAATGATGCTGCGCCGCTTGATCTTGCGCAGTTCTGCCTCGTGCCCGACCACGTCGAGCAGTCGCGTTCGGTCCCCCGCTGTCCAATCGTCGACCGCGGTCTCCGCCTCATCGAGCAGGGCGATCAGGTCACGGCGGTGCCTGGCATCCCCGCCCCGAACGCCGCTGAGCGCCACCTTCTCCCGAGCGTGCGCGATCGCGACGCGGGCCGGTTGGACGGACCCACCGTGATCGAGCGCGGCGACAGCCGAGAGCGCCCGCGCGACGGCCAGCCGGGCGGGCCCCAGAGGCAGCACCAGCAGGGGCGCCGTCTGCGCGAGCAGTCCCACCGCGGCGCCGATCGCCGCGGCCGAGCACACGTGGACGAGATCGCCGGGGGCGCTGACGTATCCAATCGCCGCGGTGGCCGCGAAGACGAGGATCACCGGACCTGGACCGGTGATCCGGAATGCCGATACCGACATCGCCGCGACCGCGGCACCGACCGACATCAACGCGACCTCGGCCCACATCGGCACGTGCGCGAGGGCGAGCAGACCACCACCTGCGACGAAAGCGACAACCAGCACGCCGACGAGCGTCACCTTGGCAGCGACCCGGACCATCGGCTCGTGCCGCGCGAACGCGGAGGCCAGTGCACCGAGTACCGCGAAGCCGACGTACTGCCGCAGATCGAACAGGCCACAGCCGGCGAAGACCAGCGCGGCGGCGGCCCCGACGCGTAACGAGGCCGCCACGGTCGCGTCGGCGGGCCGCACTTCGAGCGCGCGCCGCCAGGTGGATGCCGAGACCGAGTGCGCCAACGCGCCACGGGAGTGCCGCAGCCGGGTGGCGGTGGGCGGGTTGTGTAGGTCGGAAGTCGCGGCAGGCACGCTGCCATCCTAAATGTATTTTACTAGTAAAGTATATCTGAAATAGTGTGAGACCGATCGCTAGGATGAACACATGGCCGACACCTCCCCCGACTTCGTCGACGGCGTTCGAGCCGAATGGGCCGAGACTTATCCCGAGGTGGACACCTCCACGATCGAGGTGATCGGGCGGATCAACCGGATCAGTTCACTGGCGCTGCACCAGCTCGACCGGGCGCTCGCACCGAGGGGCGTCAACCGCGGCGAATTCGACATCCTGTGCGCCCTGGCCCGCGCCGGCCGCCCACTGCGCGCCAGCGAGGTGACCGCGAGGACCATGACCAGCGGCGCTTCGACCACCAAACACGCCGACCGGCTGACCAAGATCGGACTGGTCGAACGGCTGCCGTTCGAGCGTGACGGCCGCGTGGTGCTGCTGCAGCTGACCGCCGCCGGGCGCGATCTCGTCGACACCGAACTGCCCAGCCGCGTAGCACGCGACCATCGGCTGCTGGAGGGACTCGACGAGCAGGAGCGCCAGACGCTCGCGACTCTGCTCCGCCGGGTATCGCGCAACACCGACGCGGCCGCCTGGCCGGCCCCGAGATCCTGAGCCTTCCAGGCTGGCTTGACCGTCGCAGCTCCACGCGCCGGAGGGTGATCACAGCGGGCCTGCTCGGACCTCAGGCACTCAGCGCGGCACGCATGGCCTCGGCGGTGGCGGCAGGGTCGTAGTCCTCGGCGACCCCGCCGACCAGGATGATGTCGCCCTCGATGTGCCGCGAGCGCAACGGCGCGATCTCCTGGTACGCCGGTGAGTCCCACCAGGCGCGCGCCTGGTCGATCCCCGGGAAGCCGATCATCACAATGCCCCCGCTCCAGCTGCCTTCCTTCACTTCGTGCGGTGTCACGTGCACGAGAAAGCGGCCCCCATACGGCTCGAAGGTGGCGGGAATGCGCTCGATGTAGTCGGCGATGTCCTCGTGCAGCGGGGCGTCCTGCAATCTGGCAATGGCGTAGGCGGTCATGATTCTCCTCGGTTCAGTAGCGGCTCGATGCTCGTAATCGCGTTGTGTTCACCAAGTTAGGTGGCCGACAGCGATCCGGAATCTGTCGTCTATAGGTACTGAGGAGACAGCCACCACGGCTCTACCGCGGTGCCTGGAAGCCGCCGATCTTCTGTTCGAGCAGAGCGGCAAGCCGCAGGGGGGTGCGGTCCTCGAACTGCGGGCCGATCAGCTGCACCCCGACCGGTAGGCCCTCGGGTGAGCGTCCCGCCGGGATGGCGGTGGCGGGCAGGCCGGGCATCGTGGCAACACCGGCCCAGACGAGCTGGTCGAGGTACGGGTGATCCACACCGTCGATGTCGAGCCGGCGGCCCAGCAGGTCGGGGTCGTGATCGTGGGCGAACGCGGGAGTGGGCGTGATCGGGCACACGACGGCATCGAATTCGGTGAACAGTAGCCGCCAACCGGCGCGGTGGAGTTCGCGGCTGTTGTTCGCTTCGAGCCAGTCGCGGTGGCTGAACACCAGCGCGCGTTGGCGCACCGCGACGAGACTGCGATCGTCGGCGCTCAGCTGTGCGACTCGGGTCCGAAGTTGCTCGTAGGCATCGGCGGGAAAACGTGCGCCCGCGCCGGCGAACAGCAACTGCATGTAGACCGCCGCGGCTTCGGCGAGATCGGGTAGCAGTGAGCTGTGTCGTCGCACCTGGGCGCCACCCTCGACCAGTGCGTCGGCTACCCGGTTCACACCTGCGCGCACCGCGGACCCGGTCGGGATGAGCGGATGCTCGTCGAGGACCAGGACACGGAAGTCGGCGAGCCGCTCGTGGCGCGAAGGTGGTAGTGCCAGGTCGTATGCCACACCGTTCGTCAGCGGGTCCGGTCCGGCCATGACGTCGAGGAGCAGGGTGAGGTCACGAGCCGTACGCGCCATCGGACCGACGACCGCGAGGTCGAGATCGACCGGCAACGCCGTCGCGGGCGGTGCGACCATGCCGCGAGTCGCGGCCAGCCCGAGTGTCGGCTTGTGCGCGTAGATCCCGCAGAAATGCGCAGGGGTGCGCAGCGAACCACCGATGTCGGACCCGATGGACAGTGCACCGAATCCGGACGCCAGTGCCGCCGCGGACCCGCCGGAGGATCCACCGGGGGTGCGCGCGTGATCCCACGGGTTGTTGGTGGTGCCGTAGATCTCGTTGAAGCTCTGCACATCTTGCAGCCCCAACGGCACATTGGTCTTGCCGAGCATCACCGCGCCCGCAGCGGCGAGCCGCGACACCTGCACCGCGTCCTCGGGCGGAGAGTAGTTCGCGAATTGCGGCATGCCCCAGGTCGTGGGAAGCCCGGCGATGTTGTAGGACTCTTTGACCGTCACCGGAATTCCGAGCAGTGCGCTGTCGGCACCGCGGGCCCGTGCCTGGTCGGCACGGTGTGCGGCTTCTCTCGCACGGTCGAAGTCGCGCACACAGATCGCGTTGATCGCCTTGTCGTCACGTTCGATACGGCCGATCGCCTCGTCGGTCAGTTCCACTGATGACACCGCACGCGCCCGCAGCGCGGAGGCGAGTTGTTCGGCCGATTGAAAGCTCCACTCCATGAATGCGACCGTACCGAGCTGTCGCGGGCTCTCGCTCGCGCTGCGCGTGCCCATGCCGACCATGTACGGCCAACGGCGCACCCGCACTGAGGAAATCGCGTTCTCGTTACGCCGTCGACGGTGAATCATCCCAGTTCACAGGGTCGACACCACGGGGCACAGGTGCGCGTCGGCCACGAAATTCCGCTGCGCACAACGCGAGGGATGTCTCACTGCGCCTGTCGACGATCGGGGTTTTCGACAGTGGATGTGATGGGTAGTTCGGTCAGGGGAGTCGCCCCGCCGTGACCGGTCGGGCCGTACTGCCGCGGTGCCGACTGTCGTCCACTGGCTGATCGGCGCCGGAATTTCGCCGAATCAACTGCCAGGAGAAAAATGCGTTCTGTCACAGCCGGTGCCGTCGCGGTAGCCGTCGCCGCCACCATCGCCTGCCTCGCCGGACCGGCCAACGCTGCCGACAACCCCGCGGAGCCCAACGAGATCATCACCATCGACCTCAATCTGCTCGGGTGCTCCATCGGTGCCGGGCTCGGTGGCGAACTCGCCGCCGCGTTCACCGGAGCCACGACGGGCTCCGCCACCGGATCGAGCAGCAGCGTCGACACCGGCTTCGCCTCCCGCCTGCGCGCGGCCGGCTGCTTGCCGTCCTGGAAGTAGCCCAGGCGGACACCCGGCGCCGAGTCACTGGAAGTTGACCTTCCTGGTGACTCGGCGTCGGTCGCGCGCCGGGTCCGCTGGCGGCCGACTCCCGCTTCGGGTACGACTGGAGGCGAGCAGAGGGGGACGCTGTGCGGGAATCGAAAAACGCGACATCAGCGATCGGTCACGGGGCAGGTGGCCGAAGAGTGCGTTCCACCGAGGAATGGCTCGCCTATTTCCAGCAGAATGCGCTCCGGCAGCGCGAGATTCCGTGGCAATCGAACGGGTCGGGGCATCTCCCGCCGAGATGGCACCCCTTCGCCGGTCGCTGCAGGCCTGGCAGCTCGGCGAAACGTCGGATGGGCGGCACCTGGCGGCGTCCGCTGACCGATTTGCCACTGCCACCGACGATCCCGCGTATCGCGATGTCATCGACCTGTTCATCCGGGAGGAACAGCGCCATGGCGCGCTGCTGGGTAGGATCTTGGACGATGCGGGAATTCCACGGCGACAAGCTGATTGGGGCGACACGCTCTTTCGCAGACTTCGGTACAGCATCACCGACATCGAAGTCTGGACCACCCCCGTGGTCATGGTCGAAGTTCTGGCGATGGTCTATTACAACGCGATCCGTCGGGCTACCGGCTCACCGGTCCTGCGCGCGGTCTGCGCCCAGATCCTCGCCGACGAGGTGCCCCATGTGCGGTTGCAATGTGAGCGACTCGCGGTGCTGCTCCACAACCGATCCCGCACCCGCTACCGCTGCACCATGCTCGTCCACCGTGTCCTGTTCCTCGCCGTGATGCTCCTGGTGTGGGTCGGCCACCACCGCGCGCTGCGCGCCGGCGGGTACACATGGACGCACTACCGCCGGGCCGCCTACGCCACAATGAACCGCGCATGGCACCGCATGGATCCGCAACGCTACGTCTGGACCTGATTCAGCCCAGCAGCTTTTCGATGAGGTCGGCCGCGCGCATCGTCCCGCCTTCGGCGTGTGCGTCGGCACGCAGTCGAGCGCAGCGGCGAGCGACTCGCGGGTCTGTGATCACGTCGTGCAGAGCCTGGCGGAGGTTCGCGGCGGTGGCGTCCGCGGTGTCGATGCGGCGGGCAACGCCCAGTTCGACGAGCCGGTCCGCGTTCATGAACTGCTCGGCGCCCTGGGGCACAGCGATCATCGGGACACCCGCCAGCAGTCCCTCGCCGCAGCCGCCCATGCCGACGTGGGTGACGAAGGCGTCGGCGCGTTGCAGGATCGCCCGCTGGGGAACCCAGGAGTGCACTTCGACATTGGGGGCGATGTCGCCGAGCTCGCTGCGAGCTGGGCATTGTCGAGGAACAGATTCATCACCGCGACAGGGTCTTCGGGCCAGGTGTTGTCGGCCACCGGCAGCATCGAGGTGCACGCGATCAGCTCGGCGCCGGCTTCGGTGATCAGGTCCGCGACGGCCGGGTCGTTGGCGTAGGTGACGCGGTGGCCGCGAGTCACCAGCTCACGGATCAGCTCCAGGCTCGGCAGGACGTGGCTGACGATGGGGGTGCCGATCATCGCGATATGGGCAGGGTGAGAGGGCATTTCACTCACTTCGAGGATTCGGCGGCGGCTTCGAGGTCGTCGATGCTGCCGGACATGATCGCCGGCACGTGTGCGGTGATGTGCTCGGCCGGCCAGTCCCACCACGCGACTGCCAGCAGGCGGGCGATGTCGCGGTCGTCGAAGCGGGTTCGGATGAGGCGGGCGGGATTTCCGCCGACGATGCCGTAGTCGGGGACATCGCCGGTGACGACCGAGCCTGTGCTGATGATGGCGCCGTGGCCGATCCGCACGCCGGGCATCACCGTCGCGCCGTTGCCGAACCAGACGTCGTTGCCCACGACGGTGTCGCCTCGGCCCGGCAGGCCGGTGAGCAGGTCGAAGTGGTCCGACCAGGAACCGCCCATGGTGGGGAACGGGAAAGTCGACGGGCCGTCCATGCGGTGGTTGGCGCCGTTCATGATGAACCGCGTTCCGGTGCCCAGGGCGCAGAACTTCCCGATGATCAGTTTCTCCGGACCGTAGTGGTAGAGGACGTTGCGGGTTTCGAAGGCGGTCGGGTCGTCGGGATCGTCGTAGTAGGAGTACTCGCCGACCTCGATGAGCGGTGAGGCGATCAGCGGCTTCAACAGCACAACCCGGGGCTGCTCGGGCATGGGGTGCAGCACGGTCGGGTCGGCGGGAACAGGCGTGCGATCGTGCGGCACAGCGGAACTCCTTCGGCGCGTGGGCTGTCCGGTGGCGGTGGACGTCGAACACCAAGGCTTTCTAATACGACATCTGTCGCACTAAGCTACGACGGTAGCACTGTCCCGTCAAGCGATCGGTTTGCCGACAATGAGATCCGCATCGAATGCTTCCGAGCCCGCTCCCCCGACGCGCCCCCGCCCGGGTGGCCGCACCGCGCGCATCCGAACCCAGGTGCTCGACGCCGTCACCGCCGAGCTGGCCGAACATGGTTACGACGCACTGAGCATGGACGCGGTCGCGGCTCGCGCGGGCGTGCACCGCGCGACGGTGTATCGCCGCTGGCAAGACGTCGGAGGCCTGCTCGCCGACCTCTTCGACGCGGCGAGCGGCCAGGAGTGGCACCCCCGCGACACCGGCTCCCTGCGCGGTGACCTCGCCGCGCTCAACCACGAGATCCAGGATTCGTTCACCGCGGAGCCCTCGCTCGCGATGGCACTGATCGCCGCGTCGTTCCGATCCGAGGACGCGGCCCGAGCGCTGCGGCGCCTCTGGGATGACCGCTACACCAAGTCCGAGATCATCGTCGAGCGTGCGATCGGTCGCGGCGAGCTGGCATCCGGCGTCGACGCACGAGCCCTCCTGATCGCCGCGACCGCACCGATCTACCACCACCTGGTCCTGTTACGCAGCCCACACGATCCCCACCTGCCCGACCTCGCGGCCACCAGCGCCACCCTCGCGGCAGACGCGGGCGCTTTCACCCGATGACCCACTCCCACCGATCGGGGATGCGGGCGCTGCGAGGACGGCGAGGTGGCACGCGAACGGCTTCGGGCACACCAGCGTCGAAACCCTCGGTCTATACGAGGGTTCCGTGGCCGACGATGACGTTGCCGTAGAGGTTGCGCGCGAAAACCTGAACGGCCTCCCCGCTCGTCTTCGACTGGTCGACGGGTTCCATCCGGTTCTGCACACTGCCGTGCAGCGCGTTGACCTCCAGCCGCGCCGCACTGCCCGGGCGGATGCCGACCTCGAGGTCGCCCATCGAAGTGTCCAGTCGCAGCACCCCCCGCGCGGCCTCGTCGACGCGGATGTTGCCCTTGGCGGTCTTCGCGCTGACCGAACCGCTCGGGCGCTCGACCACGATGTCACCGGCGGACACTTCGAGATCGCACTGGTCGAATTCGCCGACACTCACCAGTCGACCCATCGCGAGAGTCGCATCGAGTGCGGAGCCGCTCGGCACCTCGATGGTCACCGAGACCGACGGGTTGCCACCGAACGGGGTGAAGGACTTCCACTTCTTCGGAGCCTCGACCGTGAGCTTGCCGGCGGCGAACTCGACCCGAATCTGTTCGGCGGCACGGACATCGGCCTTGCTGGAGGTGTCGACCGGGCGGACCTCGACAACAGTGTCGGTGCGATCGGAGGCGACCACGGTGACGTCACCACAGGGCACGTCGACGGCGACGGCGACCGGCTGCGGCGTCTGGAAAGTAGGCATCTGTACTCCTAGGCTACGAAGGGTTGTACGTAGATGTATACGTACATTGCGTGCTCTCACTATAAGTAGATGTATACGTATAGCGCAAGAGGGAGTTTTCGGCCGTGCACAGACGATCAGGGAGCGAGCCTCGCGACATCGGGCGCGTAGACCGTCATCCAGTGTGGACGCAGGCGGTAGTAGACCACCTCGTTGTCCCAGTCGAAGGCGTCGCCGCCGTAGAAGTCCTGGAAGTACGCCAGTAGCTCCGGCCAGCCCGCGCCGGGCGCGCCGCCCAGCGGGTTGAGGATCTCGACCGTGCCGTGGGTGAACACGCCCAAGTTCTCACCGCGCAAGTGCGCGACGCTGGCTGCGGGCCTGGCCGCGAGGTGGCGCGCCTTCGCGGCAGTGCGCGCCGTGCCGAAGTGCCATTGTCCGTGCAGGAAATGTCCGTCTACCGCGCTGATCCGCGGTTCGCCCTTCGCCGTCACGGTGGACAGCGCGAGGGTGCACATACCGGTGAGGGTCTGGGTGAGTTCGGCTGCGGTCATTGTGTTCTCGGCGTCGATGATCGATCGCAAGTGTGATGTGGCGCTGGTGAGCGAGGCGTCGAGAAGCGCCTGAAGTGCTGCGAGGTCTTCTGGAGTTTCACGCAAGGCGATCCCTTATCTGTGGGGCGATGTGTCGATCGGCGATTCCCATCGTCGACCACAACCTTGACAACGGGTGTCATGTTTTCGCCTGGATCTTCGCTGCCCGACAGGCAAGGCGCGCTACGCCGCGGCGATATTACTTCGAGGTAATATCGCCGGGAGCGGGCCCGGCGAATGGAAGCACGAGCGGGTGGCCACAGCGCAGCGACTGCCGCGCACAGAAGTTCTTCCTACGATCACCGACAGATCAGGAGAAGCGCATGCCACAGATGGCGGTCACTTCCTTCGGACACTCCGCTCTGCGACTCGAACGTGACGGCCTGTCGCTGGTCATCGACCCCGGGGTGCTCGCCCCCGCCGCCGCCTTCGACGATGTCGCCGCATTCCTGATCACACACGACCACCCCGACCACGTGAATACCGCGCTGGTGGCGTCAGCCCTGGCCGCCGACCCGCGCAGTCGCGTCTGGGCTCCCAGGGATGTCGCCGACGGTCTGGCCGCGGCCGGAACTTCGGCCGACCAGATCGACGTCGTGACAGACAGTCGCGCTTTCGAGGCTGCGGGGATGGCTGTCGAGGCGATCGCCGGCGTGCACGCCGAGGTGCACGACACACTGCCCTCGCCGGTGAACCTCGCCTACGTGATCGACGGACGCATGCTCCATCCCGGTGACGCGTTCCCGGCGCTGCCCGACGGCATCGATATCGAGGTGTTGTTCCTGCCGGTGAGCGGACCGTGGATGCGGTTCGCCGACGCCGTCGACTACGTCGCCGCACTGCGCCCGCGGGTGATCGTCCCGATCCACGACGGCGACCTCAACGATGTGGGGCTGACGCTGACCGATCAGATGAGCGCGATTCTGCCCGGCGAGGGCGTGTATCACCGTCTTCGCGTCGGGGAGCCGGTCGAGCTCTAGCTCCGGACAGCAATGGCGAGGCGACCGATGGACAGACGTTGACAGTGAATTTACTATTTTGTAAATTACTCATACGTCAATAAGAGGAGTCGGCTTGCTGTCCGCGTTCTGGGACCACATCAACAACCCTTTGATCTACGCAGTTCCGTTCTTCCTCGTCTTCACCGCCATCGAAGCGCTGAGTCTGCGCCACGCGGACGCCGAGGACACACCGCGGGCCTACTCGCCCATCGACTCGCGCACCAGCATCACGATGGGTTTCGGTGCGATGGGCGCGATGGCACTGTTCAAGCTGGCGACGCTGTTCGTGTTCGTGATCCTCTACGCCGAGCTGGCGCCCTGGAAGTTGCCCACCGGCTCCTGGTGGTACTGGCCGTTGTTGATGGTGGTCGTCGATATCGCCTGGTACTGCAATCACCGGTTCTCCCACCGTGTCCGCATCGGCTGGGCCGCGCATCAGGCGCATCACTCGAGTGAGTACTTCAACCTCGGCACCGCGCTGCGACAGAAGTGGAACCCCTGGTCGGAGGCCATCTTCTGGGCGCCGCTACCCCTGCTGGGCTTCGCACCGTGGACGATCTATGTGGCCTTCGCCTTCAATCTGATCTACCAGTTCTTCACCCACACCGAGACGATCGACAAGATGTGGCGCCCGCTCGAATTCGTGTTCAACACCCCGTCCCACCATCGCGTCCATCACGGCAGCGACCCGGAATACCTGGACCGCAACTACGGCGGCATCCTGATCATCTGGGACCGCATGTTCGGCACCTTCCAGGCGGAACTGCACACTCCCACTTACGGTCTCACCACCCCGGTCGGCACCTACAACGTGCTGCGCCTGCAGTATCACGAGTACGCCAACATCGTCCGCGACGTTCGCCGTGCGAGCCGCTGGCGTGACCGGCTCGGCTACGTCTTCGCCCCGCCCGGGTGGCAACCGGCTGTGCGGGAACCCGCGGTGAGTGTCGCGAAGAAGCAGGCGGCATGAACTCCGTCGACGCCGCGGCCCTCGTTCTCCGACTCACCCTCGGTGCCGTGGTCCTCGCTCACGGCATCAATCACGCTTGGGGTGACGGCAAGCTCACCGGCACGGCGGGCTGGTTCGCCTCGATGGGTCTTCGTCCGGGGATGGTGCACGCGGTGCTCGCCACGGTGACCGAGATCGCGGCCGGCCTGCTGCTCATCGTCGGGCTGCTCACTCCTTTCGCCGCAGCCGCGGTCGTTTCGACCATGACGGTCGCCTTGGTCACCGCACACCGGGGCAACGGGTTCTTCATCTTCCGGCCCGGCCAGGGCTGGGAGTACACCGCTGTTCTCGCCGCGATGGCCGTCGCCGTCGCCACTCTCGGGCCGGGTCGCTGGTCGGTTGATCATCTGGCCGGCATCGCGATGGACGGCGCAGCGCCGCTGACGATCTCGGTTGTGCTCGGCGTCGTCTCTGCGACGCTGCTGCTCGGTGTGTTCTGGCGGCCCACACCGCGCGACAGCCGCTGAGCGAGGTCAGCCCTCCTTGATGCCGTTCAGGAAGAACTCTCGGATATCGGCGGCGAGCAGGTCGGGAACCTCCATCGCGGCGAAGTGACCGCCCCGGTCGAATTCCGACCAGTGCCTGATGTCGTAGACCTGCTCGGCCAGCGGGCGCACCGACTGGGTGATGTCATGGGCGAAGACGGCGACGCCGAGAGGCACCGGGCACGGCTCGCTCCCCCGCGCCGATTCCCGGTGCAGGCGTGCCGAGGACGCCGCGGTGGCGGTGAGCCAGTACAGGGAGACGTCGGTGAGCATCCGGTCGTCGCTGATCGGTGAGCGTGGGTCTGTCCATTGCGCGAAACGTTCGGCGATCCAGGCGAGCTGGCCGACGGGCGAGTCGGTGAGCGCGTAGCCGATGGTCTGCGGGGTGACGGCCTGGAGCGCCTGGTAGGGCGGTCGATTCGCCATCAAGTGTTTGATCTTGTCGAGTCGTGCTTCGTCGGCGTCGGAGAGTTCGACGTCCGGGTTCGGGCGGGTCGGCAGGTAGTTGACGTGGACGCCGACAACGTTGCCCGGTGCCACTGCTGCGAGTGACTGGGAGATGCCCGAGCCGAAGTCACCCCCTTGGGCGCCGTAACGCGCGTAGCCCAGCCGCCGCATCAACTCGGCCCACGCGCGTGCCACTCGGACGATGTCCCAGCCGCGCTCGTGGGTCGGCCCGGAGAAGCCGTAGCCCGGAATGGACGGGATCACCAGGTGGAAGTCGCGCGACAGCGGTTCGATCACGTCGAGGAATTCCAGAAACGAGCCGGGCCAGCCGTGGGTGAGGATCAGGGCGAGCGCGTCCGGCTTCGGCGAGCGGACATGGACGAAATGGATGTTCTGGCCGTCGATTTCGGTGGTGAAGTGCGCGAGTTCGTTGAGTTTCGTCTCATGCGCTCGCCAGTCGTAGCCGGTGCGCCAGTATTCGGCGAGCGCCTTCAGCCGCGCCAGCGGGAAGCCGTAGTCCCAGCCGGCGTCAGCGAGCTCGTTGGGCCAGCGGGTGCGGGCGAGGCGGTCGTTGAGGTCGTCGATATCGGCCTGGGGGATGTCGACGCGGAACGGCTCGATCATGCTCTCAACTCCTTCGTCTGCCCAATGTTCGGGCGACTAATGTTTGTGCGACCAACGATATAACGATCGTTGGTCGCACAAACGATTTGTTAGAGTTGTCACATGGAACACCCACCCGAGCCGTCCCCAGCCAGGTGGAAAAACCTGCCCACCTGGCTACTCACCCAAACAGCGAACCACGCCCACCGCCTGGTCAGCGATGGTTTCGCGGCCGCCGACGCCCGCGGTTACCACTACCGGATCCTGGCCACCCTCGACGAATTCGGCCCAGCCAGCCAAGCCACCCTGGGTCGCCGCAGTGGCATCCACGTCAGCGACATGGTCGCCACCATCAACGAACTCGCCGACCACGACCTCGTCGACCGCGACCCCGACCCCACCGACCGCCGCCGCAACGTCATCACCCTCACCACCCCGGGCAAACGCCAACTCCGCCGCCTGGAAAAGCAACTCGCCCATAGCCAAGAAGAACTCCTCGACCCACTCTCCCCCGCGGAACGGCAGCAGTTGACCGGCCTGCTGTCGAAGCTGCTGGAGCACCACAATCAGCGAACCGGGTACCCGGACGAGCCGCTGCGCTGAAGCACGAATGATGGGCTCGTACATGGTGGCCGTCGAGTAACAGCGCTGGTTGCGGCTCGTCCGGTGGAGAGGCGGCCGGGCTTGGGCTGTTACTCGGCCGGCAGGAACTGCCCGGCGTGCACTGTGGTGCCGAATCCTTCGGCGAAAACACCGTATTCGTAGAGCACGTGTCCGGCCACGATCGTGGCCGCGACGGCGCGGTCGTTGCGGTTGACCATGCGGTCGACCCCGTCGAGGCCGGGCATGGGCGATTCGGCGTAGGCGGCACTGGAACCGTCGAAGCCGGCGGGGTCGATGATCGCGATATCAGCGCGCGACCCGAGGTCGAGGTGTCCGGCGTCGAGCCCGTACCAGTCGGCCAACTCGCCGGTGAGGCGATGCACCGCGGTCTCGAGAGGCATGAATTTGCGGGTGTGTACCCGCTCGAGCATCCGGACCCCGAAGTTGTAGAAGGCCATATTGCGCAGGTGGGCGCCGGAATCGGCGAACCCGACCTGCACTTGGGCCGATTGCTGGAGTCGATCGAGAACGTCGTCGCGGTCATTGGCGATGGTGGTGCGCCAGCGCAGGTCCGTGCCGTACGCCACCGCCAGATCCAGCAGCGCGTCGACCGGGGAGAGGCCCCGCTCGACCGCGACCGAGCCGAACGACTTTCCCACTACCGAGACGTCGGGGCAGGCCACGATCTCGGCATCGTGCAGGTCGCGATGCCACACCTTGAAGCCGCTCGCCGTCATCTCCTTGCGGAAGCGCTCTCGGAAGGTTTCATCGTCCAGCAGTTCGCCGCGGGCGATGACATCACGAATGTTCAAAGCCGCTGCACCGGCACCGAATTCCTCGAACACGACCACGTCGATACCGTCGGCGTAGACCTCGAACGGGACCGGTAGGTGCTGCCAGCGGAACCCGTCACCGCCGAGTTTGTTGACGATCTTCGCCGCGGCGATCGCCATGCGCACCACGGTGCGGTCGGCCTTGACGTCGGCGGCGCTGATGATGGTGGTCTTGAGCGGCTTGCGCTTTCGGCCCATGCTCTGGGCGAAGTAGCGTGCCATCTCCGAGCGTTTGGCGAGATTGGGTGTGCTCTGATGGATTCGGCCACGCGCGCGCAGCAGCGCGTTGAGCGCACCGAATTCGCGCCAGCTGGCATAGGTCGAGGGCAGCAACCGTGCGGGCCATCGGGTCCCCTCCAGCTTGGAGAACGAGCTGCGGATCGTGGAAAGACCGACGAATCCGGCATCGAGGGCGGCGGTCAGCATTGATTTCATCCGTGCCAGCTCGGCGTCGGTGGGTACGACGCTGGGGGAAGTCGCGCGATCCAAACCCATGACCGCGGCACGGATATCGGAGTGCCCGAGAAATCCGGCGACATTGCAGCCGAGCGGCAGCGCGTTGATGGCATCGACGTAGGACTGGGGATCGGTCCAGGTCTTGTGCTCCTTGACCGCGGAATGCACCGCGTCCCAGGGCAACGCCTCGACGCGGGCGAACAGGTCGGCGCAGTCGTCGGCGCCGGCGTAGACCGTCGAGAGCGAGCAATTGCCGAGCACGACCGAGGTGACCCCGTGCCGCACGCTCTCACCCAGGCCCGGCGATCCCAGGACCTCGGCGTCGTAGTGGGTGTGTACATCGAGCATGCCGGGGATCACCCATTTGCCGGTGGCGTCGATCTCGCGCTCGGCGGTTCCCGACTCGATGGTCCCGAGCGCGACGATCTTGCCTTCACGCACGCCGATATCAGTGCGAACGGGTGCCGACCCCGCACCGTCGAACACGGTGCCGTTGCGGATGACGAGCGAATAGTGCGACATCAGAACCCTTCGATACTGGCGAGTATTGAAATTTGGATACTGGCGAGTATCGTCAGCATGGTGACCACAGTCAACCCCCGAATCCGCACCCCGCGCGCTGAAGTACGGGAGAGAGTCCTGGCCGCGGCCCTGTCCGAGTTCGCAGGCAAAGGGTTCGTCGGCACCACGATCGACGCGATCGCCGACGTCGCCGGATTCACCAAAGGCGCCGTCTACTCCAACTTCGGTTCCAAAGACGACTTGTTCTTCGCGCTGCTCGACCAGCAGATCAGTCGACGGATCGAGGCGGTCACCGCGCTGGCCGACGCCGCCGCCACCCGACCCACGATCACAGCGATCGGCGATCTGCTGATGCAGGGCATGCTCGACAACCGCGACTGGCAGCTGCTGTTCACCGAATACTGGCTGCGCGCTCTCCGAGACGAGTCGGTCCGCGAGCGATTCGTGCAGCACCGCCGTACCGTCCGCGCCGCGATCGCGGCGGCGGTCCAGCGACTGGACCTCGGAACCGAGGTCGACCCCGCCACGACCGCGGTCCTGGTGCTGGCACTCAACAGCGGGCTGTCGATCGAGGAATTCACCGAACCCGGCGTCGTACCCGCAGACCTGTTCGGCACGGTCCTGCAAGCCATCACAACACAGCGATGACTCCGCAGCCGTCGACGAGCCCGCCGACTACCTCGGCACCTGGCAGACCAGCATCTCGTTGGCGCCCGCCTGAAATTCGTAGTCGACCTCCGCGATCCGGCTGCTGATACCCGATTCGGACAGATCGGCGAGCAACTGGTCGAGCTGCGGGTACCGCTCCGACGAACCGATGGGCGTCAAGGGAAACAGGCGGATCTCGGTGGTGGCGACGCGTGCGAATTCGATGATGGATCGGTGGTGGAAGGTGTAGTCGAGGTCGTCGGCGTAGCTGAAGAGAAGATGGGAGCTCAGGGCCAGGTCGAAGGTGTTGTCGGCGAACGGGAGTGTGGGCAGGCGGCCTGGGATGTAGCGGTGGGGCGAGGTGCGGGAGTGGGTGGCGAAGTGTTCTGCTGACTCGCGGCGGGCACGGTGGTGTTCGTCGGGGTCGGCGAAGAAGGTCCAGCGGTAGGCGTCGGCGTGCTCGCGGACGTATCTGTTGCCGCGGTCGGCTTCGGCGACCGCAGTCGCGGCCACCCGGTCGATGCCACCGTCGAAATAGGCTACGTCGCAGGCGGTTACATCACCGCCGCGTCGGCTGACCTCGGCGGCGAATCCGGCCGCACCGCCCGGGCAGTCCAGAATTCGGCGCTCGAGATCGTCGTCGGTGAGCGCGAACATCGCCCGGTACTCGTGCAGGGAGCGCGAGCTGACGAGGATCTCGCCGAACCCTCCGGTCCCCGTAGACGGGTCGTTGTCGATCATGGTCGTCCTTCCGTTCCGGAACCGCCCGTCGGGTTGGAACAGACGTCGTCACGACATCAGCCGGTGATTGAACCACGTGAAAGTTCGCTCGAGTAGGAGATTTTCACCGCTGTAGCGGATCATGTGGCGGTGAACCAAGATCGATTGAGGGTCAGGGCGACAGAATTCGCCGGCACACCCGAGGTCCGGATGCTGGAGTGGCGTCCGGTCGTGGTGATCTGCGGTCTGACATGAATCCGACCGAACTCGCGGCGGATCTGGATGAACGACAGTTCGCCCGGTACGAATGCCCCTGCTGCGAAGAGCCGATCGAGCGCACCTGGAACATGGTCACCCGCGACGGAATCGCCTACGCGGCGTACTTCGCCAACAGCTACCACCACACCGACCAAGCCCATGACACCTGGATCGACGTCATCCTGGGAACCTGGGACACCGAATCCGCCGACGATCATGTGACTTTCGGTTGCCGTGTCGGCCCGGTCCAGAACAATCCGTACCCGGCGGCGACCCTGGTCCAAGCCTGTCTGGACGGATCCGCCGACGACGTCCACGGAGTGGTGCTCTCGCGCGCGGACGGCTTGGCCCACCCCCGCCTCCCGGAGTTCTGGGATGTCGTCGACTTCGTCTTGGCCAACGACCCGACCGTCACCGCCCACCTGTACCAGTAGACAAGGGGTCACCCGGCGTGGATGACCCCCTGCCGCTCAGTCGAGTGGACTGTGCCCCAACAGCACTCGGCCGCTGAAGCGGGTCTGCTTGGCGCGAGGCAGCGGGTGGAATTGGCAGCCGTGGATGTCGCGGTAGAGGCGCTCGAGGTCGCAGGCACGGGAATAGCCTGCGCCGCCGGTGGTTTCGATCGCCAGGCGGACAGTGGTGATGAGCGCGTCGGCCGCCACGGTTTTGCGGCTGAGGGTGCGGGCGGCGTAGGCGTCGGTGTTGGGGAAACTCAGGTTCTCCGAAGCGGTGAACATGGCGGCCACGAGGTCCTCGGCGGTGGTGTAGGCGTTGAGCATTTCGCCGGCCGACTGGACAGTGTGGGCGTCGGAACGGCCTTCCAGCAGACGCGCGGTGAGCTCGACAGCCGCGTCCGCGACACCGAGATAGGCGGCCAGCACCAAGGGAAGAGCCGCGCCGATCACTACATTCAGCACCGGCGGCCACGGACCCGCCGGGCGGGTCATCGAGATCGCGGCATCGGGCACGAACACCTCGTCGAGCACGACCGTGTGCGACCCGCTCGCCCGCAAACCGAACGAATCCCAGGTCTTGTCGATGCTCACGCCCTCGGCGGCCAACGGGATCGCGAAATGCAGCACCTCACCGTCGCAGCGGACACTGGTGACGAGCACGTCCCCCACCTCACAACCACTCGCGGGCGCCTTCCGCGCACTCACCCTGTACCCACCCTCGACGCGCACGGCCTGACCGTTGGAATCGACCCAATCCGAGGCACCGGTGCTGACCAGAATCGCCCCGCCCGCCACCTTCGCGAACACCGCCGAAGCGTCCACCCCATGGTTGTGCCGCCACACTTGCGCAGCCACCAGGTGCGAATGCATCGCGAACGCGACCGCCGTCGACGGATCGTGCCTGCCGAGTTCACGCAGGATCTCCCCCATCTCCCGATGGGAGGCGCCCCCACCGCCGAACTCGACCGGCACGAGCGCCGCGGACAGACCGCTCGCCCGCAATCGATCGAACGCGGCGACCGAGATTTCGCCGGTGCGGTCCCGCTCAGGGACCTCGAGACGCAAGGTTTCACCGATCTCGCGGGCAACCGAAACCCGGTCGGTGCTGGACGTGGTGTCAGAAATTGTGGAAGTCATGTTTCGAAGGTAGGAAGCGCCGCGATAACCAGATAGTCCAGAAAGTGGACTCTCCCGGTCCAGAAACTGGACCCCGTCGGTGTGACGGAGGAGCAATTGCCGACCGCTGAGGTGCCCATGACCATCACGACCGCAGGCTACGGCCAGTACTGCCCGATCTCGCGCGCTCTCGACGTGCTCGGCGAACGGTGGTCGTTGCTCATCCTGCGCGACCTGTTCCTCGGCACCACCCGCTTCAACGACCTCGCCCGCGGGCTACCGGGTCTGTCGCGCAGCCTGCTCGCCAAACGGCTGCGCCAGTTCGAACGCGCCGGACTCATCGAGAAACTCGGCACCGAACACCTGCTCACCGAAGCGGGCAGCCAGCTCGAGCCCATCCTGTTCGGCCTCGGCGAATGGGGCGCACGCTGGACCTTCGGCGCGCCACAGGAGGAAGAACTCGACGCCGCCCTGCTCGTGTGGTGGATGCACACCCGCGTCGACACCTCCATGCTGCCGGGGCGGCGGCAGGTGCTGCACGTCCGGTTCACCGACGACGTTCGTCGCTTCTGGATCGTGGTCGAAGGCGCGGTGCCCTCGGTGTGTGAGACCGATCCCGGCTATCCCGTCGACGTCACGATCAGCGCGGACGTCGCCGGACTCTACGAGGTGTGGTTGGGGCGCATGCCGCTCACCCACGCGCAACGCACCGGGCGGATCACCTTCACCGGCCCGCCCGCGCTGACCCGCCGCATGCCCTCGGTGTTGCGGTTGAGTCCGGTGGCTGGATATGTAGCGGCAACCGCGCGCCCGGATCAGCAAGCACGCGCCTCGTGATCCGACAACTTTTGCCGTTCAGGCGGATTGGGCTCGCCCGGCGATGCCCATCGCCCAGTGGTACAGCTCTACCGGATCTCCCAGCGTCGCCTGCGATTCAGGTCGCACGAGAACGCCGTTCGCCGCGGACAACAGGTCGTACAGGCCCAGATAGACCCACTCCCACAGCATGCTGTCGAAGTTGTAGGACATCATGGCCCGTTCGACATGCCCGCGGATCTCGGCGATCTCCTTCGACCCCAGTCCCACCCCGTGCAACCGTGCTTCGGTCGCCTGCTGGTCCTCGGCATCGAACCAGGTGTCGAGGAACGGCTCGAGCAGATCAGCCCAGATATCGAGACGTCGATGCACCGCAATCGCGTTGCGTCGGCAGAAATCGTCGAGCGCGAGGCGGTGCTCGGCGCGCACGAACAGCGTCTCACCGGCAGCGGTACGCACGTGTGGAGGTGTCGCGCCCGGATCGGCTTCGCTGATCGCGGATGCCGCGATCACACCGTCGGGATACACCGACGCGCCCGCGAAAGGGTAGTCGGCGAACCGGATTTCCGTGTCGGCGATGACCACCTGCATCGGTCCATGATGTCGGCTCGAGCAGGCCCGGGCCGGGTGTCATGAACTATATGGAACAAAACGTGGCGGTAATCACTACATGCCACGTCATGTTGGCGGCCGCCGTAATCAAAACGTTAGGATTCGACCATGGTGCGTACCGGAGCAGTAACCTCAGAGCCGTACGAACCGAATGTTCCTCTGCCCCAACAGCATCCGGCCCGTCTCGAACTGGTCAGCGAAGCTCCTGACACGGCCGCGGCGCCGACCGGAGCAGTCGACGACCACTTCCCGCGCCTGGGCGACACCAGCTTCCTCACCGGCGCTGCCCGCCACCGCCTCGCGGCCTTCATCCACACCCAGCTCGCCGAACTCGAAGAGATGCCGTGACCGCACGCCGATGACATAAGCTGCGACGCCGGCAACCATCGGCGGCAGAGGCGATTCACGCGGAGGAGTGGCGAGCTTGAGCGACGCATCGGTCGTACTTCCCGAGCAAGTCCGCACCGAGCTGCGCCGCGGAGTGCGCAGCGTCCTCGTCGACACCGCAGCTCTACGCCTGGTTCGCGAACGCTTCGACGACACCCAGGCAGGCGCACTGCGCCGCTACCTCGAAGCGTCCCAATCGGCGAACACCCTGCGCGCCTACCGGACCGACTGGATCGCCTGGGCGGGCTGGTGCGCGGCCGAACACCGACAGGCCCTGCCCGCCGACCCACTCGACGTAGCCGTGTACCTGGCCGCCTCCGCCGACGCCCGACGAGAGAACGGCACGTGGGCGTTCAGCCCGGCCACCCTGGATCGCAAGTCCGCCGCCATCGCCGCAGTCCACGCCGCCAACGGACTCCCCTCACCGACCCGCTCCGACGTCGTGCGACTCACCCTGCGCGGCATCCGCCGCACCCGCCGCACCCCGCCGACCCGGAAACGACCGGTGTTGCTGCACACCCTCGACCAGCTGCTCGCCGAACTCCCCGCACCCGCCTGGCCCACCGAACCCGCGCGCCGCCGAGACGGTCTGGCGTTACTGGTCGGGTTCGCCGGCGCGCTGCGCCGCAGCGAACTGGCGGGCCTGCGCATCAGCGACGTGCACGTACGCACCGACCACACCACCGGCGAACCGCTGCTCGTCGTGCACCTGCCGACAACCAAGACCGACCCGACCGGCATCGCCGAACAGCGCATCGCCCTGCCTCGCGGCAAACACCCACGCACCTGCCCGATCTGCGCGTTCGCCGACTGGGTCCGCCTGCTGGAAGTCCACGCCGACGCCGGCGACGAGGGCGCACGATCCTGGACGGCGAACAACCTCGCCGCCGACACCGCGATCCACCGCTGCCACGGCTTCACCGGAACCCGGCTCAGCACCGACACGGACCGCCCGCTGTTCCCCACCATCAACCGGCACGGCTCGATCGGTGCCACCGCGCTGTCCGGCCGGGCCGTCGCCGAACTCGTCAAGCGCTACGCGGCCCGCGCGGGCCTCGACCCCGACCTGTTCTCCGGGCACTCCCTGCGCGCCGGCTTCGCCACCCAGGCCGCCCTCGGCGGCGCCAGCGACCGCGAGATCATGCGCCAGGGCCGCTGGGCCAACCCCCGCACCGTCCACGGCTACATCCGCACCGCGAATCCGCTCGAAGACAACGCTGTCACCAAACTCGGCCTCTGAATCGCCGCAAACGCTACTCACCGATTCCCGAGGAAGAGAACTTCGCGATCTACCGACAAGGCCCGCTGATCAGGCGATCCGGTCGAGCCGGAAGATGCGGAACTCGCGACCTCCCGAGCGCTGGAACTCCATCTCGTAGCCCGGCCAGAATTCCACGGCCTGGTCCCACACCCGCTTACGCTCGACACCGGTGATCTCGGTGACCGACACCGGGAACGCGGAGCTGCCGTCGAAGCGCGCCGATGCCGTGCGGGCCGCACGCAGGTTCGCCGACCAGGCCGGATGCTCCGGCTTACCCCAGTTCGAGCCCACCAGATAGAAGCCGTCGCCGTCGGGCACACACAGCAGCGAGGTGGTGCGCGGCTGTCCCGACTTGCGCCCGACCACCGTGATCTCGATCGACGGGAGCCCGGCCAGATCGAGCACACCCCACCGACCGCCGCTGAGCCTGCGCAACAGCCGCTCGGTCGGCAGAACGACGCCGGCGCCACGCATCACCCAGGGCTGCGACGCGAACACGCGCGCAAAGCCCGGCAAGGGATTCCAAACCATCCCCGAATCCTGGCTCGAGCGAACCTGGTTCGCCCACTCACGACGGTGTGCTGAGAGCCAACTCACTCGGCGTGCTGGACGATCGATCGCCGCAAGCGGACCATAGGGGCATGGACGAGGCCCGAAACGACGCTCGGCGCACCGCGGCGGAGGCCGAAATCAGCAAACACGGCCGGCTCGTGCGCGGCCCTCGCGACGGCAAGCTGCTCAGCGCGGGCATGCTGCCGTTCTTCCGCCTCCGCACACCCCGTGGGTACGGAATTCTGACCACCACGGGGCGCAAGACCGGTCATCCGCGCCCGAAATGCGTCCGGATCTTCCGCGACGGTGATCGCGCGTACCTGGTCCAGTTGATGCCGCCGCACGTGACAGTTCAGCAGCCCGGCGCGGTCAATGCCTGGCTGCTCAATGTCCGCGCCGATCCGCATGTCACCGTGAAGCTGCCCGGCGGCACCTACAGTGGGATTGCCAGGGAGATCACCGACCCGGCCGAACTCGCCACCGCGCGCGCTCTGCTGTGCGACACCGTGGTGCTGGTCGACTTCGGCGAATGCGCGCTTCACCTGCGCGGTATGCCCTCACGGGCGAAGATCCGGCGGCTGCACGAGTACTGGTTCGACACCGGTCGTGCCGTAGCCGTCGATCTGGCGATTTAGCGGAGGCCCTCCCCCGTCCTTGCTGGTGAGTTCGTCGTTTGGTACGGACATGTCGTGGGTTGAGTAGGTGTTCGGGAACCAAGAGAGCAATACATATTTAGATGCGCATATCTACGTAATTACATGTTGTACTTGTGACAAGTTCCAGCCCCGCCGCTCCGCCTCAATTCCCCCGCACAGTCCCCTCGATGTCGCACACTGGATCTCACTCCCCTCCCCTAGCCGCCAGGAGTGCCATGCCCTCCCCCAGTGGTCGACGCATTCTCGCTACATTCGCTGTGGCCGCTTCGGCCCTGCTCGCGACCGGCCCCTCCCCCGCTCTCGCTCGACCACCCGCACCTGCCCACTTGGCGCCCCTCGGACCCGAATTCCTGTGGGGCGTGGCAGCTTCCGGTTTTCAGGCCGAAGGTGATGCGCCGGACAGCAATTGGCGCCGCTATGTCGAATCGGGGAGCACGGTCGACCCCTACCTGAACTCGGTGGACTTTCGCGCTCGATACCGCTCCGACATCGACCTTGCCGCGAAACTCGGTGTGCGGGTGTACCGCATCGGTATCGAGTGGGCCCGGGTTCAACCGCAACCCGGAATCTGGGACGACGCGGCGCTCGCGTTCTACGACGACGTCATCGCGGCGATCACCGAGGCCGGAATGCGGCCGATGCTGACCCTCGACCACTGGGTGTATCCGGGCTGGGTGGCCGACCGCGGCGGCTGGCGCGATCCCGAGATCGTGACGAACTGGCTGTCCAGCGCCCGCCGCGTCGTCGACCGGTACGCCGGCGCCGATCCGCTGTGGGTGACCTTCAACGAGCCCACGTTCTATCTGGTCAACGATCTGCGCCACGGCGGCATCGGCGCGGCCGACGTCCTGACGATGGGTGAACGAATCACCCAGGCCCACAACAGCATCTACGACTACATCCACGCCGTACACCCCGGCGCACAGGTGACCAGCAACGTCGCCTACATCCCCGCTGTCGACGACGCGGTCAGTGGGCCCCTGCTCGACCGGATCTCCGCGCGCCTGGACTACATCGGCATCGACTATTACTACGGCCTCTCCCCCACGCAGCTGCAAGTCCCCGATCCCGACCGCCTCTGGACGATTCCGCTGCAACCCGAAGGCATCTACTACGCGCTCGACCACTATGCCCGGAAGTTTCCCGGCCGCCCGCTCTACATCGTCGAGAACGGCATCCCCACCGAGAACGGCCGGCCACGCGCCGACGGCTACACCCGCGCGGATTCGCTCCGCGACACCGTCTACTGGCTGCAGCGCGCCGTCGCCGACGGCATCCCGCTGATGGGCTACAACTACTGGAGCCTGACCGACAACTACGAATGGGGCTCCTACACACCCCGTTTCGGCCTCTACACCGTCGACGTGCTCACCGACCCGACGCTGACCCGCACACCGACCGACGCGGTCGCGGCCTACCGGGCGATCACCACGGCGGGTGGCGTCGGCCCCGACTACCGGCCGACGCGCCCCGTCGCTCCGTGCTCGCTCGTCGACGGGCTCGCCAGTTGCACCGATCCGGTGTCGGTCCCCCGGTGAGGGTTTGAAGCGTCAACGTTTGCTCTACACTCGGGCGGGTGTCGAGCACAGCGTCACGCCCCTCCAGCGCCGTGAGCGGCAGGCAAGCCCGATGGCAGCCGCACAACGACAGCCGCCGGGAGCGGATCGTGCTGGCCGCGGTCGAGCTGATCGAACAGGCGCCCGCCGGTGTCGAGGTGCCGATCATCCAGATCGCCGAGCACGCGGGGCTCGCGAAATCGGTGGTCTACCGGCAGTTCGCCGGCCGCGACGAGCTGGATCGCCGGATCAGGAGCGAGATCGCCGACCGTTTCGTGGCCGACATCGAGGACGCGCTCGACATCGCCGAGGGCTCCATCCACGAAATCCTGGTGCGCACGATCGGCGGCGTAGTCACCTGGATCCAGGACCATCCCCGATTACACGAGTTCCTGCGGACCGGGCCGTCGGAGGCCGATCCCGATATCGACGCGATGAGCGCCCTGATCGCCACCATCGCGGGATCGACCCGGGCTCTGGTCACCGGTCTGGCCGGGGTGGTCGGCGTGACCGACGAGGCCTCGGCCGACACGATGACCTTCGCCATCGTGTCGATGACCGAGGCCACCGTCACCCGCTGGGCCAACGACCCCGAGCCCGCCCTCACCAGGGATCAGCTCATCGAGGAAGTCGCCTCCTACGCCTGGCACGTGGTCGACGGCGTCGCCCGCCGCCACGGCCTGAACCTCGATCCCGATCAGCAGCTCACCGAGATCATCACCCAGCTGGTCGCCGGCAACTGAGTCACCGCCGGGATCCGCTCACGCGACGCGGCGCGCGCTTCGCTCCGGCTCGCTGCGGTAGCGCGATGCCGGCCCGTCGATACCGAACTTGCGCCACAGCCACTTCGCGGTCGGGTTCATCAGACCGAGGTCATTGGCCAGTTTGCGCATATCGCCGAAGTAGCCCGACAGGATCTGCTGGGAATGCTCCGACTTCCAGAACGCCTGCTCGATGACCTCGCGTGGAATGTCGAACTCGCGCTCGAACGACCGCGGCGGCGCCATGATCTCGTTGGCCAGCCAGCGCATCGCGATCGGGAAGGCCACCGAGCAGACGCCACGATTGAACTTGCCCATCCGCCCGATGTGCGCGGTGAGGAAGTCACCGGCGAAGGAGATGTGACGCGCTTCCTCGGCGATATGGATCTCCATGGTGCGCAACACCATCGGCGGCATCGTCGCGCCCGCGCGGATCACGGCCTTCTGATAGTGATCGATCGGTTCCTCGCCGCCGAGGATGCCGATGAACAGGATCGTGTGGGCGTAGCCGCCAGCCACACCGATCAGCGGCGACAACGCGCGAAACAGCGGCCGCATGCCGGGCACGTCGACGTCGATGCGGTTGACCAGCTCCTGGAACATCTGGATGTGGTTGCACTCTTCGGTCATCTCGTGCAGGCAGTACCGGAACTCGGGCGACCCGTTCGGCAGCTTCATGATGTATTGCATCATTCCGCGGATCAGGATGCTCTCGAAGGCGGCGCCGACCTTGATCGAATTGGCTGTGCGCCATTTGCCGATCGCGATGCGCCGGTCCAGCGGTTGATCGCGGTACCACTGCGTAGCGCCGAGCGGGTCGATCTCCGGCGAGAGGACCCACCGCACGTCGTTCGGGTCAAGGGCGAGCTCGGGCGAATCCCAGTCGATATCGAGGTAGGGATCGAAATGACGGTCGACAGACCCCTGTGACAGGGTTGCCAGCGCCTCTCGGTACTCCTCGGTGATGGGTCCGCCACGGCTCGATTCGGTCAGCGTCATCGGTGCCTCCTCGGTTCGCGTCCGGCGCGCACGGCACTGTTATCGCCGTCACACCGTTACCCGAGAATAACTGAGACTGTCAGTCCCACACAACCCTGACGCGATAACGTTTTCTCCCCGCCTATTCGACGAGCAGCACCACCAACTGACGAGCCAGCTCGACATCACCGGGACCACCGAGCCAGATCAGTGGGCGACGTTGATCGAGATGGTCCAGCGCTTCGGGCAGAGACACGAAAACACGATCGGCGCGCACGACGCAGACCTGGGGTACGGACTCGGAGACGGCGGGTCCACCATCGACATCGAGTGCCAGCGAACCGGTCGACGCGTCGCCCGCTACCGCATCGCGAACCACCGCGTCGCCGGACTCGACCGAATCCGAACCGCTGTGCACGACCTGATGGCCCGGTGCGCCGGCCCAGTGATCCAGCCACGCCGGGCCCGGCTCGACCGCGGCGAGCACTGTCTGCACGCTCATGCCGTAGAGGACGTCGGCGACCGCGGCGGGCAGGCCCGCGACATCGACGGTGCGCACCAGCGAACCGTGCTCGCGCAATCGGTCGACGAACCGTTCGAGCACCTCGGCCCGTTCGGTCGGATCCACGATCGCGTGCCTGCCCGCGGATCGACGCATGGGTACCCGGCGCTCGTCCTCGGGCAGGTCGAGCAGCCCGTCACGGACTCGGCGCAAGATCTCCTCGCGAGAATTCACTCGGGCACTCTCCTTCGTTGGCGACGCCGATGTCGCCGTTCACACATTCCCTCTCCCCACATACCGCGGGAACTCTTCAATTCGCTACCGTACCGACCGGTCCACTTGATCCGGGCGCGGCACGACGAAGCCCAGCAGTTGCAAGAGCTGGTCGATGTTCAGGTCGAAGATCTCCGCCCGGTCAGCGAAGGTATCGCGCCCGTACATGTCGAACACGTCGAAGTTCACGGCACCGAAGAGCGTGGTCCACGCGGTGAGGGCGGACGCGATCACCCGATCGGGGGCGGCGAGGCCGAACTGCTCGCGGATCGTCGCGAAATCGGCGGCCGTACGCGGGGAGATCGCGGGGTCGAGCACGGGGCCGTCGAGCTGGCCCCGCCGGAAGGCGCTGTCGACGATGTTCAGCAGAATCGCGATCACGCGCACGCCCGGCGCTTCCGTGTCGGCGGCCGGTGCGGCATAGCCCGGGACTGGGGTGCCGAAGAGCAGGCCGTACCAGGCGGGTTCGGCCAACCCCCACTCCCGCACCGCTCGCGCAGCGACCCGGAAGCGGGTCGCGGGATCGTCGGGTGCGTCGAGCAGGGCCGCGTCGACCGCGTCGCCCAGCGCGTTGTAGCCGTCGACCACCAGCATGGTCAGCAGTTCGTCGCGGCTGCGGACATACCGGTACACCGCCGACGACACCACGCCCAGATCGCGGGCAACCGCGCGCAACGACAACGCCGCCGCACCCTGCGTGGCCAAATGCTCGCGGCCGATGCGTTTGATGTCGGCGATCGTCTGCGCGCGGGCCAGTGCGCGCGGACCCAGCTGATCGGAGCTCATCGTCCGATCATCGCCCACTCGCGGCACGGGCCGGATCCCGGCGTCCGGCCGTGTCGTCCTCGGCGGCGGCGCGTTCGATCTCGGCGGCCAGGGTCGCGCCGCCGACCGCCCAGGCCGTCGCCAGCAATCGGTCGCGGAAGCGGCTCAGATCCACGGCCACCCCTTCACCGCCGTAACCGGTGCCCGCCGCGTCGCGCACCGTACCGACCACCTCGTCGGCGAGATCGGCGATGCGCGACTGGATCAGCGTCCGCAAGACCCCGCTGAGCGTGACGTCGAAACCCACGTCGTAGAGCACGAGTGCGGCCTTGAGCATCGTGCGGTCCGCGACGAACCACCGGTGGCCGCGGCGTTCCAGATACCCCGCCGCGGCGAGTTCGGTGAGCACATCGGTGCCACGCTCCCCCAGCATCGCGGCGAGTTCGGCATCGTCGAGGTAGGACGAGCGTTCGATGGACTGTCCCGCCCGTGGATCGAACAGCGTGCGCCAGTCGCCCGCCTGCGGCTCGGTGTCGAACACCTCGCGGATGGCGTCCAGCCGCAGCCCGCGTGCCTGCATGGCGACGATGTCGCGCAGCCGGTCCAAGTGCTCGTCGGTGTAGACGACTTCCTTGCCCGCTCGGCCGGGTTTCGGCAGCACGCCGAGCGAGTGGTAATAGCGGATGGTGCGCGACGCCACGCCGCTGACGTCGGCGAGTTCCGCTCGGGTGTATCGGGCCACCCGACCAGCATAGGTGGGCACGGAGCCTACGTTGACAGCTCTGGCTGTCGCCATTAGCGTTACCCGCGTCACTGTCGACACCGATCGAGGAGCTCCCCCATGCCCGAGCGCACCACCGATTTCGACGTTCTGATCGTCGGTTCCGGCTTCGGTGGCAGTGTCACCGCACTGCGGCTGGTGGAGAAGGGCTACAAGGTCGGCGTCATCGAAGCCGGTCGCCGCTTCGCCGATGACGAACTGCCCAAGACCAGCTGGGACCTGCGCAAATTCGTGTGGGCGCCCAAGCTCGGCTGCTACGGCATCCAGCGCATCCACCCGCTGCGCGACGTCCTGATCCTGGGCGGCGCCGGCGTCGGCGGTGGCTCGCTGAACTACGCCAACACCCTGTACGTGCCGCCGGAGCCGTTCTTCCAGGACCCGCAGTGGCGCGAGATCACCGACTGGCGCAGCGAGCTCACCCCTTATTACGAGCAAGCGAAGAAGATGCTCGGTGTGGTGACAAATCCCCACATGACTCCCGCCGACGAGATCTTCAAGGCCGTCGCCGAGGACATGGGTGTGGGCGAGACGTTCGTGCAGACACCCGTCGGGGTGTTCTTCGGTACGCCCGGCAAGACCGAGGCCGACCCCTACTTCGGTGGTGTCGGCCCCGAGCGCACCGGCTGCGTGGAGTGCGGCGACTGCATGGTCGGCTGTAAGTTCGGCGCCAAGAACACCCTGGTGAAGAACTACCTCTACCTCGCGGAACAGGCCGGTGCACAGGTCATTCCGATGACCACGGTGTCGTCGCTGCGGCCGCTGCCCGACGGCACCTGGGATGTGGCCACCGAGCGCACCGGCGCCTGGGTGCGCAAGGCGCCCAAGACCTTGACCGCCAAGCATGTCGTGCTCGCGGCGGGCACGCTCGGCACTCAGAAGTTGCTGCACGCGATGCGCGACGAAGGTGCGCTGCCGAACCTGTCGGACAAGCTCGGCCTGCTCACCCGTACGAACTCCGAGTCGATCGTCGGTGCCGCGACCAAGACGCTCGGGCCCGACCAGGACTTCACCAAGGGCGTCGCGATCACCTCGTCGATCCACCCCACCCCCGACACCCACGTCGAGCCGGTGCGCTACGGCAAGGGCTCGAACTCGATGGGCATGCTGCAAACCCTCATGGTCGACGGCGGCGGGCGGGTGCCGCGGTGGCTGCGGTTCCTGGGCCTCGTGCTGTCCAATCCCCTGATCTTCCTGCGCTTCATGAGTGTGAAGAACTGGAGCGAGCGCACGATCATCTCCCTCGTCATGCAGCACCTGGACAACTCGATCACCACCTACACCAAGCGCGGCCTGTTCGGCGGCCACAAGCTGACCTCCAAACAGGGCCACGGACAACCGAACCCGACCTGGATCCCGGCGGGCAATGATGTGACCCGCCGGGTCGCGGAGAAGATCGGTGGCGTCGCCGGTGGTACCTGGGGTGATGTGTTCAATGTGCCGATGACCGCGCACTTCCTCGGCGGCGCGGCGATCGGCGCCGACCGTGAGCACGGCGTGATCGACGCCTACCACCGCGTGTACGGCTACCCGACGCTCAGCGTCGTCGACGGCGCCGCGGTGTCGGCCAACCTCGGCGTGAACCCGTCGCTCACCATCACCGCCCAGGCCGAGCGCGCAGCCGCCTACTGGCCGAACAAGGGCGAACTCGACACCCGCCCCGACCAGAACGCCGGCTACACCAAGATCGCCCCGGTCCGCCCGAACCAGCCGGTCGTGCCCGCGGGCGCACCCGCCGCCCTGGTCCTGCCGATCGTCGAGATCCGCAGCTCGGAGAAGACCGCAGGCTGATCAGAACGAACCCGGCCCCGGCCTCGCGGTCACCCACCGCGAGGCCGGGGCCGTCTCGAATCGGCTTCGCAGACGTGCTCAGAGTGCGTTGATTCGGGCCAGTGCTTCGAAAGCCAGATCGGCGGCCTGCCACAGGGCCGTGACCTCGGTGCGGATGGCCGGTGCGAGAGCGGGGTCTTGCAGGGCGAGGCCGTTGGTGAAGATCACCGTGTTCGCGCCGAGGTCGGCGGCGATGAGCATCTGCTCGGTGGCGACGCCGGCGCCGAACAGCTGGTCCAATCCCTCACCGACGAAATAGAACCGCCACAGCGGGCCGAGGTCGGCGCCGTAGGCCGCCTTGGTGCGGTCGATGATCACGTCGCCGACCGAGGCGATGCCGGCCACGATCTTGAAGTAGTCCGGCGCGTTCTCCGGCCTGCTGCCCACGGCTGCCACCGAGTAGGTCAGGTCGACGGTGAGGTGCGCGTTGTAGCCGGCCATGGCGGTGCGGGCGCGCGACGCCCCGCAGTCGCGGGCGAGTGCGAAATAGTGTGCCCATTGTGGTTCCGCGATGCCACCGGTGAATTCGGCATGCAGATTGTCGAGAAATCGGCGCAGCAGTTCCGAGCTGATGGCGTGCGCGTACTCGCGGTTCGCGAACGCGGCCGGGTCGCGCTGCATCGGCATCACCGCGGCGTATTCGACGCCGTCGAGCCCGATCGCGAACAGTCCGCGTAGGTCGCGATGCTCGACGAGGATCTCGGTGATCCGGTGATGGCGGGCCACCGCGTCCTCGAGCCGGCCCAGGCTGTCGGCGCCGGAGATCGCCGACGTGTCCGACAACCGCACGATCTCGTCGATGTCGGTCTGGGACAGGGTGGACCCACAGGCCGTGTCCCCGGCCGCGCCCGCGGCCGGGCCCGCGGGCAGAATCAGTGCCGCGACGGCGACACAGGCGGCTATTGCACTCGATACGCGCACGCGCCGATTCCACCATCTCTCGGCGCGATTCGCGCATCGACGCGCACATCGACCCACCCGATGGGCGTGTCGGCCCACCGCGCCGCGAGGGGCCCATAGCCTGGACCGATGCCGGAGACGATTGCGATTTCAGGGGCCAGCGGACAAATCGGCGGCCGCGTTGCCCGTCTGCTCGCCCCCTCGGGCGCCCGCCTGCGACTGCTGGGACGCCACGTCGAGCACATCGCGCCGATCGACGGCGCCACCACGGCCACCATCGACTTCGGCGATCCGACCACCGTGGCGGCCGCGCTCGACGGCGTGCAGACCTTCTTCTTCGTCTCAGCCACCGAGAGCGCCGACCGCGCGGCTCAGCAGACGGCGGTGGTGAACGCCGCGAAAGACGTGGGCGTGCAACGGATCGTGTATCTGTCGTTCGTGGGGGCCGCGCCCGATGCCACGTTCACGTTCGGCCGTGACCACTGGTACACCGAACAGGCCATCCGCGCCTCCGGCCTCGCGTTCACCTTCCTGCGCGACAACCAGTACCAGGACATCATCCCGCATTTCGCCGACGCCGACGGGGTGATCGAAGGTCCGGCCGGTGACGGCGAAGTCGCCGCGGTCACCCGCGCCGATGTGGCGGATTGCGCTGCGGTAGTGCTCGGTTCGGACGCGCACGACGGCACGACCTTCGACCTCACCGGCCCGCGAGCTTTCAGCCTGACCACCGCCACCGCCGAGATGACCGAAGTCCTCGACCGACCGTTCCGCTACGTCGAGCAGACCGTCGACGAGGCTTACGCCTCCCGCGCGAAGTACAACGCGCCGAAATGGGAAGTCGACGGCTGGGTCAGCACCTACACCGCGATCGCCCAGGGCGACCTCGCGCAGGTCACCGACGCGGTCCCGCACCTGACGGGCCACCTGGCCATCGACTTCCGCGATTTCCTCGCGACACTGCCGAAGAACTCCTGAACTCTGGGGAGTCGCGCCGACCGGCTTACCCGGTCGTCTCCTCGGTAGCGGGTGTTGTCGCCGGCAGCAGCGAGTACGCCAGGCAGACGAGCGCGAAGAACAAGTAACCGAGTGCCACACCGGGCGCGGCGGCCCATTCGACCGCGTGCGCGTGAATCAGTCCGATCCAGCTCAATCCGGCGCCGATGATCGCCGCCACTCCCGCCGCACGGAAACGTTTGTCGAGGATGAACGTGACGATCGCACCGAGCACGAGACCGGCCAGTACCGCACCGGACCCGAACACTTTCAGCCCGTCATAGACCACGCCCGCTTGACCGAGCGCGTCCGAGCCGACCTTCGCCGCCGATGTTCCCGCTGCGGACAGCGCGTTGTCGATCTGGGTGACGGCCCACTCCGCCAGGTTGGGTAGCAGCGCGGCCACGACCGCCACCGCGTGGATCCGCGGCACCGCCTGGAATGCTTGCGCGCCGATCAGCAGGCCGATGTAGAGCAGGATCGGAACGATCGCCGGGATGGGCAGCAGCGTGGCGAGGATGCCGAAAAGCCCCAGCAGGCACATGATGCCGATGGTCAGGCCACTGGCGAGGGAATAACCCGTGCGCCCGCCCGCGTCCTTCCAACCCGGGTGACCGATGTAGACGGCGGGTGGGAAGGGCGAGCCGAAGCCCGCGCCGATCACCGCACCGAAACCGTCGGCCAGCAGCACGCTGCGCAGGTTGTAGTTGTCGCCCGCGGCGGCGGCGCTTTCCACGTTGCTCATGGCTTCGGTGAAGTTGTAGATGCCCAGCGGGATGGCGGTGGCCAGCAGCGGAGCGAGGTTGCCGAGTCCGTCGAAGAGCAGGTCGAGGCGCAGGTCGGGCAGCCCGAGCGCGATGTCGTGCGCGGCCTGGGCGACATCGGGTGCCGACATGTACCCACCGATCCAGCCGATCGCCGTGCCGACCAGCAGCGCGACCAGCCCGACCGGGATGTTGCCCGGCAGCTTGATGTCGGTGAAGAAACCGATCAGGATGATGGCCAGCACCGGCAGTCCGATCCAGGCCACCTCCCACATCTGCGCGGCGGGGCGCATGGCGATGAAGGTGATCGAGATGCCGGCCAGGGTGCCGAGCATCGCCGCACGCGGGGTGACCTTGCGGATGTAGGGGCCGACGAAGGCGCCGATCATCACGATCACGCCGATCATGAACGCCCAGGCCAGCCCGGCTGCCCACGCCTGCAAGGGATCTCCGGTGGCCAGGTAGATCGGCAGCATCACCACGAACACGACGATGAACATGTGCGGAACGCTCGGCCCGTAGGGCAGTGCGGTGACATCGGCGCGTCCTTCGCGGCGGGCCAGGCGCCTCGCCAGCACCATGTAGTACAAGTTGCCCAGCACGAGCGCGACGCCGAGGGCGGGCAGCACCGTGCCGAGCACATCGGTGCTGGGAATCTTCACCACCGCGATGGTGAGTGTGGTCAGGGTGAGGACGTTGACCAGGATGTTGAACGCCAGCCCGAAGAAGGCGTTGGTATCTCCCCTGGTCCACCACGGAAGTGCTAGTGGCGCAGGTTGTTCCGGTGTGACTGTTGTTTTCGAGGTGTCGACGGACATGGTGGATCCTGTTCGCTAGGCCGTGACGGGGGCGGTGGTGCCGAGTGCGGCGATGACATCCGCGGAGCCGGCGACCCAGCCGAAGATCGCGCCCTGAGCCGCGATCATCGCCAGTCCGACGCGCTGGAATTCGGGGAAATAGGAGCCGACGCAGTCCGCGACCACGAGGCATTCGTAGCCGCGGTCATTGGCCTCGCGGACGGTGGTGTGGACGCAGACCTCGGTGGTGACGCCGGCGACGAGCAGGGTGGTGATCGAATGCTGTTGCAGCACAGCGGCCAGTTCGGTCGCGTAGAACGCGCCTTTGCCCGGCTTGTCGATGACGGTCTCGCCGTCGAGCGGCGCCAGTTCGTCGATGATGTCGTGGCCGTACTCACCGCGGATCAGGATGCGCCCGAATCGCCCCGGATCACCGATGCGCTGCGAGGGGTTGCCGCGCCGAAGTTTCGACGGTGGGCAATCGGACAGGTCCGGCAGGTGGCCCTCTCGGGTGTGGATCACTGTGATCCCCGCGGCCCTGGCCGAGGCGAGCACACCGGTGAGAGGTTCGATGACGGTGCGCAACAGCGCCACGTCGTTGCCGAGGCTTTCGCCGAAGCCACCGGGGAGCAGGAAGTCTCGCTGCATGTCGATGATGACGAGCGCGGTCGTGGTGGGATCGAAGGTGAACGGGCTCGGGGTGGCGGGGATTTCGGTCATCGTCGCTCCTGCAGGGATACCGGGCCAAGGTGGTGGGGCAGTGCGGTGGTGCGCGGTTCGTCCAGCAGCCGTGCGGCGGCGGCGAGAACGAGGTCGTCGGCGAGTGCCGGGCCGAACACCATGAGCGAGACCGGCCTGCCGTCGCGGGTGGTGCCGCCGGGAACCGCGATCGCGGTCAGGTCGAGGAGATTGCCGAAATGGGTGTAGTGGCCGAGCACGGTGTTGGTCGCGATGGGGTCGGCCAGCACCTCGGGGACCGTGAAGGTGGTGCCGATGGTCGGCACCACCACCGCGTCGACCTCGTCCCATATCCGGGCGACCTCAGCGCGCAGTTCCTGCAAACGTTGCTGTGCGCGGAACACGTCCACGGCGCTGAATTGCCGTCCACTGTCCAGGATTTCCCGGATCACGGGCAGGATCGAGGCGGGCCTATCGGTCAGGAACCCGTCGAACTCGACCAGACGTTCCGCGACCCACGGACCTTGGTAGAGCAGCGCGCCCGCGGCGAGGAAGGGTGCGAGTGTCGTGCCGACGCAGCTGAACCCCATACCCGGCAACCTGTCTCGCGTACCGAGGTGTGCCGCGCGCATGGCGTCGTCGCCGAAGAACTCGAGCTCCTGCGGTGCCGGTAGGCCGAGCCGGATCGGGCCACCGGGGAATCGTCCTCCTCTGGCGCGGGTCCACGGATCCTCGTGATCGACCGCCATGATCACCTCGGCGACCAGGTCCAGGTCCTCGACAGTGGTCGCCATGAGGGTGAGGCAGTCCAGCGACTTACACGCGGGCACCAGCCCGACGGTGCTGATCAGGCCGCGCGACGGCTTCCAGCCGACGATGCCGTTGAGTGCGGCGGGTACGCGGCCCGAACCCGCCGTATCGGTGGCCACACAGAACGGCACCTGGCCGAGGGCGACCGCGAGCGCCGATCCAGAACTGGAACCGCCGGAGATCAGATCGCCGCCGAAGACGCTGCGCGGCACCGGGTACGGAGTTCGGGTGCCGTTGAGGCCGGTCGCGAACTGGTCGAGATTGGTCTTGCCGACGAACAGCGCGCCCGCGTCGAGCAGGCGCTGCACGGCGGGTGCGGTGCGGGTGGCGAGGTAGGCGTAGTCGGGGCAGGCCAGCGTTGTCGGATAGCCGGCGACGTCGATACTGTCCTTCACCCCGAAGGGAACGCCGTACAGCGGCAGCGTCCGTGCACCGGGCATGCGTTCGATAGCCGCTGCGGCAGCGAGCAATTCGTCACGGGGTACCGGGGTGATCCAGGTGCCGTCGTCGCCGCGCGCGGCGATCGCGTCGGCCACTCGCGCCGCGGTTCTGGTCGGGGAGCCGTTGCCGCCCTGGTGCTGGGCGAGGATCTCGGTGACCGTAGAGCCTGTCATGTTGTCGATTGTCGACAGAAAGTGTGACGGCGGGAGGATCGGTCTGTATCGGATGTGTTAGCAGATACCGAGTTTCAGGTATGTTTGCTCGCCGTGCTGACGGAGCGCGGTCTCCGCCCGCAGCGGGTCGTTGGTCTCCAGCGCGGCGAGCAGTTCCTGATGTCGGCGCACACCTTCGCGACGGGCGCCCACCTCGGTTTCCTCACGGAGATTGCGTGCCATCGCGAGCTGTAGTTTCACCAGGATCTGCTCGTACACGAGGTCCAGTTGCCGATTGCCCGCCAGCGCGACGATTTCGGCGTGAAAGCGGCGGTGGGCGTCGTCGCGGGCGACCCAGTCCTTGCGCCGGTCCGCCGCGGTCAGTTCCGCGAGCGCCGCGCGCACCCGCCCCAGCCGCAGGTCCGTACTCGGGAGGGCGACGGTCACCGCGTGCTGTTCCAGCGCCCGCCGCACCTCGAACAACTCGACGATGTCGCGCGCCGACCACACCACGACCCGATACCCACGCCGCGGCAGATGCTCGACGAGACCCTGCTCGGCCAGGCGCCGCAGCGCCTCCCGCACCGGCGCCCGGCTGATCCCGAGCCGCGCGCACAGGGCTTCCTCGCCTACCCGCTCCCCCGGCGCCAACGCGCCGCTGAGAACCTGCGCGCGCACGTGCTCAGCGGTCATCTCCACCAGACTCGCCGGGAGATCGGTCGAATTCGATGCGGCTGCCGTCATGAGTCGAGTCTACGAACAGCGAACCGGGTGGCGCCGACGCCGCTTAGACCAGGCGCAGGCTGTCGATCATCTTCTTGGCCTGATCGGCGGTGAGTTCGCCGGTGGTGCCGCGGTCGACGAGGATGGTCAGGACGAGGGTTGTATTGGCGGCGTTGCGAAAGCCGAAGGTGTAGACCGAGTAGGCATTCGCGGTGCAGCCCGGGATCTGCGGGGTCCACGGGCCCGAGGTCTCGACGAATTGGCCGCTGATTCCGCTCTGGGTCTTCAACGACGTCGGCGCGCTGATCTTTCCGCCGGTCGGGTCCGAATATCCCCCTGCCGCGGCTATTTTCGCGACACTCTTCGCGGCGGCCGCCACCTCGGTCTCGGTGGTCGAGGTCACCGCGGCCATCGCGCGATACACCGAGCCGGGGCAGTAGTCGGCTCCCTCGGTCGCCTGGCCGCGACCGTCGATCGCGCCCGTCGCGTTGGAGAACGACATGGTGTCGCTTTCGGAGTGGACCGTCCACGCCGAGGGCACGTCGTAGGCGACGCGATAGGAGGCGATGAGCACGCCCTTCGAGCCGGGCGCGAGCGGTGCGGTACTGGTGCCCGACAGTGGTCCTGATTTCGTCGTGGTGGTGGACGTGCTCGCCGAGGTGGTGGACTCGTCCGAGGAGCTGGCAGCGAACCCGACGGCGACGGCGACCCCGATCACCAGCACGACGACCACCGCGATCGCCGCGATGATCGCGCCCGAACCGCCACTGCGCCGCGGTGGAGGCGAATACTGCTGTGGCGCATAGCCGTACGGCTGCTGGCCGTACGCCGGCTGCTGGGCGAACTGACCCGATCCGAATTGGGACCCGTACGGCTGCTGACCGATCCCGGGCTGAGACGCGTAAGACTGTCCGCCACCGGACTGCGCTGCATACGGGTTGTTACCCGCTCCGGGTTGCGGCCCGTACGCCTGCTGACCGCTCCCCGGCTGGGCCGCATACGGATCGTGGCCCGCCCCGGGTTGCGGCCCGTAGGCCTGCTGCCCGGTCCACGGTTGTCCGACCACTGTCGGCGGCGCGAATGGGTGCTGCCCGCTGCCCGGCTGTCCCGCTCCGGACTGCTGCCAAGGCTGCCCGGTTCCGGGTTGCGGCCCGTACGGCTGCTCACCCGTCCCCGGTGGTGCGAATTGCTGCCCGAACACGGTGGGCGGCGCGATCGGATGCTGCCCGCTCCCAGGGTGATTCGCTCCCGGCTGCGGGTCGGCAGCGGATTGCCGGCTGTCTTGCGGTCGGGGGGCCGACTGCTCGGCCGGGTTGCCGGGCGAGCGCAGGATGGTGGGGTCGGCGGGGGGTTGTGCGGCGGGGTCAGGGGTGGGGCCTGACATTCCGGGCGCCTCCCACCACCGATCACTGTCGTTTGCCACGGCCCGTCCTTCCTCGCCATCTGCCTCCACGACCGTCGAGCGGGTCGCGTTCGGTCAGATCCCCTCTCAGAGTAATGGCGAACCATCGTCGCCGAGAACTCGAAATGGTGCGTTCGCGGGTAGCCCGGGTGTCACCGGAAACCGAACGCGGGGTCAGTCCCCGATGCCGCCGGAGGTGATTCGGTCGGCGGCGTTCACCGTCGCCGCGCCGAGCTCGCTCAAGGCAAGGGCCGACAGCCGACTATCGGGGCAGCTCACGACCGCGGCGACGACCGCACCGGTGCGATCGCGGATCGGGGCGGACAGCGTGACGACGGCGTTCTCGGGGCCGAGTTCGTCGGGCAGGTAGTCGATGGTGATCAGTTCGGTGATGACGGAACCGAGTTGGGCTCGCAGGGCGGCCGTGATCGGTGAATCACGCAGGCCCGCCAGCACTTCCAGCATCGGTGTCGAATCGTCGACCAGCCGTTCGACCGAGTAGCCACGGGTGTGGATCTCGGCGAGCACGCGCGCGAGGCGGTCGCGGTGGGCCGGGTCGGCGGTGGCCAGCCAGGCCTGCTGGACGGGTTCGGGCGCCCAGGCGATGAATTCGCGGCAGACGGGGGGCGCGAGCGGCAGGCGCCTGCCCGGACGGATCCAGCCGGCCGAGGGATGCCCGACGACCTCGGTGACCACGATGCTGTCCCCGGCACGCTCGGCGAGGAACACCGGCACACCCACCTTCTCGGACAGGTCTCGCAGGTGCGGCACCGCGGTGCGACGCAGCGGAAACGCCGCTTCGGCACGCCGGGCGACGGTCAGCAGCCGCAGCCCGATGCCGTAGCAGCCGTCGTCGTCGCGCACGGTCCAGCCATCGGCGGTGAGCTGGGTGAGTACGGCATGCGCGGTGGCGCGCGACAGCCCCGCTTCGCGCACGATCCGAGCCAGCGACAAACGGTCGGTGGCATGTCGTGACAGCAGCTCGAGCACTTTCACCACGCGCTGTGTCGGCGGCGACGCGGCGCCCGGAATCTCGGCATCACCCATCGAATCAGGGTTCACCTCTTGACCGGCGCGCTCGGCCCGGCTTATCGTCGGTGTCACAATACCGAACAATAGCGTCGAATATTCGACATCGCAACCCGTCGGGGAAAGTTCCCCGGCGAACCGCACGAACGAAGTGGGTGAACAGTGCAGGCGGGGTACGAGTTATCGCATCTGGCGGCCTTGGAGGCCGAGTCGGTGCACATCTTCCGGGAGGTCGCGGCCACACTCGCGCGACCGGCCCTGCTCTTTTCCGGCGGCAAGGATTCCGCCGTGCTGCTGCACCTGGCGCGACGCGCGTTCTGGCCCGCGCCGCTGCCGTTTCCGCTGCTGCACGTGGACACCGGCCACAACTTCGACGAGGTGATCGAGTTCCGCGACCGCACCGCCGAACGCACCGGTGCGCGCCTCGAGATCGCCCGGGTCCAGGACGACATCGACACGGGTCGCGCGGTGGAACGCCCCGGCGGCACCCGCAACCCCCTGCAGACCACTACCTTGCTGCGCGCGATCGGTGAGCACCGATTCGACGCGGCATTCGGCGGCGCACGCCGTGACGAGGAGAAGGCGCGCGCCAAGGAGCGAGTGTTCAGCTTCCGCAACAGCTTCGGCGAATGGGACCCGCGAGCACAGCGGCCCGAGGTGTGGAACCTCTACAACGGCCGCCATCAGCCCGGCGAGCACATCCGGGTGTTCCCGCTGTCGAACTGGACCGAGCTCGATATCTGGGAGTACATCGACCGCGAGGCCGTCGAGCTGCCGTCGCTGTACTACGCGCACCGGCGTCAGGTCATCGAACGCGACGGAATGCTGTTGTCGGCCGGCCGATTCATCACGCCGAAGGCCGGTGAGCGCACGTTCGAAGCGACCGTCCGATTCCGCACGGTCGGCGACGCCACCTGCACCGGGTGCGTCGAGAGCAGCGCCGACACCGCGGCGAAGGTGATCGCCGAGACCGCCGCCACCCGACTCACCGAACGCGGGGCCACCCGTGCCGACGACCGGATCTCCGAGACCGGCATGGAAGACCGCAAGCGAGAGGGCTATTTCTGATGCGCCGCAATCTGTTACGACTGGCGACCGCGGGCAGCGTCGACGACGGCAAGTCCACCCTCATCGGCCGGCTGCTCTACGACTCCAAGTCCCTGTTCGACGATCAACTCGCCGCCATCGAACGAGTCAGCACCGAACGCGGCGGGGCGGCGGCGGATCTGGCGCTGGTCACCGATGGACTGCGCGCCGAACGCGAGCAGGGCATCACCATCGACGTCGCCTACCGCTACGTGACGACACCACGCCGCAAGTTCGTCATCGCCGATACCCCCGGGCACGTGCAGTACACCCGCAACATGGTGACCGGCGCCTCCACCGCGGACCTCGCGCTGATCCTGGTCGACGCCCGCACCGGCGTTTCCGAACAGACCCGCAGGCACGCGTTCCTCGCGACGCTGCTCGGCGTGCCGCACCTGGTGGTGTGCGTGAACAAGATGGACCTGGTCGACTGGTCGCAGGAGCGATTCGAGGAGATCCGCACCGAGTTCGCCGCGTTCGCCGCCAAGTTGACGGTGGGCGATCTGAGCTTCGTGCCGGTGTCGGCGCTGCTCGGCGACAACGTGGTCGACGGCTCGGAGCACATGGACTGGTATCCGGGACCGCCGTTGCTGCGCCACCTCGAGGACGTGCACATCGCCTCGGACCGCAACCTCATCGATGCCCGGCTGCCGATCCAGTACGTCATCCGGGCGCAGGAAGGACTCGACCACCGCAGTTACGCGGGCACCATCGCGGGCGGCATCTTCAAGCCCGGCGACGAAGTGGTAGTGCTGCCCGGCGGGCGGTCCTCCCACGTCAAGGAGATCTGGGGCCCGGGCGGCACGAAGGTCGACGAGGCGTTCACCGGCATGGCGGTCTCGCTGACTCTGGACGACGACATCGATGTCGGGCGCGGGGATCTGCTCGCCCGGCGGGGTAACCGTCCACACATCGGCACCGACCTGGACGCGATGGTGTGCTGGTTCTCCGAGAGTGCTCAGTTGCGCGAGGGTGCCCAGTACTTGGTGCGCACCGCGGCGCAGACCTCGTCCGCCGAGGTCACGGCCATCGACTACCGCCTCGATGTGAACACGCTGCACCGGGTAGAGGACGTCACCACGTTGTCGCTCAACGACATCGCGCGCATCCGGTTGCGCAGCCGTCGCCCGCTGCTGTCGGACCCTTATCGGGAGAATCGGCGCACGGGCAGCTTCATCCTGATCGATCCGGTGACCGATCAAACGGTCGCCGCGGGAATGGTGACCGGCCGGGAATCCGGGATCGATGCCGCGAACGTCGGCAGCGAACGCGCGGCCCCGGCCGTGGTCTGGCATCGATCGGCGGTCAGTCGCGCCGAGCGCGGGCATGCGGGCGCGACGGTGTGGTTGACCGGCCTGTCCGGGTCGGGCAAGTCCACCCTGGCGGTCGAGCTCGAGCGACTGCTGGTCGCGGCAGGCCGTCCCGCCTACCTGCTCGACGGTGACAATCTGCGACACGGTCTCAACGCCGGTCTCGGCTTCTCCCCCGCCGACCGGGACGAGAACGTCCGCCGGGTCGCCGAAGTGGCCGCGCTGTTCGCCGATTCGGGTGCGGTGGCGATCGTGTCGGTGATCAGCCCGTTCGCCGCGCAGCGCACCGCCGCGCGGACCGTCCACGCCGACCGCGAACTGCCGTTCCACGAAGTCTTCGTCGACACCCCGCTCGCGGAGTGCGAGCGCCGCGACTCCAAGGGCCTCTACGCGAAGGCCCGTGCGGGAGAACTGCCCGGCTTCACCGGAATCGGCTCCCCGTACGAACGACCCGACCATGCTGACCTGGTCATCACTCCCGAGCTCGGCTCCCCTGCCGAGATCGCCGCCCACATCCTCCGAGAGCTAGGAATCGCAGACCGTTGACCCACTCCAGTACCGCCACCGAATCCGGTAGCAGCGCGCCACCGGAACCGCTCACCGCGCCGTTCCTGGCCGCGGTGGCCCAGGCCGAAACGCTCATCGCCGGAGCGGACTTCGTCCGCAGCGATCAGGACCTCGCCGAGGGCTACGACTATCTCGCCGCCAGCGTCGCCGCCTGCCTGCGCCTTTCGGGCGCCCACGGCACCTCGCATCCCTACTTCGTGTCCTCGACCGGCCCGTACGCCAAAATGGGCCTGGACAACCCGGACACCCTCTACTACCACGCCACCATCGAGCCGACCGCCGAGTACCTGGTGAGCGGGGTGCGCGGCAGCACCGTCGATCTGAGTTTCCAGGTACTCAAAGGTGACTACACCGCGACCGACGTGCCCGGTGGCGCCGACGCCTTCGACGACCGGCGCATTCCGATCGCCACCGACGGCAGCTTCTCGCTGCGCTTCGGACCGCCGAAGGCCGATGCCGGGCCGGACTACTTCCCACTCGGGGAAGGCGCGTCCATGCTGGCCGTGCGCGAGGTCTACAGCGACTGGACCGAGCGCAAGGGCTCGATCCGGATCGAGCGGGTCGACACCATCGGCACCGCACCGGTCGAACCGGATCTGGCCCGTCTGCGCAAACGGTACGGCGCGGCGGCGAAGATGCTGCTCACCCGCGTGCACACCTGGTTCAACTTCCCGAAGTGGTTCTACCTCGACCTGCCGGTGAACACCCTCACCGCGCCCCGGCTGACACCCGGTGGACTGAGCACCCAGTACTCCTCGGTGGGCCATTTCGATCTCGCCGACGATCAGGCACTGGTGATCACCGTCCCGAAATCCGACGCGCCGTATCAGGGTTTCCAGCTGGGCAGTCTCTGGTACATCTCCCTGGACTACGTCAACCACCAGACCAGCCTCAATCATGCCCAGGCCCAGGTGGATTCGGATGGTCTGATCCGGATGGTGGTGAGCAAGCAGGACCCGGGCATCGCGAACTGGATCGAGACCACCGGCCGCACGCGCGGCATTCTGCAGTTCCGGTGGCAGCGCACCGATCGGCCGATGACCGAGGCCGATGGGCCGACGGTCGAGGTCGTACCGATCGACGCAGTCGCACAACACCTTCCGTATTTCGAACACAACCGGATCGACGCCGCCGGCTGGCGCGACCGGATCTCGGCCCGGCAGCGGGCTTTCGCCGAAAGGATGCTCGGATGAGCGGGGCACTGTTGGACGGCAAGGTCGTCGTCGTTTCCGGGGTCGGACCGGGTCTGGGCCGGTCGATCTGTCTGGAGGCGGCCGCGGCAGGGGCGACGGTCGTGCTCGCGGCGCGCACCGAGTCCCGCCTGCTCGAGGTGGCCGCCGAAATCGAGGCCGCGGGGGGCGCCACGCTGAGCGTGCCCACCGACATCACCGACGAGGCCGCGGTGCGGAATCTCGTGGCGCGCACGGTCGACACCTTCGGCCGGGTCGACGCACTCGTGAACAACGCGTTCTCGGTGCCGTCGATGAAACCTCTGGACCGCACCGATTTCGACCACATCCGGTCGAGCCTGGATATGACGGTGCTCGGCGGTCTGCGGATGACGCAGGCGTTCGCGCCCGCTCTCGCCGAGGCCAAAGGCGCTGTGGTGATGATCAATTCGATGGTGGTACGTCACTCCGAGCCCCGCTACGGCAGCTACAAACTCACCAAGGCCGCGCTGCTGGCCATGTCGCAGACCCTGGCCACCGAACTCGGCGGCAAGGGCGTGCGGGTCAACAGCGTGCTGCCCGGCTACATCTGGACCGATCAGCTGAAGTGGTACTTCGGTCAGGTCGCCGAGAAGTACGGCATCACCGTCGAGCAGGTCTACGAGCAGACCGCGTCGAAATCCGATCTGAAGCGATTGCCCGAGCCCGACGAGATCGCCCGTGCCGTGGTGTTTCTCGCCTCCGACTGGTCGTCGGCGATCACCGGACAGACCCTCGACGTCAACTGCGGCGAATACCACAACTAGGAGCTTGTAGAAGATGACTGTGCGCACCGATGTCGGCACCGTGGCCGACCTGCACGCCTCAGCCACCAAACTCACCGGTCTCACCAATTTCGGGGCCGACGACTACACCGAGGCGTTGCAGGTTCTGCTCGACTCGTATCGCGACGAGGCCGGACTTACCGAGCTCGGCTCCAAGATGTCGCGCTTCTTCCTGCGCGGCACGCTGGTCGCCCGCGCGCTGAGCGAAGCGGCGTGGGCGGCGAATCCCGGCTATGTCGAAACACCGGTCACCCGGCCGATTTTCGTCACCGGCCTCCCCCGCACCGGCACCACCGCGCTGCACCGGCTGCTGGCCGCCGATCCGGCCAACCAGGGGCTGGAGATGTGGCTGACCGACTTCCCGCAGCCGCGACCACCGCGCGAGACCTGGGGCGACAATCCCGCCTACCAGCAGATCGACGCGGGCTTGCGACAGCATCAGGTGCAGAACCCCGAGTTCATGGGCCTGCACTACATGAGCGCTTCCGACGTGGAGGAATGCTGGCAGCTACTGCGCCAGTCGGGCATGTCGCATTCCTACGAATGCCTCGCCTACGTGCCGGGCTACTCGCAATGGCTCGCCGGTCAGGACTGGACCCCCGCCTACGCACGGCACCGCCGCAACCTGCAGCTGATCGGCATGAACGACACCCGCCGCTGGGTCCTCAAGAATCCCAGTCATCTGTTCTGCCTCGATGCCCTCCTGGCGACCTACCCCGACGCCATCGTCATCCAAACCCACCGCGACCCCGCGACCATCATCCCCTCGGTCTGCAGCCTCAACGAACACGCCACCCGAGGCTGGTCCACGGTCTTCACCGGCGACACGATCGGCCGCACGCAACTCGACCTCTGGGCCCGCGGCCTCGCGGAATTCACCGCCGCCCGCACCCGCCACCCCGAGGCCACCTTCATCGACGTCGACTTCGACGACCTGCGCGCCGATCCCCTCGGCGTCGTCGACCGGATCTACACCCGCACCGGCACCACCCTCACGCCCGAGGCCAGAACAGCCATCACCGCACTCGATCACGAAAGCCGCACGGGCGACCGCAAAGCCACCCACCACTACTCCCTCGCCGACTACGGCCTCACCGAGAACATGGTCGCCGAAAGCTTCGGCAGCTGATCTCGAACGGTCAGGCTATCGACGCTCGCCGGCATCTCCGACCGGATGCCGGCGAGCGATGCGATGTCGTGCTTGTCAGCGAGGCCGGCATCGACCGGCCGCCACCTCGTGCGACTTCATTCGTCGACGTCGACCCCGTACCGCCTGGCCAGTTCGGCGAGATCGGTCTCGTAGCCCTGGCCGACCGCGCGCAGCCGCCAATCGTCACCGCGCAGATACAGCTCGGCGAGCAGCAGGGTGCGTTCCACGGTTGCGGCATCGAGCGTGGCACGTATCGCGGTGCTCGATTCCGTGCCTGCGGCGAAATCCAGCTCGATGGCGCCGACGTCGCCGAAGGTGAGACCGGCGCCGTCGAGCGAAGCGGCGAGGACGATGCGAGTGCAGTGCTCGGGCAGGTCATCGAGGACCAGGGTGATCGACTGCTCGTTCGGCCCATCCTCGGAAAGCTTGGCGCCCTGCGATTCTGGCTGGTTGTAGAACAGGAAGTCGTCGGAGTCCTCGACTCGCTCATCGCTGCCGAGCAGGAACGCGACGAGATCCACGGTCGGCGCACTGAGCTGGCTCCACGTTGCCCGCAGAGTCCACGTATTGCCGCCCTCGGCGATCGGCACGTCGATCACCTGACCTCGCGACAGCACCGTCGGCTCCGCGGGCCGGATTTCAGCACGACCAGGTGCGGTCGATGCCGCAGGGATAGCCGCGGGCGCGATCGCACCCTGCTCGAGCAGGTCTGGCCCGTGGACCGCCAGTGCGAGTTCATCGGCCTTTCGCGCGCGCCGGTCGGATTCCCCACCTGCGAGAAGGAGCAGATCTGTCACTGTCGCGGAAAGATTGACCGCGGCCGAACCACCGAGCTCGACGATCCGCGAGCGCGCCACCGCAGCCTCGCCGTGGGTTCCGCCCAGCACCAGAATCCGCCGACCGGCCAGCGGACCCGATATCGCCCGTGCGGGTGCCGTCGACCGACGTGGCGCCGCAACATCGGGTACCGCCGTCCCTTTCCGGTGCCCCGGTTCTACCGACTCGAGCAGCGCGGCGAACCGAGCCTCATCGATCACCGGCGTTCCGAACTCGAACGCCTTGCGCGCCTTGCCCGTTTCCGCATGGGCATTGTTGGTGACCAGCACACTGGTTCGGTTGCTCACCGTGCTCGTGACGTCGAGCCCCGCAGCCTCGGCACGGGCGACGAGCTCTTCGCGTTCGATCCGGGTCTCCCCGGTCAGCGCTACCTTCATCCCCTGGCGCAGGCGGCCGGCCACCGCCAGCTTCCCGGGATAGGCGAAGTCACACGGCTGCTTCGGGCCGCGACGTTCGACCGGCCACCTGGACTGCGTCGGCCTGGCCGAATCAGGTGTGCAGTCGAGCAAAGGGGGTGCGATACCGAGATGGGCCGCGTCGGCGACCAACGCTCGAAGAACATTCGCGAGAACACGGGTGTCGTCGAGCGCATCGTGCGCCTTCTGCTGCGGCACACCGTAATACGTCGCCAGCGTGCCCAACCGGTAGTCGGGTGTCGGCAGCGCGATGCGGCGGGCCAGTGCCAACGTGCACAGTCGGCGCTGCACCGGCAGAGCTCCCCCGGCCCGGGCGAACTCCTGCAGCAGGAACCCGTAGTCGAACAGCGCGTTGTGCGCCACCATCACCCGGCCGTCCAGCATGGCCGTCAGTTGGTCGCGCACCTGACCGAACTCGGGCGAGCCCTGCAGCACCGCGGCAGTGAGCCCGTGGATGTGCACGGGACCCGGATCGCAACCCGGGTCGATCAGGCTGTGGAACTCTCGCGTCACCCGGCCGGTGCCGTCCAGCGTGACCGCCGCGACGGACAGCACCCGGTGCTGGTGCGGCCGTAGCCCGGAGGTCTCGACATCCACCACGGTGAACGCACCGAACCCGGCTGTTTGCTGCTGCTCATCGACCTGCGTCATCCCCTGCATGAGCATCGCATCGTTCGCCGGGCCCGGAACGTTGCACTCGACGCTCGGTGACGCGCGAGTTGCGGTGCGAGACTTCGGCACCGAGTCGGGGCACTTGATCCGGGCCGACGACTGCCGGGGGCACATAGCACCGCCGAAGGATCACTCGCCGCCCATCGCGGTGTGGTAGAGGGTGGCGAGGGCGTCGTCGATGGGGTGTGGCTTCGGCTTTCCGTCGGAGCCGATCTCGTTCCACCGCACGAGGTTTGTCGCGACCGACATCTGGCGGGTGCCGTCGGCGCTGGTCAGAGATAGCGCTTGGGCACCGAAGACACTGCCGTCGTGGCCCCAGAATGTTTCGCCGCCGGGAGTCCGCACCCGGTGCAGGCCGAGACCGTACTCGATCCGCGTACCGTCCAGTGCGATGACGGGCACCGTACGCTGCATCTGCGCCAACGACTCGCGGCTGACGATGTGCCCACCGAACAGCATGCGGTAGAAGCGATTCAGGTCCGCCATGGTCGAGACGAGTCCGGCGCCGGGCATCGCCCACGACATGTTGTAGACGCTGTAGTCGCGCGGCGGATCGATCATTCCGAACAGCCGCTCGTACATTCGCGGGTGCGGAACCGACAGGGTCGGCCCGTCCGGAAACGCGGTGTGCTCGAGCCCGGCGCGTCCGATCACCTTCTCGGCGACATAGGTCTCGAATGCAGTTCCGGTCACCTGCTCCAGCAGTTCGCCCAGCAGGAAGTAGTTGGTGTTGGAGTACACGCCGGGGGTCGCTCCGGGCGCCCGGGTGGCGGGCGGCGCGCTGACACCCATTCCGATCAACTCGACCGGGTCGAACTGGGTGAACCGATGCTTGTCCAAGCTCTCCGATGACAGCTGCGTCCCGCCGAAAAAGGCTGCGAGGGAAGGAAATGAGTACGGCAGGTGCTCGGCCAGACCGCTGGTGTTGTTGAGCAGCATCCGGACCGTGATCTGCGCGCCGCGCTCACCAGGGACCAAGTGCGGCAGGTAATCTCCGATCGGTGTGTCGAGCCCGATCCGCCCCTGCTCGACCTGCTGCATGATCGCGGCCGCGATGAACGTCTTGGTGATGCTGCCTACTCGGTGGACCATGTCCGGGCCGATGGGTTCGCCGGAGGCGACGTCGGCGACCCCCGCCGTGCCACTCCACACCCGGTCGCCGTCACGTACCTCCATGTACACACCGGTCATTCCCGCGTCGCGGACCGCATCCAGCGCGGATTGCAGCGCAGCCGGATCGAGTCCGGAACCTGGTTGCGCAGTGTCTGTTTCGCCGGCCGTCGGCCGCATCGCGCATGCGCTGACGGTCAGGACGGCGACGCCTACCAGCATTGTCAGTGGGATCTTCACGATTTCTGTCCTCTCGTGGTCGGCCGCTGTGGTTCGAAGCGGCGCACCGTTACCGTGGCAGGTGTGACCGATGGGGCGCTTTCGAAATCGTGTGGTCCGGCACGGTAGCCGGTGGTCTGGAACCGGCCGGGTCATGCCTGGTATTTCGGGCCCCGACCTCCGCGTCGACCGCGGGCGCCGCCCGCCTGATAGGCAAGGCGGCGCCGAGGTTCACTCGCCGCGTTCACTCGCCGGTCTGCGCCGAATCCAGGGCTGCCAGCAAGGCCGCGCCGCGGGGTGAGATCCGGTAGCCGGTGCCCAGGCTGATGGTCAGGCCGAGGTTTTTCAGCTTGCGTACGTTGAGTTTGAAGCGGTGCGGGTCACGCCCGAGTTCCTCGGCCAGGTCGGGAGCCCGGGTGGCTGGGCGCCGCTGGATGATTCGGAGCGTGTCGTGGGTCCACGGGCCCTCGGCATCGGTCCGGTCCATGCGGGCGAGGCGGGCGGCCAAGGCCGCGGCATCGTCGATCCGGTCGTCGGCGGCCAGCGCGTCGCGCGGATCTTCGTCGGTGAGACAGCGGATCCGGAGCAGATAGATCGGGTCCTCCGGCGCGCCACGGAGATCGGCGATCACCTCGGCGGGTGCGTCGTATCCGGCGGCGCGCGCGTCCTCGATGCTGATCTGATCGGCGGTGACCGTCGACAGCTGGTCGACGGCGATCCGCCCCGCGCCGGTGCGGTAGACCTTGCCCTCGGTGGCCTGCCGGTGACGCCACCGGCGAAACAGCACCGTCACCGCCCCGCTGCGGATCCCGGCCCAGCGCTGCTTCTCGATCAGCATGCCAAGGCCGACCGCCGCGCGGCCCGGTCCGGGTGGATCGTGGTCGGTTCGTCCTCGATCATTCCGTCAGGCTATCGTGCGCAGCGCCGACGGAGTCACCCCCGCGGATGCCGTCGGTATGCCATTCGCCGTCCCGGTAGGTGATGTAGAGCGGGCCCAGATTGCACGGGTTGAGGCATCCGGTCGGTGTGATCAGGGCACCGGGGTGGTCGCGGCGCAGAGTCCGGTGCAGCTCGCCCGCGCCGTACACGGTGCAACGGGGGCCTCGGCACACCAGGATGTGGGAGGTGTGGTCGGGGATTTCGGACCAGGCCGGACTGCGGAAGGCCCGCGGGCTCGCCGTCACCGGTGCACCGTCCTCGGACATCCTGGAACGCACCACATCGGCGAATCCCGCGGCGGTGTCGATGCCGTCGGTGATGCGCACGTCGAGTTCGCTCCCGCGCGTTTCCTTCCAGTTCGCTACCGCTCGCGCGATCCAGGTCTCGAGGTAGCGGTCGCGTGGCACGGCCAGCGGGATCAGTGTGACCGGCGATCGGTCGCGGGCGGCGGTATCCAGGACGGTGTGGATGGTCGGCTCCTCCTGGTCGAGTAGCGCGTAGCCGACCCCGCAGGCCTTCGCCAGAGCTTCGACGGACGGCAGGTCGACGCCCGACGGAGTCGGCCGGGCGATGAGGACATACCGGCGCGTCATGCGGTACGCACCGTTCGCGGGGCCGGAATCACCAGCGGTGTGCCCGTCATCGGGTCCTCGATCACCGTGCAGTCGATACCGAAGACTTCCGATACCAGCTCGGGGCGCACGATCTCGGCGGGTGGACCCTGAGCGACCACCCGGCCGTCCTGCACGGCGACGAGATGGTCGGCGTAGCGGGCGGCGAGGTTGAGGTCGTGCAGGACGACGATGATCGTGCGCGGCAACAGATTTCGCAGGACGTCGAGCACGTCGAGTTGGTGTGCCAGGTCGAGAAAGGTCGTCGGTTCGTCGAGCAGCATCACCTCGGGGTCCTGCGCCAGCGCGAGCGCGATCCACACCCGTTGCTTCTGCCCGCCCGAGAGTTGATCCACCGATCGGTCGATCAGCTCGAGAGTGTCGGTGGCCACCAGCGCTTTTCGCACGGCCTCGCCGTCCTGCGCCGACCACTGACGAAACCAGCGTTGGTGCGGATGACGGCCACGGCCGACGAGTTCGCCCACGGTGATGCTGTCGGGGGCGACGGGCTGTTGCGGCAACATACCGAGCCGACGGGCGACCGTGCGCGCGGGCTGCGGTGCGATATCGGCGCCGTCGAGCAGGACCGCGCCCGCCGTGGGCGCGATCAGCCGGGCCAGTCCCCGCAGCAGGGTCGATTTGCCGCAACCGTTGCGGCCGACGATGACAGTGATCGCACCGGTCGGGAAGTCGACGGTGGCGTCGGTGACGATCGAGGTGTCGCCGTAGCCGAGGGTGAGTCCCTCGGTGGTCAGGTGTGCGGTCATCCAGCGTGTCCGATCCGGGTTGCACGGGCGAGGAGGTAGACGAGAACGGGAGCGCCGAGGATGGCGGTCACCACCCCGACAGGTAGTTCCGCCGGGAACAGCCGCCGGGCGGCCAGGTCGGCGGCGACCACCAGCAATGCCCCGGTGGCAGCCGCGGGCGCGAGCCCCGCACCGAGTTCGGCCAGCAGCCGTCGCGCGATCTGCGGCGCCACCAGGGCGACGAAACTGATCGGCCCGGCCGCAGCCGTCGCCAGGGTCGCGGCGGCGGCCGCGACGACGATCAGCGTGATGCGGTGTGGGCCGCGCCGCCCGGCCAGCGAATTCGCCAGTTCGTCGCCCATTTCCAGCAGCGGCAACGAGCGAGCGAGAACGATCAGCGGCGGCACGACCACCACCAGCGCCGCCGCGGCGAACCCGACGTGGGTCCACTCACGGTTGGCCAAGCTGCCGGTGAGCCACATGGCGGCCGTGTGCGCCTGGTAGTTGTCGGCGATGGTCAAGATGAACGCGATAGCCGAGGACAGCATCGCTGTGACACCGATACCGACGAGCACGAGTCGATAGCCGTCGAGCCCGTCCTTGGTGGCCACGGCCACGATCAGCGCCATGGCCACCCCGGCACCGATCATCGCGCCGCCGACCAGCCCCAGCCCGGCGCCACCGAGCAACACACTCACCACCAACGCGCCCAGGGAGGCGCCCGCGTTGATCCCGATGATCTCGGGACTCACCAGCGGGTTGGTCGCGATTCGTTGCAGGATCGCCCCCGAGATCGCGAAGGCCGCGCCGACACACAGCCCGGTGAGCACGCGCGGCAACCGATCGGCCACCACCACGTCGTACTCGATGAGCGTGCCACCGCCACCGAGGACCCGCACCACGTCAGCGACCGTGAGCGGGTAGTAGCCGATCGTGAGTGACCACGCCGCCACCGCCAGCGCGGTCGCCGTCACCAGCACGGTGACGACCGTGGAGCGTTTCCCGACGCGAAAGACGATGCGCCGGTCGGGTGTTCGCAGCAGCAACGTCCCGCTGGGCAGAACGCCGCGCTCGGTGCCCGTCACAGTGTGGCCACCTTTCGATTGCGCACGAGATAGAGAAAGAACGGCGAGCCCGCGAAGGCGGTGATGATGCCGACCTGGATTTCCTGTGGCCGCGCCAGCATCCGGCCGAGGATGTCGGCCACCAACAGCAGCGTCGGGCCCAGCAGTGCACACCAGAGCAGGATCCACCGGTAGTCGTGTCCGGCGAAGAATCGGGCGATGTGCGGGATCACCAGACCGATGAAGGCGATCGGTCCGGCGATGGCCACCGCCGAGCCCGCGAGCAGCACCACGCTCAACGCACCGGTCGCGCGCGTCGCGACCAGCCGCGTGCCGAGCGTGCGCGCCATCTCGTCACCGATGGCGACGGCGTTCAACGGCCGGGCCACCACTACCGCGAGCAACAACCCGACAGCGATGAACGGTGCTGTCTGCCACACGGATTCGATGTCGGCACGAGCCAGCGAGCCGACCACCCAGAAACGGAAGTTGTCGAACAGGGTGCGGTCCAGCAGGGTGATCGCCGTGGTGATCGACCCACACAGCGCGGTGCAAGCAGCGCCCGCGAGCGCCAGCTTCACCGGTGTCGCGCCACCGAATCCCAACGATCCCAGCGTGTAGACGAACGCCGCGGCGACCGCGGCACCGAGGAAGCCGAACCAGATGAATCCGCCCGTCGCCGTGAGGCCGAACGCACCCATCGCGATCACGATCGCCAGGGACGCACCAGCGTTGACGCCGAGCAGGCTGGGCCCGGCAAGCGGGTTGCGGGTGAGCCCCTGCATCACCGCGCCCGCCAGCGCCAACGCGACACCGGCGAGGAGTCCCGCGACAGTTCTGGGCAGCCTGATGTAGCGCACGACCCGGTCGGTGTCGGTCCCCTGGAAATCGGTGAACGCGACCACGGCCTGGTCGAGGGTGAGCGGGTGCGAGCCGATCAGGATGGACGCGACGCAGACAGCCACCAGCGCGGCACCGGCCACCATCGGACCGGCGCCGCGAGCGGTGCGCGTCACCGCCGGAACAGCTCGGGATGAATCAGGGCGGCGACCAGTTCGGTCGAGTGCGCGATCCGCACCCCTGCCGCCCGGTCGGCGAACAGGAACGGGTGCACAGTCGCATTCCGCACGGCCGCCAGATTCGCGAACGCCGGGTTTGCGACGATCTTGTCGACCTGGGGCTGACCGTCGGCGCGCGTGTAGGTCGCCTTGCAGCACAGACTGGTCAGGATGATGTCGGGGTCACGGGCGATGAGCTCTTCCGCGCCGACGGGCACGTTGCGTTTCGTGGTGAGATCGGCGAAGGCATTCACGCCACCGGCGGCCTCGATGATCTGGGTGATGAAGTCGATGCCGCCTGCCACGGTGTAGGAGCCGTCGTCTTTGGGGGTGACGACCGCGACCCGCGGCTTCCCGGCGTTGCCGACCTTGGCCCGGATCGCGTCGATTCGTGAACTCAGCTGCGTGACAACTTCTTCGGCGCGCTCGGAGGTGCCCCACAGGGCACCGAGGTCGCGCAGGTCGGCGTACACGTTGTCGAAGCGCACGGTATCGGGGTCGATCGCCTCATCGGCGAGCCCGTCGGCGCTCGGGCACAGCGGACTCAGCACCCAGGTGCGCACACCCAATTCGTGCAGGCTTGCCCTGGTACCGACGCTGTTCTGCGCCGAGGAGGCGAACACCCCGTTGAAACCCGACATGACGAAGTCGGGTCGCTGGGCGAGCAGTTCGTCGCGACTGGGCAGCTTCTCGACGTATGGCGAGCGCGCCTGCGCGCCGGCATATTCCGCGAGCACGGCGGAGTCCAGGAATGCTGTCCCCACCAGCCGATCGGTGACACCGAGCGCGTGCGCGATCTCGATCGAGGGCTGATACGCCGCGTAGATCCGCTGCGGTGGGCCGTCGACGGCGACGTCGATCCCACAGTTCACGCGGGTGACGGCAGCTGCGCCGCCCGCGTCGGAGAGGGGTTGCACACCACAACCGGTGACAACAATCGTGCAGGCGAGCAACGCGCCGGAACGTAGGCGCGCGAAAACAGAGCGGGTCAAGAGTCGGCCTTCCAGGTCCTCGTGGAATGGGGTACTGCGTAGCCGTGGCCGGTCTCCTGGCTGACGGGATAGTGCGCGGTGAATCCACCTTCCCAGGGCAGGACCCCAGTGGCTCCGGATGACAGACGTCGTCCGAATCGATTCACAACTCCCGATCACAGTGGCGAGGGCCGCACCGGTTCTACACCGGTTTCCCGAACACCACGGCTGGTGAACTGTAGCAACGTCGACCTCAGCGAGGGGTCGGCGCCGGGGCCTGTGCTCGAGCGCGGTCTCCGGATCCGATCCACAGCCGACTCCCAGCCGGGTCCCACCGGGCTCGACGGTTGCGCCGCGAAGATTCAGCTATCGGCCGAGCACTTCGGCCGGCCGACGATCTCGGCGGTGAGATCGAAGATCAGGAGGAACGCGCATGAGGATGAAATCGACACTGGCCAAGACCGCGGTGGCGAGCACGCTGGCACTCGGGGTGCTCGGCGCGACAGCGAGCGTGGCGAGCGCGGATCCGGGTGGGCACGACCAGCAGCGGCCCGAGCAGAGTCAGGAGCACCGGCCGCAGCAACAGCCGGAGCATCACCGAAACGACGCGCCGCAGCACGGTTTCTGGTTCTTCGGCACCTGGGTCCCCCTGCCCTGAACCCCCACCGCAGACCCGGTGCCCGCCGGGCCTGCGGTGCTCGTTGCTACGAGTTGCGCTGCGGGACTTGGCTATCCAGCTCACGAACCCCATCCGTGCTCCTGCCGGTGACGAATGGATTGCAGGCGGGTCGGCACCGTATAACCGGTACCATTCACTCCCCTGAAGCCGACCCGCCTGCTTTTCACCAGCTCCTGTCCGGCCATCGATGCTGGTCGACATCAGCCGGCGCGGTTACGGGCGGCGCACCGATACGCTGGCAGGTGTGACCGACAGTGCGCCTGCGAAACCGCGTGGTCCGGCGCGGTCACCGGTGGTCTGGATCCGGCCGGGTCATGCCGGGTATATCGGGCCCGAACTCGGCGTCGACCTGCATTCCACCTCTGTCGCGGTACTCAGCGTCGGGCTCGACGGGCCGTTCGTCCTCGAGACCGCCACCCACGGTGAGATCCTCACTCGTAGCGCGTACGCCCCGGCTCGCGCGGTGCACCGGGTGAACACCCTCGATAAACCGATCCTGCTCCTGTGGTCGCATGCCTCGGCCATCGAAGGACAGATGGCGACCACCGAGGGCCCCTACGGATTCGACCACCTTCGCGAGCGCGAACTGGTCGAGCAGTGCCGTCTACCGGACACGGACCCGGGTCGGATCGTGGCGCTGGCCGGCGCCGGTCCCCCTGCCGAGATCGATCCGCGCATCGAGCGCGTCGCGGCCGCGATCCGACAACACCCGGATCGGGCGTTCCGGGCCGAACCGATCGCCGCGAATCTCGGCCTGTCCACCTCGCACTTCCTGCGATTGTTCGTCCAGCAGTACGGGACCACTTTCCGCCGATACCAGCAGTGGGCCCGCGTCCTGCACGCGATGCGCGACGTCGCCGCCGGCCACGATCTGACCCGATCGGCGACGGACGCGGGGTTCGCCACACCCTCCCATTTCAGCGAAACCTTCCACCGCATGTTCGGGATGTCCGCCACGGCGGCCCTGCGCTCGGGGTTCCGATTCGACCTCGAAACCACACCTGCACCCTGACAGCTGGGGGCCGATCAGCTACCCGGCTCGCCATTCGGACAAAGAGACAGCCTCACGACTGGTCGGACACAGCGATAGCCGCCGGGTTCGTGGCATCGCGGATCACGCGCAGGCCGGTGATCAAGCCGTCGAGTTGAGTGGGGGTCAGCAGGCCGGTGAGCCATTGCTCGAGGGCGGCCAGGTAGTCGGGAAGGACCTGTTCGAGGCGGCGGATGCCGGCGTCGGTCAAGGCCGCGTAGGCACTGCGGCGGTCGGTCGGGTCGAGCTGGCGTTCTATCAGTCCCGCGGCGGCCAGGCGGTCGACAACACGGGTGACGCCGCTGGTCGAGAGCTCGGTTTGGGTGGCGAGATCCGACATCCGCAGGCGGCGATTCGGGGAGCGACTCAGTCTCAGCAGGGCATTGAGGTCCAGACCGGAAAGGCCGTGTGCTTTCCAGGTCGGCTCGAGCTTGGCGATCAGACCGCTGTGCGCCTCGAAGAGCAAGCCGGAGATGGTGAAGCGGGGGTCGTCGAACAGCTCGTGGACGGACATGAGACCAGCTTAGCCGATACTTGCTATGCGGATAGTTGACACGAGGAATACCTTCCCGTAAACCTATGCGTAGGCATTATTCCGCACAGCAAATATCGGAGAAATCATGCAGCACAACATGTGGGTCGCCGGGTTCCGGACCGGTGTCATCGACCCGAAGGGACAGATCAAGCTCGCCGAGTCACGGGAGTTCGCCGACGAAACTGTGCGCCACGTCGTACGCATGGCGGGTGGCGGCGACGCGGTACGCGTGCGGCTGACCAACCGCTACGGTCTCGCGCCGCTGCGGATCGGCGCCGCGCGCATCGCAGCGCGTAAGACCGGGTCGGCGATCATCGCCGATCGCGAGATCACGTTCGGCGGCGCCGCACAGGTCACCATCGACGCGGGGGCCGAGCTCGTGAGCGATCCGGTCGCCTTGCCGGTCGCCGCGGGCGAAGACCTGTTGCTCAGTCTGTACGTCCCGGCACCGACCGGCCTTGCCACCTTCTCCCACCAGCCCGGCGAGATCGCCTACATCGTCACCGGCGACCACACCGCGGACGTGGAACTCAGTGGTGCGCAGGAGGTTCCGTTCCGCTTCTTCATCACCGGGATCGACGTCCTGGTCACCGACCCGCCACCGATCGCCGTCGCGTTCGGCGACTCCTGGTTCGAGGGCTTCGGTACGACGCAGAGCGCCAATCGCCGCTCGGTCGATGCTCTCAACGCCCGTCTCACTCAGGGCTGGGTGGTCAACAACGGGATCTCCGGCAACCGCCTCACGGCCGAGCAGATCGGCGAATCCGGCTCGCGTCGGTTCGACTCCGACGCGTTGCAGGTACCCGGCGTCACCGACATCCTGATCAATTTCGGGATCAACGACCTCATCCTCGGTGCGATGGGCGGCCAGCCCTCCGCGACCACCGAGGAATTGATCGCCGGTTTCACCGACCTGGCCGAGCGCGCCCACGCCGCCGGACTGCGCATCCACGCCGCCACCATCGGCCCCTACGCCGGCTGCGTCTACCCCGGCATGCCCCTGCTGGAAACCCAGCCGACTCGTCACGCCGTCAATGACTGGCTGCGCACCACCGACGTCTTCGACTCGATCTTCGACGTCGATCGCGCCGTGGCCGACCCGCAGCGTCGCGACTACATCCGCCCCGAGTTCGACAGCGGCGACGGCATGCATCTCAACGACGCGGGCGCTGCGGCGATGGCAGCCACCGTCGATCTCACCGCCCTGTTCCGCTGACGCCGCGATCGAGATCAGCACGCTCGGACCGTGTCCGCTTCGGTGCGAGCGTGCAGTTCGGCAATCGGTGCCTAGTGCTCGCGGTCGGTCAACCGCAGGGTCACCTCGATGGGTGGGACCCAGGGTTCGGGTAGCTCGTCCAGATCGGCGAGGGTGGTGTGCACGAAGGCCGCGATCCGATGACGGGCCGCCGAACTCAGCCGTTCGACCCGATCGGAGGTCAGCGGACTGTCCGCGATCTCGACCGCGGGCAGATCGCCGGCATCCCTTGCGATCGCCTCCGACCCGTTTTCCGTGCGTCGCGCCATCTCGGCCCCCAACCTTCCGAACGGTCTCGGCGGGCGCCCGGACACAGCAACCAGCGCCGCCGACAGTCATCAGCAAACATCTGGATTACAACATGACCAAGCGTCCACAACAAGCGTTCTTCTCGGCGAATATTGTGTAGATCGTGCCGTCGCGCCCCGATCGACACCACGGTTTCCGCGCTCGTCGCCAGGAAGCTATGTTCGGGCGAACCGGGCGTACCAACCGAGTAGTGCGGGGTCGTCGACGGCGCTGGGATCCACGACTGTCGTGGGATCGGCCCCCTGGAGGAGCTTCTTGATGGGGACTTCCAGCTTCTTGCCGGTGCGGGTTCGGGGGATGCCGGGGGCGGTGATGATGTCGTCCGGGACATGGCGCGGCGACGTCCGGGTTCGGATGACCGCACGGATCCGGGCGATCAGGTCGTCGGTGAGGGTGGCACCCTCGGCGAGAACGACGAACAGGGGCATCCAGTAGCCGCCGTCGTGTTGCTCCGCGCCGATGACCAGTGAGTCGGCGATTTCCGGGAGCTGTTCCACTGCTTGATAGATGTCGGCGCTGCCCATGCGGATGCCGTGGCGGTTGAGGGTGGAATCGGAGCGGCCATGGACGATGACGCTGCCGTGCTCGGTACGGGTGATCCAGTCGCCGTGGCGCCACACGCCGGGAAAGGTGTCGAAATAGGCTGCGTGGTACCGAGTTCCGTCCGGGTCGTTCCAGAAGCCGACGGGCATGGAGGGCATCGGCTCGGTGATGACGAGTTCGCCGACTTCGCCGTGCACCGGGTTGCCCTGTTCGTCCCAGGCTTCGAGGGCCACACCCAGGTAGGGCGCGGACAGCTCGCCGGGCCGGACCGGGACGGTTCGCGCGCCGCCCGCGAAGGCGGAGACCACGTCGGTGCCGCCGCTGATCGACGCGACCGGGATGTGCGCGCCGATGTTGTCGCGCAACCAGATCGACGACGACGGGGGAAGCGCGGCCCCGGTGACACCGATCAGACGCAGGGCCGTCAGGTCGTGTTCGCGCCGCGGCACCACACCTGCCTTCGCGCAGGCCAGCACGTAGCCGGGACTGGTGCCGAGAACTGTCGCGCCCACCCGAGCAGCGATGTCCCACAACGCGTCCGGGGCCGGATAGCTCGGACTACCGGCGTAGCAGACGATGCTCGCGCCGACCAGGAGACCGGCGACCTGGAAGTTCCACATCATCCAGCTCGGGCTGGTGTACCAGAGGAACGTGTCGTCGGCACCGAGGTCCGACTGCAGCGCCATCGCTTTCAGGTGCTCGAGGAGCACCCCGCCGTGACCGTGGACGATACCTTTGGGCAGACCTGTCGTACCCGACGAGTACAGCACCCACAGCGGATGATCGAAACCCACCTCGGCCGTCGAGAGCGTGGATCGATCACCTCCAGCGGTGACATCCGACCAGTTCAGCGTGCCCGAAAGGTGCTCCGGCGACACCACGATCGTCGCCACCACCGTCGGCAGACCGGCGCGCAGTTCGGTGATCTCGTCGAATCGCCGGTGTTGCTTGCCCGCGTAGCGGTAACCCGCGCACGTCACCAGCACCACCGGCTCGAGCTGCCCGAGCCGGTCCAGCGCCGCCTTCGCCGAGTAGTCCTGTCCGCACGCACTCCACACCGCGCCGATGCTCGCGGTCGCCAGGAAGGCGATCACCGCCTCGGGGATGTTCGGCAGGTAACCCGCGACCCGATCTCCTGACCGAACACCGAAGCCGCGCAGCGTCTGTGCGAACGCCGCCACCTGGTTCAGCAGGTCCTGCCACGACAACTCACTGACCGACCCGTCCTCCGTCACCGACACGATCGCGGGACGATCGGTGCGGGCCTGCCGGATCACCTGGTCGACATAGTTCAGCCGAACCTCGGGAAACCATCGCGCCCCTGGCATTTCCGCGGAGGCCAGCACCGCACCGGGGCGCTCGCCGAGTTCGAAGTAGTCCCACACCGAACCCCAGAATCCGTCCAGATCGTCGACCGACCACTGCCACAACGCGGGGTAGTCGGGCACCGCGACGGTGTGCCGCTCGGCGACGAAGCGCGCGAAGTCGGTGATCCGGGCACTGGCGATGTCGTTGTCGTCCGGCACCCACTGCGGTGCCGCTGCCACTGCGGTCATCGGGCGCTCCACCCTCCGTCCATGACGTAGGACGAGCCGGTGACCATGCCCGCGGTGTCGGAGGCGAGCCAACCGACCAGCGCCGCGACCTCCTGCGGCTCGATCAGCCGTTTGATCGCGCTCTCGGTGAGCAGCACCCGCTCGAGCACCTCCTGCTCCGGGATCCCGTGCGCGGCCGCCTGCTCGGTGATCTGCTTGTCCACCAGGGGTGTTCGCACATATCCGGGGTTGACGCAGTTGCTGGTGACCCCGTGCGGGCCGCCTTCGAGCGCGGTCACCTTCGACAACCCCTCCAGCCCGTGTTTGGCCGTCACATACGCGACCTTGAACTGGGAGGCGCGGATCCCGTGCACCGAGGAGATGTTCACGATCCGGCCGAAACCTCGCGCGTACATGTGTGGGAGGGCAGCGCGGATGAGCAGGAACGGCGCTTCGACCATCAGGGTCTGCATGGCGCGGAACCGGTGGGGCGCGAAATCCTCGATGGGGCTCACGCTTTGCACGCCCGCGTTGTTGACGAGAATGTCGGTCTCGAGCCGCAAGTCGGCCAGCGCCTCGACTTCGAGCAGATCGACGCTCCAAGCGTGCCCGCCGATTTCGTGCGCCACCGCCTTCGCGGCGACTCCGTCGATGTCGGCGACGGTGACCTCGGCGCCGCGCGCGGCCAGCTCCCGCGCACACGCGGCGCCGATACCGCTCGCCCCACCGGTGACCAGTGCCCTACGTCCGGTGAGCTCGATCATGCGGCAACACCTTTCGCGGCGGAGGCGTCGGCGAGATCGACAGATTCGAGGTCGATGCCGCGGGTCTCCTTCGCGCACACCACCGCGATCACGGTGACCGCCGCCGCGAACGCCAGGTACCAGGCGATCGGGACCGACGAACCGAACTCGTCGAGCAGCTTGACCGCGATGATCGGCGCCAGCGAGCCCGCCACGATCGAGGTGACCTGGTAGCCCAGCGACACACCGGAGTAGCGCATCCGGGTCGGGAACATCTCGGCCATGATCGCCGGCTGACCGGCGTACATGAATCCATGGAACACCAGTCCGATGATGATGGCGGACAGGATGATCACGCTGTTGCCGCTGTCCATCATCGGGAAGGCGAAGAAGCCCCAGGTGGCCGCGGCGACCGCGCCGGCCAGGTAGACCGGGCGGCGCCCGACACGGTCACCGAGTCGACCCGCCACCGGAATCACCACCATGTGCACGGCGTGGGCGATGAGCAGCCACCACAGAATCGTCGTGGTGTCGGCATGCACGTGAACCTTGAGATAGGTGATCGAGAACGTGACGACCAGGTAGTACATGATGTTCTCGCCGAAGCGCAGACCCATCGCGGTGAACACACCACGCGGGTACTTGCGCAGCACCTCGAACGGGCTGAACGAGGCGGCCTTGGCCTGGTCCATCGACTGCTGCGCGGCCACGAAGATCGGGGCGTCGGTCACCTTGGTCCGCACGTAGTAGCCGACCAGCACGACCACCGCCGACAGCCAGAACGCCACGCGCCAGCCCCAGCTCAAAAACGCCGCGTCCGACAGGGTCGAGGTCAGCACCAGCAGCACGATCGTGGCGAGCAGATTGCCGGCGGGCACGCCGGCCTGCGGCCAGCTGGACCAGAAGCCGCGACTGCGACTCGGGCTGTGCTCGGCCACCAGCAGCACCGCGCCGCCCCATTCGCCGCCGATCGCGAAGCCCTGGACGAAGCGCAGGATCACCAGCATCGCCGGTGCCCAATAGCCGATCTGGGCGAAGGTCGGCAGACAGCCCATCAGGAAGGTCGCCGCACCGACGAGCACCAAACTCACCTGCAACAACTGCTTGCGGCCGTATCGGTCACCGAAGTAGCCGAAGACGATGCCGCCGAGCGGGCGCGCCGCGAAACCGACGGCGTAGGTGACGAAAGCGGCCAGGATCGCGTCGAGGTCGCTGGTGTCCTTGGAGAAGAACACCTTGCTGAACACCAGGGTCGCGGCGGTTCCGTAGAGGAAGAATTCGTACCATTCGACGACGGTGCCGGCCATCGAGGCGGCCACGACCCGCCGCAGTCCGCTGGGGGCTTCGTCCGGGTCGTCGCCGGTCGGTCGTATCGCGTTCCGCACGCTCATCGCACTACTCCTTCGATGTTCCAGGTCACATCACGCTGTCGATGTGATGCGGCCCACAAGCCGTGAGGAGAGTATTCGTGCAGATCCATCTCGGTGACAATGGCCAGTTTCGCAGCAGCAATCTGCGAAACTGCACATGTGAGTCATTCTTCGTCGACGTCGGGACGCAGGCCGAGCGCTGATGATTTGCTGGTGCTCCTCGCGGTCGGCCGGTCGGGGCGCTATATCACCGCCGCGGAAGAGCTCGGCATCAACCACACGACGATCTCGCGTCGCATCGCCGCCCTCGAACATGCCATGGGCGGACGGGTGCTGACCCGGGTCACCGGCGGCTGGGAGCTCACCGACCTGGGCCGCGAGGCACTGACGGCGGCCGAAGCCGTCGAGGCCGCCGTCCGATCGCTCGGCTCGAGCGCGGGCGAACGCACACTCGAAGGCGTGGTGCGGATTTCGGCCACCGACGGTTTCAGCGCCTACCTCGCGCCACCGTCCGCGGTACGCGTGCAGCGCAGACATCCGGGCGTCGCCGTCGACATCATCGCCGCGACCCGGCGAGCGTCCACTCAGCGAACCGGCCTCGATATCGAAGTGGTGGTCGGCAAACCGCAGGTTCACCGCGCCGAAGCGATCGAACTCGGCGACTACTGCCTTCGCCTCTACGCCTCCCGCGACTACCTCGCCGAACACGGCGTCCCGACCACCGTCGCCGCACTCACCCGCCACCCACTGGTCTACTTCATCGAATCCATCCTCCAGGTCGACGACCTCGACCTGGCTCTCGCTTTCGCCCCCACCCTGCGCCGATCCGTCTCCTCGACCAATGTCTTCGTCCACGTGGAAGCCACCAGGGCCGCCGCGGGGATCGGGCTACTCCCCTGCTTCATGGCCGACCGCCACGCCGACCTCGTCCGGGTCCTGCCCGACGAGGTCCGCGTCCAGCTCACCTACTGGCTCGTCGCCCGGCCCGAAACCCTGCGGCGCCCCGAAGTCGCGGCGGTCGTCGAGGCACTGCGGGCTACGGTCCGCGAACGCCGTGCGGAGCTACTCGGCGACCACGGCGCCGAGTAGACAGGTTGCCGTTCCGCAGGTCTCAGCCGGCTGCTTCTGGTGCGGGCTCCGGCGAAGGCAACGCGAAGCACAGCGCCGCACTCACCACCAGCGCCGCGATGATCGTCAGGGCGCACGCCGTCAGAGCGCTGCGGTAGCCGTCACTGGCGGCGACCCCGAAGAAGATCGCGCTCAGGGACGCGACACCCACCGCGCCACCGAACTGTTGGCCGGTGGTCCAGATCCCCGACGCCGACCCCGCGTATCGCGTCGGCACCGTCGACAGGAACAAGGTCGTCAACGGCGGCTGGACCAGGTTGATGCCGACACCGACGACGAACAGCCCAGGCGCGAGCAGCCACGGGTTCACATCCGTGGTCGCGGTCAGCGCCGCGCCCAGCACCGCCAAGGTGCCCACAGCGCCGAACAGGGTACCGGCGACGACGGCGTAGCGGCCGAACTGCATGGTGAGCCGTCCCACCAGCGGGGCGACCGCCAGTCCGCCGACGGAGAACGCGACGGTCACGACGCCTGCGCGCAGCGCGGTGTAGCCCTGGCCCTCTTGCAGCCAGAGAACGAAGACGAGCAGGAATCCGCTGAAGGCGGCGAAGGCGACCAACTGGACGACCAGGGCGACACTGCTGATCCGCGCGCGGAGCAGCTCCAGCGGCAGGAGCGCGCCGGCCCGACCGACGGCATCGCGATTCTCGACGATGGCGACAAGTGCCACCGCGGCGATGCCCGCCACCAGCAACAGCCAGATCCACGGCGCCCAGTCGTAGGTACGGCCTTCCAACAGCGGGAACACGATGGCGACCAATCCGACGGTCAGGCCGACCGCGGCGAGCCATCGTGGCCGCAGCGCACCTTCGGCACGGTTCTCCGGGACCAGCCAGGCGCCGAGGCCGAGCAGGATGACGGCCGCCGGGACACTGATCCAGAAGATCGCGCGCCAACCGAGACCGGCGACGTCCGCGGTGACGAGTACGCCACCCAGCAGCAGCCCGCCGGCCTGCGCGAGTCCGGCGACCACACCGAATATGCCCAGGACAGTGGCACGTTCGGGTCCACGGAACAGGACGAACAGGCTGGACAGAACTTGCGGCGCCAGGATCGCCGCGGCCGCTCCTTGGGCGGCGCGACTGGCGATCAGTTCGGTCGGGCTGTTCGCGAGTGCCGACCAGGCTCCGGAGAGAGCGAACAGCGCCAAACCGACGAGGAACACTCGTTTGCGGCCCCACAGGTCGCCCAACCGGGCCGCGGTGATCAGCGCTGCCGCGAATGCCAGCAGATAGGCCGTCGCGATCCAGCCGACCTGGGACGGAGTTCCCCCGAGGTCGGCCTGGATCGCCGGGAGGCCGACGTTGACGATGGTGACGTTGAGCAGGTCCAGGGTGAATCCCAGGACGAGCACGACCATCGCGGCCCAGCGCCGCGGGTACAGCGCTTCGGCCGTGTCGTCTCGGGTGGAAGTCGATGTGCTCATCAGATGTAGCTCCCTGCGTAGCTAAGTGTCCGGTGTGTGGTCGTCGATTGCTCCGGCATCGCGGCGCTCGGCGCCCCGTGGTCCGACCGGGTACCGACCAGACCGTGGCGGCGCAGAATCGCGTGCACTGTCGACACAGCCGGGACACGAGTCGACCCGGCTCGCTGGAGGTGCGCGCGGATTCTGCGTGCGCCCCACTGCGGACGGTCCAGCCGGACCCGCACCACAACGGCCTCGATGTCGGCCGACGTGCGAGCGGGGAAACTCTTCGGGCGGCGCGACCGCGGCGCCAATCCCGCCACGCCGTGTTCCCGGTAACGCGCGAGATAGCTGTAGTAGCTCTTGCGCGAGATGTTGTATCGCCGGCACACCTCGGTCACCGTCAACCCGTTGCGGTCGGGTGCCTGCAGGATCTCCAGCCACGGCTCGGCCCCGAGACCGATCACCGCGCCGCGTTCGTTCGGCGGGCGGGTGCCGCCGCGCCGAACATGCTGGCGGGCAAGCGGATCGAGCCTGTCTCCTGGGGGTTGCATCATAGATATCTCCCGACGTGGAACAGTGCAATTGAACTTGCTGGTTCACTTTAATGTCCTCGCATACACCTCGCAACTCGGTATATAAGAATGAACCCGCGAGGCAACTTGGGGTCCGATTGCGCTATGGTTCATGGATGGCTGTAGCAACACCGCCGACCGGACAGTCGGCCTCGCGTGGACGGATCGACAAGCGGCAGGCGATCCTGGACGCGGCGTTCGTCGTCTTCGCTCGCCGCGGGTACGCGCAGGCGGGCGTGCAGGAGATCGCCGAGGTCGCCGGTGTCGCCAAACCGACCATCTACAACCATCTCAACGACAAGGAAACGCTGTTCCGGCACACGCTGGCCGCCGTGAGCGACGCGGTGCTCGCCGAGAACCTGGCGGTGGTCGAGCGGTTGCGCAATCCCGGTGAGGATCTGCGCGCCACCCTGGAAGACGTGGCCTACCGACTGATCCGGTCCTGCTGTACCGAGCAGTCCCGGTCGCTGCGCTGGCTCACCTACGGTCAGGTCGCGCAGTTCCCCGACCTGATGGATGTCGTGGTGAGCCGGACCTCTGATCAGCTCGGCGACGCGCTCGCGGATCGGCTGGCACGCTTGTCGCTGTCGGGCCACCTGCGCGCGAGCGATCCGGCGATCGCCGCCGAGCAGTTCCTCGTCCTGATCACCGGCCCGATGGAAGGCCGCACCCGGCTGGGCACCCGCAAGGTCTCCACCGCCGAGATGCACGCGGTCGCCACCGCCGCCGTCGACACCTTCCTACGCGCCTACGGGACACCGGAGAACCCTTGAGCCACCACCCTTTTCGCTTCGGACTCGTTACCGTTTCGCCCGCCGACCCGAAGTCGTGGATATCGACCGCACGATGGGCCGAAGACGCCGGGATCTCCACGTTGCTGCTGCCCGACCTGCCCGCACCGGTGCCCGCGCCACTGACAGCGTTGAGCTACGCCGCCGCGACGACAACCACGCTCCAGGTCGGAACATGGGTGCTGGCCAACGACTTCCGCAATCCGTTCGTTCTCGCGCGGGAAGCCGCCACCCTGGACCTGGTCTCCGGCGGCCGCTTCCAGCTCGGCCTCGGCGCCGGTCAGACCGCCATCGGCTACGGCGAACTCGGGATCGCCGCCGACTCCGACCGGGTTCGGTTCGAGCGCCTCGCCGAGTCGGTGGGCATCATCAACGCACTGTTGCGCGGTGAGCGGGTCGAGGCCACCGGGGCCCACTACGCGAACACCGGAACCACACTGGTGCCCACCCCGCCACGCAAGGTGCCGCTACTGCTCGCCGCGGGCGGACGACGAGCCACCGAACTCGCCGCGGCCGAAGCCGACACCATCGCGTTCAGCACCTTCTCCCGTCACCAGCTGACCCGCCAGGTCGAATGGCTCGACAGTGCCGCGGGCCCACGGCTTTCCGGCATCGAACGGGCGCTGCGCTTCAGCACCCCGACGAGCACCATCGGTCCGCCGATGCCCGATGGTGCCCCGACACTGCTCACCGGATCGCCCGCGCAGGCAGCCGATCAGCTGCGCCGGCTCCGCGACGAGTTCGGGATCTCCTACATCGTTCTCGACGACGACGCGGCACGCGAACTCGCGCCCGTGGTGAGTCTGCTCTCAGGCACCTGAGCCGCCGTCGACCAGGTCGGCACCGGGGATGGCGGCCAGCAGCTGACGGGTGTACTCGTGGGTCGGCTCCTCGAAAAGCTCTTCGGTGGTGCCGATCTCGACGATGCGGCCCTGCCGCATGACCGCGACCCGATGGGCGATCTGACGCACCACCGCCAGGTCGTGCGAGATGAACAGGTACGCCACGCCGGTCTCGGCCTGCAGTTCGGCGAACAGGTCGAGGATCTGCGCCTGCACGGAGACGTCCAGCGCCGAGACCGGTTCGTCACAGACCACCAGCTCCGGCGACAGGGCCAGCGCCCTGGCGATCGCGACCCGCTGACGCTGTCCACCGGAGAGCTCCGCGGGCCTGCGCCCCAGCGTCGACGCGGGTAGGGCGACCCGGTCGAGCAGTTCGCGCGCCCGCACCGCGCGTGACGCGCGGTCACCGATGCCGAAAACCCGCAGTGGTTCGCTGATCACGTCCTGGATCGAGAACCGCGGATCCAGCGACTCGTATGGATTCTGGTAGATCACCTGGGCGCGGCGACGCAGTGCCCGCAACCGCGCGCCCTTGATGGCCGTCACATCGTCGTCGTCGAACACGATGCGCCCGGAGGTCGGCGGGGCCAGGCGCAGAATCATTCTGGCCGTGGTGGATTTGCCCGACCCGGACTCCCCTACCAGTGCCAGCGTCTCCCCTCGGTGCAGCGAGAAGCTCACGCCGTCGACGGCGCGCACCGTCTTCGCTCGGCCGTTCGCGCGCGGCAGCGGGAACTCCTTCACCAGGTTCTCGACCGTGAGCAACGGCTCGGTGCCGACCCGACGCGACCGGGCCCGCACACCGGTACGTCCGGGCACGCTGCGCAACAGCTGCTGGGTGTACGGATCGCGCGGGTCGTCGAGTATCTCGCGGGTCGGCCCGCTCTCCACGATCCGGCCTCGCGTCATCACCGCGATCCGCTGCGCACGATCGGCGGCGACTCCGAGGTCATGGGTGACGAGAAGTACCGCTGTGCCGAGGGTTTCGGTCAAACTCGTGATGTGGTCGAGGATGCGGCGCTGCACGGTGACATCCAGCGCGCTGGTCGGCTCGTCGGCGATGATCAGCGCCGGGTTCGCGGCGATGGCGATCGCGATCAGTGCCCGCTGGCGCATGCCACCGGACAGTTCGTGCGGATACTGGTCGGCCCGGGTTTTCGGGTCGGGCATCCCGGCCCGCTCGAGCAGGTCCACCACTGCCTCGGGCGCCGATCGCCGGGTCGCCAGGCCGTGGATGAGCAAGACCTCGGCAACCTGGGTGCCGATGCGCTGCACCGGATTCAGCGAGACACCGGGGTCTTGGGGAATCAATCCGATCTGCGCCCCACGAATCGCGCGCAACTCCCGGTCTCCCGCCCTCGCCAGGTCCCGGCCCGCGAACTGGATCCGGCCCGCGTCGATGTGCCCTGCGGCAGGCAGCAACCCGGTGACGGCGTGCGCGGTCGAGCTCTTGCCCGAGCCGGATTCGCCGACCAGAGCCACGATCTCACCCGGCGCGATGTCCAGATCGAGCGCGCCCACCGCACGCACCCGGCCGGTGCTGGTGCGGTAGGAGATCGACAGGCCACGCACTTCCAGCAGATTCGCGGTCATCGCCGATTCGCCCACTCTCCATCGAGTGCTCGTGCGATCCGGTTGGTCGCGAGCACGACGAACGCCACCATGAGGCCCGACATCGTCGAGATCCACCACGCGTTGGCGAGATAGTTACGCCCACTCGAGATGAGTGAGCCCCACTCCGGCGCCGGGGGCACCGCGCCGTAGCCGAGGAAGCTCAGCGACGACACCGCCAGCACGGCGGTGCCGAGGTCCAAGGTGGCCAGCACGACCACGGGGCCGATCGCGTTCGGCAGGACGTGCCGGCCGAGCACCGTGTACCAGCGTGCCCCCGACGACCACGCGGCCTCGACGAACACCGCTTGCCGTAACCGCAGCACCTCGGCACGCATCACCCGGGCGAAGCCGGCCACGCTGGCCACACCCACCGCGATCGCGACCTTCACGGTGCCGTAGCCCAGCGCGGTCACCAGGGCCAAGGACAGGAACAGCGACGGAATCGACAGCAGCACATCGGCGAAGCGCATCAACACGTCGTCGACCCAGCGACCGACGAACCCCGCGATCAAGCCCATCGCGCCCCCGACGACGAACGCGACAGCCACCGCGATCACCGTGGCCTGCAACGACAGTGCAGTGCCGTGCACGACGCGGGTGAACAGGTCGCGGCCGAGTTCGTCGGTGCCGAACCAGTGCTGCCCGCTGGGCGGCGCGAAGATCTCCGACGGGACGCCGAACAGCGGATCCCGGGAGGTGAACAGCGTCGGCCACAACGCCGCCAGGACGACGAGCACGAGCGTGACCACCGACAGGACCAGGCCGGGTCGGTACAGCAGGAACCCTGGCAGCCGACGCCAGTCGAAACCCGTGCGGTGTTCGTCGTCGAACTCGTCGATGACGGTTCGGGTGACGGCCGCCTCGGTCAGCACGATATCGGTCACGCGTAGCTCCTCGGGGGCGCGACCACGATCCGTGGGTCGAGCACCGGGTAGATCAGGTCGACGATGAGGTTCACCACGACGAAGACGAACGCGCCGAACACCACAACTCCTTGCACGAGCGGAATGTCCTGCACGCTCACCGCGCTCGCCATGACCCGTCCGAGTCCGTTGCGCGAGAACACCGTCTCGATCACCACCGCGCTGGCCACCAACTGCCCGACGAGCAGGCCGACGATGGTGAGCGCGGGCAGCGACGCACTGCGCAGCGCGTGCCGCAGGTGGACCCGGATCCGGCTGGCGCCCTTGGCCCGCGCAGTGTGTACGAACGGCGCGTCCAGGGTGGACAGCAGACTCTTCGCCAGCACCTGTGCGATCAGCGCGCCGGTCGGGATGGCCAGCGTCACCGCGGGCAGCACCAACCCGGCCAGCCCGGCGTTGCCGAACGCGGGAAACAGCCGGATCCGAAACGACAGCAGCTGCACCAGCATCAGGCCCGCCCAGAAGGACGGGATCGAGATCGCCAGCGGCGGCAGCGCCAGCAGTACCTGCCGCAGCCAGCGCCGCGAGGTGTAGGTGGCCGCCACGGCGAGCCCGCCGCCGAACAGCACCGCGAGCACCAGCGCCGCCGCCGTGAGCTGCAGGGTCGGCGGCAGCGCCGCGGCGATCGTGCCGGTCACCGACCGGCCCGTAGCCACCGAATCCCCGAAGTCGCCGACCAGCGCCCGGCCCAGATAGTCCAGATACTGCACCACGATCGGCTTGTCGAAGCCGTACTGCGCTCGCAGTGCGGCGAGCTCGGCGGGGTCCACCGGCGAGGAGGTCAGTCCGCCGCCCGCCATCGCCGACACCGGGTCGCCCGGCAAGAATTCCAGCACGAAGAACGACACCGTGTACGCCGCCCACAGCACCCCTACCGCCTGTGCGAGGCGGCGTAACACGTACCGGCCCATGCCGGTTCAGCTCCGCCAGGTGTCGTGCAGCCGGGTCCGGCTCGACGACTCGAAGTTCAGGCCGTGCACGGTCGGCGCCGCCGCGAGCACCGTCTCGAGTTCCACCACCGGGATCACGTACGCATTGCGCACCACCAACTGCTGGGCCTGCTCCACGAGCGGGCGGCGCTTGGCCGGATCGGCCTCGGCCGCCTGGGCGGTGAGCAGTCCGTCGAGCTCGCTCGGCGGCAGCCGGTAGGCATTGACCTGCTGGGTCGAGTACAGCGTGCGCAGGCAGTCGGGGTCGGCGCGGCTCAGGTCGCCGCCCCACAGACCGTCGAAGTCACCGGACCCGATCAGCTGCGGGAACTGGGTCACCTGGAGCTCCTGGAGCTGCAACTCCACCCCGACCACCTTGAGCTGCTGCTGGACCAGTTCCAGTGCCGCCCGGGTGTTCTGGGAGTTGTTGAACCACACGACGTTCAGGCTCAGCCGGGTGCCGTCCTTGCGCCGGATGCCGTCGCCGCCCACCTGCCAGCCCGCCGCGTCCAGCAGCGATGTGGACCGAGCGGTGTCCAGAGCAAGATCCGCCGACAGATCGGTGTAGCCGGGGGTCGTGTGCGAGAGAATGCCGGTGGCGGGCACGGTGCCGCTGGCGAAGACCGCCTCCACGATCTGACGACGGTCCACTGCGGCCTGAATCGCCTTGCGCACCTGAACATCTCGCAGGATAGGCCGGGAGTTGTTGAGGCCGAGGTTGAACACCGCCCCCGGGTGCGATCGGGTGAGCAGGGAGATCCCCGACGCCTTCAGCCCGGCTTCGTCGGCTCGGCCGAGACCGGTGGCGACATCGAGCTGCCCGGACTGCACACTGCCCGCACGCACCCCGGATTCGGGGATGACGGTGAACTCGATGGAGTCGAGGTAGGCCTCACCCTGCTTGGTCCACAACGGCGAGCCCCACCCGTAGCCGACCCGCTTGGTGATCGTGATCGATTGGTTGGGAACGTATTTCGAAAGGACGAAGGGACCGGAGCCGGTCACACCGTCGCTGCAGCGTTGCTGGGGCGTCTTGGCCGCGTCGGCCGTCGAGATCAGGCCGAGTGCGGCGGTCGAGGTCGCCTGCAGGAACTGTGCATTGGGCTGTTCGAAGGTGATCTTGGCGGTGTGCTCGTCGACCACCTCGGTGCCGACGTACCCGGTGACATAGCCCTTGGACAGGATGGCGAGAGCGCCCAGCTTGGGGATCGCGTCGAAGTTCGCCTTCACCACTTGCGCGTTCAGCGGGGTGCCGTCACTGAAGGTCACATCGGACCGCAGCCGGAACGTGAACGACCTGGCGTCGGGACTCACCTCCCAGCTCTGTGCCAGCCACGGCACCGGCTGACCGGTGGTGGGATCCTGGTCGGTCAGCGAGTCGACCGTCTCGCGCAGCGAATACAGGGTGTCGCTACTACCGACCTGCTGGGGATCGACGCAGCCCGCGTCGGAGGCGACCGAGAACCGCAGCGTGCCGCCGGATCTCGGTGGACCGGCATCGCCGCCCTGCTCGCCACCGGCGCCACAGGCACCGGTGAACAGGGTGACCGCCGCCGCCGACACCACGGCACAGCGAATCGACTTCGAACGCACAACACTGCTCACGCCAGAATTCCTCTGTCTACTGCCCGGATTCACGTGGGACTCACGGCGGGCGACACGACGAAACATTTCACATCTCGAAATACCCGGTCAACAATTCGGATCACCTCGCTCGGAATACATCGTCGCACCGAATAGTGCGGTACGCCATCGGGCGGTGCCCGGCATCGTGCTAGCTTCGCACCGTGTCGATAATCGAACGACGCGCCGAGCGATGTGTTGTCGTCCGGCAGGAGAAAGGACCGACGTGACCGCTGTACATGACAACCTGCTCGCGACGATCGAAGCGGAGCGGGCGATCTTCCGAACGTTCTACAAATTCTTCCGGATCGCCGACACCCAGGAGAGCGAGCGGTTCAGCGAGTGCTTCACCCCCGACGCGCTGATCGAGTACCGGATCATGCCCGGCCCGCCGGTGCTGTTCCACGGCCGTGACGAGTTCACCGATCACATGAGCCGGGTGCCCAAGTCGCAACGCTCCCTGGTCGCCCATGTCATCGGGCAGGCCACCATCGAGTGGAATGGCGATAAACCCCTGCTCACAGCCTATGCGACGGTGTGGCACTGGTTCTCCAGCACCGCGGCCACCGACGTGGGACGACCGGCCGACTGGGTGGTCATCGGGCTGGTTCAGGACGAGTTCGAGCAGTACGAGGGTGAGTGGCTCATCTCGCACCGGGATGTGCGACATGTCGCGGGCCGGGTCGCCGCCGGCCACGGTCCGGGCTGAACATCACGGTTCACCACCGCCGGCGATCGGGCCGGACTCGTCGCCGAGTCCGGCCCGATCTTGCGTACACAGGACATCCCTAGCAATGGTTCGACAAATTGTTCGGAGACATCGGTGACAATGTGTTCCGGTGACTTGGGAAACAATTCACTCCGTCGATTTCCGACGCCATGATCGAACTGTCACCGATGTTCCGGCAACACTTACGCGACCGTCCAGGCGATATTCGAACCCTGCGGGCGTGACAGTCGAAACCTACGGTCGAACCGCAGGGTTTCCCACGCGATCTTGTGACCTCTGAATATCGCGTGCAAAGGTGATTGCAGCCCGGCCGGAGAAACACGGTGGCCGCGGTTTTCCCGGAGTCCGCTCCGGTACGTGTACGGAACGAGAGGTGTCACAGCGATGTCAGAAGTCCTGGACCTGGTCGGGCAGGTCGAGCAGCTCACCGAACGACTCGAGACGCTCGAGGCCGTCCGCGCGCTGAACACCTTGCGCCACGACCTACCCCGCTGCATCAACGAGGGCAGGTGGGACCAGGTCGGCGAACTGTTCAGTGCCGACGCCTATCTCGACTACCGCCATCTGGGCCAGGCCGAGGGGCGGGCTGCCATCCAGGCGTACTTCGCCGGGCTGCCACAGCTCATCGAAGACAACAGCCCGGCGGGGCAGGTGCTGGTCAAGCAGTTCCTGCACGGGCACGACGTGGAGATCCTCGGCGATCGAGCCACCGGAGTGTCGTTCTTCGAGGAGAAGGTCGTCTTCGACACCGAAAGCTCGTTCGTGGCAGGCAAGTTCACCGACGAGTACGTCCGCGAGGGCGGCCGGTGGCGGTTCGCGCGAATCGCCCTCGACCTGTACTGGGTCATCCCGTACTCGCGCGGCTGGCAGCAGTAGCCGGCCCTTCGACCACAGAGAGGCTCGTCATGCTCCAGAAGAACACGACCAAGCGCATCGGGTACTGGCTGCTGCACCTGCACCAGCAGTTCGACGTCGCCACCGGCGCGCTGCTGCACGAGCAGAAGCTCACCCGCCGGGACTGGCAGATCCTGCACGCCCTGCAGATCGGTCTGGGCAGCGTCGCCGAACTCGACGCGGCGTTCGCGCCGTTCCTGGTCGCCGACGGCGCGCGGACCTATCAGCCGATCGTCGACGACTTCGTCGGCCGCGGCTGGGTCGAGGTTTCCGGCGCGGCGCTGCGGCTCACCGCCGCGGGCGAGGCGGCGCACGAGCGCGCCGAAGCTCTGGTGAACGCCCACGCCGACGAATCGCTGCGTGGCATCACCGAGGAGGAATTCCTCGCCGCGAACGCGGTGCTGGCCAAGATCGCCGACAACATCGCCACCGAATGAGCTCGCGAGGAGCGTCATGACTTCCCTGTACGACCGGCCGTTCCGCTTCGGCCTCTGCCTGTTCACCCCGTCCACCAGGGCGGAATGGATCGCCAAGGTACGCAGGGCCGAGGAACTGGGCTACGACGTCATCTCGGTGTCGGACCACCTCGGCATGCCGGCACCGATCCCGACCCTGCTGCTGGCCGCCGAGGCGACCGAGCGCATCCGGATCGGCACGCTCGTGTTCAACACGGCCTTCTACCACCCGACGGTGCTGGCCCGCGACCTCGCCACCGTCGACCGCTACTCCGGCGGCCGGGTGGAACTCGGGCTCGGCGCCGGCTACGACCGCGCGCAGTTCGACGCGGCCGGAATCCCGTTTCCCACTGCGGGCGAACGGGTTTCCCAGCTGGAGCGCACCGTCGCGGAGTTCCGCAAGCCGAAGTCCGAGCTCGACCAGTACGCCCGGTTCGAACAGCCCGGCGGCCCGCCGATCCTGATTGCCGGTCGCGGCGCACGGGTCCTGCGGCTGGCTGCCGCCCACGCCGACATCATCGCCTTCACCGGCACCACCGAGGTGCGCGACGGCGACGGGCTGAAGCTGGGTGGAATCACCGAGGTCACCGACCGGATCGACTACGTACGTGGACTGCTCGGCGACCGGATCGACAAGGTGGAGTTCAACATTCCCATCCACAAGGTGCTGCCCAAGGGCGCGACCGACGGCGTGACCGATGTCTGGCAGAACCGGCTCGACCTCACGCCCGACGAACTCGCCGAACTGCCGTCACTGCTGTTCGGCACACCCGAGGAGAACGCCGACACCCTGCGCGAACGGCGCAAGACCCTCGGCCTGACCTACTACACCGTGCTCGAACCCGAGATGGAGGCCTTCGCCCCGATCATCCAGGCGCTCCGATAACAGGGCAGCACAACATCTTTCGCACGCGGAGGAGACCGACATGACCGAACGAACCACGGTGGACACCGGTACCGGATACGGCCGCAAGGCCCCGTCCTACGACGCACGCCTGACCGAGGTGGGACCCGGCACACCGATGGGCGAGGCGCTGCGGCGATACTGGCACCCGATCGCTACCTCGGCCACCCTCACCGCCGAAGCACCGCATCGCACCCGCGTCCTCGGCGAGGACCTGGTCGTCTTCCGGGACGGAAACGGCCGCGCGGGAGTGGTTTTCGAGCGTTGCGCGCACCGCGGCGCCAGTCTGTTCTTCGGCCGGATCGAGGACGACGGGCTACGCTGTGGCTATCACGGCTGGAAATACGACGTGCAGGGACGATGCCTCGAGCAGGCCTGCGAGCCCGATCGTGGCAAACGCCGCGACGCCGCGCGCCAGCCGTGGTACCCGGTGGAGGAACGCTACGGGCTGGTGTTCGTCTACATGGGCCCGCCCGACCGCAAGCCCGTGCTGCCGCGCTACGACGTGCTCGAGGACCTCGCCGAGGGCGAGCAGTACTTCGCCGAATGGCCGTTCCCCGGACTGTCGGTGACCGGCGCCGAGCAGGATTTCCACTGGCTGCTGATCTACGAGAACACGATCGACCCGGTGCACATCAACTGGCTGCACTCCCAGCACAGCGGCTACCAATTCCTCGGCACCGGCACCACCGGCTTCCCCGAGGACTTCTTCGATCCCTACACCCTGCCGGGACGGGTCAGCTACGACCGCACCGACTACGGGGCGAAGTACGGCGTCCGGTTCCTGGACAAGGAGCGCGACGGGGAGCGGACCGAGCGGGTCTGGGGAGCCGAGCTGCACCTGCCCAATGCCACGGTGCTGCCGGACTGGGTCGAGCTCACCCCGGATACCAAGGCCGACATGGTGATCTGGGCTGTCCCGATGGACGACACCCGCCATCGCGCGTTCTTCTCCATCCGGGCGAGCGATCCCGCACGCGTGCAACGGTTCCTGTTCGGCATCACCCAGGACGGCAAGAACGCGTGGGAGCTGACCGACCAGGAACGTCAGCGCTTCCCCGGTGACGGCGAGGTGATGACTTCGCAGGGTCCGGTCGCGCTGCATTCCGAGGAGACCCTGGCGACGACGGATCGGGGCGTGGTGCTGCTGCGCCGGTTGCTGCGGACGATGATCGACGACGTGGAAGCGGGCCGCGATCCGCAGGGGGTGAGTCTGGACGAGGAACCGGTGCGGCGTACCCAGGCCGGTCTGTTCACCCTCGCCGGGGCCACGGCGGACGAGACCGCGGCGGCGCTGCCGGTAGCCGGTGGCTGACCGGGGCAGACCATGACCTGGATCGACGCGGAAGTCCGTGCCCGCACCCTCGCGACCGCCGACATCGTGGTTCTCGACCTCGCCCCGGTCGACGGCACCGAATTCCCGCCCTACACAGCAGGGTCCCATATCGACATCCAGCTCGGTTCCGGGATGGTCCGCCAGTACTCGCTGTGCGGAACGCCCGGGCCGGGCCGGTATCGGCTGGCCGTGCTGAACGTGACGAACTCGCGCGGCGGATCCCGGGCGATGCACGCGCTCACCGTGGGCGATCGGGTGCGGATCTCCGCCCCGCGCAACCACTTCCCGCTGGTCACGGCGCACCGTCATGTACTGATCGCGGGCGGGATCGGGATAACGCCCTTGCTCGCCATGCTGACCGAGCTCGACCGGGCGGGCGCCGAGTACACGCTGCACTACAGCGCCCGGAGCCGCTCGCACGCTGCCTTCCTGGACGAGCTGACGGCCAACTTCCGCGTCAGCTTCCACTTCGACGACCAGCACATCGGGCTCGATGTGGCCCGCGATCTGGGCGATCCGCGGCCGGAAACGGCGGTCTACGTCTGCGGGCCGGACGGGTTCATGGACTACGTCCTGGGCAAGGCCGAGGCGCTCGGCTGGCCGCGCCAAGCCCTGCACACCGAACGATTCGGCACCGACCGCCCCGCACCGACCGGGCCTGCCCCGGCCGGATTCGTCGTCCGCGTGGCCTCCACCGGCGCCGAATACGGTGTCGCCGACGACCAGAGCGTGCTCGATGCCCTCTTGGACCACGGTGTCGACGCGCCCTTCTCGTGCCAGCAGGGCATCTGCGGGGAATGCGTGGTCCGGGTACTCGCCGGCGAACCCGACCATCGCGACGACGTCCTCACCGACGCCGAACGCGCCGGGGGCTTGTTCACCACGTGCTCGTCTCGATCGCACTCCCCTGTCCTCGAGGTGGATCTCTGAGTGCAGTCAGCCGAGTCTGGGCACGAAGCTCGAAAATGATTGGCGGCAAACGGTTCCCGAGGGCAAGGTCGCCTGTGTGGTGAGCGGGCAACGGCCGCGTCGCGATTCCGTTGATCGAGCAGGTGTCGAAGTGGGTGGACAGCTGTCCGCGCACATGATCGACACGCTGACTTGCACCCGGCGGCTGTCGAGCTGTGGGTTCGGCTTCACCCAACAGCGCGGTTCTCCGACATGCAAGGACAATCGGGCCGCGAGCTGCTCGCCGACGCCGCATCACCGCGTTCTTCGAGGGCAACACGGTCGTCTTCCCGGCGGCCGACTACCGCAGCGCGGCATCGACGCGATCACCGACGCTCGCGACCTCTAGCGAAGGGAAGCCAATGTCACTGCAGCGCATATTTGTTCGGGTGGACGCCATCACCGACGAGTGGTCCGCGTTCTACGTGACCGCAGGCGCTCGATTCGTGCACATCGAGTCGGTGGGAGACCCGGAGGTCTATCTTATCTTCCAGGGTGTCGATGCCCCGTCGACCCGGGCGGCGAACGCGTCGAGTACCTCGATGTAGACCGCCGGGACACCGACCTCCATCAGAATGCCTGTGCCTGTGGTGTCGAAGTCGAAGGTGAAGAACAAGCAGCAGCTCGATTCCCGTGACGCGATGTCCCGGCCGACGACTTCGGCGTCGGCATCCAGGCTTAGGTCCAGTCTCGTCGCAGACAGGCGGGTGGTGCTGTGTACCGAGTGGGAAGCTCCGCGGTCACGCGGCCTGCGGCTTTGATGGTGGCAAGAACGGGTGTGACCTCCAATGTTGGATGCCGTCTACGCCGCCGAGGCGGCGCGTGAGGTGAAATGCTCAGGTCAAACAGCGCACCAGTTGCCTAGCTCTCCGCGAGGAATTCTGCGGCGATCGGCGCGAACTGCTCGTGGTACTGGAAGATTCCGCCGTGGCCGGAGTTGGGGTAGATGATCAGTTCCGATCCCGCGATGCGCCGATGTAAGTCTTGGGACAGTACAGAGGGCACCATGCGGTCGTCATCGCCGTTGGCGATCAGCGTGGGTTGGGTGATCTTCGACAGATCCGATGGCGTGGACCGACCGAAAGCCTTGATCGCCGCGAGTTGGGATCGGAAGGCACTGATCTTGATGTCCTTGTCACGGTCGGTGGTGCGTTCTTCGAGGCGGCGCACGAACTCCTTCCCGGCACGCTTACCCACTGCGTCACGGTTGAAGAACAGGAACTCCTTGGGGTCCGAACGGGTCACCGTGGCCCGCAACATGTCCCAGTAAGTGACGCCGGCGACCTTGTCCATGTCCTTGCCGCCACGCGGTCCGGTCCCGGTCAGGACGAGCTTGCGCACCAGCGCGGGATGCTGGAGCACCAGATCCTGGGCGATCATGGCGCCCATCGAGAACGAGAACACATCGATCTTGCCGAACCCCAACGCTGTGATGAACGTGTAGGCATCATCGGCGGCCTCCTCGATGGTGGCGGGCACCTTGCCGGTGGACGCTCCGACCCCCTTGTTGTCGAAGGCGATCACGTGGCGGGTCATGGCGATCGGGTCGATGATTCGCGGATCCCAATTGTCCAGGGTCGCCGCGAGATGCACGAAGAACACCACTGGGATGCCGCCTGTGGGGCCCAGCTCACGGTAGGCGTAGGTGGTGCCGTCGGCGGTCACGGTGCGAGTGGGCGCGTCGGCGTAGGACGTGATGATGGGGTCGCCGCCGTTAGTACTCATTAGGTCCTCGTTTCTTCGAAGCGGTTGTGGGGGAACAGATTCGATACCGCCGGGCAGTGGCTCAGTCGGCGAAGAACCGAAGTGCGTCGGGAACGAAGCTCGAGTGATGCTGAAATATCCCGCCGTGTCCGGAGCGAGGGTAGATCTTCAGTTCCGCGTTGGGCAGTCGGCGCGCCATGTCCGCCGATAGGCTGGTCGCCACCATAAGGTCGTCCTCGCCGTTGGCGACTAGAACCGGCACTGTGATCTGTGACAGATCGCCGGGTGCAGACTTGCCGCCGTTGACGATCGCCTCGAGCTGGGCCAGCCGGGCCTGCGTCGAGATCTTCTTGTCGCGATCGAAGTCTCGCTCCTGAAGTCGGGCGAGGTAGTTGGTTGCGGCGTGCTTGCCTTCGGTGGTGCGCATCTTGGCGATACCGCCGCCACCGCGTGGTCCGGTACCGGCCAGGATCATTCGCCGGACCAGATCCGGCGCTTTGAGCGCAATCAACTGGGCGACGCCGCCGCCGAGGGAGAATCCGACAAGGTCCACCTTCTCCAACCCGAGCGCGCGGATGAACGCGATCGCGTCGTCGGCCATCCGCTCGATCGTGCCCGGGACGGCCGATCCGGACGCTCCGACACCGCGGTTGTCGAATGTGATCACACGGTGGTGTGCCGCGATACTGTCGATCACCCTGGGATCCCAGTCGTCGAGCACAGCGGTGAGGTGGTGCAGGAACACGACAGGCACGTCGGACCCGGCACCGAGTTCTCGGTACGCGAACGGCACCGAGTCGACATCGATCGTCTTGGTCGGCGTGTCTTTCCAGGTGTGCATTGTGGGCCTTTCCGCGCTGGCCTGTGGTTCGGGATTCATGGCGTCGAGGCGTTGGTCCGGAGTGCGGCCTTGTCGAGCTTGCCTACCGCGTTTTTGGGCAGCGTCTCCATCGAGCGAATGGTCTTCGGCCGTTTGTAACTGCTGAGATTGTCCTTGCAGTGGGCAGTGAGCGCTTCGAGGTCGACAGTTTGGCCGGGGCGAGGTTGGACGTAGGCGATCACGATCTCACCCCACTTCGCGTCGGGGACCCCGACGACGGCGGCTTCGAGCACATTCGGTGCTGATGTGAGAACGTCTTCGATCTCTTTCGGGTAGATGTTCTCGCCTCCGCGGATAATCATCTCTTTGCTACGACCGACGATCGTGAGGTAGCCATCGGCGTCGAGGTGGCCTATGTCCCCGGTGTGTAGCCAACCGTCGACGATGGTGGCGGCGGTCTCTGCGGGACGACCGAGGTAGCCGCGCATCACGTTCGGCCCGCGGACGACGATTTCCCCGTCGGCTCCCTGCGGCAAGGGTTGATCATCAGTGCCGATGACACGGAGCTCCTGGCCCGGGAACGGGACGCCGACGGTCCCTGCCTTCCGCGGACCGTCGATGGGGTTGATGGTCGAGCCGCAGGTGCCCTCGGACAGCCCATATGCCTCGATGATCGGGAATCCGTACCGGCGCTCGAACCTGGTGAGCAATTCGGCCGGGGCGGGAGCCGCACCACAGACGGCGAATCTGATCGATGAAGTGTCTTGGCTCAGTTCCTCGGACAGGGCTGCGAGCATGCTGTAGATCGTGGGCACTGCGGAGAAGTAGGTGGGTCGCACCTGCTCGACGGCTTCGAAGAAGGTCCGTGGATCGAATCGGTCGGCGATGGTGACACTCGCTCCGACCAGGAGCGGGCAGAGGACACTGACGATGATTGCATTGACGTGGAACAGTGGCAGGAGCAGAAGGCACCGGTCGGTGGAGCCGAGTTGCAGTGCGCCGCGACCCATTCCGGTCATCGCATCGAGGTTGGCGTGATCGAGCATGACGCCCTTGGGGACCCCGGTGGTGCCCGAGGTGTAGATCAGGAGAGCGAGGGCATCCGGATCGTCGACGGGCTCGTGCTCCACGAGGAGGTCGTAGCGCAAATCGGACACGGCCAGTGACCGGAACCCGGGAACGGTGTCGGCGCCGTCCTCCGTGACCAGGATTCGGGCACTGCAATCGCTGAGCTGCCGATCGACCTCTACCGTCGTCAGCGCCGGGTTGACCGGTGTAATCGTGGCGCCTATGCGCCATGCCGCGAACAGCAGGACGATGAACTCGACACGGTTGATCAGGCGCAGGGCGACGACGTCACCGCTAGCGACGCCGTGTTCGGTGAGTTGGATGGCGACCGATTTCACGCGGCGGTGCAGTTCAGCGTTGGTCAACGACTGCCTGGAATCGGTGACCGCGAGGGCTCCGGGCGCGGAGGTGCTGCGCTGATCGGGCAAGGTGGAGAACGTCATTGTTCAGGCCTTCAGGTGTCGGGTGAGGAATTCGGTCTGGTCTGCGACCACAGCCTCGAACGGCTCGCCGAGGTAGATGTCGAAGTGGCCGGCGTCGTAGCGCTTGATCTCGTTCTTGGGTGCGGTGCGGGCGTAGGCGATCGTCTCGTCGGGCGGTGTGACCGAGTCGTGGTCGCAGATGCAGAACAAGATCGGCATCTGGACATCTTTTGCCGCCTTACCCGGGCGGTGCCAGGTGATGGTCGGCGCGACCCGAGCCGCGACCTCGTTGACGAACGTGCCGCCCTCAGGCACGAGTGCGAGGTAGCCGGGCAGCGCATCGGGCGCGTTCATCAGCGCCTTCTCCCCTGGCGCACCGGCGAGGGTGAGCAGGACCGGAGCCTTGCCTCTGACATGGGAGACAAGGTCGGCCGCGACGGCGGGAAGCACCCGCATCGTGCCCTTCGGGCCGAGCGCGCGTGCTGATGCGAGGCCGTCGGTGAAGGGGCACTGGGCGATCGCGGCGAGCAGCTCGGGATGGCGGGCGGCGACGATGACGGCGTGACCTCCACCGAACGAACTGCCCCACACGGCAACTCGGGTGTTGTCGACGTCGGGGCGGGTCTTGACGTGGGCGATCGCGGCGTCCCAGTCTGCGAGCTGGCGTTTGATCGACAACAGCTGACGAGGTCGGCCGGTGGAGTCCCCGAAATGCCGGTAGGTGAATGCCAGTGCGGCAATGCCCGCCTGAGCGAATCGTTCGGCAAAGGCGTCGAGGCGCATTTCCCGGGTAGCGCCGAGACCGTGGCCGAGAATGACGACGGGCGGGTTCTCTACACCGTCAGGCAGAAACAGCCAGGCCGCGCAGGTGTCGCCGCCCGACCCGAAGGTGATGTCGTGGCGGGTGACGGTATGGGACGTCATTACTGCTCCCGCGTGGTGGTTGTGGTGGGTGCGCCGGCACCGCGGGTGTTGCCGTGCTCGAGCACCTGTTCGTAGACGCCGGGCTGGTATAGCGGGAGTTCGCCGCTGGCGTCGGTGTTGGCGATGTAGTCGAGCATCAGTTCTTGGCCGATTTTCGACAGCGCGGTCGCGAGGAATTCCACCCGTTCGATGTGCAGCCCGTCTTCGAGATTCGACGAACCGCCGAAATACACCGCGCGTTTGATCGCCGCGCGTGACGACTTGGGCCGTGCCCCGAAGTATCCGGCTAGCTCGAATGCTCGATCGAGCAGTTTCTCAGGGGCGTGACATCGTCAACGGCGCCGATCTCCAACGCCTCTGTGGGGGTGAAGGGTTTGCCGGACAGGATCGCCGTGAGTGCCCGGTGGTTGCCGACCAGCCGGGGCAGGCGCTGGCTGCCACCGCCCCCGGGCATGATGCCGAGCAGGATCTCCGGCTGCCCGATGAAGTAGTCGCCGTCCGCCATGATGCGTAGGTCGTTGGCCCAACAGAACTCTGCGCCGAGCCCCAGTGCGGAACCATTGAGTGCGGCGATGAAGATCACCCCGCTGCGGTTCATCTTCAAGAATGTCTGATGAACTCGTTCGAGCTGGACGGCCGGCCACAGCGGACTCTTGCCGAGCACTGCCCGCATCCCGCCGACGTTGTTCACTCCCCTGGCCGCACGTGCCAATGTCGCGGCGCCACGCAACCCCACGGGTGGCACCGCGGCGCCGCCCTCCTGTAGCCACCGAACTTCGGCGTGGCTGACGAAGCGACCGGGATGGGTGCCCGTGAATACAACCGCGTTGATGTCGGGGTCCGCGTCAGCGCGGTCGACGAGTTGATCGAGTTGATCGGCGATGTCGTTGCCGAACAGTCCCAGTGGTCCGCCATCGACGTGTACCAGCAGCGCCGAACCACGGTGCTCGATGTCGAGGCGTCCTCGTACTTCTTCTGTCATCGCACCATCCCTGCTTCCTTGGCGTGCCGACTTCACTGCTGGCCGGCGAGCTGGGGGTAGACGACCTCGAGCGGGGCGCTGAGGCCTTGTTTGAGCTGCCGGGAGCCTTCGTCTGCCAGCACCTCGTACTCGCCGGCTTCGGTGGCGTCGAAGACCTGGTTCACCAGGTCCGCGGGGTCGAGTTTGGGGCCGGTGGCGTGCGCGGCCATGGGCGTATCGACATAGCCGACGTGGACTCCGACGACCTGGACCCCGGCCGGTTGCAACTCCAAGCGCAGGGAATTAGTCGATGACCACAGGGCCGCCTTGGTGGCGGAGTAGATACCGGCGACTGCCCACCACGACAGCACCGAGTGAATGTTGATGATCGCCGTGTTGCCGCCGTGGGCGGAGAGAATCGGCGCGAATCCGCGAGCGAGGAACAGCGGGCCGAGAAAGTTGGTCTCGACGTTGCGCCGGATCTCCTCTCCGGTGTGGGTGAGGATCCCCGGCGTGGATACCGATGCGCCCGCGTTGTTGATCAGGATGGTCACATCCGGTGCTGCCTGGACCGCCGCATCGATGGATTTCTGATCGGTGATGTCCAGCGCCAACGCGACGATGCGATCGTCGTCCCAGTCGCGCGGAGTTCGCGCCGTGGCGTACACCTTCGCAGCACCGCGAGCAAGGGATTCGCGGACGAAGTGGGTACCGATGCCGCCGTTCGCACCGGTGACGAGGACAACGGCGCCTTTGAGTGAGGTCATGGTTGTGCGCGCTCCATCTATCGAGTCGTGAAGTGCGTCGGTCGCGTACATGGGCTCGGATGGCCGAGCACATGCGTTCGACTCCGCACTGTGGACCGCCTTCCGCGTCCTGCGTCTTGGCGCATACGGATGGCTTGCCACTCGACAATAACGAAGTTATTGTGGAGGCGCAAGCACTCACAGGAGGCAGTCCATGGATACGTCGGCACCGGTCGAGAGCGATACCGAACGCCGAGGGCAGGAGTTCGATTTCGACTGGGTGGTGGTCGGTTCCGGCTTCGGTGGCAGCGTGGCAGCGCTACGCCTAACCGAGAAGGGATACCGCGTCGCGGTCATCGAGCGCGGCCGTCGGTACGCCGACGCCGATCTGCCGACGTCAGCCTCCGACTGGCGGCGGTTCCTGTGGGCACCGGCCATCGGATTGCGCGGCATCATGCGCAACATCCTTCTGCCACACGTGTTCAGCTCGAGCCAGACCGGCGTGGGCGGCGGCAGCCTGGTGTATGGGGGTGTGCTGTTTCGTGCCCAGCCCGGGTTCTTCGCGGACCCGCAATGGCGAGACCTCGGAGACTGGGATCGCGCGCTCGCACCTCACTACGAGACTGCCGAGCGCATGCTCGGCGTGCAGCAGACCCCCTGGGAGTCGGTGACGATGGACCTGACCCGTGCGGTGGCAGCGCGCTTCGCGAGCCCGGACGACTTCGCCCCCGCCCCTGTCGGGGTGTTTTTCGGCGAGCCCGGCAAGACTGTGCCCGACCCGTACTTCGGCGGCGAAGGGCCTGCGCGCACCGGGTGCACGCGATGCGGCGAGTGCATGATCGGGTGTCGCGTAGGTGCCGCCAATCGACTGACGAAGAACTACTTGTGGTTCGCGGAAAAACGCGGCGCGCAGATCCTCGCCGAGCGAAACGTCGTCGACGTCGCCCCGCTCGGGCCTGCCAGCAGTAGCGACGGTCGCGACGGATACCGAATCACGACCCGGCGACCAGGAATCGGGCCGCGTCGCGATCAACGCACACTCACCGCCCGCGGCGTCGTTTTCGCGGCAGGGGCAGTCGGGACCAACGAGCTGCTGGCGGACTGTAAACACCGCGGTTCGCTACCACGGATCAGCGACCGACTCGGCGAGTTGGTGCGCACCAACAGCGAAGCCGTCCTGACTGTTCTGCTGCCCGAAGACACGCAGACCTGGCGCGATGTCACTGCCAGTAGTCGGGTCCTCATCGACGGGGACACCCAGATCGAGTTGCTCACCTACGGGCCCAATGGTGACTTCATGCGACTGCTCTTCACCGTACTGAGCGGGCACGGCGACGGCCGCCGCCGAATCATCGAGTGGGCCGGAGAAGTGCTGAGCCACCCGAGACGATGGGCAGCGACACTGCGTCGCGGGTGGAGCCGACGCACGCTCATGATGCTCGTCATGCAGGCACGCGACAATGCGATCGCGTTCACCCCGGTCAGACGCCGCTTCGGTCGCGGCTACCGGCTCACCACGCGGATCGACGCGAAGCGGCCCGCGCCAACCCATCTCGCTATCGGCCACCAGGTGGCGGCCTGGCTCGCCGAACAGACCGGTGGTATCGCGCAAGCCAGTGTTTTCGAGGTTCTCGGCAACCGCCCCATGACCGCCCACGTGGTCGGTGGAGCCGTTATCGGGTCAACGGCAGAATCCGGCGTCGTCGACCCCCGCATGACGGTATTCGGCTACCGGAACATGATCGTGTGCGATGCCGCCGCCTTCCCCGCCAATCCCGGCGTGAACCCGGCGCTGACGATCACAGCGCTGGCCGAGCATGCCATGCAACATGTAGCGCACTGCGCCGACCGCGAACCAGCCACATTCTGACCAACCCTCGCGAATGGGACAATGACCGACTATGGCCGAAGCACCGCACCCGAAAGACACCCCGTCGAACGGCATCGCCGAACGCCTGATCGATGCCGCGATCAGGCTCCTGGCGACCGAAGGTCCGTCGGCGATCAAAGCACGCACCGTGGCCGCTGAGGCCGGCATGTCGAGCATGGTCGTCTACAACTACTTCGGCGGCGTACCCGAACTGGTGAAAGCCCTCACCGACCACGGATTCGACCAACTCGGTACTGCCTTCGCCGAACTCCCCAGCACCGACGACCCCGTCGCCGACCTCTTCTCGATGGCGCTCATCACTGTCACCTACGCCCGCGCCAATCCACACCTCTACGATGCGATGTTCGGTCTGTCCACTCGATCGACCTACCGCCCCGCCTCCGACAAAGACGTGCGTCTGGCAGGTCACTCTGCCGCCTTTCGATCGGCATACGCCCACATCACCGACGCCTGCACCCGGCTGATCGGTTCAGAGCGCGTCGCAGCGACCGATCCCAAGGCCGTAGCGGGCGCACTGTGGAGCTACGTCCACGGCTACATCATGTTGGAGCTGGCGAACCATTTCGACGAGTTCGATGACCCGGTCGGCCAGGTTCTCGTGCCGATGGGCGTCACCTTCTGCGTCGGTCTCGGCGACGACCCCAAGGCCGCGACAGCCTCTCACCAGATCGCGCTCACCCGGTCACGGACTACCTCGCCAGGCTCCTGAATCGGCCGCGGCTCATCCCTGCCGCCGAGCCTCGTGCGCGGCAATCTCCCGTTCGACCCGGGGTGCCCAGGTCGACGCGAAACGGCGCGCCCACAACCACCCAGCAGGCGAGGCAAGCGCGGCCTTGCCCCACCCGACCACACCGACCGCGCGCGGCACGTACACACGTGGACGCCGCGTGGTCAGGCCATCGACAATGGCGACCGCGGCCTTGTCGACACTCGTCGTGACATTGCCCGGATATGGCAGCCTGCGTCGCATCGCCGGAAACGACGGAATATCTCGGTCGATACTCCGCACAAGATCCGTTTCGATCCACGAGGGATGCAACACACCGACCGAAATTCCGAGGTGAGCGACTTCTTGCCGATAGGTGAGGGCGAGCATCTCCACACCGGCCTTGCTGGCCGAGTACGCCGACATCGACGGCAACGCCAGAAAGGACAGCGCGGATGCCACAACGCTCACGTGCCCACCCGACCTCGCCAGATGTGGTGTTGCGAGCTTCAGTGTCCTGAACGTGCCGGTCAGATTCACGTCCAGCACTCGCGCGAACGCCGCGTCCTCGGTCTGGCGTACAGTGCCGTAATCGACGATTCCCGCATTCGCGACGACCAGGTCGATCCCCCCGAGGTACTCGGCGGCCCCGTCGATTGCCCGCCGCAGCGCATTCCCGTCGCACACGTCAGCAGCAAACCATCGGCCATCGATGTCGTCGGCCAAGGTCGCGAGCCGGTCGGGCTCGAGGCCGAGCACCGCGACTCGCGCGCCACGCGCGGCCGCGATGCGTGCCACATGCTCGCCGATGCCTCTTGCCGCACCAGTTACCACCAGCCGCTTGTTCGTCAAATCCTGCTTCACACCCACATAATAACTTCGTTATCATGTGGGTGGCAACATCCTCAACAGTCAGGAGACCACCAATGAAGGCATTCGCGGTGACTGAATACGGACCCGATGGGCTGAAATCCGTCGATGTGGCGTTCCCTGCAGTCGGAGCCGACGACGTTCTCATCGACGTGCGGGCGGCGAGCATCAACCCGCTCGACAAGATGGTCCGCAACGGGGAGTTCAAACAGCTCCTCAGGTACAAGACACCATTCGTTCTCGGTCACGACGTTGCCGGTGTTGTCACCGCCCTCGGATCCGCGGTCCGCGACTTCAGTATCGGTGACGCGGTCTATGCCCGACCCCGCGACCTGCGCATCGGCACCTTCGCAGAGTTCATCGCCGTCAACCAAGCTGACGTAGCCCACAAGCCCGTTTCGCTCTCCTTCGCCGAGGCAGGCGCGGTTCCTCTCGTCGTACTGGCCGCGTGGCAGGCACTTGTCGACGTCGCCGACGTCAAGCCAGGACAGCGGGTGCTCGTACACGCCGGCGCAGGCGGCCTCGGCTCGACGGTCATCCAGGTCGCGAAGCACCTCGGCGCGTACGTGGCTACGACCGCGAGCACCGCAGACATCGACCGGGTCCGCAACCTGGGCGCAGACGAGGTGGTCGACTACACCAGCCAAGACTTCACCGACGTGATCGCCGGATACGACGTCGTCCTCGATTCCCTCGGCGACACCAACCTCGAGAAGTCCTTGACCGTTCTCAAACCCGGTGGCCTTGCGATCAGTGTCGTTGGCCCGCCCGACCCCGACTTCGCTTCGCAGTTGGGCAAGAAGTTGCTTCGCCCCATCATGAGCATCTTGAGCCGCAAGATCCGAGCGCAGGCCAAAACGCTCGGCGTTCGTTACGCGTTCTTCTTCATGAGAGCCGACGGTGCCCAGCTCGAGCACCTCGCGTCCCTGTATGACAATGGCGAGCTGAGGCCCGTTCTCGATCGCACCTTCCCGTTCGAGTCGACACTCGACGCCATGGCCTACGTCGAGCAAGGCAAAGCCAAGGGCAAAATCGTCATTACCCAAGACGGTGCGGCATAGCACCTCAGGACTCGTCGGCCGACAACCAGTAATCGCAACACTGATCGGCGGCAGATGCCGCAGCCCTTTCGACGATTATTCGACCGACGGGCGACAGACCGCAACCGAACACCTCCGCTGTCCGACTCAAGCGAACGCAGCGACACCCCCGCCCGCTTCGGTTTGCCATCGGATAGACAGCCGCGATGACCAGGCGTTTTCCGGTTGCCCTTGTTTTGTGTGTCCTGCTGAGGGCACCAACCTGCGCTGGATATATGCAGCTCACAGCGGTTGAAAGACAGCTAGATGCCAAATGCGCTGACCGTTAACGACGCGCCGATCGGTCGGCCGATTCGCCTTCCAGCGGCGCGATCACCTGGTAGCAGTGCCACAGGTTGCACGGGAACGGCTGCAGGCGTGTGCATTCGCGGGTCTCGGCACGACGGGTGGGGTCAGCGGGCGCGGAGTTCTACGATCGGCAGCGGGCGGGTGGTCTTTTTTTGGTATTCGGTGTATCTGCCCTTGTTGACCGCGTCGACGATCTTCCAACGGCGGTCGTAGTCGGGGTCGCCGGGCAGGGTGGGACGGGCGGTGACGCGCAGGCGGCGGCGGCCGATCTGGATTTCGTTGTCGGGGTTGGCTTTCAGGTTGGCCAGCCAGGCCGGGGGTTTGGGTGCGCCGCCATTGGAGGCGACTACGAGATAGGCATCGCCATCGCGACCATAGGTGAGGGCGCTGGTACGGGGCAGGGCAGTGCGGCGACCGACGGTGCGTAGCAGCAGGGTCGGATTGCCGAACAGGAGGCGGTGGCCCACCAGACCATCGGTGGTCTCGTAGATCCACTTATGGGCTCGCAGGACTGCGTGGTATATGTCGCTCACTGGGGTGCCTTCGGGTTGCGGAATGCCGGCAGGGCGGGAATGAGGGTGCTGGCGAATTCGCGAATCCGCTGCGGGGGAAAGGCTTCGGGGTCGGCCAGGACAAGGCGTCCGGCTTCCCAGAACAGGGCGTAGAGGGTACGGGCGGTGAGTTCGACATCGATCCCGGGCAGCCGCTCGGGCGGTGCGGCCGCTCTGACGAAAGTCACCAGAGCCGCGATGAAGGCTTGCCTGCCGCTTTCGAGCCGGCAGCGGAAGGCGGGGGTGCTGGCGTCGGCGATCAAGAAGATGGCTCGCCAGCGGTCGGGTGCGGCCAGTACTGCGGCGAGGAAGTGCTCAACGCTGTCCGACACGGCCTGGATCGGATCGCCCGCGGCGGCCGAGGGCACCGCTGTTGCCATCTGGGTCATGGCCGCGGTTTCTTCTCGGTCCAGTGAGGCGCGCAGCAGCTGTTCGGAGTCGGTGAACAGTCCGTAGATGACCGGGCGGCTGACGCCCGCTTCCTTGGCCACGGTATCGATGGACACCTTGTGCACGCCCTGCTCGACGATGACGCGCAGGACCGCGTCCAGGAGCTGTTCGCGTCGCTGTTCGGGGGCCATTCGCGGTGCGTACCCGCGGCCTCGTTGTTCGGTCATTCGCCTTCCACCTCCCTTTTCGCTCGGACGAGCTTGACATTCGCCCGCGTCCAGGCAAATACTACACTCACTGTAGCTACACAGACTGTAGCATTGATGGGAGGTCGCAATGGCGCGTCGTTACTGCATCATCGGGGCCGGATACACCGGATTGGCGGTGGCCAAGGCATACGCGGATCTGGGCTTGGATTACGACCATGTGGAAGCCACCGAATCGATCGGAGGCAACTGGTCGCACGGGGTGTACGACTCGACGTACCTGATCAGTTCCAAGGACGTCACCCAGTACGCGGACTATCCGATGCCCAGCAGCTACCCGGATTTCCCGAGCGCCGCGCAGATGCGTGACTACCTACGCGCGTTCGCCGCGGAATTCGGGCTGGACCGCCGGATCGAATTCGGCGCCTTCGTGGACGATGTCGCGCCGCTCGACGAGGCGGGCCTGGCGGGCTGGCGGGTCGAATTCGCGAGCGGGGAGGTTCGAGAGTACGCCGGAGTCGTGATCGCCAACGGGCACTACTGGGACGTCGACATCCCCTCGTATCCAGGCGAATTCACCGGCACGCAGATCCACTCCAAGAACTACAAGCGCCCGGCCGACCTGGACGGTCCGAGCGTGCTGGTAGTCGGGGCCGGTAACTCCGGGTGCGACCTGGCCGTGGAAGCCGCGGTGACCTTCGGGAATTCGGAGATCTCGCTACGCCGCAGCTACTGGTTCATCCCCAAGTATGTGCTGGGCATTCCGAGCAGCAAGTTCGATGTGGGTTCGATTCCGGTGCCGAAACTGGTGCAGGAGGCGGTTTTCCGGTCGATCGTCACCGTCGGGATGGGTAGCTTTCGGAGTTTCGGGTTGTCCAAGCCCACACATCGCATCTTCGATCAGGACTTGGTGGTCAACCAGCAACTGCCGTACTTCCTCAAGCACGGTCGCATTGCCGTTCGTCCCGAGATCGAACGATTCGATGGGCGCACAGCGTATTTCACCGATGGAACCAGCGGGGAATACGACACCATCGTGTGGGCGACCGGCTTCAAGACCACCTTCCCGTTCCTGCGCGAGGGCCTGTTGAACTGGGAAAAGGGTCAGCCGCGACTGATCTCGCACACCTTCGCGCCGGGGGTGGCCAACCTCTACTTCGCCGGACTGGTCGCGCCTCGCTCGGGTGCGGGCATGCTGTTGACCAACAGCGCCCGATTGCTTGCCGAGGCCTCGCTGCTGCAACAGCGCCTGCGCACACCGGTCGGTGATCTCTACGCCCACATTTCCAAGGCCTCGGGCGAAATCCTGGCAGGCGGCCCGGAATTGCGCTGGGACGTACTGCGCGGCCGATGGCTGGTGCGCACCTTGACCCAGTTATCTACCCTGCGCACCCTGCTGCCCGGTGCCGCTGAGCCAGCGCCCTTCGTGCCCACCGCACCCGCACCGCAGCAGCACTCATCGGAAGCACCCGAGCGCTCGTCCGCTACGCGCGCGCTGGCCGAGGTTGTCCTGCGCCCGATTCTCGCCGTCGCGCGCCACATCGCCTGACTCGAACCCTTCCACGACACCAGGAGCCCCGCACATGCCTCCCAAGAACCGCACCCCGCGCATCGCCGCAGTCGGCAGTCCGCTGACCCTGCCTTGTGGGGTCACCCTGCCCAATCGCATCGCCAAGGCCGCGATGAGCGAACAGCTCGCCGGGATCGACGGCGCACCCAGCCAGACCCTGACCCGGCTCTACCGCGCCTGGGGTCGTGGTGGCGCGGGTCTGCTCGTCACCGGCAATGTCATGATCGACCAGCGCGCCTACGTGGAGCCGCGCAACGTGACCTTGGCGGACGAGCGGCATCTCGAGGCCGTCGGCAACTGGGCGCGCGCCGGTTCGAGCGAGGGCGCGGTGATGCTGATGCAGATCAACCACCCGGGCCGGGTCGCGGTCGGCCCGCTGCATCGCCGTCCGGTCGGCCCCTCGGCGCTGCGCCCGCAGGCGGTGGGATTCAATCTGCGTAAGCCGCGCGAATTGACGCTCGACGAAATCGACGATCTGCGCCGCCGCTACGCGCGCACCGCGGAACTCGCAGTGGCCGCGGGCTTTGCCGGTGTGCAGGTGCACGCCGCACACGGGTATCTGTTGTCGCAGTTCCTTTCCCCGGTCGCCAACCAGCGCGGCGATGTGTACGGCGGCAACCCGGCGAACCGCCGACGCCTGTTGCTCGAGGTGGTGGCGGAGGTGCGCAAGGCCATCGGACCCACGGCGATTCTCTCGGTGAAGCTCAACTCCGCCGACTTCCAGTCCAAGGGGCTGGAAGAAGACGAGTCGCTCGATGTCGCCCTCGCCTTGGAGCAGGCCGGAATCGACCTGCTGGAGATTTCCGGCGGCAATTACGAGGCCCCAGCCATGACGGGGGTGGTGGCCGACAGCACCCGCGAACGCGAGGCATACTTCCTGCGCTACGCCGAGCAGTTGCGTGCACGTTCGGCCATGCCGCTCATGCTCACCGGCGGCATCCGCACCCTGGACTTCATCAACGATGTGCTGAGCCAGGGCGCGGTCGATGTCATCGGACTGGGTCGCCCGTTCGCCGTACGGCCCGATATCGCGGCCGACCTGCTCGCCGGTACCCGGGAACCCGAAACTCTGCCCACCGCGCCACGAATTCCGATGCCCGGTGCCGATCCGATCAACTCCTATCTCCAACTTGCTTGGCACGCAGGCCATTTCCGACGCATAGCGGCGGGCGAGAGCCAGGTCAGTGGGCGGGGTGCGGTTCGCACCCTGATCACCGCCGGTACCACCGTGAGCGCCCGCGCGCTCACCCAGTTCTGAGCGCTGAGGAGCCACCGATGAGCCTTCCCACCCCCACCCGCGATTCACGGGCCGTCATTACCGGAGCCTCCTCCGGCATCGGCTACGCACTTGCCGAAGCCCTTGCCCAGCAAGGGTATTCATTGATACTTGTCGCCCGTCGCGAGGATCGCCTGCGTGTACTGGCCGCTCGGCTGGCCGCGGACTACGGCGTCGAGACCGAGATCCGCGCGGTCGATCTGGCGCAACGCGATGAGCGCGCGACACTGTGCGGCGAACTCTCCGGGCGCGATATCGCCGTGCTGTGCAACAACGCAGGTTTTGCGACCTATGGTGAGCTGGCGACCGCACACCCGGCCCGGGAACGGCAACAGGTCGAGTTGAATTGCGTCGCGGTGCACGATCTCACGCTGGCGGTGCTGCCCGGCATGGTCGAGCGCGGTGCGGGCGCGATCCTGATCACCGGTTCCACCGCGGGCAATCAGCCCGGGCCGCACAATGCCACCTACGCCGCGTCGAAGGCCTTCGCCAATACCCTGGCCGAATCGCTGCACGGTGAACTCGCCGGGACCGGTGTGCAATGCACGCTGCTCGCCCCAGGGCCGGTCCGCACCGAATACGCCGAGGTCGCTCAGGCACCGAACCTGGACCGCATGGTTCCCGGCCCGCTGTGGGTGAGCGCGGATCAAGCTGCGGCGCAAGCGATCACGGGTATGGCCGCCGGTCGCCGCCGCGTGATCCCCGGCGTCTTCGCCAAGGTGCAGACCCTCGGCGGACAGTACACACCGCGCGGGCTGGTCGGCCCGATACTGCGCACCGTGTATCGAAAGGTGAAATGAGATGGGCTGGGAACCCGCTATTCGTTCCGTGGGGCGTTCCCTCGGCGCAGACCTGGACCGCCTACGAACCATGGCCGACCCGCGACAGAGCCTCTACCGGGATGCCCACTACTTCAGTGCCACAGTAGAAATCGACCCCGACCGTATGAAGCAGTGGCTGCCCGCCGGGGTGCAACTGGCCGAACCGGCCCGCGCCGACTTCTTCACCGCCTGGTTTCCGGACAACAACTTCGAATCGCCGGGCTACCACGAGGCCGGACTGTTCGTGCACATAAACACAGTGCAGGGCACCGGAATTCATTGTCCGTGGATGATCCTCGACGATGACGTTGCCCTCATCATCGGCCGTGAACTGCTCGGCTACCCGAAGAAACTCGGCGAGATCGACTGGACGCTCACCGACACCGGGATTCACGCCGAGGCCACTCGACGCGGGCACACACTGCTCAGCATGGGCGGACGCCTCGGCGAGGTCATCTCCGATCCGCCGCCGATCCTGGCGCGCCCGCACCGCAATATCGTCGGGATCACCGGCCTGTTCCCGTCCTGGCTGGTGGCCTTCACTCCGCGTGAAAGCGTCATCGAGGTCCGGCGGATCGAGGACTTCGCCCTGGAACTATATGGCTCCGAACGTGATCCGATCGACCAGATGGGCATCGGCCGGGTGATCGAAGCCCGGCTGCACCGAGTGGACCTGCTCGGCGCGTGGGTGCCGCCGATTCCCTTGCGGCCACTGACTCCGCTGTTCACCATGACTCGCCTGCGTCCTCGGGTCCTGTGACCACCGGATACCCGGCCGGCCACCGAGGAGACTCGCATGAGCATCGCCGCACGCCTGAGCACCGAGCCGATCGCCCACTACAGTGCCGCAGCCGGATATCAGCCCGCATCAACCTGTGGCAGCGGCTTTCCCGAACGCGAAGCTGCTGGCCCAGCGTGCCGAGCTGGAAGCCATGGCCGACCTGCACCCCTTCCAACGGCCCTGGTACCAGCCCGCCACCTTCGTCGACCTGCCACCGGAGAGGATTCTGCCCCTCGATGGCAGCGTGATTCACGTTTCCTGCAGTTCTTTCCCTCCAGCGAGCTGACCGGGGCGCTCGAGAACCCCGGCACCTCGCCCACCTTCACCCACCGCGCCATCGGGCACGGTTGACCCATCGGCGGAACCATGACCACCACACCCAATCCGGGAATCTTCGCCAGCTTGCTGGATCCCGCGCAGCGTGCCGACCCCTATCCCCTCTACGCCCAGATCCGTGAGCAGGGACCGATCCGGCTCGGGAACACGCCCGTGGTGGTGCTGTCGGCTTACCGCGACTGCGCGGCGGTGCTGCGTGACCGAGCGGCCTCAGTGGAGAGACATCACGCCTCGATTCCCATGGGCCCCACGCCGGTTCACGACCTCGCCGGAACCTTGTCCAGCGAGCTCAGCGGCACCGCCTCCATGCTGTTCCGCGATCCGCCCGACCACACGCGCCTGCGGCGGCTGGTAGCCAAGGCCTTCACCCCCGCCGTCGTGCGCGGTCTCGAACCACGCATCACCGCCATCACCGACGCCGCTCTCGATCGCGCCGCCGAGCGCGGTGAACTCGATCTCGTCCAGGACCTCGCCTACCCGCTCCCCATCACGGTGATCTGCGAACTGCTCGGCGTTCCGCTGCGCGACGAACCACAGCTGCGGCGCTGGTCCACGCTGCTGGCGCGAGCCTTGGACCCGGTCTCGGCCACCACCGCCGGGCGCACCGAAGCCACGACAATGGTCCGTGCGAACAATGAATTACACGAGTATTTCGAACAACTCGTGCGCCACCGACGCACCCGGCCCAGCAATGACCTGCTATCGGCACTCATCGCCGCCGAGGAATCTACCGACACCCTTACCCACGACGAGCTCATCAGCACCTGTGCCCTGCTGCTCATCGCCGGCCACGAAACCACGGTCAACCTCATCGCCAACACCGCGCTCGCCCTACTACGCCCAGGACACCGCCATCAACTCGCCGATCTGGGCACCGCCCCGGCGTTCACCGGAGCCGTGATCGAGGAGAGTCTGCGCTATGACCCACCGGTGCAGCTGGTTCCGCGCATCGCCCGCGACGCCATCACCCTCCCGAACATCGACATCGCGACCGGTGATCTGATCGTCATGCTCATCGCCGCCGCCAACCGGGATCCCGACGTCTTCACAGATCCGGACAGATACGATCCCGCCCGCGGCGACCGACACCTGGCATTCGGTCTCGGCCAACATTTCTGCCTCGGCGCTCCACTTGCCCGTCTGGAAGCCACCGTCGCCCTGACCCGTTTCGCGCGCCGCGTACGCGACCCCCGCCTGGCCGGCGACCAGATCGCCTACCGCGAACATGTCACCCTGCGCGGCCCGGCACGGCTGCCCCTCACCTTCACTTCGATCGCACCTGCGACTCGGCCCGACGGCCACACAGAGCCTGCTCTCTGACCGGTCAAAAGGCCTGAACGGAACCTGGCTACAACCGAGCCAATCTCCGGCATAGGTCGGCACCCAACGAGCAAGCAGGCCATGCCGCGTAGAGGGACCCCACGCCGACGCCGAAAGGGGGCCTGATCAGGGGAACACGAGGCGTCGCCAATGTCGCTCAGATCCGCGGACGGTCATCCATCGGCAGCACCAGACACCATCTCGGCGACGGGGTAATCGGGGGCCAGCTCAAGTCTCCACCGGGATGGCCGAGATTGCTGCTCGAGATCGGCAGACTGCCGTCAGCACAGCCGCGCTGTCCGGCGAAGACGATCGTTGTCGATGTGCGGCTCCACGATGATCGGTGACATCCCGGGCCTCGGCGGATCGGGCGCCGTTCCCAGGGTCAGGCCCGAGGGTTCACGGCGAGCGTCCGCCACCGCCGAGGTATCCGTCCAGGCGCGGTCAACACGTGTCCACCGCGTGCCCTCTACGAGTCCAGGTTGATCGCTCCCCACACCCAACGGCGCCCCGGCGGTCCGGTGACACCGATCAAGTACGCAGGCACCTCGGATGGAACGTCTTTCCACCACTTCTCCGCCCCATCGCCCACCGTCTACGGATCCGGTCATAAGTGTTGATGACCTTGCGACACGCTCCCAGATCGGTCAGAGCCAGCCGGGGTGCCGATCCCTTGCGCGGCCCGAGGTTGGTGAAGTTCGCCGAGCTGATGTACACCGCGACAGCACCACCGGCGTCGGCCAGATATTCGTGGTTGCCACAGTCGCTGACCCTGGGCCGATGATGTTTCACGGCGCGGCGGAGTCCCCCGGAACAGCGACGACATGGGCGATGTGACCGAGCTTGGCGGGGTTGAACACCCAATAGAGCCGGTCGATGCTCTCGTCGTCGGCCGCACCGACCCCGAGCCAGGCGATGGGGGCTCCGTCGCGGCTGATCACCACCGACGCACGACCATTGGCGTCGACCCAATCGATGGCGACCCCGGTCCAGAAGTGTGAGGCGAACGCGGCCACGTACTTCGCCACACGCGTCCGTCCGAATACCGGAATGCGCGAGGCATTGCGCACCACGCCGCCGCCGTCGGAGTAGCTGGCGACATCGGTGGCGAAAAGCGCCTCCAGTTCATCGAATTCGCCGGCGCGCGCGGCATTCAGGAAGGCAGCGAGCAGACGTCGCTGATGCACGGTGTCGACTGATACCTGCCGGTCGGACTCGATGGCCTGGCGTGCCCGGCTCACCAGCTTCCGGGCGGCCGGTTCCTTGATGTCGAGGACTTCGGCGATCCGGCCGTAGGGGTAGTCGAAAGCTTCCCGCAGGACGAACGCCGCCCGCTCGGTCGGCGTCATCTTCTCCAGGACGACCAGGACCGCGGTCTCCAATGCCGCGGCACGCTCCGCGCCGAGCGAGGGATCAGCACTGGTGTCCACGGGCTCGGGCAGCCACGGGCCGATGTAGGTTTCCCGACGGACCCGCGCGGTCTGCGTGGCATTGATCGCCTGCCGGGTGGTCATGGTGACGAGGAAGGCCTCCACATCACGCACGGAATCGCGGCCGGCGTAGGACTGCCACTTCACCCAGACGTCCTGGACGATGTCCTCAGCGTCGGCAACGGTGCCGAGCATTCGGTAGGCGATGCCGAACAGCCGTCCCTTCTGCGCGGAGAAGTCGTCGACTGCTTTGCCCAGGTCGGTACCCGCGGGTCCACTCATCGCGCGGTCGTTCCGACGCCACCGGCAATCGCGTGATTCATATCCCCCGCCTCGATTCGGCCACCATCTCCCACGACGTTACTCGCGCCGGCCGTACGCGGGTGGCGTGGCACGCGGCAACAACCCCTCTGAGCGAGCGGCACCGGACAGCGGGCGGCTTGTGCGCCCACACGACGCCGTCATTCGACCAATTTGCCTTCCGTCGATACATCTCGCATAAGCCGGGCGATTCCGTCGGGGATCGCGGGGATCTCCTCGCGTTCGAGCTTGCCGGGACCCGACCACACGAGATTCACCCGCAGCGCCGGATCCAGGTCGGGGTAGTCGGACCGATTGTGGCAGCCACGGGTTTCGCGCCGCTCCAGCGCGGCTTCCAAGGTGGCGCGTGCGGCGAGCACCGAGGACTTCAGATCGAAGGCGTGCGCCAGATCCTGGAACCCGGCGGCGTCGGGGTGCACGCCGATATTCGTCATGCGGTCCTCGACCTCGTCGAGTTCGGCCAAGCCTGCCCGAATCCCGGTCTCGTCGCGCACCACGCCGGCGTGCTCGGTCATGGTGTCGCGCACGGCGCGTTGCTGGGCCCGTACGTTCTCCTGCCCGTCGACCGCCAGCAGCTCATCGATCTCGGCGCGGGCCTCGACGAGCGCACTGTGGGACCGACGCTGTGCGACCAGCTCGGCCGAGTACCGCGCTGCCGCCTCGCCGACGATCCGGCCGTAGACGAGCAGTTCGATCAGCGAGTTGCCGCCGAGCCGGTTGGCGCCGTGCAGGCCGCTCGATGCCTCGCCGATCGCATAGAGGCCCTCGACGCCGGTACCGTGATCTTCGGAGCGAACCCACACTCCGCCCATGGAATAGTGTGCCGTCGGCGCGATTTCGATCGGATCGCGAGTGATGTCGAGCATTTGCAGCTCCAGCATCGTCTGGTAGACGCGCGGCAGTCGCCGCATGATCGTTTCGCGAGGCAGGTGCGAAACATCCAGCCAGACAGCACCGTTCGGCGTTCCTCGACCCTCCTTGATCTCGGTATAGGCGGCCAGCGCGACCCGGTCGCGGGTCGAGAGCTCCATGCGTTCCGCGTCGTAGCGCCGCATGAAACGCTCGCCCGCGGCGTTGCGAAGAATGCCGCCTTCTCCCCGTGCGGCTTCCGATACCAGTGTCCCGGCCGCGTTCTCGGGTTCGATGAGCCCGGACGGGTGGAACTGCACGAGCTCCGGGTCCCGAATCCGGCCGCCCGCGAGTACGGCGAGCCGGAACGAATCACCGGTGTTCTCGTCACGTCGGGAGGAGGTGCGCCGCCAGATGCGGGTGTGCCCACCGGCAGCGAGGATTACCGCGTCGGCTCGCAACACGTAGCGCTCGCCACTGTCGAGATCGAAACCGTAGGCGCCGAAAACCACGTTGTCTCGCACCAGGATTCGGGTCACGTAGCAGGTATCGATGATCTGGATGCCGAGCTGCGCGGCCCGGTTCACCAGGGTCCGCTGGATCTCGAGGCCGGTGTAATCACCGGCGAACGCGGTGCGCCGGTAGGTGTGCGCGCCGAAGAATCGTAGCGAGATCCGGCCGTCGGATTCGCGAGCGAACGGCATCCCCCAACGCTCGAGATCCTCGATTCCGCGCGCGGCGTTCTCGGCGACCACCTGGGCGGTATCGGGGCGCGCCAGCAGGTAGCTTTCGGTGATCGTGTCCGCCGTGTGCTGCTGCCAGCTGTCCTCGACGTCGATGGTCGACAGTGCGGCATTGATGCCGCCGGCGGCGAGAGTGGTGTGCGCGTCCGCCTTCGGCCGCTTTCCCACCACCAGGACGTCGATGCCGCGCTCGGCCAGTTCGATCGCCGCACGGAGGCCGGAACCGCCGGTGCCGACGACGAGCACCGACGTCGCGATCTGACGTTCGTCGGATGTGAGCATCGCTTCGTTCCCTTCCGAAGGGGGTAGTTCGCGCGGGCGGGCCGATCGCCGCCCGCGCGAACAGTTCAGTTGCTGGTCAGCCACTCCGACAGCCGCGTCTGCGCCAGTTGCGCATCGCTGCCGGGCAGCAGCTCGCGCTGCGGCACCGCCCCGAAATACCGGGCCTCGGGATCGGTGACCACCGTGCGCGCATCCGACCGCGCGCTCAGCACGGTGCGGATCCATTCGTCGAGGGCGATGACCTCCGGGCCGCCGACCTCGATGGTCCCGTTCTTCGGCTCGCCCGCCGCCGTACGTCCGACAGCGGCAGCCACATCGTCCGCGGCCATCGGCTGCATACTGGAACCCGGCAGCCGCACCTGACCGTCAACGGTCGCGGAATCCGCTATACCACCGGCGAATTCGAAGAATTGCGTGGCGCGCACGATCGAGTACGGCAGACCCGATCCCGCGATCAGCTCCTCCTGCGCCACCTTCGCCCGCCGATACCCGGAATCCGGCAACCGTTCCGAACCCACCACCGACAGCGCGACGTAATGCCCGACACCGGCCGCGGCAGCGGCCTCGAGCAGGTTCGTCGTGGAGGTCCGGAAGAACTCCATCACGTCGTTGTCGGCGAACGACGGCGAATTGGAAACGTCGATCACCACGTTCGCGTCCTGCAGTACTTCTTTGACTCCCTCACCGGTGAGGGAGTTCACGCCGGTATTGGGTGCGGCCGGAACCGCCTGGTGGCCGTGCTCACCGAGTCGTGCGACGAGCTTGGAACCGATCAGGCCGGTGCCGCCGATGACGACGATCTTCATGCTCATTCCTTTCGTTCGGACATTGCGCGGGGTTCGCGAAACTCCGCTGTACCAAGGACAGGGCAGGCGGTGATTCTGTGACAGTGCTGGTGCCGAGGCCGTTCGACTACGCTCGATCCTGCGGCGCGACGTACTCGAAGGTCGGGCCCGCGGTGGTGCGGCCGTCACCGCTGGGCATCTTCATGAGCGCTTGGGCCTGGGACTTCAACGCGTACATCGTCCCCACCGCGTCCCGCATCTGCGACGGGCTGCCGTTGAAGGTGTCCTCCAGCAGGTACAGCAGCAGGCAGTAGGTGTTGTTGAATTCCACCTGCGCGCGGCGGACCGCGCTGTCTTCCGGATAGTCGGCGGTGCGGGGGTTGGGGCGCATCGGCAGCACTTTGTCGGGGTCGAACAGGATCGGTTCACCAGTGGGCCCGGACTGCGGGGTGTCACCGAGCTGGAACCGCTTACCTTCCTTCAGTTCGAGGAAGCGATAGTAGTGGGCGACCTCGTCGCGATCGGGATGGAAGACGTCCTTCTCGCCGTCCCACACCTCGGTCCGCGCCGCGCCTTCGCCCTGCTCGACGATCTCGGCCAGCGCCGTCAGCGCCGACTTCAGATCGTGCACCGAAACGACCTGTCCGCCACCGCTGTTGAAGTGCATCTCGTTGAGCTGCCGACCGGGGTCGCCGCTGAACACGACGTCCTCGCCGAGGGTGTCGACCAGCGTGACGAGACCGAGTTCGACAGCCGCGTAGAACTGCCCGATCGTGTGATAGCCGTCGGATTCGGGCAGCGCGTCCGCCGAGGCGGGCCGTTCGATGTTCAAGAACAATTCGAGAGCTTCGGAACCGAACGGCGCGAGCTGTATCCGTACGGATCGATCGCCGTGCGGCAGCGGATGCGGATACGCGGGCAGCAATTCGGGCGCGTCGAGCTTGGGCTCGCCACCTACCGCGTTGAGTAGATTCGCCGCCAGCGCCAAGTGCAGCATCTCCTCGACGAATACGCTGCTGATGACCTGTGCCGCTTCGGCATTGGCGCCTTGCTCCAGCGAATACAGGGCGCACATGTACGGCGGTATGGTCGCGTGCTCGAGCTCGATCGCCCACTGCAGATGGCGACGCAGATCGTCCATTGTCTCGATGGCGTGACCCGTGCTGATGTCCATAATCGAACCTCGTCTCGACAGGTGTTCATGTGGTGTCGACAACTAGGACAATGCGTCCGGGAGATCTGTGACAAGAACTTGCGACTCGCCGTCGCAACACCGGGCCGAGCTCGCGGGGCTAGAACACGGCGATCGTTTTCGGGTCCGGCGGCGAGAGTAAGCCGCTGAAACACGACCCAACCAAAACGCGGGTAATCGCGGGGCCAGACACAATGAAACAGGTCAGGCCCGGTCTTAGACCGGGCCCGACCTGTAATTTCTGTGGAGCTAAGGGGACTCGAACCCCTGACCCCCACGCAGCGGTTGGTGCTGGAGCTCAGATCGAGTAGCCATCGACTATGACCAGGCGTTTTCCAGTTGCCCATGTTTTGCGTGTCCTGCCGAGGGAACCAGACTTCTCAGTCAGGCATTGCCGAGTAGGTCACCACGAGTGGGGCGTGATCGGAGAGCCGCTCAGCGGGTGACGGTTCCTTGTCGACGACGACAGACGTGGCGAGGCGGGCGAGACCGGGCGTCGCGAGTTGGTGGTCCACTCGCCAACCCACATCCTTGGCGAACGATTGACCCGCCCAACTCCACCAGGTGAGTGGACCCGGGCGGTCGCCGTGCACCTGTCGCACCACGTCGACGAGCCGACGCGTGCCGAGAATCGAACTGAACCACTCGCGGTCGGCAGGCAGGAATCCGTCCATCGTGCGGGCGGCACGCCAGTTGGTCACATCGTGCCGGGTGTGCGCGATGTTCAGATCCCCGGTGAGGACGAACTCGCGTCCCGCGCTCAGCGCCGCGAGCCGGTTCCGGTGCACTTCGCGGGCGAACGCCGCGAGGAACCTCTGCTTGCGTTCGTACTTGACCCCACCGTCGGGCTGTTCGCGCATAGATCCCGGGCGCTGGAGATGCGAGGGCAGACCACCCTTGGGGAGATAGAGACAGGCCACCGTCACCGGTCGGTCGGCCAGGTCGACCTCGATATAGCGTCCCTGTGCGGCGAACTCACCGAGTCCGCGGGCCCTGGGTGGGTGGGTCACCCACGTCCGCACGGCAGCGGCGGAAACCCTCGTCAGTACTGCCACACCGTTACGACCGGCCACGGAACCCACGTCCACCGCCGCCGAATAGCCCGGGAAGGTGCCCACATCAGATGCGGGACAACGTAACTCCTGCAACGCGACCACATCGACCGACCGCGCCCGCAACCACTGGTCGAATCCACGACGACGTGCCGCGCGGATTCCGTTCACGTTGAATGTGGCGACAGTGAGAGAATCAGCGACCGACGAACCCATGGCAACACTGTGCCGGAGTCCCCCGTCACCCGCTCGGGCAGCTCCGGTACGCGACCTCGGTGGGGCCGGGGAGGTCGGCGAACTGGTTTCCCTCGCGCAAGCCGATGGATGGGACATGTGTTCTCGCCTCCCCCAACGGCACTCGGTTTATCGACGCCGAAGCACCCCTCGCAACAGGTGATGGATCCAGGATTTCTAGCTCCCACCCATGTCCCAGGTTGGACGCTGGTGTCCAGTAATCCCCCATCCGGGTCACGGGCTACCAGCTTCCATCGCCGGTGTGTCTACGATTCTTCTACGATTTGCAGACGTGCTTAAGCAGGAGCTACCGGGAAACGACGGGTAGCTTCAGGGCTGCCAGATAGTCATCTGCCTGCGGAAACAGAGAAATCATGGGAAGAGTCGGGCAGCTTCGGGGAACCTGCGGAAACGCTGTGCCGACTTCATGACGCACCGAGAGACCCACAAGATCAGACTAGGCCGGTCCCGACCGTGCCCCGCTCGGGCGGCGGATGCTCGGCGCGGCGCGTCCCACTCGGCCGCAGCGAATGCCTACAGGGGTCCGACGGTAAGCCCTGAAATCGCTTTGACCTGCGTGGAGAAGGCACGCTTCATCCTCAATGTCGTTCAGTTCGAACGACGAGGAGATACCGGTGATCGATCAGGTGATGGGCACGGCGACAGCGCTGGGCTTGATAGTGCTCGGCTTTGCCACCGAGCAGGTGCTGGCGTGGGTGTGGTCACGGGCCCGGAATCGGGTACGGCAGTCATACACCCGCCGACACCGCAGGAAATCGGAGTAGCCGCCGTACCGGATCTCGACCATGGCGAGAGCCGTGAGCGAGATCCGGATCCTCGCCTGCCCCACGGACCAGGTGACGGCCGTCGCGGCTAAGCGCGTGCTCTGCGAGGACTGCCGAGGGCACCGAAAAGGCCATTTCAGCGCGGTGCAAAAAACCTATCGTGGTGGGTGTAGACATTCTGGAAGTTGGCGTATACAGTCGCTCTCGTTCCGATTGAGAAGTCAGATGGCCGGGCAGGTGAGCTGCCCGGGACAGTTCGACCGCTTCGCTTGGCGGAGAAGAGAATCCGGTGCAGTCGGCCGGACCGCCGGCGAGGCGATGAAGCAAGGCAAGTGCAGTACCAGCAAGTGCAGTACCGCAGGAAGAACCCGACGATCCAGGAGGTGGTTGGCCACTGAGTAGTCCTCTACCAGTTCCGCATCCTGGAAGTTTCGGATGCGAAGTATCAGACCGGGCCACCATGGCCGGTGAACACAGTTGAACTCAATCCCCCAGTCGTAAATCAAGGCCCCGGCGCACAGCGCGCCGGGGCCTTGCGGCGTTGAACCCGAGAGGCCCTGTGCAGCACCCGAACACCCCTCCCACCGACGGCACCAGCGCGGCGGACAAACTCGACGACGACACCTATCCCGCCTACAGCATGGGACGCGCCGCGGAGATCCTCGGCGTCACCCAGGCGTTCCTGCGCGGCCTCGACGCGGCCCGGCTGCTGACTCCGCAACGCTCCGAGGGCGGGCACCGCCGCTACTCGCGCTACCAACTGCGTATCGCCGGGCGTGTGCGCGAACTCGTCGATGCAGGCAACGCCCTCGACGCGTCGTGCCGGATCGTCATCCTGGAAGATCAGCTCGCCGAAGCGCAGCGCATCAACGCCGCCCTGCAGCACGAACTCGACGACCGCGACACCGACCCCTCATAGGTCCGAACCGGTTACGGCGTTTGCAGTTCGCTTGGGGGGTTCCGAACGTGTCGGGGCGGTTGGGCAAGTCGCTCCCGTCCCCGATGATGACCATCCGCGTCGTCTCGGCCGTCGAATCCCTGTGTGAGGGGTCGGTTTCCGTAGCGCTCACAACTCTGCGAACGGCCCTTCGAGGAAGGCGACGCCCGGTCTCGGGTCGGATCGACCCGAGACCGGGCGGGCCAGAAACTCGTGGCAGCTACATCTGTGATGGGTAGGCGCCCTCGACGGCGATCGCGTAGGTCAGCTTCCCGATTCAAGACTCGTCTGCTGCCGCCGATATCGCGTCGATGAACTCGGCGAACTCTTCGGGGTGCGCGATCGGCGTCAGTTCGCTCTGAAGGTCGTAAGTGGAGTCGTAGGGCTGGTCGCCGTCCCTCATCCGGGTGTGATCGCTGATCAGCGCCATCTCCGCGAGCTGGGCCACGACCTGCAACTCGCTCAGGACAGGGTCGAGCTCGACATCGAGCGGAGAGCCGAACCGCCCGCCCCTGCCAGCCGCGGAGGCGACATAGAACCCTGCTTGCTTGTCGCTGTTTAGCTGGTCGACCTCGGCCAGGCTGCTCAGTGGCGGGATGTCGGTGTAGTCGCCCCAAAACGGGCCCAGCCCTCGGCTGTAGCTGTCGGTGGCCGCAATCTTGCTCAGGTGGCTGGTCGAGAAGCTGAGGTGGTGCTTTGGGAACTCGCACACACCCTGGCCCTTGTTCCAGCTGAGGTACCCGGTGTTGTAAACCGCGTTGGCCCGCGCGAGTTCCTCGCGAGCCAAGATCAGCAACGACCGTGCCCGCCCTGTCGAATCGTGCGCGAGCAGGGTTTGAGCATCACCGATCAACCCGACCACGTTGGCCATCAGCGCTCGCCAGTACCGGCGCGATACCTCCGGCTTCATCTTCACTCCCATTCCCGCATGATGGCCTACCCCGCCGACATGGTGCAGCAACATTTGTTGTGCGCGGTCCAGCGCGTAGCGCTGCGAAACTGGCCGATGCTGACTGGTGTCGCCTCGCCACCGTTGCGGCGCGATGGGTGTGTGCCTTCACGAAGCGCAAGCTGGATGCTTTTGCACCCCTGGTCGTTACCGTGCGCGTCGCGCGCTCGAAAACTGTTCTGACCAGCGATCCGCAGACAGGCGGGCGTGCCACACCAACCATCGGATCGCGATAGAGGAGAACACCATGAACCTGTCCTGGATGGACTCGGTGAAGGACGCGATCAACAACAACAGCACGGTCAGAGCTCAGCAGGTCAGGATGCTCGAAGACATCCGCGAGACGATCAGGCCCGAGCTCGACAAAGCCGAGCAGCTGATGGCGATGAAGATGCAGGGCCCTGACATTTCCTGGATGTCGCGCCTGAGCGGGCGACGACACAGTCTGTAGTCGTCATGCCGGGGTGCTGCACCGGGCTGGTGCAGCACCCCGGTGTTCGGTAGCGAAGTCGGGATCAGCGAACAGCTTGCAGGCGAAGAGGATGCTTACCCGGAAGTCGCCGGAGACCGGCCGGCCTCTTCACGGTCCGCCATGACGGTCCGACCTCGATGAGCGAGAAGCTGAACCAACACTGGGATCGGTTCGCCAAGCAAGCCCAGTGGGAGACCGAATAGCCGGTTCCCCTGCGCCTCAGAGTCCCCAGCTCCCGGTGGTGCCGGACTCTGGCTAGGCTGGATCTCTTCGCTATCGGGCGGAGTCCCCGGGAGCTGTGAGCCATGAGCGACCACATCCAAATGCAACCCCCCGACTACCACCGGTGTCTCGACACCGTGTTCGCCTCGCCAGTCGCCTGCCGGGAGCTACTGCAACGACTGTCGGAGATAACCGAGCACGACATCCACTCACGGTGGTCACCGTGGTTGGGACAGGTGCCTCCGCCCCACGGTTCGCGGGTCGCCGAACAGATTCCGGTCGCCGTGCGGTTGGCGATGCTGCAGGCCGATTACGACTCATGCCGCGAGATCCTCGACCTCAACGTCCGCGACCTCGCCGCGGTGGTCGGCGTGCACCCGATGCAGATGAGCTACGTCGAACTCATCGCCAGTGTGCGCAGGATCCTTGAGGATCAGCGAAACCGGATCCTCGAACTGGAGGCTGACCGGCCGGGCTGTCGTTAGAGCTGTTCGTAAAACGAACTTGGGCTCAGGTGGTCACTGCATCACCACGTGGATGATCATGTCGGCGTGGAGGTTTGGGGGCGGGACTACGGAATGTCAGCGGCTCGTCAGGACGAGGTGTGGCGTAGATGGCGAGCGGGGGAATCGTTCAGTGCGATAGCGCGATCCCTCGGGATGCCGCTGCAGCATGTCAGGCGATTCTTGGCCCAAACCGGAGGAATCCAGCGTCGGCCGACGCGGCGGCGCATCCAACACTTGACGATGGTCGAGCGAGAGGAGATATCCCGCGGCCTGGCCGCGGGCAGCTCAGCCCGCACGATCGCCACCGGGCTGAACCGTTCGCCCTCGACGATCGCGCGTGAGATCGCGCGCAACGGCGGGGCCGGGGCCTATCGGGCAGCGGTCGCCGATCAGCGGGCCTATCACCGTGCACGACGGCCGAAACCAGCCAAGCTGCTGCAGAATCCGATGTTGCGAGAGCTCGTTGAGGACAAGCTCTCGGTTCGTTGGTCGCCTGAGCAAATCGCGGGATGGTTGCGCCGACAATTCCCCGGCGACGAATCGAAGCAAGTCTCTCACGAGGCGATCTACCTGGCGTTGTTCGATCCCCGACGTAGAGCGATCGAGAGGACACTGACGCGCCGACTACGAACCGGTCGGCTGATGCGGCATCCGAAACGAGCCGGCCGCCGTCGAGACGGTCGCGGAGTCATCAGTGACCTGGTGCCGATCAGCGAACGACCTATCGAAGTCGAAGACCGCCGGGTCGCAGGCCACTGGGAAGGCGATTTGGTGATGGGCTCACGCCCGTCTGCCATCGCGACGCTGGTAGAGCGGACCAGTCGATTCACCGCGCTGGTCGCGCTGCCCGAGGGCATCAAAGCTCACCAGGTCACCCCCTACTTGACGGAATATCTGCTCAGCCTGCCGATATCGATGCGCCGATCTCTGACCTGGGACCGTGGCCGAGAAATCGCAGGCCACAAGTCCATCACTGCCGCGACCGGCACGCCGATCTATCTATGCAAACCTCGAAGCCCGTGGCAACGAGGCACCAACGAAAACACCAATCGCTTACTGCGCCAATATCTACCGAAGAACGCCGACCTTCGCCGCTTCACCCAGAACGCTCTCGACGTCATAGCCCTCGAACTCAACCACCGGCCCCGCAAGATCCACGGGTACTGCAGCCCTGCCGAGGTCTACGCTGAGCATCTGAACAGTGGTGACGCACTGACTGTTTGAGCGCAGCAACGATTCTCGACACCGCCTTACGCGGGTCGCCTTCGCGCTCAACCGGCGCGGGTGCCCCACTTCCGCTCACGCCTCATCTGCCGTGCGATCAGCGCCAGCCATACCGATCCCCATGCCAGCAGTGCCAGGCCGGCGACTGCGGTAACCAGCCAGAATGCCATGCCTTCGGCGCCTGGGCTTAGGAACCAATATGTCTCGGTGCCCGCAGTGATAGCGATGACGTGACCGCGCCACATCCTCAGTGTCGCCGCTTGTCCCTCCTGAGAGTTTCGGTACAGCTCGGCAGAGACCTCGTGGGTGCTCCGGGATCCGTCGGGCCGCTGGCAGGTGAGTATGTAGTCGGTCGTGGTGGTGTCGGGCATGTGTGGATCGCTGTTCGGACTGGTCGTCTGTTCGATGTCTCGCCCGACGACCAACACTTCGAGGCGTTCGAAGCTGTCCAGGTCGTCGTCACCGCAGTCCAGGTCGTCACCGCAGTCCTTGGCGTGGCTGAACTCTTCGTTCAGGTGGTAGGAATCGCCAAACTTTGGGACCGCGAGTACAAGAAGGGTGATCCCGGCACCGACGGCCAGCACCAACCCGACGATGTACGCGAACGATTCCAACCGCTCGCGCCAGGAAGTCCACGTGGAAGACCCGTCAGGGTAGGTGCGACGACGGTCGTTGAACATCCGGGGACCTGCCATTCTGTCGCCCCGCGCGATACTCGACCTCGCAGGGGAACTCGCTGCGCCCGAACATGTTCGGGCTCAACTCAAGGTTGCCTCTTCAACGTGGCACAGTCCAGCTCCTGAGCCAACGTCGGGTTCGTGCGTCGAAGTATCGATCGATTTCCGACAGTGCGGCTATGCCAAGAACGCCTTGTAGTTAGAGATGCGGAACGGCTCTGGGGCGAGTGGGCCAGGTCTTGAGCATTCGCAGCGCTGGATGTATTGCCGCAGCGGCGTTGGGTACCAGGTATCCGCGGTCGAAGGTTGCTGAGGTCACGGGTCGGAAGTCAGGGGCTTCGAGACAGATACGTGGATCGTCAGTGCGTTGGCTACTGGAGAGCCTGTGATCGGCTGTTGGGGGTTGCTGTATTCCCAGCCCAGGTCCATCGGGCGACCGAACTCCCGAGCGGTCCGGGTCTCCTGCGCCAACCAGGTGGGGTCATGGACTACTAGCGCCAAACAGATTTCTGGACGCAAGGTCATGAGGTTGACGGACACGCCGGTGTAGTAGAGGTCTGCGCGCCCCTCACTGATCGCCTGTTTGAGCCGGATCACCTCGGGGGCGCACTCCGGATCGGGTGCGCCCATGGCTTCTGGACGCTCGAAGGCATCTTGGGCATAGATCTCTTCCACCCACTCGCGGAGGAAATTTCGCTCCACTGAACACTCTTCTATCGGCGGCGACGGGTGCTCGAAGTGAGGAGACAGGATTCCTGAGGGAGCGACGTGGTTGAAGTAGGCGTGGGTGGCGACCGCCTCGGAGCGAAATGGCAGTAGAAGGTCGTAGCGGTCGGTGCCGCGTGCCACGAGAAGAACGGTTGCGTGCGAGAGGGCCGCAGCGCGGGTGGAGCCGGCGATAACCGGGTCGATCGTGGATCCGTCCCTGTCGATGGATTGGTGCAACCACGAACGACGTGGCAACTCTGCTAGGGCTACGACACCGTCGCGGTCAGGCCGCAGAGCGTCCATCAGCTCCTTGTCGAGATCCTCCGACGTCGTTATGGACGCGAAGTATCGACCCAACTTGCAGTCCAGACGCGGCGCACCAGCATCATCGAACCAGAGCTTCTCGAAGGCATAGGTGGAGCCGGAGAAGAACGCGCGCGTATCGACGCCGAGATCCTCGGCCTTGTTGAATCGTTCGTTGAGGGCGACCAACCGGTCATAAGCGGCAGGATCGAACCTGTCGGAGTAGTCGTCCTTCGAAGGAAGGACATCGTGCTCGCTCGGTTTGCCGGCGAGGGCAGCTTCCCAATCGAGATGCTCGGACTCGGGCGCGGGGAAGGCGCAGATCGGGTAGTCGATTCACCCGTGTTCTCGCTTTGCCGACAGCCGGACTGCTGCTCAGTTCCGCCCTCACGCTCGTTGCCGCGTCGTCTGCTCTCGCGGAGGACACCGGAGTCGGCATCGCCGCCTTCAACTGTCCCGAACCCGACGGGCTCTTCCCGTATCCCGGAGACGTGACGAAGTACGTTGAGTGCTCGAACAAAGTTCCGACCGTGCACACGTGTCCGAGTGGCCTGAACTGGAACCGGCATGCACAGTACTGCGATTGGCCGAGCAGCGCCGGCGCGGTGGCCGACCGCTACCAGTCCGGAAATTTTGTTGACCCCACTGGGTTCCGGTAGTAATCGCTGAGGTATCAACGGAGTTCGGCGTATCCCCTGGTAGGGGTGATCTATCGGTGGCACCGCCGCGTATTCATCTTCCTCCGTTGGTGCCACGTACGTCGCTTGGCGATTGATGTCGCTAAACGATCGAGGATGAGAGCGCGGCGGTCCTGGGTTCGAGTCTCAGCTTAGAAGTCACTGGCTCGCGGAAGATCGGCATCGCCGCGCGAGCGAGAAACGACCGGTGCCTATCCGGGACTGCTACACGGATCGGTGACGCTATGACCTGTGCCCTCCTTCTCCACACGAGTCAGCCGAAGCAGGGCGGGATCGATCGTTCTGATCCCCGCTCGCCCGTATCGACTCAGCAACATCAATTCGGATCGCGCTGCCCCTATCGCTCGGCACCGGCCTGACGCGTTCGCTATCGCCAGCCCAAGTGAAGTACGGAGAAGGGGTATAGCCGAGCTCGCGACTCACAACACTAGAGCCGCAGTCCCCAAATACGACGTTGGCCTTGCGCGGCACTGATCCGGCTGGTGTCCAGCTCAATACTGCCGTCTACACCCAAGGTGTAAGGGACGAGGAGGTCGATGGCGATTCCGTCGCGGTGTTCGACGTGGACCTCGACTGCGTCCTCACCGCTGGCGGGGATGTCGACATCCATGGTCACCGCGAACGCGCGCAGGTGTAGGGCGTCGTGGTCGAAAGTGAGCGCGTCATGGACGGCGTCCTTCGACGGTGTGGAGCTGTCGGTCATCCGCGCGGTGCGCTGGCCGTCGTGATCGACGACGAACGCGAACGGGGAGAACGATCGATGCTGTCGCAGTTCGGTCTGGGCGAAGTCCAGGCTGTCGGCGAACAGATCATCGACATCGTCTTGCGTCTGTTGTGAGGCGTTTTCCCGCCATTGCATCAGAGCCCACTTCCCGGCTACTCGTGCCTCTACTAGTGTGTGCGTCGACGATACGCACAGTGTTGAGGCAACGCTGATGCTGGGGATGGGGAGGTCGAGATGGGGGACGAGTTATCGATCTCGCCGGACAAGGTTCGTGCCGCGGCGACGCGTTTGGTGAGCCTGCATGCGACGCTGACCGCGGCGGCTCGTGACATCGATACCAAGAACACGAGTCTGTACGACGGATGGACCGGAAGCGCCGCGGAGTCGATGAAGCAGATCTGGCAACGCGACTTCGGCGATGTCAGGACCTTCATCGACGAGATGACCGGCCTGGCGGAGAACCTGACAACCGTGGCGGATCAGCTCGAGGCCACCGACACCGCCAACAGCAACGCGATCACCCAGATCCAAGCTCCAGGCAGTGAGCGGGACGCGTGATGGGCGGGTTCAGCTACAACCTCGATGACCTGGCTGCGTTCTCCAAAGCATTGGATGCCTTCCTGCGCGCGGTGACCGACGAGCTCTCCGGAGCCAAGACAACCGTCGCCGAACTCCGAGACGGGGGTTTCAGCGGCGCCGCCGCCGAGGCGTTCGTGCAAGCACATACGACCTGGCAGGCCACAGGCGCTCGCTTGGTCGAACAGCTCGCCGGCCACCGGCTCGCGATCGATAACGCGCACTACAATTACGCGCAGGTGCAGCAGGTCAACGCGCAGATTCTCGGACGGTCCGCGGGCTAGTCGTGACCACTCCCGGTTCAGTCGTAGTCAAGATCGATCCCGCCGCCTACTACGCCGCGGCCGCCAGGCTCGCCCAGTCCAGCCGCGATCTGGAGGCCGCCTTACGAGCCCTGGACGGCAGCCTCGATGTCGCACGGTCGGCGGGAGTCCATGAGGCGGGGGTGCGGTGGTCGAGCAGCTACGACCAATCTGCCTCGGACGTCTTCGAGCTCGCCTCACTCAGTGCGATCGCCGCCGGCGAGCTCGCCCGACAGGTCCATCAACTCGGCGTCAATCATGAAAGCAACGAGTCGGCGACCGATCCCAACCAGTCAGGTGCCAACCAACCCGCAGTCCCGAGCACAACCCAAATCGTCGATGCCCTGCACCCCAAACAGATCTCGGCAGGCGGGACCGGCGACAGGCCCGCGCACTGGGACAAGATCGCCGACAAGGTCACCAAGAAATGGCCGGACTGCGACTTCACCCGAATCAAGAACGCCGGAGAGAAGTTCCAGGAGTTCGGCCAGAGCGCCGAAGACGACGCGACCACGATGTTCAGCGAGGTCAAAACCCACCTCTACGACCAAACCGCCACCGACATCGACGCCGTCCTCGAAGAAGTCGCGCTGATCGCGACCGCCTACCGCGACGCCGGAAGTCTCGCCAAGGCTCTGCGACCGGCCTGTACGGAAGTCAGCGAAAAGTCTGATACCGAACGCCAGCAGGTCCAGGCAATCCTGAACAGCCTGGTCACCGCGCTGATTTCGTTGGATGTCGCGGGAGCCGCTCCAGCGGGCAAGGCCGGTGATGCCGGATACGACGTGGCCAAAGACGCCCTCATCCGCCAAGCAGCGACCGATTTCGACACCCTCATGGTCGAACTCGACGGCTTCGTCGCCGCGGCGATCAACTCCAACACCGGCATCTACACCACCGCCACCACTTCGGCGCGGCTGTTGACCGGAATCATGGAACGAACACCACGCAACACCGACCCGATCCACAACGGCGATACCCGCGACAGCGGCGAAACCGGACAGCAAGGCGAAGATCGCGCCGGGGTTCCGCGCGGCTCGAAGGAGGAGGTCGTCGTCAACGGGCGGGTCCGGATACCTGACCACATCGACGATCAGCTGGGCCAAGTCACCGAGGTCAAGAACAAGAACAAGCTCGACAAGAGTGACACCGAGCAGATCACGGACATGGTCGACTACGCCAACGGCAAGGGCTACTCACCGATCCTGGTCACCGATCACCGCACCACACTCACACCAGATGTCCAGAAGCTCGTCGACGAAGGCAAGATCACGCTGATCCGAAAGGAACTCGATGACAACGCCGACCTCTGACTCACCGAGCGAGCACGACCTCGCCCACCTCATCGAGGAACTCGATCGGTTCATCGACACCGTGCAGACCAGCATCGCCGAAGCGACCCTCGAGCCCCAGGACCCGACGAATTCGGCCCTCCAGAGCGCTGACGCTGATCTCGCGGACTGGCGACACCGCGGAATTCAGATACTTGCCAGCCTTCGCCAGTACCGAAAGCGCCTCGCGGCACGACACATTCATCAACTCGCCATCAACACCACCAGCACGGGAACGACGGCGGCGCGCACCGAACACCGCGCTGGATCGGAACCCGACCGGTCCTCCCCCACGCCAGCGGTCTTCACCTACCCCGGGATGCCGCACGGCGACGATTGGCTCGACAACCTGCCCGCCTGGTTCCACAACGGCCGCAACGGCTACGACATCCGGCTGGTCCGCGACCTCGCCGCGGTCGGGGTACGAACCTACGGACTCAGCGACCTTGCGAAACTCCCCACGATCCCCCCCGCGATCCCGGTTTTCCTCGACTGGCTCGAACACCTCGATGACAAAATTCCCGGACCCGAGGAATGGGGCCGCTTCAACACCGCCGAACACCACAAGGCCTGCATCCGCGGTGACCTCATCCGCAACCTCAACGACCCCGCCGCCCAAGGCGACCGCAGAGCCATCGACCTGCTCGTCCGCCAGCTAAGGCGACGACCCCCACTGATCGACGACATCCGCTACTGGGCTGGGTCGGCCCTGACCACGATCGCAGGCCCCAGCGACTTCGACCTGGTCGCGACACTGATCTCCGAACAACCACCCGGCGACCCTGTCATCGCCGCCCTCCTACGCTTCATCGGCCGTCACACGACGCCGGAAGCCAAGGACATCGCGGTCGCCCACCTCGAACATCCCCACACGCGCAACTTCGCGATCGAGGCCCTCGGACAGATGAAGGCGCCCGGCGCTCGAACCGTCATCGAGTCCTATCTCGATGACCCCGACCCTTACACGCGCAAGCAAGCCACCAAGGCACTGGCGAAACTGGCCGACTGAAGCCAGATAGTCCGGCAAACGCGCCGGCTCGGCTCTCGCCTCGCGTCACCGCACCCGCAGACAGGACCGTACGTGCGATCAACAACAGCAGCAGTACTCATCGCAGCACTGGCCCTTGCTCTCGGCGCATGTACATCGACATCCGACCGGTCCGAGGAGCCGGCCGAATCCACCGAACTTGCTGTTGCCGCCCTGTGGGACCCCTGCACAAAGATCGCGCCAGACCTCTTACGACAGATGGGTATCGATCCAGACACCAAGACCTCCACCACCACCGAGCAACCCGACTGGAAGTACTGCACCTGGCAGGACTCGAAAGCGGTTTGGGCCTACCACCTCGGCATTCTCTCCACGAGCTTCCCGCTCGAGGCTGTCAGGAAAACAAAACCCTCAGCCATCGAGACCACGGTCGGCGGGCGCACCGGTTTTCAGGACCGCACGGCCGACCGAGAGTGCGAGATCGTCCTTCCTGCCGGTAGCGGCTCGGTGTACATCCGAGCCTCCGACAGCCCCGCGGCACACAACCCACCCGATCCGTGCACCCGCGCACTGGAGGCCGCCAACATCCTGGTAACCAGCCTGCCCTGAGGAACTCGACAACCTCGAGGGTGGGGCGCGGCGACTACAACTCTGCTACGAACCGCCGAGCTAATCCAGCACGCCGCGAGGCGATTTTTGGGCCCTGGCTGGACGACGACAACACCGAAGGCGACCGCCGGTTCGCCGTGCACGACGACGATAGTGTCGTGCTTCTGCACCACGTCGCCCCGCGAAGTGTCTGCTCGACAACAACTTTGCGCCACTGCGGAAGCTGGGCCGACGCTAACACCACCCCACCGGCAACCGTACCGCTTCCGTGCGCAACAATTCCAGGGGGAACAAGTGAATAGTCCCGGTCAACAACACTTTCCGCGCCCCCCGGTCCCGCCGAGGCGGACGCCGAAGAGCCCAACACCCGTATCGTCTGGCTGATCGGCGCAGGTGGTCGTTGCAGTCTTCATCGCTCTCGCCGTCGCCGGCAACCTCATAAAAGACGACGAGACGCCCACGGCCGCAACGTCGGAGCCGTCGTGGCCCACCATGCCTGACGCCACCTCGGCGAAGCTCAACCCCACGACAGTAGCGCCGCCAACCACAGCGCCGCCGTTGCAGCGCACCGCGACCGCGACACCTTCGCCGGACTTCCCTGCCGGGTTGAACCCGCGATGCACTAAGGCGCCGACGGATTTGGTTGCCGCTGTGAACGCCGGTTTGAAGGACCGCAACCACACGATCGCCCATGCGGTGGTTTTTGTGTGGCAGTGACGGCTTCGAGTACATGGGGGCTTCCATCGTCGATCCGGCTGGGCTGCTGATTCAACGGTCGGATGTGTGGGTTCGTGGCCGGAGGAAGGTGTACGCGGCCTCGGGTGGTGCACGTAATGAGTCAACGTTCGAGCGGGCATCGAGGGGGTTGGATGCGCCGCGATCCACCGAAATCACCGCTCACGAATCGACTGGATCCGGGTTCAGTCTTTGACCGGGGGCCCCTTCGACACCTGGGAGTCGGACGCCATCGAACGGAGTTGGAGCTTGTCGATCTTGCCGACAGGATTGACGGGCAAGGCAGGAAGCACCCACATCACAGCAGGTCGCTTGTACGGAGCCAACTGCGCTTCGCACAGACTCTCCAAAGCATCGACGGTGCGCGCCGGATCACCGTCGTGACCAGTGGTGATGAACGCAGCAACGATCTCGCCCCACTTCTCATCCGGCCTCCCGACGACCGCGACGTCGATGACGTCCGGATGACTTGCCAGGACGTCCTCGATCTCGCGCGGGTAGATGTTCTCGCCACCGCGGATGATCATGTCCTTGACTCGCCCGTCAATCACGAGATAACCGTCGGTGTCCAGGTGACCGAGGTCGCCGGTCTTCAACCAACCGTCCACGAGCGCGGCGCGGGTCTCCTCCGGCTTTCCGAGGTAGCCCGCCATGACGTTGGCGCCTCTGAGTTGAACCTCACCCGTCAGCCCCGCGGCGAGGACCGTACCGTCTCCGCCCACAATGCGGATCTCCTGCCCCGGCATGGGCAATCCCACCGTGCCGGGCTTTCGCCGCCCGTCCCATGGATTGATTGTGGACGCGCACGTTCCCTCCGACAGGCCGTACCCCTCCACGACCGGGAAACCGAATCGACCCTCGAAAGCCTCCAGCAGCCCGTGGGGCGCTGGGGCTGCTCCACAGAGTCCGAAGCGCAGTGACGACGTCTCGAGCGCTCCGAGGTCTGGGGCGTTGTACAGCATGGAGAAGATCGTCGGCACGCCGCTGAAGTATGTAGGTTGCGCCTTCGCAACCAGGCCGAAGAACGTGGCGAGGTCGAAACGTCCCGCGACCATCGTGCTCCCTCCGTAGAGCATGGGTGTCAGGACGCTGACGACGATTCCGTTGACGTGGAAAAGAGGCAGGATCAGCAAGCTGCGATCGGCAGCGGTGATACCCAGAGAGTTGGCGCCCATTGTGGCCATGGCGAGGATGTTCTCGTGAGTGAGCATCACTCCCTTCGGCCGTCCGGTGGTGCCGCTGGTGTAGATCAAGAGGGCCAGCGAGTCGCCCTTCACCACCGGTTCACCACTCGCGTCGGCGCCGGGCGCGGGGGCGTCGCGCACGGCAATGACCGAGCGACCGGAAGCCGGTGTCGACGCGTCCACGTCGACAACGACCGTGGCGCCGGAATCGTCGAGCTGGTATCTCAGCTCATGCTCCATCAGCCCCGGGTTGATCGGCGTCACCGTGCATCCGATGCGCCACGCGGCGAACAGGAAGACGATGAACTCCACACAGTTGGGGAGGCGGAGCGCCACGACGTCGCCGGGCTGAGCGCCGAGCTCACGGAGCTGAGCACCGGCGGCGACGACGCGGGCGAGCAGCTCGCGATTCGTCAGGACCCCGACCCCGTCGCCAATCGCCGGACCGTCCGGGTCCGTGTCCGCCCTGGTGTCACACAGTGCCGCGAAGTGGTTGGCCAGCGCAGGCACTCGAGACGTCATCGCAGGCCCTCCGGCGTCTGGGGCGACAGGTGCTTGGCGAGGAACTCCGTCTGCTCGGCGACGAGCTGCTCGAACGGCTCACCCGTGTAGAAGTCGAAGTGTCCGGCCGCATAGGTCCGTACCACACCGCGCGGAGCCCGGTGAGCGTAATTCAGCGTCGGACCGGCCGGGGCGACCGTGTCCGTGCTGCTGACACAGAAGAGGATAGGGATCTGGATCTTCTTCGTTCGGCGTCCCGGCCGATACCTGATCATGCGCGGGATCGCACGCGCCCTCGTGCTGTTGACGAAGGTTCCCCCCTCAGGCACGAGTGCCTGGTATCCGGGCAATGCGTCGGGCGCCGTCATGATGGCGACGTCGCCGTGCGCGCCTGCGAATGGGAGGCAGACCGGCTCTCGCCGGGTGGCGGTGGCGAGCAGGTCGCGGATAAACCGCCCCTGGAGCCGAAGGGACTCACCAGGGCTCGTGCGAAGCGCCGTCAACAGCCCGTCGGTGAAGGGACACTGCGCGACGGCCGCGGCCAGCTCCGGGTGACGCGAAGCAATGGTGATCGCGTGGCCCCCGCCGAACGACGTCCCCCAGATCGCAATGCGGCTGCCGTCGACGTCGTTACGACTCCGTGCATGCGCGAGAACCTCTTCCCAGTCCTCCAACTGGCCCTTCACATTCAGCTCCTGGCGATGCGTGCCACCGCTGTCGCCGAAATTGCGATAGGTGAAGGCGACGCTGGCGATCCCCCGGGCAGCAAATCGTTCTGCGTAGGCATCGAGGCGCATCTCGCGCGTCGCCCCCATGCCGTGTCCCATGACGACAACGGGAGGCCGCTGCACCCCAGAAGGCAGGTACAGCCACGCCGTGCAGAAGCTGTCACCCACCGGAATGGTGATGGTCTGGCGATGATAGGCGGTGTGCTTGGACATCATTGGCCTCTCAGTTCAATAACTACGTTATATCAGTGTTCTGGCTGTGGCGGCGCCTATGGGAGAATGGCGACGTGACGACGATCGACACTCTCCCGGCACGCCGAGGCGCCTTGGTCGAGGCGGCTCTCCGCCTCTTGGGTGAATATGGACCGGGGGCCATCAAGGCCCGGGCAGTCACCGCCGAGGCCGACCTGACGACGATGGCGCTGTACTCGGCATTCGGTGGCATACCGGGGCTCATGACCGCTGTCGTCGAGGAAGGATTCGCGCGACTCGACTCGCGCATGCGCGGCATCGACCCCTCGGACGACGCCATCGCGGACCTGTTCTCGATGGCCATCGAGTGTCGGCGTTTCGCCATCGAGAACCCCCACCTCTACGACCTGATCTTCGGTCCCGAGAGCCGCGACGTAGCCCGTGGCAAGCTGCTGGCCGGGGATGCACTATCGACTGGAGCAACCGCGTACCAACAGTCTTTCGCTACCTTGGCGAAAGCCTGCGACCGGGCCGTCGAGGCCGGCCGCGTGCGCTCGTCGAGCGGGCGCCACCTTGCCGCTCAGCTCTGGAGCCTCGTGCACGGTTACATCTCACTGGAGCTCAGCGGGCACTTCGCGGGCTTCGCAGACCCCGTCGACGAGGTCTTGGTCCCCTTAGCCGTGAGTTTTATGACCGGCCACGGCGATGACCCGGATCAGTCGATGTCATCCACCGCGAAGACCAAGATCTGAGGCCGACCGTTCACCCGTGAGGCCGACGCTACCCGCGCGGCGACGTCGGCCTCTCGGCGTCAGGGCGAGGCCGGGCTCGGCTTCTTGACCAACAGATCCTCGCGACCCGCGTCGATGACGGTCTGGATGTACAGCGGGAAGAGCTTGGTCGCGATCGGCAGGACCCGAACAATCAAGGTCTTCTTGCCCTGTACCCTCACCAGTCCACGGGTCATTGATGCAAGCATGTTCAGCTCACCCTGCCAGAACAGGTTCGCGGCCATCGTGGACATGCGAAGTGTCGCATCGGCCTCCTCGTCGGCATTGCCCTCGCGCGCCTCCTGAGAAGCCATGTCGATGACGAGGACTCCGTCCGGGTCGGTGGTGATCACCTTCATAGTCCCTTGGATTCCGTTCATCCTGGCGAGGATTTCCTCGTCCGAGCGTGCGGCCTCGAAGGTGGAGCCGATAAAGCGAAACATCTCTGGGGCGGTGGGCTTGGTGGGCATGTCATTCCTTCTCGGGTTGTGAAACTGGATCGGGTTGGTCGTGCGAGAGCTCAGGTCAACTGGTCTGCGAAAGTCCCGGCATCCTCGCCCTGCCACGACGAGGCCGCGTTGTCCTCGGCCCACCGCTTCTCATGCTCGGACTCGGCCGGCGGCGGCACGAACCCCTGAGTTCGCCACAAATCGATCGGCGTCTCGTCGATGTGAATCTCCCAGTCGAACCCTCGATCCTTCGCGAACGGCTCGAGCGTCGCCTCGAACATCTCCATCGTCAGATCGCGCAGCTCCGGAGTGTCGAGCTGACGCGCAATGTGGTCGACGACCACACGGACGAAGTTGTCGGCCGGTTTGCCGCCGACCCAGATGGTGCCCGGCCGACGCTCCTCGAAGACGACCACGACGTAGAAGCGCGGCAGTCCGGCCAGGTCGGCATAGACGTCGGTGATAGCGCTCGACAAGGCCTCCTTGTCGGCGGTGTCGTACGCCCCTTCAGGGGCAAAGATCTGCCACATCGGCATGCTGACTCATCTCCTTCAGTGACTTGCGACTCCTCTTGAAACAACGTTATAACATCATTATGCTCGGCAGCAGTCAACCACGGAGGAAAAATGACGACAGTTCAAAGCGATGCGACGTACCGACCCCCCGTTCGTGCCACGGTGTTCGTCGGCCGATGGCCGCAGGTCCCCTTCGAGGAGATGCCCGAGATCATGCCGTCAGGCCTGTTCTCACCTACCACGGCGACGCTGATCAGCGGCGAGACCGAAGCCGTGTTGATCGATGCCCTCTATCTCAAGGAGGATGTGCGCGACCTCGGCGATCTGATCGAACGAACCGGCAAGAAGCTGACCACTATCTACGTGACACACGACCACCCTGACCACTACCTCGGGATCGGTCCGCTGCTCGAGCGCTTCCCCGAGGCCCGGTGCTTCGCACTGCCCCACGTCGTGGAATCCATGCACGAGACGATGGAGATCCAGGGCGACCAGTGGGAGCTGCTGTTCGGCGACACCTGCGTCGTCGGCGGGGTCTTCCCCGAACCTCTCGAGGGCAACACACTCGTGGTCGACGGGGCGGAGCTACGCGTCATCGAGGTCAAGCAAGCCGACATCCACCCGACCTCGATCGTCCATGTGCCCTCGATCGACCTCGTGGTTGCGGGCGACGCGATCTACAACGAGATCCACCCCATGCTCGGACTCTCAGGCCCCAAGGAGTGGGGGGACTGGCTCGAGACCATCGACGTTGTGGAAAGCCTTGCGCCCAAGATGATCGTGGCCGGTCATCGCCGTCCCGACGGGGATGACCGTGCTGTGGAGACAATGATCAGTCAGACTCGGAGCTACATCCGCGACTTCGCGGACGCCTATGAAGGCGCGTCGTCTCCGACCGAGATCGTCGACGCTGTGGTCGCGAAGTACCCACACCACGGCAATCTCTGGACACTGCAGTTCTCCGCCATCAACGTCTTGGCGTCGAACGACCTCGGAATCCAAGCCGAGAGCTAAGCGACCGGACCTCGGTTCCGGCAGGACTGGTTCGTTATTGCGAGGCCAGTTGGCTCAGGCCAACATCTCCTCGAGGAGGTCGTGCAGGCCGGCAGACTCGCCCAACCGCAACGCGGGATCACACAGCATCCGGCACCAATTTCGGATCATCGAAGGTCAGCCGGATCGTGTGAAAGGTTTCACTTACGAGGCGCCCTCTTAAACGGATGGAAGTTGACCTCGCAATTGATATTTTCCCTGTGCAGGAGAGCACTCTCGTAATACGCCACGCTTGAGTGACCCAACCTCGTCAGTGGATCAGGGCTCAGCCCTGATCCACCGGTGGCAATTCGGGAACACTGATTTCGACGTCACTGTGGTGGGCGGGGGTGACTGGGCATGGGCGTCCGCCAGCCTGTACCGGTTCTTCCACTTGATCCTTGGTCGCGCCGTCGTCAGCTGGTTGGTCAGTTGGTAACCGGGATGGGTGGCCCGGTGGCGGTGGCCCACAGCGCCTCCATGTCAGGGCCCATGTCCAGTCGCATGGCAGGCATAGGAAGGCCGATCTCGCCGCTGACCCCGCTTCACTGCATCGACAGCTCACTCGACAATAGACGTTCGCCTGCCGAGGAAAACTCGGCTGCCCTGGCGCAGAATATCTTCGACATCAACGTCTTCGGCGTCATCCGCATGACGAATGCGGCTTTGCCGCATATGCGTGCGCAGGGCAGCGGCCGCATCGTCAACCTATCCTCCATTCTCGGGATCATTCCGCAGCCCTACATGGCCGTATACGCCGCGTCCAAACACGCAGTCGAGGGCTACTCCGAATCTCTCGACCATGAGGTCCGCGAGTACGGCGTGCGGGTTCTGCTCGTCGAACCTGCCTTTGCCAACACCGCATTCGACGCCAACACCGTGCAGCCCGACCAACCCCTCCATGCCTACGCACAGCAGCGACGGGTGTTCGAGGAATACGTGGCCGCTTCGATCAAGGCCGGTGACGACCCCGCCCTCGTCGCCAAGGCGATCGTGGCGGCAGCTACCGATACCAAGCCCAAACCGCGCTACCCCGTAGGGCGAAGCGCGCGGGTCAGCACCATGCGCCGCCTGGTCCCCGCTGGGATTTTCGACAAACAGATCCGCAAAATCAACCGGCTGCCCGCGTGACGGCGTCGACCTTCGGCGCAAACCCGGCCCCCTCCGGGCGGCTATGAGGGAAGGTTGCTCGATCACGGTTCAATCGAGAGTGCGAGCTCGGGGCGTTCGGCGTTGCGCGGCTGGGAGGGCCGGACCAGCGAGAGGGAACGGCACCTGACCTCCACTCAGCAGTTCGGGTATACGGCACGGCATCGTTCAGGGAGAGTAGAAATTCGCGATGACCAGGCGTTTTACGGTTGCCCATGTTCTGCGTGCCCTGCCGAAGGCGCGAACCTGCGACATCCCGTCGGGACAGACTTTCCATCCCGTCATCCTGGCTCGCGACAGTGTCTGAAATCCGTCCGGCGGCGTGCCTCGACCCGGACATCCCGATCATGGACTACCGGCCCCGCAACGGGTGTTTCTACGATTCTTCTACGATTTGCACGCGGGTTTGCGCAGGAACTTCGGGGAAGGGACCGGTAGCTTCAGGGCTACCAGATAGGCATCTACCTGCTGAAACAGGGAAATCATGGGAAGAGTCGGGCACCTTCGGGAACCTGCGGAAACGCTGTGCCGAATTCATGACCTGTCAAGCCGATACTTATCGGCCGCCATAGCGCGGCCAACGGCTCCGGCGCGAGCACTCCGCCCGCCGTCCGCTCCAGCCGACCCCAACTGACCGACACCGACCCGATGGCACGGTGACCTACGGCGTCAGCCACTTTCGCTACGTCTGGCCCGCGGAGTGCGATCTGATGGCTCAGTTGGCCGGGTTGTCGCTGGAGGGCGCACCGCGGACTGGCTCGGTACTCCGTTCACCGGCGACAGCGAGAACCATGCGTCGGTCTGGCGTAAGCCGCCGGACCGACCCATCGGCTAGCCCTGCTCTTCGGGTTTCGATATCGCCGTCGAGCTGACGTCGGGGGCGATGCGGCGGGAGAATCCGGTCAGTACCTGGCCGGGGCCCAGTTCGACCAGGTCGTCGTAGCCGTCGGTGGCAGCCCGTTGGACGGTCTCCACCCAGCGGACCGGGGCCAGCAGTTGGCCGCGCAGGAGCGCGCGGATTTCGGTGGGGTCGGCGACGTAGTCGGCCGTGACCGCACTGAGCACCGGAACGACCGGGGGCCGGAGGGTGTAGCGGTCGAGTTCGGCGCCGAATTCGGCGGCGATGTCGGCCATCAGGGGCGAATGGAAGGCTCCGGCGACTTTGAGCCGCACCACTTTCGCCGCGCCGGCGGACCGGGCCAGGTCCTCGAGGTCGGCTACGGCGGTGGCGGCGCCGGAGACCACGGTCTGGGTCGGCTGGTTGTAGTTGGCCACGCCGACAACGCCCGAGGTGACGCGGGCACACAGCGCGTCGACCTGCTCGGCGGGTAGGCCGATGACGGCGCTCATCGCGCCGTCGTAGCGGCGGGAGACCTCGGCCATGAGCTCGCCGCGGCGGCGTACCAGTTGCAGGAGGGTGTCCTCGTCGAGCACTCCGGCGACGGCCAGGGCGGTGAACTCCCCCAGGCTGTGACCGGCGACCGCTGCGGGCGGCTGTCCGCGCTGTGTGCGGACCGCGCTGAGGGCCAGGCTGGTGGCGACGATCGCGGGCTGGGCCACGTCGGTAGCCCGCAATTGTTCGGCGGTGCCGTCGACGCACAGCTGGGTCAGCGGGATACCGAGAACGTCGTCGGCGCGGCGGAAGACCTCCTCGGCCACCGGGTAGTCGGTGATCCACGCGGCCATGCCGGGCCGCTGAGAACCCTGCCCGGGGAACAGTGCCAGGGTCTTTGGGCCCGTTGCCAGCTGGTCGGGCTGTTCTCGGATGAAGACATCGACGGTCATGAGCGGGACCTCCTCGAGGTGAGTGTGTTTGTCACGGCACGGCTTTCGCCGGTGCGGATGTTGCGGATGCGCGCAGTTCGCTGCTCGCGGCGAGGACCGCGAGCAGCCCGGCGACCGCGATCAACCCCGCCGCGGGACGGTAGGCATCGAAGGCCGCCGCCGCCCCGACCGCGATCGGCAGCACGAAGGCCGCCCCGAACTGGACACCGGTTTGATACAGCGGCACCGCGATCGGGCGGAGTTCGGCGGGCACGGTCGCGGTCGACTGCATGTTCAGCGCGGCGAACGACAGGACGAATCCGGCTTCGATCAGCAGAAGCACCGGTAGCGCGTCGGTCGCGTAGTTGTGGATCTCGGGTCGGGCGAACAGCAGCAGATGCCCGGCCAGTGTCGCCACCGCACCGGCGAGGATCAGCCGCGCGGTGCCGTATCGCTGCACGAAGCGTCCCGCGAACGGAACCGACAGTGCCAGCGGCAGACTCGCGGGCAGCAGACCGACGGCGATCTGCCACGGCGCCCAACCGAGGGACTCGTGCAGTTGCACCGCGATCACCACCAGCAGTGCGAGGTAGCCGCCGTTGAGCGCCCCCGCACCGAGGGCGGACCGCGCCAGTGAACCATTGCGCAACAACGGTTTCGACAGCCGCGGCGGGGCGGCTACCGGTGGGTCGGGGATCACCCGCCACGCGGCGACGAGCAGGGCGAGCGCGATCGGTGCGGGGAACACGAACAGCAGGTGCCAGTCCAGCGCGGTGAGCCAGCCCGACAGCAGTAGGCCGGTGGTGAATCCGGCCGCGCCGAAGACCGCGTACACCGAGATCGCGCGGCGCTGCTGGGCACCGGCCGGGAACTCCGCGGCGATCACCGCCAGCCCGGCGGGTGCGGTCAGCGCGGCGGCGGCGCCCTTCACCACGCGGGTGGCGACGAGCAGGGCCAGGTCGTCGGTGAGCCCGCCGATCGCCGAGGCGACAGCGAACGTCGCCATGGCGACGAGATAGACCTGCCTGCGCCCGAACCGGGCGGCCAGCGCGGGCCCGGCGAGGAGCAGCGCGGCGAACCCCGCCGCGAAACCGCTGAGCAGCCATTGGGTTTGCCCGATCGACCGGTTCAGTTCGGTGGTGAGCACGCCCAGCGCCGGCACCAGGATGGATCCCTCGATGGCGTCGAGAATCATATTTCCCGACAGCACCAGCAGCAGAACCCAGCGGCGCCGATCCCAGGTCGGCGCCGCTGGTCGCACCTCAGCCATGGCCGTTGCGTGCCGAGCTCGCGCCGCCGGTGGCGAGCTGGAACTGCTTGTCCAGCAAGGGCGGCAGCTGTTCACTCACCAGCTCGATATGGCGGGTGACCAGGTCATCGGGCATGCCGGCGATGCTGGCCCAGAAGATCAGGTGCCGCACCGGCAGACCGGCCACCCGTTCGTGGATCCGCGCCGCCGCCTGTTCGGGGGTGAGGATCTCGAGCAGACCGAAGGAGCCGTCGTCGGGACGTTGGCGCAGCTGATCGAGTTCGAGGACGGGCGGCGGTGGCGCGTCGGTGCCCTGTACCGACAGTTGACGATAGGAGTTCATCTGGTGCGCGAGGTGTGGGGCCACCCGCGCCCATGCGGCCTCGGGATCGTCGGCCAGCAGGATCGGCAGCAGATCGGAGACCCGCGCCGACTCGGGATCGTGTCCGCCCTCGATGAGTCCTTCGCGGTACAGCGGGAACAGCTGGTGCGAGATGTGCAGGAATCCGATGCCCAGGCGCCCGGCCAGACGGGCGCCGCGCGGACCGTAGAACCCACCCCACAGCGGCACGGGATCCTGGATCGGCGCCGGGGTGATCCCGCCGGTGGCCCACAGCCGCTGGATCTCGGCGATGTTGTCGCCGGTGCGAGCGAACCGGCGGCTGAAATCGGTGTCGAAGAGCTGGTATTCGGGCAGGCGGTAGCCGGCGCCGAGACCCAGTTCGAGGCGGCCGCCGCTGATCAGGTCGACCAGTGCGGCTTCCTCGGCGAGCTGGGCCGGTTTGCGCAACGCGGGCAGGACGACGGCGGTGCCGATGCGTACCCGCTTGGTCCGCGCCGCCGCCGCGGCGGCGAAGGTGAGCGGCTGGGGCAGATACCCGTCCTCGAACAGATGGTGCTCGGTGAACCAGACTCCGCCGGCACCGCGCTGGTCGGCCTCCTCACAGAACTCGAGAGTGCGGGCGTAGTGGTCGGCCCACGGCCGCTGCCACTGTGCGGGGTTGCGCAGGTCGAAGAGCAGTCCGACGTCCATGGTGGCTCCGTTCGTCAGCGGGTGGATCCGGTCCACGCGCGGGGGTCGGTGAAGGCGGGTCGGCGTTCCAGACGCCGCCAGCGGGCGACGGGCCTGGTCGGGGTCGGCGCCGCGGCGGCGGCCCGTCGCCGGGCGAGTAGCAGCACGAGCAGCGCGCCGAGTTCGTCCGGGTCGGCGCTGCCCTTCTCGACGCGAAGGAAGGGCACCGGGTCCTCGACGCTCATTGCGGTGGGTTCCCGTGCTTGCGGCGGGGCAGATCGGTGTCCTTGCCCGCGAGCATGGCGAAGGCCCGGATCAGCACGCCACGGGTGTCGCGCGGGTCGATCACGTCGTCGATGAGTCCGCGCTCGGCCGCGTAGTAGGGGTGCACGAGTTCCTCGCGGTACTCGGCGATCTTGCGGTCCCTGGTGGCCGCGGGATTCTCCGACGCGGCGATCTCGCGCCGGAACACCACGTCGGCGGCGGCCTCGGCGCCCATGACGGCGATTTCGTTGGTCGGCCAGGCCAGCGCGAGGTCGGTGCCGATCGACAGCGAGTCCATCACGATGTAGGCGCCACCGTAGGACTTGCGCAGTACCAACGAGATTCGCGGCACCGTCGCGTTGCAGTAGGCGTAAAGCAGTTTCGCGCCGCGCCGGATGATGCCCGCGTGTTCCTGTCCTACGCCGGGCAGGAACCCCGGCACATCGACCAGGGTCAGCAACGGAATATTGAACGCGTCGCAGAACTGGACGAACCGCGCGCCCTTCTCACTCGCGTCTATGTCGAGTACTCCGGCCAGGCTCATCGGCTGGCTGGCCACCACCCCGACCACGTGGCCGTCGAGCCGGGCCAGCGCGCACACCAGGTTGGTCGCCCAGGTGGCCTGTACTTCGAAATAGTCGCCGTCGTCGACGATTTCGGACAGTACCTCGCGAATGTCGTAGGGGCGGTTGCCGTCCAGCGGCACCAGGTCGGTCAGTGCCGTGGTCTGCCGGTCGGCGGGGTCGGCGGTGAACGCCACCGGCGGCAGCTCCCGATTATTGGCAGGCAGCATCGACAGCAGCGCGCGGACATCGGACAGGCACGACTGCTCGTCGTCGTAGACGAAATGCGCCACCCCCGAGACCGAGGCGTGGATGTCGGCGCCGCCGAGTTCGTCGTGGGTCACCTGCTCGCCGGTCACGGTGCGCACCACATCGGGGCCGGTGATGAACATCTGCGCGATGTCGCGCACCACGAAGACGAAGTCGGTGAGCGCCGGCGAGTACGCGGCCCCGCCCGCGCATGGCCCGAGCATGACGCTGATCTGCGGGATGACTCCCGAGGCCCTGGTGTTGCGGCGGAAGATCCCGCCGTAGCCCGCCAGCGCCGTCACGCCCTCCTGGATGCGCGCGCCCGCACCGTCGTTGAGCGAGACCAGCGGAGCGCCCGCCGTGACGGCCATGTCCATGATCTTGTGGATCTTCTGGGCGTGTGCCTCGCCGAGTGCGCCGCCGAAGATCCGGAAGTCGCTGGCGTAGACGAAGACCGTGCGCGTGTCCACGGTTCCCCACCCGGTGATCACGCCGTCGGTGTGGGGTCTGCGCGCCTCCAGTCCGAAGCCGGTGGCCCGGTGTCGGCGCAGCGGCTCCACCTCGACGAACGAACCGGGGTCGAGGAGCAGGTCGATGCGTTCGCGGGCGGTGAGTTTGCCCTTGGCGTGCTGGCGTTCGGTGGCGGCCGGGTCGGGGCCCAGACGTGCGGCGCGTTTGAGCGCGTCGAGTTCGTCGAGCCGTTGGGTGTACCCGGTGGGTTCTTGCACTGTCGTCATCGGATCTCCTGATGTGGTCGGCGGCGGCCGTGCTGTCAGCCGAGTAGCGTTCCGCCGGTGGCGTCGATGAACGCGCCGGTGATCCAGCGGGCTTCGTCGGTGGCGAGGAAGGTGACGACATCGGCGACGTCGACCGCCTCGCCGACCCGCTTGAACGCCGAGAACTGCGCCATCTGCTCGACCGCCTCCGGGATGTCGAACACGGCGCTGCCGTTGTTGGTGATGCCGGGCGCGACGCTGTTGACGGTGATCCCGCGCGGTGCCAGGTGCCGGGCGAAATGCAGCGTGATCTGTTCCACCGCGCCCTTGGTCATCGAGTACGCCACCTGGTCGGGGCTGGCGAATCGGGTGAGCCCGGAGGAGATGTTGATGATGCGCCCGCCTTCGGGCAGCAGGCCGAGAGCGCGCTGCACGATGAAGAACGGCGCGCGGACATTGACCGCGAACAGCCGGTCGAAGTCCTCGGGTGTCACGTCCTCGGGGGCGACGCCGGCCGGGGTGGTGACACCGGCGTTGTTGACCAGGATGTCGAGCGTGGTCTCCCCCGTCCGTTCCTTGAGTCCCTGTTCGAGGCCGAGGAACAGTTCGTGCACGCCGCCTGTCGTGCCGAGCTCGGCCCGCACGGGAAATGCACGGCCGCCGTCGTTCTCGATGACCTCGACGGTCTCGCGGGCGGCGGCCTCGTTGTCCGCGTAGTGCACGGCCACGAGCGCGCCCTTGGCGGCGAGTTGGCGGGCGGTCGCGCGGCCGATGCCGCGGCTGGATCCGGTGACCAGGGCGGTCTTGTTCGTCAGGCTCATCGGTGTCTCCTTGGAATCGGGTGGTGCGGGCGCCGGGTCGCCGGGACCGGGCAGGCCGCTGATCATGCGGGCGAGATGGGATCGGACATCGTCGAGGCGCAAGAGCTCGGCGAACAGCTGCCGGGCGGGTTCGACCTCCGGTCCGCCCAGCAGCAGCAGGGTTTGGGCGCGGATGTTGGTCAGGGTGCGGGCACCAACGGCGTGCCGGGTGCGGTGATAGTCGTCGAGTTCGGCCTCACCACCGGTGCCGGTGACAGCGGCGATCAACCGGCCCGACAGGTCGGCCGCGTCCTGCAGGCCGAGATTGAGGGCTTGGCCGCCCACCGGCATCTGCCGATGGGCTGCGTCACCGGCGAGCAGGACCCGGCCGCGCCGGTACCGGGTGACCTGCTGGCTGGTGTCGTCGAACGCGTTGCGCCACAACGGTGTTCCGTGTTCGATCGACTCGCCGGTCACCTGTTCCCAGGCGTCGGCGATCTCGGCGAACTCCGGTTCCCCGCCCCCGGCGCGGGGTGCGGCGCCGTAGACGTGCACCATCACCCTGGTGCTGCCGTCGGGCCAGCGCGAGGACACTGCCAGCCCGTGCGGGAGTCGTTCGAAACGACGGGCCGGGATGTCGATTCCGGCCACGTCGGCTCGCAGCATCTCCCGCCCGGCCTCGAGACCCGCCAGCTCGAGGCCGGCCAGCTCGCGCACGGTGCTGCGTTCCCCATCGCAACCGACGAGGTAGACGCCCCGGTGGGTGTGCCGTTCGCCGTCCGGGGTGACGGTGTCGATCAGCACACCGCCCGCCTGCGCGGTCAGGGTGGTGACTCGGTGCCCACGCCGGAGCCCCGCGCCCGCCTCGAGCGCTCGTTCCTGTAGCACCGCTTCCAGCCGGACCTGCGGGCACTTCCACTGGCCCGAGAACCGGTGGGCCGGATCGGCTTCGGTCAGATCCAGGCGCAGTCCGCCGAAGTGTCCCGGTCCGCCGTCGGGCAGCGGCCCGAGCCGATCGAGCACGCCCCGCTCGGCGAGCACGTCCATGGTGCGGGAGTGCAGGGTGGAGGCCCGCGATTCGGTGGTGGGGGTGATCCGCTGTTCCACCACCGTGACGCGGACGCCCGCGCCGGCCAGATCGCCCGCGAGCAGCAACCCGACCGGCCCCGCGCCGACGATCAGGACGTCGGTGTCATCGACGGGCTTCGGCATAGTTCTTGGCGTGGTTCAGCGTGGCCCGGCTGTTGCCCCCGAGCGCCTCGCGCAGGAAGGTCCGCGCCTCGGGCACCCCGGCGTCGGGGCCGAGGATCTCGGTGATCCGTGTCGCCTCGATGATCACCGTGTGCTGCGAGGACGCGGTGGTCGTGCCGTCGGGGTTGGTCCGGAACTCCCAGTAGCCGGTGTGCAGGGCCATCAGGGCGGGCAGGGTGGTCTGCTTGTAGGCGATCCGGTGCTGCGGGAAGCAGACCCGAACCGATTCGGTGGTGTGGCTCGATCCGTCCTTGGTCAGGGTGTCCATCCGCAGTACCTGCACACCGGGGGTGTTCTCGGTCAGCTGCACCGAGGCCACGTGCGGCAGCCGCTCGGTCCACAGGTTCGCCTCGTTGACGAAGTCGTAGACATCGCTTGCCGCACCGGCGATCTCGACCGAGTCGACGAACGACAGGGTCAGGTCGGCGGTGCGCACCGCCGACTCCACCGCGGCCTTGAGGCCGGGCAGTTCGGCGCGGCTGTTGTCGTCGACCGCCTTCTCGATCCACGCCAGCCCATCAGGATCGTCGTCGACGGCCCGGTAGGAGTGCAGCAGCCGCAGCTCGGTGCCGTCCTCGCGCGGTTCGATGATCCAGGTGCCGCTCATCTGGGCCACCGGGGGCGCGGATACCTCCTGCCAGAAGGTGATCCGCAGTTGCTCGGGATCGAGCACGCGGCGCGAGATCCAGGTCTTGGGTTCGCCGTTGGCGGTGGCCCAGATCTGGATGCGTTCCTCGTTGCCCTGGTGTTCGAGCCGGGTCACGTACACCGAAGGCGGGAACAGCCGCGGCCAGTTCTCGACCTCGGCCAAGAGCCGGTACACCTCGGTCGGCGGGGCCGCCACGGTGATCGTGTGCTCGACCTCGCGGGTGGTCTGCGTCGTCATGGAAGTCTCCTGGTGCTCGTCGGCCGGAATCAGAAGTTGCCGAGTCCGCCGCAGACGTTGAGCGCCTGCGCGGTGATGGAGGCGGCCAGATCGGACGCCAGGTAGCCGACCAGGCCGGCCACCTCTTCGGGGGTGGAGTAGCGGCCGAGCGGGATCTTGGCCTGGAACTTGGTGAGGATGGCGTCCTCGGTGGTGTCGTAGGCCGCGGCGTAGCCGGACCGAACCCGTTGCGCCATCGGTGTTTCCACGTAACCGGGGCACACGGCGTTGACCGTGATCCCGGTCGGGGCCAGCTCGTTGCCGAGTGCCTTGGTGAACCCGACGACGCCGTGCTTGGACGCCGAGTACGGTGCCCCGAGCACTACGCCCTGCTTGCCCGCCGTGGAGGCGATGTTGATGATGCGGCCGCGCTGTTTGTCTCGCATGCCGCCGGTGGTGAGTACCTCGCGGCTGGCCAGGAACACGCTATTGAGGTTGGTCGCGATCACGTCGGACCACAGTTCCTCGGTGAGGTCGGCGGTGACGCCGCCGCCGGAGCGGCCCGCGTTGTTGACCAGCACGTCCACCGGGCCGTACCGGTCGACCGCGGCCCGCACGAACGCCGAGATGTCTTCGGCGGCACGGACATCGGCGGTGGTGCCGTCCACATCGAAGCCCTCGCCCCGCAATTGTGCGACGGTGTCGGCGACGGCTTCCTTGTTGCGTGCGCACAGGAACACCCGGTGTCCCTGCCCGGCCAGCTGACGGGCCGAGGCCAGTCCGATGCCGCTGGTGGCGCCGGTGACCAGGGCTACCTTGTCGTCGTTGGTCATGTCTGTTCTCCTGTCGGGCAGTCGGTTTCGCGCTCAGCTGGGCTGTGGCGCTTCGAGTAGCTGTTCGTTGACCAGGTCGACCAGCGCGCGTGGCGTGGTCACGGCGACGACGGCGTCGTCATCGAGGGTGACGCCGAATTCGCGCTTGATCCGGCCGGTGGTCTCGAGCAGCGCCAGCGACTCGTAGCCGAGGTCTTCGAACTCGATGTCGGCGAATTCGCCGTCGAGGCCGGGGCTGTCGCCGCTGCCTTCTCGTAGGATGCGGCGCAGATCGTCGAGTGTGAACGATGTCGACACGGGCTTTCCTTTCCTCAGGGGCGAAGGTGTTCGGGGCCGCGAACGACCATGGCGGAGTTGAACCCGCCCGCACCGCGGGCGAGCACGAGCGCGGTCCGCACGGGTGCGGGCCTGGCCTCGGTGACCAGGTCGAGCTGGTAGTGCGCGGCGAGGTCGGTGCCGATGGTCGGCGGGATCACCCCGTCGCGGATCGACAGGAAGGCGGCGGCCAGATCCAGCGGCGCCGCACCCGAATAGAGCCGTCCGGTCATGGTTTTCGGTGCGGTCACCGGCACAGCGCGCGCACCGAACACCGCGACCAGGGCGTCGACCTCGATCCGGTCGAGATCGGCGATCCCCGCGGCGTCGGCGAAGACGACGTCGATCTCGGCGGGCGTGATCCCCGCGTCGCCGAGGGCGAGTTCGATCGCCCTGCGCAATCCGGGCTCACCCGGACCGTCTGGACGTGGGTCGACGGTCGCCGCGTGCCCGGCGATCTCGCCGTAGATCTGCGGCGCATCGCGTTGTCTGGCGTGCTCGGCGTCTTCGAGGACCAGCAGCGCGCCACCCTCACCGGGGACGTAGCCGCCTGCTTGCGCGTCGAACGGCAGGTAGGCGCGGTCCGGGTCGGTGACGGTGCTCAATCCGCCGCCCGCCAGCTGTGCCACCCACCCCCACGGGCAGATCGAGGCGTCGACCGCGCCGGTCACCACCAGCGAGGTACCGCGCCGGATCTGCCTGCGCGCCTGGGCCACCGCGTCCAGCCCACCGGCCTGGTCGCTGACCACCACGCTGCTCGGCCCGCGCAGTCCGTTGCGGATCGAGATCTGTCCGCTGTTGACCGCGTAGAACCAGGCGAAGGACTGGTAGGCGCTCACGTACTCGCCGCCCTTGCTCCACAGGGCGCGCAGTTCGTTCTGCCCGAACTCGAAGCCACCCGAACTGCTGGCGGTGATCACGCCCGCGGCGTAGTCGGGCAGCTCGTCGGGTCGCACGCCGGCGTCGGCGAAGGCCCAGTCCGCGCTCACCAGAGCCAGCCGCGTCATCCGGTCGGTCTGCGGCAACAGCCTGCCCGGCAGGTACTCCTCGGCCTCGAATCCGGTGATCTCCCCCGCCAATTGCGCGGGATAGGACGCGGGGTCGAACCGGGTGACCCGGCGGATCCCGGTGCGCCCGGCCAGCGTGGTGCGCCAGTACTCTTCCAGCCCGAGACCGGTCGGCGCGGCGACGCCGAGCCCGGTCACCACCGCGGCGCTCATCGTCGGCTCCGGAAGGGATCGGCGAGCACGACCGCGCTCTGGAACCCACCGAACCCGCTGCCCACCGACAGCACCACGTCGACCTGGTGGTCGCGCGCGGTCAACGGCACGTAGTCCAGATCGCATTCGGGGTCGGGATTGTGCAGGTTCGCCGTGGGCGGCACCACGTTGTTGACCAATGCCAGCACCGACGCCGCGATCTCGATCGAGCCGATCGCGCCGAGCGAATGCCCGACCATCGACTTGATCGAGCTCATCGGCGTGCGGTACGCGTGATCGCCGAGAACGCGCTTGACCGCGGCGGTCTCGTGCCGGTCGTTCTGTTTGGTGCCGGAGCCGTGCGCGTTGATGTAGTCGATCTCGGTGCCGTCGATCCGTGCCTGGCCGAGTGCGGTGCGGATCGCCTCGGCCATCTCCTTGCCGTCCGGGCGCAGACCGGTCATGTGGAAGGCATTGGATCGGGTGGCGTGTCCGGCCAGCTCGGCGTAGATCGTCGCGCCGCGTTTGCGCGCGCTCTCCAGTTCCTCGAGCACGAACACCGCCGCGCCCTCGCCGAGGACGAAGCCGTTGCGGCTGGCGTCGAAGGGCCGCGAGGCGTGCGCGGGATCGTCGTTGCGCGGGGTGGTCGCCTTGATCGCGTCGAAGCAGGCCACCGTGATCGGGCTGATCGGGGCATCGGTGGCGCCGGCGATCATCACGTCCGCGCCACCTTCGCGCAGCACGTCCGCGGCGTAGCCGACCGCGTCCAGACCGGAAGTGCACCCGGTGGACACCACGGTCGACGGTCCCTGCGCGCCGACCGCCCAGGCCACTTCGGTCGCGAACGAACTCGGGACGAAGTAGTTGTAGAGGTGCGGCACCGCGTAGTTGTGATCGACCAGTTCCAGCCGCCCACCATCACTGACGGTGCGGTACTCCTCATCGAGGCCCATCGTGGCGCCCACCGCGCTGCCGATGGTGACACCGGTCCGGAACGGGTCGATATCGTCGAACTCGAGCCCGCTGTCGGCGACCGCCTCGCGGGCACTGACCACCGCCAGCTGCGCCGCCCGGTCCATCCGCCGGATCTCCTGCGGGGTCAGGCCGTGTAATTCGGGGTCGAAGTCGATCTCGGCGGCCACCTGGGACCGGAACGGCGCCGGATCGAACAGCGAGATCCGTCCGGTCGCGGTGCGGCCGTTGGAGATCAGGTCCCAGAAGCTCTTCGTTCCCACCCCGCCGGGGGCGCAGACCCCGACGCCGGTGATCACCACGCGACGTTCGGGCGCGCTCATCGTGCGTTCCAGTCGTAGAAGCGGTGCGCCATCGCGTCAGCGGGTGAGCGCCAGGTCTTCGGGTCGTAGGCCTCGATGAACGGCTTGAGATCCTGACTGATGCGCACGAAGCGCTCGTCGGTCTTGGCGTCCTCGATCCGTTCGCCGCCGTTGTCTTCGTCGAAGTCCTGCAGGTGGAAGTACAGGCCGCGGTAGTGGAAGAGCTGGCGGCGGCGCGTGCCCATCCGGTGTGGCAGCTCGGTGGTGTCGAATTCCCGGAACAGTCCGGCGACATCGCCCGCGGACGCGAGGTCCATGCGGGCCACGATCAGTGTGCTGAACATTGACTTCCCCTTCTCTCGGATGTTCATCGGGCCGGCCCGAACCAGCGGTCCAGGGCGGTCGGCAGGTCGTCGTGCGTGCCGGGGGCGGCCCAGGCCACATGGCCGTCGGGCCGCACCAGCAGCGCGGTGGTGCGCGCGTCGGCGTCGATGGGTTCGGTGGCGGTCGCGGTGACCACGTCGATGCGGTCGGTCCACGGCTGGGCTCGGTGGCGCAGCGCCGGGTTGTCGGTGAGGTCGAGCAGAACGCCACGGCCCGGCCGCAGCAGGGCGGCGGTGTCGGTGGCGTGCGCGCCGCGCATGAGCCTGCGCCGTGGCAGCCGCGCACCCAGCAGCGGATGGGACCCGCCGCCCACGTCGTAGCGGATGTCGAGTCCGGTGACCCTGGCCGCGAGGTGCCGTTCCACCTCCGGGTAGGCGACGAGTTCGCGCAGCACCTCACGCAGTGGCCCGACCTCCTCGCCGCCGAGGATGAACAGGCTCTGCGCCTTGGTGTTGGCCAGCAACCGCTGTCCGACCGGGTGACGTTCCCCGTGGTAGGTGTCGAGCAGGGTGGCCGGTGCCCTGCCGCGGCTCACCGCGGCGAGTTTCCAGCCGAGGTTCACCGCGTCCTGGATGCCGGTGTTCATGCCCTGCCCGCCCGCGGGCAGGTGCACGTGCGCCGCGTCGCCCGCGAGCAGCACCCGCCCCCGCCGGTACTCGGTGACCAGACGCGCGGCGTCACCGAAGGCGCTCACCCAGACCGGTTCCGCGTGCGAGATGTCGACATCGGTCAGCCGCTTCCACACGTCGGCGACCTCGGCGAAATCCGGTGGGCCGGTGCGACGCCGGGGTGCGGCGCCGCGTTCGCCGACGATGATCCGGTAGGCGCCGCCGGGCAGCGGGGCGCTCATCACCATGCCGCCGGATACCTGCTGGCCGATCATGCGCGGCGCGATCTCCACCCCGCGGACATCGGCGAGCAGCAGTTCGGTGGTGGCCGGGGTGCCGGGGAAGTCGAACCCGGCGGCCTTGCGCACCACGCTGCGGCCGCCGTCGGCGCCGACGAGATAGCCGGCACGCAAGGGTGCGTGCTCCGCGAAGTGCACGGTGACGCCGTCGGCGTCGCTGTCGAGCCCGACGACTTCGTGTCCGCGCCGGATGTCAGCGCCCAGCTCACGTGCCCATCCCTCCAACACCGCTTCGGTCGTCGACTGGGGCACGACGCGTGGCGCGTGCAGCGGTGCGCCGAGGACCGTGAGGTCGAGCGGAATCCCGCCGAAATGCCCCGCCGAACCGGTCTCCACCGCGCCGAAGCGGCCGAGCAGTCCGCGCTGGTCGAGCACTTCGGTGGTGCGCAGGGTCAACCCGATGCCGCGCGATTCCCCGGTGCGGGCGGGCAGCCGGTCGACGACGATCACGTCGACGCCCGCCAGCCGCAGTTCCCCGGCCAGTGTCAGCCCGGTCGGTCCCGCGCCTGCCACGATGACAGCAGCGTCCATGGTTACCTCCTGAATTCCGTTCATGCCGCATGACTTCCGGAGTCGTCGAGTCGGCACAGCGTGGTGCCGGAGCTCACCGTCGTGCCGACGGTGGCGGTCAGTTCGCGCACGACGCCCGCACGGTGCGCGGTGAGCGGCTGTTCCATCTTCATGGCCTCGATGACGGCGACGAGGTCACCGGAATCGACCCATTGCCCTTCTGCCACAGCGATTTTCACGACAGTTCCCTGCATCGGCGCTACCAGCGCGTCAGAGGTTGCCCCGCCGCGCCCACCGTGCCCGGCGCGGCTACTTCGGCGCGGCGCCACGAGAGCGGTACCGACGCGGTCGGGCGCGGGCAGCGACACTTCGAGTCGCCGGCCGCTGATCTCCACGACCACCGTCTCCCGCTGAGGTTCGGGCGCCGCCTCTCCCGCGACGTCCTGCGCGGCGATGCGGTTGTCGAAGCCGGTCTCGATCCAGCGGGTGTGCACGGTGAACGGCGCGCCGGTGAAGGCGGGGTCGTCGAGCACCGCGCGGTGGAACGGCAGCGTCGTCGCGACGCCGTCCACGGTGAGCTCGGCGAGCACCCGGCGCGACCGTGCCAGCGCTTGATCACGGTCGGCGCCGGTGACGATCACCTTGGCCAGCAACGAGTCCCAGGCCGGGCCGATCACCGATCCCTGCTCCACGCCGGTGTCGACCCGCACCCCAGGGCCCGAGGGTGCGGCGAACTTCGTCACCGTGCCCGGCGCGGGCAGGAAGCCGCGCCCCGGGTCCTCGGCGTTGATACGGAACTCCACGGAGTGTCCACGCGCCGGTGGGTCGTCGTAGCCCAGAGGTTCGCTCCGGGCAATCCGGAACATCTCCCGCACCAGGTCGATGCCGGTCACTTCCTCGCTCACGGGATGTTCGACCTGTAGCCGGGTGTTCACCTCGAGGAACGACAGCGTCCCGTCACGCCCGATCAGGAATTCGCAGGTGCCCGCGCCTACGTACCCCGCCTGCGACAGGATCGCCTTCGAGGCCCGATACAGCTCGTCGCGTTGGGTATCGGTGAGGAACGGCGCGGGCGCCTCCTCCACCAGCTTCTGATGGCGGCGCTGCAACGAGCAGTCCCTGGTCGACACCACCACGACGTGCCCGAAAGCATCAGCGAGGCACTGAGTTTCCACATGGCGCGGCTGCTCGAGGTAGCGCTCCACGAAGCACTCCCCACGCCCGAAGGCGGCGGTGGCCTCGCGCACCGCGGCGTCGAACAGTTCGGCGATCTCCGCGCGGTCGCGCACGACCCGCAACCCGCGACCACCGCCACCGTGAGCGGCTTTGATCGCGATCGGCAGTCCGTGCCGGTCGGCGAAGGCGACCGCTTCGGCCGCGCCGGCGATCGGATCCCGTGTGCCCGGTACCAGCGGAGCACCGACCGCCTCGGCGATCCGCCGGGCCGACACTTTGTCACCGAGCGCACGGATCGCCGCGGGCGGCGGGCCGATCCAGATGAGACCGGCATCGAGCACGGCCTGCGCGAAATCGGCGTCCTCGGAGAGGAATCCGTAGCCGGGGTGCACCGCGTCCGCTCCGGCGGCAGCCGCGGCGCGCAGCAGTTTCGCGGCGTCGAGGTAGCTGGTCGCCGGGGTGTCCCCGCCCAGCGCGTAGGCCTCGTCGGCGAGCCGCACATGCGGTGCGTCCCGGTCGGGTTCGGCGTAGACCGCGACCGCGGCCAATCCTTCGTCGCGGCACGCGCGCACGACGCGGACCGCGATCTCGCCCCGATTGGCGATGAGTACCTTGCGCATGGTCGCTGCTCCCTGTCGCTTCGTCACGGTCACAGGTAGACGGTGTTGGGCGGCAGGCCGACCAGCGAACGGCCGTAGAGCTCGATGTTCACGCTGGGTGTGATCATCGCGTGCAGCGAGGTCGCGTGGACGTCGCGCTGTAGGCGCGCGATCGGCACGTCGCGCTGGATCGAGGAGCCGCCACTGGCCTGTGCCAGGATCTCCACCGCGGCCTTGGCCTGGTGGGCCACCCAGCCGATCTGCACGCGTGACCAGACCCGTTCCTGTTCGGTCCATGCCTCGTTCGCCGCGGCTTTCGCGTCGATCACGTCGGCGAACGCGCGCGCCCGTGTCTCGGCGTCCTCGATCAGCAGGGCTGCCTCACCGACCTGCAGATGGGTGACCGGAGCGTCGAGCTGGCTGGGGTAGTCGGTGTAGGTGATGGGCCGACCGGGCAGCCGTTCGACGAACGCCGCCAGCGCCGCCCGTGCCGCGCCGACCAGCTGACCGGTCTGGATCGCGGTGACGGGCACCAGCACCGGCGCCGCGTACTGCGGCTTGAGCACGTTGACTGCCGACTTGGACCGGTTCTGGTAGAAGTCCTCGCCGGTGATCACCCGGTGCTCGGGCACGAACACGTTCTCGGCCACCGTCGAGACGCTGCCGGAGCCTTCCAGCCCGGAGGTGTACCAGTCGTCGACGATCCGCAGATCAGCGGTCGGAACCAGGGCGAAGATCGGTACCGGCGCGGCGCCGGGCTCGGTGGGCAGCGCTACGGTGACTTTCCAGTGTGCGTGCAGCACACCGCTGTTGAAGCGCCATGTGCCGTTCAGTACCCACCCGCCGTCGACCTTCGTCGCGGTACCGGTGGGTGCGGTCGTGCCCGAGATCCGCACGTTCGGTGTCGCGAAGACCTCGTCGAGCGCGGCATCGGGCCACAGCGCCGTCATCCAGGTGAGCGAGGCGTAGATCGACAGGCAGAACGCCACCGAGGTGTTGCCGCGGGCGACCTCGGCGAGCACGTCCACGAAATCCCGGGTGCTGGATTCGTAGCCGCCGTACTGCGCGGGAACCTGCATGTTCAGCAGCTCGGATTCCTCGATCGCGTCGATGACATCGTCGGGCAGGCGACGGTTCTCGTCGATCCAGCGAGCCCGCGAACGCAATAGCGGCGCCAGCTTCGTGGCACGCTCGACGAGTTCCTCACGGGACGGGTTGGTAGACATGGTCGATTCCTCTCGCCGAATATCGTGAATACCGAAGCGGTATCGGAGAAGTTCGAGAATTATTCGGCGACAACGCTGCTCACCGATCACCGAAAATCTCGCACATAATTCGGCGACGATTCAAGAGCTGCGGAACGACTCTACGGTCGACCCGTAGGTTCTCCCCGGGGAAACCACAGGATCATCACCAGGGCAACGGGTTCGGGACCGATGGCACACGCACAAAAGACGGCAGTCGCGTGGAACACGACTGCCGTCCGAGTAATTCGACTACCGGAAACTACCTCACGCGCACTCCTGCGCATTCATTACCCCGGCCAGTTGACGCCGACCCGCGATACCGAGTTTCCGGTACACATTGGACAGGTGGAACTCGACGGTACGCACCGTCAGGAACAACTGCTCGGCGATTTCCTTGTTGCTGAGTCCACGCACCGCGAGGCCGGCGATCTTGCGCTCCTGCCTGGTCAAGCCGGTCTCTCGATGCTGGGTGTCCAATGCGCCGAGGACCGAGCCCGCGCGCTGCAGTACGGGGCCGCTACCGGCGGCTGCCGCGAGCTCGGTGGCCGCCGTGACAGCCCTGCGCGATCGCTCTACATCGCCCTCGACCGCGTGCAACTGCCCCAGATCACAGAGTGCGCCCATCAGCTCATAACGTGCTTCAGCGAGTTCGAGCAGCTCTACGGCACGTTCGAGCGCGCCCACCGACCGACTGTCGCGCCGCGCCATGCCGACCGCGTGCAGGGCCCGTCCCACCGCCCCCGGTGAGCCCCAGCGCCGGGCTGCGGCGAGCTCGTCGTCGGCCAGTGCCGCCGCGAGGTCGCAGCGGCCGAGCGCGGCCGCCACCAGCGCGGCGCGGGAACGCCACGGAACGATCGCCGGATTGGCCACATTCAGCGCGGTCAACACCTTTCCGCAGGCCAGGTAGTCCGCCAGGCTGCGCTCGAGGTCGCCTTCGGCGCGATGCAGCGCACCGCGGGCGGCGAGCACGTGCGCGTGGTCGGGCATCGCGTCCACCGCGCTCATCCGGTCCTCGAACAGACACCGGGCACTGCTCAGGTCGCCGACCTGAACCAGCGCCTCGACGAGCCAGGCCAGCGCGATGCCGCGCAGCGCGGGTGACACACCGCGACGCAGCAGCGGTTCCATCGCCGCGATCGCCGCGGCGGGGCGACCGCACTGCGCGTCGATCCTGGCGCGAACGAGCGTCAGCGCTTCGAAGAGGCGAAACGAGATCTCGCCGCGTCCGCCGGACAGCAGCCGGGTGCAGTACGCCGCGGCCTCGGCGCATCGGTCCGCGTAGACCAGGGCCAGCAGAGCCAGCCACAGACACCCCGGGTCGGGCTCGTCGGATTCGGCGTCGAGCACGAGTTCCGATCGCCGGACGATGGTCTCCCGATCCAGAACTCCGCAGTGCACGAAAAGCATGTTCTGTACGCCGCCGCACAGGGTGTCGGCATCGCCGAAACGGCGGCGGGCCTCGGCGCGACCGACGCCGGACAGATAGTCGACCTTGTCGGTGAGCCGGGAGTCTCGGCGTTCACACCACGTCGATTCCGCGTGACCACATCTCACCGGCTCGGCGCACCCCGAGTTTCGGGGTGTTCTGATCGACAACACTTTCTGACGTTCCGACATAACATTCATTACGCTCGGGGCCGACAGACCTTCCGAGCGGGACACAGGATGATCGGTCATGAAGTCTCCCTGGTGCAGCGAGCCGAGCTTCCACGACCACGCCGTCGAAGGCCGCGAAAATCCCCCCGGTTGTCAAAGTACCAGCGACACAGCGCAATTCAGAGTGATGTTCAACATATGAATGCGATGATCTTATCTCTTGCAGATCACATCGTGAATTACCGACTCGCACAGGCTATTACCCGAACACGATCGAGCATTGCCATAACACGGAATGTGATGGTAATCGTACGCGCAGTGGGATGGATGCCACCGAGAGGCCTGGCGCAGACCTCGAACCGGGGCTCGCCCACAGCCCGGCGCGACTGGAGCCGGGCGAGTAGCCTCCTCGTCTCATCGAACAGTCTCGATGTTCAACGGTAACGGGATAGTTCAACGATGTCATCTCGGCAGACCAGGAAACTGTATCCACGAGTTCAACTCGGTGGCCCGGGAGGACACTGGTTTCGCTCACGCAGATCGGTGGTCTGGTGCGAGCCCGGCGGTGCTCGCTAGATTCGGAATCCAGTGCCCACCAGTGCAATCGGAGGTCCCCATGGGGCAGACCGTCCCCCACACGGTGTCCGTCTCGTGGCTTCGTGACCAGCAGGGCGAGCCCGACCTGCTGGTCGTGGACGCGAGCACCGATTTCACCGTGCTCGACGACGGAACATTCACCCTCGAGTCGGGGCGCACCGCGTACGCGGCAGCCCATGTCCCGGGCGCCGTGTTCGCCGACCTGCTCACCGACTTCGCCGATCCCGCGTCCGATCAGCCGTGCACCGCACCGGAATCGGAGCGTTTCGCCGCGGCCGCCGGCGCGATCGGCATCGGCGACGGTGTGCGCGTCGTGGTCTACGACCAGCACGACGGAATCTGGGCCACCCGATTGTGGTGGCACTTGCGCCTGGAGGGTTTCGACGACGTCGCGGTCCTCGACGGCGGCCTTCCCGCATGGCGGGCGGCGGGCGCCGAGGTTTCGAACTCCCCGGTGACACCCGTACCGGCCACATTCACCGCCCGCCGCCGGCCCGGCCTCATCCGATCCACCAGCGAGGTCGAGGCGGCGATAGCCGATGACGAGTTCCTGCTCGTGGGCGTTCTCGACGCCGCGACCTATCGCGGTGAGACAGACGTTTTCGCTCGACCCGGCCACATCCCTGGAAGCATCAACCTCCCGGTCGACCAGATCCGCGACCCGGCGACCGGCGCACTGCGCCCGCTCGAGCAACTGCGGGCCTTGTTCGCTGCCACCGGTCTGCTCGATCCAGCGATCACGCCCGTCACCTACTGCGGCGGAGGCGTCGCGGCAACGGGGGTGGCCCACGCGTTGGCCCTCGTCGGGCGCGAGGATGTCTCCGTCTACGACGGATCCCTGACGGCGTGGACCGCCGACCCCACGCTGCCTCTGGTCGTCGGCGAGCAGTCTGGTTGATCCAACAGCTCCGGTCGAGACCGCGCGTGCCCGAACATAGAGGCATGGACAACGGTGGACAGGGTTCGACGGGGAAGCTGGTCATGGTGCGCCATGGCGAGTCGCACGGCAATGTCGGCAAGCGGCTCGAAACTCGTGTTCCCGGACCTCCTCTCACCGAACGCGGCACGGCGCAGGCCGCACGGTTCGGAGCTGCCGTCGCCGGTTCGCCACGACTGTTCTGCTCGGCGGCGTTGCGGGCCCGCCAGACCGCCGAGCAGATCGAGTCGCTCACCGGAGGTCCGGTGACCGTGCTGGACGGTGTGCACGAAGTGCAGGCCGGCGACTTCGAGGGGGTCGGCACCGATGTCGCGCACCAGGCATTCCACCAGACCTATCAACGGTGGCACGGTGGGGAACTCGACCTGGCGGTTCCTGGCGGCGAAGCGGGCAACGACGTGCTCGACCGGTTCCTGCCCGTGCTCGAGGACCTGCGCGCGCGGTACCTGACGCCGGGTGCGGGCACCGACGTGGTGCTGGTCAGCCACGGTATGGCGATGCGGCTGGCGGCCGGCGCGATCGGCGGTGTGCCCACAGCGTTCGCCGCGAGCACACGCCTCGACTTCACCCAGACGATCGAGCTGACGCCGCGCTACAGTCCGGCAGCGCAGTTCCTCGGCTGGACCTGTACGCGGTGGGGACACCACGTCCCACCGTTCGGCGACATCACGACGTAGCTCGGACGCTGTCGCTCTCCCCCAGCAGGTTCAGCGTCCGGAAGTCGGCGAGATACTTGCCGATGAGGGCGCGATCGAGGTGCGGGACGGCCAGGTCGACGGCGCGGAGCGCGTCCTGAAACCGCTTGGTGGGCAGTACGCTTCGCGGCTCGGCGGGTTGCCGATAGGCCTGCAACAGCGGGAGCACCGAGCGGCGGCGTTGCGGTTCGGGTAGGCGGGTCAGTGCCGCTTCGAACCGGGCGAGCCACTCCGGGTAGCTGTCGATCCGCCGCACGGGCAGCCCTGCCTCGATCAGCCAGTCCACCAGCCGGTCCAGTGAGACGCCGTCGTCGTGGGGATTGGCGACATGGAAGATCCGGTGATCCGGCCGGGGATCACCCCCGAGCGCCGTGATCGCCGCCGCAGTGAAGTCGACCGGAAGCCCGTCGTAATGATCGTGTGCGGGTCCACCGCGCACGAACGACCGCGGCGCGACCCCGGTGGCGCCCAGGCTCACCAGCAGCCGGGTGAAGGTGTCCGCGACATTGAGCTGACCGGCGTAGTGGCGGTGTGCCAGGGCCATGTTCGAGCGGAACACCGTCACCGGGAGTCCGCAGCGGTCGTGGGCCGTGCGCAGCAGTATCTCCCCCGCCCACTTTCCTGCCTCGTAGCCGTTGGCGTAGCTGTCGTCGATGCGGCGACCGGGTGCGGCGACCCGGATGTCGGCGTCCTCGTCGAGCGCCGAGGAGTCGGCGACCGCGATCGTGGACAGGAAGTCGACCGACTTGACGCGGGTGGTCAACGCCAGCCGGATGATCTCGGCGGTCCCCACCACATTCGCGTCGAACAGATGCCGGTACGGGAGAACATGATTGACGTGGGCTGCGGCATGCACGACATGGTCGACCCGCGCAGCGAGCTGCTCCCAGGCCGAACGGCGCACGCCGAGAGCGGGTTGCGCGATATCGCCGACAACGATCTCGAGATGCCGGGACGCCAGCGCCCGGAACTCCGCACGTAGATCGGCATCGCTGTCGAAGGCGTCGTCGAGCCGGCATCGCGCCGCCGCCGGGTCCGCACCACGCACCAGGCAGATCAGCGTGCCACCGATATCGGCCAGTCGGCGCAGCCATTCCAGACACAGGAAACGCCCGATGTAGCCGGTCGCACCGGTCAGCAGGACGGTGTGGGCGACGTCGGCGACCGAAGGGAGCGCGCAGGCCCGCGCGACCGTCGCGGGGTCGAGGAACGCCTCCAGCGTCACATCCTCGGCACGCACCTGGACAGTGTCGTCCCCGTGGACGGCAGCGAAGCTCGGGCGCGCGGACTCCGGCTGTCGTTGTCGCCGAACGTATTCCGCGATCGCGGCGAAGTCCGTGCCCGGGCCGGTGAGCAGCCCGGCGGGCAACTCCACGTCGAGCAGTTCGCTCAGCAGGCTCGAGTACGTCACGACAGCCAGCGAATCACCGCCCAGATCGGTGAAACTCGCCCCGACGGGCAGATCCTTCTCGGCGCTGCCGACGACCGCCCTGGCAGCCCGCACGACCACCTCGAGCAGCGGGAGCTGGGCCGCGCGCGCACGCAGTTCACGCAGTTCGGCCGCCCGGTCGTCGGCGTGGTCCCGATAGATCCGCTCCAACCTCGCCTCGTAGCGCTCCCGGACCTTCGGGCGAAGGAGCTTGCCCAGACCCGACAGCAGACCGTTGTCGGCGGTGAAAGGTTGTGTTTCGACGAGGAAGTCACGCGGGATCTCGTGGGCGGCGAGCCCCGTCGCCGACGCCACCTCGCGCAGGGCCGCCGCGAGCGCCGACTCCAGCGACCCGGCGGCCAGGGCTTCGTCGGTCGGCACGATCACCGCGAGAAGGTAGGCGCGTTCGCTGGAGCCGTAGACGAAGATCTGCCGGATCAGCGGGCTCGTCCCGTAGACGGCCTCCAGCCGGGCCACTGTCACGAACTCGCCGTTGGACAGCTTGAGCACGTTGTTGCGCCGGTCGAGATACACCAGGTGGTCGGGTGCGATCTCGGTCATGACATCGCCGGTGCGGTAGTAGCCCTCGGCGTCGAAGATCGCCGCGGACAGCTCGGGCTGACGGTAGTAGCCCGGGATCGCGGTGGACGTGCGCACCAGCAGTTCACCGCGCGGATGCGGCCGGTCGGTGGTGAAGTAGCCGAGCTCGGGCACGTCGAGCAGCTTGTAGCCGGAGACCGGCGGACGCTGGATGCGGTGGTCGAGCAGGATGTCGAGGGCTTCGGTGGCGCCGTACCCGTCGTGCAGGTCGAAGCCGAGCAGGGCCTGGGCGAACAGTTTCGCCTCGGCGGCCATCGGGGCGCTGCCGAAGATGGCGTACACCGCGCGTCCGCCGAGCACCTCGCGACGCAGGGTGTCGAGGGCGGCCTCGCGCGCGGGCTCCGGGTCCGCGCCCGCTGCTCGGCGCCGGTCCACGTCGTCGCGGAATCGGTGCAGCAGCAGTTCACAGACCCTCGGCGCGAAAGCGATCTCCGTCGGACGTACCAGCGCGAGGTCGTCGAGCAGAGTCGAACGATCGGGACGCCCCGTGCAATAGGTGGTGCCGCCACGACCGAGTGTGCCGTAGAGCGAGAGCCGCGCCGCCACATGGCTCATCGGCATATACGCGAGGGTGAGGGCGGGCACCGGACTGGCGTTGAGCCACATCCTGGCGACCAGCCGCTGGGTGTAGATCGCGCCTTTGGGCGTTCCGGTGCTGCCCGAGGTGTAGATGAGCAGGCTCATCGAGTCGGCGTCGCCGCCGAACAACGGGGCGGGCGGCTCGGCCCGCCCCGCGCTGACGATCTCGTCGAGTGTGCGCACGGCGACGGTGGGCAGTCGGCGTCGGGCGTCGGCGAGAATGCGGGCGTGCTCGTCGTCTCCGGGGTTCACATCGAAGACGATCAGAGCCCGCGGAACCCGCTGTGCCGGAACGCTTCCCACTACCCGGTCGAGGAACTCCACTCCCACCGCGAGGACGCGCGGCACGGTCTCGGCCAGAACCGCGGCCAGCTCGCCACCGGATGCGTTGGCCTGCAACGGAACTGCCACCGCGCCCAGATGCACACACGCGAGGTCGAGGGTCGCGTAATCACCACCGGTGACCCCGACGATCGCCACGAAGTCACCGGGGCGCAGCCCGAAGTCCCCGCCCCACCAGGATGCCGCGACCGCGCCGACGCGATCCCACAGCTCGCGATAGGTGACGGTGCCGAATCGTGGCAGCAATCGTGTGGTCCGGCAGCCGGTCTCACGGTCGACAGCGAGTTCGGTGACCCGCCGCCCGACGGCGGGACGATCACCGTAGCCGGTCATCACCGTCTCGGCGAGATGAGCCAGCGGCAGTGCGGGTTGTCGAACCTTCGCCGAGAGTTCTGGGTCGCGCAGCGCGGCCCTGGCCTGCGCGTCGCGCTCGCACAGGATCTCGATCCGGCGTTCCAGCGGAATGCCCGCACTGCCCATGGTCTCAGCCCCTGCCCACGAACGGCATCGTCGTCGGGAAGACGCCGAGGAATTGGATATTCGTGTCCAGCGGCATCGAGGCCATCAGCACCAGCGCCTCGGTGAACCGCTCGGCCGGGATGGTCTGTTCGACCGCCAGTGTGCCGTCGGCCTGCCGCGCCGCCGGTTGCCCACTGCCGTCGGGCGGCGTCACATTGCCGACATCTATTTGCCCGCAGGCGATTCCGTGCGCGCGCCCGTCCAGTGACAGCGCCCTGGTCAAGCCGAGCAGCGCGTGTTTGGCCGTCGTGTAGGCGATGGCATTGGGTCTGGGCGCGTGCGCGGACGGCGCGCCCATATTGATGATCCGGCCACCACCGGGCGACTGGGCGCGCATCACACGGAAGGCCTGCTGCGCGCACAGGAACGCCCCGGTGACGAGGGTGTCGAGTGCGCGATTCCAGTCCTCGACGCGGATGTCCTCGATGGGACAGCGCGGTACCGCCGCCCCGGCGTTGTTGAACAGCAGATCCAGGCGGCCGAAATGCCGCTGCACTCCGGTGAACAGGTCGGCGACCGCGGCGGGATCGGTGATGTCGGCGGGTGCCACCAGGACTCGGCTCGCGGGAACGTTCGCGAGGTCGGCGGTCTCCTTCAGCAACGTTTCGCGACGGCCGGTCAGCGCCACCGACCAGCCCTGCGCGAGCAGCGCGAGGGCCGCCGCGCGGCCCAGCCCACTACCCCCACCGGTGACCAGGGCGATGCGATCTTCGGTGCTCATCGGTTCTCCTTGTCCACCCACAGCCGCAGCACGCGGCGCGCTTTCGGTCCCGGTTGGTCGATGTAGGGCGACCGGCCGTGCAGTGCCCGGCTGTTGCGGATGATCAGCAGATCGCCCGCAGCCAGCATCAGATCGAAGCCGACGCCGGGGCGGTGCAGCACCTCGTCGAGTACGTCGAGCGCGGCGAGCCGGGGCGCGTCGGCGGGGTCGTCCGCATTCAGCGAGGCACGCACGGTTCGGGTCTGGTAGTAGCAGCCGATGCTGCCGTCGGGCTGGGTGAACAGAATGGGCGACACCACGATCTGCGGTCCGGCACGCCCGGTGCGGTCGTAGGTCCAGTCGCCACGCAGCAGCGAAAGAGTCTCGCGGTCTTCGGCTTCCAGGATGTCGTTGACCCGCCGGGCGCCGGCGAGCCGAGTGAATCCCTGCCCGTCCGCAGCCGGTTGCAGACACACCAGGACCAGCAGATCGCAGGTGTCGCAGTGGAATCCGAGTGCGGTGGCGCCGTCTCCCTCGCGATCCCGCAGGACCTGGCGCAGGTCGCCCGCGCCGTTCTGCGGAACGACCACGCCGATCCCGTCGAGCACGAACAGCAGCGTGCGGGTGATGTCGTCTTCCGAGGCGGCGGGATCGACGAAATCGGCGACGTGGGCGAACCCCACCCGTTCGATAGCGCCGTCGACGAAGGCGTGCACGGCGGTCCGCACCTTGCCCGCGTCGTCGTCGGTCGCGGCGAGGGTGTCGCGGTCGTCGCCGGGCAGTCGCAGCGACCACACCGCGGGGTCGCGGGCGATCTCGGCTGCGTCCCAGCTGATCTCAACGGAGTTCGACATGGTTGGTCCCGTTCCTTTCTGCGCCGTCACCGATCGCGAGGCCGACGGCCTTCGACCACAGCGCGACCGCGGTGTCGATCTGGTCGCCCGTCACCACCAGCGCCGGAATCATCCGGACGACATTTCCGTAGGGTCCACAGGTCAGCAGCAACAGCCCCAGCGCCGCGGCGGCCTGCTGCGCGCGCTTGGCGGTGTCGGGATCCGGCGCGCCCTCGGGCGTGCAGAACTCGATGCCGATCATCAGACCGAGCCCGCGGACGTCCGCGATACCGGGGACGGCCAGCGCGTCGGCACGAATCGCGGCGAGCAGTCGTTCGCCCTGGACCGCGGCGTTCTCGACCAGCTTCTCGTCCCGGATCACCGCCAAGGTCGCCAGGGCGGCCGCGCAGGCCACCGCATTGCCGCCATAGGTTCCGCCCTGCGAGGACGGCCAGGCCCGGCGCATCAGCTCGGTGGACGCGGCGATGGCCGAGAGCGGGAACCCGCTCGCCAACCCCTTGGCGGTGACCAGGATGTCGGCGCGCGCATCCGGTTCGTGCTGATGCGCCCAGAATTTCCCGGTCCGGCCGAACCCGGTCTGCACCTCGTCGAGGATCAGCAGCATGCCGTGGCGATCGGCCCGTGCACGCAGTCCGGCAAGGAATCCCGGCGGTGCGGGCACATAACCACCCTCACCGAGCACGGGTTCGACGAGCAACGCGGCGGTCTCGGCGGGTGCGGTCACGGTGGCCAGGACATGATCGAGACCGCGCAGCGCGTGGTCGACGGCGGCCTCCTCGCTCAGGCCGAGCCGGAACGCCGCCGGGAACGGCGCCACCGCCACACCGGGCATCAGCGGCCCGATACCGGCCCGGTAGCGGGTCGAGGCGGTGGTCAGGGCGGCCGCCCCCATCGTGCGGCCGTGGAAGGACCCGTCGAAGACGACGATGTTGGGTCTGCCCGTGGCGTGCCGGGCCAGGCGTACCGCGGCCTCGATCGCCTCACTGCCGGAGTTGCTGTAGAACAGCGAATCCAGACCCGGCGGCAGCACCGAGCCGAGCTGCGCGGTCAGTTCGAGCAGCGGCTCGTGCAGGACCGTCGTGTACTGGCCGTGGATCAAGCGAGCGACCTGCTGTTGCGCGGCCTCCACCACGCGGGGATGGCAGTGGCCGGTGCTGGTCACCCCGACACCGGCGGTGAAATCGAGATACTGCTCGCCTGCCGCGTCGAACAGATACATTCCCTCACCGCGGCATGCGGTGACGGGAGTGGCCTGGGCGAGAACCGGGGAAAGCTCGGACATTCGACCTCCTATCGATGGGATGTGGGTCAGGCGGTGCGGTCGGCGGTCGCGACGGCCGGGAAGTATCCGGTCTCGGCCCCCCACGCCAGCGCGGTCGACCACCATCTCGGGGTCGGCGCGGCGAAATGGATGCCGAGCCGGTCGAGCGCGGCGACGGTCCAGGAACTGTCGATCCGCACGTTGCGGTCCGCGTCGTGGTGCGACCACGCCATGGCCTGCCGCACCGCCGCCGAATGCGACCCCTCGACCCGGGCGAGTGCTGCCGTGAACGCCGTGTCGTCGGTGAGCGCGACCGGATAGCCCGCCGCGGCGCTCCAGGCCACGAGCTCGTCGTGGGCCACCAGGTGCGGGGTTTCGATGTGATAGACCCCGGGCGCGCAGGCGGGTCGGCCTGCCAGTGTGGCGATCGCCGCGGCGACGGTGTCGACGTGGGAGAACCCGAAACTCACCGCGGGCCGACGTGGCGCGGCGCCGGCGAGCAGGTAGCCGCGGATCATCTGGTACACGCGGTTGTCCCCGATATTGCGTTGGAACGCGCCGGTCCGGCTGTCGGCCGCGATGTGCCCGCTGCGATGGATATAGCACTGCCGACCCTGAGCCGCCCACCGTCGCACTGTCAGCTCTGCCCCGAATTTGGCCCGCTCGTAGGGCGTTCGGAAGTACTGACCGATCCGCAGGTCGGCTTCGCTGAATCGTCGCGCGGTGCCCTCGACACCGCCGGCGACGCCGAGGGTCGACAGGTGGTGGAACCGGGCGTCGGGTGCGTGCGCGTCGATCCAGGCGAGGAGCCCGGACACCGCGGTGTGGTTGGTTCGTTCGAGTTCGGCGGGTGCGGCGACCAGTCGGGTGTCGGCGGCGGCGTGGATGATCACCTGCGCCCGTCCCGCCGCGCGCGTCGCATCGGCCGACATCCCGAGGTCCGTCCGGGTGATGTCACCGGCGAGCACCCGGATACCCCGCACGTGGCGCAGCCGCTGGCGGGCCTCGATGTCGCGGTCCCCGCGCACCAGACACGTCACCTGCGCGTTGCGTGCGAGCAGCGCCGAGAGCAGGTGCCCGCCCAGATAACCCGTCGCGCCGGTCACCAGCACGCGCGGCGCTTCCTCGACCACCCGAACCCCGGCCCGCGGTGCGCGCGCGCCCGCGAGCAGGACCTGCCCCGATGTCGACAGCGCCGATGTCGTGGCAGGGGCGGCCGCCGTGCCCGCGTACTCGGCGACGGCAGCGGCGAAACGGGTCATGATCTGGCGCGCCCGGTCGTCGGAGTCCGGGGACCCCGGGTGCACGAGGTCGGTGACGAGGCGGCCCTCGACGATGCGAGCGGTGAGCTTGAGCCGATAGAGCAGGTCGCAGTGGGGATTGCGCGCGGTACCCGCCTGTTCCGGCGCGACCGACCAATCCAGGGTCTGCTTGTCCGGCAATTCGAACGTGCCGAGAAAATTGAACCCGATGTCGGGGCGCGCGCCCACGGTGTCCATCGGCTGCTCGGGCGTGCCCGCGAGGAGATGCTCGATCTCCGCGGCGGAGTGGGTGGGCTCCGACGGTGAACGTCGTTCCAGCAGTATCCATTTGGCGGCGGTGAACCAGCCGACCGTATCGAGGTACTCGCCGCCGCCGTCACCGACGTCACGACCGTGGGTCTCCACCTCGACCGCGATCCGCGACTGCTCCTCACCGCGCCGCACCGCCGCGGCGAATGCCGACAGCAGCAGAGCCTCGAGGCCTTGCGCACCGCCGTACTCGTGAACGAGCGCGGCCGTCGCGGTCCGGTCCAACGTCCACACCAGGCTCGCCGGTCGTGGCGCGGGCCCGATCGTGCGAGCCGGGCGCCGCACCGGCGCGGCCACGGAGGCGCCACGATCAGCCGCCCAGCGGTAGTAGTCACCGGTCCCGGGAAGGTCGAACTTCTTGCCGTGCAAGGCCGTTCGATACGCGTAAGCGAGATCGTCGAGCAGGATGTGCCAGGAGAACCCGTCGACGGCAAGGTGGTGGACGACGATGGCGAGGCGATCGTCGTGATCGCCGCCGCCGCTGAACAGGTGCACGCGCAGCAGCCGCCCCGCCGCCGGATCCAGGCCGAGGTGCAGGTCGGTGCAGGTGCCCTCGACGAACTCGGCGATCCGCGCGGCCGATCGCGGCAGCCGGGAGAACGAGACCGCCGCCATTTCGTCGACGTCGCGACAGGCACCCGGTCCGGTCGGCCCGATCTCGGTACGCAGCACAGCATGTCGCTCGGCGAGATCGGTCACCGCGCGCGACAGGACACCGGCGTCGACAGCGTGACCGCAGCGCAGCACCACCGACTGATTCCACTGCCGGTGATCACCGACCGGCTGTGCGAACATCCACCGCTGGGCAGGCCCGGGCCGGCGCCCGGGCTGCTGCTGTCCCCCGGCGGCCCTCGTCGCGCCGGCATCGATCGGTCGTGCGGCCGCCGCCAGCCGCCGCGGGGTCGGATGCTGGTAGAAGTCGTCGAACGTCACGCGCTGACCACGCCGGTAGAGGTAGGCGATCGTGCGCATGGCCAGAATCGAATCGCCACCGAGGTCGATGATGTCGGCCTCGGGATCAACCGACGGCACTCCCAGCGCACCTGCCCACAATGCGGCGATACTGTGCGCCAGGCCGCCTGCCGGGTCCTCGCCTCGACGAGTCGCGCCGGCGGCACCGCCCGCACGGGAGTCGAGCAGTGCGGTCACCATCGCGCCGACGCGGGGGCGATCCAGCTTGCCCGTGGACCCCAGCGGCAGCTCCGGCAGCACGAAGATCGGCTGTGGCACCGCGTAATCCGGCAGCACCTCGTGCAAGTAGGCACGCAGTGCCGCCACTGTCGCCGCATCGTCGGTGCGCGGTGTCAGCCGAACAGCCGCACGGAGCCGATGGCCCGTCGCCGTCGGCTGGACGACGACGGCTGCCCGCTCGACGCCGGGCACGCACTCGGCGGCTCGTTCGACCTCGGCGGGATCGACCCGGAAACCACGGACCTTCACCTGACGGTCGACGCGGCGCACGAACACGAGCGCTCCGTCCGCGCGCCGCCGGCAGATGTCACCGGTGCGGTAGACCCGGTCACCGTCGCGCGGCACGAACTTTCTCGCGGTGTCACCCGGCGACCCGAAGTATCCTGCGGTGACCCCCTTTCCGCCGATGTACAGCTCGCCCTCCGATCCGTCGGGGACCGGATCGCCCCCGTCGTCGAGCAAGCACAGCGTCGTTGTCGCGCCGATGGCCGTTCCGATGGGAACGATCTCCTCCTCGGGCAGTTCGTCCGCGGTGGTCGCCACGAAGCACGTCGCGCCGACGGTCGTCTCGGTGGGACCGTAGTGATTGACCACCCGGTGCGCGATACCGCGGGTGAGCAAGCTCGCGGCGAAGGCACGGGAGAGCGGTTCGCCACCGAGCAGCACTGCGTCCAAAGGCCCACGGTCCGTGTCCTGTTCGAGCGCGCCCAGGTGAGACGGCGTCGTCTTCAGGACCGAGATACCCGCCCGGCGTACCGCGGGCCAGAAGGCCGCTGGGTCGCGGGTGTCGCGATCGGCGACAACGTGCACCGACCCGGCGCTGGCCAGTGCGAGCAACCACGCCGTGTGGCCGAGATCGGCCGCCAAGGTCGTGACATGCCCGACGCAGGGCGCGTTGCCCGCATCGAAACCCAGTCGTTCGCACAGTGACCGCGCATAGTGGGTCGCGTTACCGTGCGTGACCGCGACCGCCTTCGGCTCGCCCGAGGACCCGGACGTGAACGAGAGATAGGCGAGGTCACCGGCATCGACAGGGCACGCACCGTCCCGTGCGTCGCTCTCGATCGCCTCGACCGGATCGATGACGATCGACCCGTAGTCGGAGACCGTCGCCGACACCGCACAGCGTGCCCCGACAGCGCCGAGCCGGCGACGCAATTGACCCGCACTCCACGAGGATTCGACCGGAACCGCGACCGCGCCGCGGCACCACACCCCGAACATCAGCGCGCATTGCCGGGCGTCTCGTTCGCCGAGAACAGCGACACGATCGGCCCGGCCGACCCCCGACGCACGCAGTCGGTCCGCGGTCGCCTCGGCTATTCGCTCGACCTCGCGATAGGTGAACACACGGTCGGCGTCGGCCAGTGCGGGTCGCTGTGGGTGTTCGCGCGCGTTACGCCGCAACAGGTCGATCAGCGTGTCCGCCTTCATCGCCGCACACCTTCGCCGCGCAGCTCACCGGCCACGACACCGTCGATCAGATCCCCCTCGGGAAGCCTGCCCGCGAGTTCCCACGCGATCATGCGGTGCAGCCCGTCGAGGTGGAACAGTCCTTCCTCGGCCCGCAGATCGGCATAGTCGCTGTGCCCGGCCGGAGCGGCGCTGAGAAACACCGTGGTGAACGGCGCTCCGGTGAGGGCGGTGATCAGCCCCGTGCACACCGGGTTGGCGGCAGCCAGATCGGCCCGTTCGGTGCGCAGCCGTGCGGCCGCCTGTTCGACTGTCAGCCCGGTGCGCGGCACCAGTTCCCGGTCGCCGCCCTCGCTCAGATGCCAGGGCAGGGTCACCGCGGCCAGATCAGCCCGCGACAACAGCACCCGGGTCCAGGTGCCCGACAATTCGTCACCCCGGCGAAGGTTGTCCTCCCCTTCGCGAAACCGCACACCCTCTTCCGCCCCGTGCGCGCAATGCTCATCCCGGTAGATCGCCAATACCTCGGCGAGATCGCTGTCTCCGACGATTCTCATGATCGGGCGCCCCTATCCTTGTGCGATATCGTCTCGGAAATGCTTGTCGGCGAACAACTCCGGCGAAAGCCCGGTGCCGAGGCCCAGCTCACGCGCACGTGCCAACATATGGCGCCAATACGGTTTCACCGGTCGCCAGCGCGCCGCGCCGGTCTGGCAATAGGACGCGTCGACGAAGTAGCGATGCCGCTCCGATGCCGTCGTCGACAGTCGTCGCGCGTGCAGTAACGCCGAATGCAAGAGCACCGTCGAACCCGGTGGTAGCGAATCGATCACCACCTCACCATCGAGATGGTCGGTGCCGACATGCGCCATCGCCGACTTTTCGCGCGACTGATGATGCGACCCCGGCAGAATCACCAGCGCGGCCATGGTGTCATCGAGTCCGGTGAGGTAATGCAGCGTGTGCACCATCGCCAGGGAAAAATCCGCCAGATCGTTGGGTTCATAGTCGTGATGCCACGATTTCGCCGCGATCGTCGCGTCATGGCGGTCACTGTGCAGATGGTGGTAGACGAAGTCGGGTCCGAGCAGCTGGGACAGGATCGCCATCAGCGGCCGATACGTCAGGATTTCCCCGTGCGCGGGCAATTCCAGTTCCATCACCGGCGGTATCCCATAGGTCGCGGGATCGCGGCAGCTGTCGATCGACCGGGCACGTAATCCCTTGTCCACCCAGTGGTCCACTTCCGGCAACAGCCGTGCGCACAGTTCGTCCGGAATCAGTCCCGGCACGATCAGATAGCCCGATTCGGCGAATTGTCTCGCCGCGAGAATTCCGGTGTGATCATCATCGAGAACAGGCCGCATCAGCCCGCCCCTCCCTTCGACAACAAGCGGTTACACGGTGGGAACCAGGGACGCTTGCGCGTCCCGCAGCCAATTCAGGGTGCGTTCGATGCCATTCGGCAGGGCGGTGGTCGCCTCGAGGATTCGCTCGGCGCGGGCGCGGGCGACATCGAGGCAGCTGCGGCGCACTTCACCGTCGCGAGCGGCGGCATAATGCGGCAGCCACGCGGTCGGTTGCAGGCCCGCGGCGGTGCGAATCGCGTCGACCAGTCCGTTGACGGTGATCTCGACCCCGGTGCCCACGTTGTATTCACCGAAACTGTGCTGACCACATTGCGCGGCAGCGATATTGGCTTCGACCACATCGTCGACGTAGACGAAATCCCGGGTCTGCATTCCGTCGCCGTAGATGATCGGCGGACGACGTTCCAGCGCGGCCGCGCAGAAACGCAGCACGACACCGGCATCACCGTCGAGGGATTGCCGCGGACCGTAGACATTGCTGTATCGCAGGGCCACGACATCGATATTCGTGGTGTCGGCGAACCAGCGCCCGTATCGTTCGCCCGCCCATTTCGCTAAACCGTAGGCCGACGGTGGATCGGGCGCGGTCGCCTCGGGTGTCGGGTAGTGCGCGGACTCGCCGTAGATCGCACCGCCGGTCGAACTCAACACCACGCGCCGCACCCCGGCGGCCGCTGCGGCGGCCAGCACACTGACCACACCGACCACGTTCTGCTCGGCGTCAGTCACCGGATCCGCGATCGAATAATGGACGCTGACCTGCGCGGCGAGATGGAACACCACATCCGGATGAAACCGCTGCATGATCTCGCGAACGGTGTCCGCCGATCGGACATCCGCACTGACCAAGTCCGCGCCGCGATGCAACGCCGACTCGAGATTTCGAACATTGCCGTGGCTGAGGTCGTCCACCACGAGCACTTCGGCGCCGCGTGCCACGAGCGCATCCGTCACATGCGAACCGACAAATCCGGCTCCTCCGGTCACCAACGCACGCATCACTCAGGCCCCCTGAGAAGAAGTGGTCGAGAACCATCACGAGTGGATGGCTCGAGTTGTGAACGATGTTGTCCTACACGCTATTTCGGAACATCTGCCGAACCCGACGGTCCAGTCACCGTAACACGCTGTTATCCAATGATGTTGCAACTCAACAGGTTTCAATATTGCGTTCACAGGGCGAGTCGTGATGTGACGCCGGGTCGAGTATCGGACACAGTCGAGGGGGTGCCGGCGACGAGGTACCCGGCCAGCAGATGCGCTGCGGAATCAGGGGATCACCGGGCGCGGGCGCGCGCCGAACGGGACATGAGCGACGCAGCTCTCGTTCCTGTCTTGCTCTGCGCCACACTGTGTTTGGATCGAATCAATCGCATTACGCACAGGTGGGTAATCGGTCGATCAACGGCAGGAGCGATCTCATGCGCGGCACCGTCATTTACGCTCCCGGCGACGTCCGCGTCGAACAGCTGCCCGACCCCCGGATCGAGGCACCGACCGATGCGATCATCCGCACCGTCGCGACCTGCGTGTGCGGCACGGACCTGTGGGTCTACCGCGGCATCGAGGCCGTCCACGAACCGCAACCGATGGGCCACGAATACATCGGTGTCATCGAAGAGGTCGGTACCGAGGTGCGCACGCTCCGGCCCGGCCAGTTCGTCGTCGGCTCGTTCGCCACCTCCGACAACACCTGCCCGAACTGTCGCCACGGCTACCAATCCCGCTGTGTGCACCGCGCATTCCTGAGCACCTGCCAGGCCGAATACATCCGTATCCCGAACGCCGCGGGCACCCTCGTCGCGCTCGACGAGACCCCCGATCGCCGCCACCTCCCCAGCCTGCTCGCCCTCTCCGATGTGATGGGCACCGGCTGGTACGCCGCCATCGCCGCCGAGGTACGCCCAGGTGCGACCACCGTAGTGGTCGGCGACGGCGCGGTCGGGCTGTGCGCGGTGCTCGCCGCCCGGGAACTGGGCGCCGAACGGATCATCGCGATGAGCAGGCAGCCCGCGCGACAGAAGCTCGCACTGGCGTTCGGTGCTACCGATATCGTCACCGAGCGTGGCACGGAGGGCGTCGCGGTAGTCCTGGAGCTCACCGGCGGCATCGGCGCGGACTCGGTGATGGAATGCGTCGGCACCGGCGAATCGGTGACCCAGGCTCTCCGATCGACCCGCGCGGGCGGGAATCTGGGCGTCGTCGGCATTCCCCATGATGTCGAACTCGACAGCGCCGAGATCCTCGCATCCGCGGTGGGGGTGCGCGGCGGCGCGGCCCCCGTGCGCCGGTTCCTTCCCGATCTCATCGATCGCGTCCGCACCGACCGTATCGACCCCGGCCGAGTCTTCGACCTCACGCTCCCCTTGGACCGGATCGCCGAGGGCTACCGCGCGATGAACGAACGCCGAGCCGTCAAAGCCCTGCTACTACCGTGAATGCCGAGCAACGGCGCTGCGTTGCCTTGGCCTCGGCCACCGATATTGTCGCGGGGCGCGGGAAGCATTCCCGCGCCCCACTGGTTGCCGTTGCTCGCGCCCCGATTTCGAAGCGTGGCTCCTGCCGAATCCGCTACTCGCGTGCGGCGTTCGCGGTCGTGATGAACTCGATCTGCGCGGGTGAGGGTCCGCAGAACTCGCTCTCGATCCGGTCGGACTCCTCGGCCTGCATCCGGTACATGCTGTCGCGCAGACCGTCGTCGCCACCGTGGAACGCTTCCAGCAGTCCCATCCACCGAGCCGCCATCTCCTGCGCCTCGGGTGAGGTCGGGTCCATGCCCGCCACGATCGCCGCGTCGACCTGGGGGATCAGCACGGCCCAGTCCGCTTCGGCTTGCTGAATGCGCTGTTCACCGAGTTGTTCCCGGCGCAGTGCGAGCTGGGTCAACTGCTCTTCGGTGAAGTATTGCTTGATGGTGTCGTCGACCATGACGGTCCTCCTGATCAATTCCAGGAAGTGATCCGTGGATGCGTCCGACCGGCTTTGCGCGGTGGCGGTCAGTGCCGCGACCAAGGCATGCAGATCCCGGGTCGCGGCCAGTTGCGCCGCAAGATAGTCGCGGTGAGCGGCCAGTACCTTCGTCATCGCCACGGAGCCCGCGAGCAGATCGGCGATCTGGTCGAGCCCCAGGCCCAGTTGACGCAGGGCCAGCACTTGATACAGCCGCTCGACATCGCTCGCGGTGTAGAGCCGGTGGCCGGTGCCGGAGCGTTGCGCCGGGTGTACCAGCCCGATCCGGTCGTAATGATGCAACGTCCGCACCGTCAATCCGGCCTCGGCCGCGAGCTCACCGACTTTCCACACACGCTCGGTTCCGCGCTGGTCCATCCGCTTCATCCCACTTCCACCGGCGCACTGTGCGCCGGTGTCACCGACGGTAGAACCTGACGTTACGTCAGGTGCAAGCCCGAATACGCCCGCCGAATCCAGAGGTCACCACATCGCTAGACCCGATCCAGCGCCTTCCACGGCTGCGGCGGAAGTTCGGCGACGATGCTGTCGCCGGGTCGGACCTCGCCACCGGTGACGACCACGCCCATGATTCCGGCCTTACGCACAAGGGTGCCTGCCGCGTCGTGGTGGACGAGCTGCTTCAACAGCCCGTCTTGGAACCTGTCGATCTGGACGCACGGGTTGCGCAGGCCGGTGATCTCCACGACCGCGGCGGAACCGATCCGCAGCAGCGCCCCCACCGGAAGTGCGAGTAGATCCAGGCCGCTGGTGGTGATGTTCTCACCGAGATCGCCGGGGAATACGGCGAATCCGTGTTCGGCGACCTCGGTGAAGAGCTCCTCGTGCATGAGATGAACCTGCCGCAGGTTCGGCTGGGTCGGGTCCTGGGCGACACGAGAGCGGTGTTTGACCGTTGTTCCGGCGTGGACATCGCCCTCCACACCGAGTCCTGTCAAGAGCCGAATGCTCGGTCTGGTCGGCTTGGTGAACGAGTACTCACCGTTGCTGTTCACCGCGATCACTGTGCCGCTCATCGTGTTTCGTGCCCCTCGTCGTTCGAAACGTCACGGCGAGCGTAACCCCGCACAGTGCCGTCTATCCGGTGGTTTTCGCCTCAGCGAGGGGTGGGGCACTGGCCTTCGTAGCGGCTCAAGCCGAGACCGTTGGCCTTCTTGCTGCGGCCTACGGGGCCGTTCTTGGCGGAGCGGACCCAGGTGCCGTCGGTGTCGAGGACGGGCATGCGTTCGCTGAAGGCTCGGCTGTAGTGGATGGTGCCGTCGACAGTGAGGATGCCGTCACGCACATCGATATGGGCGACGGTGGCCCAGAAGGAGCTCTTGCCGTTGCCGATGACGACGGTGATCTGGTCGGCATCCTTGTCGGGGAGGCCGTCGGGGCCGGGACGGCCGTAGCGGACGCGGACGCGGGGGTTGCCGAATTTGTCGATGGCGCCCGCGCCGTTGTCCACGGATTGGTAGACGTTGAGGAGCAGATCGCCGTTCTCGGTGGGGCGGACGGTGACCTGTTCGGTGGCGGGGAGGTTGTCGGCCCCGGGGCCGCGGGTGTCGCCCTGGTGATGGATGAACGGCCACCGCGTGATGTCGCCCTGGTGGCCCTTCTCGCCGCTGAGGACCACGTAGTCGCCGGTGATCTCGTTGCGGCAGAAGAAGTACACGTCCAGGTCGCCCGTACCGAACTCGGTGACACGACCGTTCGCGTCGTATTTCGCACCGCGGCCGTCCCACTCGAGGCCGACGGTCAGGACGTAGCCCGGATCGCCCTTGCGCAGGTCGATCGTGGCGCGGCGATCCGGCGAATCCTTGGTCAGCACGACATCGACTTTGCGTAGATCGACCGAGGGCGCCGGGAGTGTAACACTCTGGGGCGCAGGCACTTCGGCCACGTGCGAGGACACATCGGCCGGTTCTTCGTCCGCGTCGACGACGATGCCGTGATCGGTCGCGAACGCCGCCAGCCCGGCGCTGTATCCCTGACCGATCGCGTCGAGCCGCCACCCACTCCCCCGCCGATACAGCGCCACAGCTTGCAGCACCGTTTCCGAATCCAGACCCGGCGGCACGAAACTCACCGATTGACTGGAACCGACAGCGGAGACCCGCAACCCGGCGACCGCCCCGAACTCGATCCCCTGCGCCTCCGTACTCCCCGTGATCACCACCCGATGAATCTCGGCGGGCAATGCCGAAAGATCGACCGCGACAACAGCATCGGACTCCAACCGAACACCCGACGCTGCCGGATTGTTGAAGAACACGAAGTCGGCATCGGAACGCACCTTGCCGTCGGCGGTCAACAGCACCGCCGCGATGTCCACCGCCCCGGCCGGGCTGTCGAGATCCAGGCGCACCGTGTACCGCCCGTCGACGAGATCGGTCTTGGACCCTTTGGACACCTCGACCATCGTTGCCGCACTCCCACTCATGATTTATGCCCTCCACCGGTCGGCTGAGCCCCACGGTACCCGCCGAGCCTGCCATCGGGTCTGCGTTCGATGACCGGCACGGACCTGTAGGTATGTCCAAGCACGGGCGGAAAACCGTTGGGTTCGGTCACAGATCGAGGCGCAGCGGTAGCGGGAGTGGCGAGTGTGTCGTTGACTGGCTGGATGGACGTCCGTGAACTGATCGACCGCAAGGCGGGTCGTCGGGTCTCGGTGGTGGTGCCCGCGCTGGATGACGAGGACACCGTCGCCGGGGTGGTTGCTTCGGTGAAGTCGCTGCCCGATGGGCTGGTCGACGAGTTGATCGTGCTCGATGCCGGGTCCGCTGATCGCACCATCGCGCGGGCGCGCGCCGCCGGGGCCGAGGTCTTGACCCGGGAGGAGGCGTTGCCGGGGGTGGCGGTGCGGCCGGGCAAGGGCGAGGTGCTGTGGCGGTCGATGGCGGTGTGTACCGGTGATCTGATCGTTTTCCTGGACGCGGATCTCGTCGAACCCGATCCGATGTTCGTGCCCACCTTGCTCGCACCGCTGCTCGCCGACCCCCACATCGCCCTGGTGAAGGGCTACTATCGCAGGCCGATGACCGATGACGCCGACGGGGGTGGCCGGGTCACACAGCTCGTGGCGCGCCCGCTGCTCACCGCGCTCGCACCCGCGCTGGCCGAGATCATCCAGCCGCTCGGCGGCGAATGTGGCGCCACGCGTGCGTTTCTCGAGCAGATCTCCATCGCCGGCGGGTACGGCGCGGAGATCGGGATCCTGCTCGATTGTTGGCAGCGGCGCGGTTTGTCGGCCATCGCCCAGGTCGACCTCGGGATCCGCGTGCATCGCAACCGGCCGACACACGAACTCGCGGTGATGAGCCGCCAGGTCGTGGCGACTCTGCTCGACCGGCTCGGCATCCGGGATTCCGGGATCGGCCTGGTGCAGTTCCTGCCCGGGGAAACCGGTTGGCGGCGAACACCTTCCGAGGTCAGCCTGGCCGACCGGCCACCGATGTCGCGCCGCATCGCCGAGTACCGCGACATCGCCTGACACACGTGAACGCCGGCCCCGCGAGGGACCGGCGTTCACGCGTCACACAGCGACGAGACCGAAGTCGAGCTTCACCAATTGGTCGGCGCAATCGAAGTACCGGTCGTCATGGGTGATCACGATGACCGTCTTACCGCGGCGCTTCAGATCGGTGAGGATCTCGTGGTAGAACACGTCGCGGAACCGAGGCTCCTGATCGGCGGCCCATTCGTCGAAGACATAGATCTGGCGGTCTTCGAGCAGGGCGGTGAGCAGGGCCAACCGCTTGCGCTGCCCTTGCGACAGGTCGACGGTCGACAACCGGCCGTCCCGCACCGTCACCTTGTGCGCGATCTGCAACTCATCGAGATAACGCTGGACTTCGGCGTCGATACCGGGGCGGTCGAAACCCAGGTAGTCCTCGAACAGATGGAAATCGGTGAACACCGCCGACGAATTCTGCCGGTACCACTCGATGTTGTCGTGGTCGATCCTCTCCCCGTTGAGCGACAACGACCCCGAGCGTGGCACATACAGACCGGTGATGAGCTTGGCCAGCGTCGACTTCCCGCTGCCGTTGCCACCGACGATGAACGTGATCTGGCCCGGTTCGAAAACCAGGTCGATCGGGCCGAGGCGGAAACCGGCATCCTCGGACTCGTCGAGCCCGGGCGGCGGAGCCAGCGGGCGCACATCGACGCCACCGTGGTCGACCCAGTTCTTGCCGTTGACATCCACCGGACCACCACCCGGATGTGCGCCGGGGTGGGCGGGATGCGGATGCCGCGGCCTGCCGTCGCCCTCGCGCGGCGGCATCCCGGGACGCGGCGGATGCCCACCCGGCCCGTGCGATCCCGGCGGAGGTGGCACCTGCGAGGGCGCCTCCGAGCGATAGATGTAGCTGACGTTGGTCAGTTCCAGCTTGGCCTCCCCTGCCGCTGGACGCTCCGAATACGGCAGCGACTCCTCGTCGTGCAACGTCGTCATCGACAGGTTCATCGCCCGGATCTTGGCCAGCGCCACATCACCACGCAGCAGATCGGGGATGCGGTGCATGAAGTTCTGCATCGGCATCGCCAGGAACGTGGTGACCAGCACGTAGCCGACCATCGTCTCGCGCGGCAGATCCAGTGCGGCCGCGATGACGAACAGGATCAGCGCCATCGTGGCCAGCTGCAGCGCCTGGCCGAAGCCTTGGGCGTAGGAGAACTTCGAGCCCGCGTCGGTGTTCTGGTCGCGCAGCGTACCCGCCGAACCGAGCAGGTGCCGGTCCATGAAGTCACGACGACGACCGCGGTGCAGCTTCAGTTCCTTGATGCCGAGGGTGACGGCCTGGAACGATCGCAACAACGCGTCCTCGTTCTCCCGAGCTTCCCGGTAGATACCGCGGACGCGCTTGAGAACCAGTTCGACACACGCGATGCCGACCAATGTGCCGCCGACCGTGACCGCGAAAATCGGTCCCGAGACCACGGCGAGGAACACGAAGCAGCCGACGATGGTCGCCACATCCACGCAGATCGAGGGAATGGCGGTGACGGCCTGCGACAGCGAACGCACGTCCTCGGTGAGCGTCGCCATCAGGCGGTGCATGCCGAGCCGTTCGAGGTGTTCCAGTGGGGCGGAGACGATTCCGGAGCTCAGGTCGCTGCGCAACCGGTAGATCGCGTCCTGGGACAGCCGGATCAGCAGAACCTGCGACAGCACACCGCTGACGAGGATCACCAGACCCGTGCCACCGAAGCGCAGCAGCAGGTTGTCCGGCTGTGGGCGCGGCGAGACGACCGCGTTGATCAGCGTCACCAGATAGGTGTTGGCGGCGCCGCAGATCAGGCCGGCGGCGACGACGGCCGCGATCCTGGCCGGCGACAGCGCCGCGAGAAAACGGAGCAGATGCATAACCTTCGGCTCTCAGCTTCGGATGACATCGAACACGATGCCCTCGAGGGTGACACCGGGTGCGAACGAGAACGCCACACCGGTAGAGATCGGTGCCGCTGTCTGTGCGTCGCGGATCATCCGCTCCAGCACGAAGATCAGCGAGACACTGAGCATGTTGCCGTGCTCGGCGAGCACCGCCCAGCTCGGCGCCGCCAGCTCGGCGGGAATGCCGAGCGAATGCGCCGACTCCTCGATGATGCGGGGACCACCGGGGTGGATCGCCCACAACTCGATATCGGACTTGCAGAGTCCGTTGCGCGCCAGCACTTCCGACACCACCGGGTCGACACCGCGGTAGATGTAGTCGGGCAGGCTGGTCGCCAGTTCGCAGGTGATGCCCGCGTCCTTCACACCGAGCACGATGCCGTCCTCGGCGTCGTCGAACAGGTGGCTGAAGCTGTCGCGGATCACGACGCTGCCGGCCGCGAGCGGCTTGTGCACCTGGTTGGCGCCGATCACCACCGCCCCGCAGCCGTCACCGAACAGGCTGTGGGTGATCACGTCGTTGACGTCATCGTCGAAAACGGCGTTGACCGAACTCAATTCGATGCACAGCACCATCGCCTTCTTGTCCGGGTGGGCCCGGACGTAGTCGACGGCGGCGCGGATGCCGTTCATGGCCGCGGCGCAACCCATGAAATTGATGACCATCCGGCCGACCTTCGGCGACAGACCCAGCTGCTTGACCACCGCGACGTCGACGCCGGGGGCGATGAAGCCGGTGCTGGTCACGAAGATCAGCTGGCCGATGTCCTCGGCCGGGTTCGCCAGCCCCGCGACGGCGCGCTGGGCGACGTCGACGGCGAGCGGCACGGCGTGTTCGAAGAACAGGTTCATCCGCTCCCGGATGGTGCCGGGCTTGCGGCTGAACTCGAGGAACTCGGGGTCGAGTGGGTCGATGGCCAGGTGCCGGGTGTCGATCCTGGTCTTGGCGTAGATCCGCGGAATGCGCTGGCGCTGAGCGGGATCGGAGAACAGTTCGGCGACCCGGCCCGCGTTCACGGACTGCTCGACGACCAGCGAGGGCGAACCGGTGGCGACCGCTTCGATCACGCCGACGGTCGTCGGCGGCGTGGGTGGTAGCAGGTCGTGCCCGCGCTCGACGTCGGGCGTGCGGAGCAGGTCAAAGGAAACAGACACGGGCACAAATCCTTTCGAGACAGATCAGAGGTGGCAACGGCCGGGTCAGACGGTTCCGATGCCGGAGAAGCCCTGCGCGGTGTAGACGACACAGGTCTTCAGCGCTGATGGTGCGCAGTGTTCGCGCACGAAACCCCACCGGTTCTCCTCGGCCTCACGGGAGGGCGCGAGCAGATAGGTCCGGCACAGCTTGGGGAAACGATCTCCGAAGAAGCTCTTGGCGGGCAGCCACTCCACGCCGAACTTCGCGGCTTCCTCACGCACCACGTTCTCCGAGGCGATATTGGCAAAACCGCTGCGCTGGAACGGAAGTACGTGATGGGCACGGTGCGAGCTCAGGCCCGCCGAGAGGAAGCAGTCGACGTACTTGTTGCCGACCACGGTCAGGTCGTAGGCCTGCTCGAGCTGGTTCACCGCCCAGTCCTCGGTCTCGGTGTGCAGTTCCTCGGTCGGGATCTCGAAGTCGTGGCTGGCCACCACCATGAAGGTGCTGATCCACAGCGTGATCACGAATTGCAGGCCCCAGGCGAGCAGGTCACCCGCGATGGCGAAGGCCACGAACTCGGCCACCAGCAGGAACCGCATCCCGAACGAGCCGATGAAGTGTGGCAGCGCGCCACGCCAGCTGCCGTACATGTCCTTGATGCCCACCTTGCGGGTGAGCCTGCAGACATCGAGGAGGCGAATGATCATGCCCGTCAGCAGATGTCCGAACTTGTGTACGGTGTGCACCGGCACCCGGTACAGGCGCGGGATCTGCATCATCATCGTGAAGACGTTCTTCTTGATGTCGACTTCACTCTGGGTGTGCGGGTGGTGCAGAAGTGCGTGCCCGTCGGCGGTGACGAAAGACAGCGCGACATAGTTCATGTCGAAGGCGTTGACCGCGTACTTGTTCAAGCCCTTCTGCGCGCGGTGGATCGCGTAGTGACCGAACCCGGCCAGCGAGCTGCGCAGCAGCACCATCGCGATCACGAAGGCGGGCAACGGCATCCAGCTCGTGTCGTAGAGACGCAGCGCCTGCACGGCGATGTAGGCGAAGATCAGCACGCCGACGACGATGTTGAACGCGCGGTCCATCCGCTTCAGCCGGGCCGCCAGCTCGGGTTCCTTGAGCCGGGCCTTCACCTGGTGCAGCAGATCGGCCTTGTTGTCGAACTTGTACTTCGGGGTGTCGTCCCAGCTGTTGAAGCCGTCCTTGAACAGGAAGTCGGGGGCGTTGTTCTTCGGATGGATGTCCTCGGGCGTGGCATCGCGACCGAGACTGTAACGCTCGATCATCCGCGCGATTTTTTCCGGGTCACGGTGGTAGGAACCGATGATCGAGGTGATGTCGCGATTTTTCGTGCGGCCGATGAAGAATTCACCGCCTGGATGCTTGGAGATCCAGTCACTCAGGTCGTAGGCTCTGCCGTTATAAACCCATACGTTGTTGACGGGAGGCCGACCCCCCGGGCCGGGCGGTGGCGGGAGCTCGCGCTCCGCTTCATCAGGTCGATCATCGATCGTCATTAGTTCTTCCTCCGTGTCCGATCGGCGTCCGATGCGTGTTGCCTGCCGACCAGCGTCCCGACACGTATAGTCCTTGTGGCGCCTTGCATCTCGCTGAACATTCTCTTATTGGATGCGCACTCGTGCGTTCGTGATTCGTTTACCGCGGGCGACACCCAGACGACACACCGGCCCGGGGCTGCGGAGGGCACTGCGTGCCAGGCTCCGCTGACCCCGGACCGGTGTGGGTTGATCCGGTATTACCGGCGAATATCAGCCGGCGGGCTTGATGATGTTGACCGGCTTGGCCCAGTTCGACAGACCGACGGTGACCTCGCCCTGATCCTTCTTCACCACGGCGCGAACAAGATTCGGGCCGTCGCCGGTGGACGCGGCGTCCGAGGGCTTGGTCGAATCGGAGGCGGGCGGGGCGGTGTCCTGGATCCACACGGTGATCGGCATGGTGCCCGCGTTCTGACCGATGCGCGGCACGATCGGGTCGATCACCGCGGAGTCGATGGTGCCGGAGACCTTGACGGTGTTGATGCCGTCGATCACCTCACGGCCCTCGGTCTTCGCGTTCTGGATATTGGCGATCACATTCGCGATGCCCTTGTCCTTGTCCAGGATGACGCCCGGATCGTAGACCTTCTCCGCCGGACCCGACGGCACGTAGCGGCCACCGGCCTGGGTGTAGAGGACCTTGTCCACCACAAGGAACTTCGCCTCGGTGAATGCGGCTTCGGGGGTGAGCTTGACCTTCGCCTCGCCCATCGCCGCGCCCGAGCCCTGGGTCTCGTTGGTGACATCGGCCGACACGGTTTCCACCGGCAGGTCGGGCAGGTTCTTGACGTTGATCTTCAGGTGCACGTTGTGCAGGGTCTGCGTGGTCTTCGCCGACTCCTTCACGATCTGTGCGCCCTCGGGCAGCTGGCCGGTGGGCGCCGGACCCGCCGTGGTGGCCGAATCGTCTTTGGTGCAGCCGGATACGAGGGCCGCGCAGACCGCCGCCGCCGCGACGACCGAAGTGATGCCGGAGCGTCGCGCGAAGCGCCGACGCGAGGTGGGGTTCGGTGTCATGTGGATCAAGTTTCATCCCCTGGAGATGGTCGTATATCGGTATAGGGCAGCCGAAGACCATCGTTCATCTCGTGCTCCCCCGTCGGCGATAGTACCCGAGGAATTCGATTTGCGAGATGTCTCGTCGCGCTATCGATTACGGGTATCCGAACCCCGGGGCGAGACGGCGTTACCCCAGGTCATCCCGGTACATGGAACCGCCGTCGATGATCGTCGGCCGGGCGCCGCCGCTCGCCGTCCGACATCGCCAGCAGCACGGCGAACTTCGCGGCCTCGGCATCGTCGACGGGGGTGAAGATCTGGATCCACTCGCCGTCGGTGGCGGGCAGGCTCATGATCGTCAGGTGCATCGCGAGGTCACCCACCGCGAGATGCTGGATCACCTTGACCAGGTTCACCGGCACCGCCACGTCGTTGCGGGCCCACATCCCGGCGAATTCGGCACTGGCCGCACACAACTCGTCGATCAGTTCCTGCCACGCCGGGTCATCGAGGTGACGGACCGACGCACCGCGCAGGTAGGCGACCATGCGGCGCAGATCGTCGACGTTGTGCCGATAGGGATTGCAGCACTCCGGTGTCACGAACACGGTGCGCAGCACATTGGCGTCGGGGCGGGCGAGGCCGGGAAACAATGCGCGATAGGCGTCGTTATAGGCCAGGACGTTGTATCGGGAATCGAGAAGCACCGCGGGCAAGGGTGCGAGCTGGTCCAGGATCATCGGCAGACCCGGCGGCATCGCCGGCTCCACCGCGGCAGCGGGCACCGACGGCACATCCGCGAGGCGATAGAGATGCACCTTCTCCGCGTGATCCAGGCCGAGGGTGCGCGCCACCGCGTCGAGCACCTGCACACTGGCGTTGATCGGTCTGCCCTGCTCCAGCCACGTGTACCAGGTGACGCCGATGCCGGACAGCTGCGCGACTTCTTCGCGGCGCAGACCCGGCGTTCGCCGCCGCGACCCTGATGGCAGACCCACATCCCCCGGGGTGATCTTGGCGCGACGGGACTTCAGGAACGCACCGAGTTGGGCTCGGCGCTCGGTGCTCACCGAGCGCATGTCGACCACTTCACTCATCCCATCATCGTCGTCCATGCCGATCCTGGTATCCAGGTGGTGCCGGTACCCGGATCAGCTTGCGCTGCGTCGAATTCGGTGCGTGCACAAATGCCGGTCCCGGCCGGTTCGAGCGCCGGATCACCGCTGCGCGATCAGTAGATTGTGGGCAACTCGACGCCCTCAGGAGGTTCCGCCGTGGCGGTACACACGCACACCCTCTCCGTGGCTACTGCCGACGGCAAGGCCGATTCCTTCCTCGCCTACCCCGACGACAACGCGCCCCACCCCGCGGTTCTGGTGTTCTCCGACGCGTTCGGTCTGCGGCCGGTGGTGCGCCGTGACGCCGAACGGCTCGCCGCCCATGGCTTCACGGTCCTCGTTCCGAATCTGTTCTACCGCCACGGTTCCGCACCGGTGGTCGACCTTCCCGATTTCATCGGGGGCGATCGGCGCGGTGAGATCTTCGGTGTCCTGCGCCCGCTGCTGACCGCGTTGACACCCGAGCTCGTCGTCGCCGACGCCGCCGCGTATCTGTCGTGGCTGGCGGAGTCCCCGCTGACCACGGGCAATCCGGTGGGCCTGTCCGGATATTGCATGGGCGTGCGCCACGCACTACACACCGCCGCCGCCTACCCCGACCGCGTGGCCGCGGTGGCCGGCTTTCACGGCGGCCGACTGGCTACCGAAGACTCCGCCAGTCCGCACGCCGTAGTCGACCGAATCACCGCCGAGGTGTACCTCGCGCACGCCAACGCCGACCCCGGCCTCCCGCCGGAACAGATCGAACAGCTCGACGCCGCCTTCACCGCCGCAGGCACCGTCTTCCGCACCGAGGTGTATCCCGGTGCCGGCCACGGCTTCACCCAATCCGACACCGATGTCTATGACGCCGGGGCCGATGCCCGCCACTGGACCGAGCTGACCGGCTTGTTCGCCCGCGTCCTGCGCTGAGCCTGTTCCGCAGGCCGGCCCGCGGGTTCGGTGACAACGGTGGCCGGTGGACCACCGAAGACCATCGGTTGTGATCAGCGATCCGGGTTCGTCGCCCGAGCAGCCACCAGTTCGGTGAAGGCGGTGGCGACGAGCGCGACGGAGTGATCGGTGTCCGCGCTCAGCGCCCGCAAGGTCGCCAGTGCGCGGGTGCCGGGCAGCTCCACCAGTGCTTGAACGAGCCGGATACGGATGGCGGCGTCGTCTTCGTGTGCGGTCAGCGCGGCGGTCAGCGCGCCCAGAATTCGATCTGCGGATTCCGGGTCCTGCGACAGCGCGCCGAGCACTTCGCCTGCGTCGACATCGTTGGTGCCCGCGATCACCATGGCCACCAGGATCGGCTCGGCCGCTCTCATCCCGCGGCTTCCGGCGGCCAGGGCGGCGGGCCCGCGGACAGTCGGGTTCGGGTCGTCGAGTGCGGCGGTGAGCAGCGCGGTCGCGGCCTCGCCCGGAATTTCCGCCACTGCCAGCACAGCCCGGCGCCGGACCTCGACATCGGCGGCGGCCAGCCCGGGCGCGAGCCCGGCCAGTCCGTCCTCGCCCGCCCGCGACAGCGCCCAGCGCAGGGCGCCTGCCATGTTGGGTTCGGACTCGGTGAGCACGGCCGCGGCCAGCATCTCGGCCGGCACCGGCGCGTTGTCGGCCGGGTTCAGCACTGCCTGCAGGCGGCGGTGCGGGTCGGTCGAGCCGAGTGTGCGCACGAGTTCGACGATGCGTAGCGCGTCGTGCCAGTCGCCGGGCTCGGCGTTCTCGACAGCGCGCAGACGTTCGAGTAGTTCGCGCTCGCGCACCAACCGTTCCTCGGTGCGTGCGATCAGATCGCTCACCAAGGTCTGCGGCGTGAACGATCGATCTGCCAGTACCCGGGCGATTTCGCGCAGCGAAAGGCCCAGGGAGCGTAGGCTTTCCACGTGGAAGATGCCGCGGATGTCGGCATCGGAGTACTGGCGGTAGCCGCCGACGGTGCGCCCGGTGGGCCGCACCAGTCCGAGCGAGTCGTAGTGGCGCAGCATTCGGGTGCTGACTCCCGAGCGCCGCGCCACCTCGCCGATCAGCACGGTGCGCCGTCGAGCGCCGCGACTCTTTTCGCCGCGTCGATGTCGGGATCGAAGGCCGCCTCTGGGTCGCGCAGCAGCTGCTCGGTGGCCTGTGCGTGGCCTCGCACGTGCGGGTCGGTACTGACGGCCGCCCGGTGGAGCACGGTGGTGATCACCTCACCCAGTGTGGCCAGCGCCCGGCTCAGGCTGCGCCGGACGTCACGATCACCGCGCCCGAATTGGGTGGCCAGTTCGGTGGCCAGCGCCGCTCGCTCGGCATCGGGCACGAGAACAACCGCGGCTCGCCACGCACTGCGGGCCACGTCGTCGTCGGGATCGCGCAGCAGCGCGGGGGTGATCGCCGGCCAGAGTGCCGGATCGCCGATCTTGGACAGGGTGTGCAGCGCTTGGCTGCGGGCCTGGGCACCCCCCGATTCCAGCTCGGCGCGCAGCCGCGGCACGGTCTGCTCGCGGGGGAGCCTGGTCAGTGCCCAGGTGAGCATGTCGCGGACGAAGAAGTCCGGCTCCACGGCGCAGCGGTCGATCAGGACTCCGAGCAGCGCCGGGTCAGAATGTGTGCCCGCGGCCAGGGCGGCCCGCAGCCTGATCGACGCGGTCTCCGCGCTCAATGCGGCAAGCAGCCGCGGGTCTACCGAGTGTGCTGGTGTCGAGTTCATGGGAACCACCTCCTGCCTCCAGTGAAGACGTTGTCACTGTGTCAGGGTCAAGCGCTCGATCGTGTCACGATGCTCAGCCGTGTCGCGAGGCCCGAGCCGTTGGATTCGACTGCCGAACGTGCCCTGGTGGACGAATCGATCCTCGGCGCCCTCGCTCAGGGGCGACTGTGCGACGAAAGCGCTGTGCCGACAAGGGTTTCCAGTGCCGCACGGGCGTTGGCAACGGCGATGCGGGCGGCGATGTCGGGCGAGAGCAGTGCGCGGGGCTTGTCGACGAGTCCCATCACCCGGTACAGAGTTGTCGCGACCGCGGTGTCACGCTCGGCGGCGATCAGCACCGGCTCGAGCGCCGCCACGGCGGCTCGGACCGGCAACGAGACACTGGCGCTGACGTGTGGCATGGCGCCGTCGGCGATCACGGTGAGTTGCCAGGCGTTGTCGATCTCCGGCGTGACCGCCGTGTAAAACCTGGTGGCGAGATTCTCTGCACCCCGTGCGAGGCACTCGCGCAGCACGGCCATCTGGATCGCGGCGACGGTCATCCCCTGCCCGTAGACGGGGCTGAAGCTGCACAGGCTGTCACCGACCGCGAGCAGTCCCTCGGGAAAACGATCGAGGCGCTCGTAGCGGCGGCGCAGGTTGGCCTTGTAGCGGAAGGTCGAGATGTCGCCGAGCAGTTCACCGTTCTTGATGGCATCGAGCACGTCGGGCGGGGCGATGGCTGCGGCGAAGTCGACGAATCCTTCCTGGTCCCTCGGCGGCTCCTCACCGTCGTGGCCGATCAGCGTCAGGATGTGCCGGTTGCCCTCGACGGCGAACAGGGCGAGGGCACGCGGGGGGAGATCGCGTACACCGATCGTGACCAGTTTGTCGTGGGGCAGTGCGTTCGGCGGCAGCTGGATGAAGGCGCTGCGGTAGATGATGTCGATCGCGGTGCCTTCTTCGGCTGGGCGGTCGTAGCCGAGCTTGTCCAGCCATGAGGGGACGACGCCTGCTCGACCCATCGATGCCACGACCAGGTCCGCGTCGACGGTTTCACGCGCACCGTCCGCACGGTCCACGATCGCGACCCCGCATATCCGCGTTCCATCGGCGCTGACAACGAGCGACGCGGCATCGCACCTGTCCCGAATGGTGACGTTGGGCAGCGCCGCGACCCGCGTGCGAAGGTGCTGCTCGAGGTGCGGGCGACTCGCCTGAAAGGCTCTGTGTCCGGTCGATACTCGCTTGAGGGTCCGGCCGGCCATGGTGAAGCGGACTTCGCGCAGCGCGTCGCATTCGACGACACCGCTTGTTCGCATGTCCTGCCCGAACCCTGGGAACAATTCCTCGAGGATGTCCTTGCCCCGCGGCAGCAGCCCGTGTACATGACGCCCCTGCGGGACACCTTTTCGCGCCTCGGAAACCGGGAGCAGGGCATCCCGCTCGATCACCGTCACGGTCGAGTAGGCCTCACTGAGCACCCGAGCGGCCAGTAGCCCGCCGATGCCCGCGCCCAACACGACCGCGTGATCGCCGATTCTCCGCATGCCATACCTCCGAACGTCGTTGTTCCGAGTCCTGTTCATGGATCGAGTCCGGGATCCATCACTGAGACTGAATTCCAATATAGTCTCAGTGCTGATGTGGCCACAACCGGTCGTGTCTTCCCGGATCGGGAACAGGAAGAATGACCGGCATGACCAACGCGACGCAGTCGTCCTCCGTGCTCGTGGACACGGCCTTGGCGATGATGGCCGAGACCGGCCTGGATGATCTGACGCTGACCGCGGTCGCTCGCCGGGCGGGCGTCTCACGCGCGACCGCCTACCGTGAGTTCGGAGACAAGAACGGTCTCATCGCGTCCGTCAGCAAAATCGAGGTAGCCCGCATGATGAGCGCCGCCTACCTGGAGATCGACATCTTCACGCCGGTGCGGCAGCTGGCGAAAGATGCCGTGGTCTTTGCCATCCCCTACCTGCGCCGACACCCGGTGATCGCTCGACTGCGCGACCAGGAACCAGGATGGTTGCTCAATGTCGCGATCGAGCACGAGGGGTCGAAGCTCAACCTGATCGAAACCGTCGGCGCCTTCATCGCACCACTGCTGGCGGCCCGCGACGACAGCGCATCGCTGGCGGTCACACCGGCACAGGCGGCGGAGATCGCCGTCCGCACCGTGCTCTCGCATGTGCTGATCAAACGCAGCAGCCTCACCGACGAGCAGGTCGGCGACGCGGTAGCCCGGGCTATCAGCCGCTGATTCGATCCGACGCTGCAACGGATCATGGTATCCGTATCAGTGATCGCCGCATTTCTGTACGTCGTCGACCATGCCGATTCCGGTATCGATGTGGCGCTGGTGCCGGACAGCGACAGGCCCTGTCTTCGGTGAGATTCACCCGTTACGGGGGATACGGACCCATCGACGCCGGCTCTACCGTCGAAACCATGGCCACCACCTCACAGGTCTTGATCAGTGAGCAGGCCGGCGCCGAGAGCGACGACGTGATCCCGCTCGGCGCCGACCTCTCCCACCGCGCGTCCTGACTCATGTCCGAACTGCTGTCGGCAGAACTGAATCGAAGGGATATCCATGTCGCGCAAGCGCACTCACGTTCCTCAGGTCTCCCCGGCGTATACCGGGCGGCTGTCGATGGCGCCGGTACCCGCGCTGCGGATGCCCGAGGAATCGATGGATCCTGACGTCGCCTATCGATTCATCCACGACGAACTGATGCTCGACGGGAGCAGCAGACTGAATCTGGCCACCTTCGTGTCGACGTGGATGGATCCACAGGCCGAGAAGCTGATGGCGGAAACGTTCGACAAGAACATGATCGACAAGGATGAGTACCCCGCGACCGCGGCGATCGAGCAACGGTGTGTGTGCATGGTCGCCGACCTGTTCCATGCCGAGGGTCTGCGCGACGACGACCCGTCCAGCGCTACCGGGGTATCGACGATCGGATCCAGCGAGGCGGTGATGCTGGCCGGGCTGGCGATGAAGTGGCTGTGGCGCGAGAAGATCGGCGACGGGTGGAAAGGCCGCACACCGAACATGGTGATGGGTTCCAACGTGCAGGTGGTGTGGGAGAAGTTCTGCCGCTATTTCGACGTCGAACCGCGGTATCTGCCGATGGAGAAGGGCCGCTACGTCATAACACCCGAGCAGGTGCTGGCCAACGTCGACGAGGACACCATCGGCGTCGTGGCCATCTTGGGCACGACATTCACCGGCGAACTCGAACCGATCAGCGACATCTGCGCGGCGCTCGACAAGCTCGCTGCCGATACCGGACTGGACATCCCCGTGCACGTCGACGCGGCCAGTGGCGGCTTCGTGGTGCCCTTCCTGCATCCCGATCTGGTGTGGGACTTCCGGCTGCCGCGCGTGGTGTCGATCAACGTCAGTGGCCACAAATATGGGCTGACGTATCCCGGCATCGGGTTCGTGGTGTGGCGCGGCCCCGAATTCCTGCCCGACGACCTGGTCTTCCGGGTCAACTATCTGGGCGGCGACATGCCCACTTTCACGCTCAACTTCTCCCGCCCCGGCAATCAGGTCATCGGCCAGTACTACAACTTCCTCAGGCTCGGGCGATTCGGCTACAGCCTGGTCATGCGATCGCTCTCGCAGACCGCGCGCTGGCTCGGCGACCAGCTGCGCGAGAGCGGACACTTCGAGGTGATCACCGACGGCTCGGCGATCCCGGTGATCAGCTTCCGGCTGTCGGGCGACCCTCAATACACCGAGTTCGACGTCTCGCACGCGCTGCGCTCCTACGGCTGGCAGGTGCCCGCGTACACCATGCCGGACAACGCCACCGATATCGCGGTGCTGCGCGTCGTGGTGCGGGAAGGGTTCTCGGCGGACATGGCCAGGGCGTTGAGCGACGACATCACCGCCGCGCTCGGGCACCTCGACGCGCTCAAGCCCAACGGATACTTCGACCGGCTGAAGCCGTTCGCCCACTGACCCGCCCGAATCACCCCGCTGCGCTCACGCCGCGTGCAGATACACCGGAACAGTGGCGTGCCCGTTGGAGATGAAACTCGGCACGGGCGCCAGTTCGGTCAGGCTCGTGGCCAGGCTCATCCAAGGGAACCGATCGAACAGCGCAGGCAACGCGACAGCCGCTTCGAGCCGGGCCAGTGATGCGCCGATGCAGTGGTGTGCGCCGTGGCCGAAGGCGAGGTGCTGATCGCGGGTGGCACGGGTGGGATCGAACTCGGCGGTGTTGGCGCCGTGCACTTTCGGGTCGCGGCTGGCGCCTGCGTAGGAGGCCAAGATGGCCTCGCCCTTGCCGATTCGGTACTTCCCGGCGATGTCGATGTCCTCGACCGCGTATCGGAGGGGCAGGTGTGCCACCGGTGCCTGGAAGCGCAGCGTCTCCTCGACCACGTCTGCCCACGACACCTGCCCTGCGGCCACCGCGGCGCGCTGCTCAGGATGGGTGAGCAGGGCGACGATCGCTTGGTCGAGCAAATTGACCGTGGTCTCGTGACCGGCATTGATGATCAGCATCAAGGTGTCGACGAGTTCCTTCTCCGACAGCGCGGAGTCGTCCTCGTCGCGCGTGGCGATCAGCGCGCTGGTGACGTCGTCACCAGGATGCGCACGACGGTAGGCGACGAGTTCGCCGACCAATCCATACATTTCGAGATAGTTGGCCTGAGCCTGCTCGGCGGTGAACGAGCCGTCGAAGAAGCCGTCCACGCACTTGTGCAGCGCAGGCCCCAGCCCTTCGGGCACGCCGACCAGTTCGGTGATGACCCGGATCGGCACCGGATAGGCGAAGCCGCTTCGCAGATCGACCGGTTCGCCGGCAGGAGTGGCCGCCAGCGCGTCGAGCAGGTTCTCGGTGATCTCGGCGATCCGCGGACGCAGCGCGGTACTGCGGCGATGACCGAAGGCCGGGGAGACCAGTCGGCGCAGCCTGCGGTGATCGGCGCCGTAGGCGGTGAACATGTTGTCGACCGCTACCCACGGCAACAACGGCCACGCCTCGGTGATCTCGCCGTTGATGAACGACATCCAGTGCTGTCTGGGGTCCTTCGACACCCGAGGATCGGCGAGCAGACTCCGCAGCACTGCCTGATCGGTGACCGACCAGGCGGGCACGCCACCGGGCAGTTCGACCAGCGCCACCGGGCCACGCTGCTGAATGCGTGCCGACTCACCTTGGATGTCGGCACCGGTCGTATCCAGCACGATGGGTTCCATGAAAAATCTCCTCCACCAGGGTCTACGCCCGTAATCGACAGTGCCGCAGCCAGTTTCACCCGCCCGGTACAAACCTACCCTTCGTCTGGGCGATCCAGGGCACGAATTGAGGCGCCGACGGCGGAAGTTGATCGGTAGCCTCGTCATCGCGCGGGAAGGGCTACGGGCGCCCGGCGGTCTCCTCCGCCAGTACGGCCAGGGTCCTGCCCTGACTCTTCGGAAAGGACCACGATGAGCACGGAAGCACAGTCGCTGACCGCCAAGGATATCGAGTTCCTCGGACGCCCCCTCTACGGGTTTCTGTCCGTAGCCGGCGGACCCACACCACCCCAGCCCCGGCCGGTCTGGTTCGAGGTCACCGCCGAGGGCACGATCCAATTGTTCACGGCCCCGGATTCGGTGAAGGTCTCGCGATTGCGAAGCGACCCTCGCGCCTCGATCGTCGTGTCCGCCCCGGTGGGTGAGCGCGAGCGCTGGGTTTCCGTCGCCGGCCACACCACCATCTCACCCGATGGAGCGCATGACCTGCTCTCCCGCCTGGCCGCGCGATACTGGGACCTCGATGACGAACGCCGAGCCGACGACCTCACCGAGATGCGGGCCGCCGACTGGCTGCGCATCACCATCGAGCCCGAAGCCGTGAGCCGATACACGATGATGTGACGGCTGTTTCCCGTCAGGTCGATGATCCACTCGCCGTGCATCGGCACCTCGCTGATGGGCTCACGGGACCTGACGGGATCGCCGCCTCGGCGACCGCCGTGTTCGGCACCTTTCGACAGGTCAGCCAACCGGTAGAGGTGAGCCTTCTCCACAGCTCTCTTCCCCCACCATCTATGCCGATCCCGGCATCTGAGTTGCGGCTGGCACATATTTAGATGCATATATCGCAATATCGCAGCGTTATGCCGATGGCACTGCGCTGGCCGACGGATTCATCGGCTTCGCAACCATCGGCCGGTGGGTACACACCGCCGATTACCGCGGCGATGTGGAGGTCGCGATCTCCCCTAGCTCGTGGACCAACCCCGCACGGCCCGCACCGGTAGCGTTGGCAAGTGGCCAACCATGAGGAGACGCGGCGATGCCGAAAATTGTACTGTTCGGGGCAACCGGCTACACCGGACGCCTGACGGCCGAAGCCCTCACCGCACGCGGCGCATCGCCCGTGCTGGCGGGACGCAACGGGGCAGCCCTCGAGAAGCTCGGCGCCGAACTCGGCGGCTGCCGGACGGCCGTCGCCGACGTCACCGACCCCGCGTCGGTGCGGGCCCTGCTCGGTCGCGGCGATGTTCTGGTGACGACGGTCGGGCCGTTCCTGCGGCATGGGGGCCCCGCACTGGCCGCAACGATCGCCGCGGGCGCGCATTACATCGATTCCACTGGCGAAGGGCCCTTCATCCGCACCGTGTTCGAGCACGACGACCAGGCCCGTGCCGCCGGTGCGGGGCTGCTCACCGCGTTCGGGTTCGACTACGTGCCGGGCAATCTCGCGGCCGGGCTGGCCTTGCGCGAGGCTCCCACCGCGGTGCGTGCCGACGTCGGCTACTTCATGAAAAGTCCCGGCACCAGCGGTGGTACCCGCGCGTCCATGGCGGGGATGCTGTTCGAGCCCGGCTTCGCCCTGCGCTCCGGACAGGTGGTCACCGAGCGCACCGGGGCGCGTCTGCGTTCCTTCGATGTCGCCGGCGAAAGCCGGACGGGGACATCGATTCCCGGGTCGGAGCATTTCGCGCTGACGCGCTCGCACCCGCACCTGCGAGAAGTCGATGTGTTCCTCGGCTTGCCGCCGCTCGCGGCACAGACGCTGCGCGTCGGCTCACGACTGACCTCGGTCGTCGCACAGGTGCCTGCACTCAAGCGCGGACTCGACGAGGCTTTGGCCCGAACCGTCAAGGGGTCGACCGGAGGCCCCGACGCCGAAGCTCGCCGCCGCAACCGCACCTGGGTGGTCGCCGAAGCTCAGGACGCGACCGGCACGACGCTGGCCACCGTCACCCTGAAGGGCGGCGATCCCTACGATTTCACCGCGGCGATTCTGGCCTGGGCCGCCGACACCGCACTGGGCGGCGGTCTCCTCGGCTCCGGCGCGCTCGGCCCGGTCGACGCGTTCGGTCTGGACGCGCTGTACACCGCCGCCCGCGACGCCGGCTGGTCGCCTCACCCTGGCCCCTCCATCGAGCCGAAGGCAACCTGACACCGGCCGCCACCGCGTTGCAGCGCTAGGCCGCGTGGGTGAGTCGCGCGGCCGCCGCGCCGACGGTCGGTCCCGCGCTGACCAGTGTCCCCATGAACCGATCCTGTTCTCGCGCACCGCGAGTCGCCGCACGGTCGAGTCCGCCGGGCAACAGCCGGGTGACCGAGCGCGCGACGTTGACCGGGATTCGGATCGCCGGGTACCACGGAACGATCGCCGTCGGCAGCCCGAGCGCACGCATCGTGTGGCGGCCGAGGAAAGTCCCCGTCACCGACAGATGCTGGGCATAGGCAAGGCGGCGCCGGATCGTGGGCAGCCGGTCATAGTTCCAAGACAACGGGTCTCGTGACATCGGCACCGCGAGTTGACGGGTCGACTCGTCGGGGTCGGCCAAGGCGGACAGCGTGTGCACCAGGACGCGCACGCCGTCTCGGAAGGAGTGCGGCAGCCACTGTTCCTCGACACCGAGCAGCCAGCCGACGTAGCGGACCAGGTGCGCGGCAGCGTCAGTTTCGGCAGGGGTCAGCAGCAGGCCCAGGCCCATCCCACCGATCGCCGGGGCGATGAAGGCGCCGACGAGCGTGGCCGCCATATCCGTCTGGTTGATGGGCAGGCCCCAGTCCTCGGTCCGCCAGTCCGGCATGGCAGCCACGTGCCTGCGGACGAAGGCGTGGATGAGCCGCACCCGGATCGTGGATCGGTATCCCAGACCCAGCGGGGACAAGCCGTCCTCGGACAGGACATCCATCGCCCACTGCATCGTCTCGGCCCACCGCTGATTGGAGCCTTTTTCCAGCGCTCCCGTGCGCAACAGGGTCTTGTTGAAGCCGGAGAACTGGTAGCCGCCGAGCATGGCGACGTCGCGCGCGACGTACATGCCGTCGGAACCGCCGGTGAGCAGGACCTTGGCCCCGCGCACGAGCTTGTCGTGATCGACCCACGCCGGAACAGTCTCGATCGCGAGGAAGAACTCCCGCAGCGGATCCGGCGCCTCCGGCACCGCAGCGATGCCGTCGGTGAGCGCTCGATCGAACAGCGGGCGTATGCGCTTCGAGTCCGTGGCGACCATCCAGTCCACCAGCCGATCCATCGCGTCGTCACCGACGAGCAGGCCCTCGCCGAGACGCTGCCATTGCGCCGAGTCGGGGCGGTGAACCCCCAGCATCGCCGCGAAGCCACCGACGAGGGGCGGGACGCGGTGGGGACGATCCGGGTGACGGGTGGGAACGGTGGTCATCGACACTCCTCGTTGAGCGCTCCATTGTGGATAACGACTGATATCCAAAATAGGTCGGCTGCTAAAGTCCTGTCAATGGCGCGCGCAGAGGTGGTCCGGTCCTACCGGGGAATCAGCGCGGCGAATCGACGTGACGAGCGCCGCGACAAACTCCTCGCCGCGGGTCGCCAGATCTGGGGCGAGGCCGGCCCGAGCGAAGTCACCGTGCGCCGCGTGTGCGCCGCGTCGGGGTTGACCCCGCGCTACTTCTACGAACATTTCACCACCCGAGACGCACTGGTCCTCGCCGTCGCCGAGCAGGTGCAGGAGGAGCTGTTCACCACCCTCGTCGACGCGAGCCAGGCCGAGCCGGGGACCTTGAAACGCAAACTCCTGCGGGCACTGACGACCTACCTCGACACGATCGCCGACGACCCCAGCATCCACCGCATCATGACCAGCGATACCAGCAGCGTCGCAGGGCTCGAAGAGTTGCGCTCCCGTGCCGTCGGGATCGTTACCGACCTCGTGATGCAGTACAGCGCGGAATTCCTCGATACCCCCGCGAATCCGGAGATCCGGCGCCAGGAAGCACTTTTCGTCGTCGGCGGAATCAACCAGCTGGTGGCGACCTGGCTGGCCGACCCCGGTCGGCCGACCACCGAAGTAGCCGCCCTCTGCACCGAACTCGCACTAGCCGTGGTGAACCGAGCGCCCTGACAGTCGGCGCGGTCGAACAGCTCCACGTCCGGCGAGACGAACAAGGCAGGAACCCCGAGGAATGCCATTTCGGCCGGCGAACCTCAGATCCGCTCCAGATGTAGCAGCGCTTGGTCAGCGACCGATATCCCGGGTACAGACTTCTTCACCGTAGGATTCGCCATGGATCACCTCACCAGCCCCACCGCGACCGCGGTATCGCTGCTGAGTGCGATCGTTCTAGTCGGATGCGGAAGCAGCAGCGATCCTGCCGAGCGCGGCGTGCCACCCGGCTTCAGCACCACCAGCCCGGTGACGAGCAGCTCCCCCGTCTCCTCGGCTCCGCGCTCCCCGGCACCCTTGCCATCGACCACAGTGGCCGTCCCGCCCGGACCGGCACCCCTGCCGCTTCCTCCTCCGCTGCCCACGGTTCCTTCCCGGACACCATCGAGTCCAATCCCGAACTGGGCGCCAGAATCCGCAGCCAATTGCCACCCTTCCTACGAACCCTGCGTGCCCATGGCCAGCGACGTCGATTGCGCGAGCGGCAGCGGCAACGGACCTGAATACACGGGGCGTGTGCGGGTGGTCGGGCCCGACGTCTACGACCTCGACCGCGACGGGGACGGAATCGGCTGCGAACGCGAGTGATGCATTCGTCCTGATGAGGCACAACCACGGCAGAACGCGGGGTCGCCACGAGCGTCTCGTCCAGGTTGGTGCTTCGTCGGCCTTGGAAGCCCGGTCGAGGACCCTGCCAGCTGGGACGTGCCGTAGCCACGACCTGCGTTCGGCAGACCGACCAAGTCCAATCACTTCGGGCGACGACCTCGAATGTGGGATAAACATCGATATGCCGTCGCACCCTGAGCCCGGTACCGGGGCATCGCCACCCAATTCCTTTACTGCACCCGTGAAGCGCGCTCGGCAAGTCTCCGAGACCGCTGGAACTACAACGCTCATCCCAAGTCGGTTCGACCATCCGGATTCCGTCCAGCTGATGACGGAGTACGCCAAAGAACGTCGGTCGATAGTCGGCTTCGACGATCCCCCGAATCTCGATCGACCAGCGCAGTACGAACCTCATCGAGGGTTGTTCATCGTCGCCTACATCGCAGGCGAGCCGGTCGCCTGCGGCGGACTCCGCACGTCATCGCTTGTCGAGCGGGCAGCCGAGATCCGGAAGATGTTCGTGGTGCCGAACCATCGCGCACGCGGGGTGGCCCGACTCGTCCTCTCTGGTCTAGAACAGTTCGCGTTCGAGCACGGCGTCGCCCGGATCATCCTGGAGACCGGCTCGTACAACCGGGCCGCTATGCGCCTCTACGCCTCGGCCGGATACACACCGATCCCGCCCTATGTGCCAGGTCGACCTGATTTCAACCGAGCCTTCGCGAAGACGTTGAAGTCGGAGCCCGTCCCCGCACCGACAGGAATGTACTAACGTGCGGCTACGGCAAGCTGATTGCCGAATATCGCTCTTCCCGACACGAGTGCCGTCGAGTATTACACTGCGCCCATGGCTGTCGGCTCGATCGTCTTCGCGATCATCGTCATCGTGGTCGTAGCGCTCGCGGCCATCGCACTCATCACCGGATTCATCCTGCGCGCAATCCGCCGGACAGCCGAGGCGGCCATCGCGGCGAACTTTGCACCCGGGGAAATCGTGCGCAGTGACCCCGTCGCCAACTACTTCGGCAGCGCCTCGAAGGGCGGGAGGCAGGTGCGCGGCAACGGCGCGCTCGTGCTGACCGATACGCGACTGTGGTTTCGCCGAGCGGGATCGGAGGACGCACTCGAGGTTGCGCTCGCATCGATCACCGCCGTGGATCTCGTGCAGTCCCACGCCGGCAAATCGATCGGTCGCCCGCTGGTCCGTGTGAACTTCGACGATGACAGCGCCGCGTGGTACGTACGCGATTCGACACAGTGGCGCGACGATATCCTGGCCAGGTGCCCGTCAGCGTCTGATCAGTAGTTCGACCGCGCCGCGCGGCCGGCAACGTCAGTCGTTTCCGACCGGAGCCGCTCCCCCGCCGTGTCGCGCTGCTCGAGTACCGCCCGCCACCCTGGCTGTATAGCGAAAAACACTGCCGTAGAGAGTGATCCAGCGACGCCGGTGAATCTCTCCCTCCGTGCGGTCCTACCCGATCCGGCGCGCGCGTGGCGGGTGCGCTGTCTACCGGTTGTGCCCGCCCACGCTGGTATCGAGCGCGCCGAGTTGGAGTTGTGTGGCGAGGGCCTGTAGCGCTTCGGGGTCGTGTGGTGGCACCCGTTCCATCGCGCTGAAAGCCAGGTGGTCGGCGATCAACATGGTGCGCACCTCGGCGTCGGTGAGCTCGCCGGTCAGCGCACCTTCGGGCAGGGTCTGCACCATGGCGAAGGTGGTGTCGACGATCAGCGGCACCAGCGAGGTCGGCATCGACAGCGGGTCGCCCACAACGAGCGCCTCGGTCGCCTTGTTCGTCGCGTCGGCGAGCTCCGGTGAGACGTCCAGCATTCGGTGGACCGCCACGTCGACACTTCGCCGCACCCGATCCAGCATCGTGGTCCAGTGCCTCGCCGAGGACGCCGCAAGGAGCGCGGCGCCGACCTTGCGCCGAAAGGGCGGGGGCGCGTCGACGGCCCCGCACAGGAAAGCCGTCGTGGTGATGGTCATGTGCGCCATCGCCACCCGCGCACCGAAACTCGGGGTGGCGGGACCGAGCCTGGCCAGCAGGGCGAAGCCGCCCAGTGCCGGCACGAGGAGCTGGAGCATGACCTTCCGCTTCAGTTCGTCGCGGTCGGCAACGCCGTAGATCTCGAGCTCGTTGTCGCGCAGGTCGTTGGCGGACTGAGCGATGATGGCGAGACAGCTGGCCAGTTCGCGCAGATCCGCCTCGGGCACAACGGCTTCGGAGGCGAGTTCACACGCGTAGTAGGTGACCCGGCCGAGCACACCTTTGCTGTAGGCGACCCGCGACAGCGGTGAGTCGATATTGCGGGCCATCACCGCTGCGACATCGATGACCACCGCGCCCACACGCTTGCGCCCGGCCGGCGACAGCGCGACGAGCAGAGCGCGGATGTCGCCGATACGCTCGGCCAGGAGCCGGTCGACCGCTTCGCTGTCGCGGGCTTCTGTGCTGACCGAAGGCAGTGCGGCGGGCTTGGTGTCGATGTTGCCGGTGAGGTAGTCCGCGGCGTCCAGGACGGAACAGCTCGCGATCGCGCGATCGCTGAGATCCTCGAAGGCGTCCAGAACTCGGCAGGCCAGCAGGGCGGCGGTGGCCTCTGCCTGCAGGTGGGTGGGCAAAAAGCTCACCGCGATACCGAGGTTACGACCGGCTGGGATCAGTGCCAGCCGGGCCAGCTCCTCAGGTGAGGAGGCGGCCCGTAGCGCGGCCATGTCCGGTGCGCGTCGCAGGTGTCGAAATCCATGGGCGAGCGATCCGATTCTGTTCTGCCTCATCGGGTGATCACTTCCTGTAGCAGTGCACGGAGGTCGTCGCGAGCAGGCGATGGCGGGAAGATGTCCAGTGCTGCGCTCGCCTTCTGTGTGGCGTCGAGGGCAACCGCCCGCGCGGCTGCGGTGGCCCCGCTGTCGATCAGGTCGCTTTGCAGGATCGCGCTCGGGGTGTCCGCGGACAGCCACATCTCCCGCGCGCCGGCGCGCATGTCGAGCCATTCGATCACCGGCCAGGTCGGAACCCGTCGTTCCAGGTCACCCCCTGCGTCCTTGCCCAGCTCGGGACCGCCCTCGACATCACGGACGTCGTCCATGATCTGGAACGCGAGTGCGAGCTCATCGGCGTATGTCATCAGCGCCCGCAGGCGATCGTGATCGGCACCGCCGGCGGTGCCGCCGTAGGAGCACGACAATCGGAACAAGGTGCCGGTCTTGGCGCCGGCGACGAGTCGGTAATGACGGCGCAGCGCGGTCGCATCGACCGCGGGCGGCAGCATTTCGATGAGCTGACCGAAGGACAGATCCGACAGCCCGTCGGAATACGTCACACCGGGCACCTCCCCCAGGCACGCGGACATTCTCGGGTTGTCGGCAAGCACCTCAGCGATCACCTGCACCGCGGCACCTGCCATGTGGAACCCCGCTCTGGCCGCGATGCGCACGCCGAACGCGGCGGGTACCGACGTCGCGCCGCGGCGTAGCAACGATCCGTCACAGATATCGTCGTGCACCAGCGAGGACTCGTGCAGCATCTCCATCGCGCAGGCCAGATCGAGGGCGGCGCGACTGGGTTCGGACCCGACGGGGGCAAGCAGTCCTGCGCTCGCGAGAACCAGACGTGCGCGCACACGCTTGCCAGGAGTGGCGAGGACGTGCCTGCCGATGTCGTCGAAACCTTTACCGCTGATGAGGATTTCGTACAGGCGCGCGTTGACCAGCGTAAGAAGTTCGCGCGTTGCGGAGCCCTGGTGCTCGGCAACCGGCTGAGTCACACTCGGATGTCTGAGCATCAGCGCGACCGGTTCGCCCTGGTGCTGCGGGTTACCTGCCGGACGAGCGTCGTGACGGCGGACTTCGGGTAGCGCGGGATTGTCCATAACGCTGAACTCCTTTGGTGCGGCCATAGGGCGGTGAGATCCGCTGATGGTTCGCTGGGGGCTGGCACGATTCAGGCGGAGTCGTCGGCGTCCTGCCACAGCTACTGTCTGCCGCAACGACAGAGACGTAGCGTCGTGGCCCGTAGATCTGGTATCGCGCTGAAACAGTGAGATTCGGACGTCACGATCCGTGGATGGTCACGTCGACGGGACCGGGACGATGTGGGTACGGTCGGCAAACACCTGCACTCGGACCGTTCACGAAAACGCCATTGTCCGGCGATCGGTCGTCGAAGGGAGCGACGTCGCTCTGCCGACAATTCTACGGCGTCGATCACGTTGCCGCACAGGACATTCGGCGCTTCGTGAGACTCCACGGCGCCGATCTCCGATCTTGTGGGTTTCTGCCCAGTTTCCCGGCCATGACCGGACCGGGGCCTCGTTCCAGAGGGCACCTTCGACGTCCCACGCCCGTGCGTGCCTTCGGATACTTGATCGAATAGTGTTGTGCCACAGTGACTTACCCGAGTCTGGACGCAGCGGACGCGGCCAGGAGTCGACGACGAGGATGCGCGTAGCCGGGACACGAGCCGAAATCGAGGTGTTGCACCAACTGTGGGTAGGTCAATCACCGACGTGGACGTGTGCGGCCCACCTGGCCGGCACGGCCGGATAGGCGTTGCGCATGCTGCGCAACGTTTCGGTGAGCGCGGTCGCCGCCTCGGCCGTGTCGGGCGCCCGGGTGCCGTGCGCGGTGAGCGCGGCGTAGACCGCCTCGGCGGTCTGGGAGCTGTCGGCGGTGTGCCACAGCGTGCCGATGACCCCGCGGAAGCCCGCGAGGTGGAACGCCGACGCCAAGTTCAGCGGCTCGTCGAGCAGAGCCGGGTCGGGGCCCGCGGTGTCGCAGGCGGACAGGAACGCCAGCTGTGCCCGCGTGGTGCGCAGGTCGTGCACGAACGAGGGCACGAACATCCCGTCGCTGAGCACCAGTCCCCCCTGGTCGGGATGCTTCGCCGAGCTGACCGCCCGGCCGTGGCAGGCGAAATGGGCGATCGCGTGCTCGTGCAGCCCCCGCTTGATGGCATCGAAGTCGGCGGCGGCGTCGATCAGCACGCACTCGACTTCAAGCTGTTGTGGACCCGGGTGACGACGGTGTCGACCGGTCCCGCGCTGGTGTGGGCCGCCGCGGCGTTCCTCGCCGCGACCGCGGTGGTGGGGTTGGCGGTCACCGCGCTCGGCGGCGTCGTGATCGCCGCGTGGGCTGCCACGGGCACCGGTGCCGGCAGACCGTTCGCCGCACTGCGCCACCGCCGTTGGCGGCGTGCCACGGTCAAGGCGGACGCCGCGGTCAAGGCGGTGCTGGCTGACCGATCGGACCGCCGGGCGAAGAGCACCGCGCAGCGAGCTGTACTGCGACGCAACGCGATCTCCGAGATCGAACCGGCCTGCCCCACGTGGGCAGGCGACCGGCTGCGGAGCGTGGACGAGCGCGTCAGCCGCGGCACCGGTCTCGACCTGACCACGACGTGGCCGCGATTGTGGCTGGTGCTGCCCGACGCGGCGCGCACCGAGGTGACAGCGGTCCAGGAACGATGTGGCTCCGCCGCCCGCACCCCGGTGTGGGGCTTGGCCTACCTGGCAGTCGGTGTGTACTGGTGGCCGGCGCTCGTGCCGGGAGTGTGGGCATTGCTGGTGTCACGCCGTCGGATCCGCCGTGCGGTGGGTGTCTACGCGGACCTCGTGGAAGCCTCGATCGACCTGTACGCCCGAGACGTCGCCAACCAGCTCGGGTTCGAGCTGACGGGCAGGTTGACACCGGCGATCGGCGAGCAAATGACCGAGGTGCTGCGGAAACAGCCCAGGTAGCCGGCGTCGCCGTTTCTCACCCGCCTCCGACAGCTCGCCGATCGGCGGATCGACATCGCCGAATCAACCAGCGGGCTGGAACAGTTCGATCAGATTGCCGCTCGGGTCGGCGAGCAGGATCTGGCGGCCGCCCGGACCGCTGACGACACCGCTGCGGAATTCGGTCTCTGTCGCGCGAAGGCGTCCGATCTCGGCGTCGAGGTCGGCGACGATCAAGTGGATGCGGTTCGCGCCCGGTCCGGCGCATTCGACGGGGGTGGCGCGAGCGCCGGAGCTGGCTGGACCGGACAGCAACAGTCGCAGCGAGCCGCGGACCACGTCGGCAAAGGCGGGGGCAGCGCTGGTGTGCAGGGTGAAGCCGAGACGATCGGTGTAGAAGTCGACGGCTGCCTGCACGTCCGCGACGAGGTAACGGACGCTGGCGTATTCGGTGGATGTTGGCATCATGCGCTCCTTTTCGTGGGACCGAGGTCGGTGAGGGTCGGCAGCAAATAGCGGATGCGGGTGTCGATCTCGGCGGCGGTGGCCAGGAAATTCGGGTAGCTGTCGTCGTCGCTACCGCTCGAGGCCGCCGGATCGGGGATGCTCCAGTGGATCCACCGGGGGTCGTCGCCGAAGTCGGGGCAGCTCTCACGAGCCTTGTCGCACAAGGTGATCACCGCGTCGAAGCGACGGCCGGTGAGTGTGTCGAGACGGCGAGGACGTCGGTCGATGAGGTCGATGCCGAATTCCGCACGCAGTACCCGAACCGTATTGGTATGCATGGCCGGCTTCGGACGGGTACCGGCGCTGAACACATCGATTCCGCCACCGGCACGGAGTCGCAACAGGGACTCGGCGATCACGGAGCGGGCGCTGTTCCCGGTACACACGAACAGCACCGTCGGCCGCGCCGAGGGCGCGAATCGTAGTGGCGTGGATGCCATGTGAAGCGCTGGATGCAGTGCCGCGCCTGCGGTGGTGAGCAGTTGCGCGGCGCTGTCGAGATCCAGGTGGTAGTAGGTGTCGCGACCATCGTGGCTGCTGCGCGTGGTAGTGACGACGCCACCATCACGCAACAGTCGCAGGTGATAGGAGACCAGATTCTGTGGCTCGCCCACACGGGCTACCAGTTCGCGCACGCGATAGTCGCCGGCGGACAGCTCGGTCAGCAGTCGCCACCGCAGCGGATGAGCGGCCAGGAGAACAAACGATGGAACAGTGTGACGAGCCGACGTCATACGCCAAGGATACACCGAACCCATCAATTCCATTTGATGCATTCGGTAGGTCCAACAGCCAGCGGCCCGCCTACGTCAGGCGTCGGAGCGCGGACCGGTCGTAGCGGTCAGAGCCGTGGCGAGGTCCCGGTGGATCGAAATCCACTCGGTCATCCCGGCGAGGTCGATCACGCGCGCGACGGTCGCGGCGGCCCGCCCGCCGGCGAGATGCGTCCCGATGCCGCGGCGGTCCAGCTGCTGCGCCAGGTCGGCGACGACCATGATGGCACGTACCGACAGGAACGTGACCTCGGCCAGATCGACGACGAGATGACCGTCGCCGGCGGACGCCGGGACAGCCGACTCGAGCAGGCCCCGCCAGCGCGGCAGGGTGTAGGCGTCGATCTCCCCACGAGCATGCAGCACGATGACCTGTCCTGCGGATTCCGCTTCGGCACCCAAGCGGCGGCAGGGATCGGCAGCCGGGTCGCCGACTGCGGGCGAGCGGGTTTCGTCGGGACGATTGTTCAACGGACTCAATTCTTCAGCACCGGAGAGCAGTGCGCTGCCAACTGTCCTGTGTGCTCAAGATCGGGCTGACAACCCCATTCCAGCACGCGGCCCGGCAACTGCCTTGCCCCGTCGCCGCCCTGGCATCCAGTTGTTCGCTATCGGTCCTGATTCACGGTGATCGGCCTTCGCATTTCGTCTCCGCGCCCGGGCGCCGCAGAGACGACACGCGGTGTGCCGAGGGCGAGACAACGGGTGCGTCGCCTGTTGCCGAGCCGGTAAAATGGAGCCGGTAACCATACGGGCGCGGTCGTCCGGCGCCCCGCCTTCGCCGCCGTGCCCTTCATCGCGTGTCCACGGAGGGAGCGTCGTGCAAGGTCTGAATTTCGAGAGCGACGACCTCGCCGCGACCGAGGAGTTCCTCAACAACGCCTACACCCGGGTGCAGATCGGCAACCACGGCCCGCATCAGGTACGCGCCCGGATCCGTCGCGAGATGCTCGGTTCGATCAACTTCGACCAGCTCGAGATGGGTTTCGACATGACCTACGATGCCGACCCGCTCGGCCGGGTCTGCCTGGTCACCGTGCACAGTGGCCGGATCGAGGAGAACTATCACGACAGCGGCACCGACACCTTCACCCCCGGGCAGACAGGTCTGCTCACCCCCCACGACCTGCCCTACTCGGGGGTCATCCGAACCAGCCGCTACGACATCACCATGTTCGACCCCGCGATCTTGAACCGTATGGCCACTGCCGCGGGCGGGAACCGAGTGCGCGTGGACGGGCACCGACCTGTCACTGTCGCGGCCGGACAGCGGCTGCGGCGGGTGATCATTCATCTGCAGCAGATCGCCGCGGACCCCGACGCGGCGAGCAGCCCGCTCACTGTCACGACCGCCTCGGATTATCTCGCCGCGACCGTGCTGGCCACCATGCCGACGACCGCCGAGCACGAGCCCAGCGCCACCGATCGTCATGACGCTCACCCCCACACCGTGCGCCGCGCCATCGCGTATCTGGAGTCGCATCTGGGTGACAGGATCGCGATCAGCGACGTCGCAGCGGCGACCTTTGTCACGCCGCGCGCCCTGCAGCTCGCCTTTCGCCGTCACCTGAACACGACGCCGCTCGAGTACCTGCAGCGACTGCGCCTTGCCGCGGCGCACGAGCAACTCGGCGCCGCGCTGCCCGGTGACGGTCAGACGGTCTCGACCATCGCCTACCGATGGGGCTTCACCCATCCGGGCCGCTTCGCCACGGCCTACCGCCAACGCTACGGTCAGCCACCGAGCCAGACCCTGCGCGAATGAGCGCTGCTGCATTACGTCGCGAACGCAGTGCGAGCTCAGCGCGACCGAGGAGGTCGGGGCCGTCTCACGCCCGAGCGAACCGCATGTCCACCACGGTGCCCGCCGACGATGTGCTGACCTCGAACTCACTGCTGAGAGCGCGCATGATGCCCATCCCACGCCCACGTGACTGATCGGCGTCGGGGTCAGGGGTCGACCAGCGTCCCTCGTCGATCACGACGGTGTGGACGTGAGTCTCGGTGAGCGCCGCAGTGACGCGTATTGTGCCGCCGCCGCCACGGTGACCGTGCTCGACGGCGTTGGTACACGCCTCGCCGACGGCGAGCACAATGTCGTATGCCTGGTCCGGGTCGACCGGCACCTCGGTCAGCCAGGCCTGCAGCGCGTGGCGTACTTCGGCCAACCGCGCGGCCTCTGCCGAGAAATCGATCTCGAACGGTTTCACGGCGCTGTGCTGCCGAGATGGGTGCGTCGTCACCTGATGCCTCCCTCTCCATCTCGACGTCCAACGAATCCGCGAGAACACCCGCGCCATTGGCAGTACCCCTGCGGTATCCGGATATGCCGCGTCCGGGCGTGACAAAACCCTCTCGCCGCAGCCCTGCGGATACGTCCGAGCCAGGGTACCCCGATGCGGCGCAACGGTTTGCGGCCCGAGCTGATGGGGTAGGTTGCTTGGGCAAGAATCGCTCGCACATTCGCCGACCCGGCGAAGCTAGAGGCAAGAGGTAGAAAAGTGGCGAATCGCAACCGAGGAGACCTTCGGTGAGTGTAGAAGGCGGCTTCCGAGACCTCGACGTGCAGACACGAGCACAAGACGACTTCGAAATCCTTTCCGTACGCGGTGAAGTTGACATGGCCTCGGCGCCCCAGTTGCAAGCGGCGCTGGAGAAGGCACAGCAGGGCGGCAGGACACTGGTGGTCGATATGACCCAGGTCGGCTTCCTCGGCTCGGCCGGTCTCAGCGCGTTGCTGGTCGTGTCCAAGGCCGCGCCCTATCAGCTGCGCGTGGTCGCCTCCCACGAGGTGGCTCGACCGATCGAATTGACCGGGCTGGACAAGCTGCTCGCCGTCTACGCCACCCTGGAAGCGGCGATCGCCGCGGAGCCGAACGCGCACTAGGTCCGGAGTCGCGGGGGGGGGGCGCCCGCGGCGCCCGCCCCCCCCGCCCCCACAACAACAGAAAGGCCCTGAAGGAGACGGGCGAAGAAGTGCTGACGCCCGCGGGTGG
>NZ_JBSGWE010000001.1:674138-1527248 GCF_053608825.1 Nocardia sp. NPDC055002
GCGGCCGCCGCCCCCCGGGCCCCCCCCCCCCCCCCCCGGGGCCGGCCGCCCGCGCGCCGGCCCCCCCGGGCCCCGGGGGCGGGCGCCCCGCCCCCCCCCCCGGGGGCCCCCCCACGACCTGCACGAAGAACTCGTCGATCTGCCTGATCGCAGCGATGAACTGGTCGAGATCCACCGGCTTGGTGACGTAGGCGTTCGCATGCAGTTTGTAGCTGCGCAGAATGTCTTCCTCGGCCGCCGATGTGGTGAGCACGACCACGGGGATGTGGGACAGCTCCGGGTCGGCCTTGATCTTCTCCAGCACCTGCCTGCCGTCGTACTTGGGCAGGTTCAGATCCAGCAGGATCAGATCCGGCCGTGGAGCGTCGACGTACGCGCCGGTGCGGTAGATGAAGTCCAGCGCTTCCTGACCGTCCCTGACCACGTGCAGCGTATTGCCGATCTTGTTGTCCTCGAAGGCTTCCCGCGTCATCAGTTCGTCGCCGGGGTCGTCTTCGACGAGCAGGATATCGACCGGCTGGCCGGGATCGGTCATGCGAATACCTCGTTCTCGATGGATGTAGCGGTGATCGCGGGCGCTGCCGCCCGCAGGGTGAAGCACAGACGGGTGCCGTCACGGTAGTCGGTGTCGAGCCAGATCCGGCCGCCGTGGAACTCCACGATCTTCTTGCACACGGCCAATCCGATCCCGGTGCCGCCGTAGGCATCTCGCGGATGTAGACGCTGGAAGATGACGAAGACCTTCTCCGCGAATTCGGCCGCGACGCCGATCCCGTTGTCCGACACCGAGAATTCCCATTCCTCTGCGTCGTCGACGTTGGGCGCGCACGCCACCTGGACCACAGGGGTCAGGCCGGGCGTGCGGAATTTGATCGCGTTACCGATGAGGTTCTGCCACAGCATGATCAGCAGGGTCGGTTCCCCGAGGAGCTCCGGCAACGCCGCCGGGCGCTCGATCACGGCCTCGGATTCCTCGATGGTCGCCGCCAGGGCGGCTATCGCCTCGTCCAGGGTCTGATCCAGGCCCACCGGCTCGGTGCCCTCCGACATCCGGCCGACGCGGGAGAAGGTGAGCAGGTCGTTGATCAGCACCTGCATGCGTTTGGCGCCGTCGACGGCGAAGTCGATGTACTGCTTGCCGCGCTCGTCGAGCTGGTCGCCGTAGCGCTTCTCGAGCAGCTGGCAGAACGAGGCCACCTTGCGCAGCGGCTCCTGCAGGTCATGGGACGCGACGTAGGCGAACTGCTCCAGCTCGGTGTTGGATCTGCGCAGTTCCTCGGCCTGGACGTCGAGATCCTGCTTCTGGCGCAGCAGTGCCGCCTCCTGGATGCGCGTGGAATCGAGCTCGGCGACGATGTGGTGGCGCATGTTCTCCACCGCCTCGCAGACCAACGCGATATCGGATGGACCGACAGCCTCGATACGCGCGTCGAACTCCCCCGCCGCTACCCGCCGCGACGACTCGGTGAGATAGCCCAACGGCCGTACCACCAGTCGCCGTACCAGAACGGTGAGCAGCACCCCGGTCAGCAGGAAGACCGCGACGATGCCGGACAGCACGATGTTGCGGGTGGTGCGTGCGCTTGCCAGCTCGGCGGAGTCGCTGTCGACGACCGCGACGAGATGGTCGTTCTGCACCGCGAAGGTATCGCGCACGGCGTCGAAGAGCGCCTTTCGACGCACCGCTCCCGTGGCGGCGTCGGAACCGATGCCCGCGCGAGACGACACGGCTCCGGTCGCCGGATCGGTGAAGTCGGCCTGCCACCGCTGGGCGGCGAGGTCGACAGCGGCGAGGTCGGCGAGCAATCCGGGGTGGGCGACGAGCAGCTCCCGTAAGCGGTCGGCAGCGCGTGTCTGCTCCTGACGCCCTCGGTCGTAGGGCTCGAGGAACTGCGGGTCCCCGGTGATGGCGTAGCCGCGGATACCGGTTTCCTGGTTCAGCAGCGCACCCTGCAGCCGATGGGCTTCGGTGGCCGCGGGCAGAGTTTCTGCGAGCAGACGATCGGTGACCCGGCTGGTGTGCGCGATCACCTGCGCACCCGCCGCGGCACCGGCGACCACCACCAGAATCATCAGCGCGAACACGAGCTGGAACCAGCCCTGTGCTGTCAGCTTGCGAATCGACCCCGCCCGGGCTGGTGTACTACTCGTCACGTTCTCCGCCTCGTCACATCACTCCACCGCAAATACAGGATGGCCACATCGTCATCCAAACCGCCTGCCGCCGAAGACAGTTCCGCCACCTGCCCGATCAGCGCGTCGACGAAGGACTCGGGCTGTCCGGTCGGCAGCGTCTGTGCCAGTTCGAACAATCCGTCCTCGCCGAGGCGGGTGCTGCCGTCGCCGACACGCCCTTCGAACAGTCCATCGGTGAACAGCATCAGCCCCGCCTGATCCGCCAGTGCCACCTCGTGCGCAGGCCACTGCGCGTAGCCCGGGACGAAACCGAGGGCCGGTCCGCCCGGCACCTCCACCCAACTCAGTCCGGCACCGGTGCACGACAGCATGCCGGGATGACCCGCGCGGCGCACCGACACCTGTCGGGTCGCCGGGTCGAGTACCAAGCTGGTAGCGGTGGCGAAGGTTTGCTGGTCGGCGCGTTCGGCGAGCAACACTTCCTCGAGCAGGTTCAGCTGCCTGGCACCGGTGACACCGCTGAGCACCAGCGTGCGCCACGCCAACCGTAACGCGACCCCGGTCGCCGCGGCATCGGGACCGTGGCCGGAGACATCACCGATGATGGCGTGCACGATGCCGGTCGGGTCCTGGACCACGTCGTAGAAGTCGCCGCCGAGCAGTGAGTGGTCACGGCCGGGTCGATACCGCGACACCACCTCCACCGCGGGGTCGGCACCCAACAGCGGGGTCGGCAACAGTCCGCGTTCGAGTCGGGAGTTCTCCTGTGCCCGCATCTGACTGGCCTGCAGGGCCGCACTGGTGAGCTCGGCCTGCTTGCGCTGGATCGCGTAACGCACTGCGCGCCCGAACAATTCCGGGTCCACCCGGCCCTTGACCAGATAGTCCTGCGCGCCGGAGGCCAACGCGAACAGCCCGGTGCGCTCCTGGTCGAGCCCGGTCATCACCACGACCGGGACCTGATCGTTGCGGACGCGGATTCCGGCCAGCGCCTCGAGTCCGTGTGCATCGGGCAGATGCAGATCGAGCAGCACACAATCGGGGACGTCGGTGCGTAGTCGCTCGCCGGCCTCGGCCAGGGTGCGTACCCAATCCAGGTGCGGGCGCGGAGACAGATCGGCGACCATCTCTTCCACCAGCAAGGCGTCGCCGGGATCGTCCTCGACCAGCAGTATGTGGAGTTGACGCCGCGATCCGGGCCCGGCCGTGAAGAGATCGGCGTTCAACGCGTCACTGCGCACCACGACCACCGCCGGCACAGCCGAGAGTTGCCTGCTCGCACCACATCAGACTTCCCCTCCCCACCTGGACAGCACAAAACCCAGGGTGTGCACGAAAGCCTCCGATCACAAGCGCCCACGACGCGAACTGACTCCGCCGGCCGGTTGCTGGACCGAGAGGTAGTACCGGGGATGCTATCCGATTGCGCCGACACCCATGCCCACGCGGGATTTCGGCGTGGGCAATCGGTACCGGCTCCCCGGTGGCGTATGGGTGAGCGAGTTCATAGAGCATGCGGCAACTTCGCGAGTAGGTTCTCGAGCATGGAGAACGACGGACCAAGCAGGACAGCCCTCGTCACCGCCTACGCCCGCGCCTATCACCAGATCGCCGACCGGCCACAGATCTTCACCGACCCCTTGGCGGCACGGCTGCTCGCCGTCACCGCGGAGGAACTGGCCGATCCGGGCACGCTCACCACCGATCATCTCGGTGACGTGGCAACTGATAGGCCCCGCCGCCTGTTCTTCGCCGCCCGCGCCCGCTTCGCCGAGGACGCCGTGGCCGCGGCCTTCGCTGCTGGTGTGCGGCAGGTCGTGATCCTCGGCGCGGGCCTGGACACCTTCGCCTATCGCACTACGTACCCGGACTTGCGTGTCTTCGAGGTCGACCATCCTGCCACCCAGGCGTGGAAACGCGAACGCCTCGCCGCCGCCGGAATCGACCGCCCCGAGACATTGACCTTCGTGCCGGTCGATTTCGAAACCCAGACGCTGGCGGCGCGATTGGAATCCACCGGATTCACACGGACGGACCCGGCCGTGTTCGTGTGGCTCGGCGTCGTCTTCTATCTGACTCCGAGCGCCGCCCATGCCACCCTCGAATACATCGCTGCCCAGGCCCAGCCGGTCGAGGTGGTCTTCGACTACCTCCAGCCCGCGACGACCGACGAGGACCGTGCGGACCACCGGGCACGTGCCGATCGGCTGGCCGGCATCGGCGAACCGTTGTTCAGCTACTTCACCCCCGACGACATCGCCGCACAGCTGCGCGCCCTCGGATTCACCGACATCGAAGACCATTCCGCCCCTGAGCTCATCGGTGGCTACCTCGACGGATCCGGAAGGTTCGAGAGCGACTCGCCGCGCGCACTGCGCGCGAACCGCATTCTGCGTGCGAGCCGCTGAGGACTGCCCGCCGCGCCGACTTGCACCACCCCGGCCGCCGTCACCGATGCGGTGGCTGTAGGTGGTCCTTCGCGAACACCGCCGTCACGTAGTCGACGAGGTGCAGGCGGAGGGCGGAAGGCCAGTCCGCCGAGAGATCGTCGAGGTCCACACCGAGCGCCTTTTCGACTTCCTGCAACACGAAGGGAAGCGGAATGCTCTCGCGCGAACAAACCTGTACCGCGTACTCCAATTGATCCACGACATCGTGAAGATGAGCGGTCTCGCTGTCATAAGATTCCGCGCCGGGAGCCGCAATGCGGCATTCAAGATTTCGTGAAACCCGATCGCCGCCTACGTCATCGCGCGATATCGGGGTACCACTGATGTTCTCGTCCATCGATCCCCCTGTCGAAGTAGTTCCCCGTCGATGGTCGACCGTACCCGATTATTCACAGAAAATGGAGGGCCAAACCGGACATCTTATAGCTAATTGATAGCTAACAGGAGCCGGTTTGTGAGCCGTAACAGAGAGCATGTGATCTGCGCGAGATCGGTAGCCGTCGGGGAGTCGGCTGCCGATCAGCCCAGGTGGACCCGCGATCCGATACGTTGCTGATGCCCTCACCGACCAACCTCACCGTGCCGCCTCGACCCCGAGGAAGGCTGCCATCATTATCGTGAACAGTTCTAAACTGTTCTTACAGTCGCGGCCCTTGTCGAGCGTCGAAGCATTTCTCTGGAAACTTCACAGCTTCGGGGCTTTAGTGTCGAGAATTTCCCATCACACACCGAAAAGGTGCCGGAATATTGCGACCGGGCGGCCGTTCCAGGCTGTCGAAAATTCGTCATACCGCACCGCCGATGACCACACCCTCCACACCGCATCGAATTGCGAATTCACCTGCGGTACAGCGCAACCCGACCTCTCCGTATCGAATATTCATCCCGCACTACCCGCCCTGGCAAATAGCCTGCTCGACATGCACCACGGACGCGACTGGAAGTCTCTTACAGAAGTCGTCCATGCCCTGCGTCGGTCACCCTGCAGTAACGGCAACAAGGCCCAGCGGTTGCACCTACACCTCCGCGGTCATGGCGGATCATGTTCGCGACCGGATTCGATTCGGATAGAAATCGAATTCCTACTTCCACCGGGCTCGAGCCACGACGGCATCGCCGCACAGCCGGTCCGCGCTCACGCGAGTCAGGTGAGCACCGCGTCGATGAGGCGGCGTGCGGCGGCGTCGCAGCGTTGTTCGTCGTCGGTGACGAGGCGGTCGATCAGGATTCCTTTGAGGCCCGACGCCAGCACCGTGGCATCGACACGGGCATCGACGGCATCGCGACCTGCGCGAGCGAGCAGGTCAGTCGCATAGTCGACCCATGCCAGGATCGCATCGCGAGCGGCGGGGCGCTCCGCGGCGCCGTTGGTGAGACCGGCGGCGAGCAGGTGGTACATGACGGTGAAGTGTGTGCGCTGCTCGTCCGCTGTCATCGCCGCCCACGCCGATGTCGCCGCCCCGGCCGGACTCTGCTCGGCGGCATCGGCGAGTTGTCGTTGCATCTGCTGTCGATGTTCAGCGAACGCGGCGGACAGCAATTGCTCGCGGCTGCCGAAGTAGTGCACGAGCATGCGCGCGCTCGTCCCGATGCGCTCGGCGAGGCCACGCAAGGTGAAGTCGACGAGGCCGTGACGCGCGAAGTCGTCGAGAGCGGCGTGGAGGAGCTCGTCGCGTCGGGTGGGGTTCGGAGATGTTCGGGCAGCCACCCCTTGACTGTAACATTTGTTACATCTAGGGTCGCCGGCATGGATGTAACAAATGCTTCATCGCTAGGTGCCGAGCCCACCGAGTACACGGCGTTCATGATGTTGACCGCGCTCCCCGCATGGCTGGCCATGAGCCGCCCGGAGCGTCGACGTATCGCCGACGCCGCCCTGGGCACCGCCCTGCGCGACCGGACGAAAACCACGATGCGGTTCTACGACGCCGAGGCCTTCAGCGCCCGGTCCAGCGACATCGCGGTGTTCGCCACCACCGACCTCGACGAGTACTACCTGGTGATCGAGCACCTGCGCGACTCGGCGCTGTTCACCAGGCCCTACTTCCGACTCGAGGACCTGATCTTGTCCGTGGAAGACGGGCACAGGGCCGCCGAATGAGCAAGCAGATCGTCGCGCGCGCGGCGCTGGTCACCGGAGGCGGCAGTGGAGTCGGGTTCGCCTTCGCCCAGCAGCTCGCCGCCACCGGCTGTCACGTTCTGATCTGTGGCCGCGACCCCGACCGGCTCGCGAACGCGGCCGCGCGCATCCCAGGCCTGCGGACCATATCCGCCGATCTGGCCGTTCCCGCCGACGTGGATCGCGTCGCCGCGACCGCGGCCGGAATCGCCGGACTGGATTTGGTGATCAACAACGCCGGAGTCCAATTCGACCGGCAGTGGATGACATCGGACGCCGACGAACTGCTCGACGATGTGACCGAGGAACTGGCGGCGAACCTGATCGCGCCGCTGCGCCTGACCGCACGTCTGCTTCCCGCGCTGGCGCTCGCCCCGTCCGCGACGATCGTCAACATCACCTCGGCGCTCGGGTTGGTGCCCAAGCGTTCCGCGCCGGTGTACTGCGCGGCGAAGGCGGGCTTGATCGCGGCGACCACCTCGCTGCGGTACCAACTCGCCGTAGACGCACCTACCGTGCGCGTCGTCGACGCGATGCTGCCGCTGGTCGACACCGCGATGACCGCCGGACGCGGCCGGGGCAAGATCAGCCCCGGCGCGGCAGCGGCGGCGGTTCTCACCGGGCTACACAAGAGGCAGGCGCACCGGATCCGAGTCGGGAAAGTCGGAATGTTGCTCGGTATGCAACGGATATCACCGACACTCGCGGCTCGCGTGGTCGCGGACTGATCCTGATCGACCGTCGCTTCGCGAAGTCCGAAGCGGGAACTTGTCAGATGCTACGTCCGCTCACTGCGCAGGCCGATTCTTTTGTGGCGTCAGCCGGGTCTACCTACTAGAGCCTGTCCGCACGACGAACAGGACTCCATCGTGTGCCCCGGAAAGAAAGGCTGATCGCCGATGAGCATTCCCATTACCATGCGTGCGCTGCAGCAGATGTCCTTCGAAGGTCCACAGGACATGCGCCTGATAGACCATGCTCCGATACCCCGCCCCGGGCCAGGCGAGGTTCTTGTCCGAGTCGCCGCCGCTGGGGTCAACTTCGCTGATATCTCGAAGTCCCACGGAGCATTTCGGGACGGCCCGCGACCGCCCTACCTAGCCGGTTTCGAAGCCGTCGGCGAAGTTGTCGCGCTAGGCGCGGAGGTTACCGACCCCGTGCCGGGTGCACGTGTTGTCGGTGTCGGGAGTGGCGCTTTCGCCGAATATGTGGCGCTACCCGCGGCGGCCGCGGTCGCCGTACCCCCCGGCTGGACGGCGCAGCAGGCGCTCGGATTGACAGTGAATTGGCCCACGGCGCTGGCCGCACTGCGGACCCTGGGCGGGCTCGCCACAGGCCAGACCGTGTTGATTCACGCCGCGGCGGGGGCGACCGGCCAGGCCGCGGTCACCATCGCCAAGCACTATGGGGCGACGGTCATCGCCACCGCTTCGCCGGCCAAGCACGAGGCAGTTCTGGCGTTGGGCGCCGACCACGTCCTGGACTCCCGCGGTGACGACCTCGCCGCCGAAGTATCAAGAGTGACCGGCGGCGCCGGCGTCGACCTGGTGTTGGAATCGGCGGGCGGAGCGACGTTCGAGGCCAGTCTGGCAGCGGCCAAGCGCATCACCGGTCGGGTCGTTGTTTACGGGCTGGCGGGCGGGCAGGCGGCGGTCAGCAATTGGGAACTTGTGTACAAGCATCAGGTCCAGCTCATCGGGCTCAATATCGGCGTGCTGATCCAGGCCGCACCGCAGATGTTCGGCGAAATCATGGGTGAGCTGTCCGCGCTCATCACAGCCGGGGTGCTCACTCCGATCCAACCCACCGTCTACGACTTGGCCGACGGTCCGAAAGCGCTGGGCGAACTGGAGACCAGAGCGACCGTCGGCAAACTGGCCCTGCTGCCGTGACCTGCGAACGCTGTATCCACGTGGACTCGGTGACCCCACACGAGATGGAAGCCGCCGTTCGACAAGGGAAGCTAGCTAGGGTGGCCGTGTGACATCGCACCCACGGGGCGCACCGGATCACGACCGGTTCACCATCGAGACCCATCGGTTTCGCAGAGAACTGCTGGCGCACTGCTACCGCATGGCCGGGTCGGCCAATGACGCCGAGGACCTCGTGCAAGAGACCTATCTGCGGGCGTGGAAGTCCTACTCAGGATTCGAAGGCCGCGCCTCGGTTCGGTCCTGGCTCTACAAGATCGCCACAAATGTGTGCCTTACCGCTCTGCAGCGGCGTCGGATCCGAGTGTTGCCCTCGGGTTTGGGCGGACCCTACGACGGTCCCGATCGTGCGCCGAATCCGATTGCTTCGGAAGAGATCTCGTGGCTGGGTCCACTACCGGACGGGTGGATCACACCACCTGATGGCGATCCGGCGACGATCGTTGTCGCACGCGAGTCGCTGCGGCTGGCGCTCATCGCGAGCTTGCAGCATCTGCCCGCCCGCCAGCGAGCGATGCTCATCCTGCGCGAGGTGCTCGCATTCTCCGCCGACGAGACCGCGGAGATCCTCGGAACCACCACTGCGGCAGTCAAGAGCGGGCTGCAACGAGCGCGCGCCCGCCTCGACGAGGTCGAGCCCGAGCCGGAGAATCTGCTCGAGCCGGCCGACCCCCGAGCACGTGCGCTGCTCGACGGTTACATCGCAGCCTTCGAGCGTTCCGATGCGAGTCTGCTGGAGCAGGTGCTGCGCACCGATGCCACCCTGGAAGCGACGCCGTTCGGCGATTGGCAAGCGGGCAGGGCGATGTGTATCCATGTGCTCGGCACGTACGTACTCGGCACATCCGGTGACTGGCGGATGATCGCCACTACCGCGAACGGCCAACCTGCCGCTGTGGTGTACCGCAGGGACACGAGCGGAGTGCTGCGAGCGGACGGTGTCGTGGTGCTGGCGCCCACTACCGCCGGTATCGCACGGGTGGTCAAGTTCCATGCTCCCGCGCTGGTTCCGATGTTCGGCTTCCCCCGGGTGTTCGCAACCTGATCCGCGAGGAGAGGAATCACGCACACCGGAACCCGTGCACCGATCGCTCGGGATGATGTCCAGGCGAGCCCCTGCACCACAATGGCAGCGTCAGCCGCGATTGCCGGCCGTTGATGTACCCGATGCCCCGGGCCCCACCCCTGCCGATGTGATGCCTACGGCTTGGCCGACGAGTTGCTCAGTGGTGCGGTGTGCGTTTCGGTCGGCCCCCCTGTGTAGTCGGGCAGCTCGATACCGTTGATCGCACGCTCGATCAGCGCGAGGTCCCATTCGACGTCGGGCCCTGTGCCCGGCTCGGCCTCCGGCGCGGGGGCGATGAGGCTTCGCGCGTGCAACCGGCCGATCTCCTGGTTGGCCTCGACGAACGAGCGCATCCGCCGCTCGTAGGCGGCGTACCCGGTCTCCGGGTCCCATCCTGCGGCGGCTAACTCGCCGGCCAGCAGGTAGGCGCCGACCAGAGCCAGGCCGGTACCTTGCCCCGACATCGGCGACGAGCTGAACGCCGCGTCCCCGAGTAGCCCCACCCGCCCGCTCGACCAGCTCTCCATCACCACCTGGGCGACCTGGTCCAGATAGAAGTCCGCAGTGTCGTCGAGATGGGCAAGGATGTCGGATGTCAACCAGCCCATTCCGCTCATCCGCTCGCGCAGCAAACGCTTCTGCGCCGCGATGTCGCGGTAGTCGACGTCGAAGTCGCCCGAGCTGAAGCAGAGTACGGCCATCGCCTGGGCGGCGTCTCGGATGGGCCGCAGGCCCGCGGATCGCCCCGACTCCCGGTAGTCGATCAACCAGCGGTCCAATCCGAAGTCGTTGGGGACACTGTAGAAGGCCAGCACGAGCCCCAGATGGCGAACGAACCGCTCATGTGGGCCGAAGACCATTGCTCGCAGCGCCGAATGTAGTCCGTCTGCCCCGATCACCAGGTCGAAGCGGCGCGGGTCGCCGCATTCGAAGGTCACGTCGACCCCGTCCGCGTCCTGGGCGAGGGCGGCGATCCGGTCGCCGAAGATGTATTCGACGCTGTCGCGGGTGTCGTCATAGAGCACCTGGGACAGGTCCCCTCGCAGGATCTCGATCTCGGCGATGTACCCGTCGCCGCCGTCGTCGCCCACCCGGAAGGTCTCCAGGACGCTCCCGTCCGCGTCCACGGTGTGCGCGCCTGCGGTCTCCGTGCAGGCCGCGCGCACCTGCGCGTCCAGCCCCATGCGCCGGATGACCTCCTTGGTCACCCCGCGTGCGTCTACCGCCTGCCCACCGGGACGCAGCCCGGACGCCCGCTCCACCACGGTCACCTCTGCCCCTCGCTGATGTAACCAGTGGGCCAGCGCGGGCCCCGCGATGCTCGCTCCCGCTACCAACACCCGCGGGTGTGCGGGGTCGGCGGTTTGCTCACGTATCTGGGTCGCGTGCTCGTGTGCAGGGCTGTCGAAGTTCACCGGTGCCTCCGTGTGCTTGTTCCCGCGCGGGAACGGCCCCGGCGCAGACACACCGCAGTCGGTGTATCCACCGATATCGACGACAGATCCACACGAAATTCATCGGTGCGCCGCGAACGTATCCGTGCTCGCGCGACAGGCGGCTTCGAGTCCGCCTACGCGACGGATCACGGCGCCTTTCGCGAGCTGGTGACAATGGTCGATTCGACCAGGGGAATGAAGAGTTCGTCGGCAATCGCTCGCGGATCGACCTCGTCCCTGTAGTGGAGAAGGTCGTCGATGATCATCGCGATGGGTAGGCGCAACAATCGCGGGCTGATTGCGGCCAGATCCATACCCGCGGCTTGCACGACTTCGCCGAGTTGGGTGATCGCGTCGTCGGCGAGCTCGGGGCGCAGCCGGTTGGTCAACTCCGGGTCCACACCTGTCAGCACCGACAAACTCTCATATCGAGCGATGACCCCGGTGAGTACTTGAAGTACGTCGTCACGCAGATTGCCGGTCGGCGCCGGACGCCCCAGCCGGGGGACTCGTTGCTCGATGACAGCGCGAATCAGGTCGAACTTGTCGGGCCACCGTCGGTACAGCACCGATTTCGCCGCGCCTGCGCGCTCGGCGACGCCGGCCATGGTCATCTCGCGATAGCCGACTTCGACCAGTTCCGCCCAGGCCGCGTCCAGGATGGCCCGCTCCAGCGCGGCACCTCGTCGTCGTGTCTGCATCACCCCCAATAAGCTACCCGAGTTGCTTAAAACTTTCAGTGCTTGCTACCTTCAAATAAGCAACTTCAGTTTCTTATGGGTGGTGAATCATGGCGGTACTCGACGTGCCCGGCGCGCAGATCTACTACAAGGTTCGAGGCGTCGGCCCTGCGCTGTTATTGCTCCCCGGAGGTGACGGCGACGCTGATGCGTATGACGTCCTAGCCCTGCATCTGAAGTCGGACTTCACGGTGATCAGCTTCGACCGGCGCGGCCTGTCGCGCAGCACGGGACCGGCTGACACGTCGGGTCCACGCACGCACGCCGACGATGCCGCGCTGGTACTGGGCGCGGTGACCGACTCCCCGGCGCTGGTATTCGGCACCAGCATCGGTGCGATCATCGCGCTGGAACTCGCGGCGCGCCACCGAGAACGGGTTCGGACAGTGATCGCTCATGAGCCGCCGATAGCAGCCTTGCTACCCGATTCCGAGCGTGCGCAATTGCTTCAGTCCCAGCTCGACGTCGAAGACGCGTACCGCCGCGACGGCATCGCCGCGGCGATGGCGCTCCTCGTCAAGATCGCGGGGTTGGACATCGTCGACCGCGACCCCGATGTGCCTGTGGCACTGCCGAATCCAGGCCGGATACGCAATCTCGAACACTTCCTCGCCCACGATGCGCCGGCAGTGCGCGAATATCGTCCGGACACCGTGGCACTCCGCGCTGCTGCCGACGTGATCACCCCGGCAGCGGGCGCCACCAGCGTCGGCCCGGTGCCACACTGTTCCACGGCCCTGGCCGAGATGCTCGGCCGCGAAGTCGAGACGTTTCCCGGCGGCCACAACGGACCGCTTTTTCGGCCACGGGCCTTTGCCGACCGCTTGCGAGGGATCCTGCGCTCGATCTAGCGCGCTGGCTGACTTTGTGCGCAGGACAGCGCACGCAAGACCTGGATCCGAGGTCTGGAGTAGGTGCACCACTCGGCTTCCGAACTTGTGTCATCTCACCGCCCTGCACTACTTCACCGCGTTGACAGCCGGCGACCTCAGCAGGGCCATGCGCTATGTCGCTGATGACGTCATCTGCGACACTCAAACCAGGCGCGTGAGCGGCTCCAGAGCATACAGGCAGTTCATCTCACAATGCCTACCCGTGATACGAGGGGCAATGTCGGTCGCGGGCGCAGACCGTCTCGTGGTCGACAAAGACAAGATCGTCAACATCGTGACCGTTGTCGACAGGGTTCCATATCAGGCGGGGCCTACTCGATAGTCCACGAACGCAGGAGACCTGCAATGATCGGATGCAACGAATCAGCCAATGGCGTTGCCCCGATGAGTACTTGGCGTTGGATCAAGCCTTCGATCATGATCACCACCACCTCGGCGGTGATCGCGGGATAATCGTGATCCATCGCAGTCACGATATTCGCGGCGAACTCCACGAACGCACCACGGTGCGCATCGAACTCCGCACGGATCTGCGGATCGACTTGGGCCTCGGCCAACAACATATGCCGGGCAACGACACGCTGCCGAGCCGGAGGGGCCGTCATTTCCTGCACGAACGCGCTCATGCGGTCAACTACGACGGCCATGGGAATCTGCGGGGTGCAGATCAGGTCGGCGAAATGAGTGGCGGCGACGACCCCGTCGCGGGCGAACAGCTCGTCCAGCGCCAAACGGACCAGGTGCGCCCGGGTGGGGGCGTGATAGTTCACCGCGCCGCTGCCGAAGCCGGCGGCGGCGTCCACCGCGCGGTGAGTCAGCCCGCGAAGACCCTGTTCAGCGAGAACGTCGATCACCGCGGCGGCGATCACCTGCCGCCGCGCAACCTTCGTGCCGGTGTCGGTGGCCTTGATTCGCGCCATGGGACCACACAGTAGCGGCACCTGCCATCGACGCGGCACCACTCAGCCCAGCGCCGGCAGCAGGCGGCGGATTCCCATCAGCTGGTGATGTGGTGTTCGACCTCGCCGATACCATCGAGAGTCAAGGTGAGGACATCCCCCGGCTCGAGCCAGTTACCGGTTTCCATACCGCTGCCGCCGGGCAGAGTGCCGGTTCCGAACAACTCTCCAGCAAAGAGATGTTCGCTGTGGGAAGCGTGAGCGAGGACTTCACCGAGGCTCCAGCACATCCCAGCGCTCGATACCGTGGTGACGGTATCGCCGTTGATTCTGACCGACCCGGTGAGGCTATCGATGCGCGGCAGGATTTCGTCCGCGGTCACGGCGGTCGCCGACATCGAACTGGCGAAATGCTTGGATTTCTGTGGCCCGAACCCGCTGGCCATTTCGGCGCGCTGGATGTCGCGCGCACTGAAGTCGTTGAGCAGGACGAAAGCGCCGATCGCGGCGGTAGCCTGCTGCGCGGTCGCACAGTACAGAGGCTCGGCGAGAACGAATCCGATCTCGAGTTCGTAATCCAATGCCGACGAGTAGGCCGGAGCACTGATCGGGGTTCCCGACGGAACGAATGTCAGATGATTACCCATGTAGTAGATCGGCTGCTGATAGAACAACGGCTTCGGCTTGAACAGCGGAAAGCTCCGACCACTCAGCCGCTCGACCGCAGCAGCCAACCGGTACTGCGCCGGATGGAATCGGCGCACCAAACCACGGCTGGCGTCGATATTGTGCTGCTCGAACAACATGAAGTCGCGAAACGATGCCGGGTTGAAAGGCAGCAACAGCTCGGACTCACTCAGGTGCCCGTTCGCGACGCCGAGCTCCCATTGATCACCGAACACCTTGCCCGCCACCGGTTCCGGATGCGCGGACCACTGCCCGTCACGGAGACACTGTGTCTGCAAACCGTCCTCGGTCCGAACCCGACGCAACTTCATCGACGATCCTCTGTTCGTTGTGGCCGAAGGTCGGCGCGCGTGCATCTGGGCACCGGATGCCACCTCCGCACGTTGTCATACTTCACAGACCTGCCCCAAGGCTTCGGTAGCTCTTCTCCATGACCATAGGGTCGACGGATGCCGAGCCAACCAGAAACCAATCGGCGCCGCGCAATTCAGGTGGCGGCGGTTGTCGGCGTGGGCCTGGCGCTGTCCGGTCTCCCAGTCTCCGCCACCGCCGATCCGAACGTGCGATACCGTGGGTACTCTGCCGAGGACCGTGCCGAACCGTACGCGAAATACATGGCCGCGCACACCGCGCCTGTCCTGGCTTCGGTCGCCGCGGCCTATCGCTGCGGCCCGACGCCATCGGAGCAGATTCCCGAGTTCTCCGCACTCCCGAGCGACCTCTCACCGCACGGTGTCGCCGCGGTGGAAACCGGCTACGGACACACCGCATCCGGCGCGATCTGGGTCGCGGTACATACCGAGATGCAGGGCGTCACCGCCGCCATGTGGGATTGGTGGTTCGCCTGGCACACCGTGGAATCCGCGCGCTACAAACTGTGGCACCCCGACGCTCACCTCTACTGCGGAATCGCCCGGGACCGGTCGGCTGACCACATTTCCGACCGCGACAAATACATCGGCAACATCGCCTATGTCGACGAGTACATCGGCCCGAAACTGCAGCAACTGGCGATTGCCTTCACCGACCCGCGTGCCCACGGCTTCGATGTCCCCGATCAGCACACGATCATTCTCGGCAGGGTCGGCAGCATCGTTGCGCCGGTCGACCTCGGGTGGCTGGCACATCAGGTCAGGCCGATCCCCGGGGGATGCGAAATGCGCAGCCGCTTCTACCTCAATCTCCACGGCCTCCACCAACCCGACCTCTCCCGAGCCGCGCAAGCGATCGAACGCGGGCCCGCCGTCGATCCCCGAGACCTCGTCCTCGACGTCGAGCTCGCCCGGGAACTACTCCTGCACTGCGGTCAGGAAATGAACCATCTGGCCGGATTTCTGCCGCGGCTCTACCACGAATTCGCCCGCTGACACCGATCGAAAGCCGGTTCAGCTCAGGGCGACTCCGAGTTCGGTGGCGAAGGTCTTGATCATGTGTTGGACGCCGATTTCGTTGCGGCCGATGATCATGTGGTCATGCTGGCCATGACGAACACCTTCGCCGCACTGGGGCAGCATGGCGAAGTCCTCGTCGCGGACCGCGGCGTGGACTTGAGCGTAAATGGTGTCGTAGACGGCGCGCTGCTCATCAGTCGTGGCGGGGATCTTGGCCATCCAGCTGTGGCGCACGGTACAGCGGGTAGGCGCACCGGCGGGCAGCATGTCGAGGATCTCCACGCCGACAGGGCTGTTGGCCAGGACCAGGTTCGGGTAGATCCAGTAGATCACGCCCATGTTCATCAGGGGATCCCAGGAACCGGTGGGATCGGTGTCGAGCCCGGTGATCCAGTTGAACGGGAATCCCATCCGGTGGTGGCGACCGAAGGCGTCGTGGGTCGAGGTGTTGGCGACGGTATTCTGGCCGATCACGCTCTGGCCGTGGACGAACGGGAAGTGATAGCTCTCGGCGAAGGCTTCGAGCGCGCCTTTCCAGCTGACCTCGGAGGTGAACTCGCGCTCGTCGTGGTAGCCGTAGGAACCGTAATCCAGTTGCGCCAGTTCAGGTCCCATGTCGCCGAGGTGAGCGTCGATGTCGATCTCACCGTCGGCGGAGAGTACCGCCCAGATGAAGCCGTGACGTTCCTGGCTGGGTAGTTCGACCAGGCCGTAGTCGCCGCGGTCCATTCCGGTGAAGCCTTCCTTGCCCGGCACTCCGGTCAGCTCGCCGGTGTTGCGGTAGGTCCAGGCGTGATACGGGCAGGTGAAGCGCGTTGCGTTGCCGGATCCACAGGCCGGTTGCGCGCCGCGATGACGGCAGTAGTTCAGCAGCACGTGCGCGGTGCCGTCGCGATCACGGGTCACCAGCAATGAGTCGCCGAGCACGGTGCGCACCACGTAGTCGTTCGGTTCGGGGATGCGCGCGGAGGGCGCGATCATCACAGGCGTGCGGCGCAGGATCTGCGATTCCTCCACCTCGGCGATCTTCGGGTCGCGGTAGTAGTGCAGCGGCACTCGTAGTGCGGTCGGCGCCATGTCGGTGGTCCGGTCGAGCACCAAGCGCAGCGCGCGGCGGGTCAGGTCCTCGGTCAGCCCGACGGCGCCGGGTTCGATCTGGTTCATCATGACAATGACCATACATATTGCTCAATATGTATGGTCTGTTTCGGTTGAACGGGTTACGCGGTCCCCCGACGAAGTCGATAGAGTCGGCGAGAAACACAGCTGCCCGAAGGGACTCGATGCGCACCCATGGCTGGTCCGGCACCACTCCGGCCGATGACACCGAAGCCATCGAACGCATCATCGCCGCCGCGCGCACTGCCATCGAACGCAGCGGCGGGGATTTCACGATGGCCGAGATCGCCCGCGACCTCGGCGTCACCCGCCAAACGGTGTACCGCTATTTCGCCAACGCCGATGCGCTGCTGACCGCTACCGCTCTGGCCGAGACCGGACGCTTCCTCGATGTCCTCGCCGCGCATCTGGACCACATCACCGATCCAGCCGAGGCCGTGGTCGAAGGCATTGCCTACACCCTCGAAAGTCTCGCCGCCGACAGATATCTCGGATTGCTACTGAGCCCCGGCCGCGCCGGTGTCTTTTCCCCTGGCGTCACCTCAGACACCGCGCGGGCCTTCGGCCGCTCGATTCTCGAACGCTTCGCCATCGATTGGGAACGCGCGGGTATCGCTGACACCGCCCTCGACGAGCTGGTCGAGCACATGCTGCGCACCGTGCAATCGTTCGTCATCGACCCCGGTCGCCCGCCACGTCAGGGCGTCGCGCTGCGCGCTTATCTCACTACCTGGATCGCCCCGGCATTGCGTGAGCTGCGGCCCTGAGTGTGAAGTGCGCGCTTCTACTCGTTCGCGCGGCTGCGAACGACCCTTCTCCTCGATCTGCGCGAATCTCTGGCCGCTCTCCGGTCGAGCACCAACCATGGATGCGGAGATTCGTTGTCGCCACCCATCGATCCGAGGACGCCGCCATGACCGTCACAGACGAATACCTCAGCAACAACGCCGCGTACGCGGCGCAGTTCAGCGGCCCGCTCCCGCTGCCGCCCAGCAAGCACGTCGCGGTGGTGGCGTGCATGGACGCCCGCCTCGACGTCTACCGCATCCTGGGTCTACGCGACGGTGAAGCCCACGTCATCCGCAACGCGGGCGGCGTGGTCACCGACGACGAGATCCGCTCGCTGGCCATCAGCCAGCGACTGCTCGGCACCACGGAGATCATCCTGATCCACCACACCGACTGCGGCATGCTCACCTTCACCGACGACGATTTCAAACGGGCGATCCAGGACGAGATCGGCATCAAGCCGACCTGGTCCGCCGAAGCCTTCGGCGATCTCGACGAGGACATCCGCAACTCGCTGCGCCGCATCGAACGCAGCCCCTTCATCACGCGCACCACCTCTCTGCGCGGATTCGTCTTCGACGTCGCGACCGGAAAACTGAACGAAGTACTCGACTGATCATCGGTGTGACTGCCCGAGTGGCCGAGATCGGGCGCGCTGCTCGGGCTCCGGCAAAAGGCCTCAGATGAGCGAGCCCTCCCCCGCCGACGTGCGTCGCGTCGCGATCGTGACCGGCGCCGCGTCCGGTATCGGCCGAGCCACTGTCGAGTTGTTCGCCGAACGCGGGCACGACGTGGTCGCGGTGGATATCTCCGAGCACGGCCTGACCGGATTCGGCGACGGCATCGTGACCCTGGCCGGCGACGTGTCGTCCGACGCGGCGAACCAGGCCGCGGTCGACGCCGCGCTGAGTCATTTCGGCCGGCTCGACACCATCGTTCTCAATGCCGGAACCGGCGGCACCCCGCCGCTCGAGGCCGACGATGCGGTGCGCACGGCCGACCGCATCCTCGATGTGAACCTACTCGGGCCGATTCGCGGGCTGCGAGCGGCGATTCCGGCGTTGCGTCGGTCCGGGGGCTGCGCGGTGTTGACCGCATCGGTGGCCGGTTTGCGCGGCGATGCGGGAAACTGGGCCTACAACGCGTCCAAGGGCGCGTTGATCAACCTGGTCCGCGCGGTGGCGATCGACTATGCCGCGCAGGGGATTCGGATCAACGCCATCGCACCCGGGCTCACCCGCACCGGCATCACCGCCGGCGTACACCAGGACCCCGCACTGCTGACGGCGATCGAACGCCGGATCCCGCTCGGACGGTTCGCGGAACCACGTGAACAGGCGGAGGCGATCTGGTTCCTCGCCTCGCCCGCCGCCGGCTATATCACCGGCACCACCCTCGTCGTCGACGGTGGCCTCGACGCCAACCTCGGCATTGTGCCGCTGCCCGGCCAGTTCTGAACGAGCGGCGCCCCTTCCGAATTTCTGTCGACTGACGCGATTCGCCGTGTGGGACACGCTGTTCCAGTAGTCGACAACAACGACCAGGGCCGCTGGCCAGGGGAATAGTCGCGTTCGGGATCGCCGGGCGCGGTTGCTCGATAGGGTCGGCGCAACGATCGAGCTGGAGGTGAACGTGGGAATCAAACAGCGGGCCACGGTGCAGATGAGCGCGGACGAGATCGCGCAGTTCCTCGACCGCAGCAGGGTGCTCACCTTGGCCACCCTGGATGCCGAAGGCAAACCGCATCTGACAGCGATGTGGTTCGGGCACATCGACGGCAAGATCTACTTCGAGACGAAGGCGAAGTCGCAGAAGGCGGCCAATCTGCGCCGTAACCCGACCCTTACCTGCATGGCCGAGGCGGGCGACACCTACGACCAGTTGCGCGGCGTCTCGATCGAAGGAACAGCGCATCTGATCGAGGACCCCGCCGACGAGGAGTACTGGAACGCCGGAATCGACGTCTTCCGTCGCTACGTCGGTCCCTACACCGAGCAGGCTCGTCCGCTGGTCGAGTCCATGATGCACAAACGCATCGTCGTTCGGGTCGAGCCGACGCGGATCCGCTCGTGGGACCATCGCAAACTCGGTCTGCCCGCCATGCCGCTCGGCGGCAGCACAGCCGGTGTTCAACCCTGATCTGCGCTCCTCGGACGAGCACAATGAAGGGGTCCCACCCTCTTGACCACATCCCTGGAAGTCGTCTGTGGCCGGGTGATCGTCGCCGTGCCGGAACAACGGTAATCGAACGGAGAAGCGCCGATGACCGACGCCGATTACATCGTGGTTGGAGCCGGTAGCGCCGGTTGCGCGGTGGCTCGCCGACTCGCGGAAAGTGGCGCGTCCGTCGTGCTGATCGAGGCTGGGCGCGCAGACGACAAGGGCATCGCCAAGATGCTCTTCCAGATTCCCGGTGCTATCAACGTCATGCACTCCACGCCGCAGTTGAAGAAGCTGTTCGACTGGGGTTCCAAGTCGATACCGCAGCGCTGTGCGCTCGACCGCACGATCCCCATGACGCGCGGCCGGGTCCTGGGTGGTTCGAGTTCGGTCAACGGCATGCTCTTCGTCCGCGGCAACAAGAAGAACTTCGACGACTGGGCGGCTGAGGGCTGCGAGGGCTGGGACTACGCCGGTGTCCTTCCGTACTTCAAACGGCTGGAGGACTGGGAGGGCGGCGCCAGCGACTTCCGTGGTGCCGGTGGCCCGATCAAGGTCACCCGCAAGAGCGATCTCACCGAGGCGGCCCGCGCGTTCATGGGAGCGGCGACCGAGCGCCTGGGTGTGCCCGCCATCGACGACTACAACGCGGAAAGTCAGGAAGGCGTCGCGGTCTTTCAGCAGAGCGCCGCGAAGGGATTGCGGTACTCCACTGCGCAGGGCTACATCCATGCGGATCCGCTCCCGAACCTGCTGGTTCTCACCGAGACGACGGTCATCAGGATCGTCGTCAACGGCTCGCGGGCCACCGGCGTCGAGATCTCGGTCGAGGGCGGCAAGCAGATTGTGCACGCCTCGCGCGAGGTGATCCTCTCGGCGGGCGCGTTAGGGTCGCCGCAGATCCTCCAACTGTCCGGTATCGGTCCCGCCGAACACCTCGCGCAGCACGGCATCGCGGTGCACGCGGATCTGCCGGTCGGCGACAACCTGCACGACCACCTCTTCGTCCCGCTCTCGTACAAGATGAAATCGGCGGTGCGGCGACCGACTCCGTCGTACTTCCTGCGCGGACTCCTCGCGGAGAAGCGCAGGCCAGGAAGCTCGTGGGCGGCCGGATCGTCGTTCGAGTCCGTCGCGTTCGTGCGCACGTCGTTCGCCCAGGACATTCCCGACCTGCAACTGCTCAGTCTCTACTGGGTCTACCCCTCGCCCAACCAGGACTCCGACAAGCGGGTCGTACCGCCGACGAAGAAGCCGGGGCAGAGTGTCTTCCCGACGCTGATCTACCCCGAGAGCCGGGGCACCGTCAGGCTCTCCTCGGCGGATCCGACTGCGGCTCCACTCATCGACCCCGGGTACCTGAGCGTGCCCAAAGATGCGGAAGTGCTGCTCGAAGGCATCGCGATGGTGCGCGAGATCATGGCGGGAACCGGCGACAACGCCGGCGAGATCAACCCCGGAGCCGAGTTCGCCGACGACGCGTCGCTACGCGCGGAGCTGCCGAACCGAATCCACACCGTGTACCACCCGGTGGGCTCGGTACGGATGGGAGTCGACGAGCGTGCGGTCGTCGATCCGACGTTGCGGGTTTCGGGCATCGACGGTCTGCGCGTCGCGGACGCGTCGATCATGCCGACCATCATCGGCGGGAACACCAACGCGCCCTCGATCATGATCGGCGAGAAGTGCGCGGACCTGATCCTTCGACCCTGAGCGGTTCCGTATCGGCCGCATCGGTATGCACGCGGTTGGTTCTGTCGCCGAAGGGAGGACAATGGACGGTGGGTTGACCAGTTCGTACGCACCGTCAGGAGCACGCGATGCTACACAGCCACCGAACGTTCTCCCACTTGCTGCACGATATGGGTGAGCAGTCTTTCGACGACCTTCGAGTGCGCCATGCGGCCTGGGTCGCGCGGTGGGTAGGCCACGGTGCCGCCGCTCCGCTGCACTTCGACGACCTCACCGCAGTTGCCGACCGTCTCGAGGCCAGAGCCCTGCCCGCCGGATCGGTGATGTTCTCGGCGGACCAACCGCCGGACGGGGTTTGGATCGTGCGGCAGGGGCAGGTCGAACTGTCCGTCGGATCGGGCACGCAGCGTGCTGTGGTCGGCAGGCTGGGTCCTGGCGATGTCGACGGCGATATCGCGCTGGTGCTGGAGGTGCCTCTGGCATACACCGCGCGCACGCTCACCGAGGCGCAGTGCCTGTTCGTCTCCCAGCGCAATTTCGACACGTTGCTCACCACCAACCCTGAGATCGCTCGGCGCTGGATATCCAGTGTGGCGCAGCGGGTTACGACGGTCCAGAGCTGGCTGACGGATATGCTCGGCCGCCCGCTCCCGGTCCAGGTGGCTCAATTGCTTCTCGACGAAGCCGTCGACGGGTCGGTTCAGCTGGACCAGCGCACGCTCGCCGCCATGCTCGGTGTGCGGAGCGCGTCGTTCCACAAGGTCATCGAGGAATTCGAGCGACACCGCCTGATCACCATCGGCCGGGACAGCATCGGCATCGATGACGGCGACGGATTGCGGCAGCTCACAGCAAAACTCCACAGCCACTGAGCAGCCGACCGGCGACGACCGGCCGAGACAATACTGGTCTGCGCAAAAACCTTTCCGCAGTTAACTATTCGGAATAGATATCTAATTGCGGATAAGGATATTCTTGCCACGCTCGGATCGGCGATTTCAACAACAGAAAGACAAGAGCGGGTTATATTTTCTGAACACCCATTTTTTAGCGGTTCGACCTCCCGTCTTACCGCTGCTCGACATTCCCTGGAGATCGCCATGATATCGACCTCTTCCTTGTTTCGTGCGGGCTTTATCGCCCCGGTCGCCATCGCGACCGTCTTTTGTTTGGCCGCACCGGTAAATGCCGCCCCCGTCAGCGTGAACTGGAGCTGCCGGGGCACGGTCCTCGGCATCGGCCAAACCTCGAGCATGAACACCTCGGTTACCGGCACCGCGCCGAGCTCGGCGGCGTCGGGCTCCACGGTGGCCATCACCATCACACCGGGCGCCTCGTCGGTTCCCAGTTCAGCTTCCGGATTCACCGTGAACAACATCAGCAACCTGAAGATGACCATTCCGACTCCGGCGAATTCGACAGTGGTCTCAGCTACCGCCTCCGGGGGCACCGTGGCGGGCACCGTGGCCACGTCGGGCGGGAATGTCGTACTGACCGTGCCGGGTCCGATCGCCGGCGGTACCAGCTTCACCCCACCGGCGGTGACCATCAACGTCACCGCCGGCGCCGCCGGAACACCGATCACCAGTAAGTACGCGGGGACCAGCTACACCAGTCCCGGTATGACCATGACGACCAATGTCTCATTTGTCGGCAATGTCGCGACCTCGTGCTACCCGAACCCGTCCCCGACCCTGACCACCACAGCTGTCGTCTGAGTCCGCACCCGAGTGCCGCCGGATGATGACCGGTGTCCGCGCCGGCGGCCTGTGGTGAACGTCCCGGACCGGGTTGCCTCAGCATCCCGGTCCGGCCCCACCGAGTCACACCGGACGGCCGCCACTGCTGATTGTGGTTGCCCTGCTTACGGTTTGGCGCAGCGGAGCCACTTCGACCGATTTATCCGATGCGCGGTACCACCTCGCCCGGTGTGTCGTACAGTGCATGTCCGGCACAGCCACGGCCGCTTCGACGACCGGAGCGGTGCCGCTTTCGTGATGTTCGTCAGCCGCGGTTCGGGCCGCCGGTCGATCGATTGACAGGAGCGCCCATGCCCACCTCGAGCACCCGGCGGCAATCCCTGCTGCTGCGGCCTGCGGCGTCCATCGACTCCGCCGCGCTCCCCGGCTGCCCCGAACAGATCCGGGCGCTCAGCAACCGAACAGGCCCTGATCGGTGACTTGTGCTGAGCGGTTCTATGTTTCCAGTGATCGATGGGAAAGCCCGTGTGCCCGACAACAAGCGAACCCGCCCGGATCTCGGTCGAGCTCAAAAGGGCGCTGGAGTTCTATCACGGAAGCGTCGAGGACCTGGTCCGCGAATTGATCAGAGTGCTGGGCGTGAACGAGACCGATCGGCGCGCACTGGAGATCGTCCTGCTCGAGGAGAAGTCCACGACGCCGGGCAGGCTGGCCGAACGGCTCGGCCTCACCGCCGCCGGTGTCACGATCATGCTCAACCGGCTGGAGAAACAGGGCTACATCGCACGGTCGCTGCACCCGACCGATCGTCGCCGCGTCATTGTGATGGCCACCGAGCTCGCGGCCGATCGGGTACAGGAACTCGTCGTTCCGATGATCGTCGAGAGCTACAAGATGTTGCTGAATTATTATGACGCCGCCGAACTGGAAATAATCGCGGACTTTCTCACCCGTGCGGGCGAACTGCAACGAATTCACCGGCAACGGCTGCGCGAGGTGGATCCCTACTCGCGCCCCTGAGAACACACACGCCGGTCGGCGTATTTCGAGGGAGAAAGCAGGAATTGAATGCGAACCTTCGACAACAGCGAAAACCCGGTGGCGGAGCCTGCCACCGATACCGAGCCTCGACCTCAGATTGTGCGACGGTGCGGCCACCCGCCCGAGGCGCGATCATCGGACCGGTTCCGGCGGCAGATGTCGCGTGCCGGGGTGGCGGCCGCGTTGGCGATGACGGTTATCGGGACAACGCTCGTGGTGCGGGCAGATTCGAGCCCGCCGGTGCGGGCGACCAGTGCGGGGGCTTTCGCGGGCGAACCCACCGCACGAATTTCCGGCTACAGCGCCGGCCGAAGCCTGTCCCTGGCGACGATCACAAGCACACCAGCGGACAACCCGAGCGAGGTCGCCGTGCCGGTCGACGTCTCGGGCGGCTACCCCGCTACCGATGCCGAGTCCGCCCCACCGGGCGCCGATTCCCCGAGCACGACCACTGCGACGGAAACGACGACAGCCATACCGACGGATACCGCGACAGCGAACTCGCCGGCTGTTTCGGTGAGCGCCAGTTTCTCCGCCACGGCCAGCCTTTCGGTCCAGGACACCGCCGATGTGCCGGACCCGGGTGCCGTCACGTCGACCTCGACATCCACGGTGACCGCCGCCATGACTCCGCCCGATCCGTCGACGATCACGGTGACAGCCGAACCGAGCACGGTGACGGTGTCAGCTGATCCCTCGACCATCACCGTCACTTCCACCACAGTGCCGGGCACCACCACGACAGCATCGCCCAGCACCACGACAACGACCGATCCGGCGAGTTCGACCACGACATCCCAGTCACCGGCGATATCCACGACACCGGCGATATCCACGACACCGGCGGCGCCGACGACCACATCAGCGCGGGCGACAACGACCACATCGGCGCGGTCGACAACGACCACGTCACCGACGACCACGCCCCCGCCCACGACGAAGCCGCCGCGTCCGACTCCATCGATCGCCCGCCCACCAGTCACCCCACCGAGGTGACGGCACCGGGACGATCGGTCTCGCCGCGCACGCGTTGCGGTCCGGTTCAGCCGGCGTCAGCGGCGGACCGCGTCGACGCCGAGTGTGCGAGGGTGGACGACATGACGGTAGAACGGTTCGAAGTGCAGCGGCAGGTCTCCGCGTCACCCTCGGAAATCTTCACACTGCTGTGCTCCCCCGAAGGGCACGTAGCGATCGACAGTTCGGGCATGCTGCAATCGGCGGAGGGAAAGCCCGTCACCGGCGTCGGCGACGAGTTCATCGTGCACATGGATCGTGAGTCCCTCAACGACTTCCCGATGGGCAAATACGACGTCACAGTGATCATCACCGAGTTCGAGCAGGACAAGCAGCTCGAGTGGACGATCTCGGGCACCATCCAGCCGCCGATCGAGCACCTGTACGGCTACCGCCTCGAGCCCAGTGACATCGGCACCCTGGTCACCTCGTACTACGACTGGAGCAGGATCGCGCCCCGCTACCGCGAAGCGGCCATCTTCCCGATCATTCCCGAGTCCGCGCTGCGGGCCACGCTCGGCATCCTCGCCCGCACCATCCAGAAATAACCCTCTTCGCTGAACAGCGGCCTTCTCAGGGTTTGCGGCCGACGCCACCGACGATGCAGTTGCGGACGTCGGAGAGCGGGGTGAGGTGGGGACCGTCGGACCACCAGTCGTCGCAGCGGACGAGGCCGGGTTCGACCATGTCGAGGGTGCCGAACATGGCCTGGATTTCGTTGCGGGTGCGGAAGCGGCCGCTGCCCATCGGGCTGTGGATGAACTTCTCTTCCATTTTCCGGGCCAGCTCGCTGTATTCGGCGGTTTCCGGGTCGTGGAAGTGGGCGATCGCGACGAACGAGCCCGAGGGCAAGGCGTCGATGTAGGTCTGCATGAGGGCGGGGCCGTCGTCGCCGAGGTAGTGGTGCAGGGTGCCGATGTGAAACAGCGCCAGCGGGCGGGTGAAGTCGAGTTCGCGGCGAACCGTCTCGTTGCCGAGAACTTCCAGGGGTCGGAAGATGTCGGCTTCGGCGATGCGGGTGCGGCTGTTGCTGGCCAGTAATGCCTGCGCGTGGACGAGCACCGACGGGTCGTTGTCGACATAGACGACCTTGGACTGGGGGTTCACCCGCTGGACCACCTGATGGGTGTTCTCCGCGGTGGGCAGACCCGATCCGAGGTCGAGGAACTGGTCGATGCCCGCCCTGGCCAGGAATCGGCAGGCGCGGATCAGGAAATCACGGTTGGCCCAGGCGAGGTCGTTGACCTGCGGGGCGACGGTGCGGACCTGGTCCAGTACTGCGCGATCCACCTCGTAGTTGTCCTTGCCGTTGAGTGCGGCGTCGTAGACACGCGCGATACTCGCACGGGTGGTGTCTACCCCGACCGGAACAGCGCTGGGGTAGGCGGCAGAAGAATGCGACATCGGGAGCGCCTTTCGAGCATCGGAGCCAACTGGACGATTCAAGCCTAGGGCATCGGTTACGTTGGCAGACAAGCTATTCCGACTCGGCCGGGGCAGGCCGCGAGCCGGGTACCCGGAGTACCCGTATCGGTGGGCTCCTATTCCTCCGGTGCGTCCGGTCCCAGGATCTGAGCATGATCCAGATGCTCAAACCAGTCCCGGTGCCCGATTCGGCGGCGACGGGCAGGCGTTCGGTCGCCGTGCTCGTCGTCATCCTCACCGGCCAGTTCATGACGGTGCTCGACGGCTCCATCGTCAATGTCGCCATTCCGTCCATTCGGTCGAGCCTCGACACCGGTGGGGCCGCACTGCAATTGATCGTCGCCGGGTATGTGATCGCGTACGCGGTGTTGCTGATCGGTGGTGCGCGCCTGGGCGATCGGTTCACGCAGCGACGCACCTTCATCGCGGGGCTGGCGGGGTTCACCCTGGCTTCCCTCGCGTGTGGACTGGCATGGAACGAGCTGTCGCTCATCGTGTTCCGGTTCGGTCAGGGCGTCGGGGCGGCCGCGATGGCGCCACAGGTGATGACGTTGATCCAGCGCACGTTCGCCGGGGCGGCGCGAGCCAGGGCCCTGAGCATCTATGCGGCGATCGTCTCCGGTGGCCTGCTGGCGGGCCAGATTCTCGGCGGGTTGATCGTCGACGCCGATCTGGGCGGCACCGGTTGGCGTGGGGTGTTCCTGGTGAATGTGCCGATCGGCATCGCACTGCTGGTGCTGGCTCCGCGTGTTCTCCCGGCCACCGTCGCCCGCACCGATCGAACGGTCGACGGGCTGGGCTTGGTGACGCTCACGGCCACCGTGCTGTTACTGGTCGTGCCGCTGGTACTCGGCCGGGAGCTCGGGTTCCCGCGGTGGTCGTGGCTGTGTCTCGGGGCGGGCGTGCTCGGGGCGGCGGTGTTCGTTCCGGTCGAGCGGGCGGTCGCCGGGCGCGGTCGCGATCCCCTGTTCGCGCCGCAGGCGCTCGGCGCGCCCGGTCTGCTCGCGACTGCCGCGACCCTGCTCATGGTGATGGGAACCTTCGGCGGCTGGCTGTTCGTGAGCGCCATCCACATGCAGAGCGACCTCGGCTACAGCGCGCTGCGGGCGGGCACGCAGTTCTTGCCGATGGGTGCCACGTTCGCCGTGGCCGGACTGTCCTGGCAGCGCGTTCCGGCCACGCTGCACGCGCGGATGATTCCGTTCGGGCTGGTGCTGAGCGCGGCCTCGCTGGGCTGGCTCGCGTGGCTGCTGGGTGACGGCGCGGGTATCGGCATCGCGGCGTCGATCGCGTTCGGGCTGTTCGGTCTCGGTAACGGGCTGGCGTTCAGCCCGTTGATGACCCGGGCATTGGCCGCGGTGCCGGTGACACTCGCCGCCGACGCCAGCGGCATTCTCGTCACCAGCGTGCAGCTGGGGACCGTGGTCGGGATCGCGAGCATCGGGTCGGTGTTCTTCGAACTGGTGGGAACGACCGTGTCATCGGCGGCCGGCGCGGTCGCGGTCGTGCATCTGATCTGCGCGGCGATCACGCTTGTCGCCGCTGTCTCGGCGGCACTGGCTGTGCGCGGGATCCGCCGCCGAGCGCGCTGATCGCGGCGCCACCGGTCCTGAGCTAGCGTGACACCATGCACGAGCTCAGGGCCGGTGACATTTTCGCCGGCTATCGGATCGAGCGGGTGCTCGGGGCGGGCGGGATGGGGAGTGTGTACGCCGCCCGGCACCCGCGGTTGCCGCGTCTGGTCGCGGTGAAACTGCTGCACTCATCGTATTCGGCGGATTCGGTGTTCCGGGGTCGATTCGAGCGCGAGGCCGATCTCGCCGGGCGCCTCGATCATCCGAATATCGTGGCGATCCACGACCGCGGAAACGAGGACGGGCGGCTGTGGATCGCGATGCAGTACGTCGCGGGCAGCGACGCGGAAACGGCGATGCGCACAGGGGCTTTGGCCCCGCGGCGGGCGTTGCACATCGCACGGTCGACGGCGGACGCGCTCGATTGCGCGCACACGGCCGGGCTCCTGCATCGCGATGTCAAACCCGCCAATATTCTGCTGAGCGAGAGCGCGGGCGGCAGCGGTGAGCGGGTGCTGCTCACCGATTTCGGCATCGCGAAGGCAGTCGATGAGGGCACCGCGCTGACCGAGACCGGGACCTTGGTGGCGACGCTGCGATACGCGGCGCCCGAACAGCTCGACGGGCGCACGACGGGCGCCCGGGCGGACCAGTATTCGTTGGCGTGCACGCTGTTTCACCTGCTCGCGGGGCGCCCACCGTTTACCGCGACCAATGCGGGGGCGCTGATCGGTGCGCATCTGATGCAGCCGGTGCCGCGGATCAGCGAGATCGCGGCCGGCATGCCCGCCGCGATGGACGCGGTGTTCGCGCGGGCCCTCGCCAAAGATCCCGATCATCGATTCGCCAGCTGCGCGGAAATGGTCGCGGCGGCGTCGACGGCCCTGACCACCGGAACCGCTCCCGCTCGTCCCGTGACCGGCCCCGTCGGGCCGGCTCAGGCGGTCGACCACCTGGCGCGAGGCCCACAGGTCACCCTGGTGGGCCGAGACGCGATAGCTGGGATCGGCGGCGCGGGCAACCCGACGTTCGGTGTCGACGATCGGGCCGACTTCGCCACGGCCACCGATGCGGGTGCGCGTCGCGGAAACGCCAGGTGGTGGGTAGCGGGCGCACTCGGGGTGGTCGCCGTGATCACGATCGGAACTGTGGTCCTGTCGCTCCGGGATTCCGGGAGCACCGGAGCCGTTCCGACGAGCGCAACGGTCGCGCCGACCACCACCGTCGACGCGTGGGCGGCCGCGCGGCCCACGATCGCGATGTTCCCCGACCTGCTGCCCGCGAGTCCCGACAGTGCAGGGTATCGGGGACTGCGGTGCAGTTTCGCGACGAAGAGCGCGGAGGCGATGTGGGATACGGGGTTCGACTGCACCGACCGCGAAGGACTGCACGTGCAGGTGATGGCGCACAAGGATTCCGGGACCGTCGGACGGTTCGTCGCGACCCTGCCCGCCGGGGCGACCCAGCAGCCGCGGTCGCGGTACGGCAGACCGCTGACCGTGCACAGTTTCAACGGCTCCACCGGACCATGGCTGCTGGTGCGCTTCGACGCCGCGCCGTATTCGACTGTGCTGCTCCAGGTGTATTGGAAGGGCCACACCCATCAGGAGATGATCGACCAATGGTTGAGCACCGCACCTCTGTGACCGCACGACTGGCCCTGGGCTCACTCGCCGTTCTGCTCGTCGGCTGCGGCACCGTCGAGGGCACCGCGACGTCCGGTGAGATCGATGTCCGCTCCCTCGACGTGGGCAGCTATGCGACCGCGCCCGCCGATATCGAGGCGGGCCGAAAGTCCACGGACGGGCCGATTCTGGAAGGTCTGCGGATGGCGGGCGCGGTGGTGCTGCCGCACGAGGTCGATCCGGCGCTGACCCACAGCTGGGGCACCGATGTCCTGGACACACCGCGGCGGGCTTCGGACACCTCGGCGATCTCGAATGTGAATCTCGCCGTGCTGGAACGCCATCGGATGATCGTGGCCTTCGACGTCGCCGAGGGCAGCCAGGCCTTCGACAAGGCGAAACCGGCGATCGAGACCGACGCGCGGATCACCCGGGTGGTGCTGTTGCGGTTTCCGAGCGCCCCAACAGCCGCGGAGGCGGCACGGGAGCTCGAGGCGACCGATTTCCGGGTGAGTCCGGACAATCAGCCGGTACCGATCCCCGGTTACGCTGCCGCACACGCGCATTGGCGGCCCGGCATCAAGACGATCGGTGCCACCTTCGCCCACGGCGAGATCGTGGTGAGCATGTTCCTCCAGCATCCCTCACCCGACATCGACGCGCTGGCGAAACGCGTCGCGGCCGTCCTCGACGCCCAGATCCCCCTGCTCGACAAGTTCACCCCGACCGCGCCCGACCGGATCTCCGAGCTGTCCCGCGATCCCGACGATCTGTTGCGCCGCACCCTGATTCCCGGCCCGGCCAATCAGCAGATCGCCATCTCCTCGCGCGAGTTCGCGGCGTGGACCGGCCGTGCGGGACTGCACTACCGCCCCACCGAACCCGCCGAGCTCGGCGCGGCGTGGGATCGCGGTGGCGTGGACAGCGTGGCGAATTCCTACAGCACCACGCTGTTCCGGTTCCGTGACGAGGCCGCGGCCCTCGCCTTCGGCACCACGTGGCAGAACACGCTCAGCGCGGCAGCGCATCCTGTCGCGGCACCCGAAGGCCTGCCGCAGGCGCGGTGCGCGGAGCGGCGTGCGGGGACTGCGCCCGCACTGACCCGCTGCTATGTGAGTTACCGGCGCTACGGCGCGTTCGTCAGCGGCGCCGAACCCGCCGGGGTTCGCCAGCAGGCAGCGGCACAGTACGCGCTGCTGGCGAACGCTCAGTAGTTCGGAGCTGGTCTAGATCAGAGCTGGGCTTCGATCGCCTGCACGATCTCGGCGGCGTCGGGGGTCGTGCGCGGGCGGAACCGGCCCGCGACCGTGCCGTCGCGACCGACGAGGAACTTCTCGAAGTTCCACTGCACGTCGCCCGCCGCACCCTCGGCGTCGGCGGTCTCGACCAGCGCGGCGTAGAGCGGGTGCCGATCGTCGCCGTTGACATCGGCCTTGGCGAGCAACGGGAAATCGACGCCGTAGGTGACCGAGCAGAATTCCTGGATCTCCTCGGCGCTGCCGGGCTCCTGGCCCATGAACTGGTTGCTCGGGAAGCCGATCACGGTGAAACCGCGCTCGCCGTAAGTCTTCTGCAGTTCCACCAGGGCGCCGTACTGCGGGGTCAGGCCGCACTTGGAGGCCACGTTGACCAGCAGCACCGCCCGCTCGCCAGCCAGCTCGCCCAGTGTGGTGTCCTCGCCCGCCAGGGTCTGCACCGCAATGTCTCGAATGTTCGCGCTCATCACATCACCACCAGATCTCGTCTATGTCGGTTCGATCGCCACCGTACCGGAGCCCGATCGGCGCGCAAGTGTCCCGCTCGGCGAGAGAATCTGTAACACGTTCTTGTTTTGTGACGCGGTTCGCGGCACCATTCCTATGGATGGGCGGTGACGCCCGCACCCTGAGCACCGGAGGAAGCCCGTGAGCGACCAGCCACATCGGATCGATACCGTCCGCCCGCTGCGCGCGAGCGAGGTGACGCAGTGGGATTTCGACGCCGACGTGGTGGTGGCCGGTTTCGGCATCGCCGGCGTGTGCGCGTCGATCGAAGCGGCGCGGGCAGGCGCGAAGGTGCTCATTCTGGAACGGACCGGCGGCTGGGGCGGCGCGGCGGCGCTGGCAGGCGGATTCGTCTACCTCGGTGGCGGCACACCGTTGCAGAAGGCACTCGGATTCGACGACACCCCGGAGAACATGGCGGCGTTCCTCACCGCCGCGCTCGGACCCGGCGTCGACGAGGCGAAGATCAAGGACTACTGCGCGGGCAGCGTCGAGCACTACAACTGGCTCGTCGACTGCGGGGTGCCGTTCAAGGAGTCGTTCTGGGGCGAGCCCGGCTGGGAGCCCCCGCACGACGAAGGCCTGATGTACTCCGGTGGCGAGAACTCCGCACCGTTCCTCGACATCGCCGAACCCGCTCCGCGCGGCCACGTTCCGGAGCTGGCGGGTAAGAAGATCGGCGAGCGCAGCGGCGGCTACATGCTGATGAAGCCTCTGGCCGACACCGTGGCCGAGCTCGGCATCGACGTCGAGTACGACACCCGCATCCGCCGGCTGGTCGTCGACGACGAGGACCGGGTGGTGGGCGTGCTGGCCACCACCTACGGCAAGCCCGTCACCGTGCGGGCCGCACGGGGTGTCGTCCTGGCCACCGGCAGCTTCGCCTACGACACCGAGATGATCGACCGCTACACCCCGCGCCTGAGCGGCAGGCCCGGCGCGGCCATCGAAGAACACGACGGCATCGGCATCCGGCTGGCGCAAGCGCTGGGCGCCGAGCTCGCGCACATGGACGCCAGCGAGGTGGCCATCTTCGGCGATCCGCAGATGATGGCGCGGGGCATCCTCGTCAACGGACGCGGCCAGCGCTACGTCACCGAGGACACCTACCCCGGCCGCATCGGTCAGGCGACGCTGTTGCAGAACGACAACCAGGCGTTCTTGATCATCGACGAGACCTCGCTCGAGGAGGCCCTCGCGACCGAGAGCGCCACCCCGTTCTTCCGCTTCCAGCCCAAGTGGGTCGCCGAGACGGTCGCCGAGCTCGAGGCCGAGATGGGCCTGCCCGCACAGACATTGCAGACCACCGTCGCCACCTACAACCAGCACGCCGAGCACGGCACCGACCCGCTGCTGGGCAAGAAACCCGAATGGGTGCGCCCGATCAAGGGGGCGCTGGCCTGTTTCGACCTGCGCGGGTTCACCGCCGGGTTCACCCTCGGCGGACTGCGCACCGACCTGGATTCGCGGGTGCTGCACGTGAGCGGTGAGCCGATCGAGGGCCTGTTCGCGGCGGGTCGCTGCACATCCGGCCTGTGCGCGTACGGCTACGTCAGCGGGGCCTCGCTCGGCGACGGCAGCTTCTACGGCCGGCGCGCGGGCAAAGCAGCGGCCGCGGGCTGAACCGCGGACGACCCACCGCGCGGGTTCTGTCAGTACTCTGCTTGCAGCGTCACGCCCGACGACGAGTCCGGCTGGGCTCACGGGCTTTTCACGCCCGGGAGCAGGCGCGCCGAACGACAGACGCAATGCAGATCGGAGTTGGACAGTGCAAGCAGGTGGGACGTCCGCGGATTACGTGATCGTCGGCTCCGGATCCGCGGGGGCGGTGCTCGCGAATCGGCTCAGTGCCGACCCGGGCACCACGGTCGTGCTGTTGGAGGCAGGTCCGGCAGACGACGACAAGTTCGCCCACATCCCGGCCGCGTTCTCGAAACTGTTCCGCAGCGAGCGCGATTGGGACTATCTGACCGAGCCACAGCCCGAGCTCGGCGACCGGCAGATCTACTGGCCGCGCGGCAAGACCTTCGGTGGCTCGTCATCGATGAACGCGATGATGTGGGTCCGCGGTTTCCGCGCCGACTACGAGGAATGGGGGCTGCTGGCGGGCGAGAAATGGAATTTCGCCGCCGCGGTGGAGCAGTTCCGCAAGATCGAGAACGTCCAGGACGCGCAGTTTCCCGACGAAGGTTCCAAGGGGCCCCAGCACGTACAGCGCCAGCGCAGCCCGCGCGCGTCGACGCACGCGTTCCTCGAGGCCGCGCGTCAGGCGGGTCACGAGCTCGAATCGGCGAACCGGCCCGCGCCCGAGGGCTTTACCCAGACCATGGTGACCCAGCGCGACGGCAGGCGCTGGAGCACCGCCGACGGGTACCTGCGTCCGGCGATGAAGCGCGCGAACCTGACCGTGCTGGCGGAGTCGCTGGCCACCCGGGTGCTGTTCGAGGGCACCAAGGCAGTGGGCGTCGAGTACCGCAACGGCGGGCAGACCCTCACCGTGACCGCCGATCGTGAGGTCATCCTGTGTGGTGGGGCGGTGAACAGCCCCCAGCTGCTGCAGCTTTCGGGCATCGGCGATCAGGACGAGCTGAAAGAACACGGCATCGAACTGGTCGCGCACTCCCCCGAGGTCGGCGCGAACCTGCAGGATCACCTCATCTCGGCGCTCGGCTACAGCGTGGACTCCGATTCGCTGTTCACCGCGGAGAAGCCCCTCGAGCTGATCAACTACCTGGTCCGCCACCGCGGGATGCTCACCTCCAATGTCGGTGAGGCGTACGGCTTCGTGCGCAGCGAGCCCGACCTCGAGCACCCCGATCTGGAGCTGATCTACGCTCCGGCGCCGTTCTACCACGAGGGTCTGGTCGAAGCCACCGAACACGGTGTGGTGCTCGGCGCGATCCTGCTCCGCCCGCGCAGTCGCGGCAAGATCAGCCTGGCCTCGGCCGATCCGACGGCCAAGCCGGTGATCGATCCGCGGTATCTGTCCGATGCCGAGGGCGCCGACCGGGCCGCCCTGACCGCCGGACTTCGGGTGTGTGCCGGGCTCGCCGCGCAGCCCGCGCTCAAGAGCGCGCTGGGCGCGCTGATCTACCCACCCGAGGCACCCGAGGATCTCGAGGCGGCCATCGCGCTGACCATCGAACAGTTCTCGCACACCCTCTACCACCCGATCGGCACCTGCCGGATGGGCACCGATGCCGCCAGTGTCGTCGCCCCGGACCTGAAGGTTCGCGGCGTCGAGGGTCTGCGCGTCGCCGACGCCTCGGTGATGCCGTTGATCATCCGCGGCCACACCAACGCCCCCGCCATCTTCATCGGCGAACAGGCCGCGGACTTCATCCTCGCCGAGGCCTGACCCAGGTGCTGGTGGCGCGCGGGCGAGGGCGCGCCACCAGCTGCCTCATGCTCCCGCGAGGCCCAGCGAAGCGGCCGCGAGCAGCAGGTACGGCAGCGGATAACCCAGATCCGCGTACTGGCGCGCACGCAACACGGTGAATTCGGCGGCGACGAAATACAGCACGAGGCCGGCCGCGGCTGCCACCGCCAGCGGCCGATAGGCCAGACCGGCGAGCAGACCGAGTCCACCCGCCGCCTTGATCAGGGCCAGCGGCGTGAGCGTCCAGGACGCGATGCCGTAGTTACGCATGTTCTCGCGAACCCAGTCGGCGCGAACGACGTCGATCAGCGCAGCTGCCAAGGCGGCGACGGCCGCGAGCACGGTGACGACGAGATAGGTGGTGTGCATCGGATCAGATCCTCCGGTTTCGGTGATCGGCGCCTCTGTCATCGTGGAGACAGCCGCCGTGATGGGACAGCGAGTGCCGTCCCTCGGATAGACGACCGGCGCGAGCGAAAGGTGACCGATGCGCACTGACCGGACCGAAGTGTCGGCGCGCGCGTTCGAACAACGGCGCGACCGCCTGCGTGGCGTGGCCTTTCGGATGCTGGGTTCGGGAGCCGAGGCCGAGGACGCGGTGCAGGAGGCGTGGTTGCGCTTGGCCGGGACCGACACCGAGATCGCCGATCTCGACGGTTGGCTCACCACGGTGGTATCGCGGATCTGCCTCGATATGCTGCGCGCCCGTACCCGACGCGCCGAGATAGCGCCCCCTGAGACTTCCGTTCCGGTGGCGACCGGCGCGGGTGTGGATCCCGAAGCCGAAGCGGTGCGGGCGGATTCCGTCGGGCGGGCGCTGCTGGTCGTTCTCGACACGCTGGGCCCCGAGGAACGTGTCGCCTTCGTGCTGCACGATCTGTTCGCGGTGCCGTTCGCCGAGATCGCGCCGATGCTCGGGCGCACGCCGGCCACCACCAAGAAACTCGCCAGCCGGGCCCGGCTGCGTGTGCACGCGCCCGCCCGGGTAGAGCCGACGGAACTGCTCGCGCATCAGACCGCGGTGACGGCTTTTGTGCAGGCTGCTCGCGAGGGCGATCTCGGCGGACTGCTCGCGGTGCTCGCACCCGACGTGGTGCGAACCGCCGACCCGGCGGCGCTCTCGCCCGGAATGGCCCTGGTCGTGCGCGGCGCCCGCGCCGTGGCCGAGGGCGCTCTCGCGCTGCGGCGGCGCTCGCGCGAGGCGGTGCTGGTGCTCGTCGACGGCAGGCCGGGCCTGGTGGTGCCGGGAGCCGACGGACCGAATTTCGTGGTGACGTTCCTCGTGCGCGGTGGGCGCATCGCGGCTTGCGACGTGGTGGCCGCGCCGGATCGGCTGGCCGCGCTCACCCTGTCGCTGCTGCCCTGATCAGGATCCGCGAACGCCCGGATTCCACGTTTTGGCACTCGATGCAATGCTGCGGTCGATGCGTCGATCGCGGTCAGAGGGCGGGAACGCGGGCGAATCCCAACGGTGGTGTCGGTACGGGGCCCGAACGCAGTTCGTGGCGGAAGTCCGGGAGCAACGGCAGCATGTCGACATTGCGGGCGGCGTAGCAGCGCACCATCGGCAGTGCTCGCGAGACCTCCGCGCGTTCGACCGGCTCGGCGTCCACGAACGCGAGTGAGTCCAGACCCAGGCCGAGGGTGCCTGCGATGCGGACGATCGAGGCGGACTTGCGCCCCCAGCCCACCTCGACCGCCGAGAACATCTCGTACAGACCGTGGCGGTACAGCGTGTGCATGGTTCTGGCTCGGTCACCGCGTGCGGCGACAGCATGGAGCACACCGCGCTCGCTCAGTTTCGTCAGCGTGCGCAGTGCCGGTGGGCGCGGCGTGGTGCCGGTCTCGTCGTGGACGACACCCTCCCACAGGGTCTCGTCCAGTTCCCAGACCAGACAACGGACGGCAGGTCGCATGGCGCTGAACTCTACAACCACTGATAGCTAAGAACCAGACTTGTGATCCGTCACTACGGCGACCGCCAGGGGTGGGCCCCCTACCCAGAACCTGACAATCCATTCCGGTTTCCTTTGTCGTTCGTTAGGGTGGGGTTCGCTGGACAGCGGGGGGTACAGCCGAAACTGGCGAAGGGAACACAGATGTCCGTCCACAATCCACCCCGACCGTCGCTGACCGTCTCGGGCAAGCCGATGTCGTTGCCACTCAAGGACGTTCGCGCACTCTCGCGGCAGATGGTCGGCCATTTCGTCGCTACCGTCGCACCCTGTGGCACGCTACCCGGTGACGCCATCTCCGGCGATGTCACCACGATCACCCGGATCTGCCTGGAATTCGCGGTCGGCATGCTCGACGGGCGTGATGTCCCGAGCCAGCTGCAGCGCCTGCAGGACGCGGCCAGCGCGTGGGCCCGGGAGGGCGTACCGATCGACACGATCCACCACTCGATCGCCGAGGGCTTCAAGATCGGCCTCGACCTGGTGGTATCGAGCGCGTCGGGCAAGGATTTCGACAGCCTGGTCGGCGGCGTCAAGGTCGTGATGGAACTGCTCGACACCATCACCGCCCAGATCTCGCTGGCCTATGTGCGCGAGCTGCGCGGTGTGGTCAGCGAGCACCACACCGCCGTCCACACCCTGACCTCGGCCCTGCTCGGCGGGCACAGCACCTCGACGATGGCCCGCGAATGCGGCATCACCATCGCCGAGACCTACGCGGTCTTCGCCCTGGCTATCCCCCAGCACCGCGAGGAAGCCAACCCGGCACTGGACTCGAAGGTCGTCGCCCGCCGCAAGTTGCGCCGCGTGCAAGCCGAACTGGCCAAGCGCTGCGGCGACTCGGCACTGTCGCTGCTCAGCGTCGACGGCGGGACGGTGCTGATCCCTGCCAATGCCTTCGACCGCGAGGGTTTGACCGCGCTGGTCGCCCAGCTCTCCCAGGCGGCTCAGGTCGGCATCACCGCCGCGATGGTCGAAACGAGCACCACCGGGGTTCCCGATGCCGCCGATCAGGCCCACGAGCTGCTGGACATGGTGCAGCGGCTCGAGGTGACCTCGGGTCTGTACCGCTTCGACGAGCTCGCCCTGGAATACCAGCTGACCCGTCCCGGGCCCGGCCGCGAATTCCTCGGCTCGCTACTGGATCCGCTGGATCAGTACCCCGAGCTGCTCGAAACCCTGCAGCGTCACATCGCCAACAACCTCAACCGCCAGCGCACCGCTCGCGTGCTGCACGTGCACACCAATACGGTCGACTACCGGCTCAAGCGGATCGGCCAGCTCACCGGCTTCGATCCCACCCAGCCGTCGGGGCTGTGGTACCTGCGTTCCGCGCTCGTCGCGCGCAGTTACCGCTCCGTTCCGGCCTGATCCCCGACACGACGAAGGCGCTGCCCACCATGGTGGGCAGCGCCTTCGTCGTTCTCAGTGCGAGCGGGTCACAGCGAGCCGCCGCCACCGACCAGCCACGGGTTGAACGCGCAGGTCAGCTGCGGGTTCTGCACCGGGTCGAGCGCGCGAAGCGCGATCGAGAGGGCACGCGGTGAGTACATCATCGTCAGGTGATCGGAGATGTCCTGCTCGCAGCCGTCCTGCAGGGTGATGTTGTGGACCGTCGCCCCCGGACCGGCCTTCATGAAGGTCAGTTCGTAGGGGTTGGTCACCTCGTCGTAGCGGGTGCCGACGATGGTGTAGTCGACACCGGCGACGGTGTCACCGCCGGCATTGAGGTTGTTGACGAAATCCGAGCCGATGGTCTGCTGGATACCCGCGTGCCCGACGAAGATCTCGATCGGACCCAGGATGTCGATGCCCAGGTTGTTGATCATGCGGCCCAGGGCGCCGATACCGTCGAGGCTGGTGCCGTGGTGGGTGGCGCCGAAGGTGATCAGCTTGTTGACCTTGGCCGCGCCGCCCTCGAACTTCGTGTAGTAGTTCGCCATCGACCCACCTTGTGAGTGCGCGACGATGTCGACCTCGTCGGAACCGGTCGCGGCGAGCACGCGATCGACGAACGCCGCGGTCTGCTTGGCCGAATCCTCGATGTAGCCCGTGCCCATCACCCCGGGCAGGAACGAACCGAGCCCGCCGCCCTCCATGATGTTGGAGCGACCGTAGTTGAACGTGAACGTGCAGTAGCCGGCGTCCTTGATGGGCTGGCCCATGTAGGCGTAACCGTTGTAGGCGTTCATCCAGGTGCCGTGCAGCAGCACGACCGGGCGAGGGTGCTCGGCGGTCGGCTTGCAGTTCCAGTCGTTCGTCCCGGGCGCGGCCGCATCGGGGTTGCCGAGTCCGTAGGCGAACGCGGCGAGGAACGCCGTCGACTCCGGTCCGTACGCACCGGGATCGGAGGAATAGCCACCCGAGGAACCCGAGCTGGAGCCCGAACCGCCGTAGCAGTCACCGGACCCGTTACCGGATCCGGCGCCACTGCCGGAGGTGCACGCCGACCCGGAGCCGGCGACCTGCCGGCCTTCGGAGATGATGCCGGCAAGATCCTGCTCGGTCGGCGCCGAGGCGGGAGCCGCGCTCGCCCCCGGCCCGGTGAACACCATGGAGAGGGCGCCGACTCCGGCGAATACCGCCGTGTGCAGCGTGCGCCTGCGACTGGGAGATTTCATGTGTTGACTTGTCTTCCTGTGCGATTCGAATATTCGTCGCCCTTTTCTTCCGGGAGAACGAATGGCTTGTCGAAACCGCCCAAAACATAAGCCGCAGAATTACTTACGAGACGATTGTCACGCGCGGTCTGGGTAGGTCACCACAGCCCCTCGAAAAGTGCCATGACAGGGCACAGGAAAATGTTCAGCACTCGCTGCGCGCCGCGACTCCGAGAAGTCGCTCGTCGAGCCACAGCACCGCCTCCGGATAGCCGGTCGCCGCGCCGATGATGTGCTCACCGAGCACGCCGCGATACACCGCGTTCGCCCCGAGTTCGCACTGCTCATCGTAGAGATTGCGCGCACCCTCGGCGGGAATCCACCACTCTTGGTCACCGTTGTAGATGTAGAGCGGAGTCGACGACCGCATTCCTTGCATCCGGGTGATCTCGTAGATCTCGGTGGCCAGTTCCGAACGCAGCGGATCGGCGATGTTGGCGCCCACATCGATCGGCAGGTGCAAGATTCCCGGCACCGCGAACACGCTGGCGCACGTATCTTTCATGATCGAGGTGGTGACCCAGCGCCCGAGATTGTTCATCGCGGCGAGGATTTCGGGTCGCTCCCGGCCGATCGCGAAGGTCGCGGCCATAAATATTCCGGATGCGAGGTTGGCATTCATACTGCGCGAAAGGATTTCGAAGTCGGCGGGCACCCCACCCAGCGCCGCGCCGACGATGACGTCGGCCAGTTCCGGTGCGTAGGAATCGATCAGCTTGGCCGCACCGTGGGTGGCGATGGCGCCACCGGAATAGCCGGTCATCGCGAATCGGCTGTCGCCGTAGGCCGCCGGGTCGACACCGCGCACCGCCCGGATCGCGTCGAGCACCGCGTGCCCGGCGACATACGGTTCGGCGTACGCCATCCACGGGCCCTCGTGGTCGGGCACCAGGACCGCGTACCCGCGCAGGACCGCCAGTTGCGTCGTCGGCGGAATGAACTCTGTGGAGCTCGACTGCGATGTCAGGCCGTGCGCCAGCGAGTAGCCGGGAGTGCACTTGCGACCCAGCGCGTCGATGGGCAGGTTGTTCACCAGCACAGGGCGATCCCCCGGCCCGGTCCACTCGGTGGCGGGCACGATCAGGGTCGCGGTGGCGTAGGACGGTCTGCCGTGCGCGTCGTCGGTGCGGAATTTCAGCAGCGTCGCCGAGCGGATGGGGACCAGGGTCAACCAGGCCGCGGTCGCGGTGACGTCGCGGGATTCGATCAGATCGCCGGGCGACAACTCGTCGAGCCCGGCAGGCCACTGGTCGAAGATCGGATCGCCGACCGCCGACGGGAGCACCGCCGCGTGCAGTGCCGCGAGTTCGGCCGCCGGATCGGCGGCGTTCGCCGGGATCGGCGACGGAATCACCTGGTCGATCCAGCGCTGCAGATCGGGCAGGAAACCGGGTGTCCCCACCTGCGGCACCGGGAATTCCTGGGTCGGCGGCTCGGCGGCCGCCGTGCCTGCCGCGAAGGAGCCGAGCAGCAGCACCGAACCGACAAGTACTCGAACAGATCTCATGGCACACACGCCTTCGGGTGGCAACGGATTCGTCGATGACGTGCCACTATGCGGTGCTCCGACCCCCGCCGAAACTCCCCCACCGCGCCGTCGTCAGATCCTTCACGCTACGGGGCGCGGCGAACCGGCTTCGGCGTTGTGCCCGAGTCGTGTGCGCAATGCCGCTGTATCGCAACAAGAATCGTCTGTGACGACGCGAATCGGCCCGGATCCGCTTCGGGGCGAGCGGATCCGGGCCGATCGAACCGGCTCAGCAGGTGCTGGGCGCCGGTTCCCCCTGCAGCCGGGCATCGAGCCAACTCAGCGCGGAAGGCAGTCCGAGCACAGCTGCGGTCAGATGGTCCGGGGTCGGTGTCTGCTGACTGACAACCTTGGCGCCCGCGGCACACCAGCGATGGGTGGTGGAGGTGATCGCGTCGACCGGGATGAGGCCGTCGATCGGCGAATGCCATTCGAAGACGGGCATTGTCGGCGCGCCCGGATACAGCTCGAGGCTGTTCTCCTCCACCACGGCGCGAGCTTCGGGATCCTCCACCAGTGAGGTGGTGGCCGCGAAGTCGAGGATGCCGCGCCCGGCTCCCGCCCCGAGGATGTCGTTGGTGCAGGCGTCACGGATCGACGCGCGGGCGGCCAGACCGCTGGCATTCATCTGATCGCTGATCGGGAACCGTTGGGGGTATTCCCGTTCGAGCCCGATCCCCGCGGCCAGCGCGAGACCGAACACCGGATGTGAACCGAAGCCGAGCCCCTCGAGCATCGACACCAGGTTCATCGGCACCCCGCCCATCGCCGCCCCCGCGATCTCGAGCTCGGGCGCGTACTCGGGCTGCAATGCCGCCGCCCACGCCGTCGCCATGCCGCCACCGGAGTACCCCGCCATCGCGACCCGGCTGCCGCCGACCCGCAACTGCTCGACCTGGCGCACCGCGCGGATACCGTCGAGGGTCACCTGGCCGCCCAATTTCGCTGCCCCGTAGGCGAAATTCGGTCCGAGGTGGTCGGGCACGGCCATCGTCCAGCCGCGCTTGAGCGCGTAGTTCCAGGCCACCGCCTCGCGCACCATCAAGTCCGGATCGTCGGTGTAGAGGACCTTGGAAGCCGAGCAGCGCGTGCCGAGCCCGTTGATGATGTGCTGGTAGGACAGCACGGGGGCGTCGGTGCGGTGATTGTTCGGCTGCAGCACCGTCGTCGTCGCGGCGATCGGGTCGCCCGCGGAATTGGTGGAGCGGAACTGGATCAGGGTGATGGTGGTGTCGGGGAACATGGCCAGCGCCGGCATCTGCCGTACGCCGAGTACGTCGCCGGGCTTGTGCTCGGCCAGGTCGGCCGGCTGGCTGTAGAAGGGGTCGGGGTCGGCAGTCGGGTACAGCGGTGTGGTGTGGCCTGCCGCGGCGGGGACCACGGTGAGCACCGCTGCCGCCAGGCAGACCAATAGTGTTCGGCCCGGCCTGCTGTGTCGTGCCGCGGCATCCCAGATCATGCGGCTGTCCCTCCCGTGTCGCTGCTGTCGAGACCGATCTTCGCCGGTACCGTGGCTCCTCGTCGACGGGTCGCCGCGAACATCGGCGGAGCTCACAACCTCACCTGTGTGCGGTTGTGACCGGAGGCAGGACGCCGATATGCGGGCGCACCGCCGCGGCGACAGGTGGATTGTGAGATCTCCAAGCGAAATCGGAACGTGTTCCTCTCGATGGTGCAAGACCTACCGTCGAGTAGGAAGGCGCTCACCAGTGCCGGGGCGAAAGGAGCACGCCATGATTCCCACCGACGAGAACATCGCCGCCACCCTCCACCGCATCGACCCGAACGAGATACCGACCCGGCGGATCACGGTCTACTTCGACGGCCCCACCCCCGAGGACGCATTGGTCCTGGAATACGCCGCGACCCAGGCCGAGGCGTGGGAGTTCACCTCGGCGGCCGTACATTCCGGCCTGCTGGTGACCGTCGATGGCAATGTCGGCCCCGGCCTGCGCCGGTTGCCCTGCCGGTCGCTGTGGCACTGACGCTCGCGGCGCGGCCTCGCCGGCCGCACTAAGCTGGCACGGCGGGCGCTGCTCGGCCCGCGGTGACAGAAAGGGCATTCGTGACACGGTGGCAGTTCCCGCTCGCACTGGCCGCGGCGGCCGTCCTCACCGGCTGCGGCTCGGCGGACACCACCGAGGTCGCCACCGCACCCAGCACCACCGCCCCGACGACGACCACCACGAAGCGGGTGCCCGCCACCATCGCGCCGCCCACCACCACTGTCGACCCCTACGCGGGCCTGCCCCTGATCGATCACGTGACCTGGACCGAGAACGTCGACGGCCCCCGCCTGCTCGTCTTCCCCACCCAGGCGGGCCGCAAAACCGCCGCGCCCGGCACCGACGAACTCGCGTGGCAGGAAGTACGTGCCCTCGACGCCGACGCCGACGCGCCGGGGATGCGCGACCAGTTCGTGTGTCACTGGGTCTGGGCCAGGATGGTAGCGCCCGACAAGCCGAGCTGGAATCTCGAACCGTGGCGCCCCGCCGTCGGATATCAGGCCACGGTGGCGGCGAACTGCAATCCCGGCGGCCCCGAACGCTGATAGGAGCATCCCATGCGCATCGTCATCGCCGGTGGACACGGCAAAATCGCTCTCCTGCTCGCCCAGGTACTGACCCGGCGCGGCGATCACGTCCATGCGCTCATCCGTGAACCCGGCCAAGCCGCCGATATCGCCGCGACCGGCGGCGTGCCGGTCATCTACGACATGGAACGCGACACCCCCGCCGACCTCGCGGCGGCGGTCGCAGGTTCGGACGCGGTGGTGTTCGCCGCGGGTGCGGGCGCGGGCAGCGGTGCCGCGCGCAAGTACACGGTCGACCTCAACGGTTCGGTACAGCTGGCCGACGCCGCCGAGCACACGGGCGTCGCGCGGTTCGTCCAGATCTCGACGATGGGCGCGGGCAGTCCGCCCGCCCCGGGGACCGATGAGGTGTGGGCCGCCTATATCGACGCCAAGACCCGCGCCGAGGAGGACCTGCGGACTCGCGCGCTGGCGTGGACGATCCTGCGACCGGGCCGGCTCACCGACACCGAAGGCAACGGTCTGATCACGCTCGGACCACCGCCTATTCCGCGCGATTCGGTGCCACGCGCCGATGTCGCCGCGACACTCGCGTCGATCTTGGTCGCGGACAACACTTTTCGGCGCACACTGGAGCTGGTCTCCGGATCGGAGACGATCGAGTCAGCCGTCGCGGCCATTTGATAGCCGCAAATTAACTATCACAACATATTTCGCCCGCTGAGCGCGATTGTCATCAAGTCGTGCCGCATTGTCGCCACCCGATGAACACAACCAGCCGCCGGTCACGCCACTATTCGAGCGCCACATTTGACGGAGGGGGTGGCACCACCCTGGATTCGCCGCTCAGAAGCCGGGAAATGCACCGCATCGAGACGGAATCGATCGTGCAGATGTGCTTGCATCTGAAAGTCTCTCCGTCCTAAACTCAGGGCCGCAACACAATTCAGGGGATAGTCAGGGGAGGCCGCGAGCGGCACACCCGGGGCCAGGATTGCCTTGGGTTTGCCACTGCCTGAGAAGCACAGGGGCATTCACATGAACAACACCACGAGCCGTTTCGGTTTCGCCGATCGCGCGGCGGCCGATCACCCCGGCTCCGCTCGATGGTCGAGGGAAAGCGCGGTCGCCTTCGTCATCGACGCCGTGGAATCCACCGGCGCGGCGACCCGCAACGATTTCGATATCGACCGGATCGTGACCACCGCGCACGAACTGGCCGATGACTGGGATCTGCAAACGCTGACTCCCGATACTTTCTGGCGTATCGCCGCCGGCTGTATCCGGTACTGACCGCGAATCGGTACCCGCCGATCGACTGCCCCGCCTCTCGCGCGCAGTCCGATCAGCTCTCCGTGTTCGAGTCCGCCCGACCGATCAACTCCGCTCGGCTGTCAGTCCCGCTCGGCTGTCAGTCCCGCTCGGCTGTCAGTCCCGCTCGGCTGTCAGTCCCGCTCGGCGTAGGACAGCAGTATCTCGCGTGAGCGATCCGGCCGTTCGGCTTGGACGCTGAGCTGATCCATCACCGACAGATACATCGCGAGGTCCTGGCGGCGCTCGAGGTAGAGCGCGCTGGTGAGTTGCTCGAGGTAGACGATATCGGGCAGTTCCGGCTCGCCGAAGCGCAGAATGCTGAACGAACTACCCGCCGCCGCGTGCCCGCCCGCCGAGTACGGCAGCACCTGCACCGTCACGTTCGGCAGTTCCGAGAGCTCGGCCAGGTAGCGAAGCTGGGCCCGGTGCACCTCACGCCCGCCGATCGGACGATGCAACACGGCTTCGTCGATCACCGCCCACACCACCGGCGGGTCGACCCGGCGCAGGACATCCTGGCGTAACTGCCGAACCTGGACCCGGCGATCGGTTTCGGCGTCGTCGAAACCAAGAGTGACGATCGCCCTGGTGTACTCCGGCGTCTGTAGCAGGCCGGGTACCAGCTGTGCTTCGTAGGTGCGGATCTGGCTGGCCGCCTGCTCGAGCCCGAGGTAGGTGCTGAACCAGGACGGCAGCAGGTCGCTGTAGCGATGCCACCAGCCGGGTTCGCTTGCCTGCCTGGCCAACTCGAAGAACGAGGTGCGTTCCACCGGGTCGTGCACGCCGTAGAGCGTGAGCAGATCCCGGATGTCGCGTTCCTTGAAACCGGTGCGGCCCAGCTCGAGTCGGCTGATCTTGGCGTGCGAGCCGCGGATCGCGTCGCCCGCGGCCTCGCGGGTGATGCCTTTGCCCTCGCGTAGCTTGCGCAACTGGCCACCGAGCGCGATACGCAACACGGTGGGGCCACGGTCGACAACAGGTTGTACGCGACCGATCTCGTCGGGTTCAGCCGTCATGGACCCAGATCCTACCGATTACCCGGTGAGGTAGTCGAACTCTCCGGCCTTCGCGCCGCGGATGAATGCGTCGATCTCGGGCCGGGTGTAGAAGATCACCGACCCCTGCGGGTCGCGCGAGTTGCGTACGGCGACCGAGCCGTCGGCGGCTTCGGCGACCTCGACACAGTTGCCGCTGGGGTTGCTGTAGGTGCTTTTGCGCCACGCGCCGTCTCCGGGGCGTTCACGCTGATCATGCTGCATTCCGGACATACCGCACTCCTCGTTGTCGAATGATGCCCACCGGTACGAAAATTGCAGATGCACGCACAAACGTTCTTGCATCTGCCTTGCGCGATGGGGACATTAACACGCGAAACGCCACCGCGCACCGGTCGGTACTTACCCGGCGTCATGACCGCGGCCAGGCGCCGACCGTCTCGTCCAGCCCCCTGAATTCGTAAGCGCCGCAACCCCATCGCGAGCCGACACGGCCGCAACGAGCGTGCAGATGTGCTTGCATTCGAAAATGAACCGCCCGTAGACTCAGGCCGCAAGATCACCGGGAGGTACCTCGGCTCCCCCAGCCGGGCGGGCCTCCCGTCGCCGAATGGGAGGGGACTCGATGAGCAGTCCGTTTCAGCGACACCTCAGTGCCGCAGGTGTACCGCCCACGGCGTGTAGCGACGAGCCGAACGGGCTCACCTACCGTCAGGCGCGCGAGATGCTGAGCCAACACGACATCCATGGTCCGCAGTGCCGTCAGTGGCTGGCCGCTGCCGCGTACCTGTCCGCGGGGCTGGACGACGAATAGTGCGGTCGTAACGTCTTCGTGCTGGTCAGACCGATTCCGACAGGTCATGCTGGTGGGCGACGATCGATCCGGACAGGTGGTGCGCGTATGCGGATAGCGGAGATCCTGCGCAACAAGGGCAGGGCGGTCACGACCGTGCCGCCGCAGACCACCGTGCGCGACCTGCTCGCGGCACTGGCCGACCACAATATCGGCGCGGTGGTCGTTTCCCCCGATGGCGCCGTGATCACGGGCATCGTCTCCGAACGCGATGTGGTGCGTCATCTGCACGTCCACGGCGCCGCGCTGCTGGACCGGCCGGTCACCGACATCATGACCGCCCGGGTTCGCACCTGTGGGCCCGATGAGGACGTGTCCTCGCTGCGCGATGTGATGACCGAGCACCGGATCCGGCACATGCCGGTGGTGAAGTCCGACCGGCTCGTCGGCATCGTCAGTATCGGTGACGTGGTGAAGAGTGAGATCACCGAACTGGCCGCCGAACGTGAACACCTCGTCGAGTACCTGCAGGGCAACTACTGAGCCCGATACCGACCGGCGACACCGAAAAGCCTTGCGCCTGAGAATTCTTCGCGAGCAGTACCAGAAACGTGCGTATCGTTGAGCGGGTGCACCCCGTCCGGCCCGAGCTCGCCGCCGCCTCGGTGATCCGGCACGCGCCCACCCCGGTGCCCGCCTCGATTCGCACGCGGTTTCCGGCCCTGGCCGATCCCGCGGTGGTCTACCTCGACAGTGCCGCGACGACGCAGAAGCCCGACACCGTCATCGCGGCTGTCACCGATTACCACCGCGAGCACACCGCCAACGCGGGCCGCGGCACCTACGGCTGGGCCACCGCGCTGTCGGCGCGGATCGCCGCCGCCCGGACCCGGGCGGCCGGTTTCCTCGGCGCGCACCACGTCGACGAGATCGTGTTCACCAGCGGAGCCACCGCCGCACTCGGCGCGATCGCGCACAGTTGGGGCCTGGCCGAGCTCGACGACGGCGACGAGATCCTCTACAACCCGGCCGATCACGCCGCCAATGTGCTGCCGTGGCACCACCTGCGCGACACCCTCGCCAGGTTCGGCCGCCGAATCGTGTTGCGGCCCTATCGCAGCACCGCGACCGGCGAAGCCGACATCGAGGACATCCTCGCGCGGGTCGGTCCGCGCACCCGTCTGATCACCACCAGCCACCTCCATCACGTGTACGGCGGGCTCACCACCCTCGAGGAACTGCACGGCCGGATCGACCCCGAGATCCTGCTGTGCTTCGACTGCTCGCAGAGCGGAGGGCACCTCCCGGTCGACGTGACCGCGCTGCGTGCCGATTTCGCGGTCTTCGCGGGACACAAGATGTTCGGTGCGCCCGGGATCGGCCTGCTGTACTGCCACCGCCGGGTGCACGACAGGCTGCGGCCCTTCCTGCCCGGCGGGAACACCGGGGTCAGGATCACCGAAACCGGTCTCGTCGGCACCGGAATGCCCGAGCTGCTCGAGGGCGGTACCCACAACATCCCCGGGATCCTGTCCCTGGCACCAGCTTTCGACCTCCTCGACGAGCTCGACCGATTCGCTGTCGCCGAGCACAACCGGGTGCTCACCCTGCGGCTCATCGACGGCCTGCGCGAGGTTCCCGGGCTCGACTTCCTTCCCGGGCCCGCACACGCCACGTGCGCCGTCGGCTATGGGATCGTCTCGTTCACCCTCGACACGATCAGCGCGGCCGACCTCGGGTTCGTCCTGGCCGATGCCGGCTTCCTGGTGCGAACCGGAGCGCATTGCGTGCCCTCGGCCGATGCCGGGAACGGTTCGGTGCGGGTGAGTACCCACCTCTACAACACCCTCGACGAGATCGACCGATTCGTCGCCTGCGTGTCCGGCATCGCCGGCCACGGGCGCTGAACGACCTGTCCTTCAAGCCCCCGACGCCGAGGAGGAACGATGGGCTCGCCCACCGTGCAGCACTACGATCGTCGCGCCGCGTCGCGGGTACTGGCCCGCCTGGCCGCTCCCGGACTGTTCGCCGCCACCGAACCGGCGCCCGTGACCCGAATCACTTACCGCGCCAGGGCATTACAGCCTGAATCGGGTGCCGCGCTCACACAGTCCCAGCGGATGTACCTGGAACGGTTCATGCGCCCGTGCCGCCCGGATCAGGTGACCAGCGCGACCCACCGCCTCACGTGGACCGACAGCGCGGGCATTCCCAACACCGGGTACTTCCACACCGCGGGCGCGGGCCCCGAACTCGCGGTGCTCGCGCGGGAAACAGTCCTCGCGCTGTGGCATTCGCTGGCGGCATCCGGACTCCCGGCGCGCGCCGCGGCCCTCCCCGCCCACGATCACGGCGTTCTTTCCGCGACCACCACCGATCACGATCCGCACGAGATCTTCCGGGTCGGTATCGAGGCAACAGGGCGCGCACTGGTCCAGCACGGGCTGATCGCCGCCGACACCCCCTATCGCGGGCTCGTCGAATTCGCCACCGGGATGCGTGATTGCGGCATCTTCACCGCCGTCGCCACCCGCTGGTTCTGGGAATTGCAGGCATCGACCTTCCGGCGCGGCATGATCCCGGTGCGCTTTGCCACCCAGCCCGACGGGTCCGTGCGCTACACCGCCGACTCGATCGCCGTCCTGCGCGCGATGAAAGACGCCACCATCGCCGACGCGCACGCGGTGATGCTGCGCGCGACCAGCGAGGAGGGACTCGAGACCGAAGCGGCCGTCGCGAAATACCACGACGACCTCGACCTGATCTCACGGCAATACGCGCTGCTGCCCGCCGACACGCGACCCACCTGTCTCGCGGCAACCCAGCACGACGTCGACGGCGCCGGTGTGCACATTCTCGCCACGGTCGTCGATCAGTTCGTCGAGACGTTCGCCGCGCTGACAGGTTCGGTGGAAGTGCTCCAAGACCTGACCGAGGAACAGCCGGGCACCGCACCCACCGGCGACGACAGCGTCTTCTACGTTCCCGATATGAGCTGCCGACATTGTGTGCGCACGATCACCGCTCTGCTCGAGTCGATGGAGATCCCGGTCGTCGAGATCGATCTGGAGTCCAAGCGGGTGATCGCCCGGATCCGCAGTCCGCGCAACAGGTTCCGTGTCTTCGAGGCATTGCGCGATGGCGGCTACAACCCGGTCGACGACGTGCCGGCGCGGGTGCCCGGCGCGTCGGTGGGATGATCCCGCCCGCCGTTTCCGCCGCGCTGCATCCGCTCGTCGCCGCGTTCCTCACCGATCGCGACGGCGTGCGCGCCGCGCTGCGCCGCTACGGCTCCCCCGTGCATCTGGTGTTCCCGCAGATCTTCACCGCCAACCTCGCCGCACTGCGCGCCGTGCTCGACAACGCAGCGGTCCGGCATCGAATCTGCTACGCGCACAAAGTGAATCGCTCGGCGGCGTTCGCCCACACGGCCGCGCACGCGGGAATCGCCGTCGATGTGGCGTCCACGGGGGAACTGCGTTCTGCGCTGTCCGCCGGATTCCCCGCCGATCGCATCGAGGTGACCGGGCCCAAGGGCGCCACGCTGCTGCGGGCCGCGTTGACGGCCGCGGCGACGGTCAATGTCGACAACCTCTGGGAACTCGCGACCCTGGCCGAGCTGGCGTCCCCGGCGGCGGCTGTCCCGGTGTTGCTGCGTATTTCGGGATTCTCCGGCAGCTCACCGAGCCGGTTCGGTATCGACCTCGCCGACGTGGCCACGGCGCTGGAGCTGCTGGTACGCCACCGAGACCGGCTGCGGCTGCTGGGATTCGCCTTTCACCTCGATACCGCTGCCACCGCGGAACGGGTCAACGCCGTGGGCGACTGTCTGGAACTGATCGAACGGGCCTACGCGCACGGCCTGACGCCGACGGTGCTCGATATCGGCGGCGGCCTGCGCCAGGTCTTCACCGCCGATGCCGGGGGGTACGACGCCTACGACCACGCACTGCGGGCGGGCCTGCTCGGGCGTGGCCCCGCGATGCACTGGGGCAACAACACTTTCGGCTATCACGTCGCCGAGGGAATGGTGCACGGCGCACCGGTGTTCCACAAGTACGCCAATACCGAACCCGCCGCCGACATCCTCGCCGAATTGCTCGCCGCGCCGCTGCCCGGGCACGGTGGACGGGCGCTGGCGGCGGTCCTCACCGACAATCTCCTCCATCTGTGGCTCGAACCGGGCAAAGCGCTGGTCGACCAGGCAGGCATCACCGTGGCCCAGGTCGAGTTCGTCAAACAGGCAGGCAACGGCGCGACGCTGGTCCATCTGGATCTCAGTCGCGACACCGTCACCGCCGCCGACCAGGAGGTGCTCATCGATCCGATCGTGCTGGCCGACGTAGCCGAGCCGCGCCCGGCCGGGGTGTATTTCGCCGGGCACCTGTGTCTCGAGCGTGATCTGATCACCCAGCGGCAGGTGCGAGTTCAGCAGCTACCGTCCCCGGGCGATCCGGTGGTGTTCCCCAATACCGCCGCCTACCACACGGACCTGTCGGCCGCGCAGGCCGGCATGCACCCGACACCCGCGAAAGTCGCTGTGCTGCACCGAGAAGGACAGTTCGTGCTGTGCCCTGACGCCGACTTTCGGCCCGGGGGCCGGTGATGGTCTACACCCACATCACCGAGCTGATCGGCAACACCCCCCTGCTGCGCCTGGACCCCGCCGTCCACGGGCTGCCCGAGGTCGAGCTGTACGCGAAACTGGAGTCGCACAACCCCTTCGGTTCGGTGAAGGACCGCGTCGCCTGGGCGATGATCCGCGACGACCTCGAGCGTGTGCGCGCGGGCGGGCAGTCGTTCATCGAGGCGTCGAGCGGCAACACCGCCAAAGCGCTACGGGTACTCGGCGCACTGCACGGCATCCCGTTGCGCGCGGTCACCAACCGGATCCGGGTGAGCGAGGTCCGCCAACTGCTGCAACTGCTCGGGACCGAGATCGTGGAACTTCCCGGCCTGTCCGAATGCCCTGATCCCCATGCCGCCGATGATGTTTCGGCGGTCATCGAGCAGACCATCGGTCAGGCGCCCGACCACTGGTATCACCCCTCGCAATACACGAACGAGCGCAATATCGCCGCCCATCACGACGGCACCGGCACCGAGATCGCCACCGACCTCGCGAACGCGAGCATCGACCACCTGGACTACCTGATCGGCGGACTCGGCACCACCGGCTCCACTCGAGGCACCGCGACCGCCCTGCTCGCCCACCATCCGGATCTGCGCACCGTGGGGGTGGTGTCGGACCGCTTCGATTTCATCCCCGGTATCCGCTCCGAGCGCGAGATGTGGGACGTCGGCCTGTTCCGGCCCGATTTCTACGACGAGATCGTCACCGTAGACTCCGCCGCGGCCATCGAGTCGACTCTCGACCTGATGCGTGGCTACGGCGTGCTCGCCGGACCCACCAGCGGCGCGGGCTATTGCGCCGCCCTTCGCACCCTGGCCGCGGCGCCACGCCCCGAGGGCAGAGCACTGGTGGCCGTGCTGATCGTGTGCGACCGGATCGAACCGTATCTGTCCTATCTCGCCAAACGCAGGCCGGAGCTGTTCGGCAAGCCCACCGGGCCCGCGCCCCCGAGCCCCGACGACACCGCGCCGACGCTGTCCCCCGCCGAGCTGGCCGAACTCGACCGCACCGCCAGACCCACCGTCGTCGATACCCGCGGCGCGATGGCCTACCGCGTCGGGCATGTCCCGGGCGCGCTCAACATCCGCGACGACCAGCTCGACGAGATGCTCACCCAGGGCGTGCCGTTTCCGCGGTCCCGGCCGGTGGTGTTCGTGTGCCCGGTCGGGGAAACCTCGCTGCGTTTCGCCGCGGTGGCCCACCGCGCGGGTTACGAGGCGTTCAGCCTCGCGGGCGGCATCGTCGCGTGGCGCGACGCCGGATACGCGATGGAGCGCGGCGGCTGATCAGACGAGCACCCGGGTGGCGCGGCGCGCGGTGCTCAGCGCACAACCGCGCCCGGTGGTCGCCAGCAGCACCGTGAGCGGTCCGCGATACCCGTCGGCGAGCAGCCCGACGACCGCGCGGAAGCGCGCCACGAACTGCTGCGCGGTCGGCTCGTCGAACCGGGCGATCGGGTAGATGAACGACCCGTCGACCCCGGCGGGCGCTCCGAGCGGATCGTAGTGGTCGGTGAGCCCGAACTCGAGGTCGTGCTTGGCCCTGACCACCCCGGTCGGCACCTCGGTGATCGAAAGCCCCTGTGCGGGAGTGCTTTCGACGGGTGTGCGCGGCGCCCCCGCTCGCTGCAGGATGAGGGTGGCCTGGAACAGCGGCAGCGCTGCGTCCTGCGGCAGGCAGCGCTTGAGGCGTGGGTTGGGGGTGTCGGGGTGGGCGTACGCGGCAAGCGCGACCCGGCGCACCTGATCGAGGAGTTCGCCGACATCGGCGGCACGGTCGAGGCGCACGCGCATCAGCACATCAGCGGAGAAGTTGCCGACGAGATCGTCGAGCAGGCGGTGATCGCGACCCGAAACCGCCGTGGCGACCGTGACATCGGCGCTGCGCGCGAACGCGCCGACGGTGAGCGCGAACGCGGTCTGCAACACCATGAACAGGCTCGCCCGCCCCTCCTGCGCCATCCGCAGCAGCCCGGCATGGGTCGCGGCGTCGAACGAAATCGGCAGCAGCGCACCGGCGACCGGGTCGATCGGGGCCGCGGGGAGCTCACGCGCGGGCAGGTCGAGCAGGGCGGGGCGGCCGGCCAGCGCATTGGCCCAGTACCGCAGCTGATGGGTGGCCCGGCTCCACTCGTCGGTGAACTCGCCGAGCTGCTCGTGCTTCCACAGGGTGTAGTCGATGTAGCTGATCGGCAGCGGCGGCCAGTGCGGGGTGGTACCGGCGCGACAGGCCAGGTAGGCGGTGACGAGATCGCGGATCAGCGGGCCCATCGAGCGGCCGTCGACCGAGATGTGGTGCACGACAAGGGCGAGCACCACATCGTCGGGCCCGAGCACGAACAGCCGCGCCCGCACCGGCAGGTCGCGGGCGAGGTCGAAGGGCTGCCCGGCCAGCGCGGCGACGGCGGGGGCGAGTTCGGCTTCGCCGACGCCGCATTCGGCCACCTCGAGGACGACATCGTCGGGGTCGACGACGCACTGAGCCGGGCCGAGCTCGGTCGCCGGAAACCGGGTCCGCAGCGGAACATGGCGACCGACAAGAAGTTTCAGCGCCGCCCGCAGTGCTGCCACGTCGACCGACGCCCCACGCAAGCGCATCGCCCGCGCGACATTCCAGTCCGCCGACCGGCCGAGTCGCGCGGCATGCCACATCCGCTCCTGCGCGGGCGCCAGCGGCACATGGGCCGGACACGGTCGCGGGCCGAGCACCGGTGACGCGGCGGGGCGCGCACACACCGGGTCGCTCCCGGTGCGCGCCGTCGCCGACAAAACGCCACTACCGGCGCCGTATCCCCCCGATCTGCTCCCCACACCGGGGTCCGACACGCGTCCACAACCTCCACACCGTTTCGACAGGTGAGCAACGCTAATGAGCCGATGTGAACACGCAGTTACCGGATCGTGACCATGCTCGGTCAGGCCGCCCGCATCGCGAATCCCAAGATTTCGCCGACTATCCACTTTCCGGGCGAAATCGCCCAAAAGCCGCGTTAGAGTAACGACGGGAAGCGGAGCGAGGAGTCTGTTGGTGTCCATCGGGAAATTGGTGTCGTTCGACGGTTCACGGGGTTTCGGATTCATCCGGCCCGATGACGGCGGGCCCGATGTATTCGTCCACGTCAACGACATCGGCCTCGACGAGGACGAGCTGCGCCAGGGTCGCCTGTTCGAATTCGATGTGACCGAAGGCGATCGGGGTCCCAAGGCGATCAACCTGACCGGGGTCGGACAGCCCCCCGCCGCTCCGAAGACGCGCAAGGGCGGCGACCGGCTCGGTCCCGACGAACTGCGTCAGCAGATCACCGAATTGCTGCTGGAAGCGTCCCCCGCGCTCACCGCGGCCGAGATCATCACCATCCGCGACCGGTTCACCACCTTCGCCGACGAGCACGGCTGGCTCGACAGCTGATCTCGTTCCCGGGCCGCTGTAGCGCCCGCCGATGAACTCCGGCGCGGACTCGGCGAGCGCGACAGGCACGCACTCGATGTCCGCGCACGTGTCGGTCCCCCGTCCTACGATCGCCTCACACACCGATGAATCGGGCGTGCTCGCATCGTCGACACGGGTGAACACACCCGCGAGGAGGATCGGATGGATCTACCGGTGATGCCGCCAGTGCGCCCCATGCTGGCCAAGTCGACGCCGTCGCTGCCGCGCGAACCAGGACTCAGCTATGAGCCGAAGTGGGACGGCTTCCGCTGCGTCGTGTTCCGCGACGGTGACGAGATCGAACTCGGCTCCCGCAACGACCGCCCGCTCACCCGGTACTTCCCCGAGCTGGCCGAGCTGCTGAAGGAGGCGCTGCCGCAACGCTGCGTCGTCGACGGGGAGATCGTGGTCGTCACCGATCACGGCCTCGATTTCGACACCTTGCAGCAGCGGTTGCATCCGGCCGCGTCGCGGGTCACCAAGCTCGCAGCGGAGACACCGGCCAGTTTCGTCGCCTTCGATCTGCTCGCCCTCGGCGATCGCGATCTGACCACCGCACCGTTCGCGCAGCGGCGCCGCGAGCTCGAGTCGTTGCTCGACGCCGCGCCCGGCCGGATCCATCTCACGCCGATCACCCAGGATCCCGACGTGGCTCAGGACTGGTTCACCCGCTTCGAAGGCGCGGGCTTCGACGGCGTGATGGCCAAGTCCGACGAGCTGGCCTACCTGCAGGACAAGCGCGTGATGCTCAAGATCAAGCACGAGCGCACCGCCGACTGCGTGGTCGCCGGTTACCGGATGCACAAGGACGGCGAAGGCGTCGGTTCGCTGCTGCTCGGCCTGTTCGACGACGAGGGCAATCTGCACCATGTCGGGGTGGCGTCGAGTTTCACCGCGGCCCGGCGCCGCGAATTGCTCGGCGAGCTGGCGCCGTTGCGCGAGAACGCGCTCGACGACCATCCGTGGCGCAACTGGGCCGACGCCGCCGCGCAGGCGAACGCCGACGGCAAGATGCCCGGCGGGCAGAGCCGCTGGAGCGGGGGCAAGGATCTGTCGTGGGAGCCGCTGCGGCCCGAGCTGGTCGCCGAAGTGCGCTACGAGCACGTGCAGTCGGGACGGTTCCGCCACGGCGGGCGGCTGGCGCGGTTCCGCGCCGACCGGACCCCCGATTCGTGCACTTACGCCCAGCTCGACGAAGTGGCGCCCGCCGAGCTCGACGCGATCTTCGGAGTCGGCCGATGAGCGCCGCGGTGGAACTCGACATCGACGGCCGGACGCTGACCATCAGCAATCCCGACAAGGTCTACTTCACCAAACGCGGCGAGACCAAGCTCGATCTGGTCAACTACTACCGCGCTGTGGCCGAACCGCTGCTCGGCGTGATCGGCGGCAGGCCGCTACTGCTGGAACGCTATCCCGACGGCGCGTCGGGCAAATCGTGGTTCCAGAAGCGGGTACCGAAGTCCGCGCCGGACTGGTTGCAGACCGTGGAGGTGTCGACCCCCAACGGCACCACCAGCGACGCGCTGGTGGCCCACGATCTCGCGCACATCCTGTGGGCGGTGAATCAGGCCTGTCTCGGTTTTCACGTGTGGCCCAATCACGTTCCGGATCTGCGGATCGCCGACGAACTACGCATCGACCTCGATCCCTCGCCCGGGATCGGTTTCGATGATCTGCGCCGGGCCGCGGTACTCACCCGCGAACTGCTGGCCGAACTCGGCGTCGACTCGTCCATCAAGACCTCGGGATCACGCGGCCTGCACATCTACGCGGCGCTGGAACCGCGCTGGGACGGCTACGAGGTGCGGGCCGCCGCGGTGGCGCTGGCCAGGGAGCTCGAGCGCAGGCATCCCGAGCAGATCACCGCGCAGTGGTGGAAGGAGGAACGCGGCTCGCGGGTGTTCATCGATTTCAACCAGAACGCCCCGCACAAGACCGTGTTCGGCGCCTGGTCGGTGCGGCCGAAGGTCGGCGGTCAGGTGTCGACACCGATCACCTGGGCCGAACTCGACACCGTCGTCCCCGATGAGCTCACCCTGGCCACCGTGCCCGCCCGCCTCGCCGAGTCGGGTGATCCCTGGGCGAACCGGGCACCGCAATCGATCGAACCGCTGCTGACGATGTCGGAGCGCGATATGGCAGCGGGGCTGATGGACGCACCGTGGCCACCGCAGTATCCGAAGATGCCCAATGAGCCGCCGCGCGTGCAACCGAGCCGGGCCAAGAAGGAGTGAGAACCTATTCGGTGGTCCACGGCGACCAGACCGCGGCGCTGCCCTTGCCCTCGCACACGAGCGCGTGGTTGTCGGAGGTACGGCCCGATTTGTCCACCGAGGGATCGCATTTCGCCCCCGCGGTGTAGTAGGACCCCGATACCTTGAACGGCCCTGACCAGGTATGACCACTCGGTCCGCGCAGACACAGCAATGTCGCACCGTCTGCCGCGACGCCGAGCAGACCGGCCTTCTCCGCGGTGCACTCCGTGCCCTTCTCGACCACGCCGCTCTTCTCGCCGCCGCCCGCGGGGCTCGTCACCGGGACGGCCTCGGTCACCGTCGGTGCCGTGTGCGAGGTCACCGACACCGGCGTCGGCGTGGTGGTCGCCGCCGACTGGGCGAGTGCCGGCATCGACACGTCCAACCCACCGAATACGGCGAGCCCGATCGCTGCCGCGACCGCCACCTCGGAGATACCGAGCAGCAGTGCCAGCACCGCGATCCCCCGCCCGCGCGGATGCCCGAACGACAGCAGCCCGAACACGATCGCGATCGGGAACAGCAGCACCAGCGCGGCGGCCAGCGCCACCATCGAGTAAGGATTCACGCGCGGTTGGTCACCGCGGCGACCGCCGGTCGCACTGTCCGCGCTCACCTGCGGCCAGCGCTGGCCGTCCCAACGCCGATCGTCGGACTCCTGCTCGGGGTCGTCATCCCATTCCTCGTACCGTGCCATCAACCCCGGGTCCCTCTCCGATCTCCCCGGGCGCACAACGAAACAGGTGCGGCGCCGGGTTTGCGACGAGAATAAGGAGTAAAAGCCCGGTAGCACAGCTCAAACGCGAAATAGGGTCACAGTGACATAACGTGTCAACTCGCGCGAGCCCCCTGGTAACGAACCGGCTAACACCCTTACCCCGGCGGACGGAACAGGTTCATGCTGGTCATCATGTACACCATTGCGCGCACCCCTGAGCTCGCGAGGAGGACTCATGTCCGACAGCACGCCGTCGGCAGACCGCGCCTGGCATGCCCAGGCCGGTGATCTGCTGGCCGACGATTACAACGTTCCCGGCATCATCATGTGCGCGATCGGGGTCGTCGGGCTCGCGTGCACCCTCGTCGCGGCGGGTACCGAGCACACCGGATGGGCCGTGCTGGCCGGGATCATGACGTTACTTTTCCTCGGCGGCGGTGTCGGTGCGCTGATGTTCGAGCATCACCGGGAGAAGAAGATCGAGCAGATGCTCGGCCGCACCGGGCACGCGCCCGGCCATGCCGGACCCCAGCGCTACAGTGCCGCCGCGATCGCGATGCGGCGCTCGAGTCGCGCGCTCGATTCCTAGCGCCCGCCCGATTCCCCGGTCGGTTCCGGCTCGGTGATCAGCACGCTGGGAATCGTCACGGTGATCATCGTGAGCAAGGTGTCGGCCAGCAGTTGATGCACCTGCGCTCTGGTGAGGGTGCCGCGGGTGATCCATTCGCGCCCGGCGACTTTCACCAGACCCGCGTAGGCCAGGACCAGTGCGCGCAAAGGCGCACTGTCTGCCAGATCGGCGCGCCCGATCATCACCAGCATGCGTTCGGCGGCGGCATCGTCGGCCTGATCGAGGATCTGCTGCACCTCGGGGTCGTCGCCGACACCCTCGTGGCTGGTCACCTTCACCCAGGTGGTGCCGTGCTCGGCGATGGTGTCGAGCAGCCAGCCCACGATCGCGTCGACCCGCTCACCCGGTGTGCCGTCGGGAATGGACACCTTGTCCTGACGCGGCAGGGTCACCATGCGACGCACCACCGCCAGATACAGGTCGCGCTTGTTGCCGAAGTAGTGGTTGATCAGGCCACGGGCCACCCCCGCGCGCTGGGCCAGTTCCGCGGTCGACACCGCCGCGTAGGGCCGCTCACCGAACATGTCGATGGCACACGCCAGGATCTGCGCTCGTCGCTCGTCGGGTTCGAGCCTGCGCCTGCGCGGCGCGTCTGCGGTGTCGGTGTCCAGCGGGGAAATCGCGGTTCTCCGTCGAGTTCGAGAGCCGTCGCGCGGTTGCGGCGACGGCCCATCACGATACCCAGCGGGTCGCTCGCGCGGCCAATGCGACAATAGATGTCGTCCACCGCTCCCGCACGAAGGAATGCCGCACTCCCCGATGACCGAGAACATGATCGATCCGGATGAGTTGGCGACCTGTCTGCGGGTACTGGAACGCGCCGGGCAGCTGGAGAAGGAACACCCCGACTCCATCGCCGTGCAGCGCGCCGTCGGGCACATGTTCAAAAAGCTCAAGCACCGCCGTCGCATCGAGGCCAGGGAGCAGATCTCCTCGAACGACCGCGCCGTCATCGCCGCGACCGCGACAGGGTCCCCGCAGCGCATCGACGACGAGACCGCGGGCATCCCGATCAGCTCGTCCACCTCGGGCGCCAGCGCGGGCACCCTGCTCAAGGCGCGTCCCTGCTACATCTGCAAGCAGAAGTACACCCAGGTCGACGCGTTCTACCATCAGCTGTGCCCCGAGTGCGCGGCCGCGAGCCACACCAAGCGCGACGCCCGCACCGACCTGTCCGGCAAGCGCGCCCTGCTCACCGGCGGTCGCGCCAAGATCGGCATGTACATCGCGTTGCGGCTGCTGCGCGACGGTGCGCACACCACCATCACCACCCGATTCCCCAACGATGCGATCCGCCGCTTCGCCGCCATGGAGGACAGCGCCGACTGGCTGCACCGGCTGCGCATCGTCGGCATCGATCTGCGTGACCCCGCGCAGGTCGTGGCGCTGGCCGACGACGTCGCCGCCCAGGGCCCCCTCGACATCCTGATCAACAACGCGGCCCAGACGGTGCGTCGATCGGCCGGCGCCTACAGCGCCCTGGTCGACGCCGAGACCGCGCCGCTGCCCGCGGGCGTCCTGCCGGAGATGGTCACATTCGGCAAGACCATGCAGGCCCACCCGACCGCACTCACCGCCTCGCTCACGCCGTCGCTGTCGGCCACCGATGTCGCCGAACTCGCGCTGGTCGCCGGTTCGGCCACCCCGGAGCGGATCGCGGCGGGCGTGGCCATCGACGCCGGTGGTCTGGTGCCCGATCTGGCGCACACCAACAGCTGGGTGCAGACTGTCGGCGAGGTGGAGGCCACCGAGCTGCTCGAGGTGCAGCTGTGCAATTCGGTCGCCCCGTTCATCCTGGTGTCACGGTTGCGGCCTGCCCTGGCCGCCGCGGCGGGCCGGCGCAAGTACGTGGTCAACGTCTCGGCGATGGAAGGCCAGTTCGGGCGCGGCTACAAGGGCCCGGGGCACCCGCACACGAACATGGCCAAGGCCGCGCTCAACATGCTCACCCGCACCAGTGCCCTCGAGATGTTCGAGGCCGACTCGATCCTGATGACCGCGGTCGACACCGGCTGGATCACCGACGAACGCCCGCACTTCACCAAGGTCCGCCTCGCCGAGGAGGGCTTCCACGCCCCGCTCGATCTCGTCGACGGCGCCGCCCGCGTCTACGACCCGATTGTGCAGGGCGAGGACGGCGTGGACCTCTACGGCTGCTTCCTCAAGGATTACCGGCCTTCACCCTGGTGACGCAAGCGATGCCGAACCGGAATGATGATCATGATGCCGCCCGGGGAGCACGGTACATATCCTGAATAGGTGCCGTTCCGGGTGCTGGCCGACGTTCTCGCCGTCACCCACGTCGCGTTCATCGCGTACGTGGTCGCCGGCGGCTTCCTGGCGTGGCGATGGCCACGCACGATCGGCCTGCACGCACTCGCCGTGGCATGGGGCTTCGGCACCATCCTGATCGGCTTCGACTGCCCGCTCACCTACGCCGAGAACTGGGCGCGCAGGCAAGCGGGGGTGGGCGAGCTGCCCGCCGCCGGCTTCATCGACCACTACCTCACCGGGGTGATCTACCCCGACAGCGCGCTCGGCTTGGTGCGCGCATTGGCGGCACTGACGGTGCTCGTGTCGTGGCTCGGCTACGCGCGCCTGTACCAGCGCCGGCTCAGTTCACGTGCCGTGTGATCTCCTGCGCCACCGCGGCGTGCTGTTCGTCGAGGTAGAAGTGCCCGCCACCGAACGTGCGCAGGCTGAACGGCCCGTCGGTGACCGCACGCCACTGTTCGGCCTGGGCCACCGTGGTCGTCGGATCCTCGGTACTCACCAAGGCGACGACCGGGCAGCTCAGCTGTGCTCCCGGGCGACGCCGATAGGTCTCGACCGCCTGGTAGTCGGCGCGCACGGCGGGCAGCACGAGATCGGCCAGGCCCGGTTCGGTACGCAGCAGCCGCACCGGTGCGGGATCGTTCGCCAGCCGCTCCAGCTCGTCGATGAGCGCGGTGTCCGACCCGGTGTGTAGCTGTCCGGTTTCGACGAATTCCGGTGCGGGACGCCCGGAGACGATGAGGACGCGGGGCGGTTGTCCGGCGGCGGCGAGTCGCAGCGCGGTCTCGTAGGCCACGGTCGCGCCCATGCTGTGCCCGAACAGCGCGCGAGCCGGTCCCGCCTGACGCGCGATGTCCGCGGCGATCCGGTCGGCGAGCAGATGCAGGTCGGTGATCGTCGGATCGTCGAGCCGGTCCTGTCTGCCCGGATACTGCACCGCCGTCACTTCCACACCGGCGCCGACGTGTCGCGCCAACTCCCGATAGAAGGTCGCCGATCCCCCGCCGGGCGGAAAACACGTCAAACGCCCGCGTGCCACCGCGTCCGATCGCAGGATCCGAACCCACTCCGTCGCAGCTGTATTCACGCCCACATCACGCTCCTCACCCTCTTCACCGCAACTAGGCTGGTCGATGTGACCACCGCGCAGCAGCTCGTCCACGCCTACGAGGCGGGACTGGGACTCCCGCCGTCGAGCGATGCCGACGTGCCGGATCCCGGTGCGCGGTTGGCGGCCACCCTACCGGTATGGGCGCTCGCGGCGGGTTCGGTCGCGGCAGTGAGCGCGGCCGCCAACCGGGTCAGAGTCGCGCACGGCCTGCCCGCGCGCCCCGTTCGCCTCGATGCCGACCGGGTGACCGCGGCGTTCAGCAGTGAACGGCTGTTCCGGCGAGGCGGTAGCGCGCCCGCGTTCTTCGCCGAGCTGTCGGGCTTCTTTCCCACCGCCGACGGATGGGTGCGCACCCACGCGAACTACCCACATCACCGGCAACGATTGCTGCGCGCGCTCGACCTCCCGGACCCCGGAGACGCCACCCAGCTCACCGCCCGGTTTTCCGCGATGAAGGGCGCCGAGATCGAAGACGCCGCCGCTGCCGTGGGCGCCATCGCGGCACGAGTGCGCACCGAGGGCGAATGGGCCGACAGCCCGATGGGCCGCGCGGCCGCCCTCGGGCCCTTGGCCGCCGTCGATGCGCGCGACGCGCGCACGCCCACCACGCCGTGGCCAGGTGCGGGCGAGCGCATGGCGACCATCGAGCGACCACTGAGCGGCCTTCGCGTGCTCGACCTCACCCGCGTCCTCGCGGGCCCGGTGGCCACCCGGACGCTGGCCTTGCTCGGCGCCGACGTGCTGCGGATCGACCCACCGCACCTGCCCGAGATCGACTGGCAGTTCTCCGACAACGGCCAGGGCAAACGCTCCACCTTGCTCGACCTGCGCACCGACCTGGCGACCTTCGAGATCCTCCTCGACGAGGCCGATGTACTGGTCACCGGCTACCGCCCGGGTGCCCTCGCCGCGGCCGGTGTCCGCGCTGCCCGACGTCCCGGCTTGATCGAGGCCTCGGTCTCCGCCTGGGGTACGGGCGGACCGTGGGGCGCGCGTCGAGGTTTCGACAGCATCGTCCAAGCGGTGTCCGGCATTTCGTTGCTCGAGGGAACGCCGGATCGGCCCGGCGCACTGCCCGCGCAGGCACTCGACCACGGGTCGGGCTACCTGCTGGCCGCCGCCGTCATGGATGCCCTGCTGGCTCGCGCCGACGACGGGTTCGGCCGCAACGTCCGAGTTTCCCTGGCACGCACCGCATCCTGGCTCCTGGCCGCGGACGACCGCTGCCCCGACCACCCCGCACCGACCCCGCCGGAGCCGGCGTCGACCGTCACGCACAGCGAACTGATCACGGCCGCACCGGCATTCGCCGACTACGACGACTATCGCTGGCCCGCGCCACCCTACGGATCAGCGCAGCCGTTCTGGGTCGAAGCGCCCGATCACTACCACCGCCCGTGACCAGCCGGGTCACTTCCCGGCGAGCGCCCGGATCGCCACCGTGAGCTGATCACCATCGACAGCCACCTCACCCGGGTCCAGCAGCCACAGCATCCCGAGCCCCTGGGCGATCACGAAATACATCCGCCCGATCGCCGCGGCCTGTGCCGCGTCGAGCTCGGGGTGGGCCGCCTGCACATGGGCGCCGAGGTCGGCGAACGCCCCGGACAGCTGGTCGCCCAGCTGCGCCCGCGCGTCGTCGGAGCGCACGATCCGCACGATGTTCTCCAGGCTGGCCAGCATCGCCTCGTGATTGCCTGCGAACACCTCGGGCATCCCGTTCCACAGCAGCGCGAGCCCCTCCAGCGGTGACTTTCCGGTGCCTGCGGCGATCAGCTCGTCCATCGCATCGCCCATCCCGGTGCCGAGCGCCTCACTCAATGCCTCGGTGACGAGGCGATCCTTCGACCCGAAGTGGTAGCCGATCGCGGCCAGGCTCACCCCCGCCGCGGCGGCGATATCACGTGCGGTCGCCTTCGCGACGCCGCGCTCGAGAATCACTTTGCGCGCCCCCGCCAGGAGATCTTCTCTGTTTCCCATGCTCAGCAGCCTACCCGATCGTCTCAGACGTTTGTTCTAGACAGACGTGCAAATCTCTGTTAGACATATGTCTAAGACATTCGTACATCAGACGGGAAACACATCATGAGCATCACCAGCACCCTCCACGTTCTCGTCTCCGGCGGCGGCATCGCCGGCAACGCGGTCGCACTCCAGTTGCTGCGCAACGGCATTCGCACCACCGTTGTCGAGCGCGCCGCGGTCCCCCGCCCCGGCGGCCAGGCCGTCGACCTGCGCGGCCCGAGCAAGGAAGCCGCGGAGCGGATGGGCCTGATGGAGGGCATCGCCAAGTACCAGCTCGACGAGCGCGGCATGTCCTACATCGACGGCGACGGCAAGATCTACGCCAGGATGGCGATGGAGGACTTCGACGGACAGGGCGCCGTCGCCGAAATCGAGATCACCCGGGGCGACCTCAATCACGTGCTCCTCGACGCGCTGGCCACCGCCGACAACGGTCAGCTGGACTACCGCTACGGCGAGTGGATCGACCAGGTCGCCCAGGACGACACCGGCGTGGACGTCACGTTCGCCTCCGGGGCCACCGAGCGGTTCGACCTGGTGATCGGCGCCGACGGCATCCACTCGGCGACGCGGCGACTGGTCTTCGGGCCCGAGGAGAAGTTCAGCACCAACCTCGGCGGCTACGGCGCCTTCTTCACCATGCCCAAGCCCGCCGATGTGGAGCCCGGCTGGTTCAGCATGCGCCTGGTGCCCGGCGCCATGCTCGGCATCCGTCCCGACGCCGACCCGAGCACCGCCAAGGCGATCATCACCATGCGCACCGAGCCGGACCCGGCGCTGCGCCGCGACGTCGACGCTCAGCGCGCGCTGATCAGGAAGACGATCGGCGACGCGGGCTGGCATGCCCCCGCCGTCCTCGCGGCGATGGAGTCCACCCCCGACTTCTACTTCGACGAAGTCGCCCGCGTCGACGTTCCCGAATTGTCCGTCGGCCGCGTGACACTGATCGGCGACGCGGGCTACTGCGGCTCACCGCTGACCGGCATGGGCACCGCGATGGCCATCGTGGGCGCCTACATCCTAGCCGCCGAGATCGCGGCCACCCCGGCCGATCTGGCCGCCGCGCAGCAGCGCTACCAGGACAAGATCTCGCCGTTCCTCGACAAGGCCAAGGAGATCCCCGGTGGCGGCATGGCGATGATGATCCCGAAGTCCCCGCTGTTGACGCGGCTCGCCAAGACGAACGTGCGGCTGATGATGTCGCGCCCGATGCGTCCGCTCACCAAGAAGATCTTCTTCGGCCACACCGAGGAATTCGCCCTCCCGACCTACTGACCCACCCGCAGACTGGCCGCGGACCTCGACAGGCCCGCGGCTACTCTCGATGACGTGCCGCAGAAGATCATCCTCGACGTCGATACCGGAATCGACGACTCCCTGGCCATCCTGTATCTGCTGGCCTGCGACGAGGCCGAGATCATCGGCATCGCGGCCACCGCGGGCAACGTGGACGGCGCCCAGGTCGCGGCGAACACCCTGGCGATGCTCGACCTGGGCCGGGCCCCCGAGATCGAGGTGGCGCTCGGTGCGGCCGAGCCGCTCGCCGTCCCCTTGCGTACCACCGAGGACACCCACGGTCCGCAGGGACTCGGCTACGCCGAGCTGCCCGTGTCCTCGCGGGCGCTGTCGTCCCGATCGGCGGCCCAGCTCTGGGTGGACCTGGTCCGTGCCGCTCCGGGCGAGGTGATCGGCCTGTGTACCGGTCCGCTGACCAATCTCGCACTGGCCCTGCGCATCGAACCCGAGCTGCCGCGTCTGCTGAACCGTCTCGTCATCATGGGCGGCTCGTTCAACCATCCCGGCAATACGACACCGACCAACGAATGGAACATCCACGTCGACCCCGAAGCGGCCAAGGAAGTGTTCGACGCCTTCTCGGCGGCGCCACCGGAGCGCAGGCCGCTGGTGTGCGCACTGGATATCACCGAGTCCATCGAGATGCTGCCCGAACATCTCGTTCTGCTCGCACAGGCGGCACACAGCGCTCCGATCGAGCATGTCGGTGCGGGTGATCCCCCCGAATTCCGTTCGGCGGCCGGCAATCCGATCATCCGCTATCTCACCGACGCGGTGCGGTTCTATTTCGACTTCCACCACCAGTACGACCTGGGATATCTGGCTCACATGCACGACCCGTTCGCGGCCGCGGTCGCGCTCGACCCGGCCTCGGTGACCACCCGCCCGGCCACCGTCGACGTGGAGCTGGCCGGCACCATCACCCGTGCCACCACGGTCGCCGACTGGGCGGGCATGTGGGGCCGGGAACCCAATGCCGACATCGTGATCGGCACCGACCCCGCCGTCTTCTTCGAACGCCTCGTCACCCGCGTCGGCGCCCTGGCCCGCCGCCTCTACCCGGAGCAGTCATGACCGTAGACACTGTCGCCTACCTCGCCGGCTTCCGCGCGCGCTACCAGCTGCCCGCGATCATCGACGTCCACACCCATTTCATGCCCGACCAGGTGATGCGCAAGGTCTGGGCCTACTTCGACACCGCGGGGCCACTGACGGGCCGTCCGTGGCCGATCACCTATCGCGACGACGAACAGGTGCGCCTGAAGACCCTGCGCGACTTCGGCATCCGGGCGTTCACCTCCCTGGTGTACCCGCACAAGCCGGAGATGGGCGCCTGGCTCAACGACTGGACCGCCGAGTTCGCCGCACGCACCCCCGATTGCCTGCACACCGCCACCTTCTACCCCGAGCTGGACGCGCCGCGCTACGTCCGCGAGGCCATCGACCGTGGCGCGCGAGTGTTCAAGGTGCACATCCAGGTCGGCGCGTTCTCGCCCTTGGATCCGCTGCTCGACCCGGTGTGGGCGATCCTCGCCGAAACCGGCACGCCCGTTCTGATCCACTGCGGATCGGGTCCCGCCCCCGGCAAATTCACCGGACCCGCGCCCATCGCCGAACTCCTGCGGCGCTTCCCGACCCTGCGCTTGATCATCGCGCACATGGGGACCCCCGAGTACAGCGAGTTCCTCGACCTGGCCGAGCAGTACCCGCGGCTCTACCTCGACACCACCATGGTGTGGACCGATTTCAGCGAAGGCGATGCACCCTTCCCGCCCGCCGAACGAGAACGCCTGCGCCGCTTCGCCGATCGTATTCTGTTCGGCAGCGACTTCCCCAATATCCCGTATCCCTACGCCGAGTCCGTCGCCGCACTGGAACGCCTGGACCTCGGTCCGGAGTGGCTGCGCAAGGTCTGCCACGACAACGCGGCGCGGTTGTTCGAGCTCGACTGATCAGGCGGGGATCTCCATCCCCTCGGCCAGCAGCGGCCAGGAGTTCTTGAAGGCCTTCTGCCAGTAGCCCCACGAGTGGGTGCCCTGGGTCGACAGGTCGAAGGTCGCGGGAATGTCCAGTTCTTCCAGGCGATTCTGCAGGTTCTTGGTGCACCAGCGGGTCGTGGCCTCGATGACGCCGCCGACGACGATCTGGTTGGCCAACCCGACCGGACCCCAGGTCACCAGGTGGGAGTCGCCGAGCTTGTCGAACTCGCCGGGCAGGCCGTTGCCGTTCGAGACGTAGAGCTTGGTGCCGCGCAGCCCCTCGGCGTTCACGACGGGGTCGTTGGCCGCCCAGGCCGGATCACCGGGCGGACCGTACATGTTCGACGCGTCGCCGCCGCCGGTTCCGACCACGACATTGACGAACTGCCTGCCCACCGGGTCGCTGATCTGGGCGCAGCCGCTGTAGGCGGCGACCGAGCGGAACAGTCCCGGTTTCGCGATCGCCAGCTGTAGCACGGAGGTGGCCGTCATCGAGTTCGCCGCGATCGCGTTCCTGCCCGTGGTGGCGAACATCGTGTCGACGAGCGTGGGCAGTTCGTCGAGGAAGAAGGTCCGCCATTTGTTCACGCCCAGCATCGGATCCGGCTCGCGCCAGTCGGTGTAGTAGCTCCACGCGCCACCGATCGGCATGACGACGTTGACGTCCTTGCCCGCCAAGAAGTCGACGACGTCGGTGTTCTGTTCCCAGGTGGCAGTGTCCTCGCCGCCGCCCGCGCCGTTCACCAGATACAGCGACGGCCGCGGTACCGAGGTGTCGGCGGGGCGCTGAACCTTCACCGAGACCTCGCGACCCATGGCGGCCGAGTGGATCCGTACGGTCACCTGCCGACCGTCGATCGCGGTCACCTCGGCCCGCGAACCGTCGATTGTGACGGTCTGATTCGCCACCGCGGCAATCGGTTCCGGCTCTTGCGCATGCGCCCCGCTCACGCCCATCATCGAGCCCACCACGACGAGCACCGCCGAAACCGCGCTGCGGCACCTCACCGATCCAACCTCCATGCGAAAACCGACCGCTCAGTGCGGCTCGTCACAATATCGGGCTGGATCACACTGTCGTTACCGGTTTCTTACCGATTCGTCACCGAACACCACGCCGATTCGGCGAATCATCGTGCCGCGACGGTGAATCGGGCCCGCCGATGCGCGGGCCGCTCCGCCTCGTCGAGCAATGCCACCGCGAAGTCCTCCATGGAGATCGCCGAGACGCCGTCCGCGTCGACCAGCAGCTCGTCGGCACCGACCCGGTAATCACCGGTGCGCTCCCCCGGAATCAGATCAGCGGGCGGGCTCAGATAGGTCCAATCGGCCGCCGCGTCCGCTCGGCACGCGGCGAGCTGATCGGCGCACGCCAGTGCGATCGCGGCGAGTTCGGGCGGGAACTCCGGGGTTCGGCTCAGCGGTGCCCCGGTGCCGGGGAGCGTCAGCGTCGCCGCACCGCCGACGACGAGCAGCCGGACACCGCCGCGTGCGACACCCTCGAGCATCGCCGCCGCGACGACAGGCAGTTCGGACTCCCGTCCCACCGCGGGTCTGGTCGCCGAGATCACGAGATCGTGTCCGGCGCTGATCTTTTCGACGTCGTCGGCTCGGCTCGCGTCACCGATCCGCACCCGCACACCGTCCGGAACCGGCATCTCGCGCCGCGACACCGCGGTCACCTCGTGCCCGCGCGACACCGCCTCGGCGACGACCCGACTCCCGACGGCCCCACCAGCTCCGAACACCGCGATCCGCATGACCAATCCTCCTGCACGACAATCCGACTGCCTGACAGAGAGAAATATATCTTAATGTTGACTTAGTTAATGATGACTTATCTCACTCTCGAGATATCAGCGGCCGATGACCTCTGCCGCGTAGACAGCGAGGCGAACGCGGTTGTCGGTGCCGGTCTTGCCTAGCAGGTTGGCGATGTGGGTCTTGACGGTGCTGACGCCCAGGTGAAGCTGGTCAGCGATCTCCTGGTTGCCGTACCCCTGGGCCACGAGACGAAGGACGTCGAGCTCGCGTGGCGTCAGCTGGGGAGTGCGGACCGGCGGCGACGGCGCCGTGAGCGCCCGGTCGACCAGGCGGCGCAGCAGCGCGGGCGAGAACATCAGATCGCCCTCCACCGTGCGCCGGATCGCATCGAGCAGCACGGCGGGCTCGGTGTCCTTGACGAAATAGCCCGCGGCTCCGGCGGACAGCGCGGGAAACAGGTGTTCGTCGTCGTCGAAAGTGGTCAGTACCAGCACTTTCGCGCGTGGTGACGCGGCCAGGATCTGCCGGGTCGCCGCGACACCGTCGAGGCCGGGCATCCGCAGGTCCATCACGACCAGGTCGGGGGCGAGCTCGGCGTAGAGCCGCACCGCCTCGACACCGTCGGCCGCCTCCCCGACGACGGCGAGGTCGGTGGTGTCCTCGATGAGCATCCGCAGGCCCGCGCGCACGAGGCGCTGATCGTCGACCAGCAAGACGGTGATCACGACAGCCCCACTCCCCTCGTGGTGTCCGGCAACCGAGCACGCACCGTCCACTTCTCGTCGCCGTCCGCGTCCGTGCCGACAGCGAGGCTGCCCCCGGCGAGTTCGGCGCGCTCGCGCATCCCGACGATCCCGTGTCCCGGCGGCGCCGTCGCCCGCTCGCGACCGCTGTTGACGACTTCGAGGGTGATCGCGCCGTCGCGCCTGATGATCGCGAACCGCACCGGCACCGCACGATCCGCGTGCTTCATCACATTGGTCAGCGACTCCTGCACCAGACGCAACAGCGTGAGCCTGCTGATCGCGTCGAGCCCGCCGAGGTCGGTGTCGACCTCGGCCACGACAGCGAACCCGGCAGCACGAACCCGAGTGAGCGCCGCCTCGACCTCGGTCGTGACCGCGTCGGTGTCGACCAGGGCGACGGCGCCGAGGGCTGGATCGCGCAGAGCAGCGAGCAAGCGGCGAATGTCGGCGAGCGCATCGGCCGCGGTGTCACGCACATCGTCGAGCACCGCGACCACGCGCGGATCGGCTTCGCGCACAACATGTCCCGCCACCGAGGTCCGCAGCACGATCGAGGCCATGTGGTGAGCGACCACATCGTGGAGTTCCCTGGCCAGCGCGGCGCGCTCGTCGAGGCGGGTACGCGCTTGCGCTTCCTCGGCGCGCAGGCGCAGATTCTGCGCCAGGTCACGCTGCCCACGCAGGTACAACCCGAGCAGCAACGGAAGTCCCACATAGGCCGCGGCCTCGACGAGGGTCGACGCCCGCCCGATCGAGCTGTCGTGTAGACCGACCCGCCCGAGCGTCACAGCCGCGGCCCAGCCCGCGGTCGCCACCGCGACGGTCGACCACCGGTGCGTGCGCGCCACCACATCGACCAGGGCCACCGCGCCGAGGTACGGCGCCAGCCCGGACACTCCCCAAGCGTCGGTGCGCAGCATCGGCACGGCCAGCGCCGACAGTGCGAGCGACACCGCGAGCGGCCACCGAGCGCCGGCCGGAAACACCACGGCCGCGGTCATCGCCAAAAGCCAGTAGTGCGGCGGCACGCGGTACTGGCCCGGGTAGGTGCTGGCCAGCAGCAACACCGGAATCAGCGCCAGCGGCAGCCACCGCAGCAGCCCTCGCCAGTCACGGTGGGCGCGGATGTCGATCACGCCCCCACGGTAAGCGACCGAGTGGTTCGGACCGCGCGAGCAGGCGGTCGGCGCGCCCGCGCGAGAACCGGCGGGAGCCGCAAGGGAGCTCAGTCGGCGAGCCGTTCTGGATCGGCTCGGATTACCAGGCGACCCGCGTGTGCGCAAGGGCCGCGCGGGTGGAATCCGGCGGTCCGGGTCGGGCCGTTCGGCGGAGTCCCCGCCGCCGCCGCCGAACGAAGCTGGAGGTTCCCGCACAGAAGGAGCACACGTGGTCTCGCGACGAGGATTTCTCACCGGGCTCGCCCTCGCACCGGTGGCTTACGCGGCCGGGTGCTCGATCCGACCCTCGGCACCTGGTTCGGCAGCCGGGTCGACCCGGCCGCTACCGATCCCACCGCTGGCCGCGTCCACCGTCGGCGCGGACGGCATCCGCCGATTCACGCTGCGAGCCCAGCCGGGCACGACCGAGATGATCCGGGGCAAGCAGACCCCGACATGGGGGTACAGCGGTTCGGTCCTCGGCCCCACCGTGCGGGCTCGACGCGGCGAGAAGGTCGCCTTCACTATCACCAACGACCTGCCCGAACCCACCTCGGTGCACTGGCACGGCATGCACCTGCCCGCGAAGTTCGACGGTGGCCCCCATCAGATGATCGGGCCGGGTGCGCAGTGGGCGCCGCAGTGGACCGTGCAGCAGCAGGCCGCGACGCTCTGGTACCACCCACATCCGCACGGCGCGACCGAAAAGCATGTCCACCGCGGCCTTTCGGGCTTGTTCCTGATCGACGACGACGCGTCGGACGCCTTGGATCTGCCGAAAGACTATGGCGTCGACGACATTCCGCTGGTGATCCAGGATCGCCGGTTCACCGCCGACGGTGCCCTCGACGAATCCGACGCCACCGATGTCGGCCTGCTCGGCGACACGATCGTCACCAACGGCATCGCGAACGCCCACCTGCCCGTCACCACCGACCGGGTGCGGTTGCGGATCCTCAACGGCTCGTCGGGCCGGCTCTACCAGCTCGCCTTCGGCGACGGCAGGGCGTTCCAGCTCATCGCCACCGACGGCGGTCTGCTCTCGCAACCCGTTGCGCTGACCCGGATTCAGCTCAGCCCCGGCGAGCGGGTCGAGCTGGTGGTCGCCCTCGGTCCGGACGAGAACGTCACGTTACGGTCGCTGCCGATCACCGAGCGCGCGGGTATCGACCGCGCGGGCGAGTTCGGTTTCGACGACACCTTCGACATCCTGACACTGCGTGCCGCCGCCACCGTGCGACCCTCCGCGGCACTACCGACGACGCTGATCCCGATGCCCGCCCTCGCCGCCGCGACCACCCCACCGAGCCGTTCGTTCGACCTCCAATGGTTCATGATCAACAACCGCCGCATGGACATGAACCGCATCGACATGACCATCCCCGTCGACACCACCGAAGTCTGGACGGTCCGCAACAAGGACAACTGGCCCCACAACTTCCACGTCCACGACGTCCAATTCCAGATCGTCGCCGTCGACGGAACACCGCCTCCTCCAGCCCTTTCCGGCTGGAAGGACACCGTCTACACCGCACCGGGCGCCACCTACACCCTGGCCATGCATTTCGCCGACCACACCGACCCCACCTATCCCTACATGTACCACTGCCACCTGCTCCACCACGAAGACCAGGGCATGATGGGCCAGTTCCTGGTGCTGGCCCCCGGGCAGCAAGCCGCACCCGCGCGCATGGACATGGACACGGACATGGGAGCCATGGATCACGGCGGATCGTGACTACAGTCGAGGGATGGGCATCGAGTGTTCTGACATCGTTGCAACACCCAGGGCCGACGTTTTCGCCTGGTTCGCCCGTCGCGGTGCGTTCACGCGATTGGCGCCGCCGTGGCAGCCGGTCACCCTGATCTCCGAAGCCGATTCGCTGGCCACCGGGCGAGCGGTGCTCGGCCTGCCCGGCGGGCTGCGCTGGATCGCTCAACACGACCCCGAGCAGTACCGGCCGCCCGAGCGGTTCGCCGACGCCGTCGCGGCGGGCGGACCGGCCTCGCTGCCGGTCTCCCGGCTGTTGCCGTGGCAGCACGTCCACGAGTTCGCCGAGGTCGACGCCACGCACACCCGTGTCATCGATCGGGTGCGGACGCCGATTCCGGAGTCGGTGTTGCGGCCGATGTTCGATTACCGCTATCGCCAGCTCACCGACGATCTGGCGAGCCACCGCCGTGCGGCGCAGGCCGGCCTGGGGCCGACGACGATCGCGATGACCGGCGCGTCGGGGCTGGTCGGCTCCGCGCTGAGCGCCTTCCTCAGCACCGGCGGCCACCGCGTGGTGCGGTTGGTCCGCCATCCCGCACAGCAGCCCGACGAACGACAGTGGGACCCCGACGCGCCCGCCGCCGACCTGCTCGCCGACATCGATGCCGTGGTGCATCTGGCCGGGGCGTCGATCGCGGGTCGATTCACCGCCGCGCACCGGCGTGCGGTGGCCGACAGCCGCATCGAGCCGACCCGGCGGCTCGCCGAGCTGGCCGCGGCCTCGGGCGTCGAAACCTTCGTCAGCGCCTCCGCCATCGGTTATTACGGCTATGACCGTGGCGAGCAGGCGCTGACCGAGAAGTCCGAGCGCGGTGACGGATTCCTGGCCGATGTGGTCGAACAGTGGGAGGACGCGTGCGAGCCCGCCGCGGTGGGCGGAGTGCGGGTGGTGCGGGTGCGTACCGGCATCGTGCAGTCTCCGCGTGGGGGCACCCTGCGGTTGCTGCGGCCGTTGTTCAGCGCCGGTCTCGGCGGGCGGATCGGGGACGGCCGGCAGTGGTTGTCATGGATCGGCATCGACGATCTCGTCGATGTCTACCATCACGCCCTCTGGGACGACACGCTGGCTGGTCCGGTCAATGCCGTTGCGCCACAGCCGGTTCGCAACAGCGAGTACACCCGCGTGCTGGCGCGAGTGCTGCATCGCCCGGCGCTGCTGCCGGTCCCGAGCTTCGGCCCGGCGGTACTGCTGGGCAAGCAGGGCGCGCGCGAACTCGCCGAGGCCAGTCAGCGGGTGACGCCGACCCAGCTGACGAAGGCCGGGCACGTCTTCCGGAGCGAGGATCTGGAGCAGACGCTGCGGCACCTGCTGGGGCGGACGGCGGGCTGACACGGTCCGCGCGAGCGGACGATGCGTATCAGCGGGTTCGCCGACGTGGGATTCGACTATTTCCTGTATCGCATCGCCTGCGCATCGTTCGATGGCGGCCAGGTCAGATCGCGCGGTGGCGCCCAGCCGGGAACGCGGTTGATCGACACCGAGGCGGAAACATGATGTACCCGAACGCATTCAGCGCAACGCGTCGACCGCGGCCGCCAGGCTACCGATCCGCTCGACCGTGTCGGGCAACAGCGCGGCGTCCCAGCCCGGCCCGCCGACGAGCACCCGGGCACCGGACCCCGCGCAGGCCAGCACCGCCGAGGTCAACGCGGTCGACTCACGTTGCGACCACAGCAGCACCGAGGCCTCGTTCGAATGCCGGGCGAGCGCATCGGACAACGCGACCGTCGGCACGTCGGCGCCCAGCATGCGCGCACCTACCCCGGCCTGCGCCAAGGCGGCACGCAGCACGTCGAGGGGCAGCGAATGCGTTTCGCCGCTCGTGCACGCGAGCAGCACGGGCGCGCTGCTCCGCGCCGGTTTCACCTGCTGCATGACCGCCGCGATGGACCATGACAGCAGGTGTTCGACGTCGATGCATCCCTCACCGCCGCCCTGGCGCGCGACGATATCGGTGAACGCGGGGCGGCACAGGGCCTCCCAGGTCTGCACGACGCCATGAGCCCGCACATGGGCGTCCAGATGGGCGCAGACGGTGGTGGTGTCCAGCGCGAACGCCGCGTCGAGCAGGCCGGCACGGTCACCGAGGGCCGGCGCTGGCCCACGGGCCGCCGCCGCGGCCCCGGCGGGACTCGCGCCCCCGCCGATCAGCTCGAGCATGTGCTCGAGCACGGCGATATCGGTGTCGGTGTAGAGCCGATGGCGGCCGGGCCGGTCCTGGGCGGGACCGATGCCGTAGCGGCGATTCCAGCTCCGCAGGGTCGCGGTCGGGATGCCGAGGCGGTCGGCCACCGCGCGAACCGTGAAACCGGCCGCGGCGGAGACAGGAGCAGAACCGGCGGGCATCGCCTCATTCTGCCCGGAACGCCTCGACGGGCGCGTCACGGCCCGGCCTCCGCGCGTCGGCGCCCGGTCGCGCCCGTCGAGCCGGCAACCCGCTGAACCGTCCGCATCATGCATCAATAGTGCATCAATTGCTGTTAGCATGGAAGAACACCGACTACGCGAGGAGTTTCCTGTGCGCACCCGATTCGGCCCGTGGACCACCGCCTTGCTGATCGCCGCCGGCCTCACCGTGGCAGGCTCCGGCTCCGCGGCCGCCGCGCCACCCGCGCCGGTGCCGAGTCTGGACCTCGACCGCTATCTCGGCGATTGGCACCAGCTCGCGGCAGTACCGCAGGTGTTCAACCTCAATTGCGCGCGCGACACCTCCGCGAACTACAGCCTCGACGCGCGCGGCGACATCGCCGTCCACAATCGCTGCCACACCTGGAGTGGCGGCGTCGACGAGATCCGCGGCACCGCGACGGTGAACGACCCGGTCACGAACGCGCAACTGCACGTGAGCTTTCCAGGTGTCGCCGGCCAGGACGGGCGCGAGGGACCGACCAACTACCTGGTGACCGCACTCGGCCCGGACTACTCGTGGGCCCTGGTCACCTCGCCGAGCAGATTGTCGGGTTTCGTCCTCTCCCGCACCCCGGCCCTGGACGAGAGCACCTGGCAGCGGATCGACCAGGCGATCAGAATCGCGGGCCAGGACCCGTGCGTCTACCTCACCTCACCCACGACCGGCGGCCGCGAGGGTGTGCTGCCCCTCTGCGCACGATGAGCGTCGCTATCGCCCTGTTCACCCGTGACCTGCGCGTTCACGACAATCCGGTGCTCACCGCTGCGGCTCGCGAGGCCGACCGGGTGGTACCACTGTTCGTCGTCGACGAGGTACTGGTGCCCGATCGCTGCCCGCCCAATCGCGCGCACTTCCTCGCCGCCGCACTCGCCGAACTCGACAAGGAGCTGCGCGCGCTCGGCGGCACGCTCGTCGTGCGCCGCGGCGCGGTGGCCGATGTCCTCGACCAGGTGATCGAGGAGACCGGCGCCACGAGCGTGCACCTGGCCGAGGATGTCAGCCGCTACAGCAGGCAGCGCGAGCAGGCGTTGCGCCGCAACCCTGACACCGTCGTGCACTGCCATTCCGGTTCCGTCACAGCCACCTCCGCCGAACTCGTCCCGTCGACCGGACGCGATCACTTCGCCGTCTTCACCCCCTATTTCCGGCGCTGGAGCGCAGCCCACCGCCGCACTCCGCTGCCCGCGCCCCGGTCGCTGTCGGTGCCACCGATCCGGAGTGCGGCGCTGCCTCAGCCGGCGGATCTCGGTTCCGGGCGACCGTCGCCACAATTGCGGGTCGGTGGGGAATCCACCGGACGTGCGCTGCTGCACGACTGGCTCGACGGCCCGATCACCGACTATGCCCGCGACAACGACGATCTCGCCGCCGACGCGACCTCCCGGCTCTCGCCGTACCTCCACTTCGGGTGCGTGTCCCCCACCGAGGTGGTGCGCCGGGTCGATACGGCGACCGACGGCGGACTCGCCTTCGTCCGCCAGCTGGCCTGGCGCGATTTCCATCATCAGGTGCTCGCCGCCCGTCCCGATGCCGCCTGGTCGGACTACCGCACGCGGGTGACCGCGGGCCCCGACGACGAACAGGCCGTCGCGGCCTGGCGAGACGGGCGCACCGGGTACCCGATCGTCGACGCGGGCATGCGGCAGCTCCGTGCGGAAGGCTGGATGCCGGGGCGAGCTCGGCTGATCGCGGCGAGCTTTCTCGCCAAGTCGCTGCGCCAGGACTGGCGGGTCGGCGCGGCCCACTTCCTGCGCTGGCTCGTCGACGCCGACCTCGCCAACAATCAGCTCAACTGGCAGTGGGTCGCGGGCACCGGCACCGACACCCGGCCCAACCGGGTCCTCAATCCGCTGCGCCAGGCCGAGCGCTACGACCCCGACGGCGTCTATGTGCGGCGGTGGCTGCCCGAACTGGCGCACCTGCCCGGCGCGAGCATTCACCGACCGTGGCGCGCGGCCGTCGAGCCGGCGGACTATCCCGCACCGATCATCGACTGCGTGGGCAGCTAGACCGATGAATTCCGGCTGCGGAGGTCGTCTTCTCCACAGACGCAGCCGCAGAGGAGTCGCCATGCCGCTTCATGGTCAGGGATCGCCCGAGCGCAGGGTCGCCGTCGGTGACGTCGACCTGTGTGTGAGCACCTTCGGGGACCGGCGCCATCCGCCGGTGCTACTGCCGAGCACGTCGAGACTGTTCTGGGAGGACCGGTTCTGCGACCGGCTCGCCGGCGCGGGCCGGTTCGTGCTGCGCTACGACATTCGCGATACCGGCCGGTCGACCGCCTCCGCGCCGGGCGCTCCCGGCTACAGCCTCCGGGATCTGGTCGCGGATCTCGTCGGGCTGATGGATGTCTTCGAACTTCCGCGAGCCCACCTGGTGGGTTTCTCGGTGGCCGGATGGATCTGTCAGCTCGCTGCCCTCGACCACCCCGATCGGGTGTCCGCCCTGACTCTGATCAACACCCGTCCGACCGCCCCCGGCCCGGCGGACCCTGATCTGCCCGAGCACTCGGACCGGATCATGGCGTTCTTCACCGACAGACCCCACCCTGACTGGTCCGACCGGGCGGCGGTGATCGATTACGGCGTGGAACAGGCCCGGGTACGCGCGGGCACACACGGATTCGACGAACTGCGGGCGCGCCGGCACGCGACCCACATGGTCGACCGCACCACCGACATGGCCTCCAGCGTGCTCAACCTGGCATACGTCGAGGCCGGCGACCGGTGGCGGGAACGTCTGGGCGAGATCGCCGTGCCGACCCTGGTCGCGCACGGCACCGATGACCCGTTCTTTCCCTACGGCAACGGCGAGGCCATGGCTCGCGAGATCCCCGGCGCCGATCTGCTCGCGCTGACCGGCATCGGCCACGAACTTCCCGACGTCACGTGGGATCGACTGCTCGCCGCCATGCTGGTCCTCCACGCGAAACCGGTACCCGAGGACGGGTCGTCCGGTTCGACGCCCGGGCGCTAGCACCGTGTCGAGAATATCGACGGCCATAGTCGGCAATCCGAACCACCGAGCCAGCCGAACTCCGTTGCATCCAACATCTACGCGGCACCTCGCCGCCTCGACGGAAGTGACGGAAACACCATGCGATCCTTGCCGAAAACCCTCGTTGCGGCGTTGCTCCTCGGCTCGGCACTCGGCCTCTCGGCCTGTTCCGACGACGACTCGAGCACCACCGCCGCGACCTCCTCCGCGCCGATGACCACGGCGCCGATGACCACCGGCGCGTCCGCCGCCGCCGACCTCGTCGGGCCCGGCTGCGCGGAATACGCCGCCCAGGTGCCCAGTGGACCCGGCTCGGTCAGCGGGATGGCCCAGGAGCCGGTCGCCGTCGCCGCGTCCAACAACCCGATGCTCACCACGTTGACCTCGGCGGTCTCGGGCAAACTCAATCCCGACGTCAATCTGGTCGACACCCTCAACGGTGGCCAGTTCACCGTCTTCGCGCCCGTCGACGCGGCGTTCGCGAAGATCGATCCGGCCACGATCGACTCGTTGAAGACCGACTCGGCTACGCTCACCTCGATTCTCACCTATCACGTGGTGCCGGGCCAGATCTCTCCGCAGAGCATCGCGGGCACGCACAAGACAGTCCAGGGCGCCGACGTGACGGTCAGCGGCTCCGGTGACACGTTGAAGGTCGGCGCCGCGAACGTGATCTGCGGTGGCGTGCGCACCGCGAACGCCACCGTGTACATGATCGACAGCGTGCTCATGCCGCCCGCGGCGTGATGACGGCGACGGCGCTTTTTCCGGCGTCGCCGCGGAAATTTCTCGGCGGCGCCCATCCGAACCCGAAGGCAGGCCGAAATCCCTCTCATGCTGATGCAAGCAGGGACCATCCGATGACGGCCCGGCGCGGCTCCGCACCGATCAACCTGCGATCGGTCACCGAGCCCGCTCCGGCCTGCCCGACGGGCGACCGCCGCGACCATGCCGTCCAGGAGCGGCTGGTCGACCTGCTCGACGACGTCGCGGCACGCGATCGGGCAGCGTTCGCCGAGTTCTACCGCGCCACCAGCCCGCGGGTGTTCGGTCTCGCGCTCCGCGTGGTGCGCAACCACGGCGCCGCCGAGGACATCACTCAGGAGGTGTTCCTTCAGGTCTGGTCGCTGGCGGGACAGTACGACGCGACCAAGGCCAGCCCGATCGGCTGGCTGATGATGCTGACCCATCGGCGCGCGGTCGACCGGGTACGGGCCGAGCAGTCGGCCACCCGCCGCGACATCGTGTTCGGCCACGCCCATCTCGGCCGCGACCACGACGTCGTGGCCGAGGAGGTCACCCAGCGACTCGACGAGCAGTCGGTGCTGGACTGTCTGCAGACCATGACCGAACTCCAGCGCCAAGCGGTGGCGCTGGCGTACTACGGCGGGCGCACCTATCTCGAGGTCTCCGAGACCTTGGCGGTGCCGTTGCCGACGGTGAAGAGCCGCATCAAAGACGGCCTGAAAAGGCTCGAGAACTGTTTGACCGGAGGGAATACCCGATGAGCGAGATCGATCGGCGGACCCCTTGGTCGTGGCTGGACGAGGCCTACCCCTACGCCATCGACGCACTGGATCCACCCCAGCGACAGGCGCTCGAGGAGTGGCTCGACGCCGCAGGCCCCGACCGGGTGGCCGAGTTCCAGGCCGCCGTCCGCCGCATCCAGGAGACGATGGCGGACCTGACCGTGTTCGACTCGGTCCCGCCACCGGCACGCCTCGAATCCGCACTGATGCGAGCACTGGACCGATACGACACCCAGGCGTCTCCGCTCCTACGGCGCGGCGCGCCCGGCAGGAGATGGCACCTTCGATGGTTGACCGTCGCCGCCGCGGCGATCGTGGCGGTCGGCGCCGGTGTAGGTATCGGGGTGGTGATCGAACGCGCGAACGACGGTACGGGTGCGGTCACCGCGCAGCAGGTGCTCGACCAGCCCGACAGCCGGGAGTCCTCGGTGGCCGTCACCGGTGGCGGCGCGATGACGGTGTACGAGTCGAAGTCGCTGGGCGCGGCCGCGGTGTCGTTCCAGGACATGCCCGCGCTGCCTGCCGATCGCGCGTACCAGCTGTGGCTGATCCGCGCGGGCACCCCGACATCGGTGGCGGTGATGGACGGTCCGGCCTCGGTCGTGACCACGGTCGACGTCGCCGACACGCTCGCGGTGACGGTCGAACCCGCCGGTGGTTCGACCGGGCCGACCACCTCCCCGATCGTCAGCATGACAGTCGGCTGACCTGCTGCGGCGGGCCGTGCCGACACTCGAACCCCAGGAGTGACAGCATGGTCCGCCGTTTCAGCTTCACCCATCGCCATCCGGGCCGACTCGCTGCGGCAGCCGCGGCCGCGGCCGCCGCCGCGCTGGTCCTCGGGGTCGGACACTTCGTCGCCGTGTTCATCGATCCGGTGTCCTCCCCCTTCTTCGTCCTCGGTGCCACCGTTGTCGATCACACGCCGAAGTGGTTGAAGGACAGCGCGATCCGCTGGTTCGGCACCAACGACAAACTCGCACTGGCGGTCACTATGGCCGCCGTCATGGCCGTGGCTGCCGCGATGATCGGTTTGGTGGCCCGCCGCAGCCCGGCATGGGCGGCCGGGCTGCTCGGCGCTCTCGGCATCGCCGTGGGCGGCTTGGCGCTGCTCCGCCCAACGGCCACACCGCTGTTCGTCGTTCCGGCAGTGGTCGGATCGTTGGTGGGCATGGCCGCGCTGTGCGCGCTGTTCCTCGTGCCCGCCGAGGCCGACCGGCAAGCCGGGCCGACGCGGCGCGGGTTCCTGCTCGCTCTGACCGCGGTGGCGGCCGGCGCAGTGGCGGCCGGGGCGGCGGGCCGGGTCATCGGCAGCCGTCTGCGCGATATCGCCGCCGACCGGGCGGCTTTCGTGCTCCCTCGGGTCGCCGCGCCGGTGCCACCGGTCACCCCCGAGATGGACCGAGTCGTGCCCGGCCTCACCCGATTCATCACTCCCGCACCGGATTTCTATCGCGTCGACACCGCGCTTCAGCTTCCGTCGCTGACTCGCGCGCAGTGGCGATTGCGCATCCACGGGATGGTGGAGCGCGAGATCCGTCTCGACTTCGACGAATTGAGCGCCCGGCGTGCGGTCGAGTCACTCATCACGCTCACCTGTGTCTCGAACGAAGTCGGCGGGGATCTCGCCGGAACCGCACTGTGGACCGGATACCGCCTGACCGATCTCCTGGCCGAGGCGGGGCCCTCCCCCGATGCCGACATGATCCTGTCGCGCAGCGTCGACGGATTCACCGCGAGCACGCCATCGGCCGCGGTGCTGGGCAACCCCGACGCTCTGCTCGCCGTCGCGATGAACGGCGAGCCGCTGCCCGTCGCTCACGGCTACCCGGCGCGGATGATCGTGCCCGGCCTCTACGGCTACGTCTCGGCCACCAAGTGGGTTGTCGATCTGGAACTCACCAGATTCGACCGAGCACAGGCCTACTGGACGCAACGCGGCTGGGCAACTCGGGCACCGATCAAAACCGCATCCCGGATCGACGTCCCGGCGGCGTTCGCGCACCTGGACGCCGGACCGGTGATCGTGGCAGGCGTGGCGTGGGCCCAGGGCCGCGGGATCGACGCCGTGGAAGTCCAGGTCGACGACGGACCGTGGCAACCGACCACACTCGCCGCCGCCTACTCCCTCGATACCTGGCGCCAGTGGACCTGGACGTGGGATGCCTCGCCCGGCACGCATTCCCTTCGGGTGCGCGCGGTCGACGCCACCGGATCGGTGCAGACCGACGCCAGGGCGACCCCGTTCCCCGACGGCGCGACGGGCAGGCACTCGCGCGTCGTCATGGTGCGCTGAGCGATTCGCTCAGGCCTGGCCGGCGAGATAGGTCACCAGCGCGTCGACGAGGCCGAGGGTGCCTTCCTCGCGCTGGTCACCGGTGTCGAAACCGTCCAGGTGGGCGCCGAATTCGACGAGGGTGAGCTTGGTTCCGGTGGTGGTGGGTTCGAATTCCCAGGTGGCCACCGAGGTGGAGATGTGGGAGCCGTTGAGCCACATGTCGTAGGTGTAGACGAGGCGTTCGTTGTCGATGATGTCGGTGTAGGTGGCGACGAAGCGGGAGGTCATCTTCTGCTGGAAGGTGCCTTCGTTGATCTCGCGGCCGCCGACCTGGAAGTCGATCGAGGACTCGCCCTGCTCCCAGCCTTCCTCGCCGCCGAACCACTTCGCCTTGACGGCGGGGTCTGCGAAGGCCTGGAAGACGACGGCGGGCGCGACGGGCACCTCGCGTTCGATGGTGAACTGGGCGTGGTTGATGGAGCGGGTCACCGTGTCGGTCATTGTTGTTCTCCCTCTGGGTTTCTGGTCGATTCCACGAGTAGTGCCGTGAGCCGGTCCACCTGACGTTGCGCCGGTGGACGTTGGTCGTGCAGCCAGTCGATCGCCGTTGCGAAGGCGTCCGGCACCAGTTGGTAGGTGCGCACACGGCCGATCTTCGCCGAACTGACGAGCCGACCGGCTTCGAGCGCTTTCAAGTGCTGCACGATCGTCGGGAGCGCGACTTCGAACGGTGCGGCGAGATCCGATACCGACGCGGGCCCGCGCGCCAGCCGTTCGACGATCGCGCGACGAGTCGGATCGGCCAATGCCCGAAAGACGCTGTCGAGTCCTCTGTCCGGTTCGCCGCTCGAATACTTAGGCACATACCTAAGTATTCACGGATGGGCCGGTCTGCGCAACCCCCCGCTTCGGTTGCGTCCGCGTCGGCCGCCGTGGGATGCTGCGGCACGATCGAAGAGAGCGAGGTGAACGATGGTCGACGGCCCTCGCGTCACACCCGCTCCCACCGCGACCCGGCGCGGTATCGGAGCCCGGGTAGCGAATTCCCCGTTCCTGTCGCGCAGCCGACGGCGAGTGGAAGTCGTCCACACACCCTCGGTGCCGACCGCGCGCGCCATCATCGACTGCGCCGCCTATGTCGACGGCAAGCGTCTGCCCGGCCGCTTCACCCCCGACACAGCGCTGACCGAAATCCGCAGGCGTGGTACGGGTTTCGTGTGGATCGGGCTGTTCGAACCGGACCTGCACCAGATGGGCGAGATCGCCGCGACGTTCGGTCTGCACGAACTCGCCGTCGAGGACGCCGTCACCGGCAGACAGCGGCCGAAGTTCGAACGCTACGACGACACCATGGTCACCGTGATGCGGACCGTCGCCTACGTCGAGCACGATATGCACACCGTCAGTGAGATCGTGCAGACCGGCGAGATCATGGTCTTCCTCGGCGCCGATTTCGTGGTCGCGGTCCGCCACGGCGAACACAACGAACTCACCGCCGTGCGGCACCGGCTCGAAGCCGAACCCGATCGCCTGGCGCTCGGCCCCGGCGTCGTGCTGCACGCGATCGCCGACCACGTCGTCGACACCTACATCGACGTCACCCAGGCGACGGAGTTCGACGTCGAGTCGATGGAGGAAGAGCTCTTCAGCCCGCGGAGCAAGATCCCGATCGAGGCCATCTACCAGCTCAAACGCGAGATCGTCGAGCTACGCCGGGCCGTTCGCCCGCTCGCGGGCCCGCTGCAGACCCTCACCGCGCCGCGCACTCCCCTGCCCAAGGAGGTGCGCCGCTACCTGCGCGACGTCGCTGATCATCACAGCGGCGTCGCCGAGCGCATCAACGACCTGGACGAAACCCTCACCACGCTCGTGGGCGCCGCGGTGGCCAAGATCGCCGTCCAGCAGAACACGGACATGCGCAAGATCTCCGCCTACATCGCCATCCTGGCGGTCCCCACCATGATCGCCGGCATCTACGGCATGAATTTCGATCACATGCCCGAACTCCGGCAGACCTGGGGTTACCCCGCCACCCTGATCGTCATGGCCACCATCTGCGCCACCCTGATCGTCGCCTTCCGACGTATCCGCTGGTTGTGAAAGTCCGGCCGGGTCAGACAGGTCGACCCCATCGGGTCGCCACGAGCCCGCAGAGCGCGATGGCGGTGCTCATCCGCTTCCAGAGTCGCACCATCGCGAGCTCGAGGATGATGCCGATGCGGTCGGCACAGGTGGTGGCCTCTGCCAGCGCCATCCGGTCATAGACCAGGGCAGGGTCACTGAGGATTTCGTCCAGCCTCAGTCCTGATATCGCCTGATCGGACGTCAGTCCGAGTTCTGGCAGCCAGGTGAGCCGCCAACGACCGTCGCCCCCGAGAATCGCCCGCTCGGGCGTCCTGTCACTGCTCATGGTCCGATTCGTGCGGAAGATCGTCATCACTACCTCCTCGGCCGTCAGCTCTCGACGTCCACTTCCGAGGATCCTCGAAAATCGGCACAGACAACAGCTGGCAAAGCAGCCGGAATGGGAATATCATCCACAAACCCCGACGTGAAAGCCGAAAGTCCCGGGCGATCACCCCGGACACGACTCGATGACGCCGTCAGCAGCTACCAGTGGGCACCGTGCGGGTGTCTCAACTCCGGTCGAAGGCCGTGAGGATCTGTTCGGCGGCCAGGGCGGGGGTGAGTGTTCCGGCGCGGACAGCCGATTCCACCTGCGCGCGAACATCTTTCACGTTCGGGTTATCGGCAAGGCGGCGCAGGATCTGGTCGTGGACCATGGTCCAGGTCCAGTCGACCTGCTGGCGGCGACGCTTCTCGGCGAATTCGCCCGCCTCGGTGAGGACCCGGCGGTGGTCGAGGACGGTGCCCCAGAACTTGTCGAGGCCAACGCCTTCCAGACCGCTCATGGTGAGCACCGGCGGTTTCCACAGGGCGTCGTGCGGGTGGATCAGGCGCAGGGCGCCCGCCAGTTCGCGCGCGGCGGCCTTGGCTTCGATCTCGTGCTTACCGTCGGCCTTGTTGACCGCCACCAGCTCGGCGAGTTCCAGCACGCCCTTCTTGATGCCCTGCAACTGGTCTCCGGTGCGGGCCAGGGTGAGGAAGCAGAACACGTCGACCATGTTGGCGACGGTCACCTCGGACTGGCCGACGCCGACGGTCTCCACGAGGATCACGTCGTACCCGGCGGCCTCCAGGAGCACGATCGTCTCCCGGGTCGCCTTGGCCACGCCGCCGAGGGTGCCCGCCGTCGGGGACGGCCGGATGAACGCGTCCGCCTCCAGCGACAACCGCGCCATCCGCGTCTTGTCACCGAGGATCGAGCCACCGGTGCGGGTCGAGGACGGGTCGACCGCGAGAACCGCGACCCGATGTCCCTTGGCCAGCAAGTACATCCCGAGCGCGTCGATGAACGTGGACTTGCCGACGCCCGGAACACCGGTGATGCCGACCCGGTTCGAGACGACGCTGCCCGGTTCCGCCGCCACCCGCAGCAGTAGCTGCTGCGCGAGTTCCCGGTGATCGGAGCGGGTGGATTCGACCAGCGTGATCGCGCGGGCCAGCGCCGAACGCTGCCCCGCTGTGACCTGCTCGGCGAGCGCGTCGACATCGATCGTCCGGCGAACACCCACGGCGGTGCGCCCCTCGTTGCGTGGCGAGCCGACGCCCGCGGTGGTCCCGAGCCGAGGGTGCGCGTCGGCACCCCCGGCTACCTGTGCGGCGTCGCTCATACTGTTCCACTGCGGCATGCTGGGGCGCCCTCCGTGGTTACGCCGGCTACCGCCTCCGGGCGCTGACCGCTCATGCCTGTGCGCCGCCACCGATCTCGTGTCCGAGAGCCGCGCCCAGCTTCTTCAGCAGGTCGATGGCCGCATCGGCGATGACGGTGCCGGGCGGGAAGATCGCTGCCGCACCGGCCTCGTAGAGCTCGTCGAAATCGCCGGGCGGGATCACACCGCCCACGATGACCATGATGTCGGGACGACCGACATCGGCCAGTGCCTGCCGTAGGGCGGGCACCAGCGTGAGGTGACCAGCGGCCAGCGAGGACACACCGACGATGTGCACGTCGTTGTCGGCCGCCTGGCGCGCCACCTCTTCGGGCGTCTGGAACAGCGGGCCCACGTCGACGTCCATGCCGAGGTCGGCGAACGCGGTCGCGATCACCTTCTGGCCGCGGTCGTGTCCGTCCTGGCCCATCTTGGCGACCAAGATGCGGGGACGGCGCCCCTCGGCCTCGCCGAATTCCTCGACCAGCGCGATGGCGGCGCCGATGTTGGTGGCCTTGCCTGCTTCGTCACGGTACACACCGGACAGGGTACGGATTTCGGCCTGATGGCGGCCGTAGACCTTCTCCAGCGCGTCGGAGATCTCACCGACGGTGGCCTTGGCGCGCGCGGCGTCGATGGCGAGCGCGAGAAGGTTGTTCTCCATGCCGCCTTCGGACGACGCTGCCGCACGGGTCAATTCGGCCAGCGCCTGCTCCACCGCGACCGAATCACGGTCGGCGCGAAGCCGTTCCAGCTTCTCGATCTGCTCGGCCCGCACCCGCGAGTTCTCGACCTTGAGAACTTCGACGGCGTGGTCCTCTTCGACCTGGTACTTGTTGACGCCGATCACCGGCTGCTGGCCGGTGTCGATGCGCGCCTGGGTCCGCGCGGCGGCCTCTTCGATGCGCAGCTTCGGAATACCCTCCGAAATCGCCTGTGCCATACCGCCGTGCGCCTCGACCTCGGCGATGTGGGCGCGCGCCCGCTCGGCGAGCTGGTGGGTGAGCCACTCGACGTAGTACGAGCCACCCCACGGGTCGATCGGGCGGGTGGTGTTGGACTCCTGCTGGATGAGCAGCTGGGTGTTACGCGCGATACGGGCGGAGAAGTCCGTCGGCAGGGCCAGGGCTTCGTCGAGCGCGTTGGTGTGCAGCGACTGGGTGTGACCCTGGGTCGCGGCCATCGCCTCGATGCAGGTGCGCGCCACATTGTTGTAGGCGTCCTGCGCGGTCAGCGACCAGCCCGAGGTCTGCGAGTGGGTCCGCAGCGACAGCGATTTCGCGCTCTTGGGTTCGAACTTCGACACCAGCTCACTCCACAGCAGACGCCCCGCACGCAGCTTGGCGACCTCCATGAAGAAGTTCATGCCGATGGCCCAGAAGAACGACAGACGCGGTGCGAACTTGTCGACATCCATGCCCGCGGCGATGCCGGCGCGGATGTATTCCACACCGTCGGCGAGGGTGTAGGCCAGCTCCAGATCGGCGGTCGCACCTGCCTCTTGAATGTGGTAGCCGGAGATGGAGATCGAGTTGAACTTCGGCATCTTCGCGCTGGTGAAGGCGAAGATGTCGGAGATGATCCGCATCGAGGGCTTGGGCGGATAGATGTAGGTGTTGCGGACCATGAACTCTTTCAGAATGTCGTTCTGAATGGTTCCGGCCAGCTGCTCGGGGGTCACGCCCTGCTCTTCGGCGGCGACGACGTAGAGCGCCAGGATCGGCAGCACCGCGCCGTTCATGGTCATCGACACCGACACCTGGTCCAGGGGGATCTGGTCGAAGAGCTGGCGCATGTCCAGGATCGAGTCGATCGCGACGCCGGCCATGCCGACGTCACCTTGGACGCGGGGGTGGTCGGAGTCGTAGCCGCGGTGGGTGGCGAGGTCGAAGGCGACCGAGAGTCCCTTCTGGCCCGCCTGCAGGTTGCGGCGGTAGAAGGCGTTGGAATCGGCGGCGGTGGAGAAGCCCGCGTACTGGCGGATGGTCCACGGCTGATTCACGTACATGGTCGGGTACGGGCCACGCAGGAACGGCGCGACGCCGGGCACGGTGTCGAGCGGATAACCCTGCGCGACAACAGCATCCCGATCGGCCTTGGTGAACACCGGCGGAACGTCGATGCCCTCCGGGGTCGACCAGACCAGCTGCTCGGGCGTGGTGTGGTTCGCCGTCGCCGCGTCGGCCACGAAGGCGCGGACCTGCTCGGCGTCGACGTCGGCCGACGCGGGCGCGTGGTCGGTGAGCGGCACCTCGGCGAAGCTGCCGATGACGTGCTCGATATCGGACGTGGTCATCAGGCTCCCACCTTCTCCAGCAGCTGCGACAGGACCGCGACCGCGTCGATGCGCAGGGCCAGGTACCCGTCGGGACGCTGCGTCCCGCTGTATTGCTCGACCGACTTCTCCGCGCCGGCCAGCAGCACGGTCTCGATCCCGGCGGCGCGAAGGGCATCGGTGGCGGCCCCCGCCTGTTCGCCGTAGCGCTTGTCGGCACCGCACAGCACCGCGATACGCGCACCGGATTCCGTGGCGGCGGCGGCGATGGCGTCGATCGTGAGCGGGCCGGGGTTGACCGATTCGATACCGCCGGACGCCAGCACGTTCGCGGTGAAGATGGTGCGCGCGTTGTGTTCGGCCACCGGGCCGAGCGGCACGATCAGTGCCTTCGGGCGGGCGCCGTTGGCGGCCAGGTAGGCATCGGAGCGGTTGCGCAGCGCTTCGAAGGCAGCGCCGTAACGCGCGTTCGGACCCGGTTCACGGGCCTGCTCCGACAGTGGGGTCTCGGCGAGGTTGGGGAACTCGTTGACGCCGGTGACCGCGGTCCGGCGGTGGGCGACGTCGGCCGCGCGCGCGGCGGCGGTCTCGGCGATCCGGGCCGCGAGCACACCGGTGTCGAGCGCGGCGAGGTAGCCGCCCGCCGACTCGAGCTCCTGCATGAACTCCCATGCCTTGGCGGCGAGTTCGTCGGTCAGCTTGTCGACGTACCAGGAACCGGCGGCCGGGTCCTGCACGTGCCCGAGACGGGATTCCTCGAGCAGCAGCAGCTGGGTGTTGCGAGCCAGGCGCTGGGAGAACGTCGTGGACACGCCGAGTTCGCCGGCCGGCAGGGCCGCGTCGAAGGGCAGTACGGTCACCGAATCGGCACCGCCGACGCCGGCGCCGAACGCGGCGAGCGTGGTGCGCAACAGGTTCACCCAGGGGTCGCGCTGGGTCATCATGGCGGCCGAGGTGATCGCGTGCTGCGGGGCGGCGCCGAAGGCAGGCGCACCGGAGACCTGGGCCACTCGGGCCCACAGGCGCCGGGCCGCCCGGAATTTCACGATCGTGGCGAATTGGTCGTCGGTCGCCGCGAAGCGGAACTCGAGCTGGCCGAACGCGTCGGCGATGTCGACTCCGGCACCGGTGAGCAGGCGCAGATAGGCCAGACCGGCTGCGACGGCGGCGCCCACTTCCTGTGCGTCGGCGGCACCGGCGTTGTGGAAGGCGATGCCGTCCACCGTGATGGCGCGGACCGTCTCGGGCCGGGCGATCGCGCGCACGGCCAGCGCCACGGTCTCGGCGTCGTCGAGGTCTTCGGCACCGGTGAAGGCGCTCGTCAGCGGGGCGGCGCCGAGGCCGACCCGGATCTGCGTGCGATCGGCGATCGAGTAGCCGTCGAGGACGTCGAACACCCGCTCGGCGGCCGTGCCGGTCGCCGCACCGGCCACCAGCGTCAGCGGGGCCAGCTCGAACAGCAGCCCACGCAGGGCAAGGGGGATGTCGTCGACGGCGACGCCGTAGGTGCCCACTCCGAGCGCGATCGCGCTCACGCCGTTCTCCAGACCGGTCAGGATCGCCCGGTTGGTGGCCTCGGCGTCGTTCTCACCGGCGAACGCGCCGACGAACCAGCCGCGCTGCGGGTCACGCGCGGCGTCGCCACCGCGCACGTAGGGGAAGGCGCCGGGCAGCGGCTGCTCGGGCAGCTCGTCGCGGCGGGTGTAGAGCGGGGCGATCGTGAGCCCGTCATAGGTGGTCTCGTCGAGCAGATGTTCCGGTTCGGCGGGGAGCTCGGAAGCCTCGACCCGTCGCGCTTTCGCCAGCACACCCGCCACGCCCTTGCGCCACGCGGCGTACTCGGGCACCGGATCCGGTGCGAGCCCCGCCCCGGACTCTGAACCAATCGGCATAGCTGCTGTTCTCTCTTCCATTCGACGACCGCACCCCGGTGTGCTGCCGGTCCGTGAAATCCCACAAACGGGCCCACAGCGAACCAGGATGTATCCGGTTCCCTCATGATGCTATCTGTGACAGGGTGTCCGGCCACCCGGGCCATCCCCTACCGGCCGGTACGCTTACCCGGGTGTCTCGACTGATCCGCTCCCCGCGCCTGCTCATCGCTCTGGCCGGGCTCGCCGCGCTGTTCGTGGTGGCGATGCTGGTTCCGTTGCCGGGCCCGCAGCAGATCAGGGACTGGGCAGGCGACGCCGGGCCGCTGTTGCCGTTGCTGTTCTTCCTCTTCTACGCGGTGGTCGCCGTCGCGCCCGTTCCGCGCACCGTACTCACCGTGACCAGCGGTGTTCTGTTCGGTCCGATCCTCGGTTCGGTCATCGCCATGGCCGCCACGGCGGTGAGCGCGACCGTGGCGCTGCTCGGGGTACGCAGGCTAGGCCGCGACCGGGTCGCCGAACACCTCACACACCCGGCGGTGCGGGCGGTCGACGACCGGCTGGCCCGCCGCGGCCGGCTCGCGGTGGCCGCGCTGCGACTGATCCCCGTCGTCCCCTTCTCGATCCTCAACTACTGCTGCGGCCTGTCGTCGGTCCGCCTTGCCCCGTATCTCGCTGCGACAGTGGCCGGTTCGGCCCCCGGCACGATCTCGACGGTGGTACTGGCCGGTTCCCTGGCAGGCGACAGCCACCCGATCGCGATCACCGTGTCGGCCATCTGCCTGTCGGTCGGGCTGATCGGGCTGATCGTGGACCTGCGGCTACCGGTCGACGCGGCAGCCCCGGAGCCGGAGGCCGCCACCTCCTGACCGACGGCGCGCCTACCCCGAGCCGTCGCGATCCGCGCGGATAATCCCAGGTCATGGCGATCACAGTGGGACGCAGATCGGCACTCGCACTTCTGGCGGGACTCCCACTACTGGCAGCGGGCACGGCCCGCGCGCAGTCCTCGCTCGGCCCGGGGGTGGGCATCGACCCCCACCGCACTCCGGTCCGGTACACGATGACGGCCTTTCGTGCCGACAGCGATACCACCCTCGCGGTCTACGAGTCCGCGGACGGCACCGATTTCACCCCGGTCAGTGAGCACGCGTACACACCGCCGGCCGGCCTGGTCCGCGACCCGAGCGTGCTGCTGCACACCGACGGGCACTACTACCTCACATACACGATCGCCGGTGACGCCACCGCGATCGGCTTGGCGCGCAGCCGCGACCGGATCACCTGGACGTTCCTCGCCGCTGTGCCGATGCTGGTGGCGGGCAGGCTCGAAGGCGCGTGGGCGCCGGAGTGGTACGCCGACGCGGCGGGGCGGGTCGGCATCATCGTGTCGCTGACCTGGGGGCACGGCTTCACCCCGCATCTGCTCATCCCGCTCGATGCCGGGCTCACCGTCTGGGCGCCGCCGGTGCCGATGCTCGGGCTCGGGCCCGCCGGGCCCGGCTCACTCGGCCATATCGACACCACCTTGGTCCGCCTGGACGGACGCCTGTTCGCGTTCGTGAAGAACGAGGACTCCAAGCTGATCGAGCTCGCCGTCGCCGACCGGCCGCTCGGGCCGTACAGCTTCGTCGCCACCGGCGACTGGGCCGGGTGGGGCGGGCCACGGGAGGGACAGTCGATCGTCCGGCTTCCCGACGGCGGGCACCGCATCTACCTGGACGCCTACACCGAGGGCCGGTACTACTTCAGCGACAGTTACGACGGCTTCCGCACGTGGTCGCCGCAGGTCGAACTGCCAGGGCTGTCGGGGCTCATCCGGCACGGCACGGTCCTGACCGAGTTCAGCTCGGTGATCTGAACTAAAACCCCATTACTCCAGGGGCACCTGGTCTAGGTTGTGATTCGCAACAAATTTGAAAGTGAGCTTCTTCACACTGCCCAGTTGTGAAGAAGTAATATTTCAGAAAACTCTCAGAGTTATAGACTCGGGATAGCCCAGGGTTCGCCAGCTACATCCGGTGCGGGATCCAGAGCAACATCCGGTGACGCGCCCGCGATCACCGAATCCCCGTCGCGCCGTTCTCGGCTTGCACTCCCCATGAGGTGACCCGCCATGGAATACACCCATCTCTCCGAATTCCGGATCCGCTCCGGTGACCTGGTGATCTGGACCCCCGAACTCATTTCCGCCGACGCCTGGCGCGACGACGAGCGTCCCCTCGCCAGCGTCCACGAGCAGTACCTCGGGTTCCTCGACCCCGAAGACGCCCGTCCCGGCCGCGGCCGCTGGATCGGCACGATCTTCGAGATGGACGCCCCACTCGACGCCGACGCCTGGGCGACCACGCTGCGGCTGTGGCACGACCGCCACGAGGGCTTCCGCACCACCGTCGCCCCCACCGGAGACGGCGGCTACCACCGTGTGACCACCGCCCCCGGCACCGTTCGTGTCACCGGCGCCCCGGTCGCCGATCTCTCCGACGGCGACGAGATCAACGAATACCTCTGCGATGCACTGGAACTGCGTCTTTCCGCACTGATGTGGCCGCACCTGCTGGTGGCCACGGTGGCCCACGACACCGACGACTTCACCGTCCTGGTCGGCGCCGACCACTCGGTGCTCGACGCCTACTCCCAGGCCGTGCTCATCCTCGAGCTGCGCACCCTCTACACCGCGGTCACCACCGGCGGCGAGATCCGCGACTCGGCCACCTTCGGCAGCCCGGCCGACTACGCCGTCATCGAGCGCGCCGCCGCCGAGGAACTCGATCCCGACTCCCCCGCCGTCGCGGTGTGGCGCGAGTTCCTCGGCGCGCCGGGCTCGCCCATGCCCCGCTTCGCCGCGGATCAGGTCGCCGTCCTCGACGGTGAACACGCCCAGCCCAGCGTCTCGCGCACCCTGCTCAGCATCGAACAGCTCGAGGAAGTCGAGGCGGCGCTCGATCGGCTCAAGCACCGGCTGTCGGTGACCGTGTTCGCCGCCCTGGCGATGGCCTCCCGGGAAACCTTCGGTGACGACCGGTTCCGCACCGTGATGCCGATCGCGACCAGGCCCGACCTCACCTGGCTCGAGTCGATGGGCTGGTTCGTCAATGTCGTCCCGGTCGACGTGACGCTGCCGCCGGGCGCGGACATGACCGTCGCGCTGGAGGCCACCCGCGCCTCGCTCAAGCGCGCCCACCTCTGCAACGACGCGTCCTGGGGCCGTTCCCTGGCGATGGTCGGCGCCGTGGAAGGTCCGACCTACGGTGCGTCCTTCCTCGACATCCGCATGCTTCCGGACTACGAATTGGTCGCCGACCTGCGCGGACGCACCCTGCGGGCGGTGTCGTACTCCACCGACGAGGTGTACTTCTGGGTCGTGCGCGGCCCCGACGGGCTCTATGTCTCCACCCGTCACCCCGCGGGCCTGCCCGGCGAGGTCATGGAACGCTTCCTCACCGAGTTCGCCAGGGCCATGTACGCGGTGACCATGGTGGCGCCCGCACCCGCACCGGTCACCGATGCCGCGGCAGCGCTGAGCGCGGGCTGAGAATGCGTGCACTGCTGGCCTTCACCGGGAGCCGGGGCGACGCCCAGCCCGGCATCCTCCTCGCCCGCGAGCTACTGGCTCGCGGGCACTCGGTGACGCTCGCACTGTCGCCCAATCTCGTCGACTTCGCCACCGCCCACGGCGTCGCCGCCGTGGGTTTCGGCCGCGACAGCGCCGAACTGCTGCGCACCCAGCACGACGATCACCGCTTTCGCAGCCCGAATCCGCGACAGCGGGTGCGCGCGGTGCTGGATCTGCAACGGCGCGGCGTCGTCGAGGCGGTGCGCGATCTGCTCGTTCTCGCCCCCGGTCACGATGTGCTCGTGACCGGGATGGCGGGCGAGGAGGCGGCCGAGAAGGCCGCGCGGCGCGTCGGGTTGCCGCTGGCCGCGGTGCACTTCTTTCCGATCCATCCGAATCGGTCGGTCCCGGTGGTCCCCACCGCGTGGGGCGCCCGGATTCCGAAGGCGCTCAACCGGCGGATCTGGTCGGCGCTGCGCTGGGCACGCGACGCCGCGCTGGAGCAGCCGCTCTCGGAGTTCGGGATCGTCGAACATCAACTGCCCGATCGGGTGTCGATCCAGGCCTATGACGTCGACCTGTTTCCCGGGCTGGCCGCCGAGCTGCCGGATCGGCACCCGGTGACCGGCTTCGCCGTCGATGCCGTCGGATTCCTCAGCGCCGCGGCCGATCCCGCGCTGACCGCGTGGCTCGACGCCGGTTCGGCGCCGATCTATGTCGGCTTCGGCTCGATGGCGGTCGACGACCCGGCCGCGCTGGTGGCGATGTTGCGCGCGGTCTGCGCCCGTCGTGGTCGCAGGCTGCTGCTGGCCGCGGGGTGGGCGGGCATCGCACCTGTGCTGTCGCCCGAGATGGCGATCGTCGAGCAGGTCGATCACGCGTCGGTGTTCCCGCGCTGTATCGCCGCCGTGCACCACGGCGGCGCGGGCACCACCGCGGCCGCGCTGAGAGCCGGTGTCCCGCAGGTGATCTGCGCGGTCCAAGCCGATCAGCCGTATTGGGGCCGGGCACTGGAACGGCTCGAGATGGCGGGCACCGTGCGCGCCGCCGAGCTCACCGAGGCCGAGCTCACCGCCCTGCTCGACCGCGTCGCGGACCCGAACGTGGTCTCGCGAGCGGCCGCGTACGCGAGCCGGTTCGCGGGCACCGGAGTCGCACGCGCTGCCGACGAGGTGGAATCCCTTGTCCCCCTGACATTCCCGAGTAGTTTGTCCATCCACGCCGGGAGGCCGCAGTGAGCACCGATATCGCCGTCCGCACCAGTGGCCTCGGTAAGTCCTACGGCGACTTCACCGCCGTCGGCGGCGTCGACCTCAGCATCGCGGCCGGATCGGTGTTCGCGATGCTCGGCCCCAACGGCGCCGGCAAGACCACCACCGTCCGCATGCTCGCCACATTGCTGCGACCCGACCGGGGCAGCGCCGAGGTATTCGGCTACGACGTGGTGCGCGAGGCGACCGCGGTGCGCTCGATGATCGGGCTCACCGGCCAGTACGCCTCCGTCGACGAAACCCTCACCGCCGGTGAGAATTTGCGATTGTTCGGACGGCTGCTCGGCCTGTCGCGGCGCGCTGCCGCCGGCCGGGCCGAGGAACTTCTCGAGGAATTCGAGCTCTCGGCCGTCGCGCGCCGCAGCGTCAGCGCGTTCTCCGGCGGCATGCGACGTCGACTCGATCTGGCCGCGACGCTGATCACGGTGCCCCCGCTGATCTTCCTCGACGAGCCGACCACCGGCCTCGACCCGCACACCCGCGACCGCATGTGGGGCATCGTGCGCGGACTGGTCGCCCGCGGAGCCACCGTGCTGCTCACCACCCAGTACCTGGAGGAGGCCGACGCACTCGCCGACCGGATCGCGGTCATCGACCGTGGCTCGCTCGTCGCCGACGGCACTCCCGCCGAACTCAAGTCCTCGATCGGTGAGCAGGTGCTGCGACTGGACATCCCCGACACCGCCGACCTGCGCCGGGCCGAGGCGCTGATCCAGGAGATCACCGGCGACGTCCCGGAAGGGTCGTCCACGGGGACGTTGACCGTGGCACTGCACGATGTCACGCGCGGCGCCGATATCGTCGCCGCCTGCCGCGCCGAGGGCATCACCCTGCGTGGATTCGCGGTGGACCGGCCCGATCTCAACGAGGTGTTCCTGTCGCTGACCGGGCACGCGCGCACCGTGGACGCGGCATGAGCACCCTTCGCGAAAGTTCGAGGACCACCATGACCCACACGGTCGAGAAACCGCTCCAGGTGGTGCGCGCGCCGCGCGTGACCCGAGTCGGTCCGCTTGCCGCCCTGCGTCATTCGCTGATGATGGCCTGGCGCGGACTGCTCACCTTCCGGCACAGCCCGCAACTGCTCTACGACGCCATTCTGCTGCCGATCGTCGGTCCGGTGCTGTTCGGCAGCATCTTCGGCACCGCCATCGCCGGCAGCATGGCGGCGTACCTGCCGATCATGATCCCGGGCGTGCTGGTCCAGATCGTGCTCACCTCCTCGGTCGCCACCGGTGTGCAGTTGTCCGAGGACATCCACTCCGGTGTCTTCGACCGTTTCGTCGCCATGCCGATCGCCCGGTCCGCCCCGGTTGCCGGGGCATTGCTGGCAGGGGCCGTGCGCTACCTGATCGCCGCGACCACCGTGGTGATCGTCGGCTTCTGCATGGGCTACCAACCCGCGCACACCGCCGGATTCCTGGCGGGCGCGGTGCTGGTCGTGTTCGCCACCACCGCCATCAGCTGGTTGTTCGCGTTCATCGGCGCCACCATCGCCCGCCCCGCCGCCGTGCAGGGCATGTCCATGCTGGTGCTCACCTTTCTCGGCTTCGCCTCCAATGCCCTGGTCCCCGAGGAATCCATGCCGACCTGGATGCGGCACGTCTCGGACCTGAATCCGGTGTCCTACCTGGTCTCCGCCGTGCGCACCCTCGCCGCGGAGGGCACCGTCGGCGCCGATGCCTGGTGGTCGCTGGTCGCCTCGGTGGTCGTGGTCGCCGTTTTCGCGCCGCTGACCGTGCGCACTCTCCGTTCCCGCTAGGAGTCTTTCGATGACTGTCATCGCCCCCGCTGTCGCGGTGTCCACCGACCTCAACCGGATCACCGCCGACGACGACCTGTTCTTCAAACTGCACAGCCTCTATCCGAACGCCCTGGTCAACCAGCTGGCGTACCGCTTCGACACCGCGTTGAGCCGGGACCTGCTCGCCGACTGGCACGCGCACCTGGCGACCGGGTTCATCGCGCGCCGGGTCCGCACCACGCGCTTCCCGATCGCGCGTGCGCACTGGGAGCCCGCCACCGAATCGCTGCCGCTGCGCTGGTCGGACACCCCGATTCCCGAGGAGCGGGTCCTCGACTGGTTCCTCGAGCAGGCCGCCGTCGAGTTCGACCCCGAGCGCGGGCTCGTGTGGCAGCTCGCGGGCGCGCCGCTCGCGTCCGGTGGCACCGTGGTCACCTTGGTCGCCTCGCATGTGGCGTGCGACGGCGGCGCCATGATGCACGCGATCGTCGATTCTCTGGACCGGCTCAACCGCGGCGAGACACCCGACCGCCGCACCAGCGCGGGCAGGCTCGTCGGTCCGGTGGCGGGCGCGGGCCGCTTGGCCGCCGATCTCGCCGACGCGCGCAGCCAACTCCGTGCCGTCGCCCGTGGGGTCCGTGCGGCACGCCGCGCCCGCGGTGTCAGCGAACCGGCCCGCAATCCGCGCCCGGCGGCGCCACGGCTGCCCCATGCCGACACCTGGCAGGCGGCCGAGGCCATCGTCCAGCTCGATCTCGCCGAATGGGACGCTGTGGCCGCCGCGCACGGCGGCACCACCAACGGCCTGCTGATCGGTGTCGCGGTCGGGCTGCTCGGTCGCAGTGGCCGCGTCGCCGACGGCGCCGAGGTGCGCGTCGACATTCCGCATTCGATGCGCGAGGCCGACGACCCCCGCGCCAACGCCACCACCGGGCTGCCGATCAGCGTCGGCTACCGGGCGGGCGAACGCGCCGATCTGCCCGCGGTGCGCGCCGCGCTCAAGGCGGCGGGCCTGGCCTATCGCGATCCGGCGACGATCCCACCCATCCAACACCTGCAACCGGTGCAGATGCTGTTGCCCAAGGTGGTGCTGCACAAGTTCGCGCGCACCGCCAAGGCGCCGGAATGCCTGTGCACCAACATGGGCCGCACCGCGCAGAACATCGCGGTCCTCGGATCGCACCGCGCACGCGATGTCATCATGCGCCCGGTGGTCAATCCCGGCCCCGTGGAGTTGTTCCGCCAGGTAGAGGTCGGTGTCAATCTCGCGTTCTCCTGCGATGACGACACCGTGACACTCGTGGTGACCGGCGGCGACCCTGATCGTTTCCCCACCCGCGCGGCGCTGCGCGAGCTACTGGCCGCCGAGTTCGCGGACTGGGGCCTGACGCCGCGGTTCTGGTGACGGGCTAGGAGGCTTCCTCGACGAAGTCGACGGCCGCTTCGGCCTTGTCGATCCGCAGCGCGAACCGGAATCCGCATACCGCCTCCAGTGAGGCGGAGCCCGGCTGCGGACGGTTGCGCACCTCGATGCTGACATCGAGGTCGTCGAACCCGACGTGGAACCGGTCGGCCATCCACAGTTGGGTGTGCCACGCCGTCTGCCCGGCGAGGACATCGCCGCGCGCGGGCCGGAAGTCCCGCAGCCGCACACAGACCGGCGTGTACCCGTCGGTGTCAGGCGCGAGGTACAGCACCACCGGGCCGTGCATCTCGAGCAGCAGCCGCAGCACACGCAGCGCATCATCGCTGGCCTCGACCGCACGGTGGCGATGATCTACCTTGCGGCCGTTGGGATGTCGAACCATAGTGCGCTCCTCGCAGTTTCTCGCCGGTGATCGTGCTCGGGGCACACTATCGTTGCGAAAGGTTGGTCCAGGGTTGGTACCGGTCCAAACCTGTGAAGATCACCCGCGCGTGTCACCGCCACGGAATCGCCCCGCTGCTGCGACGTTGACTACTGATATGGCACTCGAATCGGTTCGCTTCTCGATCCTGGACCGCTCACGCGTGCGGCGCGGGCAGGACCACGCCGACGCCCTGCGGGAGACGGTCGCGTTCGCGGTCCTAGCCGAGCAGTGGGGCTACCACCGGTTCTGGGTCGCCGAGCATCACAGCGTTCCCGGTGTCGCCGGAACCGCGCCGACCGTGCTGGCGGCGGCGGTCGCGGCGGCCACCACGCGCATCCGCGTCGGCACGGGTGGAGTGATGCTGCCCAACCATCAGCCACTCGTCGTCGCCGAGCAGTTCGGCGTGCTCGGGTCGCTGTTCCCCGGACGAATCGACATGGGCCTCGGCCGTTCGGTCGGATTCACCGACGGCGTCCGCCGCGCGCTCGGTCACGGCCTCGACGACGCCGACGATATCGACGCACGCCTCACCGAGGTTCTCGACTACTTCGCGGTGGGCAGGCAGGGTGTGCACGCCGGCTCCGCGGAGGGCGCGGACGTCCCGGCGTTCCTGCTCGCCACCGGTTCCGGGGCCGAGCGCGCCGCACGATTCGGGCTGCCGCTGGTGATCGCCCCGATCGCGGGCACGCAGGCGATGGTGGACGCGATCGAGCGGTACCGCACCCTGTTCCAGCCCTCGGCCCGAGTCCCCCGACCGTATGTCGTGGTCTCCGCGACGGCGATGATCGCCGACTCGGCCGAGCAGGCGCACCGACTGCTGCTCCCGGAGGCCTGGTCGAGCGCCTACTCGCGCACGCGCGGCGAGTTTCCCGCGCTGATCCCACCCGAGGAGATCGACCCGGCGGCGATGACCGACCGCCAGCGCCACCTGTTCGAGCAGGCGCTCGGCCACCAGATCCACGGCACCGAGGATCAGGTCGCCGAAGCATTGGAAAAGCTGGTGAGCCGCACCGAGGCCGATGAAATCCTGGTCCACACCAGCACTTTCGATCGAGCGGCGCGTCTGGAATCACATCGGCGGCTGGCCCGCGTCGTGGGCCTGGGCGGCTAGTTCTCGCCGACAAAATTCGCGAGACCAGTTGTACTCCGAAAACAAGCCCGTTCGGCTCGCAATTTATTCGACGGTGTAAACAATCGTGAAGTGACTCACTGCGCGAGCACCGTTCTGCAGGACCACATCACCGCGGCGAGGCAGATCTATCCGATAGCCGTACCATTGCCCACAGTCGGACAAACGCCCTGGTCCAGGTGATCTATGAGATTCGAGTGGATTGCCGAAGTTTCCGCAACACCGTGTCGCACAAACAATCTCGCACCGGCCGGTGCGCTGGATCACCGCACCCGATGCCGGCCGATGACCGGTATGGTTCGAGTCCACCGGCGCTCGAGATTCGTCCGGTAAACCATTCTTTCGACCGCATCCGGGAGCTCACGTGTCACAATCGCGTTTCGAATCCATCGGGGCATATCTTCCGTCGAACATCTTGTCCACCACCGAATTGATCTCCCGGTTGAAAACGCCACCGTCGTTCGATCTGGAGCGCATCACCGGTGTGAAAGAACGCCGTGTGCGCGACACCCGCCCGGAGTCGGTCGAGGACTCGTTCACCCTCGCCGTGAACGCCGCGCGCGACTGCCTGTCGCGGTCGAGCTACGCGCCGGGCGAGCTGGACGTGATCATCTCGTGTTCGATCACCCGCAGCAACGACGGCACCCGCATGTACATGGAGCCCTCGTTCGCGTCGACGATCGCCAAGACCCTCGGCGCCGAACGGGCCATCACCTTCGACGTCTCCAACGCCTGTGCCGGAATGCTCACCGGCACCTACATTCTGGACCGGATGATCCGCTCGGGCGTGGTGCGCAACGGCATGGTGGTCAGCGGCGAGGCGATCACCCCCATCGCCGAGACCGCGGTGAACGAGATCACCGAGAAATACGATCTGCAGTTCGCCTCGCTGTCGGTGGGCGACTCCGGGTGCGCGGTCGTGCTGGACCGCGCGGTCGACGACGCCGACAAGATCCACTACATCGAATTGCTCACCGCCGCAGAACATTCACACCTGTGCCTCGGGATGCCCAGCGACAAGTCGTCGGGCGTCGCCCTCTACACCGACAACCGCAAGATGCACAACGAAGCGCGGTTCCTGCTCTGGCCCGATGCCCAGGGCAGTTTCCTCGAGCAACAGGGCCGCGACTTCGCCGGCGAGCAGTTCGACTACATCATCCATCACCAGTTCGGCGCTGCCGCGGTGCCCTACATCAACGCGGTGGCCGCGCGCGAGTTCGGCGCCGAGATGCCGCCGGACCTCAATGTGATCGAGAAGTACGGAAATACTTCGACCACGTCACATTTCATCGTTCTGCACGATCAGCTCGCCGACGACAACATCGCGGCGGGATCGAAACTGCTCATGGTGCCCGCCGCGTCCGGTGTCGTCGCGGGATTCCTGTCCGCCACCATCTCCTCCCTGAAGGTCTGAGGTCAACAATGGGCATTCGCATCCGAGCCACGGGCACGAGCAGGTCGACCGACACCCACAGCGTCGTCACCCACAGCGGGCGTGCCGCCGCGCAATGTCTGGAGCGGGCCGGTGTCCGCCCCGACCAGGTCGGCGTGCTGATCAATACCGGTGTCTTCCGCGACTCGAACACCGTGGAACCGGCGGTGGCCGCGCTGATCCAGAAAGCGGCGGGTATCGGGCTCGACTACACCAGGACCGATCCGCGGACCTTCTCCTTCGATCTGATGAACGGCGCGGTCGGCGTCGTCAACGCCGTCCAGGTGGCGGGCTCGGTCCTGGCGACGGGCAGCACCGAGCACGTCCTGATCGTCGCGGGCGACACTCACCCGTCGATGACCCGGTCGAGCGCCGACGCCGAATTCCCCTACGCCACCTCGGGTGCCGCGCTGCTGCTCGAGCAGGTCGACGACCCCGAGGGGTTCGGCCCGGTGTACACCGCGACCGCACCCGGCACTGCCGCGGGACAGGCCTACGTCGACACGGCCACCATGGGCACCGTCGGGCGCACGCTGATGACGATCGAACGCGAACCCGACTTCGAGGAGCGCATCCTCGCGGTGGCCACCGAGGTCGCGCACTCCGCGCTCGCCGACTTCGAGGGCGCCTTCGTCGCGTTGATCGCGTCCACTCCGAGCCCGCACTTTCCCGGGCGCCTGGCCGACGCCCTCGGCATCGACCAGGACGCGGTACGGGTGCCCGACCTGTCCGACGGCGACCCACACACCGCCGCACTGCCGTTGGCCTACGCCCGCGCGAGCGCCGAGGGCACCCTCACCGGCTACACCCACGTGCTGTTCGTCGCCGCGGGCGCGGGCCCGTCCGCCGCCGCGACGCTGTACCGGCTCCCCGCGGAGACCGCCGCGTGACGACGGCGACCTACTGGGCCACGATCGACCGGTTCCGGGAGCTCGCCCGCGAGGAGCCCGATCGCGAGGCGGTCATCTATCCCGACGGCACGACCGCCGACGGGCTGCCCGATTACCGCGACATCACCTATCGCGACCTCGATCGCTGGTCCGACGCCATCGCCGAACATCTCACCGATTCCGGGGTGGGCAGCGGCACCCGCACCATCGTGCTCGTGCTGCCGAGCCCGGAGCTGTACGCGATCCTGTTCGCGCTGTTGAAGATCGGCGCCGTTCCGGTCGTCATCGATCCGGGCATGGGTGTGCGCCGCATGGTGCACTGCCTGCGCGCGGTCGAAGCGCAGGCGTTCGTCGGGATCCCGCAGGCGCATGCCTTGCGGGTGCTGTTCCCGCGCAGTTTCCGGCGCGTGCGCACCACACTCACCGTGGGGCGCCGCTGGTTCTGGGGTGGGCCGACGCTGGATTCGTGGACGCGCACCCCCGCCGGTGCGCCGCCCGAGCGGGTGCCCGCCGATCCGGACGAGCTGCTGATCATCGGATTCACCACGGGCAGTACCGGTCCCGCCAAAGCCGTGGAGCTGACGCACGGCAATCTCGCGGCGATGGTGGAGCAGGTGCACGCCGCTCGCGGGCACACGCCACCCGGCACTTCCCTGGTGACACTGCCGCTGGTGGGCGTCCTCGACCTGCTGCTCGGGTCGCGGTGTGTGTTGCCACCGCTGATTCCGAGCAAGGTCGGCTCGACCGATCCGGCGCACGTGGTCGACGCGATCAGGCGTTTCGGTGTGCGCACGATGTTCGCCTCGCCCGCGGTCCTCATCCCGCTGCTGGAACGGTTGCGCGCGCAGCCGGTCGACATACCGTCGCTGGCCAGTATCTTCTCCGGTGGCGCACCTGTTCCGCACTGGTGCGTCGCCGGGTTGCGCGAGGTCTTGCGGCCCGATGTGGAGATCTACGCCGGATACGGCTCGACCGAGGCGCTGCCCATGTCGACGATCGAATCGCGGGAATTGCTCGCGGGTCTGGTCGAGCGCGCCAAGAGCGGCGAGGGCACCTGCATCGGCCGGCCCACCGATCGAGTGCGTGTCCGGCTGCTCGCCATCACCGATGACCCCGTCGCGACCTGGGACGACACCGACGAACTCGGCGCACGCGAGGTCGGCGAGATCGTGGTCGCAGGCCCGAATGTGAGTACGCGCTACTACTGGCCCGCGCAGGCCAACACGGCGGGCAAGATCAGCGATGGCGAGCAGGTCTGGCACCGCACCGGTGATCTGGGATGGCTCGACGAACAGGGCCGGATCTGGTTCTGCGGGCGCAAGAGTCAACGGATCACGACCGCGCGGGGTCCGATGTTCACCGTGCAGATCGAACAGGTCTTCAACGCGGTTGCCGGAGTTACGCGCACGGCGCTGGTCGGTGTCGGTACCCCTGGGGCACAGCGTCCGGTCCTGTGTGTGGAGCTCGAACCCGGCGCGGACGCGGTGGCCGCACTCACGCGATTGCGTACGCGCGCCGCCGAATTCGACACTCTCGCCCCGATCGCCGAATTCCTCGTACACCCGCGCTTCCCGGTCGATATCCGGCACAACGCCAAGATCGGCCGTGAACAACTCGCCCGCTGGGCCACGAAGAAACTGGACTCGCGACGATGAAGATCCTGGTCACCGGCGCGTCCGGATTCCTCGGCGGCGCCATCGTGCGCGCGCTGGTCGCGCAGGGCTGCCACGATGTCTCGATCCTGGTGCGGCGCACCAGCGTTCTCGACGATCTGGGCCCAGCCGTGGAGCACGTCACGCTCGTCTACGGCGACCTCGCCGACGCGGCGTCGCTGAGCCGGGCCACCAGCGGCATGGACGCGGTGATCCACAGCGCCGCGCGGGTCGACGAACGCGGTACCAGGGACCGCTTCTGGACCGAGAACGTGCGGGCCACCGAGCTGCTCCTCGACGCGGCGCGGCGCGGGGGCGCGGGCCGGTTCGTCTTCATCTCGAGTCCGAGCGCTCTGATGGAGCGAGACGGTGGCGATCAGGTCGACGTCGACGAGTCGCTGCCGTATCCGAGCCGGTACCTCAATCACTACTCCGAGACCAAGGCCGCGGCCGAACGCGCCGTACTCGCCGCTGACACACCGGAATTCACGACCGTGGCGCTGCGACCGCGAGCGATCTGGGGCGCCGGCGACCGATCGGGCCCGATCGTCAGGTTGCTCGATCGCACGGCCGCGGGCTCGCTGCCCGACCTGTCCTACGGTCGCACCGTCGAGGCCTCGCTGTGCCACGTGGACAACATCGTGCACGCCTGCCTGCTGGCGGTGCGCTCGGACGCGGTGGGCGGCAAGGCGTATTTCATCGCCGATGCCGAGAAGACCGATGTCTGGGGGTTCCTCGGCGAGGTCGCCACCCGACTGGGGTTCCAGGCCCCGGCGCGCCGACCGAACCCGCGGGTGCTCGCCGCCGTCGTCGCGACCATCGAAACGATCTGGCGGATACCGGCGGTGGCCGATCGCTGGTCGCCGCCGCTGTCACGCTATGCCGTCGCGCTGATGACACGCACCGCCACCTATGACACCGGTGCGGCTCGCCGCGATCTCGGCTACATGCCTGTGGTGGATCGCGATACCGGTCTGGCCGGATTCCTGGCGTGGCTCGACGAGCAGGGCGGCATCGAAGTGCTCGCCGAGAACCTCCGATAGTTCGCGGCCACCGTCACACTCGCCACGACACCTTCGGCACGGCCCGCGCGGCACCGACGACGCCCCAGGAGGCAATCATGAACGGCAGCAAGGTTTTCCGTCGTCCGGTGACGACCACCGAGCGCATGTATTTCCCCATGCGCGAGCTGGCCCCACCCTTCCTCATGCAACTGGTGGTTCCCGGTGAGGGCAACATCGACCCGGATGCATTGCGCACAGCGGTAACCACCGCCGCGGCGGCCACCCCCGGCGCGCGACTGCGGCGGCGCGGCAACGAGTGGGTCGACAGTGACATCGCCCCGGCCGTGCGCGTTCTCGACCACCGGCTGAGCTACCCCGCCCTCGAGACCGATCCGGTCCTCACCGGCGCGATCGGACCGACCCCTGATGCCACCGTCGAGGTGCTGCTGCTCACCGGCGCGCCGACCACGCTGATCTTCCGCGTCTTCCACGGCGTGATGGACGGCATCGGCATGGTGGCGTGGGTGACGAATGTGCTGCGCGCACTGCGCGGCGAAGACCCGGTCCCCCAGCCCGATCCGATCGCCGACCAGGAACTCGTCGCGAGAATCGGCGCTCCCGGCAGGCCGACTCCGATGGTTCCGCGCTACCGCACCGCCGTCGGCCGAGGCCGGCAGCGCCGCGATCTCGCGCCGCATCTCCTGCGTCATCGCCGGATCGCGGCCGCTGGTTCCGGCGCGTTGGCCCGCGTCTGTGCCTTGCTGGCCGCCGAGACTCCCGGCACCTCGCGCATCATGATGCCCGTGGACCTCCGTCGCCACGACCCGGCGCTGCGCTCCACCGCCAACCTCGCACTACCGCTGTTCCTCGACATCGAACCCGGCCGCGACTGGACCTCGATCAAGGACCAGATCAAGGCCGGACTGCACGAACGGCGCGAACTGAATCAACTGGCCAGCACCCGCATCACCCTGGTCCCGGACCCGATCAACCGCGGCGTGCTGCGCACCACGAACTGGCTCGGCGCCCGCCTCGGCCGAAACCTCGCCTCGGCTACCGTCTCCCACATGGGCCGCTTCACCGCCGACGAACTCGCCGTCCCCGGCTTCCGCCCGACCGGACTGTTCGTCCTGCCCCAGCACAGCATCGCCATGCCCCTGCTGTTCGGGCTGACCGAGTTCGACGGCCACACCGACCTGACCGTGTCGGCACGCAACGGCGCGGGCATCGAGTCCCGCCTCGAAGCCCTGCTCGATCGCATCGTCTCCATGCTCGAAGCCGACCTTCCCGCACCGAGCCCGGCAGACCGGCAGCGGTAGCCACCCGCCCGGCCCCGGCGACCAGGTCGCGACCGCGACTATCCTGGACACCGTGGGCATCATCGGTGAACTCTTCCCAGGCAAGAAGCTGCAGAACGAGGGCAGCGGCGACTCCAACGGCCAACCCCACCTCGACTTGGACCTCGAAGCAGGCGTCATCCGGGTCTCCGGCGCCACCACCGCGCCCCCGACCGACGACGAACCCGACGCCTGACCTGCCACCGGCGACCCCGTCGGTCCGCGCGACCGGCTCGGCAGTGCGCTGTCGTTCGCGGGCCACTCGATCGGCGCGACCGTTCTGACATGCCGTCTATGGGCCGGGCCGGCGCTCGCATGCGCCGCGGTCGCCTCGCGAGTGACTAACCACCGAGGAAGGCCGTCCAAGCGAGCATCGAAGCGGCGAGCGCGTTCTCCCATTCCGGTTCCCGCTCCTGTGGTTCGTCGCGCGATCCCGAAGGCGGAATCGCCCGCCGATCCGGTGTCGAGGCGGCGACCGGATCCCTCCATCGGCGCACACCCCAGCGGGGGTGTTCGCCGCCCATCGCTACCGTCGCCATCACTGCGCCGAGGAAGCGTCGGCGGCCGGATGCGCGCGCCGGACACGGACGGAGGCCACCGCGGACACACCGAGCGTCCCCAGCGCGGCCCATGTCGTGCGTCTCACGACGCCTCCGCACGCACGAGTGCGGCGACGAACGCAGCAGCGTCGACCCCACCGACCACGCGGCCCTCGTCCACGATCAGCACCTCACCGTGATAGTCGGCGAGCCGTGTCACCGCGGCACCCACCGGCTCGGTGGTGCCGGCGAACGCCGGCGGCGGGTCCAGGTGCGCGCCGATCGGATCCTCGTCCGCAGCGCCGATGAGGCGCGCCTGCGTTGCGGTACCCAGCACCTCGGCGACCACCACCGGCCCCGCGGTCTGCCTGGCGAGGACGACCGGAACAGACCGTCGCGAAGACAGTTCTCGGCGGACCGACGCCACGGTCGTTGTCGACGGGAGCAACCGCGCCTCGGCGAGCACCGACGAACCCGGCCCGACCGACCGGGCTCCCTCGACCACACCGAGCGCCGAACCGACCGTCAGCTCATCATGGGCTGCGAGCAACGGAAATCCGTACTGCCCGAGCCAACCGTCGTCGAAGTACTTCGACAGGTATCCGCGTCCCGAGTCCGGCGCGATCACCACCACCACATCCTCGGGCCCGAGCGCGCGGGCCACCCGCAGCGCCGCGGCGATCGACGTGCCGGAGGAACCACCGAGCAGCAGGCCTTCCTCCTTGGCCAACCGGTGCAGCACTCGTAGCGATTCCCCATCGGAGATCCGCTCGATCCGGTCGATCACCTCGGTGTGGTAGGACTGCGGCCATTCGTCGAGCTCGGTGTCGGGATGCCGGTAGTGGCCCACCGACTCGACGTACCAGGCACGACCGTCACCGCCGCCGTACACCGATGTCTCGGGATCGGCGCCGACGACCTGGACCCGGCCTCCCGAGGCCCCCTTCAGGAATTCCCCTGTGCCACTGACGGTTCCGCCGGTGCCGATGCCCGCGACATAGTGGGTGACGCCGCCGCCGGTCTGCGCCCAGATCTCGGGACCGGTGGTTTCACGGTGAGCGGTGGGGTTGGCCGGGTTGTCGTACTGGCCCGCGAACCAGGCACCCGGGATTTCCTCCGCGAGCCGCAGCGCGACACTGCGCAGGTGCTCGGGGTGCCCGACCGGACGGCCGCCGGGTGTCACATGCACCTCGGCGCCGTAGGCCCGTAGCAGCGCGATCTTGTCGCGGCTCGACTTGTCCGGCACGACCACCACCGTGCGGTAGCCGCGTGCCGCCGCGATGGCGGCCAACCCGATGCCGGTGTTGCCGGAAGTCGCCTCCACCACGACCCCACCGGGCCGCAACTCCCCCGCGGCCTCGGCCGCGTCGAGCATGAACAGCGCCGCCCGATCCTTCACGCTCCCCGCGGGATTGAGGTATTCGAGCTTCACATACACCGTGGCGGCGATGTCGTCGGTGATCCGGTTCAACCGGACCAGCGGGGTGTGCCCGATGGCCTGGTCGATGGAATCGAACACCGTGGCGGTGCGCACGGTGTGCTCGATGTCGATGGTCATGTGTCCGAACTTCCTGTTTCGCCGAGCGACCGCGGCACTTCACGCCGCCGTCGCAGAGAATCGGGGTCGAAACCTCTTTCTCCGAGCACAATTCGGCGCGAACCCTCAGCCGCGCGTGCACGTTCCAGATTCCTCGCCACCGCACCGTGTCGACAGGTTTGTTCTCACCCGGATTCGATCGGCGCCTCGTGAATTACTCGCACCGGTGCGCCGAATCATTGCGCCTGGACAGCGCGGTGGCGATAGTTCTCGGCACGTCGTCGACCAGGAGGCCGCCATGACCGCGACCGAACCACCCCGTTCCGGCGCACAAGCCGTCGACCGAGCCGTGTACGTGTTGAACTGCTTTCAGGGCGGGGACCCCGAATTGTCGCTGAGCGAATTGGCGCAGCGGGCCGGGCTCCCGGTGAGCACCACCTTCCGGCTGGCGCAGGCGTTGGTGCGCGGCAGGCTGCTGGAGCAGGACCCGGCAACCGACCGCTACCGGATCGGGCACGGACTGGCGTGCCTGGCCCGCCCCGCGCTGTCACGGCTCGGGCTCGACGACGCGGCGCCGCACCTGTACGCGCTGGCCGCCGGCATCAAGATCACCGTCAGTCTCAGTGTCGCCGATGCCGACGAAGCCCTCACGGTGTTCCAGGCCAGGCCACCGATCCACTTCTGCCACAACCAGATTCCGCAGGAGCGGCGACCGCTGAGCACCAGCGCCGTCGGTCACGCGCTGCTCGCGCATGCCTCGGTGGGACTCGACCGCGGCAACGGCGAACTCTTCGACACCATTCGCCGACGCGGGTTCGCCATGGAGGAGATCGACAGCGACGAACCGATCCGCGCGATCGCCGTGCCGGTCCTCGGTCCTGATCGGCAGGTGTGGGGCGCGCTCGGTGTGCAGGCGCGCGCGGTACGTCTGGATCGCGATCTCGTTCGTGCCGTACTGCCCGCCATGCACCAGATCGCGGTGCGTATCGGCCCCTATTTCCATACCGCGGCCGCAGGTGAGGGATTCGACGCACCATGATTTTCACGATGTGGAAACAGTATTGCCGAGTCGTTATCTGTTGACGCACTATTGAATACAGGCGGCGTCCCCTACGCCGATCCCGCTCACGAAAGTCTCATCATGATCGAATCCCCCGCGCTCGTCCGCCGTCGTACGGTGGACTTGATGCGCCTGTCCCCCGGATTCTGTCGCAGCTGAAACAGCGGCGGCATTCCTCCGTCGCCGATCTCCACTTTCTCTCATACCCCGTTGATCCGCCCTTCGTGTGCGGATCGTCGCGGCGTGCGCCCCTGGTGGCCCGCCGCGTGGTCCACCCACGCCGTAGAAAGAATTCGCGAACCATGTTGTCCACTACCTTCCGACGACGTCCGCTGCGTGCGCTCGCCGCCGCGCTCGTCGCACCCGCCGTCCTCGCGGTCGTCACCGCGTGCGGCGGCACCGATGCGGTGACGACCGCCGACGGCAAGACCGTGCTGCGCTACCAGGGACAGACCGGACAGGTCACGCCGTACGAGCTCGCCGACAACCTGGGCTACTTCACCAAGATCAGCTTTCAGTGGGAGGGCGACACCACCAGTGGCCCGGCCAACATCCAGGCGGCCGCCACCAAGCAGGTCGAATTCGGTAGCGCGTTCAACGGCGCGGTGGTCAAGCTCGCCGCGGGCGGCGCGCCGGTGCAGGCCGTGCTCAGCTCCTACGGCTCCGATGCCAAGTCGTTCACCGGTTACTTCGTGCGCGACAACGCCGGCATCACCAACGCCCGTGACCTGATCGGCAAGAAGGTCGGCGTCAACACCCTCGGCGCGCACCACGAGTTCGTCACCCGCGAATGGCTGCACCAGCAGGGCCTGAGCGAGGCCGAGATCAAGCAGGTCCAGCTGATCGTGGTGCCGCCGGTCAACACCGAGGAGGCGCTGCGCAGCGGTCAGATCGACGTCGGCGCGCTCGGCAGCGTATTCCGCGAGACCGCCGTCGAGCGCGGAGGCCTGCACCCGCTGTTCACCGACAAGGACATCTTCGGCGAATTCGATTACGGCACCTACGTTTTCCGCAAGGACTACATCGCGCAGAATCCCGAGGCCGTCAAGGACTTCGTGCAGGGCACCGCGCGTGCCACCCGCTGGCTGCAGCTCACCCCGCGTGATCAGGTCGTCGCCAAGTTCACCGAGATCATCAACAAGCGCGGCCGCAACGAGAACCTCAAGTTGCTCGACTACTGGCGCAGCCCCGGCCTGCCGGTGCCCGGCGCGGTGATCGCGGACAAGGAGATCCAGATCTGGATCGACTGGCTCGAGCGCAACGGCGAACTGCCCAAGGGCAAGATCGTCGCCAAGGACCTGTTCACCAACAAGGACAACCCTTACGCCAACGGCACCTACCAGCCGACGAGCGGCCCGACCGGAGAGGTGGTGGCCGCGAAATGACCGGCACCCCAGCCAAACTCGCGTTGCGATCGGTGGGCAAACAGTTCGCCGTGCGCGGCACCGACGAGAAGTTCACCGCGATCGACGACATCTCCATCGAGGTCGAAGCAGGCGAGTTCCTCGTCCTGGTCGGGCCCAGCGGCTCCGGCAAATCCACGCTGCTCGATCTGCTCGGCGGACTGAGCAAGCCCAGCTCCGGACAGATCCTCCTGGACGGGGCCCCGATCACCGGTCCCGGCCTCGACCGCGGTGTGGTGTTCCAGCAGTACGCGTTGCTGCCGTGGCGCACCGCCCGCGCCAATATCCAGTTCGGCCTCGAAGCCAAGGGCATCGCTCGCAAGGAACGTAAGGCGATCGCCGAGCACTACCTGGAGCTGGTCGGCCTGGCCGGCTTCGGTGACCGGTACCCGCACGAATTGTCCGGCGGCATGAAGCAGCGAGTGGCGATCGCCCGCAGCCTGGCCTTCGACCCCGAGGTGCTGCTGATGGATGAACCATTCGCCGCACTCGACGCGCAGACCAGAGAGTCGCTGCAGGACGAACTGCTCCGGATCTGGCGCACGACCGGCAAGACGATCCTGTTCATCACCCACGGCATCGACGAGGCGGTGTACCTGGGCCAGCGCGTCGCGGTACTCACCTCGCGTCCCGGCCGGGTGAAGGCCGTGATCGATATCGACATCGACCGCAGCGGCGATATCGATGTCCGCTCCAGCGAACAGTTCCGCGACTACCGCCATCGGATCTGGACGGAACTGCAAAGCGAGGTGAGCCGGGCCCAGCGCCTCGAACTCGCCGCCGACGACAGCACGGCCGCCGCGTCGGTCGCGTCCACCGACAGGAGTCCCGCCCATGTCTAGCGCCGTCCCTCTGCTCGTCCGCCCCGTCGAAGTCGCCGCCGCCGAACCCGCCGCACCGCCGGTTACCCCCGTCGCGGCGCCCGCTGCCCGTTCCGCGCTCACCCGGGCGGTCGGCTCGGCGGGTAACGCGCTGCTCCGCATCGCCAAACCACTGCTCGCTTTCGCGCTGCTGCTCGGCGTGTGGGAGTTGGCGCCACGGTTCGGCCTGGTCGACGAGGTTTTCCTGCCGCCGTTCTCCACGGTGGTGCAGGCCTTCTTCGAGTTGGCGGGCAACGGCCAGCTGGCCGAACACACCTCGGCGAGCCTCACTCGCTCGGTCACCGGCTTCTCCTTCGCCCTGGTGATCGCCGTTCCGGTCGGCATCGCCATCGCCTGGTACAAGCCGGTATCGGATTTCCTCAATCCGGTGCTCGAACTGTTCCGCAACACCGCCGCGCTCGCGCTGCTGCCGGTGTTCGTGCTGATCCTCGGGATCGGCGAGACGTCGAAGATCGCCTTGATCGGCTACGCCACGTTCTTCCCGATCCTGCTCAACACGATCACCGGCGTGCGCACCGTCGACCCGCTGCTCGTGAAATCGGCGGTATCGCTGGGCTTCTCGCCCCTGCGGTTGTTCCAGAAGGTGATCCTGCCCGCGGCGATCCCGTCCATCTTCACCGGCATCCGGATGGCCGCGGCGGGCTCGATCCTGGTCCTCATCGCCGCCGAGATGATCGGCGCGCGAGCCGGTTTGGGCTATCTCATCACCGCCGCGCAGCAGAACTTCCAGATTCCGCAGATGTACGCGGGGATCGTCGCGATCTCGCTGATCGGTCTCGGTTTCAACTTCGCCCTCGTCGCTCTGGAACGCCGGCTCTCGCGCTGGCGCACCTCACCGACCAACGCCTGATCAGGAGATCACCATGGCTCGCAAGACCTTCCACCTGAACGCCTTCCTGATGGGCGTCGGCCACCACGAGGCCGCGTGGCGCCATCCCCGCACCGACGAACAGCGCGTCCTCGATGTGCGCCACTTCCAGGAGCTGGCCCGCATCGCCGAGCGCGGCAAGCTCGACTCGGTGTTCTTCGCCGACACCCTCGCCGTGGGCCCGCGGATCGAACGCAACACCCTCACCGTGTTCGAACCGATCACCCTGCTCTCGGCGATCGCCGCGGTCACCGAGCGGATCGGCCTGATCGCCACCGCGTCCACCAGCTACAACGAACCGTTCAACCTCGCGCGCAAGTTCGCCTCGCTCGACCACATCAGCGCGGGCCGGGCCGGGTGGAACATCGTCACCTCCGGCAATGTCGACGAGGCCTACAACTTCGGGCTCGACGCGATACCCGAGCACGCCCGCCGCTACGAACGCGCCGAGGAGTTCGTCGACGTGGCGCTGGCGCTGTGGGACAGCTGGGAGGCCGAGGCGATCGTGCTCGACACCGAGACCGGCGTCTTCGCCGACCCGAGCCGGGTGCACACTCTCGACTACGCCGGCGAACGCTTCCGTGTGCGCGGGCCACTGAACTCCCCCCGTGGACCGCAGGGCCGTCCGCTGCTGGTGCAGGCCGGGTCCTCGGAATCGGGCAAGGAGTTCGCCGCGCATCGCGCCGAAGCCGTGTTCACCGCCCAGCGCACCCTCGACGAGGGCGTGCGGTTCTACCGCGATCTCAAGTCGCGTCTGGCGAAATACGGTCGCGCACACGACGACTTGAAGGTACTGCCGGGCCTGGTGCCGTTCATCGCCGACACCGTCGAGGAGGCCAGGGCGCTCGAGCAGGAGTTCACCGATCTGATCTCGCCCGATTACGCACTGCGCCAACTCTCCTCGATGCTCGGCGTCGACCTCACCGCACACGCGCTGGACGCACCGTTGCCGCCGCTGCCCGCCGAGAGCGAGATCGAGGGCGGCAAGAGCCGGTTCACGCTGGTCAAGCAGCTCGCCGAGAACGAGGACCTCACGGTGCGTCAGCTCATCGGCAAGCTGGGCGGCGGTCGCGGTCACCGCACCTTCGCCGGCACCCCCGAACAGGTAGCCGATGAACTACAGAGCTGGTTCGACGCGGGCGCGGCCGACGGGTTCAACATCATGGCGCCCTACCTGCCCGGCGGCCTGGCGGAATTCGTGGACCGCGTGGTGCCCATCCTGCAGGAACGCGGACTGTTCCGCACCGACTACGAATCCACCACGCTACGTGGTCATTACGGCCTCGCCCCGGTGCAGAACCAGTTCGCCGAGCAGGACTCACGGGTGAGCGCCTGATGCGCGCCCGCCGGCTCGATATCGAGTTCATGCGGGTGGTGAGCAGTTCCTGTCGGGGATGAGGACTCCCGCATTCCGACACCAGACTTCCCACGAAGGACCACCGACATGACCACCATCGAAAACCCCAGCGTCGTCACCGCTCTCGAGATCACCCCGGTCGCGGGCCACATCGGCGCCGAGGTGACCGGCGTCGACCTGCGCGAGGAACTCGCCGACTTCCAGGTCGACGAGCTCACCGCGGCGCTGCACCGGCACAAGGTGCTGTTCTTCCGCGACCAGCAGATCGGCCACACCGAACAGATCGCGTTCTCCCGCCGCTTCGGCGCGGTCACCCCGTCGCACCCCTACGACGACGACGCGCCCACCGAGCACCCGGAGATCCTCGCTGTCGACAGTCGCCTCTACGAGAAGAAGTTCGGTCGCAAGAAGTTCAGCTACACCAACCAGTGGCACACCGACGTCTCGCCGCTGATCAACCCGCCCGCGGCCTCGATCCTGCGTGCCGAGATCGCACCGGAGACCGGCGGCGACACCCAGTGGACCAACCTGGCCGCGGCCTACGCCGGGCTGCCGGAATCGCTGCGCACCTTCCTCGACGGACTGCGCGCCGAACACCGCTTCGGCGGCCGGATCCCGCCGTGGGAGGCGGGCAGCGAGTACGCCCGCAAGATCGCCGCCGCGCCGCTGGTGACCGAACACCCCGTCGTGCGGGTCCACCCGGTGACCGGTGAGCGCGTGCTGTTCGTCAACCCCGGCTTCACCACCAGGATCCTGGGGCTCACCCCGCCGCAGAGCGATGCCCTGTTGCAGCTGCTGTTCGACGAGATCTCCCATCCCGCCTACACCGTCCGCTTCCGCTGGACCAAGGGCTCCATCGCGTTCTGGGACAACCGCGCCACCGCGCATCTGGCCCCCAGCGACCTCGACCACCTCGACGTCACCCGGGTCCTCTACCGCACCACCCTCGAGGGCGACATCCCGGTCGGCGTCGACGGCCGGTCGTCCACCCCGATCGCCGGCGCGAAGTTCACCGGCGCCTGAGAACCGTTGCGGTGCCCGCGTCTTCGATACGGGCACCGCATCCCCGGCCCTCGGTGGCCACCACCTCCCCGCGCGACACACACAGGAGCACACAATGACCGAACCGTGGCACACCAGGACCGACGTGCTCGTCATCGGCGGCGGTCCCGCGGCATCCTGGGCCGCGATCCACGCCCGCGAGGCAGGCGCCGAGGTGATCCTGGTCGACAAGGGCTACTGCGGAACCAGTGGCGCCACAGCACCTTCCGGCACCGGCGTCTGGTACGTCGCACCCGAGGCCGAGGCCCGCGCCAACGCGAAAGCGAGCAGGGAAGCCCTCGGCGGCTACCTCGCCGACCACTACTGGATGGATCGCGTCCTCGATCAGACCTACGTCAACATGAACCGGCTCGCCGTCGAGGGCCGCTACCCGTTCCCGGTCGACCCGGCCACCGGTGCGCAGTTGCGGACGGGCGTCCAGGGGCCGGAGTACATGCGCCGGATGCGCGCGTGGCTCACCCGGCTCGGCGTCCAGGTCCACGACCACTCCCCCGCGCTGGAACTGCTGGTCGACGAAGCAGGCGCGGTGCGCGGTGCGGCGGGCTACCAGCGTCAACTCGACCGGGATTACCGGATCACCGCGGGAGCGGTCGTCCTCGCGACCGGTGGTTGCGCGTTCCTCTCGCGTGCGCTCGGCACCAACGTCGACACCGGTGACGGCGCGCTGATGGCGGCCGAGGCCGGCGCGCGATTCTCCGGCATGGAGTTCTCCAATGCCTATGCCATCGTGCCCAAGGGTTCCACCATCACCAAGACCGCCTACTACGGCTATGCCACCTTCTTCGGCGAGGACGGCAGGGTGCTCGAGGAGGCGGGGTCGACGAAAGGCCGCTCGGTGATCGCCCGAACCCTCCTGCAGGAGAAGGTGTTCGCCCAGCTGGACCGCGCGGACGAGACCGTGCAGGCGCAGATGCGGGTCGGTCAGCCGAACTTCTTCCTGCAGTTCGACCGGCGCGGGATCGATCCGTTCACCGACCGCTTCGAGATCGACCTGCTCGCCGAGGGCACGGTCCGCGGCACCGGCGGCATCGACGTGGTCGACGACGACTGCGCGACAACGGTTCCCGGCCTCTACGTCGCCGGGGACGCGGCCACCCGCGAACGCATCTGCGGTGGTTTCACCGGGGGTGGCAGCCACAACGCCGCGTGGGCGATGTCGTCGGGAAGCTGGGCCGGCACGGGCGCCGCCGAACACGCTGTGACAGCGGCCCGATCCACCGGTGCGGTGCACGGCATCGGCGGAGTCGGCCTGCGCCCCGGCGACGCACCGTCGGTGACCGCGGCGGAAGTCGTCGCCGCCGCGCAGGACGAACTGATCCCCTTCGAGAAGAACTACCTGCGCCACGGTGACCGGATGCGCCCCGCGCTGGCTCGCCTCGACGAACTGTGGGACGCCGCGGCAGCCGGTCTCGGCGGCGGAACCGGCGACGAGCGGGTCAGGGCTCGGCAGGCGGCGGCGATCACCGCGGTCGGACGTCTCATGTACCGATCCGCGTTGGCGCGCACCGAGACTCGCGGCATGAGCAAGCGCGCCGATCATCCCGACCTCGACGCGGCCCAGCATCATCATCTGCACTCGGGTGGTCTCGACCGGCCGTGGGTCGATCCGTCGGACGCCCGCAACTCGGGTCTGGCGGTGGCGTCGTGATCGAACTACTGCGTGCGCAGGACTGCATCGGCTGCGACAAGTGCGTGAGCGCCTGCCCCACCAACGTCTTCGACCGCGTCGACGGCGGGATCCCGGTTATCGCACGGCAATCCGATTGCCAGACCTGCTTCATGTGCGAGGCGTACTGCCCCACCGACGCGCTCTACGTCGCGCCCGAGGTGACCCCGCTGCCGCCGGACGCGGCGGTCCCCACCGAGCACATCGGTCGATATCGGGAGAATCTCGGATGGGGACACGGCCGCATCGCCGGGGCCCAGCTCGCGGTGGGGCCGCGGCTCCCGCACGGCGCGCCGCCGCCGCGGCTCAGCTCCTGAACGCGGCCGCTGTCGGCTGCCGCAGCGGACCGAACAGCGGGTCGTCGAACACGCTCCGCTCGACGACCGGGTCCGGCTCACGCAACAGCTCGGCCGTGCTGATGTCGGACCAGTCGTATCGTCCGTCCTCGCACTGCATTTCGACCATCGAGACCGCCGAGACGGTGTCGTCGAGGGCGAAGTCGGCGAACCCGTCCTCGGCGAGCGCGGTGCGGATCTGGTGCACCGGTGACGGGTGGGTCACGTGGGCCAGTGCCAGGTAGGGACGCAGCGGCTCCCCGAAATCGGGGATCCGCTCGCGGATCCACACATCGGTCAGCGCGTCGGTCAGATCCGCGCGCACCCGCAGCAGTTCCTCCGACACGGTGACCGGCAAGCGGATCGTCTCGGCGGTGACCTCGGGCGGCCCGAAGGCGAGCTGGAACGGCGCGAGCTCGGCGAGCAGGTCGCGGGCACCCGCCACCAGCGCCGCCAGGTGCACCCCTTTGACCCCGTCGGCGAACCCGATGCCCTGCACGCCGATCCGCAGCCGGGCGGCGTCGACCTGTTCGAGTCCGGGCAGGCGTGACATCGTGGGCGCGAAGATCTCGACCAGCTTGTCGGCGACCGGCTGGGTCGGCATGATCTGCCAGTTGTAGAACGAACGACCCGGCGTCCACCCCGGACGCCACCACCAACGACTGGCAACAGTCATTTCGCTCACGATCATCGTGCGCCACCTCCCGATCTCGGCCGACCCGCGGGGTGAACACCCGGCTGGCCGGTCGTCCGCCCGACACGATCGGCACCGATGCTGCGATGCCAGCTACCTCACAGCGACGGTATTCCCGGTGTGATCGGCGGGCAACCTGGTGAGACCGTTCCGTTGTGTCTTCGACGCACTACACTGACGCCATGCCTGTTCGACGGCTGATCACGCTCTCCGCGTTCGCCCTCCTGCTTCCCTTCGCTGTTTCCGCGTGCACGATGACCGGACCCGGTACCACCTCCGAATGCAGTGTGAGCGGGTGCACCGTCACCTTCGATCGTGGAGTGAGCGCCAAAGCCTCGGTTCTCGGTATCGACGTGGAGCTCGTCGCGGTGAACGGTGACATGGTCACCTTGAGCGTCGGCGGTCAGCAGATCACGGTTCCGGTCGGCCAGTCGCAGGCCAGCAACGGCACCGATGTGCGGGTCAGCGAGGTGACCGACGACAAGGTCGTCGTCGTCTTCGCGACCGGCCTGAACCCGAACTGATCATCCGGGCACGTTCGCCCGTTCTCCCGGTTCGCTGACCACCCAGGGCGCGTTCGGTTGATCCAGAATCCACCGCCAGCTCCCGTCGGGTTGTCTGCGCGCCACCTCGACGGTCGCGCCGGTGCCTCCCGGCAACCGCGACGACGTCAGCGCCAGATCGCCCGCGAGCAAGGCGGGCGCCTGGTGCCCGGGCTGGAACACCGGTCGATCGGCGACCAGTCGCGCGTACGCCGCCCGTATCTCGTCCACGCCCGTCGCGACGACACCGTCGGGCAGTGCGAGCACCGCGTCGGACTCGTACAGCTCGACGAGTCCGTCCACATCACCGGCGTTCAATCGCTCGACCACCAGCCGACTCAGATCCTCCGGGCGCTGCGCACGTTCGCGCATCTTCTCGGCCATCGCCACCCTCCCTCGACTCGGGTTGTGCGACAACGGTAACGCCGGGGTCCGACATGAATCGGACACTCGGCACGGGGGTCAGGGGTGGTCGTGCATCGTCACCTCGAATCGGTGCCAATTCCCGTCATAGGGGGTGTAGACGGGCTGATATCCCGCACCGCCGTGATCCGGCGGCGGAGTTCCCGGCGGGAAGTAGGCCAGACCGCCCACGATCGCCATGTCATCGATAGTGAACTGGCACCCGCCGTCACTGGACCTGACCCGGTCGGTCCGAATGACACCGAACCACTCTTCCTCGGATTCGCGGCAACTCTGCGCGGCATCGGTCATCGCGCCGGCCGATATCCACCACCCGACTTTCTCCGGCACCCCGAACCACACCAGACCCAGCCCGGCGATCACCACTACCGGCGCGACAGCGACGGCTCGATACTCCCGATACCGAGCACACCCGATCGGCGCCAGAATCATCCAGGACAGCCCGCAGGCCAGCAGCATCACTACCGCGAGAACCCAGCCGAGAACGTCGATGTGCGTGGCATCGACCACCACCATCACCACAATCGCGACCATCGCGACCCCGGTGGTGACCCACATCGCCACCGACCATCGCCGCGGCACCTGAACCGTCCCCACCGTCGTCATCAGCCCACTCTACGATCGACCCGCACCCGCAGGAACGGCGAAACCCCCGAAGGCCAACGGCCTCCAGGGGTTTCACACAGACACCACGTGATGTCAGCCGATCACAGCGGCGGGAATCCCGACGATCCGGTCGCCATCCAGTTCCAGAACTCGGTGACGCGGTTGAGGACCAACGCCATGATGTCGAGGGCAGTGCTTCCCATTGTCTTCCTTCACATCCGAACGAACACTTCGCGCGTTCACCATAGCAACCGGCATCGAGTGAGCAACGTTGTGATAACGGACAGATGACAGCGCCCATGATGGTCTCCGATGACGAGCCCGACCGCCGTGACCGGATAAATCCGGCAGGCAATCACCGGATGCACCGGTCGCCATATAGCGAAATGCCCATATGAATCGCGCCAGGTGAACGCCAGGGAAACGCACCTGCACAGACGGCTGCCAAGAGTGTGATGGTGCCTACAAACATCATCCCATTCGGAATGAACAAAATATCTACAGACAATCACGTACCCGAATACGCACTTTTCCAACCCTGATGCAGGACAGGTGAATCCATGCCTCGATCGCGAATAGCAGCAGGCGGCAGAGTTTTGTTCAGCTAAACCGTGATGCCCATCACGATGCTGCTCTCAGCGGATTCACATATACGATCAATCTCGCCGAGGCTTCACGGAAATGTTTCACCGCCGAAGTTCAACGCATCAGGTGACACAGTGCGGTGTTCTCCTCCCCCATCCTTCCGCCGCTTCGGCATGCATTCGTCACGAGGTGAACCGGTCATGGAATACACCCACCTGTCCGAATTCGAAATCCGTTCAGGCGCTTTGTCGATGTGGACGCCCGAGCTCGCCGCCGACGCGTGGCAGCCCGATGATCGCCCGCTCACCAGCGTGCACGCCGATTACTGCGCGAGCGTCGATCCCACCGATCCGCTGCCCGGTCGCGGGCGCTGGATCGGCACCGTCTTCGAGATGGACGCCCCGCTCGACGGTCCCACCTGGCGCGAGACGTTGCGGCGCTGGCATGCCAGGCACGAGGGTCTGCGCACCACGGTGACCATCGCACCGGCGGGCGAGCCGCGCAGACTCGTCGCCGCGCCCACCGCCGTCGACATCGCCGAACAGCCCGTCGCCGGATGCACCGACGGTACCCGGATCAACGAATTCCTCCGCGGCACACTGGAAGAGCGCCTGTCGCCACTGGTGTGGCCGCACTGCCTGGCCGCCACGGTCGAGCACACCGACACCGCAGACTTCACGGTCCTCGTCGCGGCCGATCACTCCGTGATGGACGCCTACGCACAAGCCATCCTGATCCTCGAACTGCGCACGCTCTACCGCGAGGTCATGGCGGGCCAGGAGCCGCGCGAGTCGGTCACCTTCGGTAGCGCGGCCGACTTCGCCGTCCTGGAGCGCGCGAGCGCGGCCGAACTCGGTCCGGATTCGCCCGCGGTCGCGACGTGGCGCGAATTCTTGGCCGACGGTGCCATGCCGCGCTTCGCCCCGCAGGCCCAGCGGCCCGCGCGCGCGGATCTGCCCCAGCCCAGTGTGTCGCGACGGTTGCTCGATCTCCCCGAACTCGAGCAGGTCGAAGCAGTCCTCGACCAGGTACGGCACCGGATGTCGGTGGCGGTGTTCGCCGCGCTGGCGGTGGCCAATCAGCAGCGGTTCGGCGCGGACCGGATGCGTACCGCGATGCCGATCGCGACCCGCCCCGATCTGCGCTGGCTGGAGTCGATGGGCTGGTTCGTCAATGTGGTCCCGGTCGATATCGCGCTCACCCCCGGTGTCGGCATCGCCGGAGCCATGGATCTGGCGCGGGCCGCGCTGCGTCGTTCGCGCACCGCCAACGACGCCTCCTGGTCGCGCGTTCTCGACCTGCTCGATGTCGCCGAGACGCCGCGTTTCGGCATCTCCTTCCTCGACATCCGCGCACTGCCCGGCTATGAATTGGTCGCCGACCTGCGCGGACGGACCTTGCGGGCCGAGTCGTACTCGGCCGACGAGGTGTTCCTGTGGGTTGTGCGCGCCGCCGACGGCCTGTACGTGTCGACGCGGTATCCCGCCGGCTTCCCCGCCGAGGTCATGGACGAGTTCCTGACCGCGTTCGGTCAGGCACTGTCGTCGATCACGGCCGCGGTGCACGCGGATCCGGCGGTCGACCAGGGTGGCGCCGGACAGCCCTCCGCAGCGGTTCCTGCGGGTGCGGTAGCCGACGGACTGTCGGCGTCGGCCGTGGTGGAAGCACCGCTGCCGAGCGATGCGCGAGCACTGCGAGCCGACACGCTGCGTGTCGCCGTGCAGGCGGGGTGAGCGGATGCGCCCACTGTTGGCCTTCACCGGCAGCCGAGGAGACGCCCAACCCGGCATCCTGCTGGCTCGTGCGCTGCGCGAGCGCGGTCACGACGTGACCCTGGCGCTCGCACCGAACCTCGTCTCCTTCGCCCATGACCATGGGGTTCCGGCGGTGCCGTTCGGCTGCGATACCGCCGACCTCTTGGTGGCGCAGCGCACCGATCGACGGTTCACCAGCCACGATCCGCGCGCCCGGCTACGGGCGCTGTTCGATCTGCAACGGCGTGGAGTGCCCGAGCAGCTTCACGACCTGCGCGCACTGGCACCCGGACATGATCTGGTGGTCGCGGGGATGGCAGGCGAGGAAGTGGCCGAGTCGGTGGCGCGGGCACACGGACTGCCGTTCGCGGCGGTGCACTTCTTCCCGATCCAGCCGAACACTGCGGTCCCGGTCACGCCGGTGCGCTGGGCGGACCGACTTCCCGGGTTCGTGCACCGATGGGGGTGGTCGCTCCTGGCCCGGGCGCGTGCGGCCGCGTTGGCTCCCGTTCTGCCGAGCGGGCCGCCGCCCGCTCGGGCGGCGACAGCGTCCTCGGTAGCGTCCGCCGAAGGTGGGGCGACTGCGCGAATCCAGGCCTATGACCCGCGGCTGTTCCCTGGTGTGCGGCAGCAGATGCCGGGCCCGTTCACGGGATTCCTGACCGATGTGGACGGATTCCTCACCGGTGTAGCAGGTTTCGCGAGCCACACACCTGCCGCCACCGCGGCCGGGGCCGGGGCCGGGGCCGGGGCCGGGGCCGGGGATCTCGATTCCTGGCTCGATGCGGGAACCGCGCCGATCTATGTCGGGTTCGGTTCCATGGATGTCGGCGATCCGGCTGCCTTCGTCGCGATGGTGCGCGAGGTGTGCGCCCGGCGGGGCCGTCGGCTGCTGCTGGCGACTGGCTGGGCGACGATCGATCCGGGATTCGAGGATGCCGTCGCGATCGTCGGTCAGGTCGATCACGCTCGGGTACTGCCTCGTTGCGTCGTGGCCGTGCACCACGGCGGCGCCGGGACGACAGCGGCCGCACTGAGAGCGGGTGTGCCGCAGGTGATCTGCTCGGTCCAGGCCGACCAGCCCTACTGGGGCCAGGCGTTGCAGCGACTCGGTCTCGCGGCCACGATTCCCGCGAAGAAACTCACCGCCGAACGCCTCGACGCACTACTCGATCAGGTCTCGCGTCCCGACGTGGTCGGGCGCGCGGCGTCCTGGGCCGCCGGTTTCCCCACCGACGGTGTCGAGCGAGCCGCCGATGCCCTCGAGGCGCTGCTGGGTTCACCGGACGCCCCTGAACTGCTCCATTCCGCCGGGAGGCAACTGTGAGTACCGACATCGCCATCCGCACCACCGGTCTCGGCAAGTCCTACGGCGATTTCACCGCCGTCGGCAGCGTCGACCTCACCATCGCGGCGGGGACCGTTTTCGCCCTGCTCGGCCCCAACGGCGCGGGTAAGACCACCACCGTGCGCATGCTCGCGACGCTGGTCCGTCCCGATCGCGGCTCCGCCGAGATCTTCGGCTACGACATCGCACGCGACGCGACCGCCGTGCGCTCGATGATCGGGCTCACCGGCCAGTACGCCTCGGTCGACGAAACCCTCACCGCCGGTGAGAATTTGCGGCTGTTCGGGCGTTTGCTCGGGCTGTCCCGCCGTGATGCCGCACGCCGCAGTGTCGAACTGCTCGAGGAGTTCGAGCTGTCGAAGGTCACCGACCGGCCGGTGAACCAGTTCTCCGGCGGTATGCGGCGGCGGCTCGATCTGGCGGCGACACTGATCACCGATCCGCCGCTGATCTTCCTCGACGAGCCGACCACCGGCCTGGACCCACACACCCGCGACAAGATGTGGGGTGTGATCCGGCGTCTGGTCGCCCGCGGCGCGACCGTTCTGCTCACCACGCAGTACCTCGAAGAGGCCGACGCGCTGGCCGACCGGATCGCCGTCATCGACCGCGGGACGATCGTCGCCGAGGGCACCGCGGCCGAACTGAAGTCCTCCATCGGCGATCAGGTGTTGCGCCTGGAACTCGCCGACCCCACCCAGTCCGCCCACGCGGAGGCCATCATCGTCGAGCTCACCGGCCAGTCGCCCGAAGGGTCGTCGGCGGGCAGGCTCACCGTCGCGCTCACCGACGCGGGCGCCGCCGCCGATATCGTCGCCGCCTGCCGTGGCGGGGGCATCGCACTGCGCGGGTTCGCTGTCGACCGTCCCGATCTCAACGAGGTCTTCCTCGCGCTGACCGGCACCGACCGCGTCGCCGCCTGATCCGAAAGACCGAGGCCACCATGACTGCCACCATCGCCGAGATCACCGTCGAGCCCACCGCGGCACCGACGATCGACCGCCGCCCCCGGATCACCCATGTCAGCCTGCGCGCCTCGCTGTTCCAGTCGCTGATGATGGCGTGGCGCGGTCTGCTCACCTTCCGGCACAGCCCGCAGTTGCTCTACGACGCACTGCTGCTGCCCATCGTGGGGCCGTTGCTGTTCGGCAGCATCTTCGGCACCGCCATCGCGGGCAGCATGCAGGCCTACCTGCCGATTCTGATTCCCGGCGTGCTGGTGCAGATCGTGCTGACATCGTCGGTCGCGACCGGGGTGCAACTGTCCGAAGACATTCGGTCCGGGGTCTTCGATCGGTTCGTCGCCATGCCGATCGCCCGGTCCGCACCGGTCGCCGGAGCCCTGCTGGCCGGGGCGACCCGGTATGTCATCGCCGCGACCACGGTGGTGATCGTGGGGTTCGCGATGGGGTATCGGCCCGATCATCCGGTCGGGTTCGTCGCCGGTGCGGTGCTCGTGGTCCTGGCCACCACCGCGATCAGCTGGCTGTTCGCGTTCATCGGTGTCACCGTGTCGAGACCCGCCGCGGTCCAAGGTATGTCGATGCTGGTGCTCACCTTCCTGAGCTTCGCCTCCAACGCCCTGGTGCCCGAGTCGGCGATGCCGACCTGGCTCCGCTACGTCTCCGACTACAACCCGGTGTCCTACCTGGTGTCCGCGGTGCGCGGGCTCGCCGAGAACGGCGTCGTCGGCACCGACGCCCTGTGGTCGGTGGTGGCCTCGCTCGTGATCGCCGCCGTCTTCGCGCCCCTGACCGTCCGCACCCTGCGTGCTCGCTGAGGAGTTCTGATGACACTCACCATGTCGACCCCGCCCGTCATCTCCCGGGTCGGTGTCAACCGGCTCACCGCCGATGACGACCTGTTCCTCAAGCTGCACAGCCTCTACGGCAACGCCCTGGTCAATCAGCTTGCGTGGCGGTTCGACGAGCCCCTCGACCCTGAACTGCTCGCCCGATTCCACGCCCGGTTGGCCCAGGGTTTCCTGGCCCGGCGTGTGCAACCGGCCCGGGTACCGTTCGCCCGCCCCTACTGGCTGCCCGCGACGGAATCGCTTCCGCTGGGCTGGGATTCGGTGCCCGTCGCCGACGAGGAGATCCTCGACTGGTACTTCGCGCAGAGCCGGGTCGACTTCGATCCCGAGACCGGTCAGGTGTGGCGACTGTCCGCGGCACCGACCACGGCGGGCGGGACGCTGGTGTCGCTGGTCACCTCGCATGTGGCATCCGACGGCGGCGCGGTGCTGTTCGCCGTGGGCGACGCACTGGCGCGGCTCGGTGAGACTCCGGACGTGACCACGGGTTCGGGACTGCTTGTCGGGACGCAGCCGCGAAACACCCTGGGTGCGAATGTCATCGACGCCGGTCGACAGCTACGCGCGGTCGCACACGGGATTCGCGCGGCGATCGCCACCCGTGGCGTGATCGAGCCGGACCGCAACAACCGCCCCGTCCTCCCCGAGCTTCCCCTCCCGACCCGGTGGTCACCGGCCGATCTGGTGGTCCAGCTCGATCTCGCGGAGTGGAACGCCGCCGCCGCACGGCATTCCGGCACCACGAACGGGCTCCTGATCGCGCTGGGCGCCGGTGTCCTCGGCCGCAGCGGGCGCGTGGGCGACACCGCCGACATCCGCGTCGACATCCCCCATTCGATGCGCACCCCTGACGACCCCCGCGCCAACGCCACTACCGGCCTGCCGATCTCGGTGACCTACCGCACCGGCGAACGCATCGACCTCGCCGCCGTTCGCTCCGCCGTGAAGCGCGCCGCCACCGCCTACCGAGACCCGGCCACCACTCCCGCCCTGCAACACCTCCAGCCGTTGCAGATGATCCTGCCCCGGTTCGTCCTCCGCCATTTCGCCCGCACCGCCAAGGCACCGGAATGCCTGTGCACCAACCTCGGCGAAACCGCGAGTGCCGTAGCCGATTTCGCGGGACACCACGCCTCTTCGGTCCTCATGCGCCCTGTCGTCTGCACCAACGACACCGCCATGTTCCGCCGAGTGGAGGTAGGAGTGAATCTCTCCTTCTGCACCGATGGCCACACGGTCACCTTGGCGATCACCGGCGCCGACCCCGACAGATTCCCCAGCCGCAGCGCCCTGCGCGAGTTGCTGACGGCAGAATTCGAGTCGTGGGGCCTCATCCCCCGCTTCTGGTGACTCCCACGCGGTCAGTGACCCGTTGCCACCGCACGCACAGCCGCGCGAGCGGCGACGAGGACGGGGTCCCACACCGGTGAGAACGGTGGTGCGTAGCCGAGGTCGAGCGCGGTCACCTGCTCCACGGTCATTCTCGCGGTGAGCGCCACCGCCGCGATGTCGATTCGCTTGGCGGCGCCGGTGTAGCCGACGATCTGCACGCCGAGCAGCCGGCCGGTGCGGCGTTCGGCGAGCATTTTCACCGTCATGGGTTCCGCGCCGGGGAAATACCCTGCGCGGCCGGTGGATTCGATGGTGACGGTGTGGAACTGCAGACCCGCGCGCCGCGCGTCGTCCTCTCCGAGGCCGGTTCGTGCCACCTCGAGGTCGCACACTTTGCTCATCGCGGTGCCGACCACGCCGGGGAAGGTAGCGTATCCGCCGCCGACACCCGATCCGATCACTTGCCCGTGTTTGTTGGCGTGGGTGCCGAGTGGAATGTGACGCAGCGTGCCCGACACCAGGTCCAGCACCTCCACGCAGTCGCCGCCTGCCCAGATGTCGTCGTATCCGCGCACGCGCTGGGCGAGGTCGGTGAGCAGACCACCGCTCTCCCCCAGGGGAAGCCCGGCTCGACGCGCCAGCTCGGTAGCCGGTTGCACGCCGATCCCGAGCACGACCACGTCGGCCGGGTATTCGGTGTCGGCGGTCGTCACGGCGCGGATCTTGCCGTCCTCCGATGTCCGCATGCCGGTGACCTCGGTACCGCGAACGACCCGTATTCCCATCCCCTCCATGGCTTTTCGCACCCGCGCACCCATATCCGGATCCAGGGTGGACATGGGTTCAGCGCCCCGAGTGACCATGGTGACCTCGAACGTCCGACGCACCAACGCCTCAGCCATCTCGACACCGATGTATCCCGCACCCACCACGACGGCTCTGCGCCCGCCGGCAGACTCCAGACCTTCGATCAGTGCCTGCCCGTCGTCGAGGGTCTGCACCCCGTAGACGCCCTCGGCGTCGATACCGGGCAGTGGCGGCCGGATCGGTGTCGCCCCCGTGGCCAACACGAGCTGGTCGTAACCCGTCCATGCCTGGGCCCCGGTGTCGAGATCCCGAGAAAGGACCCGTCGCCCGACCGGATCGATCTCGATAGCCTCGGTCCGCATCCGCAGGTCGATGTCACGAGCGCGATGTTCGGCCACCGAGCGCGCGATCAGATCGTCGGCATCGGCAACATCACCGGCCACCCAGTACGGAATCCCGCACGCCGAATACGAGGAATGCTGCCCCTTCTCGAACACCACGATCTCGAGCTCACCGGCGTCGCGCAATCTGCGTGCCTGCGAGGCCGCCGCCATCCCCGTCGCATCCGCCCCGACAACCACCATCCGTGCGCCCATGTCACCACCGTACGAGAGCTGGTCGTGGTTTCGGCCACCAGCACCGCGAGTCGCCGGTTCCGCGAGTTCCACGGGCCAGGGCCGTCGAAGATCCTATGAGTTGCCGGATCCACCTGCGCCCAGGCGGGTTCCCTGGCGTTCCAGCCACTCCCAGATCAGCTCAGCGGCCGATTCACCGTCGCGCAACGTTGTCGATGCCAGTTCGTCGCGGGAATCGGGTGAGCGGATCTCGAGGTAGTAGTCGGTGTCGCTGTGGCGGTAGGTCTGGATGAATTCCGGGTGGTCGGGGCGGGATACCGTCATGAACGGGCCGCCGCGACTGTATTTCAGTTTGCTGATCCAATAGCTCAGCTGGGTGCGGGTGAGCGTGGTCAGGGTGCGCCCGCCGACCGTCACGTCCAGATTTCTGTGTATCGTCGGCGCTGTTTCCGGTAGTACATCGACCCACTCGTGGCCGGTTTCGTCATTCTTCATCCGGATACCCCCAGTCGAAAGCCACGCGGGCCTGCGGGACGAGCGCTGTCACCCGACGGGTGAGGCGATCTTCGAAAGCCTCACTCCAGCGGAAGAATCCGCTGAAGATCACCGGGTAGTCCGAGTCCGCGCGGACGAACAGACCGTCCTCGGTCTCCCCCATCCAGACGAACACCTCGTCTTCCAGCCGCTCGTCCTTGAAAACCTCCACGAGCAAGTCGGTCGTTCCCACCCACTCGCGTTCGTTCGCGAGCCCCCGAACAGTCAGGGCGACATCGATATTCACTGACACCGGACGAGACTATCGCCCGCCACCGACAACGTTTCTCGCGCTGAGCACTCAGGATTCGCGCGCGGCGATCGCGGCTTGGATTCGGCGTAGCGTGCGCAGGCCCTTCTTCGCGGCGACGCTCACCATGCCGTCGAAGACGGTCGAGCCGCGATCGTTGGCCATCAGTCGTTCCAGGGTCGGCACGGCGCGGTCGTCGCCGGTCGAACCGAGCGCGACGGCCGCCCAGTACCGCTTGTCGGGATCGTCGCCGGCGGCCGCCTCGATCAGTCTCGGGATGATGCCGGGAGCGAACTCCGACAACGCGCTGGCGATGTAGCCGATGCGGTAGTAGCGGCGGTTCTCGAATTCATCCCAGAGCGCTGCCAGTGCGGCGTCGCCACCGATCATGCCGAGGGCTTCGGCGGTGCGTTCGCGCATTCCGCTGATCGAGTCCTGCAGCAGGGGCGCCAGCACCGGGACAACCGATTCGTCGCCGAGGGCGCCGAGGGCGATCACCGCTTGGTCGCGGGCGATGTCCTGTGGATGGTCCAGCATCGCGACCAAGCCGGGAACCGCCTCACGGATGCCGAGCGCCGCGCAGCCCATCGCCGCCCATGCCTGGCAGTTGTAGCGGGTGTCGGCAAGCGACGCGAGCAGGGGTTCGCGCAGGGTGTCGTCACCGAAGACCTCCGCCCGGTTCAATGCCCTGCTGTAGAGCGACCGGTGGTAGTCGGGATAGTCGCGCACGAGCGCGCGCAGTGTCTCCTTGGCGGACGTATCGCCGTCCTCAGCCCGCGCGAGCAGGTGGCGCAAGTTTTCCTCGCGGGTCTCGAGGTCGCCATCTTTGAGTAGTCGCACGTCAGCTGGGTTCACCGCCCAACGGTACCTGGCAACTCGCCGGATCCTCGACACACCGCAGGTCACGGTGCCTGGCCTCGACACCGACCCCTTCACGAGGCCACTGAGTGAAGTAGATGAGCACCACCGTGGAGACGACCAGAAACAACACGGCCCAGGCGACTTGCGACAGCACCGCGATCGTCCAACCGACAGCGCGACGGTTCCCGCAGGGCGCGACATCGTCGCACACCACTCACGGGCGTTGTCGAGCGCGACGCATCGCTTCGAGGCGGTCGAGCAATGCCTCGAGGGATTCTTCGAACTCATCGGCCGCACGATTGGCTGCCAGGTGGCTCTGCAGGCGATAAACGTTGGGGTAGTCGGCCAGCTCCGATGATTCGTGCTGTCCGGGCTCGGCAGTGGTGATCGGGCTCAGCTCGACCCCCATGGTCGCCACTTCGAGGAGGAGGTGGCCGAGCAGGAAGGTCGCGAAAGACCGATATACCTGGACTGCCTGACGGTCGTCGAAGCCATAGTGAAGCATCGTATCGAGGAAGGATTCCATCCAGTTCAGGCTGCGCAACGGCGGGCAGAGCCAGGGCGCCTGCGGCGGGCTCGAGGCCATCAACGGGAAGACCTCCGGATGCTCGATCGCGACACGGCGCACGCCGTGCGCGAGGCGCTGCAGGTACCCCTGCCAGCTGCCGCCCTCTTCGTCGGGCTCCATCAGGTTCTGCTCGTAGAGCTGGTCGACGAGGTGATCGATCACACCTGCCAGCAGGTCGTCACGCCCGGAAACGTACCGGTACAGGGCCATGGCTTCGACGCCCAGCCACGAGCCCAGACGGCGCATCGTGAGATGTCCCAGGCCTTCCTCATCGATCAGCGCAATCGCTGATTCCAGGATCAGGACCCGGTCCAGCCGTGTGGGCCGAGTGCCCGCGTCGGATGGACGGTTGTCGCGCAGCTCGGCTCCCGAGTCGATCGTGTCTTCGCTCAGGGCAGAGCTCCTGTCAAAATCTTCGGGCCCTGGTCTTCCAGCACGCCACCACAACCCCAGAATACCGGGAATGTCACAGCTGGTTTCAGCACACCCTGGCAGGCCGCGATCGAAACGAAGGTTTACAAGGTAAACGGACATATGTTTATCTTGTAAACGGCAGCCGTGGAGCTGTCACACCCCGAGTTGCGCTCGCGTCACACGGGGAAACATTGGGCCTACGGAAGGGACAGTCGTGTCTGACAACGACAGTGGAGTAGAGGCCGGAATCAAGGGCGTCGTCGAGGGCGTGAAGGGCACAGCCAAGGAGGTCGCCGGCGCCGTAGTGGGCAACGACTCCTTACAGCGCGAAGGCCGTGCACAGCAGGACAAGGCCGAATCCCAGCGCGAGGTCGCGGAGAAGGAAGCCGAGGCTGAGAAGGCACGGCTCGAAGCATCGGCCAACGAAGCACGTCAGCGCGCCGCCGAGCAGGACTGACAGCTCGTGGTAGCGGGCTCGGCCGGTTGAACCCGCCGAGCCCGTCGGCCCAGCAATAGGAGTCGTGGTGGCACGAGCCACTCGGTCGGAAATGAGGAGTGACACCATGGAAAGGCCTGCGATGCTGCGGCTGGACAGCGCTGCGAGAACGACGCCCGGCTACTCCGACCGACAATGGGCTGTGCGCGAGGCAGTACTGAAATGGGCACACAACGAAGACCTCCTCGACAACCCGCTGCCGGTGCTCGGCGCCTTCGTCGTCGGGGCGTCGGTCTGCTGGCCGGGTGAATCGCTCACCGAGGACGAGGTAGTTCGCGCCTCGCTGTGGTTGACGAGGATGGGGCTGTTCAACTCCATCGATCTCGACCCGGCATTCGGTCACCGCGCAACCATCTACCGCCCGCGGATCACCGCTGAAGGAATACGCGTCGCTCGCGGCCCCGGTGGAGTTCGCGGCATTTCCTGGCCAGGCATCACGATTCGCCCGCCCGGTCGGCCGATACCGCCGCCGCGCGACCTCACTCCTCCCCCGCAACAGATCGGGTCGACGACCGCGCATCAGCGGATGGGCCCCGATCCCGACGGCAGCGACCATCCGGGACATGTCGTTGTCGCGCCCGCAGACCCGCACCGGCTCAGCAACGATAGCGACGGGATCGGATGCGACGCCGGGTGATCTCCGGTGACGACAGAGGCCCCGCCTCGGATGTCTCCGATGCGGGGCCTCGAACGAAAAGAGCTGCTACGAGCTACTTTTCAAGAACTCGACAGCACTACTTCTGCGCGGCCTTGAACTCGCGGCGACGCCGGTGCAGGATCGGCTCGGTGTAGCCGTTGGGCTGCGTGCAGCCTTCCAGGACCAGTTCCTTGGCGGCCTGGAACGCGATGTTGTCATCGAAGTTCGGGGCCAGCGGGCGGTAGGTCTTGTCGTTCGCGTTCTGGCGGTCGACGACCGGGGCCATCCGCTCGAGGCTGGCGATCACGTCGGCCTCGGTGACGATGCCGTGGCGCAGCCAGTTGGCGACCAGCTGGCTCGAGATGCGCAGGGTGGCACGGTCTTCCATCAGGCCGATGTCGTTGATGTCGGGCACCTTGGAGCAGCCGACACCGTGATCGATCCAGCGGACCACGTAGCCCAGGATGCCCTGGGAGTTGTTGTCCAGTTCCTGACGCTTCTCCTCGTCGGTCCAGTCGGTGGACTGGGCCAGCGGGATCTCGAGGATCTGGTCGACGGTGGCGCGCGGGCCGCCCTTGGCGATCTGCGACTGCTGCTTGAACACGTCCACCAGGTGGTAGTGGGTGGCGTGCAGGGTGGCAGCGGTCGGCGAGGGCACCCAGGCAGTGTTGGCGCCGGCCTTGGGGTGGCCGATCTTCTGCTCGAGCATGCCCGCCATCAGGTCGGGCATGGCCCACATGCCCTTGCCGATCTGCGCCTTGCCGGGCAGGCCCTTGGCCAGGCCGGTGTCGACGTTCCAGTCCTCGTAGGAGGTGATCCAGGTCTGGGCCTTCATCTCGGCCTTGCGGACCATCGGCCCGGCCACCATGGAGGTGTGGATCTCGTCGCCGGTGCGGTCGAGGAAGCCGGTGTTGATGAACACCACGCGATCCTTGGCGGCCTCGATCGACGCGGCGAGGTTGACCGTGGTGCGGCGCTCCTCGTCCATGATGCCGACCTTGAGGGTGTTGCGGGTCAGGCCGAGGACGTCCTCGATCCGGCCGAACAGCTCGTTGGTGAACGCGGCCTCGTCGGGGCCGTGCATCTTCGGCTTCACGATGTAGACCGAACCGGTGCGCGAGTTGAGGCGGGTGTTGTCACCGTTGAGCGAGTGCACGGCGATCAGCGAGGTGATCAGGCCGTCCATGATGCCCTCGGGCACCTCGTTGCCCTGCGCGTCGATGATCGCGTCGGAGGTCATCAGGTGGCCCACGTTGCGCACGAACAGCAGCGAACGACCGTGCAGCACCAGCTCGGAACCGTCGAGCGCGGTGAACACGCGGTCGGGGTTCATGGTGCGGGTGAAGGTCTTGCCGCCCTTGGAGACTTCCTCGGCCAGGTCGCCCTTCATCAGGCCGAGCCAGTTGCGGTAACAGACGACCTTGTCGTCGGCGTCGACCGCGGCGACCGAGTCCTCGAAGTCCATGATCGTGGTGAGCGCGGACTCGAGGACGATGTCCTTGACACCGGCGGTGTCGGTGGAGCCGATCGGCGAGGTGGCGTCGACCTGGATCTCGATGTGCAGCCCGTTGTGCTTGAGCAGGATCGAGGTGGGGGCCTCGGGGTCGCCGAGGTAGCCGACGAGCTGCGACGGGTCGGCCAGGCCGATGTCGGTGCCGTCTTCCAGACCGATCTCGAGCTCGCCGTCGACGATCTTGTAGTACGCCGAGCCGAGGTGCGAACCGGTGATCAGGGTGACGGCGTCGTCGAGGAAGTTACGACCCCACTCGATGACCTTGTCGCCGCGCACGCGGTTGTAGCCGCTGCCCTTCTCCGCGCCGTTGGCCTCGGGGATGGCGTCGGTGCCGTAGAGCGCGTCGTAGAGCGAACCCCACCGCGCGTTGGCGGCGTTGATCGCGAAGCGCGCGTTCATCACCGGCACCACGAGCTGCGGGCCCGCGGTGGTGGCGATCTCGGTGTCGACGTTGCCGGTGCCGATCTGGAACGGCGCGGGCTCGGGCCGCAGGTAACCGATCTCGGTCAGGAACTGCTTGTAGGCGGCCTTGTCGTAGCCGGTGCCCGGGTTCTCGCCGTGCCAAGCATCGAGCTTGCCCTGGAACTCGTCGCGCTCAGCGAGCAGAGCGCGGTTACGCGGGGCGAGGTCGTTGATGATCTGCTCGGCACCGGCCCAGAACGCGGCGGAATCTACGCCGGTACCGGGGAGCGCCTCGTTCTCGATGAAATCGTGAAGAACGCTCGCCACCTGGAGCCCGCCGACCTGAATCCGCTCTGTCATCTACTGCCTCACTTTGGTGAAAACCGGGTGGGAAAAGTCGATGTCATGTTACCCGTGGGTAGAGGTGACACCTCGTGTGGGTTCGAACGCCCTGCGGCCTCCGCCCATTCCGCCACGCCGAGCCACCGAGGTCGGAGGCGTGGGCGCGGCGGGACACCCCTTGATTGTAGGTGCGCGGGCAATTAATGTACTGACTGGAACATTAAGTCGTGTGCCGGACCGAACGGAGGCGCCGTGACCACCGAACCGGTATCCCCCGTGCGCCGTCGCGGACGCCCCCGCGCCACCGAGCGCGCCGACACCCGCGAGCGGATCCACCATGCCGCGCTCGAGCTGTTCGCCGAACGCGGATTCCACGCCACCGGCGTCGCCGAGATCGGCGCGAAAGCCGACGTCCAGCGGGGTGCGCTGTACTACCACATCGGATCCAAGGAAGACCTGCTGTGGGCGATCCTGCGCGACTACACCCGGCTGCTGCTCGCCGATGCCGAACGCATCATCGAGACCGATGCCGAACCCGTCGAGACGCTGCGCCGGCTGATTCGCAGTCACGTCGAGCTGATCGTCACCCATCGACGCGCGGTGGCCGTGCACCTGCGTGACGCCGACGCACTCACTCACGAACACGCGGTCGTGCTCCAGCAGCTGCGCGACCGCCTGCAGCGCCACTGGCAAGACGTGATCGACGCGGGCCACGCGGCCGGCCAACTACGCACGGCCGACCACATCGTCACCAACGGCATGCTCGGCATGCTCAATTCCCTCGGCTACTGGTACCGCGAGCGCGGCACCCACTCCCCCGCCGCGATCGCCGACATCCTCACCGACACCGTCCTGTCCGGGCTGCGCGCCACGGGCGACAACACGAAAGGCTGACCATGGCTTGGGATTTCGAGACCGATCCGGAGTACCAGCGCAAGCTCGACTGGGTGGCGGAGTTCGTTCGCACCGAGGTCGAGCCCCTGGATCTGCTCTACCCCAATCCCTACGACCGCGCCGACCCCGAGATCCGGGCGCTGATGCGGCCGCTGCAGCAGCAGGTCAAGGATCAGGGCCTGTGGGCCTGCCATCTCGGTCCCGAGCTCGGCGGTCCCGGTTTCGGCCAGCTCAAGCTGGCGCTGCTCAACGAAGTGCTCGGTACCTCGATGTGGGCGCCGCTCGTCTTCGGTTGTCAGGCACCGGATTCCGGCAATGCCGAGATCCTGGCGCACTTCGGCACCGCGGAGCAGAAGGCGAAGTACCTGCAGCCGTTGCTCGACGGCGAGATCGGCTCCTGCTACGCGATGACCGAGCCCACCGGCGGCTCGGACCCGACCGCGTTCCGCACCACCGCGGTGCGCGACGGCGACGAGTGGGTCATCAACGGCGAGAAGTGGTTCAACTCCGCCGCCGAATTCGCCACCTTCCACATCGTGATGGTCGTGACCGACCCCGAAGCCGAACCGCACCAGCGGTTGTCGATGTTCATCGTGCCGGCCGACGCGCCCGGGCTCGAGCTGGTGCGCAACTTCACCGTGCCCGGGTTCAGCGAACACGAAGGGCATCTGCGATTCACCGACGTCCGGGTGCCCGCCGATCATCTGCTCGGCGCGGAAGGCGCGGGGTTCATCGTCGCGCAGACCAGGCTCGGCGGCGGCCGCGTGCATCACGCGATGCGCACGGTCGCGTTGGTGCGCAAGGCTTTCGACATGATGTGCGAGCGCGCGGTGTCGCGCCCGGCCCGCAAAGGTGTCGTCGGCGGTTTCCAGATGACCCAGGAGCGCATCGCCGACAGCTGGATCCAGATGGAACAGTTCCGCCTGCTGGTCCTGCGCACCGCGTGGCGCATCGACCAGGCCCAGGACTATCGCGCCGTCCGCAAGGACATCGCCGCCATCAAGATCGCCATGCCGACCGTCATGAACGACATCGCCCGCCGCGCACTGCATCTGCACGGCGCGATGGGCGTGAGCACCGACCTGCCGTTCCTCGACATGACCACCTACGCCGAGGTCATGGCCATCGCCGACGGCCCGACCGAGGTACACAAGATCACTCTCGCCAAGGAAGTGCTCAAGAACTACGCGCCGGGAGACCCGGTGTATCCGAGTGGCTACCGGCCGGCACTGCGCGAACAAGCCCGCGATCTGGTGGCGCGCAGGCTCGAACACGAGGTCGGCAACCACTGAAGGTCCCCGATCGCGGGGTAGGCACGAACTAGCCTGCCTCGCATGGGTGGTGTCAGCAATCCCGGGGACAACGGCACGCAACGATCACCTGCCGGGACCGAGGACGAGGCGGTCCCGGCACATCCGGTCGCGGGGCGTCGTTCGGTCAACAAGCCGGTGTTCCTCATCGCGGCGGGCACCGTGCTCGCGTTCGGGATCTGGGCACTGGCCTCACCGTCGAGCGCCGAGACCATCGTCGGCGAGGTCAAGACCTTCACCACCACCTGGTTCGGCTGGTGGTACTTCGTGCTCGCCACGGCCATCCTCGGCCTGGTCGTTTTCCTCGGCGCCAGCCGGTACGGCCGCTACCGGCCGGGGCCGGAGGAGTCACGGCCGGAATACAGCCTGTTCTCCTGGACATCGATGCTGTTCGCGGCGGGTATCGGCATCGACCTGATGTTCTTCTCGGTCGCCGAGCCCGTCTACAACTACCTGCATCCCCCGCTCGGCGAGCCGGGCACCAACGAAACGGCCCGCAACGCGGTGGCCTGGACGATCTTCCACTACGGCATCACCGGCTGGGCGATGTACGCGCTGATGGGCGGCGCACTCGCCTATTTCGCGTTCCGGCACAACCTGCCCCTGACGATCCGGGCCGCGCTCTATCCGATCTTCGGCAAGCGCGTACACGGCCGGTGGGGCGACGCGATCGACGTGGCCGCGGTGCTGGGCACCATCTTCGGCATCGCCACCTCGCTCGGCATCGGCATCGTCCAGCTCAACTACGGTCTGCATCAGCTGTTCGGGATCCCGCAGGGCAAAGCCGCCCAGATCGGGCTGATCGCACTGTCGGTCGCCATCACCACGATCTCGGCGACCACCGGTGTCGACAAGGGCATCCGGCGATTGTCCGAACTCAATGTCATCATGGCGATCGCGTTGCTGGTCTACATCCTGGTGACCGGTCACACCGACTTCCTGCTCAACGGTTTGGCCCAGAATGCGGGCGACTACCTCTCGACCTTCCCCGACCGGACCCTCGACACCTTCGCCTGGGAGCGCAATCCCGAGACGGCGAACGCGCCGTCGACCTGGCTGGACAGCTGGACGCTGTTCTTCTGGGCGTGGTGGGTGGCCTGGGCGCCGTTCGTCGGCCTGTTCCTCGCGCGCATCTCGCGCGGACGCACGCTGCGCCAGTTCATCTTCGGCGTGCTGGTCGTGCCGTTCAGCTTCACCCTGATGTGGATCTCGATCTTCGGCAACAGCGCGCTCGAGGTCGCCAGGGACGACCGAGCCTTCGCCGAGAAGACCGCGGACCGAGCCGAACTCGGCTTCTACTCGCTGCTCGAGAAATATCCCGGCGCGACACTGTTGCTCGGCGTCGCGACCATCACCGGGCTGCTCTTCTATGTGACCACCGCCGATTCGGGGTCGCTGGTCATGGGCAATTTCACCTCGAAGCTGCCCGATCCGATGGCCGACTGCGCCACCGGCACCCGCATCTTCTGGTCGGCCGCGATCGGCGTGCTCACTCTGTCGATGCTGTTCGCGGGTGCGGGTGGGTCCATCACGACCCTGCAGAACGCCACCATCATCATGGGGCTGCCGTTCTCGTTCGTGTTGGCGCTGATCGGCATCGCGCTGCTGCGCGCCGTGCACAGCGAGTCGTTCAAACTCGACAGCTACCGCACCTCGCTGCCCAAAGCTTTCGCCGCAGGCCGTGGACCGGCCGAACTCAGCAGTTGGCGTCGCCGGTTGCTCTCGACCGTCAATTACCCGGGTGCCGCGGCCACCCGAAAATTCATCAGCGGCACCGTTGATCCGGCGATGCACGATGTCGCCGCGGAGTTCGAGCACATGGGTATGACGGCGACCATCGACGATTCCCAGTCCAACGAGGGTCTGCCGTCGCCGCGTCTGCTGGTCGATCAGGCCAGCGAGCCCCGGTTCGAGTACGGCATCTGGCCGGTCTCGGCACCGGCCCCGACCTATGCCGTGCTCGCGCAACGTTCCGGAGACCGCTACTTCCGCTGCGAGGTCTACCTGGCCGAGGGATCGCAGGGCTACTCGCTCAACGGCTACAGCCGCGAGCAGATCATCGGCGACATTCTCGACCAGTACGAACGCCACCTCGGCTATCTGCACCTGCGCCGCGCGGCGAGCGATCACCACGAGCCCGAATCCTGCGACGTCGACAGTACCGACCGCGAACTGTGAAGGGATCCAGCATGAGCGACACTCTCTATATCGACGGTTCCTGGCGACCGTCAGCGTCCGGGCAGACGCGCGAGATCCGCTGCCCTGCAGACGATTCCCTCGTCGGGGTCGTCGCCGAGGCAGGCCGGGACGACACGGTCGCCGCGATCACCGCGGCCCGCCGCGCCTTCGACGAAGGCCCGTGGCGCCGCACCGGCGCCGCCGAGCGCGGCGACCTGCTGCTGCGGGTCGCCGACGCGATCGACGCGCGACGAGACGAGTTCGCGCGCGCCGAAACCCTCGACACCGGCAAGCGCCCCTACGAGTCCGACATCGACATGTCCGACATCGCGAACTGCTTCCGGTATTTCGGCAAACTCGCCGCCGACGACGCGGGCCGGGTCGTCGACGCGGGCTCCCCCGACATCGATTCCCGCATCGTCTACGAACCGGTCGGTGTCTGCGGGTTGATCACGCCGTGGAACTACCCGCTGTTGCAGGCGGCCTGGAAAGTCGCTCCGGCGTTGGCGGCAGGCAATACGTTCGTTCTCAAGCCGGCCGAACTGACTCCCCACACCGCGATTCTGCTGATGTCGGTGCTCGATGACCTCGGCGTGCCTGCCGGGGTGGCCAATCTCGTGCTCGGCGCGGGCGCCACCGCGGGTGCACCGCTGTCCGAACATCCCGATGTCGACCTGGTCTCGTTCACCGGCGGGCTCGCCACCGGCAAGATCATCGCGCGCGAGGCGGCCGCCACGGTCAAGAAGGTGGCGCTCGAGCTGGGCGGCAAGAACCCGAATGTCGTCTTCGCCGACGCCTGCGACACCGACGAACGGCTGGCCGCGAGCGTCGACAACGCACTGAACGCGGCGTTCCTGCACTCCGGTCAAGTGTGTTCGGCGGGCGCGCGCCTGGTCGTCGAGGAATCGGCACACGACCGTTTCGTCGACGAGCTGGTGCGCCGCGCCGAGCAGATCCGGCTCGGCTTGCCCTTCGCCGAGGGGACCGAAACCGGGCCGCTGATCTCGGCCGCCCACCGCGACAAGGTGGACGCCTATGTCGAGCAGGCCCGCGCCGAGGGTGCCGTCATCCGCACCGGTGGCGCGTTCGCCACCGGTGACCGGGGCTCCGGGAACCTCGACATCGGATGGTTCTACCTGCCGACCGTCATCGACGGCGCCACCCGCGCGATGGCGTGCGTGCACGACGAGGCGTTCGGGCCCACCGTGACCGTGGAGACCTTCACCACCGAAGACGAGGCCGTCGCCATCGCCAACGACACCGAATACGGTCTCGCGGGCGCGGTGTGGTCCGGTGACGCCGCACGCGCCCGCCGCGTCGCCGCCCGGCTGCGGCACGGCACGGTGTGGGTCAACGACTTCGGGCCGTACCTGCCGCAGGCCGAGTGGGGTGGTTTCGGCCGCTCGGGTGTCGGACGCGAGCTCGGTCCCTCCGGGCTGCACGAGTATCGCGAAGCCAAGCACGTCTACGAGAATCTCCGGCCGGGCGTCACCGGCTGGTTCGCCGATCGGGAGGAACAGCGGTGACCACATACGATTACGTGATCGTCGGCGGAGGTTCCGCGGGAGCGGCCGTCGCGGCACGGTTGTCGGAGGACCCGTCGGTGACGGTCTGCTTGCTCGAGGCGGGCCCCTCCGATGTCGACGACCCGGCCGTCCTGCGACTCGACCGCTGGATGGAACTGCTGGAATCGGGCTACGACTGGGACTACCCGATCGAGCCGCAGGAGAACGGCAATTCGTTCATGCGCCACGCCCGCGCCAAGGTGCTCGGTGGTTGCTCCTCGCACAACAGCTGCATCGCGTTCTGGGCTCCGCGCGAGGACCTGGATTCCTGGGAACGCGAGCACGGCGCCACCGGGTGGGGTGCGGACTCGGTGTATCGGCTGTATCCGCGGATCGAGACCAACGACGCCCCCGGCGAGCATCACGGCCGCGGTGGCCCGGTGCACATCATGACGGTGCCGCCGAACGATCCGTGCGGTGTGGCCTTGCTCGACGCCTGCGAGGCGGTCGGTATCCCGCGCGCCGAGTTCAACGCGGGACGCACAGTCGTCAACGGCGCCAACTTCTTTCAGATCAACCGGCGCACCGACGGGACGCGCTCGTCGTCGTCGGTCAGCTATCTGCACCCTCATCTCGACCGGCCGAACCTCACCATCCGCACCGGCGCGTGGGCCAAGAAGATCGTGATCGAGAACGGGCGGGCGGTCGGGGTCGACATCACCGACAACGCGTTCGGCCGCACCACCCGGATCACGGCCAACCGTGAGGTGATCGTCTCCGCCGGCGCCATCGACTCACCGAAGCTGCTCATGCTCTCGGGCATCGGGCCGACGGTTCACCTGCGCGAGAACGGCATCGAGGTGATCGTCGACTCGCCCGGTGTCGGCGCGAACCTGCAGGACCACCCGGAGGGCGTGATCGGTTTCGAGACGACGCGACCGATGGTGGACAGCTCCACCCAGTGGTGGGAAGCGGGCATCTTCACCCCGACCGAGGACGGACTCGACCGGCCGGACCTGATGATGCACTACGGCAGCGTGCCTTTCGACATGCACACACTGCGGCAGGGGTATCCGACCGCCGAGAACACCTTCTGTCTGACACCGAACGTCACCCATGCCCGCTCGCGCGGCACGGTGCGATTGCGCTCGCGCGATTTCCGGGACAAGCCGAAGGTCGACCCGCGCTACTTCACCGACCCCGAGGGTCACGATATGCGCGTGATGATCGCCGGTCTGCGCAAGGCGCGCGAGATCGCCGCGACCGCACCTCTGTCGGACTGGGTGGCGCGTGAGCTGTATCCGGGGCCGGACGCGCAGACCGACGCCGAACTGGCCGACTACGTCCGCCGGACCCACAACACCGTCTACCACCCGGTGGGCACGGTCCGCATGGGCGCGGTCGACGACCCGATGAGTCCCCTCGACCCCGAGCTGCGGGTCAAGGGCGTCGAGGGTCTGCGCGTCGCCGACGCGTCGGTGTTCCCCGCGCACACCACGGTCAACCCGAACATCACGGTGATGCTCGTCGGCGAACGCTGCGCCGAACTCGTCGCCGCCGATCGGACGTAGGTCAGCCGAGGACCGGGGCGCGCCTCCGCGCAACAGAACGCGTGGACCGGCGGGCTCTCAGTCCACTCGTCGCACGGCCGTGGTCTCGGCCGTGACCTCTGTTCCGGACTGACTGCGGGGGTGTAGCGCGGCGAGGGGTCGGCCGTCGTGGTCCACGAGCGCCGAACGGGGCTCGTGGTCGGTGAAGGCGTGCCTTTCGCCCCATTGACGCAGCGCGACGATGGTGGTGAACAGATCCTGCCCGGCACGGGTCAGCTCGTAGACGTGCCGTTTGCCGCTCGCAGTGGCGCTGGTGGTGAGGATGCCGTCCTCGACGAGGCGGCGCAGACGGTCGGCGAGGATGTTGCGCGCGATCCCGAGCCGCTGCCGGAACTCGGTGAACGACGCCGGTCCGTCCATGGCGTCTCGCACGATGAGCAGGCTCCACCGGTCCCCGACCAGGTCGACCGTGCGAGCGACCGGGCAGGTCGGGTCGGTCCATGCGCGGTCGGAGCCGGGCGCTGGTGCCATGAGCCACCTCCTGATGGGTTGCAATTCGAAACCATTATTGCCTACGGTGAGAATTGGTTTCATTTTGCTACTCTTTGGAGGTCTGGTGGCGACAGGAGTCACGCGAGCACAGCGATGGGTGCTGGCGACGGTGTGCGCCGCGGCGGTGTCCACGATCTACGCGATCCAGCCGGTCCTTGCCGTCGCCGGCGCCGAGCTCGGTGTCTCACCGGAGTCGTCGGGCGTACTGATCGCCGCCGGGCAGATCGGCTACTTCGCCGGGCTGATCCTGCTGGTGCCACTCGGCGACCTGCTGAACCGACGTCGGCTCATCGGCGGACTGCTGGCACTCACCTCGATCGGGGCCGCGATCACGGCCGCCGCGCCCAGCGGTGGGGTCGCGGTGGCCGGACTCGCGTTCGCCGGAGTGTTCGCGGTCGTGGTGCAGGTGACAGTCGCCTATGTCGCCGCTGTTTCCGCGCCCGGCGAGCGTGGTCGCAACATCGGTGCGGTGACCTCGGGTGTCGTGATCGGGATCCTCGGCGTGCGGGTGGTCGCGGGGCTGCTGGGCGACACGCTCGGCTGGCGTGCGGTCTATGCCCTGCTGGCCGTGCTGTGCGCGGGGCTCGCCGTCGTCACCCGAGCAGGTCTGGACCCGGACATCAGAGCCTCCCGTGATCGATACACCCAGATTCTGCGGTCGATGCGACATCTCGTCACCACGGATCGACTGTTCCTGAGCCGGGGCCTGATCGCCTTCTTCGTCTTCGCGTCCTTCGGCTCGCTCTGGAGTGGCCTCGCGCTCCCACTCGGCACGCGACCCTGGAACTTCGGCACCACCGAGATCGGACTGTTCGGGCTGGTGGGGCTCGCGGGAGCCCTCGGCGCCGGCCGCGCGGGCCGGTGGGCCGATGCCGGTCACGCGCAGCGGATCACCGGGTGGTCGCTGGCGCTGCTCACCGCGTCCTGGCTGCTCATCGCGCGAGCCGGGTCATCCCTGGCGCTGCTCGTCGTCGGTGTCGTGGTGCTCGACTTCGCCGTCCAAGCCGTGCACGTGAGCAGCCAGCATCTACTGACCACCGCATACCCTGACCGCGCCGGCAGCGTCATCGGCGCGTACATGACCTTCTACTCGCTGGGCTCGGCTCTCGGCGCGGTCACCACGACCTGGGCGTACATCACGTGGGGATGGTGGGCCGCCAGCTTGTTCGGCGCCCTCTACGCCTCGGCGGGGTTCGCCGTGTGGGGGTCGGCCCGGCTCTCGGGCAGCTCACGCGCTGACGTCACCGTGCCGAACTCACGCCGGTCGCCGGTGGGATGCGCCCCGAAATAAATCAGCCGACATTTCGGACACGGTATGCCACCATGATTTCACGCAGGTGACTCGCAGCGGGCGAGGAACCGACGAGCAGCATCGAGAGGAGGAGACGGCCGTGAAACAGCAAGCGCCACAGCGAGAATCGGGCAAGACCTATCGCCGCGCGAATTCGGTCCATCGCGCGATGCGCCTGGATATCGATGGCTCCGGCCGTTTCCTGACCGCGGCCTGACCGGCCCGCCCACCTCCGCTCCTGACGTTCACTCCTCTCGAAACATGGTGATTCCCATGATGATTCGTCATGCCGTCGACCCGACGGCGCCCGCTTCCGACACCTGGATACACACGAGGGTGCTCGTGCTGAATGCCAGCTACGAGGCTCTCGACGAGATCACCGCCGATCGGGCCGTGACCTTGCTGCTCAGCGGCGCCGCCGAGACCGTGATCGAGCGGGCACCGCGGTTCCCGATCCGCTCGCAGCATCTGGTCATCGCGTTGCCCGAGACGATCCGGCTGGTGCGCTACGTCTACCTGGCGCACCTCACGCCGATCGGTGACGACAGCCGCGCCACCCTGGCCGGGGTGTTGCGTCGCGACAAGCACCGGTGCGGCTACTGCGCGGATTGGGCGCACACCGTCGACCACATCCGCCCCCGCAGCCGGGGTGGACCGAACACCTGGAGCAATCTCGTCGCCTGTTGCGCACCGTGCAATACAGGCAAGGCCGACCGCACCCCGGAAGAGGCGGGAATGCGGCTGCTGTGGGAGCCCAAGGCTCCCGACCCGCTCGCTCGCAAGCAGCGCCGGATCTGGAAGGAGTACGCGCCGTGACCACCACCGACCTCGCACTGACCGAACTGCTGACCCTGTCCGATTCGGGGCAATGGCACCGCGCCGCCTGCCGTGGTGACCCCAACCACGAGGCGTGGTTTCCCTACCCGTCGCAGGATTTCGATTACGCCCGCAAGATCTGCGCCGGGTGCCCGTTGCTCGCGGGGTGCGCCGAGTACGCGGCGCAGACGGGTCAGTCCGGGGTGTGGGGTGGTCGTGAATTCGATCGCGGCCGCGTGATTCGCGCGTGACCGGCCGAGCCGGGTGTCCGCTGTGGCACCCGGCTCAGCGCATCCGGCACGCACTGCATGGTTGCACGCACTGCCTCGACTGAGCCGACCACTCGTGCCGCATGCTGTGACCTGCGGCGATGCGCACCGGTATGCGCTGTGCTGCGGTTGCGCGCGGTGTCCTTAAACTTGCCGCGTGGGTACGCATCGCAACGGGACCAGTTCTCGAAGTATCAGCAAGGGTCCGGTTATCGCGGCATCGGCAATCGTGCTGGTGATCGTCGCCGTCGTCGCCTGGGTCCAGCTCAGTGATCGTGCCGCGACCACCGATGTCGCGGCCGCCGCCGAGTGCGTCGAGGGGGCCTCACAGCTCGACGTCACCGTCGATCCGGCGATCTCGGGCCCGGTGCGTGCCGCGGCCGACCGGTTCAACGCGACCAAGCCTCGGGTGCGTGACCACTGCGCGCAGGTGAAGGTGTCGGCCCGCCCGTCGAGCGCGCTGGTCGCCGGTCTCGCCGACACCACGAAATGGGATCCAGGTCTCGGTCCGCAGCCGGGGCTGTGGATCGCCGATTCGAGCCGGTCGATCGAGCTGGTTCGGGTGCCGGGTCTGATCGAGGGCACGCCCGCCTCGATCGCCACCAGCCCGATCGTGCTCGCCGTGCCCGATGCCCTGCGTCAAGCGCTCGAACAGCACCAGATCTCCTGGGCCGACCTGCCACGACTGCAGCAGGGCTCACTCGACGAGGTCGGCCTGTCCGGCTGGGGTGGGCTGCACATGGCACTGCCCGCCGGTGACGCCACGACCGCCGCCGCCGCGTCCATCGGCGCGGCGATCTCGGGGACCGAACCGTTGACCGAGCAGGCCGCCAAGTCGGGTCAGGTCGTCGCCGCGATCTCCGGGCTCGCCGCCGGCGCGCAGGCACCGGCCGATCTGCTGACCGCCATGTCGGCGATCAGCGCGAATCCCCTCGATGACGATGTGCACGCGGTCGCCGCGACCCAGCAGCAGCTCGGCACCGGCGGTCTCACCGCGTTCCGGCCGGTCGGCAGCGCGCCGCTGGCCGATTATCCCGCCGCACTGGTGTCGGGTCCCTGGGTCGACAAGACCCAGAATCTGATCGCGTCACGATTCATCGACTTCCTGCGGGCACCGGAGCAGGCGGGTGCGCTCGCCGCCGAGGGCTTCGGGCCCGCCATCGGGTCGGCACCGGCGAATCCGCCGCGTGCGGCACTGGAGAAGGTGCAGTCGACGCTGGCCAACCCGGTGCTCGGGGTGAACGCGACGGTCCTGCTCGACGTGTCGTCGTCGATGGGTACCGCCGAGGGCTCGACCACCCGGCTGTCGAACGCGATTGCCGCGGTCGCCTCCACACTGCAGGTGATGCCGCCCGACTTCGGGCTCGGCCTGTGGACGTTCGGCAAGAACCTCGACGGCGCCACCCCGTACAAGGTGCAGGCGGCCACCGAGCTGCTCACCGACTCCCAGCGCAACGCGGTCGGCTCGGCGGTCACCGCCGTGAAACCGAGCCAGCTCACCGCGGATCAGGCGTACCCGAGCCTGCTCGCCGCCTACCGCGCCGCGGTGGCCGGTTACTCCCCCGGCCGCACGAATTCGATTCTGCTGATCACCGACGGTCCCGACGACGATTCGACGCTGACCGGCACCGCGCTGGTCGACGAGATCACCGCGGCGACCAAGTCGGGCAAGCCCATTCGCATCGACATCGTCGTGGTCGGCGGCCAGGGCACCCAGACCCTGCAGACCCTCGCCGACCAGACCGGCGGCACCTACACCCGCATGCCGACGAGCAACGACCTCGGCTTCGGCACCGCGGTCGTCAAGGCGCTGACCACGCCCTAGGTCACCGACACGGACGCCGTTACAGAGAAACCCGCACCAGCGCACCGGATTCCATCGCTACCCAGAGGTCTCCGGCAGCGTCGACGGTGAGTCCGTGTGGTTCGGCGCCCGGTAGGTCGAGATGCGTGATCGTGCCGTCGATGGTGATCCGGCCGAGACGGCAGCTCGCCCACTCGGTGAACCACAGCGCACCGTCGGGGCCCGCCACGATCGCGTGCGGGCGGGCCTCGGTCGCCGGGAGCGCGAATTCGGCGATGGTGCCGTCGAGGTCGATGCGCCCGATCGCACCCGCGCCGATTTCGGTGAACCACAGTGCGTCGTCGGGGCCCGCGGTGATGCCGACCGGCGCGGCCGCGGCCGTGGGGATCGGGTGGACGCGCAGCGTGAGGTCGGCGTCGACGCGGGCGATCGCGTTGCCCTGGTTCACCGTGAGCCACAGCGCTCCATCGGGCCCGGGTGTGATCATCGAGGGCATACCGTCGACCTCGACGCGGCTGAGGTTGCCGTCCGCGGTCAGTCGCGCGACCCGCCCCGCCTGTAATTCGGTGAACCAGAGCGCACCGTCCGGCCCGACGCACGCACCGTAGGGACCTTCCATGGACCTGCTCGTCACCGCACCGTCGACGGTGATCCGCCCGAGCCGACCACCTTGGAACTCGGTGAACCACAGGTCATGGTCGGAACCGGCGACGATCACCGTCGGTTGCCCGTCGGACTGCTCGAGCGGATAGGACCGCACGATCCCCTCCGCGCAACGTCCGATCACACCCTGCGTCACCAGCGTGAACCACAGCGCCCCGTCGGGCCCGACGGTGATCCCGTACGGGGCGCCGGGCACGTCGATCACTTGCACGATCTCAGCCAAAGTCCTCAATTCCCTTCTGTGTTCCGCGGAAACGACGGCGCAGCGCCCGGTCGTGCGACACCACGACCACCGCACCCCGATACTCGCTCAGCGCGCGTTCGACTTCCTCGACCACGGTGAGTGACAGGTGGTTGGTCGGCTCGTCCAACAGCAGCAGGTCGTGTTCACCGGCGAGCACACGGGCCAGCGCGAGCCTGCGCCGCTGACCTTCCGAGAGGGTACCGACCTCACGATCGAGCAGTTCGGGAGCGAACAGCCCGGTCGCGAGCAGTAGTTCGCGCCCGAATCCGTAAGTGTCGGTGACACTTCGGGCCGGATCGAAGCGCTCGTCCTGGCGCAGGTAGCCGATGCGTCCCGGTGCTGCCGCGTGGATCGTGTCGAGCAGTGTCGATTTGCCCGAACCATTGGGTCCGTGGATCAGCAGCCGCTCGCGCGGGCCGAGCGTCAGCTCGCCGAGGTGGAACTCCACGCCGGTCCCTGCCGTGAATCGGCCGCGGAACCGCAACGGTTCGGGCGGTCGCGGCACCGGATCCTCGCGCAGCCGGCGCAAGCGCTCGGCCGTATTGCGCACCCGCGACGCGACCGAGCTCTGCACCCGCCCGGCATTGCGGTCGTAGGCCATCTTGTTGTTGTCGGTCATCGCGCGACCCGGCGCGACCTGCTGGGCAGTGCTCGTGGCGAACTCCTCGAGCCGCCCGATCTCGCTGCGCCACTGCGCGTACGCCTGTTCCCAGCGCATGCGCGCGGCCGCCTTCGCCGTCAGGAATCCGGTGTAGCCGCCGCCGAAGCGGGTCAACGCGCCGTCGGCGACCTCGAGCACCGCGGTGACAACGCGATCGAGGAAGATCCGGTCGTGCGAGACCAGCACGACCGTGCCCTGATGGGTGCGCAGGCGGTGTTCCAGCCAGGTCAGCGCGGCGTCGTCGAGGTGGTTGGTCGGTTCGTCGAGCAGGAGCACCTCCGGCGAGGCAGCGAGCAGGCAGGCCAGCCCGAGGCGGGCCCGTTCTCCGCCGGACAGGCTGTCGAGCGGGCGGTCACGGCCGATACCCGCCACTCCGAGTCCGTGCATCGACGCGTCCACCCTGGCGTCGGCGGCGTAGCCGTCGCGCGCCTCGAAACGGGCGAGCAACGCGCCGTAGCGGTCCATGTCCTGCGCTTCGGCGGCGGCTTGCATGCCCGCCTCGAGTTCGCGCAGTTCGGCCAGCGCCAGTTCGATGGCCGCACCGACGGTGTCGCCGGGCAGTGTTTGCGCGAGGTGGCCGATCCCGCCCTCGGCGGTGACGGTGATCGTGCCCGCGTCGGGTCGGGCGATCCCGGCGAGCAGGTGGAGCAGGGTCGATTTGCCTGCGCCGTTCTCGCCGACGATGCCGACGCGTTCACCGGGCCGGATCGAGGCCGAGACGGTGTCGAGCACGGGCTGGTCCGCATAGGACTTCGATACTCCGCGCAGGGACAGTTGAGTGGTCAAACAGTGCTCCAATCGCAACTCGTGTAGCTTTAACAGTACAAAACCATGACGACTAACGCAACAGGAGTTGTTTTTGGAACCGCAACGACGTCCCGGCGGACGCAGCGCCCGAGTCAGGGAAGCCGTTCTCGACGCGACGACGGACGAACTCGCCGAGCGGGGCTACCAGGGCCTGAGCGTGGAAGCCGTCGCCGCGCGAGCCGGGGTACACAAGACCACCGTCTATCGGCGCTGGCGCGGCCCGGAGGGGCTCGTGGCCGACGCGCTCGAACGCGCCTCGCAACAGCCATGGCCGATCCCCGATACGGGCACCCTCACCGGCGATCTCCGCGGCCTGACCGAGTTGCTCCGACAGGGCTTCACCGATCCCGAATCAGGTTCGGTGGCAACGGCTTTCATCGCCGCGGGGATGCAACATCCCGAGGCCGCCGACGCGCTGCGCGACTTCTACGCGGCACGGCACCGTGAGGCGGCGGCGATCGTGGCACGGGCGGTCGCGCGCGGTGAGGTCGCCCCGGAGGTCGACGCCGCCGAGATCATCCGGCTCGCGGTCGCACCGCTGTTCCACCGGCTGTTCGTCACCCACGAACCCGTCACCGCCGACCAGGCGCGCCGAGCCGCCGACGTGGCCGCCGCGCTGGCGAGAACACCGATCGGCACCTGAATCAGCCCGCGCGCCAGTACGACCCGTGCCATCAGGCCCGCACGGCATACACCTCGTGCAGTTCGGTGCCGGCCAGCGACGGGTCCTGCCTGGTACGCGAGGTGAGTCCGTGGAGATTGAGGACCTCGCAGAATTCGGCGAGGCGGCCGTCGCGGTCGTGCACCTCGGCGACGACGGCGCGGATGCGGGGCCAGTCGGATTCGGTGATGCCGAGCAGGACATCGAATTCGGCGCGCTCGACGTCGATCTTCAGCACGCCGATCTCGGCGACCGGATCTTCCTGCGCGAGGATCGCCGATACCGTCGTGACCTCGACATCGATCTGCTCGCCGTCGTGCAGGCCGCGGGTGATGAGGCTGATCGCGTCGTCGGGCAGACCACTGTTGCGCAGGAAGGTCTTCGTCGCATCGTCGTCGGCTTCACGGTCGGCATACAGACTCGAGTTCGCGGTGGCGCGGGGGTACCAGGTGAACGGCAGCACACCGGGTGCGGCGCCCACTGCGACCTCGAGGGCAACACCGCCCGGCACATGGGCTTCCATATTGCGGTGCAGACAGTCGAAGGTGGCGGGAGCGGGTTCGGCGGCGATCACGCGGACACCGGGGCGCGTTTCGGCGAACATCATCGCGCTGAGCCCGATATTGGCGCCGATGTCGACCGCGAGGTCACCGGGACGCAGGGTGGCGGCGGCCTGGCGGTAGTACCCGTCGGCGATCATCTCGTTCCAGAGCATGCGCGCTTCGGCGGGGCTGGTGCAGGTGACGGTACGGCCGTCGTCGAGGCGCAGTTGCTGCTGTGTCGTCATCAGTTCATGAATCCTTCGAGGATCGGGCCGATCACGGCCAGCGCGGACGGGTGGGTCAGCTCGAGATGGCGAGCGTCGAGAACAGTGTTGTGGATACGGCCGGTGACGTGCGGTTGCCACGTCCGCGCGACGGCCTCGGTGTCATCGCGGTCTTTGCCCGCGGTGAAGAAGATCAGGTCGCCGTCGAAGATCCGTGGGTGATAGTCGTCGGCGAGTTCGCCCGCGGTGGCGAAACTCTCCATCACCCGGTCCACCTGGTCGGCACCGAACAGGCCGGTACCGGTGATCTGATCGCGGATCACCTGCCATGCCTGCTCGGTGGTGCTCGCGGTGACGGTGTCGCCGAGGTCGAACAGTTCCCGCCAGCCACCGAGCAGATCGGCCATCAGCTCCCCCGGCGCGGCATCGGTGTCGGGAGTGATCGGTGGCGCACCGACCGCGCTGTCCATCATGGCCAGCAGCGCGACCTGTTCGCCCTGTTCTTGCAGCTGTGTCGCGACCGCGTGGGCGATCTCACCGCCCAGCGACCAGCCGAGCAGGTGGTACGGCCCGGTGGCCTGGGTCCGGCGGATCTCGTCGACGTAGCGGTGCGCGAGCTCCTCGATCGACGTGGCCGGGGGCTCGGCGGCGACGACATGCGGGTCCTGCAGGCCGAACACCGGCCGGTCACCGCGCAGATGTCCGACGAGTCCGCCGTAGAACCACGCCAGTCCGCCCGCCGGGTGGATCGCGAACAGCGGTGTGGCTTCGCCCGCGGGCCGCAAGGGCAGCAGCACCTGCATGCCCGAACCGCCCTCGGCCTCGTCGACCCGGCGCGCCAGTGCCCGCGGTGTCGCGTCATCGAACATCCACGGCAGTTCGAGTTGCACGCCGCGGCCCTGCAGTTCGGCCACCGCCATGGTCGCGAGCAGTGAGTTGCCGCCCAGATCGAAGAAGCCGGCACCGGCGCTCACCCTGGCCACGTTCAGGGTGCGTGCGAAGACCTCGGCGATAGCGATCTCGGACGGTGATCGCGGCGCGTCGTATTCGTCCTCGGCGCGGGCGAAGTCGGGTGCGGGCAAAGCTTTTCGGTCGAGCTTGCCGTTGACCGTCACCGGCAGCGCCGAGAGCACCACGACGGCCGAGGGCACCATATAACCGGTGAGCAAGTCGGCAGCGGTGTCACGGACCCGCGCCGGGTCGATTTCCTGCCCGTCGGCCGGGACGACATAACCGATCAGCTGGTCGACGTCCTTGGCGTGGCGATGCACCGCGGCTGCCGCCTGGGCGACACCGGGATGACGGAGCAGCGCCGATTCCACCTCCCCCAATTCGATACGGAACCCACGCAATTGGATCTGCGCGTCGGCGCGCCCGAGGTAGTCCAGTTCGAGGCCGTACCCGCCGCGACGCCACCGGCCGACATCGCCGGTCCGGTACAGGCGGCTACCCGGGGTGCCGAACGGATCAGCCACGAACCGGCCCGACGTCAGCGCGCCCGCCCCGTGATAGCCGCGCGAGAGCTGGCCGCCGCCGACGTAGAGGTCACCGGCGACGCCGACCGGAACCGGCCGCAGCCGCTCGTCGAGCACGTACACCGTCAGACCGGGTAAGGCGCGACCGATCCCGCCGCCGCCCGACTGATCGACCTCGGCGTAGCTGACATGCACGGTCGTCTCGGTGATGCCGTACATGTTGACCAGTGTCGGCGTGCCCGCCGGGTGGGCGAGGAACCAGCCGGTCAGCCGGGACGGGTCGAGCGCTTCACCGCCGAACACGATGTAGCGCAACGCGAGGTCGGCGCCGCCCGCCCCACGGTAGCGGCGCTCCGCGTCGACGAATCCGTAGAACGCCGACGGCGTTTGGCTGAGCACGGTGACCTGCTCGCGCGCCACGAGCTCGACGAAGGCGCCGGGCGTGCGCGTGGTGTCGTAGTCGACGATCACCAGGCGACCGCCCGAGAGCAGGGCGCCCCACATCTCCCAGACCGCGAAATCGAAAGCGTAGGAATGGAACAGTGTCCAGACGTCGTCGGGGCCGACGTCGAACTTCTCCGCGGTGTGGGTGAGCAGGGTAGCCACATCGCGGTGGGTGACCGCGACACCCTTCGGCCGACCGGTGGAGCCCGAGGTGTAGATCATGTAGGCGACGTTGTCCGGTAGCGCGGCAGATTTCTGCGCGCTGTCGACGACGTTGTCGTCATCCACAAGGACTGTCGGCCCGGCGAATTCGGGTGTCCGCGACGCCATCGCCGACGTGGTCAGCATCGCTACCGGTCGTGCGTCGTCGAGCACGAACCGGAGCCGCTCGGCCGGGTACGCCACATCGACAGGCAGGTAGCCCGCACCCGACATGACCACAGCCAGCAGCCCGACCGCCAACTCGGCCGAGCGCGGCATCGCGACGGCGACCAGTGTTTCGGGGCCCGCACCGGAGGCGATCAGTCGGGCGGCGACAGACTTCGCGCGCCGATCCAGTTCCGCGTAGGTCAGGACCGTCGTCCCGTCGGTCACCGCGACCGAATCCGGGGCCACAGCCACGCGCCGGGCGAACAATCCACCGATCGTTTCCTCGGGAACGTGCGCGCCCGCCACGCCTGCCGCATCGAGAACTTCGAGGCGCTGCCTCGGTTGCATGAACTCGATGTCACCGATGATCGCCCGCGGATTCGCGGTCACCGCCTCCAGGATGCGCAGATACCACTGCGCGAACCGCTCCATCGATTCCTCGACGAAAAGGTCTGTGGCGTAGGTCAATCGGCCGAGCGTACCCAGCGGGAGACCGTCGGGGGCGAACCGCTCGACCAGCTTCACATTGAGATCCGACTGCGCCTGATCGACATAGTCCTCGACCGGTTCCACCGAGATCCCCGGTAGTTCGAGCACCACCTCGTCGAGATTCTGGTAGTCGATCGTCACCTGGTACAGCGGCAGATGCGCGGTCGAACGCGGCGGATTGAGCGCCTCGACGACCTGCTCGAAGGAGACCTCCGCGTGTGCGAGGGCCGCCAGATCGGCTGCCCGGACGTCGGCCAGAAGTACGTCGAACGGCTGATCGGCAGAGACGTCGGTGCGCAGGACGACAGTGTTGACGAACATGCCGATCAGGTCGTCGAGTTCACGTTCCCCGCGCCCGGAGACCGGTGTACCGACCGCGATGTCGCGGGTGTTCGCCAGCCGTGCCAGCAGGACAGCCAGCGCGGCGTGAGCCACCATGAACGGCGTCGCACCCGCGGCCCGCGCGACCGCGGCGATCCGCTCCTGCAGCGGTGCCTCGATGTCGAAGTCGATGGTCCGGCCGCGCATCGACGCGACCGGCGGACGCGGCATGTCGGTCGGCAGTTCGAGGAGTTCGGGCAGCCCGGTGAGGGTAGCGCGCCAGTAGTCCAGCTGACGCGACAGCAGCGACTCCGGATCGTGCTCGTCGCCGAGCAGATCGTGTTGCCACAGCGCGTAGTCCGGATACTGGACCGTGAGCTGCGGCCACGAGGGCACGCTCGCGGTGATCACCGCGTGATAGGCGGCCGCGACGTCGCGGGCCAACGGGATCATCGAGAGCCCGTCCGCGCAGATGTGGTGCACGGCGATCACCAGCACGTGATCATCCGGGCCGAGATCGAACAGTTCGGCCCGCACCGGCGGCGCCTCGGAGAACTGGAAGCTCCTCGACAGCACCGCCGCTGCCGCCTTCGGCAGCACCGATTCCTCGATCGCAATCGGGATCAGGTCGGGCACGACTTCGTCGACGTCGACGATCACCTGCCACGGGATACCGTCGATCACCGGGAATTTCGTCCGCAACGATTCGTGGCGGCCGATCACCATCGCGCAGGCTGTCCGCAACGCGGGGATTTCCAGCTCGCCGGTCAGCCGGATCACCAGCGGCACGTTGTAGGCGCCGACGGAGGCGTCTAGTTGGTTGAGGAACCACATCCGCTGCTGGGCGGGCGAGAGCGGGATAGGGCCGGTGTCGGGCCGCCGGGTCAGTGCCGGGCGTTCGACCCGGTCATGGCCGGTGAGCCGGGCGGCGAGGTCGGCCATGCGCGGGTACTCGAACAGGTCGCGCACCGCCACCCGGATGCCCAGCGTGGAGCTCAGGCGAGCGGTCAGCCTCGTCGCGGTCAGCGAATTGCCACCGAGGTCGAAGAAGTTGTCGCGCATGCCGACTCGGGGCAGGTCCAGCACTTCGGCGCAGATGTCGGCGACGAGGCACTCGGTCGGATCGCTCGGCGCCAGATATCCGGCAGCGGCGAAACTCGGCATCGGCAGTGCGCCGCGGTCGAGTTTTCCGGTGGTGGTCAGCGGAAGCTGCTCCAGCACAACGCAGATGTCGGGAACCATGTGGGCCGGTAGCCGGCGGCGTGCCGATGCCCGCACGTGCTCGGGGTCGATCGTGTCGCCGATGAGGTAGCCCACGAGCCGGTCCGCGCCGTTGTCGTCGGTGCGCAGCACCGCTACCGCATGGGTGACCGATCGGTGTTCGGCGAGGACGGCCTCGATCTCGCCGAGTTCGATCCGCTGGCCACGGATCTTGACCTGATGGTCGGTACGGCCGACGTAGTCGAGTGTGTGGTCGGCGGTCCATCGGACCCGGTCGCCGGTGCGGTACATCCGGGCGCCCGGATCGTAGGGGTTGGCGAGGAACGTGGCGGCGGTCGCGCCGGGACGGCCGAGGTATCCGCGGGCGAGCTGGATGCCGCTGACATACAGTTCGCCGGTCACCCCGATCGGCACGGGCCGCAGGTGCGAGTCCAGCACCACTGCGGATGTTCCGCGAATCGGACCACCCAGGGTGATCGGTTCGGGCGGTGCGAGGGGATCGCTGATGGCGACCATGATCGTGGTCTCGGTGGGTCCGTAGCCGTTGAACAACCGGCGTCGCGGCGCCCAGAGCGCGGCGAGTTCGGCGGGCACGGCCTCGCCGCCGGCGACCAGAACCCTGAGGCTGTCCAGCCCGTCGGGTGACATGGTCGCCAGCACGGTCGGGGTGAGGAAGGCGTGGGTGACCGCGTTGTCGCGGATGAGCCCGGCCAGCTCCGCGCCCGCGTAGGTGTCGGGCGGCGCGATGACCAGCGCCGCACCGTGCGGATGCGCCATCAGGACTTCGAGCATGACGGCATCGAATCCTGGTGCGGCACACTGCAGCACCCGTGAATCCGGGCCGACCTGGTACCGGTCCCGTTGCTCGGCGGCGAAGTTCGCCATTCCCGCCTGGGTCACCGCGACGCCCTTGGGGGTGCCGGTGGTTCCGGAAGTGTAGATGACATAGGCCAGGTCGGTGTCGCGGACGGTCCGTGTCACCGCGCGCGAAGGTCGGCTCGCGATCTCGCGCTCGGCCGACGGATCGTCGACGGCCAGGCGTGCCCACTCCCCTTCCGGCACTGCATCACTCACCTCCGCGACTGTCAGCACGACACGGGCACCACAGTCGGACAGCATGACCGCGAGCCGCTCTCGCGGGTTGCGGGGGTCGAGTAGCGCACACGCGGCGCCGATCTCGGCGAGCGCCCAGATCGTGGTGATCAACGGGATCGAGCGCGGCATGACCACCCCGACGGTGTCCCCCGTGTCGACACCGTGCTCGACCAGCCACTGCGCCAGCCGATGTGCCCGGGTATCGAGTTCGGTGAAGCTCACCGTCTCGGTCCCGGACAGCACCGCCACGCCCTCGGGGTGTCGGGTCACGCCGTGGCGCAACAGATCGGTCAATGGTTCGGGAACCACCCGTTCCGCCCCCCTGGCCGGGACGAGTGCCGCACGCTCCGCGGCCGAGAGCAGGTCGATATCGCCGACGCGCCCGGTCGGGTCGGTGGCGAGGGCACGCAGAACCCGCTCGACACGGTCGGCGAGCCCGGCGGCGGTCACCTTCTCGACGCGAGCCGCCTGATACCGAAGGCGGATGTGCAAGGTGTCGGTGTGGTGGGCCTGCACGGTGATCGGGTAGTGCGCGGCATCGGTGCCTGCAACCTCCGTAACCCGCACTCCATCGATATCGGCGTCACCGAGTCCGCTGCTGTCGACCGGGTAGGACTCGAATGCCACCAGGGTGTCGAACAGCTGTCCGCCGCCGAGCGCGGCCATGATGCCGGACAGTTCGACGTGGTGGTGGTCGAGCAGCCGGGTCTTGTTCGCCTGCAACTGTTCCAGCGCCGCCATGATGGTCCGGTCACCACGCACGAGGACCGGTACCGGCAGCGTGTTGATGAACAGCCCGATCATCGACTCGACGCCGGGCACCTCGGCCGGTCGGCCGGAGACGGTCTCGCCGAACACGATCCGCTCGCGGCCCAGCTGGTTGGCCAGCACCGTCGCCCACGCGAATTGCACGATCGTCGACATCGTGGCACCCGAAGTGCGGGCGAGTGCGGTGAGGGCGGTGGTGATGTCGTCGTCGAGATCGATGCTCAGATCGGTCGGCACCTCGACGGTGGCCTCGCCGACCGTGTCGGCGATCAAGGTGGGTTCGGTGAAGCCCGCCATGGTGTCGCGCCAGATCTCGACACCGGCGGTGGTGTCGCGCCGGTCCAGCCAGGCCAGGTAGTCGCCGTAGGACGGCGCGGGAGGCAGCAGGGCGGCGTCCGCGCCTGCCGCGTACAACCCGACCAGGTCGCGCAGCAGCAACGGCAGTGACCAGCCGTCGAGCAGCAGGTGGTGCGCGGTCAGGATCAGCCGGAATTCGGTGGGTGCGACGGCGACGAGGACGAATCGCACCAGCGGCGGATCGGCCGGGTCGAAGGCCGTTTCGCGTTCGGCTGCCAGGATCTGCGACAGTGCTGTCTCGGGGGCCTCGACGCGGCGCCAGTGCACGGCCGAATGCGCCGGAACAACCTGCGCGACACCACCATCGATCGTTCGGGTGAACGCCGCCCGCAGGTTCGGATGCCGATGCAGCAGGTCCGCCGCAGCTCGCCGCAGCCGCGCCTCGTCGACCGGCCCGGTGAGCGTCATCTCCGACTGCGCCGTGTACACATCGAGGTCGCCCGCGGCGAGTTCGGCGTGGAACAGCAGCCCCGCTTGCAACGGCGCCATCGACCACACGGCCTCGATCGGTCCGTAGCGTTCGGTGAAGACGTCGAGGTCCTGTTGGGTCAGCGCGACCAACGGGATGTCGGACGGGGACAGTCCCCAATCTTGCTCTTGTGCCGACGCTTCCGCGATCCGCTCGAGGGCCGCCGTCCACTCGTCGAGAAGTTCCTCGACGTCATCACGATCGAGAAGCCGTGCGGCATAACCGATCTGCACGGCGAGGGTCGACCCGCCGGGGGTGTCGACGGTGTTGATGTCGAGGGTCAGCGCGGCGGACGCGGGCATGTCCGGATCGAACGAGCCCTGGTGGTCGAATTCCTCGTCGGCGGGAATCCAGGCGAGCCCGGACAGTGCCGAGATGTCGACGCCCGCCCGGCCGAGGTTGTTGAAACTGATCTGTGGTGCGGGCAGCGAAGCCAACCGATCGGCGGTCGCCGGGTTCAGGTATCGCAGCATGCCGTAGCCGATGCCCTTGTCGGGCACGGTTCGCAGCTGTTCCTTGACCGCCTTCACCGCGGCACGAGGATCGGTGCCGTCGATGTCGAGATCCACCGGGTAGGCGCTGGTGAACCAGCCGACGGTGCGGGACAGGTCGGCGCCCGGGGCGAGTTGCTCTTCGCGCCCATGGCTTTCGAGCAGGATGCGCGCACCGGAGTGGTCGACATCGCGCCGGGCACGCCAACGTCCCAGTGCGAGAACGAGGCCCGCGAGCAGGGCGTCATCGGCGGTGGCATGCGCGGCGCGGGGCACCGCATCCGTCAGGGCGGTGGTCAGCTCGACAGGCAGCGTCAGCGTCAGCCGCTCGACCGTGGCGTGCACGTCGGCTGCTGGGTCGAGGGGTGCGCGCCCGAGCAGCGGTTCAGGTCGTGACCCCATCCGCTGCCACAGCGCCAGCTCCTCGGCACGGCTGCCCGCGGCGGCGGACACGGCCTCGGCCCACCGGCGCATCGAGGTGCCGACCTCGGGCAGTTCGACCACTCGCCCCGCACCGACCTGCTGCCACGCGGAGACGAAGTCGGGAATCAGGATGCGCCAGGAGACGCCGTCGACCACCAGGTGGTGGATCACGATCAGCGCGCGCCCCCGCGACGCCACGCCGGGCTCGGGCAGCAGGCAGATGATCTGCATCATGACGGCATCCACCGGGTTCAGCGCGGCCGAAGCCTCTTCGAGGGCCTCCTCGACCAACGACGTGAAACCCGCACTGCCAGGGGCACTCTCGGCACCGAATGCACGCACCGACACCAGCCTCTCGGCGTCGATCGCTCCGGGCGCCAACACTTCGAGGTGCGCGACACTCATACGCGCACGCAGCATGTCGTGCCGATCCAGCACCGCTTGGACCGTCGCGATCACGTCGGCCGAGCGGGCGTCGCCGGGCAGCTCGACCAGCAGCGACTGCGCGAACCGATCGCCGGTGGGACGGTCGAGGTACCAGGACACGATCGGCGTTCGCGTCACCTCGCCGATGCCACCGCCGGGCAGCTCCTCGAGACGCACCCGTCCGGCGCCCCCGGCCACGGCGGCCAGCCCACGAACGGTCCGGTGCTCGAAGATGTCCCGTGCCGTTACGACCACGCCCGCGGTCTTCAATCGCGACGCCAGCTGGATCGACATGATCGAGTCACCGCCACGCGCGAAGAACGACTCGTCCGCACCCACCGAGGCCACACCGAGCACCTCGGCGAAGATCCCCGCGATGGTCGCCTCCAGCTCGCTCGCCGCGGCGGCCACGGCCGAATCCGGCACTTCGGCACCGGGTTCGGGCAGTGCGCGCCGATTCACCTTGCCCGTCGACGAGACCGGCATCTCGTCCAGCACCATGAGCACAGCGGGCACCATGTGGTCGGGCAGTGCGCCCGAGATCCGGTCGCGGATCGCGGCCGTGTCGATCGTTCGCCCCTCGGCGGCCACCAGGTAGCCGACCAACGTCGGTTGCCCGGCCTGGCCACGCCTGCTCACCGTGACCGCCGAAGCGACGTTCGGGCAGGCGACCAGTGCCGCGTCGATCTCGCCGAGTTCCACCCGCTGACCACGGATCTTGACCTGGAAGTCGGCGCGGCCCACGTATTCGATGGTGTGCTCGGCGCTCCAGCGCACCAGGTCACCGGTGCGGTACATCCGGGCGCCCGGTGCACCGAACGGATCGGCCACGAACGCACCCGCGCTCGCCCCCGGCCGATTCAGGTAGCCGCGGGCCAGCGCGTTGCCCGCCAAGTACAGCTCTCCGACGACACCGACCGGTACCGGCCGCAGCCGGCTGTCGAGCACGACGGCCCACACCCCGCGGATCGGGGTGCCGATGGTGATCGGATCACCGGGCTGCAACGCGGCACTGACGCACACCGCGATCGTGGTCTCGGTCGGCCCGTACACATTGTGGAAGCGACGGCCCGGCGCCCACGCCGCGACGAGTTCGGCGGACAGCGCCTCGCCACCGATGGTGAGCATCCGCAGCGCGTCGAGCCCCTCCGGCCGCAAGGTCGCCAGCACGCTGGGCGTCAGGAACGCGTGCGAAACCCGGTGCGCGCGAATCAGTTCGGTCAGTTCCACACCGGCGAACACCTCGGCGGGCGAGACGACAAGGGCAGCGCCCGCCGCGTAGGCCATCAGCGATTCCATCATCACCGCGTCGAACGCGGGCGCGGCGACCTGCAGGACCCGTGATTCTCGATCCACCTGATAGTGCTGGTGCTTCTCGCGCGCGAACGCCGACAACCCCGCGTGCGTGACGACCACGCCCTTCGGCTTGCCCGTCGAGCCGGAGGTGTACACCAGGTACGCGGCATCATCAAGGCGTGCTGCCCGGAAGGGGTGATCTGTCGGCGCGGTGGACAGTTCGGTGATCACCTGGTCGTCGTCGAGGCACAGCCACTCGACCGTGTCCGGCAGTGACGAGCGCGCCGCGTCCAGCGTCACACCGAGCGTGACGCCGGAGTCCTGGGCCATGTGCGCCAGCCGGTCCGCGGGGTAACGCAGATCCATCGGCACGAACGCGGCACCGGTCTTCGCGATCGCCCACAGCACCACGTGGTAGGCCACCGATCGCGGCACGGCCAGGGCGACATAGGTTCCCGGCATCGCGCCTGCCCGTGCCAGCAGCACGGCGAGCTGACCGGAACGCCGGTCGAGCTCGCCATAGGTCAGCGTCTCGTCGGCACCGATCAGCGCGGTCGCCTCCGGGTCGGCGGCAGCCACGGTGAGCAGGGACGGCAGTGTCTTCGGCACCCCGGCGGACTCGCGCCCGGCAGGGAGCAAGCACGTGGTCTCCTCGGGGCTCAGCAAGTCGATGTCCCCGACCATGGTGTCCGGTCGCGTGGTGATCGTCTCGAGAATCCGCAGCAGGCGGTCGGCGAACCGAGCCGCGGTGGCCTCGGTGAACAGGTCGGTGGCGTAGACGATCTCACCGTCGATACCCGCTCCGTCGGCACGTTCGTTCAGCAGCACCGTGAGGTCGGTCTTGGCCTGGGCAACTCCGGGATCGAGCACCTCGATGCCGATATCGTCGAGTTCGAACCGAGTGGGGTCGGCATTGCGGAAGCCCAGCATCACCTGATAGAGCGGTGAATACGCGGTCGACCCCGCCCGATTCAGTATCTCGACCAGACGCTCGAACGGTACGTCCGCGTGAGCCAGCCCTTCCAGATCCGCGCCACGCAGGTCGGCCAGGAACTCACGCAACGACAGTTGCTCGGCTACGCGGGTGCGCAGGACCACCGTGTTGACGAACATGCCGACCAGATCGTCGAGTTCGGGGCGGCCGCGACCGCCGACCGGGGTACCGATCGAGATATCGTCGGTGTGCGCGGTGCGCGAGAGCAGAATCGCCAGGGCAGCGTGCAAGACCATGAACACCGTGGCACCTTCGCCGTGCGCGAATGCGACGACGGCATCGTGCAGACCCGGCTCGATCGTGAAGGCGACACTGCCACCGTCCATCGACAGCACCGCGGGCCGTGGGCTGTCGGTCGGCAGGGCGAGCAGTTCGGGTGCGTCGGCGAGAATCCGCTGCCAGTAGGCGATCTGGCGCCCGGCCAGCGAAGTGGGGTCGTCCTCGGCGCCGAGCAGTTCGCGCTGCCAGACCGCGTAGTCGGCGTAATCGACGGGCAACGCCGGCCACACCGGTGCCGAGCCCGTGCGGCGAGACCGGTAGGCGGTGAACACATCCCGGGCGAGCGGCGCCATCGACGCACCGTCAGCGGCGATGTGGTGCACCACCAGGACCAATACGTGGTCGTCGGCGCCCGTGCGGTACAGACGGACGCGGACCGGCATGTCGGTGGCAACGTCGAAGCCCGACTCGACTGCTTCGCGCAGCCGGTCTGTCAGCACCGTCGAATCGTCGACGTCGGCCAGTTCGATGTCGGCGGCGCCGACCGTGCTGTCGTGGACGAGCTGCTGCGGTTGCCCGCCCACCGCGGGATAGGTCGTGCGGAGGGTCTCGTGCCGGCTGACCACATCCACCATCGCGGCCCGCAGCGCCGCCACGTCGAGCGGTCCGCTCAGCCTGGCCGCGAAACCGATGTTGTACGCACCGGACGCGGGGTCGAGCTGATTGAGGATCCAGATACGCCGCTGGGCGGCTGCCAGGGGGATTTCGGACCCGTGCCCGCGGCGGACCAGCGGCACCGATGCGTAGTCATCGCGCGTCGCGATGCGTTCGGCCAGCTCAGCGACGGTCGGGGCATCGAAGACATCGCGGACACCGACTCGCACGTGCAGCGCGGCCTCGGCCCGGGCCGCCACCTGAGCGGCCGACAGCGAGTTCACCCCGAGCTCGAACAGATCGGCAACGACACTGACCTGGTCGGCGCCGACGATCTCGGCGACGATCTTCGCCAGCACCGCCTCACGGTCTGTGCGGGCGACGAACTCGGCCAGCATCGTCGCCCGCGTCGCGGCATTGTCCGCGTCGGAGGCTATGAAGCCGTCCGCGTCGTCGAAGGCAACGTGCGACAGGGCAGACCTGTCCACCTTGCCGTTGGAGCTGAGCGGCATGGTGTCGAGCACCTGAATTCGTGCCGGCACCAGGTAGGACGGAAGCAGTCGGGTGAGGTGTTTGCGGACCTTCGATCCGGTGAGGGTCGCACCCGGTCTCGGCGACACATACGCCGTGATCCGGTCAGCGGAAACGATCGCGACTGCTCCGGAGATATCGTCGATCGAGCGCAGCGCGGCCTCGATATCCGCGGGCTCGACCCGTTGGCCGTGGAATTTCACCTGGAAGTCACTGCGGCCCACATACTCCAGATCACCGTCCCATGACCAGCGAACGAGATCACCGGTGCGATAGAGGCGGTCCCCCGGCTCGCCGAACGGATGGGCGACGAACCGGCCGCACGTGAGATCCGGCCTGTGGTGGTAGCCACGAGCGAGCTGGGTGCCCGAGACGTACAGGTCGCCGACAACGCCGACTGGGACGGGTCGAAGCCTGGCATTCAGCACGTATGCGGACATTCCGGAAACCGGGTAACCGATCGGGACCGTTCGCCGTGCACGTGAACCCGCCGTGCAGCGGTATGCCGTCACGACTTCCGCCTCGGCGGGGCCGTACCAGTTGACGACCTCGGCCCGGTCGAAGGTCTGCCTGGCGCGTACCGCGGTGCGCTGGGCCAGCGCCTCACCTGCCGGGAACACATAGCGGACCGACGGCAGCCGCGTCGTGCCGGTGTGCTCGAGCAGCACCTCGAGCATCGACGGGACGAAATGCACGGTGCTGACCTGCTCGTCGGCGATGATCGCGACCAGGTAGGCAGGGTCGCGGTGGCCGGCGGGGTCGGCGACGACGATCTGCGCGCCGGTCTGCAACGGCCAGAACAACTCCCACACCGCGATGTCGAAGGTGATCGGGGTCTTGTGCAGCACCACATCCGACGCATCGTGCGGGAATTCTCTTTGCGCCCAGGCCAACTGGTGGGCGGTGGCGGCGTGGGTGAGTGCGACACCCTTCGGTGCACCGGTCGAGCCCGAGGTGAACAGCACGTACGCGGCGTTGTCGGCGCGCAGCGGTGCGCGACGTTCGTCGTCACCGACCGGCCCGCTGGGGTACGCGCTCAGGTCCAGCTCGTCGAGGCGGACACGCTCGATGGCGACGGGGAGGGAGCTCTCGTCGCTCGATGTGGTGACGATCAGCAGTGGCCGGGCGACCGACAGGACGTGTGCCAGCCGCGCCGTGGGGTGGTCCGGGTCGAGCGGAACGAAGGCGGCACCGGACTTCACGACGGCGTAGACGGCCGTGATCAAGTCGATCGAGCGGTGAATCGCCACGGCCACCGTCGTTTCGGGGCCCGCGCCCAGATCTATGAGGTGACGGGCGAGGCGGTTCACGGTGTCGTCGAATTCGCGGTAGGTCAGAGCGCGGCCGCCGGGGACTCGGACGGCGACAGCGTCCGGGGTGCGCGCTACCTGCTCGTCGAAGGCATCGACCAGCGTGCGGTCCGTGCTCACCAATGGGGCGTCCAGCGGTCGCAGAAGCCGATTGCGGCTCATTTCGTCGGCGAGGTCGATCTCCCCGGCGATGATCTGCTCGTCGGCGCTGACGGCATCCAGGACACGGACGAGCTGTTCGGTGAACCGGTGCGCGGTGGCGTCGTCGAACAGATCGGTGGCATAGGTCAGGCGCAGGTTCATGCCCGCGAGCTCGTTGTGCGGGCCCCGGTCCTCGGTGATCATGAGCAGCAGATCGCAGATCGCCGCGTCGGCGCCGACATCGATGCCACCGACCTCGAGCCCCGGCAGCTCGAGCTGGGCGGGCGCCATGTTCTGATAGGCGAGCATCACCTGGAACAACGGCGCATGTGCCGTCGAGCGCGCCGGATTCAGCACCTCCACCAGCTGTTCGAACGGAACGGCGGCATGATCGAACGCTTCGATGTCGGTGCGTCTGGTCATTTCGATCAGGTCGGTGAACCGCTGGTCGGGGCGGACGCGAGTGCGCAGAACCAGGGTGTTGACGAACATGCCGACGAGGCGATCGAGGGCACGGTCGCCGCGACCCGCGTACGGGACGCCGATGGCGATGTCGTCGCTGCCCGACAATTGCGCGAGCAGGACGGCAAGGGCGGTGTGCGCCACCATGAACGGGGTCACGCCGCTGCGCCGCGCCAAGGCCGCCACGGCTTCGGCCACCCGGGAGGGCACCGCGGCGTGGACGGTCGCACCGCGGTGGGACTGCTCGAGCGGGCGCGGACGGTCGGTGGGCAGCGCCAGCACATCCGGGATCCCCGCGAGTTGGGTGCGCCAGTACAGCAGGTCGCGACCCGGCGCGGAGTCGGGTGCGGCCAGCAATTCGCGCTGCCAGATGGCGTAGTCAGCGAATTGCACTGGTAGCGGAGCCCATTCGGGTGCATTGCCGATCCGGCGTGCGCGATAGGCCTCGATGATGTCGGCGGCCAGCGGCGCCACCGAGTAGCCGTCGCAATTGATGTGATGCACCGAAAGCGCCAGTGCGTGCGCGGTGTCGGTGAGCCGGAACAAAGCCACGCGCAGCGGGGCGCCCGCCGAGACGTCGAAGCCGGTGCCGAAGAACTCTGTCAGCCGTGGGAGCAGTTCATCGGCGGACACCGGGCGCACGGCGAGATCGCAGGCCGCGACGACGTCATCGGCGGTCAGTACGACCTGCGCGGGGGTGCCGTCGTGGGCCGGATAGGTGGTGCGCAAGATCTCGTGCCGTTCGATGACATCGCGCAACGCGGCCGTCATGGCCTCGATGTCGAGTTCGCCGTCGAGGCGGATCGACAGTGGCACCACGTAACTCGCCGACTCGGGGTTCAGCTGGTTGAGCAGCCACATCCGGCTCTGCGCGGGCGAGAGCGGGATGCGCTCGGGCCTCGGTTTCGCCACCGGTCCCGCGACATCGCCGACGGCGCGCTGCTGTTCGACCCAGCGGGCCAGTTCCGCCACGGTCGGCGCTTCGAAGATGGCGCGTACGGGAATCGTTACCCCGAGGACTTCGCCGATGCGGCTGAGCACGCGGGTCGCCAGCAGCGAATTGCCACCGAGGGTGAAGAAGTTCTGGTCGGCGCCGACCCAGGGAGTCTGCACCAGTTCGCCGATCACCCCGGCGATTGTCTCCTCCGCGATCCCGCGAGGAGCGCGGTAGCGCGTCGCGGCGGCGCGGGTGTCGGGGGCCGGGAGGGCTCGGTAGTCGATCTTACCGTTGGCCGTGAGCGGGATCGTGTCGATCCGAATCACCTGGACGGGCACCATGTACGCGGGCAGGCGCGACAGCAGGTACGTCCGCAGCGAGTCGGGGTCGATCGCCTCGTCGCTCACGGCATAGGCCACCAGGATCTGCCCCTCGGCGACCGTATACACCCGCACGACCGCGCCATCGATGTGATCGTGGGCGAGGAGCGCGGCCTCGATGTCGCCGAGTTCGACGCGCAGGCCGCGAATCTTCACCTGGGAATCACGGCGGCCGACGTACCGCAGCCGGCCTGCCGTGTCCCACCGGACCAGGTCGCCGGTCCGGTAGAGGCGCGCCCCCGGCGTCGAGCCGAACGGGTCGGCCACGAACGCGCTCGCCGTCAGGTCCGCGCGGGCATGGTACCCACGGGCGAGCTGGATTCCGCCGAGATACAGCTCGCCCGTCACACCGGCGGGGACGGGCCGCAGCCGTGCGTCGAGCACGTGCGTGACGACGTTCGCCTCGGGCGTACCGATCGACACGACGGGTCCGTCGAGCTCGCCGATCTCGTAGGCGGTGACGCTCACGGCCGCTTCCGTCGGGCCGTACAGGTTGTCGATGCGCGCTTCGCTGACGTCGCGGAACCGGCGAACGGTCGCGGAGTCCAGCGCCTCACCGATGCACAGCACCTGACGGACGGCGGCGAGATCGTCCGGGTTCGCGATGTCGAGGAACGCCGACAGCAGTGAGGGAACGAAGTCGACCACGGTCACGCCGTGACGAGCGATCAGCCGTGCGACGGCGGTCGGGTCGGTGTGATCGTCGCGCCCGGCCACGACCAGCGCGGCACCGGCGGTGGGTGCGGTGAACAATTCCCACACCGACAGGTCGAAGGTCGCGGGCGTGCGCAGAAGCAGCACGTCGTCGCTGCCGATCCCGTAATGCCCAGTGAGCCAACGGAGTTGGTTGACGACTGCCTCGTGGGTGAGTGCCACACCCTTGGGAACACCGGTCGACCCGGAGGTGAAGACGACATACGCCAGATCCTGCGGGCGCAGCGGCCTGATCCGATCGGCGTCGGTGACCGGCGCGGTCCCGGTCGCGGGCGAGGTGAGATCCGACAGACGCCAGACCGGCGCCTGGGTCGGCAGGTCGATGTCGTCGCCGATCAGCACCCCGTCGGGTCGCGCGGTAGCCAGGACCGTGCGCAGCCGGTCGACGGGGTGGTCGGGATCCAGCGGGAGGTAGGCGGCGCCTGCCGCGTGGATGGCGTAGAGCGCGGTGAGCAGCTCGACCGAGCGGTGCACGGCCACGGCCACCACGCTTCCCGGCCCGATACCGCGGCCGATCAGCCCTCGCGCCAGCGCGTTCACCTCGGCGCCGAACGCGGCGTAGGTGAGCACATCCCCACCCTCGCCGTCGACGACCGCGATATTCTCCGGTGTCGCCGCGACCTGTCTCGCGAACAGATCCGCGATCGTCGCACCGTCCGAGGGGGCATCGGGGCCGGATTCGCGCAGCGCCAGTTCGTCGAGTTCGCGCGGACTGAGTAGCGGCAGATCACCCACGGGCACACCGGGATCGGCGACGACACCGCGCAGGATGGCGACGAACCGCTCGAAGATCGGCACGATCGTGGCTTCGTCGAAAAGGTCGGTCGCATACCCGAACTCGACCTGCATGTCACCGGGAGCACCGTCCGCGTCGACCGTGTCGACCAGGGTTAGATGCAGGTCGTACTTGGCGACACCCGGTTCGACGAGGTCGGCCGCCACCGTGAGCCCGCCCAGGCGCAGCGTCGGGATATCGATGTTCTGGAACGAGAAACCGACCTGGGTCAGTGGCTCGTGCGCGGTGCTGCGCGGCGGATTGAGGACCTCCACCAGCTGTTCGAACGGGATCGCGGCATTGTCGAACGCACCGAGATCACATTCGCGGGCGCGCTCGAGTATCTCCGTGAACGGGGCCGCGGGATCGACCTGGACGCGCAATACCAGCGTGTTGACGAACATGCCGATCAGCGGGTCGAGGGCGGGCTCGCCGCGCCCGGCGACCGGGGTGCCGACCGCGATGTCGCCGGTGCCCGACAGCCTCGCCAGCAAGATCGCGAACGCCGCATGGGTCACCATGAACAGCGTCGAGTCGTAACGCCGTGCGAGAGCGATGATGTCGCGGTGCAGGTCGGCGGGAATCGTGGCAGACATGCTCGCCCCGCGGTAGGACTGCTGTGCGGGACGCGGACGGTCGGTCGGCAGGTCCAGCATCTGCGGCAGGTCGGCCAGTGCCGCGATCCAGTACCGGATCTGGCCCGCGGTCACACTGGCCGGGTCTTCCTGCACGCCGAGGTTTCGCCGCTGCCACAGCGTGTAGTCGGCGTACTGGACCGGCAGGGGCGCGAAGGCAGGCGCCTCGCCCGCCGTTCGCGCCCGATAGGCCACGGCAAGGTCGGTGGCCAGCGGCGCGAGCGAGGATCCGTCGATGGCGATGTGGTGCACGGTGAGCACCACGGTCCATTCCTCGGCGGCGGTGCGCAGCAACGCGATCCGGAACGGGACCTCGGTGCTCACATCGAAGCCGAGGGCGGTCTCGTTCGCGATCCGTTCGGCGATCTCGGTCTCGGCGACCTCGACGCACCGCAGCTGCGGTGCCGAAGCCGGGGACAGGATCTCCTGCCACGGTCCGCTGTCACTGTCGGGGTATCGGGTGCGCAGTGTCTCGTGCCTGACGATCACGTCGGCCAGTGCCGACCGGAGCAGGTCGACGTCGAGCGGCCCGGAGATCCGCACGACGACGGGCACGTTGTAGACCGCGGCCGAGGTATCGAACTGGTTCAGGAACCACATCCTGGCCTGCGCGGGCGAGAGCGGAATCCGATCCGGACGCGGCTGCGGCACCAGCCGGTGATGTACCGACCCCTGATCGGCCTGCCCATCCACCGAATCCAGCTCGCGAGCGAGCGCGTCGACGGTCGGCGTCTCGAACAGCGCCCGCACCGCGATGCCGGTGCCGAACACCTCGGACAGGCGCGCCGCGGCCTTGGTCGCGGTGAGCGAGTTGCCGCCCAGATCGAAGAAGTTGTCGAGCGCGCTCACGTGCGCTACGCCTAGCACATCGCGGTAGATACCGGCGACGAGTTGTTCGGTGGGCGTGCGCGGTGCGATGTCTTCGACGGCCTGCGGGAACACCGGCTCGGGCAGTACGGCGCGATCGAGTTTGCCGCTGGCGGTCAGCGGGAATCGGTCGAGCACCATGCACACATCAGGCACCATGTGCGCCGGAAGCCGGTCGCGCGCGGCCGCGCGCACCCGCTCCGCGTCCACGCCCGCGCCGACCAGGTAGCCGACGAGCCGGTCGGCCCCCGCGCCGGCGTGGATCACGACGACCGCGTGGGTCACCGCGGGATCCTCGGCGAGTACCGCTTCGATCTCGCCCAGTTCGGTGCGCTGCCCGCGGATCTTCACCTGGTGGTCGGCGCGGCCCAGGTATTCGATGGTCTGCTCCGAGGTCCACCGGACGAGGTCGCCCGTGCGGTACATCCGGGTGCCCGCGCCACGGGGATCGGCGACGAAACTGGTTGCTGTCACCGTGGGTCGGCCGAGGTAGCCGCGCGCCAATTGCACACCGCCGATGTAGAGTTCGCCCGCCGTACCGATCGGCACCGGCCGCAGCCGGGAGTCGAGGACCTGCGCGGAGATCCCGCGAATGGGCCCGCCGATGGTGATCGGCCCCTGCGCGGGAATCGGGTCGCTGATCGCGACCATGATCGTGGTCTCGGTGGGTCCGTAGCCGTTGAACAGCCGGCGCCCCGGCGCCCAGGTCGCGGCGAGCTCTGCCGTGAGGGCTTCGCCACCGGAGACCAGCACCCGCAGGCACTCCAGGTTCTCCGGCGACATCGAAGCCAGCACGGTCGGCGTCAGGAAGGCATGGGTAACCCCTTGTGCCCGAACGAGTGCCGCGAGTTCGGTGCCCGCGTAGACATCGGGCGGGGACACGATCAGCGCGGCGCCACCGGGGTGGGCGAGCAGAATCTCCAGCATCACCGCGTCGAATCCCGGACCGGCGGCCTGCAGGACCCGCACGGTGGGCTCGACGTCATAGCGGTCCTGTTGTTCGGCGGCGAAGTTCGCCAGCCCCTGGTTGGTGACCTCGACACCCTTCGGCACGCCGGTCGTTCCGGAGGTGTAGATCACATACGCCACGTCGCCGGGGTGCACGGGCCTGCCACGGTCGGTGTCGGTCACCGGCGCGGACGAGTACCCGGCGGTGACGCTGCGCGAGACCGGGTCCGCGACCACCAGCAACGTCCACGGTCCCTCGGGCGCAGCGCCCTCGACTTCGGCGCTGGTCAAGACCACTCGGGGCGCGCTGTCGGCGAGCATCGAGGCGACCCGATCCCGCGGGTTGCGCGGGTCGATCAGCACCAGGGCGGCACCGGTTTTGGCGACGGCCCATACCGCGACCACGAAATCGACCGAGCGCGGCAGGACCATCGCCACCACCGCACCGGGTCGGGCTCCTTCGTCGAGCAGGCGCCGGGCGAACCGATTCGACAACGCGTCCAGTTCCGCGAAATCCAGGCACTGTGTCCCGGACACGACAGCCGGACCTTCCGGCGAGATCGCGACACCTCGGGCCAGCAGATCCGACAGCGCCACGCCGGGTACCGCGTCGGCGCCCCGAACCGGAGACAGCACGGCGCGTTCGGCGGCGGACAGCAGTTCCACATCGCCCACCGGCACAGCGGGGTTCGCCACCACCGCGTCCAGGATCCGGCCCAGCCGTGCGGCCATCTGTTCGACGGTGGCGGGATCGAACAGGTCGCTCGCGTAGTTGAGCCGCACCGCGACGTCGCCGGTGCCCGCGGCGTTCGCGCCCACGGTGACGACGAGGTCGACCTTCGCGGGTTCGGCGCCGGGATCGACAACGTCCACCGTGAGGTCGGGCAGGGCCAGGCGGGGCAGTTCGGTGTTGTCGAAGGCCAGATACACCTGGCACACGGGCGCGTAGGCCGCCGAGCGCCGCGGATCGAGCTCTTCCACGACCCGGTCGAAGGGCAGCTCGCCGTGCGCGAAGGCATCGATGTCGATGTCCTTGACGCGTTCGAGCAGGGCGGTGAACGACTCCTCGCCGCGAATCGGCGTGCGCAGCGCCACGGTGTTGACGAACATTCCCACCAGCGGAGCAAGATCAGGCTCGCCGCGTCCGGCCAGCGGGGCGCCGATCACGATGTCGCCGGTTCCCGACAGCCGGGCCAGCAGAACGGCGAGTGCGGCGTGGACCACCATGAACGGGGTGACGTCCGCGGCGCGGGCGAGTCGCTCGATCTCGGCGTAGGTCCGGGCGGGCAGCTGCGTGGTGACGGCCTCACCGTGCATCGAACGGCGGGCAGGCCGGGGCCGGTCGGCCGGCAACTCGAGCACTGCGGGCGCATCGGCCAATTGGGTTGTCCAATACCGCAACTGGTCAGCGGCGAGCGAATCCGGATCCGCTTCGTCGCCGAGCAGACGACGGTGCCAGTCGGCGTAGTCGGCGTACTGCACCCGAGGTGGGACCTGATCAGGCGCCGTTGCCTGTGACCGGGCCGCGTAGGCGGCGGCGAAGTCGGCTGCCAGCGGCGCCAACGACGTACCGTCACAGCAGATGTGGTGCAGGACCAGCACCAGCACATGCGTGTCGGGGCCGATCGTGAGCAAGTCCGCGCGCAGCGGTGGGCGGGCGCAGACATCGAAGCCGTCGGCCGTCAGCTCGCGGATCCGGCCGGCGAGCCGGTCTTGCCCGAGTCGTTCTGGGACGCAGTCGAAGTCGGCCAGAGCTGCCTCGGCCGACATAACCTCCTGCGTCCCGTGGCCGTCACGGGCGGGGTAGCGCGTTCGCAGCGCCTCATGGCGATCGAGGACGTCGCCCAGCGCCATGCGCAGTGCGGCGGGGTCGAGTCGCCCGGTCAACCGCAGGACCAGCGGAATGTTGTAGGCGGCGGACTCGGGGTCGACGCGGTTGATCAACCACATCCGATGTTGCGCGGGAGCCAGCGGCAACAGGCCGTCGCGCGCGATCGGCGTCAGTGTGGGCCGCACCCGGCGCCGTGCCCGGCCCACGCACGCGGCGAACCCTGCCACCGTCGGATTGGCGAACAGATCACGCACCGACAGTGCGCATTCGGTGGCATCGGCGACCCGGGCGACGGCGCCCGCCGCGGTGAGCGAGTTGCCGCCCACCTCGAAGAAATTCTCGAACGCGCCGACCCGGTCCACCCCGAGCACCTCGGCGAAGACGTGCGCGACGACCTCTTCGGCATCGGAGCGCGGCGCGACATAGCTCGCGGTGCTCCCGGCGGCCGGTTCGGGCAATGCACGCAGATCGAGTTTGCCGTTGACCGTCAGCGGCAGTTCGTCGACGACCAGCACGACATTGGGGATCATGTAGTCCGGCAGCGACGAACCCGCCTGCGCGACCACGGCGTCGACATCGCAGTCGGCGCCTGCCGGTACGACGTATCCCACCAGACGCGCCGTGTCGGTGCCTGCTCGATGCACCACCACCGCGGCCGCGGCCACCGCCGGATGGGCCAGCAGCGCGGCACGGACCTCGTCGAGTTCGATGCGGAACCCGCGCAGCTGTACCTGCTGATCCGCACGCCCGCGGTATTCGAGAGCACCGTGGTGATCGCGGCGGGCCACGTCGCCGCTGCGGTACATCCGCTCCCCCGGCGCACCCCACGGGTCGGCGACGAATCGACCCGAACTCAATGCCGCCTGCCCGAGATAGCCGCGAGCCAATTGCGTTCCCGCTACATAGATTTCACCCCACGCGCCCACCGGTGCCGGTCGCAGGCGCCGATCCAGCACGTAGGCGCGCAGGCCGGGCAGCGCCGCGCCGATCACGCTGGGCGTGCCGGGTACCGCCAGATCGGCGCTCATGTCGGTGTGGGTGACGAACACGGTGGTCTCGGTGATGCCGTAGCTGTTGACGACCACCGGCCCGTCCGGGTTGTCCACGTACCAGGGCGCCAACGCCGCCGGATCCAGACCTTCGCCCGACAGCACGACCAGCCGCAGCCCCAGCGCGCCCTCGGGCGCACCCGCCGCGAGGTAGCGCCGCTGAGCTGCGGCGAATTGATAGAACGCCGAGGGCGTCTGGCTGAACACGGTGACGCGTTCACGAACGGTCAGGCGAATCAGCTCATCGGGCGCGCGCGTGGTCGGGGCATCGGCGACCACGACGCGGCCGCCGGTGACGAGCGGGCCGAAAACCTCCCAGATCGAGTAGTCGAAGGCCACCGAGTGCAGCCATGTCCACACATCGTCGGCCCGGACATCCAGAGCGGCACACGCATTCGCCAAGTAGGTGACCACCGAGCGGTGGCTGATCACCACACCCTTGGGCCGCCCCGTGGAACCGGAGGTGAAAATGACGTAGGCGGCGTCGTCAGGCCGCAGTGGCGCGGTGCGCTCGTCATCGCTGATCGGGTCCGCGGCACCGTCGAGGTCGTCGTCCTGCCCGAGAACCAGCGTCTGGCCGCGACCTTCCGACAGTCCGGTCTCTTCGACGATGACGACTGCCGGATCCGCTCGGCCGACCACGTATTCCAGCCGCTCCTGCGGATGGGTGATATCCAGCGGCAGATACGCGGCACCGGATTTCAGGACGGCGAGCATCGCGACGAGCAGCTGGGTGCCACGCGGCAGCGCGATGGCGACCAGCGTGCCCGGACCCGCGCCACGGGCGATCAAACGCCGGGCGAGCCGGGTGGAACGCTCATCGAGGTCCCGATACGTGATCGTCTTGCCCCCGGCGGTGACCGCTTCCGCGAGCGGGGTCGAATGAGCTTGTCGCGACAGCGAATCCACCAGCGTCTCGACCGGGGCGACGCCCTCGACACCAGCCGACTCGCCGATGATCGCGAGCTCCTGCGCGGCGGACACCAGCGGCAGTTCCACCACCCGCTCGCCGGCGTCGGCCTCGATGAATCGGTGCAGAAAATCGATGAATCGGTCGGCGTGCGCGTCGATGTCGCGCTGACTGTAGAGGTTACCGTTGCCGTGCAGCTCGATCAGCAGCGGCGCGTCGGGACCGGTCCGATAGAGATTGACCTGCAGATCCTCCAGCGCGCCCGAGGTGAGCGCGTGATAGCGCCCGACGGCGTCGCCGAGACGGATCTCGGAGTCGAAGAACAAGATGTTGACGACGGGCCCGAAAGTGTTGGCGGAGTTGTCGATCGAGGCGGATTCACGACGCAGATCCTCGAAGCGGTAGCGCTGATGACGCAGCGCGGAGACCAGCTCGCTGATCGATGCCTTGACCAGCTGCGCCACAGTGGTCGCGTCATCGATCGCGAAGCGGATCGGCACCATATTGGCCAGCATCGCCGCGGCGTTGCGCAGTTTCACGGTGACCCTGGCGCTCATCGGGACCGAGAGCACCACCTCGTCGGCGCCGGTCATCCGCGTGAAGAAGGCAGCGAACGCCGCGACGACGACCTGCGCGGCCGACGCGTCGAGCTCGGCCGAACGACGATCGAGCAGCGCGCACAGCTGCGCCGGAAGTTCGCGTGCCGCAACCTCGTCCACGGTGCCCGGGCGCGCCGACCGACCGGACAGACCCGCGGGTGCGGGCAGATCGGCGACCTTGTCGAGCCAGTACCGTCGATCGGCCTCGAATCGCGAGCCCTCCCGATAGTCCTGTTCCCCCGCGGCGATCTCGCGCAGGTGAGCGGCCACCGGCCGAGCCGGTGGCCTGCCTTCCGACAGCGCGTTGTAGTGCTCGGCGACCCGGCACAACACGTTGAACGCGCCATAGCCGTCGATCACGAGGTGGTGGGCGCGCGCATACCACAGGTGCAGGTCATCGCTGATCCTGATCAGCCGCGTGACCGCGAGTTGATCTCGGGTGATGTCGATCTGCCGGGTGTAGTCGCGGCGCATCCATTCCAGCGCCGCGGCCATCGGATCGCTGTGCGTGCCGAAGTCGAGCACGAGTTCGTTGAACGTGATGTCACGGTCGACGACCTGGTAGGGACGACCTTCCACCTCGACCACCCGCACCATGAGCGACTCGGTCTCCTCGGCCGCCTCGTGCACCGCCGCGTTGAACAGGGCGACGTCGATCCGCCCCTCGATCTCGACGTATTGCGCGATGTTGGTCGCCGGTCCACTATGCGCACTGTCCGCGAACCACATGCCGTATTGCGCAGAGGAAAGCGGAATAAGCTCCTGATTACCGGCACAGCTCTCGACAGACTCCATGATCAACCGACCCCTCGCATGGCTATCGACCTAGCACGGACTCCGAGTATGGAGATCCGTGCGCTTTCCTACCCCAGATATTCATGTGCGCCACAACCGCCGAATGCGGGTCCATTTACCGCCGAACAGCCATACGAATTCCCCTTGCTGTACTCAGGACCGATACGGATCCGGTAAACACCGATCCGACACCCCGCGAGGTGCGGTACCCAGCCGACTCCTATCCGAAACATCTCCTCGACATTAGCCTGACAGCAAACAGCTGGCATACGATTTTCAGGGAACACCCTAGTAACAATTCAATTCAGGTCGGTCGCTAATACGGACATTCCGTGCGAAACCAATATTCCGACAGCACCGCAGGTCGAGGCGATAGAGCCGCGGATGTCACGCTGCCGCGCGCGACGCAGACCGATTGCCGATGGTGCGACCTCCGTCCCCGATCCGGCATATCCCCTGCGTGATCGGCAAATTTTGCCATTACGGCAGTCGAACTCATCGATCGACCGAATCTTCTGATCGCGGCCCTGTCGACATTCGACACTCCACGGAACACCTAGAGCAGACCACGACTCCGGATTTAATGGTAGACATCCCGATCTCGCGCGTGTCGCGCGCCGAATATACCAATTCGTTTGCCACCGATATTCGGGGCTTGACTTAATAGCGAGACCATTTGACAGCTCGACACATACTGGTCATTCCCTGAATAGCTGCAAACAAGGCATTCGGTATGTGACGCGCCGCCAGTACGGCCGATGAGAATTCACTTTCGGCAACCATGCCGCGACTGCAACGTCACCTGGCCCCACACAGACAACACATGGCCCCGCCGACAAGGTCGGCGGGGCCATGTGTCAGGACTACGGTCAGTCTTCGTAGGCATCCAGCGGCGGGCACGAGCACACCAGATTGCGGTCACCGAACGCACCGTCGATGCGCCGCACCGAAGGCCAGACCTTCGGACGAGCATGGCCGATACCGCGCGGGTACACCGCGGTCTCCCGGCTGTACGGGTGGTTCCACTCGGCGACCAGGCTGGCCGCGGTGTGCGGCGCACCGCGCAGCGGGTTGTCGGTCACCGGCCACACCCCGGCCGCGACCTGGTCGATCTCACCACGGATGGCGATCATGGCGGCGATGAACTCGTCGATCTCCTCGAGGTTCTCGCTCTCGGTGGGTTCCACCATCAGGGTGCCCGCGACCGGGAAGCTCATGGTCGGCGCGTGGAAACCGTAGTCGGCCAGTCGCTTGGCCACATCGTCGACGGTGACGCCGGTCTGCTTGGTGATCTCCCGCAGATCCAGGATGCACTCGTGGGCGACCATGCCGTTCTCGCCGGTGTAGAGCACCGGGAAGTAGGCGTCGAGGCGGCGGGCGATGTAGTTGGCCGACGCGATCGCGGTCAGCGTCGCCGCGCGCAGGCCCTCGGCGCCCATCATCCGGATGTAGGCCCAGGTGATCGGCAGGATCGACGCGGAACCGTAGTTCGCCGCCGACACCGCGTGCGAACCGGCTTCGAGCGGGTCACCGGGCAGGTACTGCGCCAGGTGCGCACCCACCGCGACCGGGCCGACGCCGGGGCCGCCGCCGCCGTGCGGGATGCAGAAGGTCTTGTGCAGGTTCAGGTGGCTCACGTCGCCGCCGAACCGGCCCGGACGGGCAAGCCCGACAAGGGCATTGAGGTTGGCGCCGTCGACGTACACCTGGCCGCCGGCATCGTGCACGAGCGCGCACAACTCGGCGACCTCGTGCTCGTAGACGCCGTGGGTGGACGGGTAGGTGATCATGATGCAGGCCAGCCGGTCGGCGTGGTCGGCGATCTTGGCACGCAGGTCGTCGAGGTCGACGTCACCGTTCGCGCGGCACTTGACCACCTCGACGCGCATGCCGACCATGGCCGCCGAGGCGGCGTTGGTACCGTGCGCGCTGGACGGGATGAGGCAGGTGTCGCGGTGGTCGTCACCGCGATCGAGGTGGTAGCGGCGGATCGCGAGCAAACCCGCGTACTCGCCCTGGCTACCGGCATTGGGCTGCAGGCTCACCGCGTCGTAACCGGTGATCTCGGCCAGCCACCGCTCGAGGTCGGCGATCAGCTTGCGGATGCCGGGGGTGTCCTCGGTCGGCGCGAAGGGGTGCAGGCGGGCGAAGCCGGGCCAGGTGATGGGCTCCATCTCCGCGGTCGCGTTGAGCTTCATCGTGCACGAACCGAGCGGAATCATGCTGCGGTCCAGCGCGATGTCCTTGTCCGAGAGCGCGCGCAGATAGCGCAACATGGCGGTCTCGGTGTGGTGGCGGGTGAACGCCGGGTGGGTCAGGTAGTCCGAGGTACGGGTCTCGATCGCGGCGGGCTCGGCGCCCGCGCCCGCGTCGGGAGTCAGCGCGGTGCCGAAGGATTCTACGACGGCCGCGACATGCGCGTCGGTGGTGGCCTCGTCACAGGCGATGGCGACGTGGTCGGCGTCGACCAGGCGCAGGTTGATGCCCTTCGACTTCGCCTTGGCGACAACAGCTTCCGCGCCGCCGGGCACGTGGGCGAGCACGGTGTCGAAGAAGGCGCCGTGCACCACGGCGCCACCGAGGCCACTCGCGACGGCAGCGGCGTGCTGGTGCACCCGGCGCGCGATGGCGCGCAGGCCGTTGGCACCGTGGTAGCTCGCGTACATCGCGGCGACGATGGCCAGCAGCACCTGGGCGGTACAGATGTTCGAGGTGGCCTTCTCGCGGCGGATGTGCTGCTCACGGGTCTGCAGCGCCAGACGGTAGGCGGGCGCGCCGTCGGCGTCGACGGACACGCCGACCAGGCGACCGGGCAACTGACGGGCGAAGGCCGTGCGCACGGCGAGGTAACCGGCATGCGGGCCACCGAAGCCCATCGGCACGCCGAAGCGCTGGGTGGTACCGAAGCACACGTCGGCACCCTGTTCACCGGGCGGGGTGCTCAGCGTCATCGCGAGCAGATCGGCACCGGCGGCGACCAGCGCGCCGCGCTCGTGGGCGGCGGTGAACAGCGAGGTCCAGTCGACGATGCGGCCCGACGCGCCCGGAGTCTGCACGATCACGCCGAAGAACTCGCCCTCCGGCAGCTCCCCGGTCGACAGGTCGGCCTCGATGATCTCGATGCCGAGCGGCTCGGCCCTGGTCCCGATGATGGTCTTGGTCTGCGGGAACAGGTCGGCGTCGATCAGCAGCCGGTTCGACTTGGACTTGCCCGCGCGGCGCAGCAGCGTCATCGCCTCGGCCGCGGCGGTGGCCTCGTCGAGCATGGAGGCGTTGGCGACGTCCATGCCGGTCAGATCCGACACCATGGTCTGGAAGTTGAGCAGCGCCTCGAGCCTGCCCTGGCTGATCTCGGGCTGGTACGGGGTGTAGGCGGTGTACCAGGCGGGGTTCTCGAGCAGATTGCGCACCAGCACCGGCGGGGTGAGGGTGTCGTAGTAGCCCAGACCGATCATCGAGGTGGCGACGGTGTTCGCCTGCGCCAGCGTGGCCAGTTCCTCGAGCACCTCGTGCTCGGAGGCGGGCGCGGGCAGCGCGCCGAGGCCGGATTCGTCGAGGATCGTGGCGGGCAGCGCCGTGGTCGCGAGTGCGTCGATGGACTCGACGCCGATGGTCGCGAGGATCCGGGCGAGTTCGTCGGAATCGGGTCCGATGTGGCGGTCGGCGAACGAACGGGTCACGGCAGCTCCAGGTCGGGCGGGTCGACCTCGTGGTCGACGGGTACCAGCCCTCCCCCTCTGTCTGTGCGCCTGAGAGATTCGGAAACCCGGCCCCGAAGATCGGTGACCGTGCCCCTTTCCCCGTGGGCGGGCAGCCGGATGCCACCGCTTTCCAGAGGCGTCGAATCACCGTGCGGTCCCTGTTGCCTGAGAGATTGACGGGGAGGTGCTGCTCCTTCGGCGCCCCGATTCTCGCGAACCGAGGACTCTCCCGCACGGCGGCGACGCACCACTGATTCTAGATGCAGCAAACCCCCGGTCGCGCCACCAGGGGCACGCCGGGGGTGTAGCGCTGGTCACTAACCGGTCTTGCGGTTCTCTCTCACCTTGCGACGGAAGGAGAGCTCGTCTTCGGGGCGGTCGGTGATGGCGGTGGCTCGTTCTGCCGGGAAGTCCGCGATCGCGCCGGTCAGCTCACGCATGGCGCCACCGACGGCGATGCCGAAGACGCCCTGCCCACCTTGCAGTAAATCGACTACCTCCTCGGGCGAGGTGCACTCGTATACCGAGGTTCCGTCGGAGAACAGAGTGATCCCGGCGAGATCGCCGACGCCGCGGCTACGCAGGTGATCGACGGCGATCCGGATGTTCTGTAAAGAGATGCCCGCGTCCAGCAACCGCTTCACGATCTTGAGGACGAGGATGTCCTTGAACGAGTACAGCCGCTGGCTGCCCGATCCCGCCGCACCACGGATCGACGGCACGACCAGCCCGGTCCGGGCCCAGTAGTCGAGCTGACGGTAGGTGATGCCGGCGACCTGACACGCGCTCGGCACCCGGTAGCCGACCAGATCGTCCGGAACCGAGTCGTCCGGGAACAAGCCAGGCTGTACGACATCCTGCGTTTGTTCTTCCACTGATCGCTCCTTCTGCCGACGTTCTCGGGTCGGAGTCACGACGGATGTTGCCCGACTTTCGAGGTTACTCCTGCCATTGTCGGACCTGCGGTGTTGTCACACCAAGCACCAAACGCCGCGATTCCCTGGACCTCTACTTCAGGTTTAGAAGATCGTGGTCAGCTGTCGGTCGCCTTGAAGTCGTCGGGCGAGACCGACTCCAGGAACTCCTTGAACTTCTCCACCTCGTCCTCGCGTTCGTCGGGCATCACCAAGCCCGCCTCGGCGAGCACCGGTTCTTCGGCGTAGATCGGGCACCCGACGCGCAAGGCGATCGCCACCGAGTCCGACGGCCGCGCCGAGACCCGCAGGTCGCCGTCGAAGACCAGATCCGCGTAGAAGGTGCCCTCCTGCAGATCCACGATCCGCACTTCCTTGAGTGTGTGTCCCAGCTCGGTGATCAGAATCTTGATCAGATCGTGAGTGAGCGGACGGATCGGCGTGACCCCCTCCTGCTCGAGCACGATCGCGGTGGCCTCGGCCTGCCCGATCCAGATCGGCAGATACCGCTCCCCCGAAGCCTCCCGCAGCAGCAGCACGGGCTGGTTCTGTGGCTGCTCGACACGGATGCCGATGACACGCATCTCGCTCATGAGTAAGTCCTGCCTCCCATACTCGGCCGCCGGCCGGCACGACAGCTGCACAGCTCGCCGTATCAACGAGTCTAGGCGAATTCTGGGGCGCGCAAGAAAGACGTTCGCGCCGAAATCGGTGTGTAGCCGGGGCGATACTTGATCACCAGGCCGGGTGTGTCAGCCGCCGAGGGCTGTGCGCACCGCGGCTTTGACCAATGCGGCGTGCAGGTTCAGCGACAGCGCCGCGAGTTCGCGCACGGTCTCCTCGGCGCGAGCGCGCGCATCGGCATCGCGACTCTTCGCGATGGGCGCGGCGATCTGTGCGATCAGCGCGGCCTCGCGGTCGGCGGCGAGTTTGAAGGCGCGCAGATGACGTGCCTCCAGGCCGAATTCGGCCATCGCCTTGGCCGCGTGTGCGAGCGTGACCGCATCGGACTCGAAGAATCCGCCCGCACCGGGGACGATGAGTCCCGCGCGCAGCAGATCGTCGAGGAAACGGTCGTCGATGTCGGCCTTGGCGAGCAGGTCGGACCTGGTGAGCCGCACGCCGACGTCGACACGTAATTCCTCGGGCGTGATCGCGCCCGTCACGATACCGAGGCGGCGCGGCGCGGCCGGGCTCTTCGCCTCGGCATCGGACTCCGCGGAGCCGGACACACTGTGCCCGGCCTCCGCGGCGCCGTGGTGGGAGTGCGCGCGGGCGCGCGCTTCACGCACACCCAACGTCGCCGCACCACTGTCGATCGCTTCCAACTGCTCCTTGATCACCTTCAACGGCAGGTACTGATCGCGTTGCGCGGTCAGCACGAAACGCAGCCGTTCGTAGTCGGCCACCGAGAACCGCCGGTACCCCGACGGTGTCCGTTCCGGCCGGATCAGGCCCTCGGATTCGAGGAACCGGATCTTGGAGATGGTGATATCAGGAAAATCTGGTCGCAGCAGGTCGAGTACGGAGCCGATCGACATCCCTCCGCGCGCCCACTGCGCCGCCCCTGTCACAGCACTGTGCCCGTCACGGGCACCAGTACCGTTGGGGTCATCGCGACCCCGCGCCCGACGCCGACTCGTTCGCCTGCGTGCGCGGACCGGTCAGGAAGACCAGCCGGAACTTGCCGATCTGGACCTCGTCGCCGTTCTGCAGCTCCGAGGAGTCCACCGGCTCCCGGTTGACGTAGGTGCCGTTGAGGCTGCCCACATCGACGACCTGGAACGAGTCGTCGTCCTGACGGAACTCGGCATGCCGACGGCTGACGGTGACGTCATCCAGAAAAATGTCACTGTCGGGATGGCGGCCGGCCGAAGTGGTCGGCTGATCCAGCAGGAAACGCGAGCCCGCGTTCGGGCCACGCTTGACCACCAGGAGGGCCGCACCGGCCGGCAGGCCCTCGACGCCCTGAACCGGCTGTTCGCCGGTCGGCTCTGCGGAGCGCGACGCGTCGACCTCGTTGAGGAAGTCCGCGCGGAAGACCGACGTCGTCTCGGCCGCGGTTTCCCCGTAACCCGGGTCCCTGTTCTCGCTCACCGTTTCTCTCCTCCTCGAACCTGATTATCCATGCAAGCAGGTGCTGTATTCGGCGACACGACCGGCGCGATCACATCGCCAGGAAAAGATCCCGGCGTCGATTCCCCGACGTATCCGCTTGGCTTTGACCGTACCCTGCCGGGGCGTGCCCGTGCAGGGAGAACTGTGAAGGCTGAGTCAGCCCCCGATAACTCCTTGGTAACCCGCTGCATCCAGCAGTTCACCGAGGGCGGAATCGAGGGTTGCCTCGTCGTCGAACGCGAGCTCGAACAGCCATCCCTCGTTGTAGGGATCTTCGTTGAGCGTCTCCGGCGTCTGAACCAGATCCTCGTTCACCGCAACGACTTTGCCGGTGAGCGGAGCGTAGATGTCGGACACGCTCTTGGTCGACTCGACCTCGGCGATGCTGTCGCCGACGGTCACGTCTTTGTCGACGTCGGGCAGCTGGACGAACACGACGTCACCCAGCTGTGACTGGGCGTAATCGGTGATGCCGACACGGACCGCCGTGGGGCTGGTCCGCCGCACCCATTCGTGCTCTTCGGTGTAGCGCAGTTCCTCAGGGGTCCGGGTCACTGGACGTCCTTTCATCGTCGACGTTGCACGCAACAGTATCGACTAGCTCCCGCGGTGCGGCACAGGCGGTATCGATCGCGCGACCGCGACCGCGAGCCCCGCGTAGAGCAGCCCGGTCCAGACGTAGAGTGCCGTGCCCCAGATCAGCAGTGCCCAGCCGAAGGCCCACCCGAAACTCGCCCCCGCCCAGTCCATCTCCCCGGTCAAGATCCACGGCAGCGCCGACATCAGCGCGAAAGTGGCGGCTTTGCCCAGGTAGATCACTTCCGGCGCCGGTAGCTCGCGCCGCTTGTACACCGAAAGGGTCGCGGTGAGTACCAGATCGCGTGCGATCAAGATCACCGCCAGCCACCACGGCAGCAGGCCGCGCACGACGAAGGCCACCAGGGTCGTCACCAGATAGAGCCGATCGACGAGCGGGTCGAGCAGCGCTCCCAGCCGCGAGGACTGATCGAGCAATCGGGCGAGTTTGCCGTCGAGGAAATCGGTGAAGCCACTGGCGATCAGCAAGGCGAAGGCCCAGCCGTCGGCGTGGCGGACCAGGAGGAGCCAGAGGAAGACGGGGATGCCGATCAACCGCACCACGCTCAGCGCGTTGGGCACGGTCAGGATGCGGTCGCTGAACACGCCACCGGTTTCGGTGTCGTGCGTGCCCGGCGTTCCTGATTCGGTTGCCACGCCCCTGCTTACCGCACCGACCCCGTCCGGCGCCATCCGGCCACGCCGAAACGCCGTCAACTCCGCTGTGTACCGAGCGCCACCCTGCCCGGCGCGCGGCAACCGGCTAACCTCGGCAATCGTGTCCGACAGTGGTATTGATCTGCGTTCCTACGTCTCCGCCGAGGACGCCCGCGAACGTGGCCGGGCTGCCCGGCGGCGGGTGCCTGTCACCGAGCGTGACCGTGCCGCGGCGAGCCCCGATCGGCCGACAGTGCGCGAATTCATCGACATCAGCAACCGCGGCCGGATCGAACGTCTGATCCCGTTGCGGATCGGGCGGATGATCGCCTCACCGTTCACCTTCTTTCGCGGCGCCGCGGGCCTGATGGCCGCCGACCTCGCCGCCGGACCGGACAGTGGTCTGGCCGCCCAGATCTGTGGTGACGCCCACGCCGCCAACTTCGGCCTCTACGGCACCCAGCGCGGCGAGATCGTGATGGATATCAATGATTTCGACGAGACGGTCATGGGCCCGTGGGAGTGGGATCTGGAGCGTCTGGCGGCAAGCCTCGTGCTGGCGGGACGCGAGAGCGGCGTCGACGAGGACGATTGCCTGCGCGCGGCACGCGATGCCGCCCGCTCCTACCGTCGTACCGTCGGCGAATTGGCCGACATGCCGTTCATGCAGTCCTGGACCGCGTTGCCCGACGAGTCGATCCTCACCAGCGCCAAAGCCGAAGACCTGCTCGACGACTTCAAGAAGGCCGCGAAGAAGGCGCGCAAGAACACCAGCGCCAAGGTGGTGGCGAAGTGGACCGAGCACCTCGACGACCACGAGACCGACATCCGCAAGCACCGTTTCGTCAGCGATCCGCCCGTGCTGACCGCGGTCGACACGCCGGTGTCGGAAGCCGTGATCGACGGCCTGGAACGCTACGCGGGCACCATCCGGGAGTCCCGGCGCAACCTCCTGGCCAGGTTCGCGGTCTCCGATGTCGCGTTCCGCATCGTCGGCACCGGCAGCGTCGGCCTGCACAGCTATGTGGCGCTGTTGCACGGCAACGACGGCGAGGCGGTGGTGTTGCAGGTCAAGCAGGCGCGCCCGTCGGCCCTCGCCCCGTTCCTGCCGCCCACCGAGCCCCGGCACGAGGGCGAACGGATCGTGGTCGGCGCGCGGACCGTGCAGTCCGAGACCGACATCCTGCTCGGTTGGACGACCGTCGAACTCGACGAGTCGCTGCCCTTCATCGTGCGTCAGTTCCGCAATCTCAAGGGCAGCATCGACCCGGCGGAACTGTCCGCCGACGATCTCGACGACTACGGCCGCCTCGCCGGCGCGCTGCTGGCCCGCGCGCACGCTCGCTCCCTCGACCCGCGCGCGCTGGCGGGATATCTGGAAACCGACGATGACGACGACGACCGGTTCGAGGACTCGGTGGCCCGCTTCGCGGTGCGCTACGCCGACCGCACCGAGGCCGATCACGCCGACCTCGTCGCGGCCGTGGACGCGGGTACGATCGCCGCCGAACAGGATTGATCGAGCTACGATGTACGCCAACGGTTCTCGGCACAACGAAGGGCGGTCTCCATGCTCGTGCGCGTGCAGAATGCGGCAGGCAGCGATGCCGAGGCGGCACTGATCGACTGGTTGCGCACGTGGAAGGACCCGGCGAGCCCGCACGGCGTCGCCACGATCAACTGCAGCCTGTTCCACCAGGATCGGCTGCATCAGTTCGACGCGGTGGTCTGGACTCCGACCAGTTGCGTGATCATCGAGGCGGAGACCTTCACCGCCCCGCAGGACGGCGTACTCGAGATCCCGCTCAACGGTCCGTGGATGGTCTCCGGCGAACTCGCCCAGTTCGCGGGCGCGGAGAAATCGACGCCGCTGGAACGTTCGCGTGATCACACCTTCGCCCTGCAGGACTATCTCGCCGCGCGCGGGCTCGGCCAGCGCGCGGTGCACGGTCTCGGCCTGATCGTGCCGATGCCCGGCGCCCAGATCGACGTGCACCAGGGCTGGAGCGACCCGAGCTTCGATGTGATCGTCACCGACGACCCGCATCGGCTCGAGATGTACTTCGAGTTGCTGGCCGAGAAGGAACACAACCTCTGGACGGCCAACGACGTCGCCATCGCGTTCCGTGGCCTCGGCATCCTGCCGTTCCTGCCCGCACCACAGGATCTGCTCAACGAGGGCTTCCTCGGCCCGATCGACGTGACGCTGTGGCACGGCGGGCCCACCCAGGCGGCCGCGGAGTCCTACGCCGAGCAACAGGCCGAGCTCGAACGCCAGGCGCAGTCCCGGGGGATGGTCGCACCGTGGTACAGCCCGTGGAAGCTGTATCCGCGGGTCGGCGGCGATCTCGATTTCGGCCGGGCATTCCTGCGGATCACCCTCGCTCTCGGCATGATCGTGGCCATCGTGTGGGTGCTGTGGTTCCTGGTCACGGCGGTACTCACCTACGGTCCGGCCTGAGCGGGGCCGGACGGCGGCTATCGTCGCGTTCGTGATCGACCGTGTCGGTAGTGCCTCCGCTGTGCGAGTGGCGGCGATCGGCGCCGGTGCCGTACTGACCGCGTCGGTCCCGTTGACGTTCCCCGCGGACGGCGGCCCGAGCGAGCTGGATTCGGTGGCGTCGACGGACACCGTCTCCCCGGGCCTGGCGCACGTACTCGTCACGCCGAGTAACGTGCCGGTGGTCGTGGCGCTGCTCCTGGCCGCGTGTGCCTTTTTCGCGCTCCATCGGCAGTGGTGGCGGGCCGTGACCATGCTGGTGGTTCCCGAGGTCGCCTTGGCGGTCAACACCTGGTTGCTGAAACCACTGTGGGATCGCCGGCTCGACGACCATCTCGCCTACCCCAGCGGGCACACCGTCCACATGGTCGCTGTCGCAACGACTTTCGCGTGCCTGGTGACCGACCTCCGGATACGGATCGCGGTCGCGACGCTCACCGTGCTCGCCCTGATCGCGATCACCCCCGCGATGGCCGAGCTGGGCTACCACCACCCCACCGATGTCCTCGGTGGGGCGGCAGCGGCCGCCTCGATGGCGATCGGCCTGTGCTGGATCTCCGATGCCCTACACGCCGCCCGGCGCGCCGTCTAGCGGCGATCGAAAACGCTGGCGTCGTGCAGCATTTCGGCGCGCAGCATCGTCTCGGGCACACCCATCGCCTCCACCAGGGTCAGCGCGTCCGGACGCAGGCGGTCGACGAGTTCGTTCACCCCGCGCCGCACCGCCTTGGCCCGCTCCACCGACATGAACCGGTGCATGATGTACCAGGCCAGGTTCTCCTCCAGCGAGGCGTAGACGAAGAGGTCACAGACGGTTTCGGCCAGCGCCTTGGCATCGGGGTCCTCGATGGTGGCGATGCCGTCGACGAACTCCTCGAGCACCAGCCGGTCGATGTGCGCGGCGCCGGCGGCCAGGATGTGGTCCTGGGCATTGTTGAACGCCTCGAACGGGCCGGTGTCGGCGGCGCGGGCGCGCAGCCGGTGCGCGGCGGTGCGCAACAGGTAGTCCTCGCGGTCGGCGAACAGCTGCAGCTGGACGTCGCGTTTGGACAGGTCGCCTTCGTCGACGGACTCGTCGTTGCGGTCGCGCAGGGTCTGGATCAGCTGACGCACGCCGGAGCGTTTGCGCACCACGTCACCGGCCATGGTGGCGGCGAAGCGCACCCAGCCGAGTGCGTCGAGGTCGCGGACCTCGTCGGAGTAGGCCGTGAGCAGTTCCTTCGCCACGAGCTGGGTCAACACGACGTTGTCGCCCTCGAAGGTGGTGAACACATCGGTGTCGGCCTTCAGCGTGACCAGGCGGTTCTCGGTGAGATATCCCGCGCCGCCGCAGGCTTCGCGACATTCCTGAATGGCCCTGGTGGCGTGGCGGGTCTGAGCCACCTTCAGACCGGCGGCACGCTTCTCCAGCGCCCGCTGTGAGCTCGGTTCGGTGTTCTCCCCGCGCTGGATCTCGTCCATCCGGCGCACCAGGTCGTTCTGGGCGAAGGCCAGCGCGAACGACTTCGCGACCAGCGGCAGCAGCCTGCGCTGATGGCTGCGGTAGTCCATCAGCAGGGTCTCTTCGCCGGTATCGGGGTCGGCGAACTGGCGGCGCGCCAGCGCGTAGCGGACGGCGATACTCAGTGCCACCCGCGCGCCCGCCGCGGCCGCGCCGCCGACACTGACCCGGCCACGCACCAGCGTGCCGAGGGTGGTGAAGAAGCGGCGGCTCGGGTTCTCGATCTCCGAGCTGTAGGTGCCGTCCGGTGACACGTCGGCGTAGCGATTGAGCAGGTTCTCGCGGGGGATCCGCACCTGGTCGAAGACGATCCGGCCGTTGTCGACACCGGGCAGGCCGCCCTTGAGCCCGTCGTCGTAGGTGGTCACGCCGGGCAGGTCCGCGCCGAGGTCGTCACGGATCGGCACCAGCAGACAGTGCACCCCTTTGCTCTCGCCGCCGACGATCAGCTGGGCGAACACCGCGGCCATCCGCGCGTGCACCGCGGCGCCACCGATGTAGTCCTTGCGCGCCGACGGGGTCGGGGTGTTGATGACGAATTCCTGGGTGGCCGGGTCATAGGTGGCCGTGGTCTCCAGATCGGCGACATCGCTGCCGTGGCCCGACTCGGTCATCGCGAAACAGCCGAGCAGATCGAGCGAGATCAGGCGCTTGATGAAGTCACGGTGACGTTCGGTGCCCAGGTTCTCCACCGCGCCACCGAACAGTCCCCACTGCACGCCGGATTTCACCCACAACGACAGGTCGGTGTAGGCGAGCATCTCCAGCCCGATGACCGCGCCGCCGGGATCACCGGTGCCGCCGTTCTCGGGCCGGAAACCGCGTTCGGGGTAGCCCATGGTCGCGATGACCCGCATCTGGTCGAGCACGCGCGCTCTCGCCGCGTGGATGTCGAGTTCGGGATCGTCGGTGAATTCCGCACCGGCGAGCTGGGTGCGCGCCTGCTCCCTGACCGTGCGCCACGGTCCGTCCAGCGCTGCGCGGAGATGTTCTGCCGTCGTCGATGTGCCGGTAGCCATGGCTTCGACATTAGCCCGCACACGATGGGTCCCCCAGGCCCGAAACTCGGATCGGGCGAAAGTCTTGCCAACGGATTGAACACACGTTTAACATGTTGAACATGCGTTCAGCCGATCTCACCACCGCCGCCAGGATTCGCGATGCCGCGATCGAATTGTTCGGTGAGCAGGGGTTCGGCGTCGGCGTACGGGCCATCGCCGCCGCGGCCGGGGTGTCACCCGGGCTGGTGAACCATCACTTCGGCTCCAAGGACGGCCTGCGCGCGGTCTGCGACGATCGTGTGCTCGAGATCATCCGCGACGAGAAGCTGCGCGCGATCCAGGCGCCCGGTCCCGCGGGGATCTTGAACGCGATGGCCGAACTCGAGATGTACGCACCTCTGGTGGCCTACATGCTGCGCAGCTTCCAGGCAGGCGGCCCGCTGTCGGAGTCCTTGCTCGAACACATGATCTCCGACGCGGAGCAGTACATGCAGACAGCCGTCGACGAGGGCAAGGCCAAACCGAGTCGCGACCACGCGGCACGTGCTCGCTACATCGTGCTCTGCCATGTCGGCGCGATGAACCTCTACCTCCAGATGCGCCTGCAGCGCGAAGGAAAACTCGATTACCGCAAGGCGATTCGTGAGCTGTCCGACGAGATCACCTTCCCGGCGCTCGAGCTCTACACCCAAGGATTACTCACCGATTCCACCATGCTCGACACCCTTTTCGAGGAGTAGACGATGCCCTCCCCCACCACCGACCAGGTCATCGATGTCGCGGACCTGCGAAAGACGTTCGGCCGCTTCACCGCGCTCGACGGACTCGACCTACACGTCAGCACCGGCGAGATCCACGGTTTCCTCGGTCCCAACGGCGCAGGCAAGTCCACCACCATCCGCATCCTGCTCGGAGTACTGCGCGCGACCGGTGGCGAAGCCGCGGTCTTCGGCCGCGACCCCTGGACCGATGCCGTCGACCTGCATCGCCGGATCGCCTATGTCCCCGGCGATGTCACGCTGTGGCCGTCGCTGTCGGGCGGTGAGACGATCGACCTGCTCGCCCGCATGCGCGGGGGGTTGGACCAGGCACGACGCGGCGAGCTGATCGAACGCTTCGAACTCGACCCCACCAAGAAGGCGCGTACCTATTCCAAGGGCAACCGGCAGAAAGTCGCACTGGTGTCGGCGTTTTCGGCGAACGCGGATCTGCTGATCCTCGACGAGCCGACCTCGGGTCTGGACCCGTTGATGGAGCAGGTCTTCCAGGACTGTGTGCGCGATGCCGCCGCCCGTGGCGCGACAGTGCTGCTGTCGAGCCACATCCTGTCCGAGGTCGAGCACCTGTGCGACCGGGTCACCATCATCCGCGCCGGCCGCACCGTCGAATCCGGTTCGCTCAACGATCTGCGCCATCTGAGCCGCACTGCCATCACCGCCGACCTGATCGGCGATCCCGGCGATCTGAGCACGATGCCCGGGGTCGGCGATGTCGAACGAGACGGTTCGACCCTGCGCTGCCAGGTCGATGCCGACCACCTCGGCGCGCTGATCCGGGTACTCGGCGACGCGGGGGTCCGCAGCCTGACCAGCGCGCCACCGACGCTCGAGGATCTGTTCCTTCGCCACTACCACGTCGACGGTGCCGAGACCGCGGAGAAGGTGCGGGCATGACTGCGACAGCCGCTCTCCCTCGTTTCACCGGAACTGCCCGCACCGCAGGCGAATTCGCCGGCACCGGTCAGATGCTGCGCCTGTATCTGCGCCGCGACCGGGTGGTCGCGCCGCTGTGGTCGCTGCTGATCGGGCTGATGCCCGCGCTGCAGATCGTGTCGATCAAGGACATCTACACCACCGGAGAACAACTCGACCACTTCGCGGCGACCACGGCGGCCAGCCCCGCGCTGATCGCCATGTACGGACCCGTTTTCAGCTCGGCACTCGGTTCCATCGGCACCTGGAAGGCCGGGGCGATGTACGCGATGATCGCGATCGCCGCGGTGCTCACGGTCATCCGCCACACCAGAGTCGAGGAGGAGACCGGGCGTGCGGAACTGGTCGGCGCCACCAGCATCGGCCGCTTCGCCGGTCTCACCGGAGCACTGCTGCTCGCCTACGGGGCTTCGGCGGTTGCCGGAATCGCCTGTACCGCTTCACTGATGGCCACCGATCTACCCGTCGCAGGGTCGGTCGCCTTCGGCGCCGCACTCGCCGGCTCCGGCGTGGTCTGGGGTGCGGTGGCCGCCGTCGCCGCGCAGGTCAGCACCGGCGCGCGGCTCGCCCGCGGCATCGCGCTGGGCGCACTGGGTGCGGCGTTCGCGGTGCGTGCGGTCGGCGACGCGGGAAACGGTGTGCTGTCCTGGTTTTCGCCGCTGGGATGGTGCCTGCAGATCCGCCCGTTCGCCGACGAACGCTGGTGGGTGCTCGTGCCGATGGCCGCCCTCGCCACCGGCGCGACCCTGCTCGCCTATCGGTTGCTGCGGACTCGCGACATCGGCGCGGGACTGCTGGCCGACCGACCCGGACCGGCCGTCGCGGGCACCGCGCTGTCGGGTCCGGTGGGTCTGGCCTGGCGACTGCAGCGAGGTTCGCTGCTCGCCTGGACGACCGGTTTCGCCCTCTACGGTCTGCTCATCGGCGGTGCGGTCGACAGCATCGGCGGCATGCTCGACGACAGCGGCACCCTGCAGGATGTGGTCACCTCGATGGGCGGGTCGGCCGATCTGGAGAAGTCGTTCATCGCCTACGCGGTCACCATGCTGGCCGCCGCGGCCGCCGCCTACTCCGTGTCGGCTGTGCTGCGATTGCACGAGGAGGAGAACTCAGGGCGTGCGGAGACGGTCCTGGCCGCCGCGGTGAGCCGCGTGCGCTACGCGTCGAGCCACCTGCTGTTCGCCATCGGCGGACCCGCTGTGGCACTGCTGACCGCGGGCTCGGCGATCGGCATCGTCTGGGGCGCGACAGACGGCGACCTTCCCGGCAAGGTCGGCGAATCCCTGGGCGCGGTCGCGGTGCAACTGCCCGCGGTCTGGGTGGTCACCGCCATCGCGATGCTGCTGTTCGGCGCACTGCCCAAGTACGCGGCACTCGCGTGGGGCGTGCTGAGCGCGATGATCGTGATCTTCGTGCTGGGCTCGCTGGGCAGCTTCTCGCAGTGGATCCTCGATCTGGTGCCCTTCGTCCACCCGCCGAAGCTGCCGGGTGCGGCGTTCGACATCGTGCCGATCGCCTACCTGCTCGCCCTGGCGGGGGCGGGAATCGTGGTGGGGCTCATGGCCTTGCGCCGACGCGACCTGCGCTGACCCCGAGCGTGCGTTCCGCGTCACCGAGCCGGGTGGTGAGTCGACTCGCCACCCCGGTTTCAATACGCGCCGTCGCCGCGGGTGACCGCCCCGACAGTGCGCGCGATCAACGCCAGATCCAGCACCATCGACCAGTTCTCGACATAGGACAGGTCGAGGCGCACCGAGTCCTCCGGCGACAGATCGGACCGTCCGCTGACCTGCCACAACCCGGTGACGCCCGGCTTCACCAGCAGCCGCCGTCGCATCTCCCCGTCGTAGCTGTCGACCTCACGTTGCACCTGCGGCCGTGGCCCGACGACGCTCATGTCGCCGCGCAGCACGTTGAAGAACTGGGGCAGCTCGTCGAGGCTGTACTTGCGCAGGAAACGGCCGACGGCGGTCACTCGCGGATCGTCTTTGACCTTGAAGAACAACGGATTTCCACCGTGGTGCTCGATGAGCGCCTCCACCGTGTTGTCGGCGTCGACGAGCATGCTGCGGAACTTGATCATCCGGAACGGAATACCGTCGCGCCCGATCCGCTCCGACAGGTAGAACACCGGCCCCGCGCTCGTCATCTTCACCGCGATCGCGATGGCGGCCAGCATCGGCGCGACGAGCACCAGCACGGTCGCGGCGAAACACACATCGAACAGCGCTTTACGGCTCGACTTCGCTCGTCCGTAGCGCGGCGGGTCGATGTGCAGCATCGGCATCCCCGCGACGAGGCGGTTGGTCAGCCGCGCCCCCGCGATGTCGGCGATGCCGGGTGCGACGATCAGATCGACGCCGAGGGGATCCAATGCCCATGCCATCCGCCGCAACTCGGCGGGTCCGAGATGATCGGTCGCGGCCACGGCCACGGAGTCGGCGCCACTGCGGCGCACCGCCTCCAGCACCGAGCGATCGTCGCCGAGCACCGACGGCCCGTCGGACGTATCGAACTGCGGGCCCACCGATCCCGCGGGCACGCAGACACCGACCACGCGATAGCCGGAGCCGGGATCACCGGTGAACGCCGTCGCCATCGCCTGCGCGGCCTCCGGCGAACCCACGACCAGCACCGCGATATGGCACCGCCCCTGCGCGCGCCACCGCCGCAACCGCCACCGCCACGCCAACCGCCCGGCCACCAGCGCGAACAGCCCGGCGGGCAACGCGATGGCGAGATAGCCGCGCGCGACCTCCACCCGGAACAGCAGCGCGAGGATCGCCAGCACACCGAACAGCCGCAGGGTCGCCGACACCAGCCTGCGGAACTCCTCGGTCCCGGTCCCGACCACCTGTGGGGTGCGGCTGCCATAGCCGTGCAGCAACGCCAGCCACCCGGCGGCCAGAGCCAGCGACACCACGGAGTAGCCGACCTCGTAGGGCAGTGGCCAGGCCAGCGGCGGGGCGGCGGGCCCGCCGAAGCGGATGACCTGTGCCGCCGCGACCGCACCGAACACCGCGATCACGTCGGTCACCGCCAACCGCTGGACCAGTGCGCTCTGCCAACTCTCGCGCTGGGTACGGCGCAGCACCTGGACGCCGTTGACAACATCGACGTCGCCACTACCGGTGAGCTCGTAGCTCATGAACCCACACCTCCCCTTCGGGCGACGAATCGTTTCCCGATCCCCGTCGACCGGAATGCGGCCGTTGCGGCCGTCCTACTTCCCGTCGATTCGATACCCGCTCGTTGATTGTTACAGACCACCAGCAGGGGTTCTTTCCGAAGACTCACCGCCACAAGGGATTCCAGTAGTTAGCCACTTCACAGCGCAATCGGACAGCTATCACCGAGCCGCTATTGCCTTTCGATATGAATGCAGGACAATCACTTTCACAAGTGATCGCCATCACAAACAGAGGAGGAATGGTCGCCCTCGCCGACAGTTAGCCGGTGCCGGATCGACCTGGTATTACTCCGAAAATTACCATGAATGTGTTTCCGCCCGAACGTTTCAGGGCACCCTTTCTGCCCGCCGCTGTAACGTCTGTGCCCACTGATCCGACTTCCGGCATGACCGGCAAGAGCCGCGACAGCTCGGGTGAACAGGTATGAAGGTGGGGGCTCCACGTGCAATGTCGACTCTGTGACTCCGAACGGCTCACGAGCGTGCTCGACCTGGGCGCCACCCCACCGTGCGAGAGCTTTCTGTCCGCCACCGATCTCGACCGGCCCGAATCGACGTATCCGCTGCACCTGCGGTTGTGTGAGGACTGCCTGCTGTTACAGATCCCGGCGCTGATCACGCCCGAGGACACCTTCACCGAGTACGCGTACTTCTCCTCGTTCTCCGACAGCTGGGTCCGTCACGCCGAGCAGTTCGTCACCACGACCGCCGAACGACTCGGCCTCGGCGCCGATTCGTTCGTCGTCGAGGTGGCGAGCAACGACGGCTACCTGCTGCGACACGCGGTCGCGCGCGGCATCCGCTGTCTGGGCATCGAGCCCTCGGTCAATGTCGGACTCGCGGCCCGCGAGGTCGGCGTACCGACGGACACCGCGTTCCTGCACCAGGATTCGGCCGCGCGGATCCGCGCCGAGCACGGACCGGCCGACCTGGTGGTCGCCAACAACGTCTACGCCCACGTACCCGACCTGCGCGGGTTCACCCACGCACTGCGCACCCTGCTCAGCGACGACGGCTGGTGCAGCATCGAAGTGCACCACGCGCTGAACCTGGTCCAGCTCGGCCAGTTCGACACCATCTACCACGAGCACTTCCAGTACTACACCGTCCATTCGGCGCAGCGCGCGCTGGCGATCGCCGGCCTGACCGTCGTCGATGTGGAACTGCTGGACACCCACGGCGGCTCGCTCCGGCTGTGGGCACGCCCCGACGCCGTCGCCGAACCCACCGCCCGCGTCGCCGAGGTCCTCGACCTCGAGCGCGCGGCGGGGCTGCACGAACCCGCCGGCTACGCCGCGCTCGGTGCCCGTGCCGAATCGGTTCGCCACGAGCTGCTGCGTTTCCTGCTCGACTGCCGCGCCGCGGGCAAGCGGGTGGTCGGCTACGGCGCACCGGGCAAGGGCAACACGCTGCTCAACTACTGCGGCATCCGGCCCGACCTGCTCGAATACACCGTGGACCGCAACCCCTACAAGCACGGCCGCTACACCCCCGGCACCCGGATTCCGATCCATCCGCCGGAACGCATCGACGCGGACAAGCCCGATGTGGTGCTGGTCCTGCCGTGGAATCTCGAAACCGAGATCACCGCTCAACTCAGCCACGTCGGCGAATGGGGTGGCGAACTGATCTACCCTCTGCCGGTGCTGCATCGCGCCGCCACGACGGGCGAACCGGTCGCGGTCGGCGCACTCCCGGAATGAAGGTGAACGAACCGATGAAGGTCGTATTGTTCTGTGGCGGATACGGCATGCGCATGCGCGGCGGATCCGACGACGTCGTCCCCAAGCCGATGCAGCTGGTCGGGCCGCGCCCGTTGCTGTGGCACGTGATGCGCTACTACGCGCACTACGGACACACAGAGTTCGTGCTGTGTCTCGGTTACGGCGCCGAGCACATCAAGAATTTCTTCCTCACCTACCAGGAGTCGGCGTCCAACGACTTCGTGATCCGCAACGGTGAAGTGGAGCTGCTGGGCAGCGACATCAGCGACTGGACGATCACCTTCGTCGACACCGGCGTCGAATCCGCGATCGGGGAGCGACTGCGCCGCGTGCGCGAGCACCTCGACGGCGACGAGTATTTCCTGGCCAACTACGCCGACGTCCTCACCGACGCACCGCTGGACACCATGATCGAGCGTTTCCATGCCTCGGGTGCGGCCGCGTCGATGATGGTGGTGCCGCCGCAGTCCTCGTTCCACTGTGTGGACATCTCGCCGACCGGTGAAGTGAAGGACATCGTGCCGGTGGCGCAGATGCCGCTGTGGGAGAACGGCGGATATTTCGTGCTCAGCCAGGAGATCTTCGATCTGCTGCCCCCCGGTGGCGATCTGGTGGCCGACGCGTGCGGCGCGCTCGCCGGGCAGGGCAGGCTCTTCGGATATCAGCACATGGGTTTCTGGAAGCCGGCCGACACCTTCAAGGAGCGCGCCGAACTCGACGACGCCTACCGCAACGGCACCCGGCCGTGGATGGTGTGGGACCGGCCGTGATCGGGCTGTTCACCACCCCGCCGCGCCGGATCGCGGTGCTCGGCGCGCACTGCGACGACATCGCGATCGGGATGGGGGCAACGCTTCTCGCGCTCACCGGCGCCGATCCCGAGATCGAGGTGCGCGCGCTTGTCCTCTCCGGTGGCGGCACCGCACGTGAGGACGAGGAGCGGGCGGCGCTCACCGCGTTCTGCTCGGGCAACAAGCCGGAACTGCGCGTCCTCGATGTGCCCGACGGCCGCGCGCCCGCGCACTGGGATCGGATCAAGGACGCGCTGGCGGACTTTCGTCGTGGCGGTGAACCCGAGGTGGTGTTCGCGCCGCATCGTGGCGACGCCCATCAGGACCATCGGCTGCTCGCCGAACTGGTGCCCACCGAGTTCCGTGACCACCTGACCCTGGGTTACGAAATCCTCAAGTGGGAGACCGACACTCCGGCTCCCACCCTCTACCACCCACTGAGTCACGCACTCGCGCAGCAGAAGTCGCGTCTGCTGCACGAACACTATCCGTCGCAGACGGGCCGCGACTGGTTCGACGAACAGGCCTTCCTCGGGCTGGCCCGGATGCGTGGGGTGCAGTGCCACGCACCGTATGCCGAGGCGTTCGTGCTCGACAAAGCGATCATCAGATGGGAACAGACGTGAACATGCGGGTACTGGTCACCGGGCACCAGGGCTATCTCGGCACCGTGATGGTGCCCGTGCTGCGGGCGGCGGGCCACCGGGTCACCGGCCTGGACATCGGCTACTTCGCCGACTGCCTGCTCGGCGAATTCGCCGGTGACCCCGACGGTCTGGCCGTGGACCTGCGCGAGGTGACCGTCGAGCAGCTGCGCGGTTTCGACGCGGTGATCCACCTCGCGGCGTTGTCGAACGATCCCCTCGGCGCTCTGGCGCCGGAGATCACCTACGACATCAACCATCGCGCGTCGGTGCGACTGGCCCGCCTCGCCAAGGAAGCCGGGGTGTCGCGGTTCCTCTACGCGTCCACCTGCTCGGTCTACGGCGCCGCCGGTGCCGACCTCGTCACCGAGGACGCCCCGCTGCGCCCGATCACCCCCTACGCCGAGAGCAAAGTGCGCGTCGAAGACGATGTGGCCGCGCTGGCCGACGACAACTTCGTTCCGGTATTCCTGCGCAATGCCACCGCTTTCGGCTTCTCGCCGCGGTTGCGGGCCGACATCGTGCTCAACAATCTGGTCGGCTACGCGGTGCTCACCGGCGAGGTGAAGGTGCTCTCCGACGGCACCCCGTGGCGGCCCCTGGTGCACGCCGCCGACATCGCCGCCGCCTTCGCCACCTGCCTGACCGCGCCCGCCGCCGACATCTCGTGCCGGGCGTTCAACATCGGCACCGAGGTCAACAACCTCACCGTCGCCGAGATCGCCGCCTCGGTGGTCGACGCAGTCCCCGGATCCCGGCTGCTGATCACCGGCGAGAACGGCGCCGACCCACGGTCCTACCGGGTCGACTTCTCCTACGCGCGTGAGGTTCTCGGCTTCGAGGCGCAGTGGACGGTTCCCGCGGGCGCGGCCGAGCTCTTCACCGAGTACACCGCGCGCGGACTCACCGCCGATGCGTTCTTCCGCCGGTTCACCCGGCTGCCGCACCTGCAGGGGCTGTGCGACTCCGGGGTGCTCGACGCACAGCTGCGCCGGATCAGTGCGTCGGCGTCAGCGTAGCCAGCAGCGCGGCCCAGGTCCCGGCCCGCGCGTCACGCGCGGAGACCGGGCCGACGGGCAGCGGCCACTCGATGGCCAGTTCGGGGTCGTCGAAGGCGACCCCGAGGTCCTCTTCGGGATCGTGCGGACGGTCGATGCGGTAGCAGACGTCGGCGATCTCGGTGAGTGCCTGGAACCCGTGCAGGAAACCCGGCGGCACATAGAGGTGGTGGAACTGCTCGTCGTCGAGCCGAAACGCTTGGCGCGCACCGAAAGTCGGCGAACCTGGTCGAATGTCGACGAGCACGTCGTGCACGGCGCCGTGCGCGCACCGCACCAGCTTGGCCTCACCGCGCCCACCGCGCCCGTGCATGCCACGGATCACCCCGCGCACCGACCGCGACTGCGAATCCTGCACGAAGGCCGCCGCCGCACCCGCTACCCCGAGATGGGCGTCGAACTCGCCCGCGTCGAAGGTACGGGTGAACAACCCCCGCTCGTCCCGGAACGGTTCGGGAACGAGTACCACTACGTCGGCCAATTCGGTCCGCTCGATACGCACGAGGCCATACTCCCATGACCCGCCGATGCCGCGGCTGCGCGAAGACCGCGCTCGTTCCCGTCCTCGATCTGGGCTCGGTCCCGGCGGCGGATCACTTTCCGCCACGTGACGCTCCGATCGCCGCCACCGAATCCGGCCACCCCTTGCGGATGGACCGGTGCACGTCGTGCGGGCTGGCTCAGCTGGCCGACGACGACACCGTCACCGCGGAGCCCCGCGGTATCGAGCCGCTGGCCCTGCGCGACCAAGCCGGCGAGGCGGTGCGCCTGGTGCACGCCGCCGGGCTGCTGCGCGGATCGACGGTCACCGAATTCGGTAGCCCGCACGGCGGCACCTGGCTGCCACTGCTCGCCGAGCACGGCTTCACCGAGAACACGGGTGAACCGGCCGATGTGGTGCTCGACTGCTTCGGGATCATGCACGAACCCGATCAGCGAGCGGCCTTCGCGGCGCGGGCCGCGGCGACGGCGCCCGACGGGGTGCTGCTTGTCCAATACCACTCACTGGCCACCATCGTCACGCAGGGACAATGGAACGCGTTGCGGCACGGGCACTTCGCGTACTACTCGCTGTCCGCTCTGCGCACCCTGTTACGCGCGGCGGGGATGAGCGTGGTCACCGCGTGGGAGTTCGACCTCTACGGCGGCACGGTACTCCTGGCCGTTCGCCACGGCGATCACACCCCCGACGCCAGCATCGACAGCCTTCTCGTCGCCGAAGCCGACGCACTGAGGGCGGCCCCCGAGCTGCAGCAGACGGTCGACCGTCACGTCCGCGCCCTGCGCGGTTGGCTGGACACCGGTGCCACGCAGGGCCTTCGCGTCTATGCCTACGGCGCCGCGTCGCGCGCGGTGGCCCTGCTGAGCATGGCGGGCGCGCACCGCGACCTGCTCGCCGGTGTCGCCGACGCCGCTCCGGGAAAACAGGGCTGCCGGATGCCCGGCACCGATGTGCCCATCATCTCCCCCGCCGAACTGGTCGCCGCCGAGCCCGACGTCGTGCTGCTCACGCTGCCGGACCTGCTCGCCGAGGTGAGCGCCGCACTGCCCGAACTCGACGGACGGTGGATGATCGACGATCCGGCGGGCCCACGCAACCGATAGAGACCGGCGAAGGCTGTGGGATAACCGACCTTATGCCGATCGGCACATGACCGCAGGACGTGGGATACTCGGAAATGCCCAGCGCCGCACCATGATCGAATTCGGGTCACCGCTGGACCGCCGCAGTGTCGCGGTGGCCGGTGTCCGGATCGCAGGGGAAACGCGGCGCCGAACGCAGCGTTCGGCGGGCCACTGTCCAGGGGAAGAATTCTGATGAGGGGAACCACCGTGCTCGCATCACGCGCGCTCCGGATCGCGGCGATGGTATCGGCCATCGCTGTCGGTCTCGCCATGGGGGCAGGCACCGCTGCTGCCGGAATCGACAGCAGCAGTACCGTTCTCGACGGCAAGAACCGTACCGTCGAAGCGATCCAGTCCGACACCCGGATCGACTTCGTCGCACCACTGGACGGCAATCCGCTCACCCGCGAATGGTTCCACAGCGGCGCGGCTTCCTACCTGGTCACCGGCCCCGACGCCGAGACCTGGTCCGGTCGCATCACGCTCGGCTATCAGGTCGGCTACCCCGCCACTCTCGACGGCCGGATCAAGTTCGAGTGGTCCACCCCGAGCCTCGGCCTCGAGGTCGGCGCCGACGGCCCCACCGTCAAGCTCGACGGTCTCATCCCGCGCGCGGGCATCGAACTCGCCGCGGGCTTCGGCCCCGGTATCCAGGAGGTCGAGGTCGCCGGTGGTGAGATCGCCGGAGCCGAAGGCGTACTGCGTCTTTCAGGTTTCCACGGCACTGTCACCGGTGTGCTCGGCCAGACCAATGTCCGTCCGTTCGTGCGGATCGTCGGCTCGTCCGGCGACACCGTCGTCACCTACGGCAAGACCTTCTCGATCTGATCGGGCCCGACGGACCCGGCGAGTGAGTTCACTCGCCGGGTCCGTCGCTGTCACGGTGCCGTGCCGAGCAGAGCGTCGAGCATCTGCGGCAGTGTGCGGGACCGATCGTGTGCTGCCGCGACCCGAGCCCGACCGTCCTCGTGCAAGCGCGACCGCAACCGCGGGTCGCCGATGACACGCTCGATCGCGGCCCGCAGCGCGACCGGATCAGCGGGCGGAACGCACACCATGACGCGGTCATCGGCGTATCCGCCGTGATCGGTGGCGATCACCGGGACACCCAAACTCATCGCCTCGAGGACGACGAGCTGACCGGCCTCGGGCAGCACGCTGGCCGAGATCACCGCGTCCCAGCCCCGCAGGGTGGTCATGGCGTCGACCTGACCGAGTAAGGCGACCCGGCCGACGAGGTCGGGCTGCTCGGCGCGCTCGCGCAGCTCGGCCAGATACGCCACGTCGCCGGGCAATGCCCGGCCGGCGATCTCGAGTCGCACCTCGGGCAACCCCGCGACGGCCTCCAGCAGAACGTGGTGACCCTTCCATGAGGTCACCACGCCCAGGATGCCGACCACCGGTGGCGTGCGCTCGACCACGGGCGCGGGTTCGACCGGCCAGGTCACGCCGTTGAACGCGACATCGACATCGAACCCGCGCCGGCGCAGCGGCTGCGCGGCGGTCTCGGACACCGCGACGGCACGGCCCACCGCCGCACGCCCGGCCCAGGCAGCGCCGTATTGCCGCCGACTGGCGAGGATGTCGTGGACCAACCAGGCCGCCGAGCCCCGATGTGGACGGGCCAGCGCCAGCGCGGGCAACGCCATGGTCGAATTGACGATGATGCGGGTTCGGCTGTCCCGCAACGGCTTCCGAAGACGCCATACCGCACTGATCCAGTTCTTCAGCATCACCAGCGCGGCGGTCAACCGGCGCAGGCCGCGTTCACCCGCCAACCCCAGCGCGGCGATGCCGATGTGCTCGACACCGGCGGGCAGCCGCTCCCGCAACGGACCGTCCGGGCAGGCGACCCGCACCCGGTAGCCACGTTCGAGCGCCGAGTCCACGAGGGCGAGCATCACGTTCTCCGCGCCCGACGCCTGTCCGGTGTGAGCGACGAAAACCAGCTCGCGCCCGTCGTCACTGCCCCGCACGGAGCACCTCCGCGCGGGCGCGGACCTGCGCCAGTGCCGGTTTCGCCGAATAGTCACGACGGAGCATGCCGAAGTTGTCCTCCAGGTTCTGACGATCGTCGCCCGCGTCGATCAGGGAATAGACGAAAACAGGGCCGATATTGGGCATCGCCGCCATCAAGTCCAGTCCGCCGCCGAGTATCTCGGCTTGGGTCTGCTCGTCGACCGCGCGTGCTCCGGTACCGGTCGGCGCGCCGAATTCGGTGGGCCACAGCCGCTTCGACGTATCGCCGCGAGCATCCATGATCGCGCGGATTCGAGTCAGGTTCTGGAAGGCGTTGTCCCGGCTCGGCGACGAGGGCAGCTCCGGATAGGAGTAGGGGTGCACCGCGATGGCGTCGAAGTCGAGAGCCGAGCCCAGCGCGTAGAGGCGCTCGATGAACGTCGACGGCGCGATGTCGCGGCCGTTGTCGGCAGCGGGCGCCAAGCCGCCGACCAGCACCTGACCACCCGGCTGGCGGGTGCGCACGGCCGTCGCCGCCTGGTGGAGCAGCTGGGCGTACAGATTCACATGGGGCAGCGGCGCGAAGAAGCTGGTGACATTGGGCTCGTTCCAGACCTCCCAGTGCTTGATCTGATCGCGGTAGCGCTCGACCGCGTCGGCGACGAATTGGCCGAACAGCGCGGGATACGGGGCGACCTTGTTTCCACCGGGCCCCGGGTCCTGACGTGCCCACGGCGGTGAGTAGGTGAGGATGGCCAGCACGTGCAACCCGTGGGCGCGCGCCGACCGCACCACCCGATCGGTCATCGACCAGTCCTTGCGGCCACGGTCGTGCTCGATGAGCGACCAGTCCAGATCCATCCTGATCCAGGTGGCGCCCGCGTCGACCACGCCCTTCATCTGGCGGTCCAATTCGCCGGCGCTCAGTGCGAGCCAAGAGTGGCCGCCCGCGATGCCGAGTCCGGTCTCGTTCACGCGCTCATCGAGCACGGTCGACATCGTCGGTGTCCCGCATCCGAGCAGGGTGAGCGTGAGGGCCACGGTGGTGATCATCCGAGCGAATCGCCACAGTGTCATCAGATTTCGGCCCTCGCACGCTTCGTATCGTCAATCCGTCGGTCCAGCGCACAACGCAGCCGGCGAGGAAAAGGTACAACACACCGGCCACCGTAGAGGTGACAATCCACGGTGGCTCCCACCGCTGCTGAATCATCGTCGCGGGGACGATCACCGCGGCGGCGACGGCACTGACCGACACCACCGAGGTGACCGGGATCAACCGCCCGATCCGCACCGTGGCGACGAGCGCGAGCCACACCCCGATCAGCAGAACGACATTGGCCACCAGACCGGCGATGGCCGCGCCTTCGAACGACAGCCACGCGATCAGCGGCCACGACAACGCCAGGTCGACGACCAGCGCGAGTAGCGCGATCCAAGGAATCAGGTAGTTGCGCCCGGCGGCCATCAGCGCGACCAGGCCCAGATGGGCCAGCGCGCCGAGCAGTCCGCCGATGATCTGGTAGCGACTCGCATCGACCGCGGACACGAACTTCGCACCGAAGAGCAGGTCGATCACCTGGGTCGCGACCGGCCAGAAGGCGACCAGCGCGGCAAGGCCGAGGGCCGTCAGCGCGGCACCCGACTGGCGGAAGTAGCGCCGGAATCGGGTGGGGTCGGCCGGCCACACCGCGATGAGCAGAGTGGTCAACGGGGCGACGACCGCGATCGCCGCGGTGTCGACGAGGTCGGCGAATTTCATGCCGACCGCGAACATCCCGACGGATTCGAAGGTGTCGAAGTGACCCAGCAGCAGCAGGCCGACCTTCTGCAGCATGATGATCAGGGCCAGGCCGATGCTCAGCGGCAGCGCCTCGCGCAACATGCCGCCCCACCAGCGCAGTTCGACACGGCGCGCCGGGATCGGTCCACCGAGCCCCCGACCCACGCCGACGATCTTGATCGCGATGGCGATCAGTTCGTACACCACGGCGGGGATCACCACGATCAGCAAGGTCGGTGCCCACAGCACCGCGACGACGGTCAGCGCCACCTGGACAAGGCGGGCGATCGACTCCGCCGCGGCGACCAAGGTCAAGCGCATGGTCGACTGGAACAGCACGGTGAGCGCGTTGCTCGGCGTCGCGACCACCACGACCAGCCCCGCGACGGCTGTCGCCGCGATGACCTGCGGTGGACAACCGAGCAGCACCACATAGCCCAGCGCCACCCCGTAACCCAGCAGTCCGAGTACGGTCCGCAGCGCGATGAACGAGCTCGCGATCTCGGCGACCTCGGCGGGCTCGCCGTGCACGAGTTTGCCGATGACCGCGCGCCCGACCCCCAGATCGGTGACGATCGCGAGCATGCCGAGCAGACCGAACACGAAGGAGAAGTAGCCCCATTCGACCGCGGGCAGCATCCGGGCGGTGAGCATGGTGCCGAGCAGACCGAGCACCGCGGCGAAGATCCGGCTGGCCAGCATCGCGGCGGTGTTGTTGGCGGCGGCCCGCCCCGACATCGAGGCGCGGCTCTCGATCGGGCGATCGGGGACCGACGGTTTCGCCTCGGTCGTCACGGAATCAACCCGGCGCCGCGATAGGCGCCGACCGTCGCCTCGGCGGTGGCCCGCCAGCTCAGCTTCGACGCCGCGGCCAGACCACGCTCGCGCAGTACGGCGTTGCCGACGGTGTCGTGCAGCAGTGGGCGCACGGCCGCCGTCCACGACTCGACATTCGCGCGCGCGACCAGCACGGCACCGTCGCCACAGACCTGTGGCAGCGCGCCGACCGCGCTGGCCACCACCGCGCCACCGCACGCCATGGCCTCCACCGGCGGCAGCCCGAATCCTTCGTACTCCGAGCAGTAGGCCACCACGGTCGCCGCGGCGTACAGCGCGGGCAGATCGGCGGCATCGACGTAACCGAGACCGATCGCCGTGGCCGGGGCCTGCGGACCGGTGGATCCGGCCCCGGCCAGCACGAGCGGAATGTCGAGGGCGCGCGCCACTTCCGCGAGCATCCCGACCTGTTTGCGCGGCTCGACGGTCCCCACCTGCAGGATGAATCGAGGCGGCAGGTCGTAGCCGGCCCGCACCCGGTCCACCTCGGAGGCTTCGGGGACGCGCGCCCAGTCGGCGGGCGCGAGCGGCACGACAACCGCCGCGCGGCCGAACTTGTCCGCGATCCGTTCGGCGGTGAATTCCGATACCGCGATCAGCAGATCGGCACGCGTCAACGACGTCCGGACCAGCAACTGTTCCCCGCGCGCCCGATACCGGCTGAACGCCCACGGCACATCGAAGACCGACAGGTCGTGCACCGTGGCGACCGTGGCACGCGGCCCGACCAGCGGAAGGTCGACATCGAGGCCGTGGAACACATCGAATCCGCGCAGCGGCGCGACACCGTGCCACGCGCGGCGAGCGCCCGCCGCGACCGGGCGCGACACCGCCGAGACGGTGGACGGCAGCGAACTCGCCGCGTCGGCTTGGACCAGCGCCGACAGCTCGGCACCCGGCAACAGCGCGGGCAACTGCGCCAGCAGTTCCCGCTGATACGTCGAGACCCCGGCGCCGTCGGGTCGGTAGGCCAACGCCCCGAAACACACGGTGGGCCGGCTGTTCGCAGCAGTATTCATGACACCTGTTCGGGGACGGGGCTGCGCTCGACGGCCTGGACTGGGGAGTGCTGGGAGACCGCGCAGCCGACGACCGCGGCGAGCAACCAGAAGTAGAAATCGCTGGGAAAGATCTCGAAGTAGCTCGACGCGACCGCCGCGACCGCGCTCGACAGCACGGCCGCCGCGACCCCGAGCGCCAGTGCGGCGTCGTTGCCGCTCATCGTGCGCGCCGAACGCAGCGCGAGCAGATAGATCACCACCAGGATCGCGCAGAACAACCAGACCCCGATCGGCCCGAGTTCGATGAGCAGCTTCACGTAGTAGTTGTCGGGTTGGTACGGGCGCCCGTAGATCTGGACTTCGCCGGTGGCATAGGGCAATTTCTCGGCGGCCGGGCCGAGCTCGGCGACGAGTTGGGCCGCCTTCGCCGCCCCCGTCGAGCCGAGGCCCTCACCGAACGGGTGACTCGGGACCGTCCTGGTCACGACCTTCCACCCGGTCTCGCGCGCGGCCAGGCTGTCCGAGGACAACAGCGAACTGCGCGCCTGCGACGACGCCCCGACGCCGACCACCACGATCAACGCGACCCCGCCGATGATCACCGCTTTGAGCTGGCGCCGATAGCGGACGACCGCGAGCACCAGCACACCGATCAGCAACCCGAGAAGCGCGGCGCGCACGACGCTGGCCGCGATACCGGCCACCAGCACCGGAGTCATCAGCAGGAACAACCGATTGCGTAGCCGGCGCGGGGCGGCCAGCGCGACTGATCCACCCACCAGCAAGACGGTGACCAGATAGAACGCGAACGGGAACGGTTGGTTGAACGATCCGAACGAGCGCATCAGACCACCGGAGAACCGGATCGTCTCGTTGAACTTGTAGCCCATCTCGGCGAGCCCGGCGGGCCCGATCGCCTGCTGCGCCAAGCCGAAGACCGCGATTCCGACCGACTCGACCATCATGATCGTGATGAGCAGATCGCGATCGCGCGCGGTGAACGGCCGCAGATACAGGATCAACGGCACCACGATGAAGTAGAAGAACGTGATCTTGATCGCGAAAATGCCCAGAATTCCCGCTGTCAGGAACGCCGAACCGACCCCGAACACGCACAGCACCACGCCGATCGACCACCACGGCAACGCCGGACGCGGGTCGACTCGCCCGTGGGGCACGAACGCCGCCACCGCGAGGGTGAGCAGCAGCATCGCTTCTTTCCAGCCGTCGACCCGCATCCACGCCGGTGCGATCAGCAGCAATCCGTTGAACGGCACCAACGCCGCCACCAGCAAGACCCCGCGCTGGGGTCGATGCCAGATCCAGCGCAGGAAGACCCAAGCCACCGGCAGGGCCACCACGTACAACAGGGAGTTCACTGCCGCGCGCCTCGCCCGAACAACCGCGCGGCCCGCGCCGACACCCGGACCAGCGCCTGCCGCAGCACGCGACCGTCGCCGATCAGGACATCGATCACACCGACGCGGTCAGCGAACTGCCGACGGTGATGGTGGTTGAACCGCAGCACGTCGGCGAATTTGCTCGCCGACGATGTCGTACTCGAGTAGTTGAACACCGACGCGCGGTTGATCGCGAATACACGATCGTGGCCGAAGAACTCGCCGCGTCCGCACAGCCGCGCCACCAGGTCGACATCCATCGCGTACAGGAAGTCCGCGCGAAAACCGCTGGTACCGGCGAAATCAGCGCGACGGAACAGGAACGCCGCGGTCGGGCACACGTCGTCGGGCAGTTTGCGCACGAGCGTGCGCAGCACGGTCCGCGACGAGCATCGACCCACCAGTCCTGGCAGCCCACGCCCCCGCGCGAGGACCACACCCTCGTCGTCGACGACATCGAACTTGGCGCCCGCGACCGCGATCCCGCTGTCGTCCATCGACTCGACCTGCGCCGACAGGCACCCCGGGGCGATCATGTCGTCGGCGCAGACCAGCTTGACCAGCTCGCCACCGGCCAGTTCGATCGCGCGATTCCAGTTCTGCTCGATCGGCAGCGTGGTGTCGTTGGTGTACAACCGAATGCGCGCATCGTCGAACGCGCGCACGAGATCGCCCGTGCCGTCCGTACTCGCGTTGTCGACGACCACGATCTCGAGGTCGTCGAAATCTTGCGCGCTGATCGACTCCAGCGTCTCGACAATCGTGCGCGCCGCGTTGAAGGCCGGTACACATACCGACACTCGAACCCCCACAGCCGTTACCCCTCAATGAGATCCATTTGCCGACGGCTCAACCGTCCCGCACCCATCAAGGGCGAACGTAGATCAGACTACCTGGAGGGCTTCGCGGATGTTCGCCGTGGAATTCCCAGCGACTTACCGGCGAGTGAACTGTGCAGGTTCGGCGGGGTTCGACCGCGTTCGCCGACGCGACCGTCCGGCAGACCTGGGGTATCGTCATCGCAACTCGGTCGTGCCGAAGTGACGGCATACCGGCTTCGGGGGCCGGTGATCGAGAAGTGTTGATGCGTGAAATGTGGGGGAAGTGTGAGCAGTACCGAGTCGCCGTCGACCGCCGACCTCGACTCCGGCGGGCGGTCGATGCCCGCGGTGAACATCGCGGGCCATCTTCGCCAACTGATACGGGTGCTGCCGTTCGCCCTGGTTGCCGCGATCATTGTCGGCGGCGCGGTGTGGCTGGTTCGTGACGGGAGCGAGCGGACCTACCAGGCGAGCATCACCGTCCAGATCTCGCAGCCGTCGATCGGCGCGGTGTTCAACGAACTGACCCAGCCCTACATTGTGATGGTCACCGATACCCGCGTGCTCTCGGATGTGGTGAAGAACGGGCTCGCACCCTCGGAAGCGGATCTGCGCTCCCGGGTGTCGGCGATGACCGGTCCCGCGCCGTCGTTGCTGATCATCACGGCCGAGGCCGGCTCGCCCGAGCAGGCCTCGAAATTGGTCGTGGCAGTCGAACAGTCGCTCGACAGCGTCGGTTCCCAGATGCGGACCGAGGCGATCGCACGGTCCGCGGCCGACCTGGAAGCACACCGGCGCGCGGTCGAGGACACCTTCTCCAAGCGTCTGTCCGACGATCCGCTGCGCCCGGAGCTGAGTTTCGACGCCCGTGATGTCGCGCGCGAGACCGAGTTCCGCCAGGTACTCGGCCCCGCGCGCCTGACGGTGCTCACCGCGCCCTCCTGGGAACTCGTTGCCCCGCACCCGGTGCAGGAAGGGTTGTTCGCCGCGCTGGCCACATTGATCGTGGTCGCCGAAGGTCTGGTGCTGGCCGGGGTGGCTCGTGGCCGTCGTCGTGGCGGCAAGAAGCCAGCCGAGCCCACGGGGGTCGACACCGACAAGGTCGCGCCCACGGCGGAAACCCGAGCACCCGCACCCGACAACCGTGCTCCCGCGATGGAAACCCGTGCACCCGCCGCCGATTCCCGGATGCGCACGTCGCCGGCTCCCCCGGCATCGTTCGACACGCCGCCACGCCGCGCTGCCCCGGTCACCCCGCGCTCGGCCACCATCTCGCACGACCCCGAGACCATGGCGCTGCCTCGGGTCGGGTACACGCCGAGCAGTCCGCGCGCGACTCCCACCGAACCACGCGACAGCTAGCTCCGCGGCGTGACCATTTCCTACCGAAGCAGACAACGGCCGAACGATCGCGAATTGTCGCGGCTGACCCTCGGCCCGGTGCGACACAACGGCCACGAGATCCGATTGCGCCCACCCCGGATGTCGGATTTCGCCGCGTGGCGCGAGATCCGGCTGCGTGATCGCGCCCATATCGAGCCGTATTGGAGCACCTCCCCGCTGCCGTGGGAGCGACGGCACACCGCGCGGCGTTGGGCGCGCGAATGTCTGCTGGCCCGTGCCGACATGCGCGCCGGACGCCGCTACGCGGGTGCGATCGAGGTCGACGGACAATTCGTCGGACAGCTGGAGTACTGCGTCATCGACACCGCGACGGGGACCGCCGAGTCCAGCGGCTGGATAGACGCCCGCTGGGCAGGCCAGGGGATGATCACCGTGGCGGGCGCGATGTTGCTCGATTACGGAGTCACCGCGCTCGGGCTGGTACGCGTTGTCGCGCCGATCTCCCCCGCCAATCTGCCCGCCGCCGGATCGGTGCGCGCCCTCGGCTTCCGCAAGGAAGCCACCATGGCCGTGGCCTTCGACGCGGGTGGGTCGCTGCGTGACCACGCGTTGTGGGCGTGGACCGCACGTGACAGTTCGACCCCCGAGACTTTCGCGGTCGCGCCACAGTTCCCAGCGCCGACCACCGATCGATCCTCGCGCGCCGGTGGGCCCTCACCGGCGATCATCGCGATCGCCGCGCTGCGGCTGTTGCTGTGGCTGGTCGTTCGCCGTCTGCGCCGGTACACGCTCGCCCGCACGGTGCGGATCACCGTCACCGATGCGCCGAACATCTCGGTGCGCAGCCTGTCCCGCGCCGACCGGGTCGACTGGCAGGCGGCCGCTACCGCCCACCGCGCCCGGCTCGCACCGACCGACCGGCGCCGGCATCGGCGCGAGTGGCACCGCGCCCTGCGCAATGCCCGCCACGGGTTGCGGTCACCGGCCGGGCTGGTCCTCGTGCTCCTGGCCGAGGGCCGGTACGCCGGGGAGATCCGATTGTTCGAACCGACGATGACCGGGCGCGTCGCCCGGCTGTCGGCATGGGCGGATCCCGAGCTCGTCGAGGCCACGCAGCTGGGGGCGGCGCTACGGGCGGTCGCCGAACACGGGTTCTCCGAACTCGGGCTTCGGCGGATCGCCGCCGAAGCCCCCAGCGCCGACCCCGCTCCGAACACCGCTTTGGCTGCCGCCCATTTCACCGAAGAAGGTGTGCTACACGACCATTGCGGCCCCACGGGTGTCCGCGCCGACCATCGCCTGTGGGCCCTGACCACACCACCGAGTCACGGAGGTCGCCGCTGATGCGAACGTTCCAGCGCAGCAATGAGATCCAGGCCCGCCTGCACGATCTGGTGCCGGGCGGTGCGCACACCTACGCTCGTGGCGCCGATCAGTACCCGGAGAACATGGCGCCGATCCTGGTGCGCGGCAAGGGCGCGCACGTATGGGACGCCGACGGCAATCGCTATGTCGAATACGGGATGGGGTTGCGGTCGGTGACGCTCGGCCACGCGTACCGACCCGTGCTGGACGCGGTGTCGTCGACCATCGCCGACGGGGTCAGCTTCACCCGCCCCACCGAGCTGGAACTGCTGGCCGCCCAGGACTTCCTGGATCTGGTCCCCGGCGCCGACATGGTGAAGTTCACCAAGAACGGTTCCGACGCGACCACCGCCGCGGTGCGCCTGGCCCGCGCGGTGACCGGACGCGACCGCGTCGCGGTCTGTCAGCAGCCCTTCTTCTCCGTCGACGACTGGTTCATCGGCACCACACCGATGTCGGCCGGTATCCCCCCGGTCGACACCGTGACCTTCCCCTACAACGACCTCTCCGCGCTGCGTCGAGTCCTGGCCGCGTCGCCGATCGCCGCCGTGGTGATGGAACCCGCGACCGCCACCGGCGAACCCGAACACGGCTACCTGTCCGCGGTCCGCGACCTGTGCGACCGGTACGGCGCCCTGCTGGTCTTCGACGAGATGATCACCGGTTTCCGCTGGTCGGCGGGTGGTGCGCAGGCGGTATACGGCGTCGCCCCCGATCTGTCGTGCTGGGGCAAGGCGATGGGAAACGGTTTCCCCATCGCGGCGCTGGCGGGCAAACGCGAGTTCATGGAACGCGGCGGACTCCGGACCGACCACGACCGCGTGTTCCTGCTGTCGACCACGCACGGCCCGGAGACCGCGTCGCTGGCGGCGTTTCGCGCGGTGGTGCACGCCTACCGGACCGAGGACCCGGTCGCCCGGATGGAAGCGGCCGGTAACCGGTTGGCCGCGGGGGCGAACGCGATCGCCACCGAGCTCGGCATCGCCGAGCACCTGTCGGTGACGGGGCGCCCGTCCTGCTCCATTTTCCGCACGCACGACGCCGATGGTGTTGCGTCCCAAGCCTTTCGAACCCTGTTCATCCAGGAGATGCTGACCCACGGCGTCCTCGGTCAGTCGTTCGTCACCTCGGCCGCCCACGACGACACCGCCGTCGACGACACCATCGCCGCGTTCGCCGAGGCCGCCCGGGTGTACCGCACCGCCCTTGCCCGCGGCACCGTCGACGGTCTGCTGACCGGTCGTCCGGTCGCACCCGCCCTGCGTCGCACCGCCGCACCCCGACAGATCGAAGCGAGCTCCCGCCGATGACCCGTGTCGCCATCGTCCACGAACGTTTCACCGAGTTCGGCGGCTCCGAGGCCGTTGTCGGCGAATTCGTCGAAACCTGGCCCGATGCCGAGGTTTTCGCACCGATCGTCGCGCCGGGTGGCGTGCGCGAGCCGGTGCGCACCGTGCACGACACCTGGCTCAGCAGGGCGCACACCTACACCGGCGGCAGGCACGCTCCCCTGCTCCCGCTGGTTCCGCGCGTGCTACGGCGAATGCCGTTGCGCGACTTCGATGTCGTGGTGATCAGCCATCACGCGTTCGCCACCCAGGCCGCCTTGGCCACCGACGCGCCGGTGGTCGCCTACGTGCACTCCCCCGCCCGCTGGGCCTGGGATCGCGAGTTCCGCGCACAGGAGGCAGGCGGTCGTACAGGCCAGCTGGCGCTGGGCGCGCTGGGCACCCTGGCCCGGCGGGGCGAACTGCGCGCCGCCCCGCGGCTCACCCACGTCATCGCCAACTCGCACGCGGTGGCCGAGCGGGTCACCGAGTGGTGGGGGCTGCCCGCCTCGGTCGTCAACCCGCCGGTGCAGGTCAGCCGCTTCACCCCGGATCCGTCGGTGCAACGCGAGGACTTCTTCCTGTGCGCGGGCAGGCTCGTGCCCTACAAGCGCGCCGACCTCGCCATTCGCGCCGCGCAGCGGGCCGGGGTTCGCCTGGTGGTCCTCGGCGAAGGCCGGTTCCGCGCGCAGCTCGACGAGATCGCGGGCTCGGAGACGACCTTCCTCGGCGCCACCTCGGGCGAGCTGTTGCAGGACATGTACCGGCGCTGCCAAGCGCTGCTCATGCCGGGCATCGAGGATTTCGGCATCGTGCCGGTGGAGGCGATGGCCTGCGGCACGCCGGTGCTCGCGGTCGGCGCCGGCGGCGCGCTCGATACAGTGCGCCCCGGCGTCACCGGCGAGTACGTACCGGCCGGATCCGATGAGGACGTCGTCGCGGCGCTGGCCGACATGATGGGCGAATTCCGCTCGGCCTCCTACGATCCCGCGAAGATCCGCGAGCACGCCAACACCTTCGCCCCCGAGGTGTTCCGCACCAGGATCGCGAGCACTGTGGCCGATGTCCTGGCGGATCGGTAGCGACATGTTGTCTGAAACTCTCGGTTACTGAAAGTATCTGTCACACATACCCTTTGACCTGCGGCGATGGGTGACAATTCCCACACGGTGATACCACGCCATCAGCTTGCCCGGCTAGGTTACTGACGAGTACGGTAAGCGTAGCCGGGACGACGATGTGCCCGGTTTCTCTCCAGCCACTTTGCTGCTGGACCTCAACCGTTGATTTCGCATTCACCGCCGCATGCCGATCACTGTTGCGCGACACCGTGTTTCGAGATTTTCAGGAGGAGCGATGGTTTCCTACATCGTGACAGGCGGTACCGGATTTCTGGGTCGACGCGTAGTGCGGGGGCTGCTCGCAGCCGACCCCACCGCGATCGTGCACGTGCTGGTGCGCGCCGAGTCGCTGCCCAAGTTCACCGCGCACAATGCGCAACATCCCGACAGTGACCGCGTGTTCGCGCTGGTCGGGGACCTGACCGCCGACGGCCTCGGTCTCGGCGACGGCGCACCGCGGGCAGATCACGTGCTGCACCTCGGCGCGGTCTACGACATGACCGCCGACGAGGAGACCGCCCACGCGGCCAACGTCGCGGGCACTCGCTCGGTGATCGAGTTGGCCCGCAACCTCGATGCCACCCTGCACCACGTGTCCTCGGTGGCGGTGGCGGGCGACCACCGCGGCAAATTCTTCGAGGAGGATTTCGACCTCGGCCAGAACCTGACCTCGCCGTACCACCGCACCAAGTTCGCCGCGGAGAAGCTTGTTCGCGAGGCCACCGACGTGCGCTGGCGGGTGTACCGCCCGGCGATCGTCGTCGGTGATTCGCGGACCGGCGAGATGGACAAGATCGACGGCCCGTACTACTTCTTCTCGGCCATTTCCACGCTGGCGGGCCTGCCGTCCGAACTGCCGTTGCCGCTGCCCGATCTGGGTGCGACCAATGTGGTGCCGGTCGACTACGTCGCCGAGGCGATGGTGCGGCTGGTGCGCCGCGACGGCCTGGACGGGCGCACGTTCCACCTGGTCAACCCGCGGCCGCAGCCGTTCGGGGAGATCTACCGCGCGCTGGCGACCGCCGCGGGCGGTCCGGTCGGCATCGGCACCGTGCCCGGTAGCGCACGCGCGCTGAGCGGGCTCGGTCATGTTCCCGGCGCGAACACGGTGCGCGACTTCCTGTTCGAACAGGCGGGCATTCCCGCCGAGGTCGCACCGCACGTCGGGTTCACCGCCGACTTCGTCTCCGACTCCACCCAGGCGGTACTGCCCGGGCTCACCGTGCCCGCGTTCGACACCTATGCCGACCGTCTCTGGGACTTCTGGCGCGTCAACCTGGACCCGCACCGCGGTCGTCCCGCCGCCGACGCGCACCCGCTCTCGGGTCGCACGGTGCTCATCACCGGTGCGTCCTCGGGTATCGGTCTGGCCACAGCCCATGCCGTCGCCCGCCGTGGCGCGATCGTGCTGATGATCGCCCGTGGCGTCGAAGATCTCACGGCCGCAGCGGAATCCGTGCGCGCCGAGGGCGGCGCCGCGTTCGCCTACCCCTGCGACATCACCGACGCGGAGGCGGTCGATCTCCTCGTCAAGACCGTGCTGACCGAGCACCACCATGTCGACTACCTGATCAACAACGCGGGCCGCTCCATCCGTCGTTCGGTGGCCAACTCGGTGGACCGGATGCACGACTTCGAACGCACCATGGCGGTCAACTACTTCGGTGCCGTCCGTCTCATCCTGGGGCTGCTTCCCTCGATGCGCGAACGTCACTTCGGCCACATCGTCAACATCTCCTCCATCGCCGTGCAGACCAAGGCACCTCGCTTCGCCGCCTATGCCGCGAGCAAGTCCGCCCTGGACAACTTCAGCGATATCGCCGCGGTCGAAAACCGTGGCGACGGTGTCTCTTTCACCTCGATCCGGATGCCGCTCGTGCGCACCCCGATGATCGCGCCCACCGATCTCTACCGTTCGCTGCCCCTGCCCGACCCCGACCGGGCGGCCGACATCGTGGTGCGCGCTCTGCTGGAACGCCCCGACCGCATCGACACCCCCGCGGGCACCTTCGCCCAGGCGGTCGAGATGTTCCTGCCCTCGCTCAAGCGCACGATCATGCACACCGGGTTCCGGTTCTTCGGCGAATCCACTGCGGCACAGGGCAAGTCCGTTCCCGCCGCGGTCACCGAGCCCGCCGAACCGGCACGCAATGCCCTCACCGTCCTCGGCCCGGTCTTCGCGCCGCTGATGGTGATGCCGAACTCAGCGGCCCGCATGAGCCGGGTACTGCCCGGCGTGCACTGGTGACATCACCCTGAACACCCGGCCGGTCACGACGTTCGTCGTCGTGACCGGCCGGTTCGGTTCACCGCAGGAAGGTGCTGGCCCAGGCGGCGAGGGTCGTCGGCGTGGTGGTGAGCACCGTTCGCGGGTTCTCCGCGACGAATCCGGAACTCAATCCCGCTGACATACCGGCGATTCCGTCGATCTGGCCCTGTCCGAGGGCCGCTGATCGCAGCGCTTCCCGGAACTCGTTGTCGGCGAGGTGGATCGGGGTGACCTCATGGCCCAACTGCCGGCCGAGGATCTCGGCGACCTCGGTGAATGTCAGATCCCGCGGACCGTGCACGGCCTGCACGACACGCCCCGACCAGGCGTCCGACAGCAGTCGGGCCGCCGCCACCTCACCGATATCGCGCGGATCCACCCAGGCCATCGCATGGTCGGGCGGCCACGGTGTGGACAGCGTGCCCGCCCGGATTTCATCGAGCTGGGTCAGCAGATTGGTGAAGAAGTAGCCGCACCGCAGGTGCGCCACATTCGCCCCGGTCTTGTCGAGCAACTCCTCGGTCCGCGCCAGCCCGTCGATTTCCCCGGCCCCACCCCGCTTCTCAGCACCCACACTGCTGACGAACACCGTCGCCTCGATCCCGTTCTCGACAACAGCACGCGCCGCCGACGCCCCCATCCGCGCGAACCCTGCCACCGGATCACCATCCACCAGCGCAGGCGGATCCACCCAGAACAACCGATCCGCTCCCACGGTAGCTCGCACCACCGCCTCCGAATCCCCCTGATCGACCCGCACGACATCGACGAACTCCCGCATCGCGTCGTCGAGCCGCCCAGGATCGCGCATCAGCACAGTCGGCCGAACCCCCGCCTGCACCAGCAACTGCACAACCCGAGCCCCCACATGCCCGACCGGCGTAGTGACAACAACCTTCTTCGCGTCCTCTCTCAGTTCCATAACCCCACGCTAAAACCCATCGCAGCCAGTTCCTGACCGCAACAGCCGACAGATTTCGCTGAATTCGCCGGCTCTCGGTTCAGCGTGCGCGGACCAGGTCGAGGGAAGCGTTCGGTGACCACGGCTGCCCTGCGGCGATGAGGGTGCGGGTGGCTCGGAGTTCTCTCGGTCTTGCCATGGCTACGGCGCCGACGGGGTGGCCGTTGTGGAGGGCGATCGCGAGGAAGTCCCGGGAGTCGAGGTCGCCGTCGATGACCAGGTCGTCGTGGGGGTGCAGCCAGCCTGTGAAGTGCATCGACAGGCCGTGTTGGTCGGTCCAGCCCCAGGGGACGTCGGCGGGGGCCGCAGGATGGCCGAGGATGGCTTTGGCGGCCGCGGCGCCGTCCGACATCGCCGTGTTCCAATGTTGGCCGCGTTCGTATTCCCCACGGCGGGGGTTGAATGCGGTGGTGGCGTCGCCCGCGGCGAAGACGGCGGGGGCCGAGGTGCGGTAGTGCTGGTCGATGACGATGCCGTCGTTCACCGCGATGCCGGCGGATTCGGCCAGGGCGGTGTCGGGGATCGAGCCGATGGCGACCAGGGCGGCGGCCGCGGTGAACGTGCGGCCGTCGGTGGTGGTGGCGGCGACGCCGGTGGCGGTGTCGACGAGTTGCGTGGTGGTGACGCTGTTCTCGACGACGACGCCGTGCTCGATGTGGATGTCGCGCACCAGGTTCGACACGGCGTTCGGCACTACCCGATCGAGCAACCCCGGCCCGGCGTTCACCAGCGTCACCTCGGCGCCGAGACCGCGCGCGGTGGCGGCGGCTTCGCACCCGATGAGCCCGCCACCGATGATGAGCAGCGAGCCGCCCATGTCGATCGCGTTTTGCAGTGCGACGACGTCGGCCTGTCTCCGCAAGGTGTGCACGCGGGTGGACGCGGTGTCGATCGTGCGCGCGCCGGCTCCGGTGGCGAGCAGCAGGCTGTCGTAGCCGAGCACCTCGCCGGTGCTCAAACGCACTGTCGCGCTGTCGGTGTCGATGGCGCGCACCAGCGTGGCCGGGCGCAGATCGATCGCGTTGTCGGCCCAGAACTTCACCGGCTTCAGCACCACGCGCTGGAACGGCGTAGTACCCGCGAGCAGCTCCTTGGAGACCGCCGGTCGGCGATACGGCAGATCGGGTTCGGCCCCGACGAGCACGATCTCACCGGCGTAGCCCTCGCGTCGCAGGGTCTGGGCGGCGGTGGCACCGGCGACGCCGGTGCCGACGATGACGATCCGTCCACTCATCCGCGGCTCACCTCCCGCATATCGAAATCGGCCTTGGCGGCACCACAGTCGGGGCAGGACCAGTCGTCGGGAATGTCGTCCCAGCGGGTGCCGGGCTCGATACCGTCCTCGGGCCAGCCGAGAGCCTCGTCGTATTCGAAGCCGCACTGGACGCACTGGAACAATCGATAGTCGCTCATCGGGTCGCGCCTTCCCTCGGTTCGAAGTCGACCTTCTCGCGCACACCGCAGTCGGGGCAGCACCAGTCGTCGGGGATCTGTGTCCAGGCCGTGCCGGGCGCGAAACCCTCACGGGGAGCACCGAATCGCTCGTCGTAGACGTAGTCGCAGATCGGGCAGAGATACGCCATCAGTTCACTCCGTACTTCGCCAGGACCCGCGCCCGCTTGCTGGGCTGGATGTTCACGCGGGTGATGTCGCCGTTGTAGTGGGCGAGCACGCGATGGTCCATCACCCTGCGCCACAGCGGCGTCAGGTAGGCCAGGCCGATCAGGCTCGCGTAGCCGCTGGGCAGCTCGGGCGCGCCGTCCATGTGGCGCAGGATCTGGTAGCGGCGGGTGGGGTTGGCGTGATGGTCGCTGTGCCGTTGCAGGTGGTAGAGGAAGATGTTGGTGACGATGTGGTCGGAGTTCCAGCTGTGCTCGGGGGTGCAGCGCTCGTAGCGGCCCGAGGCGGTCTTCTGCCGGAGCAGACCGTAGTGCTCGAGGTAGTTCACCGTTTCCAGCAGCGAGAAACCGTAGATCGCCTGGATCACCAGGAACGGCAGAATCGACGGACCGAACACCGCGACCAGCCCCACCCACAGCACGACCGACATGAGCCAGGCGTTCACCACGTCGTTCTGCAGCGAGAACGTGCTCTTGCCCAGCCGCTGCATGCGGGTGCGCTCCAGCTCCCACGCCGAGGTCAAGCTGCCCCACACGCTGCGCGGCAGGAAGCTCCAGAACGATTCGGCGAACCGCGCGCTGGCCGGATCCTCCGGCGTCGCGACGCGCACGTGGTGGCCACGGTTGTGCTCGATGTAGAAGTGGCCGTAGAAGGTCTGGGCCAGCGTGATCTTCGACAGCCAGCGTTCGAGTTCGTCCTTCTTGTGGCCGAGTTCGTGCGCGGTGTTGATGCCGACGCCGCCCATCGCGCCGATCGTGAAGGCCAGACCGATCTTGGAGATCAGGCCGAGACCACCGTCGATGCCGAGCCAGGCCAGGTTGTCCGCGGTCCACAGGTAGCAGGCGAACACCAGGCTGACCAGCTGCAACGGAATGTAGGCGTAGGTGCAGTAGCGGTAGTACTTGTCGTTCTCCAGCTGCTCCATCACCTCGTCGGGCGGGTTCTTGCCGTCGGGCCCGAAGAATCGGTCGAGGGTCGGCAGCAGCACGTACAGCAGGATCGGCCCGAGCCACCACCACACGGGCGCGACAGCCTGCCAGCCGAACTGGTTGAAGGCCCACACGAACCCGCTCGCCAGCAGCGTCGCGCTGGGGGCGACGAGGCCGAACAGCCACAGGTATCGCTTGGGATCTCGCCACCGCGGCGGGGCCGCCGATCCTGCGTGGTCACCGATTCGAGATGTCGTCATTGCCATTCTCCTCATCACCGAGACTTCGGACACCTTCTCGCTCGAAGTCGCCTTCGTTTACACATTAGCGTGCGTTGTTCCGATTGGATACACAATCACACATATTGTCAATGAACGAGCACATCGATGGGCACATGTAGGATGATCACGTGGCCGAACCACCGAACTTTCAGGCAGAAATGCGCCAACTGCTGCGCGACCGGATGATCGACGCCGCGCGCACGATGGTCGTGAGCGAGGGCTGGGGCGCGGTCAACATGTCGCGGGTGGCCAAGGAGGTCGGTATCAGCAGGCCGGTCCTCTACAAGGAGATCGGCACCAAGCAGGCGCTCGCGGATGCCCTGATCGAGCGTGAGACCGGCATCTACCTGACCGGCATCGCCGAGACACTGGCCCGGCATCCGGCCGACCCGCTCGCCGGCATGACCGCCGCCGCCGAGTACACATTGCGCGCCGCGGGCGACAACACCCTGATCAAGGCGGTGCTCTCAGCTCGCCAGGACGGCGATACCGCCTTGCTGCCGGCCCTGGTGAGTGACCCGGAGCCGGTGCTCGGGCGGGCCGTGGCCGCCCTCAGCGACACCGTCCGCGAGCAGTACGAATTCGCGTCCCTCACCGATGACGAGCTGACCTCGGTCGTCGAGATCATGGTCCGGCTGACGCTGAGTCATCTGTTCCAGCCGACAGGCAGCGTCGACCGCGCGGTGGCGCAGGTCGGCGCTGTCCTGTCGGGGGTGATGCCCGCCCTCTGAGCGGGGGTCACAACCGGGCGCTCACCTGTCCGGCCGCGGCCGCGAACGCCCATCCGTAGCTGCCGTGCGCGGCCGGGAACACCCCGCCCGCGCACACCGGATCGCCTGCGGCGCAATAGTTCGCGGTGCGATCGGCATACATCGGCGGCACCGTGCCGCCGATCAATCGCAGCGGGTCACCGAACAGCAGCACCGCGACGACGCGCGAAGACAGCTCAGGGGGCAATACCCACGCGCCGGGCAGCGGGGCGGATCCGAGGACACCGTGGGTGACCACCGCGCCCTGGGAGTAGCCGACCAGAACGAAACGCTGGTCCGGGCAGGCGGCGGCCTGGTCGATCAGGTGGCCGGTCATGGCCCGGGTACCGTCGGGCATCGAGGTCGGCACCAGCAGATCGGCTGGGTAGTCCACGCGATGGGCGGTGGTGTCCACCGGTAGTTGCGCGCTCAGTACCGCGTAGAGCGGGTCGCCGATCGCGGCTCCCAGATAGCCGGGTTCTACTGTGCCGCGGGCGATCACGACGTCGAGGGTGGCGCAATTCTGCGCCCACGCTGTCAGTCCCGGGGACATCGCTGTCCCGATTCCCGCGGCCAGTAGCAACACCGACAGCGCTCGCGCTGTTTGCCTTGCGACGATACGAATTGCCTTCCGATAGGTCATCGTGCCCACCCACTCACGCCGTTGTGAGAAATAGAGAAAGAGCGATTCACCTCCTGCCCTACAGCATTCGGTGTGCTCAGTGGTGGAATACCCGCTGACCTGCAAAGACATGGCGCTGACTCGGCATCGGCTGCGCCACGGTTACATCTCGGATCGCCTGCGGCACAACGCCGCTGGCGCTACGTCAGTGCTTCTTGGGCTTCTTCTTGTACTTGGGCTTGTCGTGATCGGGCTCCCACTCGTAGCCCGCGACACCACGCTCGCAGTAGGAGTCCGCGACGAGAACGTCGCCCTGATCGCGTTCACACCAGCGCGACTTCGAGCACGAGGTGGCGCCGAGGCCGGCCACGACGGCGAGTGTGAGGACGGCGGCGCCGGTACGGATTCGGACGTTCATGAGCGTGTCGAGCCTTTCATAGAATGAAATGTCGCAGGTCAGGGTGTTTTCCAGGACTTGCCCCCGCCTGCCGACGAACCAATGCTACGTTCCAGACATGTCGAGCACAGCGCCTGAGCCCACCGAAGATTTCACCCCCGACGCGATTGTCGTCGGCGCCGGACTGGCGGGCCTGGTGGCCGCGCACGAGCTGGTGCTCGCCGGACGCAAGGTCCTGGTGCTCGATCAGGAGAATCGCGCCAACCTCGGCGGGCAGGCGTTCTGGTCGCTGGGTGGGCTGTTCGTCGTCGACAGCCCGGAGCAGCGCAGGATGGGCATCAAGGACTCCTACGAACTGGCACTGCAGGATTGGCTGGGATCGGCCGGTTTCGACCGCGACGACGAGGACCGGATGGGCCGCGAGTGGGCGAAGGCCTACGTGCGGTTCGCCACCGACGAGAAGCGGGACTACCTGCACGCCCTGGGTCTGCGTTTCACCCCGCTGGTCGGCTGGGCCGAGCGGGGCGGTGGCCTGGCGGGCGGGCACGGCAACTCGGTGCCGCGGTTCCACCTCACCTGGGGCACCGGGCCCGAGGTACTGCGGGTGTTCCGCGAGCCGGTGCTGGCCGGTGAGGCGAAAGGGTTGGTCCGCTTCGCCTTCCGGCACCGCGTCGACGAGCTGATCGTCGAGGAGGGCGCCGTGACCGGCGTGCGCGGCAGCGTTCTCGCCCCCTCCGACACCGACCGCGGTCAGGCCTCGAACCGGGAAGTGGTGGGCGAGTTCACCTTCCGAGCCCCCGCGGTTCTCGTGAGTTCGGGTGGCATCGGGCACGCCCACGACCTCATCCGCCGCAACTGGCCCACCGAACGGCTCGGCCCGTGTCCGGAGCACATGATCTCCGGTGTGCCCGCCTATGTCGACGGCCGGATGCTCGGGATCTCCGAGGAGGCCGGGGCGGCGCTGGTCAACCGCGATCGGATGTGGCACTACACCGAGGGCATCCACAACTGGGATCCGATCTGGCCCGATCACGCCATCCGCATCATCCCCGGCCCGTCGTCGCTGTGGTTCGACGCGAACGGAAACCGCATGCCCGCACCGTGTTTCCCCGGTTTCGACACCAACGAGACCATGCGCCAGATCCTGTCGACGGGCTACGACTACTCGTGGTTCGTCCTGAACCAGTCGATCATCGAGAAGGAGTTCGCGCTGTCGGGTTCGGAACAGAACCCCGACATCACCGGCAAGGATTTGAAGTTCACCGTGCGCAGCAGGCTCGCCAAGGGCGCGCCGGGCCCGGTGGAGGCGTTCAAGCAGCATGGCGTGGACTTCGTGGTCGCCGAGTCCCTGGCCGAACTCGTCGACGGCATGAACGACATCTCCCGCGGCCCGAAGTTGGACGTGGCCGCCCTCGAGCACCAGATCGTGGGCCGCGATCGCGAGGTCGCCAACTCCTTCTCCAAGGACGCGCAGGTGACCGCGACCAACAGCGCCCGCAAGTTCCTCGGCGACAAGCTCCGCGTCGCCAAGCCGCACCGCATCCTCGACCCTGCCCACGGCCCGCTCATCGCGGTGCGCCTCAATGTGCTGACCCGCAAGACCCTCGGCGGGCTGCAGACCGACCTCGATTCGCAGGTGCTGCGCCCGGACGGCTCGGTGTTCCCCGGCTTGTACGCGGCCGGTGAGGTCGCCGGGTTCGGCGGTGGCGGCGTGCACGGTTACAACGCGCTGGAGGGCACGTTCCTGGGCGGGTGCATCTTCTCCGGTCGGGCGGCCGGGCGAGCGATCGCGCGACGCACAGCCTAGTGCGGGTGCCGGGGGGCCAGGGTGCGTGACGCTTCCTTGGCCACCTCGGCCAGCGCCCGAGCCAGCCGCGCGGTGTCGAGCGCGGTGCGCTCACCATTGACCGTGCCCGACAACGAGATCGCGGCCACCGCGACACCGCGGCCGCGGATCGGCACCGCCACGCAACCGACGCCCGGCAGCGACTCCTCGGTGTCCACGGCCACGCCCTGACGGTTGCGGATGCGGGCGAGTTCGCGGTGCAGTTCGGCCCGGTCGACGATCGTGCGCGCGGTCCGTGCCACGGCATTGCCCCGCAGCGCGGCCTCGGCGATGCCGGGCTCCAGCGTGGCCAGTAGCGCCTTGCCCACCGCCGTGGAGTGCGCGGGCAGCCTGCCGCCGACACGGGTCGGGATGACCACCCGTCCGCGGCCCCCCGAACGATCCAGGAACAACACCTCACGCCCGTCCAGCACCGCGAGGTGTCCCACCAGCCCCGTGCGCTGACTGAGTTCGTAGAGCAATGGCCCCACCACCTCGCGCAGTTCGTTCTGCTCGGCCGCGAGCCCGCCGAGTTCGAGCACCCGCAACCCCAGCCGGTAGCCGCCCGGAGTGTGCGCGAGCCAGCGCAGCCGGATCATCTGGTCGAGGATGCGATGCACGGTCGAGCGCGGCAGCCCGGTGCGTTCGGCGAGCCCGAGCAGCGTCAGCGTGGGTGTGGCGGCGTCGAACGCGTCCAGGATGAGCGTCATCCGCTCGATCATCGACGTCGGCGGTGTCCCGGTCGCCCGGCCCGATCCGGTCCACAGGTTCTCGGGCGCCGGTTCGGTCACGATCTCGACCGTCATGTGATCCAACCTCCACAGTGCGTAGCGCTAACAGACTAGAGCCGTCAGCTCCGCTTACGCACTATTTCGCCTCGATCTCAGGCAGGCACCGGGCTGACCGGGGTCACAGACAGCGGGCGGCGCACGATCGGCGCGATGGTCGCCGCGATCTCGCCGATCGCCAGGGCGGGTGCGCAGTGGGGATCGGTGTCGACGAACGGAGCGCCCTGATCGCCGGCCGCGCAGACCACCGGATCGAACGGGATCCGGCCGATGACCGGGCAATAGGTGCCGAGCAGGCCGCTCAGCGCGCGGCTCACCGCGGTGGCGCCGCCCGCGCCGAACAGAGTCTGCCGGGTGCCGTCGGGACTGTCGTACCAGGACATGTTCTCGATGATGCCCGCCACCCGCTGACCGGTCTGCGCGGCCACGGCGCCCGCGCGTTCGGCGATGCGAGCCGCGGTGCGTTGGGGCGTGGTGACGACCAGCAGCTGCGCGGTGGGCAGCAACTGGGCCAGGGAGATGGCCACGTCGCCGGTGCCCGGTGGCATGTCGATCAGCAGAATATCCAGCTCGCCCCAGTACACGTCGTTGACGAACTGCTGCAACGCGCGGTGCAGCATCGGCCCGCGCCAGACGACGGGGGCGTTGTCGTCGACGAACATCCCGATCGACACGACGCGTACGCCGAATGCGGTGGGCGGCATGATCATTGATTCGATCAGGGTGGGCGCGGTGGTGATGCCGAGCATCGCGGGTACCGAGTGACCGTGGACATCGGCGTCCATGAGACCGACGCGTAGTCCGCGTCGAGCCAGCGCGACCGCCAGATTGACGGTCACACTCGACTTCCCGACGCCGCCTTTGCCCGAGACCACGCAGTACACGCGGGTGGGTGAATCCGGTTGTACGAGAGCGGAGACATTCTCGGATGCGGGTCCCCGGAGCTGGATTCTCAGGCTACGGCGCTGCTCCTCGCTCATCACCCCGAAGTCGATCTCGACACCGGCGACGCCGGGCACCGCGGTGACGGCGGCGCGGATGTCGTCACTGATCTTCGCCCGAAGGGGGCATCCTGCGACGGTGAGCAGGATGGCTACCGCGACACGACCTTCTCCGTCGATGTCGATGGTCTCGACCATGTTCAATTCGGTGATGGGACGGCCGATCTCGGGGTCGTCGACGCCGGCGAGCGCGGTCCTGATCTGGGGTTCGGTCGGTGATGTCATGGGCTCCTCCTCACTGGGCCAGGCCGGCATGCAGCATGTCCGCGCGTTCGACGACCTTGATCCGCTCGCGTCCTTCGGCTTCGCCCAGCGCGCGTTCGTGGGCGTCCAGTCGGTACCAGCCTTCCCAGGTGGTAAAGGCAATGCCCGCGGCGGTGAGATGTTCGGTCACCGCATCGGGGTGTGGTCGCGGCGCCGGCGTCAGCCGGGCCTGATCGGCCAGCAGGCAGGCAACGGTTTCGGCGGCGTCGCCTTTGGTGTGGCCGATCAGGCCGACGGGGCCGCGTTTGATCCAGCCGGTGACATACACCCCGTCGAGGTATCGCGCCCCCTCGCGCGCGTTCGGGTCGATCAGCACGCGCCCCGCTTCGTTGGGGATGGTGCCGGTGCGGTCGTCGAACGGGATGTCGGCGACATCTTCGGAGCGATAGCCGACTGCCCGATAGACCGCCTGCACCTCCCACACCCGAAATTCGCCGGTGCCCTTGACGTTGCCGGTGCCGTCGAGCTGGGTGCGTTCGGTCTTCAGGCCGACGACCTTGCCGTCGGCACCGAGGATCTCCGAGGGCGATTCGAAGAAGTGCAGGAACAGCTTGTGCGGGCGGTCGCCGTGGTCGCGGATGGCCCACTGCTCCAAGGTGTTGGCGACCATGTCGACCTGCTTGGAGTTACGGCGTGCGGCTTCGGAGCCCTCGTCGTAGTCGATGTCCTCGGGGTTGACGATGACCTCGATCGTCGGCGAGTGGTCGAGTTCGCGCAGCTCGAGGGGCGTGAACTTGGCCTGCGCGGGGCCACGACGACCGAACACGTGGACCTCGAGGGCCTTGTTGGCCTTGAGTCCTTCGTAGACGTTCGGCGGGATCTCGGTCGGCAGCAGTTCGTCACCGGTCTTGGCCAGCACGCGCGCGACGTCGAGGGCGACGTTGCCGACACCGAGGACGGCGACCTTCTCGGCCTCGAGGGGCCAGGAGCGGGGGACGTCGGGGTGGCCGTCGTACCAGGACACGAAGTCGGCGGCGCCGTAGGAGCCGTCGAGGTCGATGCCGGGGATGGTCAGGGCGCGGTCGGCGTTGGCGCCGGTGGAGAAGATGACCGCGTCGTAGAACTGGCGCAGGTCGTCGAGGGTGATGTCGGTGCCGTAGTCGATGTTGCCGAGCAGGCGGACCTGGTCTTTGTCGAGGACCTTGTGCAGGGCGGTGATGATGCCCTTGATGCGGGGGTGGTCGGGGGCGACGCCGTAGCGGATGAGACCGAAGGGCGCGGGCATGCGCTCGTAGAGGTCGATGCTCACTCCCCGGTGTGCGCAGGCATCGGACTTCATCAACGCGTCGGCGGCGTAGATACCGGCGGGCCCGGCGCCGATGATCGCCACCCGCAGTGCAGTTCTCACTTCTCGTACCCCGCGACGAACGGCGTGTCCACGCCGAGTTCACCCACCGCGCCCGCGCCGCCCGGCGAGCCGAGCGCGGTGTCGCGGCCGGGCAGCGCCGTGTCGAAGAAGGCCGCATTGGTGGCGACGAAACCTTCCTGGCCGGCCGGAATGTCATCGTCGAGGTAGATCGCCTCGACGGGGCACACCGGTTCGCACGCACCGCAATCCACACACTCGGTCGGGTGGATGTAGGCCATCCGGTCGCCGGTGTAGATGCAGTCGACGGGGCATTCCTCCACGCAGGCGCGATCCATGACGTCCACGCAGGCGGCTCCGATGACAAAGGTCATGGCTGTAGTTCCTTCTCGCTGGGCTCGCCGAGGGCGGCGAGGATTTCGTAACGCAGACGCGCGAATTCGGGTTCGAAGCGGGCGCCGGGTGCGCGAGGTGCGGCGATCTCGATGACGCGCTGGATGCGGGCGGGGCGCGGGGTGAGCAGCACGATCCGATCGGCCAGCAACAGCGCCTCGTCGACGTCGTGGGTCACGAACAGCACCGTGGTCCGGCGCTGTTGCCACACCGAGATGAGCAGGCGCTGCATATCGGCGCGGGTCTGGGCGTCGAGAGCGCCGAACGGTTCGTCCATCAGCAGCACGCGTGGCTGCGCGGCCAATGTCCGCGCCAACTGCACCCGCTGACGCATACCGCCCGACAGCGCACCGGGCAGATGGTCACCGAAGTCGGTGAGCCCCACCAGGTTCAGCAGTTCCTGGGCTTCGACGCGCCGGTTACGCCGTGACACTCCACGCAGTTTCAGCGCGAATTCGACATTGCGCCGGGCCGTGCGCCACGGCAGCAGCGCGTCCTCCTGGAACACCATCGAACAGTGCTGGGCGCTGGGCCCACCGTCGACGGTGACCGTGCCGCCGATCGGCGGCAGCAATCCGGCCATCGCCCGCAGCACCGTGGATTTGCCACAGCCCGACGGACCGAGCAGGACCACGATCTGGCCGGCGTCGACGTCGAGATCTACTTCGGCGGCGAGACTTTTACCGTAGGCGATGCGCAGTCCGTGCAGCCGCACCGCGGCGCCGGCGCTCATCGCTGTGCCCTGGGCAGCCACCGGTTCACCCGGCGCCCCGCCAGTTCGACCAGCCAGGCGGTGAACCAGCCGAGCAGCCCGATGGTGAGCATCCCGACGATCACCCCCGGATAGTCCAGGAGCCCGTAGGACTGCCAGGTGAAGTACCCGATGCCGAACTGACCCGAGATCATCTCCGCGCTGATCACACAGATCCAGGCCACGCCCATCGCCACCGACAGGCCCGAGAAGATGCCGGGTAGCGCACCGGGCAGGGCGATCTGGAACAGGATGTCGCGTCGACGCGCGCCCAGGGTGTGCGCCGCTTCCTCCCAGACTTTCGGCAGCGCGTGCATGGCGTGGATGGTGCTCACCGCGACCGGGAAGAACGCGGCGAAGAAGGTGATGAACACGATGCCCTGTTCGCCGGTCGGGAACAGCAGGATGGCCAGGGGCACCAGCGCGATCGCGGGGATCGGCCGGAACACCTCGAGTACCGGCCGCACGAGTGCGCTGACCACGGCCGAGCGACCGACCGCCATACCGATCAGCACGCCCGACACCGTGGCGAGGCCGAAGCCGATCAGGATGCGGCGGGTGCTGGAGAAGATGTCGCGGTAGTAGGTGGCCGCACCGAGCTGCGTACGGAAGGAGTCGAATACTTGTGCGGGCGTGGGGATCTTGTCGAAACGTAGCCAGAACACCACCTGATTGGTGGTGAGCAGGTACCAGGCCACGAGCAACGCGGCCAGTGGCACGGCGGTCAGTACGGCCTTGCGTGCTTTGCGGGGAACGATGAATCGGGTGGGTGCACTCGGTGGTGCGGTGGCGATGTCGGGCTTCGCGACGGGCGCGGTGCGGGGTTCGGCGGAAACGGTCATGGTGAGCCTCCTGGTCTCACGTGACGGATCTAGCGGGCCTTCAGTGCTGCCTGGTAGTCGATCACCGTGACGCCCGGGTGGGCGGCGGCGTACTGCTGTGCTGCGGCACCGGTCGCGAAGGGCAGCAGCCGATCGTCCGGCCCCGCGGCAGGGTCGCTGACCCAGGTCGCGGTCGCGGCGAAGAGCCGGGTGCCGGTGCTGTGGTCGGGGACGTAGGCGGCGCGGACGGTGCTGCCGGTGGCCGCGATCTGTCGCAGCAGACAGGTCGGGGTCTTGGCGACGGTGGTGGTCGTGGCGTCGGCGAACCACACCTCCGAGGCGGTGGGAAGGCCGTCCACCGCTCCCCCACACGCGGCATCGGTGCCGGTCAGTGGCGCGGGAGCCGCCACCGACGCGCGGGCGGTGTCGTAGTCGGGCCCGTAGACGGTGCGCAGGTAGCGGTCGTCGACGAATTCGCCGAGATTCAGATCCGACAGCGCACCGAGGCTTTTCAGGAACGGCAACAGTGTGCCCAGCGCGTCCACCTGTTGGGGTTTGATGGTCGGATCGAAGCTCACCAGGCCGTTCGGGCCGTTGTAGAGGTACACGACCTCGGCGGGCAGCCCGGTGATCTCGGCGACGCGCTGTGCGGCCGCCAAGGGGTTCTGGTTGAGGTAGTCGGTGGTCTTGCGCACCGCGGTGAGGAACGCGGTGACGATATCGGGGTTGCCGGTACCGAAGCGCTCGCTCGCGACCACGGCGTGGAAGGTCGGAATGCCGGCGCTGCCACCGTCATAGAGCAGCTTGGCTTTACCGTCGTAGACGAGTTTCTGTGGCCACGGCACGAATTGGGCCAGCGCGGCCACCTGATCCCCTTGCAGCGCCGAGGCGCCGACGGCCGGATCCTGACCGAGCAGCTTCACATCGTCGAGAGTCATCCCGGCGGCCGAGAGCCCGGTGGCGAGCATGCCGTGCGCGGCCGACCCCACGCTGGTCGAGACGATCTCACCACGCAGGTCGGTGATCGTGGCCGCCTTCGAATCCGTCGGCACCACAATTTGATTCAGCGAACCGCGCAGGTTGTAGCCGGTGACGGCGATCAGTTCGGACTTCACGTCGGCGTGGTCGCGTGTCTTGGAGCCGTTGACCAGGATCGGCGCGTCTCCCATCGACCCGATGTCGACCTGGCCCGCCAACATCTGCGCGGTCAGCGGTGGGCCCGCGGCGAAGTCCTTCCACTCCACCTTGTAGGTGAGCCCTGTCGTCTTGCCGAGTTCGGCGAGTTCTGCCTCGAAAGTGCCGCGATCACGCAGCAGTGTGCCCGCGGTGACGGTGTTGATCGTCTTGGACTGGTAACCGATGTTCACGGTGACGGTCTTGGCGTCGTCGGCGCTCCCGCAGCCGGTGGCCAGTGCGGCCACCGCGGCGACGCCGAGCAGCAGCGCGGGGATTCGGGTGCTCATGGTCGGCTCTCTCAACGCAACAGGAACGGGATGTTCACGGTGACGGCGCCGACCGGGCACCGCGCGGCACACGGCCCGCAGTACCAGCATTCGTCGACGTGCATGTAGGCCTTGCCCGAATCTGGGTGGATGGCAAGGGAATCGAGTGGGCACATGTCCACGCAGAGGGTGCAGCCGTCGATACATTTCGCTTCGTCGACCGAGACGGGGACGTCGAGACGGGCATTGACCTGGGCCATCAGAGTTCCTTTCCAGAGTTGGCGATGCCGATGCGGGCGAAGGCGCGGACATCGGCGTCCGGGTCGTCGAGCGCGGCCTGCAGCGCCGTGGTGATGTCGCGTCGTTCGGCGATCCGCTCGGCCAGTGCGCGCACCGCCGCCTTGCGGACGTCGAGGTTGGGATCGGAGACCGCCGACAGCAGCGGTGCCGCGGCGAGTTCGGGGTCGGCGGCGGCCAGGGCGATGGCCGCCGCCTGCCGGACCTGCCAGGCCGGGTCGGTCATCGATGCGGCGGCCGCCGCGGCAGCGTGTTCGTCGCAGCCGGTCCCGGCCAGACTCGACAGCGCGGCGGCGCGGACAAGCGGCCGGGGGTCGGCGGCGAGGACGAGCAGGGTCACCGCGCCGCGTGGATCACCGATCGCCGCAACCCCTTTCGCCACTGCGATGCGCACGTCCTCGTCTTCGTCAGCGGCGCCGAGGCTCAGTTCGTCGAGAGCGTCGACAGAGGTGAGCCCGCCCACGACGGTGCGACGAACCGCCGCGTTCGGATCGGCGAGCCACCGCGCCAGCTCCGCCGCTTCGGTCCTGCGGTGCCGCCACAGCGCCTCGATCGCGGCCGAGCGCACCGCAGGCTCCGCTGCGGTGACGCAATGGCGCAGCGCCGCATCGAATTCCGGACCGGGCACGATGACCTCGAGGAGTTCGGTGAGCAAGCCGATGGCGGCGTGCCGCACGTCGACATCGACATCGGCCAGTGCGGTGGCGAAGATCGGAGCGGCCTCGGCCCAGGCGTCGGTGGTCTCGCTGAGCACCGACAGTGCCGTACGGCGCACCTCCGGGTCGGGGTCGGTGATGAACGGGGTGAGTTCGTCGAGCTCGGGGCACTCGTCGGCCAGTTCGAGCAGGGCCAGCAGGCGGGCGCTCATCGGACGCCCCGCACGTCGAAGTCGCCGACATTGCGCGGGCCCGGCACCGGTGTGCTCATCGCGCACCCCAAGCGCCGACGAGTTCGGGCGCGGAGACATCGGCGACGCCGTCGGGACGGACGAAGCCCGGCACCGGCACGATGTAGGGGGCGACCGGCCTGGTGCGGAACTCCATCGCCCCGGTGGCGCCGCGATACAGGTTCAAATGACAGAACCATTCGGCATCGTTGCGTCCGGGCCAGTCGGCACGCTGATGGTAGAGCCCCCAACGGCTTTCGGTGCGTCGCAGCGAGGCCCGGGCCGCCATTTCGGCGCAGTCGCGAATGAAGGTCACCTCGGCGCAGCGCATCAGTTCGTGCGGCGTCTGGCCGCCCATCGCGGCGATGTCGGCGTTCATCCGTTCGAACGCCTCGACGCCCAGCGTCAGATACGACTGCGCCTTGGGCGGCTGGAGGTAGTCGTTGACGAAGCGACGCAGTTTGTACTCGACCTGGGTTTGGGGTGGGCCGTCCGGGTTGCGCAGCGGGCGGTAGATGAGCTCGTGAGCGGCCTCGATCTGATCGGTGGGCAGCGCTGGATGTGCCGCGCCACGGGCGAATTGGCTCGCGTGCTCACCGGCGATGTCGCCGTAGACGAAGGCGCCGATCATGTAGTTGTGCGGCACCAGCGCCATATCGCCCGCGGCGTAGAGGCCGGGCACGGTGGTGGCGGCGTGTTCGTCGACCCAGACTCCCGACGCGGAATGCCCACTGCACAAACCGATCTCGGAGATGTGCATCTCGATATCGCTGGTGCGGTAGTCGGTGCCGCGGCCTTCGTGGAAGGTGCCGCGGGTGGGGCGTTCGGTGGTGTGCAGGATGCCTTCGATCTCGCGGATCGTGGCATCGGGCAGGTGGCTCAGTTTCAGGTAGATCGGGCCGCGGGCGCTGTCGAGTTCGCGTTTGACCTCGGCCATCATCTGACCGGACCAGTAGTCGCAGTCGACGAAGCGATTGCCTTCGGAGTTGACCTGATAGCCGCCGAACGGATTCGCCACGTACGCGCAAGCAGGACCGTTGTAGTCCTTGATCAGCGGGTTGATCTGGAAACACTCGATACCCGAGAGCTCCGCGCCGGCGTGATAGGCCATGGCGTAGCCGTCACCGGCGTTGGTGGGGTTCTCGTAGGTGCCGTAGAGGTAGCCCGACGCGGGCAGACCGAGCCGGCCACACGCTCCCGCTGCCAGGATCACCGCGCCTGCCGAGATGGTGACGAATTCGCCGGTGCGCGTGTCGAATCCGACCGCGCCGACCGCCCGACCGTCGACGGTGAGCACCCGCACCGGCATCACCCGGTTGCTGATGGTCACCTTGGATCGGACGTCGCGGGCGCGCAGGGTGCGGTAGAGCACCTTCTTCACGTCGCGCCCCTCGGGCATCGGCAGGACGTAGGAGCCGGAGCGGTGCACCTTGCGGACCGCGTATTCGCCGTGCTCGTCCTTCTCGAATTTGACGCCGTAGCCCTCGAGGCGCTGGACCATCTCGAAACCGCGGGTGGCGGTTTCGTAGACGGTGCGCTGGTTGACGATGCCGTCGTTGGCGACGGTGATGTCGGCGACGTAGTCCTCCGGGCTCGCCTTGCCCGGGACCACGGCGTTGTTGACGCCGTCCATGCCCATGGCGAGTGCGCCGGAGTGCCGGACGTGGGCTTTCTCGAGCAGCAGCACGCGGGCGCCGTGGCGGGCGGCGGTGAGCGCGGCCATGGTGCCCGCGGTGCCGCCACCGACGATCAGGACGTCGCAGACCAGTTCTCGCCGGTCGGTCAGCGGTGGAATCTGCATGGGGATCAACCCCTTTCATGGTTGTCGCGGGTGCGCCGCGGGGTCACCGGGACGCGGTCGAGCCGCCCGGACAGGGAGAACCGGTCGCCGCGATAGCGGATGTATTCGAGATCGACGGGTCGACCGGAGTCGGTGTAGGTGAGCCGTTCCAGGAACAGCAGCGGAGATCCCGCACGGACCTGCAACAGTCCGGCGACGGTGGGATCGGCGGCGACCGCCTCGATCGCGACCGCCGCTGAGCCCAGTGGCAGGCCGAGTTCGGCTTCGAGCAGGCCGAACACATCGCAGCCGGTGAGGTCTTTGTCCAGGAGCGGGATGCCGACGTCGGCGGTGAGGTAGCTGGCGTCGAGCGAGAGCGGTGCCCCGTCGAGGTAGCGCACCCGTTCCAGGGCGACGACCGGGTCGCCGGGCTGGAGCTCGAGCCGTTCGGCGACCAACGGTGTGGCGGGCACGACCTCGGCGAGCAGGACCTGGTTCACCACCCGGTCGCTGGTGGTCTCGAAGGTTTCGGCGAGGCCACGCAGGCGGTCGAGGCCCTGCACCGCCTTGTCGGCGACGACGAAGGTGCCCGCACCGGGAACGCGGTCGATCAGGCCTTCGTCGCGGAGCAGGGTGAGCGCGTCGCGCACGATATTGCGGCTGGTGGCGAAGTCGGCGGCGAGCTGGGCTTCGGCGGGCAGTGCGCGGGTGCCGTAGACGCCGCTGCGGATACGTGCGCGCAGGATGTCGCGGATGCGCCGGGCCGGTGCGCTGCGTCTGCCCGAACCCGGATCGGGAGGCCGTGGCCTCGCCGAGGAGGTTGGAGTGGCTGTCATGCGGCAAATGCTGCGAACGCCGCGTTACGACGGACGTTTCGGGCAATTACCGGATGGTTACGCCAGTTCCTGACCGATGGCGAGGGCCGTGACCTGCGACGATTCCGACATCACTACGAATCCCACCACTACCGCGGTGGCCGGACCGCCCCCTGCGCGATCACTTCGCGCCGAGATGGAGGTGGATCGTGTCGCGTACCCAGCACCTGTACCGGTCGAGCGACCAACCTCGTTCGTTGACCAGATTGCCGTAGGTCCCGGTGTTGACCAGGCCCCACAGCATGTCGGCCACCGCATCGACGTCGATCCGCGGCGGCAGTGCGTCCTCTCGCTCGAGTCGCCGCCCGAGTTCGAGCAGCTCGCCGTAGCGATCCGCCTCGCGTACCCGCAATGTCTCCTCGACTTCGGGATGCTGGCGCCGAGCCACCACCAGCGCCTCGTGAATCCGCCACACCCTGGACGCGACCTCGACATCGGCGGCGATTGTCGCGTCGAGCGCCTCCCACGCGGTCATCGTGTCCGTGACCGGATGCCGTTCGAGAACCGGAACGACATCGGTGGCGTAGATGTGCAGATGCAGGGCGGTCAACAGCTCGATCTTCGACGGAAAATGCAGGTAGATCGCCTGACGTGAGACCCCTGCCTCTTTCGCGACAGCTCCGAGGCCGGCGCCGTGATAGCCGTGTTCCTCGAACATCGCGCGCGCCGACTCGAGGATCTGAGTCCGGGTTTGGGGCCGTCCGCCACTTGACACGCTGTCAACCTTACCGTACTTTACAAGCTGTCAAGCAATCCTCGAGGAGGAACGTCATGGCTCGCTACCTGATCACCACCTGGGACGGTGCGGGAAACCTCGTCCCGACGCTCGGCATCGCACGCGCGCTGGTCGATCGCGGCCACGACGTCCGAATACTCGGACACGAGACGGTCACTCGACGATGCGCCGATGTCGGCGCCCGCTTCGTCACCTTGACCCAGAGCGAGGGCTGGGACGCGATGGACACCCCGGACGACTTCGAGGCCGAAGTGAAGCTCATGATCGAGGAGCTGTGCTTCAGTTCCGCGATCGCGCGGGACCTCGCACAGGAGCTGGACCGCGAGCCCGCTGATGTGGTGATCGTCGATTGTCTGCTCTTCACCGCTATCGACGTCGCGCTGGCCTCGGGCACTCCGACCGCGACCCTGTTCCACACGGCGTACAGCATCTTTCGGGGCGGACCACTGGTCGAGATGTTCACGCCGGGTATCGCGATCGCGAACGCGGCACGCGCGGAGCTGGGCCTGCCCGCGATCGAGAGTCTCGCCGAGATCCACGACGCGTGCGCGCGGGCGCTCGTCGCAGTGCCCGAGGAGTTCGAGCCCGACGTCGCGGACGCAGCCAACGTGGTCCGCGTCGGACCGGTGCTCGACGCGCCCGCGTTGTCGCGCGAGATCGACGAGGTCGATGTCGGTGACGGTACGAAGCCACTGGTTCTGGTGGCGCTGAGCACAAGCGAGCAAGGTCAGGCCGATCTGTTGCAGCGCTGTGTCGATGCGGTCGCGCGGATGCCGGTGCGCGCCATTGTCACGACCGGAGCGGCGATCGACCCGGTGACCGTGCGTGCGGGGGTGGATACCCAGGTCGTGCGGTACGCGCCGCACGCCGACATCCTCCCTTCGGCATCACTGGTGATCACCCACGCCGGGCTCGGAACGACGATGGCCGCGCTCGGTCGTGGCGTGCCGCTGCTGTGCACCCCGATGGGCCGCGATCAGTTCTTCAACGCAGAGCAGGTCCGAACCCTCGGTGCGGGCCTGATGCTGATGCCCGACGCGAGCAGCGAGGTGATCGCACAGACCGCCGCACAGATCCTCGGCGAGCGCAGCTTCGCCTCGTCCGCCGAACAGTTGGCCGTCAGCATCAGCGAATACGGCGGCGCGGCGAAGGCCGTTGCCGTGCTCGAGGCGCTCGGACAGGACCGGTGACGCTCAACCGCGCGCGTTCTCGAGCAGCGCGGCGCGCTCCACGAGCAGTTCACCCGGCCCGGTCGGCGGGGTGTTGCGGCGCCAGATGGCCCGGAATTTGCGGGTCAGCCGGGCGGCCTCGGCCGAGGGGACTTCCACCAGGGTGCCGGTGACGAGGTCGGGTGCGGCGATCAATCGACTCAGGACAGCGGGTGCCATCCCGGTTCGGGCGGCGGCCACGATCGCGGCGGTAGACCCGAGTTCGGCCGCCGGGCCCATGGGTGGGGCCGCGGTGGCGAGCAGGTCCCACACGGTATCGCGGGTACCCGAACCCGGTTCGCGCCACAGCAGGGCGGTGCCTGCCAGCTCCGTCAGCGTGACCGGGGTCTTCCGTTGTGCCCATGGATGATTCGGCGCCACGACTACGACGAGGTCGTCGGCGCCCAGCACGCGGCTGCCGAGTCCGGCCGGTGGGTGCGGGCCTTCCACGAAGCCCAGATCGGCGGTGCCGTCCCGCACGAGGCCCGCGACCTGGGTCGAGTTCTCGACCTCGAGGGAGATCACGACCTCGGGGTGATCGGCGCGCAGTGCGGCCAGCCAGTGCGGAATGCGGTGGTCGGCAATGGTTTTGGAGGCGGCGATGCGCAGGCGCGGAGCTTGCGCGGCGCGCAGGCGGGCGACGTCGTCGACGAGGTCTGCGACGGCGGCCAGGACCGTACGCGCGTGGGCGACGACGGCGCGACCGGCGTCGGTGAGTTCGGAGCCGGTCGGCGCGCGGTCGAGCAGCTTCACGTGCAGGCGGCGTTCCAGTGCGCTGATCCGCATACTCGCGGCCGGCTGGCTGATCCCGTGCCTGCGGGCGGCGGCGCCGAGACTGCCCAGCTCCGCCACCGACACCAGGAGATCGAGGACCTCCAGGTCGGGGGTTCCGGGTGGCAGGGTCATGGCCCGATTATGGGTGACGGGCGGCGCGACACCACATCAGGCACCGTAGCCGCCGTGATCGGGACCGAATCGGCCTCGCAGCTTCTTGGCCACCCCGTAGAGGGCGAACACCGGTTTCAGTGGCATCCATTCGCCGAACCGATATTCCCGGCCGGGGACCAGGCGAACGGCCAGTTCCGGGCTCTGTTCGGCGAGATAGGCACGGGCGGTCTCGGCATGCGTCGGCAGCGAGACGATCTTGATCCGGTCGACGTCCTTCAGGTACGGGATCGCGAAGGCGATGTTCTCCCAGGTGGACCGGCTCGACTCCTCCAGAACGAGTTCGCCCTCGTAACCGCGGGTTTCCACGGCGTAGCGGCCCATCAGCGCCGCTTCGGTCTCCGGTCCCGCGCAGGCACCTCCACACAGCACGAGGCGAGTCTCGGACGCGTGCGGATCGATGGATCGTAGACCGGCGCGCACTCGCCAGCGGTTCATGCCGTTGGCGCGCGAACCGGTGTTGCGATACCCGAGGACCACGACGGCCTCCGACCCGGAGCGTGGGGCTCCGACGCCCCGACGGGAGGCCCGTCGATTCGCCCATTCGCCCCACAGCATCAATCCGACACCGGTGGCGATCGTCAGCCGGGTTCGTTTCCGCACGTCTCCAGCAAACCACACACCCCGCCGGCAGGGCCATAAGCCGAAATTATGACCACCTGCGAATTCGCTCTCTACCTCGGGCTCCTGCGTACCGCGAGGGTGAAGGAGTGAACCGCGTACCCGCTCTCGCTCCCGGCCTGATCCTCGCCGCGCTCCTGGCCACCGTGGCCACGCCGTTCGGCAAGGCGCTGCCGATGATCGGCACGCCGGTGCTCGCGCTCGGTGCGGGCGCCGTCGCCGGGATCGTGCTGCGGCGCAAGGATGTGACGGGCGAGACGTTCGGCCCGGGGCTCGACGTCGCCCGGCAGCGCTTGCTCGGGCTGGCGATCGTTCTGCTGGGGCTCGGCCTGCCGCTCGGGTCGGTGATGAGCGTTGGGCGCGAGACGGCGGTGGTGCTGATCGGGACGCTGCTCGTCGGCGGTGTGGCGGCGTTCTTCGTGGGACGGATGCTCGCGGTGGACAAGGAGTCGGCGACCCTCATCGCCGTGGGCACCACGATCTGTGGCGCGTCCGCGATCGCCGCCGCCACCGCGGTCCTGCGGCCCGACAAACAACGGGTCGCCTACGCCCTGTGCACCATCTTCATCTTCAATGTCACGGCCGTGCTGGTGTATCCGCCGCTGGGCCGCGCGCTCGGCCTGTCGCAGGAGGCGTTCGGGCTCTGGGCGGGCACCGCGATCAACGACACGTCGTCCGTCTTGGCCGCCGGCGTCATCTTCGGCGCGGGCGCGGCACAGTTCGCCGTGATCGTGAAGATGGTTCGCAGCCTCGCCATCATCCCGCTCTGCGTCGGCCTGTACGTCGGCCGCCGCCACATCGCCGAGGACACCGATCTCCCCCATGCCTCCCTGCGCCGGGCCGTCCCCCTGTTCGTGATCTTGTTCCTGGCCGCCTCCGTCATCGCGGGCCTCGGCATCGTTCCCACCGAGCTCACCGCACCGCTCGCCACACTCAGCGGTTGGCTGATCGCCGCCGTCCTCGCCGCCATCGGCACCTCGCTGAGCATCGCCCGCCTGCGCACCGCGGGCATCCGCCCCCTGATCCTCGGTGGCACCCTCGGCCTGATCCTCGGCACCACCAGCCTCGGACTCATGTACGTGACCGGCTGGTGCTGACAGCAACGGCCCACCGACGTGCGCGCGGGCCTGATCGGGCCCGCGTCGCGGAGCTAGGATTGCGGGACATCGCATGTCGGCGCGGACAGGAGGATGCCATGAACAGCGTTTGCCGGATCGTCGCCACCGCGGGTGCCGCCGCGGCGTTGACCCTGGTCACCGCAGGTGTCGCGGCGGCCGAGGACGCCGAGCCGCCCTCGTCGCCGTTGGTCGAGTACATCGAGTCGTGGCCACCCGCCCCCGAATGGTGCAACGCGAGGTGGGATCCGATCGAGAATGCCATCGAGGATTCGATCCCACCCCAGTACGAGCCGGAGTTCGACGCGTTCGACGACTGGTGCGAGGGCGACGCGGACTGACTCGCCCGGTACTGCGGGGGCGGCCGACCTGGCGACCGCCCCGATCGACCTATCCCGCCGCGTTGACGGCGTTCATCACCGCTTCCAGCGAGGCCGCGACAACCGAGTTGTCGCGGCCGAATGCCCATCCGGTGCGGTCTGCCACCCGGTACTCGACGTAGCTCACGGCGGTGCCTGCGGCGCCCTCGTCCACCGAATGCTGGGTCAGGCCGAGGATCTCGATGCGACAGCCCGCCTCGTCGAGTGCGGCGGTCAGTGCCTCGATCGGGCCCACCTCGCGGTGCACCGAATGCCGTTCGGTGCCGTGTGCGTCGAGGACGATCCCGGTGGCGCCGTCGGCGATCTGCCACCCCACCAGTGTGATTCGCCGATCGGAGACGGTGTAGGTCTGCTCGAACAGCGTGAACAGATCCTTGGCGGTGATCTCCGCGCCGGTGTCGTCGGTGTGTTCCTGCACCCGCTTCGCGAGATCGATCTGCAGACGACGTGGCAGGTCCAGGCCGTATTCGGTGTGCAGCAGGTAGGCGATACCGCCCTTGCCCGACTGGGAGTTGACCCGGATCACGGCGTCGTAGGAGCGGCCGAGGTCGGCGGGGTCGATCGGCAGATACGGTACCCGCCACGGTGATTCGCGCTCGGCGATGCCCTCGGCCGCTGCCCGCTCGCGATGTTCGGCCATGCCCTTGCGGATCGCGTCCTGATGGGTGCCGGAGAAGGCGGTGTGGACGAGATCGCCGACGTACGGATGCCTCTCGTGCACGGGCAGGCGGGTGCAGTGTTCGACGGTGCGCCGGATCTCGTCGATGTCGGAGAAGTCGACCATCGGGTCGACACCCTGGGCGTGCAGATTCAGGGCCAGCGTGGCGATGTCGACGTTGCCGGTGCGTTCACCGTTGCCGAAGACACAGCCTTCCACGCGTTGCGCGCCCGCGAGCACGGCCAGCTCGGCGCAGGCGATACCGGTCCCCCGATCGTTGTGCGGGTGCACCGACAGGATCACGCCGTCGCGGCGAGCCAGGTTGCGGTGCATGTATTCGATCTGGTCGGCGTAGATGTTCGGGGTCGCGACCTCCACTGTCGCAGGCAGATTCAGCGTCACCGGACGCTGCGCGCTCGCCTGCCACAGTTCGGTGACCGCGTCGCAGATCTCGAGGGCGAAATCCGGTTCGGTCAGGTTGAACACCTCCGGCGAGAACTGGAAGCGCGCGTGGGGCAGCTCGCCCGCCAGTTCCAGCACATCGCGGGCACCGGCGACGATCAACTCGCGCAGTTGCGCACGATCCTTGCCGAGGACCACCTCCCGCCAGACCGGCGCGGTGGCGGTGTACAGGTGGATCACCACCTCGTTGGTGATACCGCGCACCGACTCGACGGTCCGTTCGATCAGGTCGCGTCGCGCCGGGGTGAACACGACGACGGTTACGTCCGGCGGGGCGATCGAGGTGTCGGCCAGCAGGCGCACGAAATCGAAGTCGGTCTGTGAGGCGGACGGGTAGCCGACCTCGATCTCCTTGTAGCCCATGGCGATCAGGAGCTCGAAGAACCGGCGTTTGCGCGCCGGGTCCATCGGTTCGGCCAGCGCCTGATTGCCGTCACGCAGGTCGACGGGGACCCACAGCGGCGCGGCGGTCAGCCGCGCGTTCGGCCAGTCGCGGTGTCCGACAGGAACATCCACGCGCCGATGGACATCACGGTATCGAGACGAGGGCATTGCCGAGTGGCGCTGCCGATTCCACGCGGGCGCGCCGTCGGCGACAGCGCCCGAGGGGGTGGTCAGGGTGGGGAATTCGGTCATGACTTGCTCTGCTTCCCGGCCCACATCGGGCCACGAGACGACGGCGACCGGCCATGACGGAGCCCCACGGCGGGGCGGCCGGTCGGTCAGGCCCCGCCGTGGCGGCCGAGAAGAAGCGCGGTGTAGGTCATGATGGGTACACTTCTACCACAACTCCTCAGACAAGTAGAGAGGTATGCCGGTGGTATCGCAGGTAAGACGTCAGCCGCTGGCCGCGCAAGCGGCCGAACTACTGCTCACTCGGATCCGTGCGGGCGAGTGGCCACTGGGTCATCGGCTACCGGGTGAGACGCTGCTCGCCACCCAGCTGGGTGTGGGCCGATCGACGCTGCGCGAGGCGATCAGAGAGCTCGCGGGCAAAGGCGTGCTCGACAGCAGGCAGGGCGCCGGGGTCTTCGTCACCGCGCTCGACGTGTCCGAGGACTGGGATGTCGTGCTGCGTGGCGCCACCATCGCCGCGGTGATCGAGGCGCGCATCGCGATCGAGGCCGAGGCCGCCGCGCTCGCGGCACAGCGGCGCACGCCTGCCGATCTGCGGGCCATCCGGCGCGCACTGGCCGGTCGTCGGGCCGAGGGCCAGACCGTCGCCGCGCACGTCGATGCCGATATGGCCTTTCATCGCGCGGTCATCGTGGCCGCGCACAACGATGTGCTCACCCAGCTGTTCGACAGCTTCCTGCCGCGGCTGCGCCTGGCCATGATCGACATGCTCGAGTTGCGCCCGGTCCGCTCCGAGGAGGCCGACCACTGCGCGCACGAACAACTCGCCCAGGCGATCGCCGACCGAACTCCCACTGCCGCAGCGGAATTCAGCCGCACCCACCTGTCCGCCCTGAAGGAGGCCTTCACATGATCGGCGCCCCCGTGATCGAACTCGACGACGTGACCTTCCGGCGCGACGGCAAGAAGATCATCAACGGCATCTCACTGACCGTCCGGGCCGGTGAGCACTGGGCTCTGCTGGGCCCCAACGGTGCGGGCAAGAGCACGCTGCTCGGCTTCTGCGGCGCGGTCACCTTCCCCACCACGGGCGCGGTGCGGGTGCTCGGCGAACAGTTCGGCCGGGTGGAGCTGGCCCGGCTGCGACGCTCGATCGGCCACGTCAACCCGCGCCATCCGCTGCGCTATGCCCTCACCGTGCGCGAGGTCGTCCTCACCGGTGTCACCGGCACCATCGACACCCCGATGCGCTGGTCGCCGACCTCCGACGACCTCGCCCGTACCGACGCGATCATCGACACCCTCGGCCTGTCCGGCAAGGCCGACGACATCTGGCCCACCCTGTCCCAGGGCGAACGCGGCCGCACCCTCATCGCCCGCGCCCTGATCAGCGACCCCGATGTCCTGCTCCTGGACGAACCGTCCACCGGCCTCGACCTGGCCGCCCGTGAGCAACTCCTCACCACCATCGACACCCTCGATCGCACCCACCCCGAGGTCGCTTCGATCCTGGTCACCCATCACCTCGAGGAACTCCCGAGCACCACCACCCACGCCCTCCTCATCGCCAACGGCCACACCGTCGCCGCGGGCCCCGCCACCGACGTCATCACCACCGACCACGTCTCCACCGCCTTCGCCCACCCGATCGAAGTCCGCTACGACGGCCGCTGGAGCGCCCGCGCCCGCTGAACACCGGAGCCCACCCGGCCAACACTTCACGCGCCGCGAGCCACCGCGCAAAACGGCGTCGGAGGGAGCTAGACCAGCTCGACCTCGTCGAATCCGACGGTCAGTTTGTGTCGGCGCTCGCGCAGGACATTTCCCTCACGATGGACGGTTCCCTCCCCGAACTCGATCCTCAGCTCCGCGCGTCGTGCGTCGACCTCCCGGACAACCCCGCAGATGCCGCTGAACGGGCCCGCCGGGAAATACACGACGTCGCCCGGTCCGTAGTCGGTGAACCCCACGGCGCCACTGTAATTCACGTCAGCGGGCATCGCCGTTGTGTGATGGGACAAAGGGGGGAAGGATCGGTTCGTAGAGGTGGCGAGCGCGCTGCCGGTCGATGTTTTCGAGATCGAGAAAGTAGGCGGACTGCCACCGCTGAGACTTCTGCACTTGCTTGTTCCGGGTCGCGGACCACGGCGGGTACAGGCGGAACCCGCGTTTGCCGCCACGACCGGCTACGGAAACGATTCCGTGTTCGACGAGGGCGCTTCGCGGGAAGACGAACTGCCCGGCACGCGATTCCTCGCGAACGGTGATCACCAGCAGGTCCACACCGTCCTCCACGGCGAACGGCTCGGTCGAGCCGTCCTGGGCACGCTGCCACACGGTTACGAACAGACCCGGCTTCGCCGGAGTCCGCTTGCCCACCCGGAATCTCACCGAGCCACAACCGGCCTCGGCCACGGATGCTCCGTATTCCGCGTTCTGCGTCTCGGGAACCGTGGCCGACATGTCCAGTCCCAGCGAGGCGATGAGGTTTCGCGCCGCGAGGAGGTCAGGGTGCGTCATCCGAGGCTTCGAAATCGGCGTCGAAGTTGTCGAGGAGTTCGTCGGCTCGGGAGAGAGCTCGGTCCAGTTCGTCGGTGACGGTGTCCAGCACAGACATGCCGTCGAGCATCCCGGACAGTTCGGAGTGCAGGGCGTGGAGTTCGGCGATGGCGGGGTCGACGGTGGTCCAGGCGACGGTGTCGGACCACCAGGTGTCGCGTTGGATCCAGGACCAGACGATGTCGCGGACCAGCAGGGCGTCGGTGGTGAACAGCTGGCGGTGTTCGGCGCCGGTGGTGTGCTCGAGTTCGTAGGTGCCGTCGTCGAGGTAGCGCGCCTGGATGGAGTCGGTCGGGGTGCGGGTGAGGAGGAGGAAGGGGTGCTCGGGCGCCGGATCGGTGGCGGAGGCGCCGGGTCGGGCAGGGTCGACGGGGTGTGGCTGCGCCGAGCCGTCACCGACGTGGACTACGACTTCGGGCTGGTCGTCGCGCTGGGCACCCATCGGGCCAGTGTGCCGGATCGGCGAACATCGTGAACAGCCGGACCGATGAATCGGTGACGCGTACAGCGTCTACATCGACAGCAGGTTTTCTGTCGACAGAGAGGCTCCACCAGTGCGCGAAAACGAAGTCAGGGCCGAGACCGCACGGCAGCGTGCCGAGACGGCGGAGTTCTTGGCGGGCTTGGACGAGTCCGCCTGGGACGCGCCGACACTGTGCGCCGGCTGGCGGGTGCGTGAGGTCGCCGCGCACCTGAGCATGCCGTACCGGACCTCGCTACCGCGTTTCGTCCTCGGCATGATCACCGCGCGCGGCAACTTCGATCGCCTGGCCGACCGCGCGGCCTGCGAGGACGCCGCACGGCTGAGCACCGCCGAATTGGTCGCCGCCATCGGCGACAACACCGAGCACCCGTGGAAGCCACCGGGCGGCGGCTTCGCGGGCGCGCTGAGCCACGATGTGATCCACGGCCTCGACATCACCGTCGCGCTCGGCCACACCGATCCGGTTCCCCTCGACCGTATGCGCATGGTGCTGGAAGCGCTGAACCCACGCTCGGCCAAGTATTTCGGCGTCGATCTCGCGGGAATCGCCTTGCGCGCAGACGATCTCGACTTCAGCTACGGCGAAGGCGAGGTGCTGTCCGGACGTGCGCAGGATCTGCTGCTCGTGCTGTGCGGGCGAAAACTCCCCCCGGGCCGTCTCGATGGCGAGTCGGCGGCGCGATTCACCAGCCGCTGACAATCGAGCTGCGCCACACCATGACGGCGGGTAGCCTCGCACCGATGACGTGGACAGCTCCCGAACTCGAGCCGACCAGAACCCTGGTCGGCGCGGACGAGCGGCCGATGTTGCAGTCCTGGTTGGACTTTCATCGCCAGACCCTGCTCGGCAAGTGTGGTGGACTCGACGGCGAACAGCTCGCCGCGCGCTCGGTGGAGCCGTCCTCGCTGTCGCTGCTCGGCCTCGTCCGGCATCTCACCGAGGTGGAGCGAGGCTGGTTCCGGACCTCCGCCGCGGGCGAGGAGGTCGAACCGGTCTACAGCTCCGAGGCCGAGCCCGACGCCGATTTCGACGACCTCGCCTCGCTACCCGCCGAGGCGGTGTTCGCGGCCTTCCACGCCGAGGTCGCCGCCTGTGACGCCGCCGTCGCCGAGCTCTCCCTCGACCACGTGTTCCACGTGCCGTGGCGCAGCGACGAGTACACGTTGCGCTGGGTGTACCTGCACATGATCGAGGAATACGCCCGCCACAACGGCCACGCCGACCTGCTGCGCGAGCGGATCGACGGCGTCACCGGCAGCTTCTGAGTCAGGCGTCGCCGGTCACGACGCCGGGGGTGAGCTGGTCGAGATCGCCGATGACGGTGTCGGCCAGGGCGAGGGCGTCGGGCAGTGGCGGGAACTCCGGGCGCGGCGCCGCGATCAGGCGCATCCCGGCATTGTGGGCGGAGCGCAGACCATTGGTCGAATCCTCCACGGCCGTACAGTCGTTCGGCTCCACGCCGAGTCGCTGTGCGACGGTGAGGTAGACGTCGGGTGCGGGCTTGCCGCGCCCGACCTCCTCGGTGGACAGCACCACGGTGAAATAGTCGAGCAATCCGGACTTCGCGAGCACCAGATCGATCAAGGTGGCCGGTGACGAGCTGGCCAGGCCGAGTTTCCAGGAACCCGCGCACCGCCGCACCGCGTCGACCGCGCCGGGCAGCAGCGGGACGTGGTGGGCGTACTTGTCGGCCATCAGGTCGATGACGGCGGCAGCCACCTCGTCGGCCGGTTCGGCCACACCCAGCTCGTCGGCCAGGTACGACGACCACTCGACGGTGTTCATCCCCATCATCTTCTTCTGCGAATCCGGTTGCCACCGGCCACCTTTGAGGACCACGTACTCGTGCCTGACCTGTTCCCAGATCGGCTCGGAATCGATCAGCACGCCGTCCATATCGAACACAACCGCCGCGATACCCATGCGTTCAGCCTTTCGCCGCTCACCCGGAGGGGCACCACCGGTTGGTGCGCCGACGCTCCGGTACGTAGGACCTACTCGGTGATCGGGACCCAGCCTAGTTGACCCGACACCGATCCCCGGCGCGAACATCCAGCTCGGCAGCGATAACGTGTTGCATATGGACGATACACAGGTCGGCAGCTCGCTCCCGGACGAGAAGCATCACGAAGGCGGATTCCGGCCGGTTGCCGAGCTGATCCAGGCACGCAAGGACCGCGGCACCGACAACACGGTGGGAGGACCGCACTACGGCGAGCTGATCGATCAGGTCCGCGCGCTGATGGACCGGGCGCGGCTGGTCAACCCCTCCGACGAGCTCGCCAAAGAGGCCATCGCCACTCTCGAACAGCTCAACGCCCGCCTCGACGAGGCCGTGGTGGACGAGTGGTCCTCGCCCAGCTGGACCCGCACCGACCTGCCGGCGCGGGGCAACATCACGCTGCCGCCGTACACGGTGGTCAGCGGTGACCGCGACGGCGTCACCGCGAAGGTCACCTTCCGCACCTTCCACCTGGGTGGCAACAACGCCGCACACGGTGGGCACATCGCACTCGCCTTCGACGACATCATCGGCATGACCGCCGCGCTGTCCACCAGGTCGGTGACCCGCACGGCCTCACTGACCCTGGACTACCGCTCGATCACGCCCCTCAATCGCGAGCTGACGGTGCGCGCGTGGACCGAACGCGTCGAGGGCCGCAAGGTGTACCTGCGGGCGACGCTGCACGACGGCGAACGGTTGTGCGCCGAGGCCAAGGGTCTGTTCATCGTGCTCAATCCCGGCCAGCCGTGACCGCGCGCCGACATTGCGATCGACGTGATCGCAATGTCGGCCGTACGGTCCGAGGTGGCGCAATAGCGGTTTGTCCGCGGATACCCGCAGGTCGTGTGAGCCGCCACCCGGCGTAGAAACATCCGCTGAATTCTCCCCGCGATCGCGGCGCGCGGAGTGCCGCGTAATCGCCGCTATCGTCGCTGTTCATGCAGGTCAGCGAGAAAACAGGGACTACGGAGCCCACCCCGATCCGCGGTCAGCGCGCCGATCGGGCGCGCCGGGTCGCCGATATCCTGCGCCACCAGATCCTGGCGGGCGCGGTGGCGGGCACGGTGCCCGGCGAGCAGGAGCTCGCCGCCGAGCACGGCACCTCCCGCAATACCGTGCGCGAAGCGCTGGCGCTGCTACGCGACGAGGGACTCATCGATCGCGCCCCGAAGCTCGGCACCCGGGTCGCCGCCCGCAAGTTCGACCACGGCCTCGATGCCCTGCTCGGACTGCAGGAGACGCTCAAAGGGCACGGCACCGTCCGCAACGAGGTCAGGGCCGCTACCACCATCACCGCTCCCCCGGCCGTCGCGCGCCGGCTCGAGCTGGCGCCGGGCGACAAGGTCGTCTACATCGAACGCCTGCGGTTTCTCGCCGATCTGCCCCTGAGCCTCGACCTCACCTATCTCGCGCCCGATGTCGGCGCTGAAGTGCTCGCCCACGATCTGGAGACCACCGACGTGTTCGTGCTCCTCGAACAGGTCACCGGCCGGTCGCTGGGCGCCGCCGAGCTCGCGCTGGAAGCCGTCGCGGCCGACCCGCACACCGCGACCACCCTGGATACCCCGGCCGGTGCGCCCTTGCTGATGCTCGAACGCCTCACCCACCTCGATGACGGCCGCCCCGTCGACCTCGAATACATCCGCATGCGCGGTGACCGCATCACGATGCGCGGCAGCCTCACCCGCAGCACCCCCGAATGGAAGGTCCTGTAATGGCACTGGTCCCCCAGCGCGCCGACGTCCCGGTGACGATCGACGAATCACTGTGCATCACCGGCTGCACCCTCTGCGTGGACATGTGTCCGCTCGATTCCCTTGCCATCCACGATGATTCGGGCAAGGCCTACATGCACGTCGACGAGTGCTGGTATTGCGGGCCGTGCGCGGCCCGCTGCCCCACCGGCGCCGTCACCGTCAACATGCCCTATCTGCTCCGCTGAAACCGGGAATCCCACGCATGAAGATCACTCGATTCGCCCCTGTCGCTCTGGCTCTCGCGCTCACCGCGGCCGGCTGCTCGCTCGAAAGTTCCGACGCCGCACCGGCGGGCACCGTCAAGGTCGTCATCGGCTACCAGTCCAAGACCATCAACACCGTCACCGCGGGCACGCTGCTGAAAGCGCAGGGTTACCTGGAGCAGCGGCTACAGAAGATCACCGATGGTGGTGGCGCGAAGTACCAGGTGGAGTGGCAGGACTACGACACCGGAGCACCGATCACCGCCCAGATGGTGGCGGAGAAGATCGATATCGGCTCGATGGGCGACTACCCGTTGCTGATCAACGGCTCTCGTACGCAGGCCAACGAACGCGCACGGACCGAGCTGGTGTCGATCACCGGCTACAACCCCAAGGGCGCGCTGAACATGGTGGTGGTGCCCAACGACTCACCCGCTCGTTCGCTGACCGATCTGGCCGGGCAGAAGATCTCGGCCAGTGTGGGTTCGGCGGGCCACGGCACCTTGGTGCAGGCGCTGAGCCGGGCCGGGATCGACCCGGCCAGGGGCGTGGAAGTACTCAACCAGCAGCCCCAGGTCGGGGCGACCGCGCTGGAATCACACCAGGTGAGCGCCCTGTCGCAGTTCGTGGCGTGGCCGGGTCTGCTGGTGCAGCAGAACAAGGCGAAACTGCTCTACGACGGCGCCGAGCTGAATGTGCCGACCTTCCACGGCGTAGTGGCGCGCCGGACGTACGCGGCCGATCATCCGGAGGTGTTGCAGGCGTTCCTCGCGGCGCAGCTGGACGCGACCGCGTTCCTCAACGAGAAGCCTTTCGAGGCAGCCGATCTCGTCGCCAAGGGCTCCGGCCTGCCGCAGGAGGTCGTGTATCTCTACAACGGTCCCGGCGGCACCAGTTTCGACACCACGCTCAAGGCGAACCTGATCGCGGCGTTCAAGGACGACGTGAACTACCTGAAGTCGATCGGCGATTTCGCCGAGCTCGACATCGACGCCTTCGTCGAGGACGGCCCACTGCGGCAAGCCTTCGCCGAGACCGGCCGTGGGAACTACGACGCGGAGCTGGCGTCGGGGGTCAACCCGAGCAAGGTGACCGGTACCGATCCGATCTGCGCGGTGGCGGTGAGTGATCCGGCGCTGGCCGGTGAGGTCTGGGTCGACGGCGCCGACAAGCCCCAACCCGCCGCGAACCCCGGCTGCTTGCTGCGGGCGGTGCAGGCAGCGAAGGCGCAAGGCAAGACGATTCGCGCGGTGTATGTCCCCGATGTCGAACTGGGGACTCGCTGGTTCGCCGACAAGGCCATCTGGCTGCGCGAGGGCGCGCGATACCTGCCGTTCACCACGCAGGCAGCGGCCGACCGCTACCGCGGCACCCACCCCGCCGCCGCGCCGGTCTCCTATGAGCAAGCCGTGACGGAAGTCCGCGGATGAGCACAGTTTCCGGGCTGTCCACCCCGATCGGGATCGACCCCGACAGCGCAGATCCCACGGCTCTCGATGCCGAGAGCGCACCCACCCGATCGGTGTGGGTGTCGCGGGCGATCCGGGTGGCCTCGGTGGCCGCCGCCATCGGCCTGTGGCAACTGCTCACCGTGGGCAATGTGCGTGCGGGGCTGCGGTTCGACACCCTGCCGACGGTGACCGAGATCGTCGCCGAGTTCGGCGAGCATCTCGGAACCGGCCAGTACTACCTCGATGTGGCGCAGTCGCTGATCCGGATCGTCACCGGATTCGGGCTGGCCGCGGTCGTCGGAGTACTGGCGGGCATCGGGCTCGGCCGGTCACGGCTGCTCGCCGATGTGTTCGGGTCGCTGGCCGAGCTGATCCGGCCGATTCCGGCGATCGCGCTGGTGCCGGTGGCGATCCTACTGTTCCCCAGCGACGAGTCCGGCATCGTGTTCATCACGTTCACCGCGTCGCTGTTCCCGGTGCTGGTGAGCACCAGGCATGCGACACGGGCGCTGCCGACCATCTGGGAGGACGCGATCCGCACGCTGGGCGCGTCGCGGCGCGAGGTGCTGACCAGGGTCGTCGTGCCCGGCATCCTGCCCGGGGTGTTCAGCGGGTTGTCGGTGGGAATGGGCGTGGCCTGGATCTGCCTGATCTCGGCGGAGATGATCTCCGGGCGGCTCGGCATCGGCTACCGCACCTGGCAGTCCTACACCATCGTCGACTACCCGGCCGTGTTCGTCGGGATGATCACCATCGGTGTCCTCGGTTTCCTCACCTCCGGAATCGTCGAACTGGCAGGCCGTCGGGTGACCCGCTGGCTGCCGCGAGAGGTTGCCTCTTAACCCTTCCCCACGGATAAATCCGGGGGATTTCCAGCTCGGACCGCACCATCAACCGCCCCGAAGGGAGGCCAACAATGTCTGATGTCTTCAGCACTGCCACGGTCGAGTTCCACCGTGGCCGCCAGGATTACAGCGGCGGCGTTCCGGTCGCGGTCTGCGGTGTGCCCACAGTCCCCGCAACAGAAGATCCGTACATCCAACGCAAGCCGCTGCTTGGCTCTCGCTCCACAGCTCGCGCAGGTCATGGTTGTGTAAGCGGGCGGAACCAGCACCACCCTTCGCCCCGCCCGCGTAGCACGTTCGATCAACTCTCGTTTCGCGGCACCGATCGCAGCGTCCGCCGCTTTCCGCGCCATCGTGGAGCGGGCGAGGAACTTCGGCTTGAAATCCTCAACCGCGATGGTGTGATGGTCGGCGACGACGCGGCGAGCCCATACCCGCGCGGTGTGGGTGTTCTGCCTGGCCGCTTTCTTGTGCAAGCGGGCGGCTTCACGCCGAGCCTGCCGGTAGCCGTTGCTCTGTGCCTGCCCCTTCGGCCGTCGACGGCGGGCCATCTTCCGCTGAGCACGCGCGAGTTCAGCAGCGCACCGCTTCCGATGCCCGAGATACGGCAGATCATGGTCGGGGTCGGTTGTGGTCGCGGTCGTAGTTATACCCCAGTCGATCCCGATACTGCCGGTCGCGACAGGAAGCGCGTCGACCGATCGGCGTACGACGAACGAGGCGTACCAGTGGCCGAGGCTGTCTCGGTAGACGCGGACCGAGGTTGGTGCGCAGGGCAGTTCCCGCGACCACACCACGGGAATGCTGACGCCTTTCGGCAGGGTCAGACGACCACCGCTGATACCGAACCCGCGCGTCGTGTACTCCAGCGACGGCAGAGAGTTCTTGCGGGACTTGACGACCGGCTGGCCGCGCCCCTTCACCTTGAACGACTGGTCCAGCGCTTGAGAGTAGGTGCGCAGCGTCTGCTGTTGGGCGACCTGCGATCCCTCACGCAACCATGCGGTGCGGGCACGCGCTTCGGTGAGCATCTTCGACAGGCGCGAGAAGTTGGGTTTACCGCCCTCGCGCCGCTGATGGACGGCTTCGTTCCACAGGAATCGGCAGCGATGCCATTCGGATTCGAGCGCGCGCGCCGGGACGCAGACGGTAGGTATAGCGCACGACTTCATCCACACCAAAAGTTATACAGCTGTAGAAGTCTGCACCGAACGAGACGCCCCATCATCGAGCTGGAAACCATGCCCGACCATGTGCATCTGCTCGTCTCGTGCGATCCGCAGTTCGGGATTCACCGGCTGGTCAAGCAGATCAAGGGCCGATCCTCCCGAGTGCTGCGCGCCGAGTTCCCCGCCCTCATGCTCACCGACCTGGCCCGCTCTTCGGCCGAGTCCCGCCTGCCCACCCTTTGGACCAATTCGTACTTTGTCGCCTCTGTCGGCGGCGCAACCCTGGAGGCAGTGAAACGCTATGTCGAGAACCAAAAGGACGCTTGAAAGGCACTCCCATTCCTCCCCACAGATAGATCCGCGGGTTTCCTTGGAGCTTTCCCGATGACCACGACCACCGCCACGCCGACCGTCTCCGTCGGCATGCGTTTGAGCCTCGAGGCCGTCCGCATCAGCTACGGACCCAAAACCGTGGTGCGCGACGTCGATCTGACGGTCCCGGCGGGTGAGATCCTGGTCCTGGTCGGCAAATCCGGCTGTGGCAAGTCGACGTTGTTGCGTGCGATCGCCGGGCTGCGTAAACCCACCGCCGGGGTGATCCGTGCCGACGAGGACGCGGTCGCCGGCCCCTCGGCAGATCGCGCACTGGTGTTCCAGGACGACGCGCTGCTGCCGTGGCGCACCGCGCGCGCGAATATCGACCTGGCGCTACGTCTTCGGGGCGTGTCACGCAGCGACCGCGCGGCACGGTCGCAGCGCTGGCTCGACGAGGTCGGGCTCAGCGGCTACGCCGACTATCTGCCGCGCGATCTGTCCGGCGGGATGCGCCAACGGGTTCAGCTCGCCCGTAGCCTGGCGGGCTCGCCGCGCGCGGTGCTCATGGACGAGCCGTTCGGCGCGCTCGACAGCCAGACCCGTGCGGAGATGCAGCGCCTGCTGGTCGACACCTGGCGCGCGCACCCGACCACGATCGTTTTCGTCACCCACGACCTCGACGAAGCCCTGCTGCTCGGCGACCGGATCGCCGTGCTCGGCGCGGGTTCGCTGCGCGCGGTCGTCGAGGTACCCGACCCGCGCGAACCGGTGGACCGGAGCGCCCTGCGGGCCCGAATCCTGGAGACTCTGTGAACATTCCCGAACTGTCCGACCGCGTTCGCCTCGACTGCGACGTGCTCGTCATCGGCGGCGGCACCGCGGGCACCATGGCCGCGCTCACCGCCGCCGAGTCCGGCGCGAACGTGCTGCTGCTCGAGAAGGCGCATGTGCGCCATTCCGGTGCACTCGCCATGGGCATGGACGGTGTGAACAACGCTGTCATCCCCGGCAAGGCCGAGCCGGAGGACTACGTCGCCGAGATCACCCGCGCCAACGACGGCATCGTCGACCAGCGCACCGTGTATCAAACGGCGACACGGGGTTTCGCGATGGTGCAGCGTCTCGAGCGGTACGGGGTGAAGTTCGAGAAGGACGAGTACGGCGAGTACGCGGTGCGCCGAGTGCATCGGTCGGGGTCGTATGTGCTGCCGATGCCCGAGGGCAAGGACGTGAAGAAGGCGCTCTATCGCGTACTGCGCCAACGCAAGATGCGGGAGAAGATCCGCATCGAGAACCGGCTGATGCCGGTGCGGGTGCTCACCGCCGAGGGACGCGCGGTAGGCGCGGCCGCGTTGAACACGCGCACCGGCGAATTCGTCGAGGTGGCCGCGAAGGCGGTGATTCTGGCGACGGGCCCCTGCGGTCGGCTCGGTCTGCCCGCGTCGGGCTATCTCTACGGCACCTACGAGAACCCCACCAACGCCGGTGACGGCTATTCGATGGCCTACCACGCCGGTGCGGAGCTCTCGGGTATCGAGTGCTTCCAGATCAACCCGCTCATCAAGGACTACAACGGACCCGCCTGCGCGTACGTGGCCAACCCGTTCGGCGGGTACCAGGTCAACGCCGAGGGTGAACGCTTCGTCGACTCCGACTACTGGTCGGGGCAGATGATGGCCGAGGTGAAGCAGGAGATCGAATCCGCGCGCGGACCCATCTATCTCAAGGTCTCGCATCTGCCGGACGAGACGCTGTCGACCCTCGAATCGATTCTGCACACGACCGAGCGGCCGACTCGCGGGACTTTCCACGCCAACCGGGGCCACGACTACCGCACCCACGATATCGAGATGCACATCTCCGAGATCGGTTTGTGCGGTGGACATTCCGCGTCGGGCGTGTGGGTGGACGAGAACGCGCGAACCACCGTGCCGGGCCTGTACGCGGCGGGCGATCTGGCATGCGTGCCACACAACTACATGATCGGTGCGTTCGTCTACGGCGATCTGGCCGGCGCGCACGCGGCCTCCACCCTGGCCGCACTCGATACCCCTGCCGAACTGCCCGAGGATCAGCTCGCCGAAGCACACGAACTGATCTACCGGCCGTTGCGTCAGCCCGAAGGCCCGCCGCAGCCGCAGGTCGAGTACAAGCTGCGCCGGTTCGTGAACGACTATGTGGCGCCGCCGAAAACGGCCGCCAAGCTGTCGATCGCCGTCGAGACCTTCGAGCGGATGCGCGCCGAAGTCGACGGGATCGGCGCGCAGACGCCCCACGAACTCATGCGTGCCGTGGAGGTGCAGTTCATTCGCGATTGCGCCGAGATGGCCTCGCGCAGTTCGCTCACACGAACCGAGTCGCGCTGGGGCCTCTATCACGACCGCGCGGATCTGCCCGATCGCGACGACGAGTCGTGGAACTTCCATTTGAACCTGCGCAAGACCGTCGGCGGCGAGATGGAATTCGTCAAGCGGTCGGTGGCGCCGTATCTGGTGCCGGTGCCCGGTCTCGATGATGTGCCGTCGGCCGAGCCGATCGTCGAGGTGATCGCCCAGCCCGAGCTGGTGGGAACGCGAGCGCCGCAGCGCGAAGCCCCGGTCCGGAGCGAGGCGGCGCCGGTGTCGCCGTCCTCGCCTCGACTGGTCACTCTGCTCGCGCTGGATTCGCCTGCGGTCGAGGATCTTTCGAGCTACCTCACCGACCCCGATCCGGTGGTGCGGGTGGCCGCACTGTCGGTGCTCACCGAGAACACCCCGGACGGATTCGCCGATGAGCTGATCCGGGCACTGGGCGACGAGGCCGCCTCGGTCCGCCGGGCGGCCACCGAGAGTCTGCGGGAACTGGTAGAGGTGCTGGCGGGGGCCGGTGCGCTGAGCGAGTATCTCGGCTCCCCCGATCCCCTCGTCCGCGCGACCGTCGTCGATCTGCTGCGGGCTTTGCGGGCCGGGTCTGCCTCGGATTACCGTGCGGCACTGGGCGATACCGATCATCGCGTCAGGATCGAGGCGGTGCGCGCACTGGTCTCGCTCGACGACGCCGGGGCGGTGTCCACGATCGCGGGCGATGTCAACCGTGAGGTCCGCATCGCGGTCGCACACGGACTCGCTTCGATCGGGAGCGGCGGCGTGGAGGTGATCCGCGTGCTGGCAGGCGATCTCGATCCGCTGGTCCGCGCTGCCGCCCTCACCGCCTTCGCCGCGCTGGGTACCACGGAGGAAGATGTCGCCGAACTCAGCGCGGCACTGCGACATTCCGCCTGGCAGGTGCGTGTCGGTGCGGCGCGCGGGCTGGCGGGCTCGACCCCGGAGGCGGGCGTGGCGCCGTTGAGCGAGGCGCTCACCGACCGTCACCTCGATGTGCGCAAGGCGGCGGTACTGGCCCTGTCCACCTGGCCGGGTAGTGCCACCGCCCTCGACGCGCTCGAGTCGGCGATCACCGATCCCGACGCCGACGTCCGCGCCTACGCCCGGCGCGCGGTGACCGCCGCGGGTCGCACCCCGGTCGACGCTGTTCGCGCCGACGCGGAACTGACCGAGGCCAGGGCGTGATCAGCAACTCGCCGGGGCGGTGCCGCAGCGCGAACGCGGCACGATCGTCGCCGCTGTGGGCAGCTGGCGGCGGCTCCGGCACACAGCGGCCGAACACCGAGGAATACCTCGGCGACCGGGCGGCCGAGACCGAGGATCCCGGTCGTCGCACTCCGGGTTTCGTGGACCGGTCGACGTCGCTGTGCCACCGTTCACCGGGCAGCGCGCTCAGGATTATCACAGCTCACCGTCGGTAGGCTGGCCCGATGAGCGCACTTCCTGCCACCCTGGTGAGGGTCACCGACAACCTGGACGCGGTGACGACGATCGGCCACGAGGACGATCCGGCCGACGTCGGGTCCTCGCGGGCCGACGTCGAAGCGATCTGGGCGTCGGTGCGCGCGTGGTACGCGATGGGCACGACACCCGCCATCCAGGTGTGTCTGCGCCGCAACGGCGGGATCGTGCTGAACCGGACGATCGGTCACGGTTGGGGCAACGCACCCAGCGACGGACCGGATGCCGAGAAGATCCTGGCGACGCCGGAGACCCTGTTCTGCGGATTCTCCACCGCGAAGGGTGTCGCCGCCACGCTGATGTTCATGCTCATCGAGCAGGGCGCCTTCGCGCTGGAAGACCGGGTGGCCGACTATGTTCCCGAGTTCGCGGCCCACCGCAAGGGCGTGATCACCGTCGGCGATGTGCTGTCGCATTCGGCGGGCATTCCGTTCATCACCGCACCACACAGCGGAACCGCGGCGGTCCTCGACGAGGACCTGGCCGTCGCCGCTCTCACCGACCTGGTGCCGAGCTGGGCGCCCGGCCGCTTTCGCGTCTACCACGCGCTGACCAGCGGATTGATCCAGCGCCTGCTCGTCCAGCGCGCCACCGGCAAGCGGATGCGCGAGCACCTCGCCGAGCAGGTGCTGACCCCACTCGGCTTCCGCTGGAACAACTTCGGCGTCGATCCCGCCGATGTCGGCAAGGTCGTGCCGAGCGTCAAGACCGGCCCACCCCAACCCCGGCTCGCCCGATTCCTGGCGAACAAGGCCCTGGGCGGGCATCTGGACAAGGCGTCGAAGGCCACCAACGATGCTTTCCTGGCCGCCGAGCTCCCCTCCGGCAACCTGGTCACCACCGCCTACGAACTCTCCCGCTTCTACGAAATCCTCGCGCGCGGTGGCGAACTGGACGGAACGAGGATCATCGGGACCGGTACCCTGCGCGACGCGATCGCCCCCGCCGATCGCATGCTCGGACTGGCCGGTCGCGTCAGCCGCGCCGGATTCGAGCTCGGCGCCCGCCGGTCCAAGTTCGGCCGCGGCACCGGGTCGCACTTCGGCCGCAGCGGTCTCACCACCCAGTACGGCTGGGCCGACCCCGATCGTGGCCTGTCCGGTGCGGTTCTCACCAACGGCAAAGCGAGCACCGACCTCGATCGCCCGTGGCAGCTGGTCGCCCAGATCTCCGACACCCTGCGCCCACTGCCGCCCGCCGCGCGGCTGTTCCGCCCCTGACCCGGCGAGTGACGTCGATCAGAAGAAGGTGCCGCTGAAAGGCAGTGTGGGAGTGGCGAAAAGGTCGTCGGCGGCGTCGACGGCACCCGCGCGGTGCTCGACGACACGACCGGCGAGGGCGAGCTGGCGCCATGTCGACCCGCCGAGGTAGATCGCGCCGAGGGTGGCGACGTCGACGGTGACATCGGCGGGGTCGTCGACCCCGACCACCTGCTCGGCGGAGATCCGGTACCGGCCGGTGTTGGCGGTGCGGATCGTGTCCTCGACCTCGACGATCACCGGCGGCGCGTCGCGATAGGTCCGGCGGGCCAGTGCGGTGGGGACATCGACCAGACGAAGCCAGGTTTCGTCGTGTACCCCCGCGACGCCGACCGCGCGTTCGTCGGTGAACAGATGCCGCAGCGGCGCGTCCACCGGCGCGAACGCGAAACTCACCTTGTCGACGAGATCGACCGAGAGCAGGTGCCGGATCAGGCCGAGGTAGGCCTGCGGGGTGGTCGCGACGAGATCGTCGACGACGATCGTGCGTTCGCGGCTGGTGAACCAGTTCGCGGTGTCGACCGGGTGGTAGCGCGCGAACCCGTCCTCGGCGCCGACCGGGCCGTGCGTCACGGTGTACACCGGTTCGGCCGCGGTGCGCTCCTTCAGCTTCCACCAGTAGCCGGGCCGATCGATCGCCCCGGTCCAGGCGATCGCGGCGGTCGCGTAGATCTGCGGGAACAGCTTCCACGCGTCGGCGGGTTCGACGAAACGCACCGGACCGGACGGCGGGGCCGTGTCACGCAGGCGGGCTCGACCTCGGTGCAGGTCCAGGCGTGCGAACGAACTCGCCACGCCGTACCCGAAACGCTCGTAGATCGAACCCTCGGACGCGCGCAGGGTCGCCACCACTTCCCCTCGCTCGGCGATGTCGTCGAGCTGTCGGCGCAGCAGGGCGGTGAGCACTCCGCGCCGGGTGTGGGTGGGTAGCACACCGACATGGGTGACCGCGGCGTGTGAGACGCGCGCGCCACCGGGAACGACCAGCCAGCTGGTGTAGGACTCCGCGGTGCCGACCAGCCGGCCATCGATGCGAGCGCCGAGTGTGCGGCCCGGTTCGGACAGGTGGTCGCGATGTGGTGGCAGCGGCGGCAATCCCACCATCGCCGCCCGGAACAGCGCGCCCGCGGCGTGCAGGTCGTCGTCGCCGTGCAGGGTGTCTATGTCAACAGCCATCCCCTCACTGTTCCCTATCCGGGGCGGCGCCTCTACTCCGGATCGACCACGACCACGATGCCGGTCGGCGCTTCGAGCAGCTCGAGCGTGCGCGCGGCGGCGGTGTCGACGTGGATGCGTGGGTGCGCCGGCGGGGTGGACTCATAGTACGTTCCGGGACCGTAGAACTGGCCGTAGCGCAGGACGACGCCACCCGCGGCGAGGACGGCGGATTCGTGGGTCGCGATCGCGTCACCGCGGCCCGCCGGCGGCGTCCAGGCGATGCTCTGGGCGAGAAAGCGTTTCGCTCCGGCGGCCGCGGCCGCCGCGAGCAGATTGGCGGTGCCCTCGGTGCGGATACGGGAGTTCGCCTCGCCGGAGCCGGCCAGTCGCGCCACATCGTCGGGCAGGTCGGTGAGCTGGTGCATGACGAGGTCGGGCGCGAAGTCGAGCACCGCGGTGGTGAGGCCGTCGGCGTCATAGACGTCGCGGACCACCGCGGTGGCTCCGCTGGCACGGACCGCCGCCGCTTTACCCGGGGAACGGGTCAGGCCGGCCACTTCGTGACCGGCGCCGACCAGCAGTGGCAGCAACCGTGATCCGATGACGCCCGTGGCGCCCGCGAGAAAGATACGCACGACCCCGACACTAGCGGGGCCGGCGATCAGGCCCCGATGACCGCGTTCATGATCGTGCCGGCGCTGGTGGCGACCGCGCCGCCCGCCATGGCGCTGGCGATCATCTTCGGCGATTGCAGGCCGCCGCCGTTCCACTTCTCCCAGGCGAAGCGGCCGCCGCCATAGGTGATGGCGGTGACGCCGGACAACAGGATCATCCAGGTGAAATACCGGCCCAACTGCATCACCTTGTCGGCCATCGGCGGCGCTTCCGGCGTGGGATTGCCCACCTGGGCGACAACGACGTTATAGGTGTCATGCACTGCGGCCAGGATCATGCTCACGATCGGTGCTCCTTCGTCGGTTGTTCGTGGTGAAGCCGATGTCGAGAACTCGTGACGCGGTAGAACCCAGATATGTTGAACATTCAACCTCATGGGCGGTTCGGTGACGTGGGCGACACTCCGCCTAAACCATGACCGCAGTCACAGCCGCGGATCCGTGCCCGCGTCGCGCCGTGCCCCTAGTATCGAACGTGCGGGGCTCGTTCAGATTCGGCGCGACGAGGCGCTGACCACCACCTTCATCGCACGACTACCGTACCGCGAGGAGGGCACCATGGCTTTCCTGATTCCCTTGTTCGTCGCGTTTCTTCTGGTAACCGCAGCAGTGGTCCTGGCTTCCTACACCACCGTTTCCCTGACCTATTGGTTTGAATCACGCCGGATCCGTCCGGAACAGTCCGACCCGCAACCTGCACGCTGAGCCCTGTTCCGACCCGATGTCCCGGTACCCGACGCGGTACCGGGACATCGCCGGTTTCGCACCCGATCGCGATCAGGGCAGATCGAGACCGGACTGCGATGCGATCACGGCCGCCTGCACGCGCGACTGCACACCGAGCTTGCTCAGCACCCGGGAAACGTGCGTTTTCACCGTGGCCTCGCCGATGCGCAGGCGGGTACCGATCTGGATGTTGGACAGACCGGCGCCCAGACCGGCGAGCACCTGTCGTTCACGGTCGGTGAGCGCGGACAGATCGGGCGGTGGCGCGACATCGGCCGCGCGAGGCAGCGCCGCGATCACCGCGCGCGTCACCTTCGGGTCGAGGACCGCGTCTCCTTCGGCCACCGCCAGCACAGCGCTGACCAGGTCGTCGCCACCGACGGACTTGAGCAGGAATCCGCTCGCACCGGCCGAGAGCGCGCCGAGGACGTATTCGTCGATGGCGAAGGTGGTGAGGACCAGCACTTTCGCGCTGGTCTGCGCGACCACGGCGGCGGTCGCCTCCAGCCCGTCGACGCGCGGCATCCGCACGTCCATCAGCACCACATCGGGGCTCAGGGCCCTGGCTTGGCGGACCGCGGCGGCGCCGTCGGCCGCTTCGCCGATCACCCGCACCTCACCGGACACTTCGAGCAGCATCCGCAGACCCGCGCGGATGGTGGCGTGGTCGTCGGCCACCAGCACTGTGACTGTCACTTGTCTCCCAGGGGAATTCGCGCGCACACCCGCCAGGTGCCGTCCTGTGCGCCCGCGGTGATGGTGCCGTCGACTGATTCCGCGCGAAACATCATGTTGCGCAGTCCGTTTCCCTGCCCAACCGGAGCGCCGGGCGGGATCGGATTCATCGCCGTCACCACCAATCGTGTCGCATCGCGGTGCAATTCGATATCGAGGGGTGCGCCGGGGGCGTGTTTGGTCGCGTTGGCGAGAGTCTCGCTCAGGATCCGGGTGAGCACGGCCTCGACCGCGGTGGACAGTTCGAGGTCGGCGGGTCGGCGCAATCTCACCGAGCCGCCGGCCGCCTCGGCCGCGTCGATCAGGCCGTCCAGGGAGGCCAGTCGCGTGGTCACCGCGGTGTCGTCGGGCGCGGTGAGCAGGTCGATGGTCGTGCGCATCTCCTCGACCGCCGCCAGACTGCTCGAGCGGATCGTCGACAGCACCGCGGTGTTGGCGGGGTCCTTGAGGGCGACTTCGGCGAGGATCGCGACGGCGGAAACGTGGCCTGCCACCGCGTCGTGCAGGTCACGGGCCAATCGCCGGCGCTCCTCGCCGATCGCCGCGGACCGTTCGGCGTCGCGGGCGGCGAGTTCGGCGCGGGCCGCGGCCCGTTCGGCCTCGACCGTGCGGCGCGAGGCCCGCACCGAGCGGGCGTAGCCGAGCGGCGACCACGTGAGCGCGACACCGATCAAGCCGGTGTAGAAGGCCGCTCTGACGCCGAACACGGTGAGCGCCAGCAGCGACCCGCCCAGGGTCACCGTCACCGAGAACCAGCCGACCACGGCGCCCAGCCGATCCGATCCGGTGCTGACCGCCAAGAAGATCACGTCGGTCAGCGCGATCCACAGTGGCAGCGACGGACCCAACACGAAGTCACCGGCCAGCAGCGCGACCATCAGGCCGAAGGCGAGCGCGGGTCTGCGCTGCGCGGTCAGCTGGATCGCGAACGCCGCGCACAGCAGCGCCGCTTTCGCCGGTGGTGGATACAGGTCGTGGTCGACCACGACCGCCCAGCCACCCGCCGCCCACAACAGCAAGCCCACCAGGAACAGCCCGACGGCAGCCGCGGTCGAGCTGTCGAAAACGTCCGCGAGCCGGCTCAGGAGCGTGCGGGACGTGGGCATGCCCCATTTCAGCACATCGCCTGCACGGGCCGGGTCCCCCGAAAGGCGGACCGGCGGCGGACCACAAGCGGGACGACGGTGGACCGACGTGCCCGGCACAGTGGGGGAATGAACGAACTGAGCAACCCCGTACTGCTGACGATCGCCGCGTGCGAAGTCGGTTTCTGGGTGCTGGTGGTCGGCGGCTTGCTGCTGCGCTATGTGATCCGGGTGCCGCGTGCGAGCACCGTGACGCTGGCTCTGGTGCCGGTCCTGGATGTGGTGCTGGTGGTGGCGGTAGCGATCGACCTGCACCGTGGGGGCGAGGTGACCTTCGCCCATCGTGTCGCCGGAATCTATCTCGGCTGCACGGTGATGTTCGGTGGCCGGATGATCCGGTGGGCCGACGAGCGATTCGCCCACCGCTTCGCCGGTGGACCGGTCCCGGTGAAGGTCCCGAAGTACGGGCCGGAACGCACCCGCAAGGAATGGGCCGATTTCTCCCGCTGGCTCGGTGCGGCGGCTATCGCCGGCGCGCTCACCCTGGCGTTGAGCTACACCGTCGCCGACGCCGCGCAACGCGAGCAGTTGATGGGGGTGTTCGGCAGCCTCGGGGTGATCACCGTGATCTGGCTGCTCACCGGGCCGGTGTGGGTCACCGGGTCACGGCGCGACTGAACGCGATGCTCGGGATGATCGGTTCGATCACCCCGAGCATTCCGGGCTCAGACGGTGGCCGCGGACTGTTCGCTGATCACCTCACCGATCCACGGCAGCACCGCGGACCGCACGTCGATCGTGCGCGGGAGCAGCCCGTTGGCCGCGAGGAGGTCGGCGGCGCGTTGCTGTTCGTCGAGGAAGTCCTCGCTCACCGGGTGCACGCCGAACGGACGGCCACGCAGTGCCGCTTCCCAGGCATCCAGATCGGCGGGGATGCCGCGTGCCTGTGCGTCGTCGACGAAGTACTGGGCCGCCTCGCGGGGGTTGGCGGCGATCCAGGCGTCGGACTCCTGCAGCGCGGCCAGCACCGCTTCCACTGCGGCGCGGTTGCTTTCGGCCAGGTCGCGACGGGTGAACCACAGCGACGGGTGGCTGAAGACCGAGGCGGTGTCGACCAGCGTGGCGAGCTCGGTGGCCGCCTCCACGTCCTGAAGACCGGGGTAGGTACCGACCCAGGCGTCGAGTTCACCGGCCAGCAGCGCCGCGCCGCCCCCGCGCACGTCGACATCGACCGGTTCGACGTCGGCCCAGCTGAGACCGGCCTGGTCGAGGGCGAACAGCAACAGGGTGGTCTGCCACGAGCCGTGCGCGATGCCGACCCGCTTGCCTTGCAGATCCGCGGCGGAGGTGATGCCGCTCGCCGCGGTCGCGACCAGCCTGCCGTTCTCCACGCGCGGGCCCGAGATGCCGAGATAGACGATGTCGCGCTGGTTGGCGAGCGCGGTGATCGGCGGGGTGAACCCGGTGCCGATGATGTCGTAGCCGCCCTCGGTGAACAACCAGTCCGAATGTTCGCTCGGCAGCGCGGTTGTGGGATCGACTCGCTCGGGCTGCGGCAGCGCACGCAGGTCGACCCATTCGACCTCGGGCAGCGACCGCTCCAGGATCGCGCGATGACGCAGGACGAACAGCGAATTGTTGTGCGGGAAGTAGCCGACCCTGATACCACTCATCGCGCGTCTCCGATCAAGCCGAGACGACGGGCCTCGTCGGCCAGACCGCTGCGCTGCCACTGCACGGCGAGATTCGACGGATCGAATTCGACCGAGCCGCCGAGGGTTTCGGCGATCGCCTGATACTGCGCGCCCTCCTCGAGCAGCACGACGAACTTCGCCAGTTCCAGCAGACCGGCGCGACCGATCACGTTCGCGCCACCGTTGGCCTCGAAGATCGCGACCAGGTGCGGGTCGACCTCCAGGCGGCCGAGGATGAAATCGCCCGCGCCGATCGTGCGGTCGATGTGTGGCGGGATCTCGCGCGAGAGGGTGAGTCGCTGCGAGGCGGCGTAGCGGATCGGCAGGGTGCGGTGGGTCTGGGCCCAGCCGCCCAGCCACGGAGTGTGGATGTGGACGACGGAGGTGATCTCGGGGTGAGCGCGGAACACCTTGGCGTATCCGGTGACGAATCCGGCAGATCCCTTGCCGGACAGCACTTCTCCGTCGAAGGTGGCGACAACCGGCTCGACGGTCCGGTCGTCGGCCCACGGGCCCGGCTCGTTCAGGGCGACGGCGATCTCCTCGCCGGGCACGCGCTCGACGAAGTTGACGGTGCCGTTACCGGTGACGGTTCCGGTCTCCCGGAATACCCGGAACGCGGTGTCCGCGTCACGGGTGACCGCATCGACGAAGGCGGTGACGGCCTCCGGCAGACGGGTTTCGGTGGTAGTCAAAGTGGGCTCCTGCGTTATCGGGCCGTCGCGAGGACGGTCTCGGTGGACGGGGTGGTGAGCCGGGAACGGCCCAGCAGTGGCAGTACTTCCTCGCCGACCCGGTAGGCCTCTTCCAGGTGCGGGTTGCCCGCGAGGATGAAGGCGTCGACGCCGAGGTCGATCAGTTCGTCGAGCCGCTGGGCAACCTGCTCGTAGCTGCCGACCAGGCCGAAGGCCGGGCCGCCGCGGATCAGGCTGAATCCGCACCAGACGTTGGGCTGGACTTCCAGATCGCGGTAACCGGTGATGGTTTCGGGCACCCAGCCCTTGATCCGGGCCGCCCCGACGGAGTCGCCCTGGGCGGCACGGTTGGCGGCCTCGCGGTCGACGAACGCCCAACCCTTCTCGATTTCGGCCCAGGCCGCTTCCTCGGTGTGGCGGGCGACGATGTCGATGCGGACCGCGAACTTGGGTGTGCGGCCGCTGGTTTCGGCGTGGCGGCGGACACCGTCGAACTTGGCGCGCAGGTCCGCGTAGGGCTCGAGCCAGGACAGGTAGTAGTCGGCGTGGCGGCCCGCCGCGGCGACGGCGGCACCCGAGGAGCCGGAGAAGTAGACCTCGGGGAAAGGCTGTCCGGCCAGACCCGGTGGCAGTGCGGCGCCTTCGGTGCCGAAGAAGCGGCCGTCGTGGTCGAAGGGTTCGCCGTCCCAGACCCCACGCAGCACGTCGAGGAATTCGCTCGTCCGCGCGTAGCGGTCGTCATGGGAAACCTTGTCTCCCCACCACAATTGGGCCGGTCCGCCGCCACCGCTGATGATGTTGTAGACGAGCCGCCCGCCGGTGGCGCGTTGCAGACTCGCCGACATCCTGGCCGCCTGCACGGGATGGAGGAAGCCGGGCTGGAAGGCCACCATGAAGCGGTAGGTGGTGGTCTCGGCGGCGAGCGCGGCGGCCACGGCCCACGGGTCGTCGGTCACCGGGAACGAGGGCAGCAGCCCGCCGAGGAAGCCCGCCGATTCCGAGGCCTTGGCGACCGCGGCGACATGGTCGAGATAGCTGTACTGATCGAGTGCGCCGTCGCGGATGGCCGGTGCGATATTTCCGGGCCCGTAGCCGCCCGCGTTGCCGCGGTTGTAGCGGCGCGGGGTGCGCAGGGAGGCGTGGTCGCCTTCCATGCCGATGCGCCAGTAGACGTCGATGGTCATGCGGTGAGCTCCTGCGCGGTGGGGAGGGTGCGGCCTGCCGGGTCGGCGAGGAACAGCAGGTGTTCGCCCGCGCGGTGGATTTCCTCGATGTTGGGGTGGCCCGACAGCACGAAGGTCTGCACCCCTGCTGCCTCGTAGGCCGAGAGTTGCTGTGCCACCTGCTCGTAACTGCCGACCAAGCCGATGCGCTGGTCGTAGCCGAGGGCGTCGAAGCCCGCCCACCGGCCGTCGCCGAGCGCGTGTTCGGTCACGGCGTCGGGACGGTCCAATTCGGCCCACTGGCGGTGGACCCTGGCCCAGGCTTCGTCCTCGGTCTCCCTGGCGATGATCGGCAACTCGAGACCGACCCGGACCCGGCGCCCCGCCGCAGCGGCCCGCTCTCCCAGTTCGGTGACGGCGGACGCTGTTCCGTCGGCCTGCTCGGCGAAGAGGTGCACGTCGCCGTGCGCGGCCGACAATGCCAGCGCGGCGGGCGACGTACCGCTCAGGTGGACGGTCGGGAACGGCAGACCGGACAGGATGCCGCGAAATCCCCCGTCGATGACGTCGTAGTACCGGCCCGCGTAGTCGAAACCGGTGCCCGCGAATCCCGCGGCGCTGATCTCGTTCTCGTTCCAGACACCGCGCGCGACGGTGAGGAATTCCGCGGCGCGGTCGTAGCGCTCGTCGCCGGTGACGCGATCGCCGCGCGAGCGGGCCTCGGCGGCGTCGGTGTCGACAGCCAACCGCCAGTTCAATCGGCCCGCCGAGTGCCGCTGCAGGGTCGCCGACACCTTGGCCGCGTACACCGGTGTGCCGAAGGCGGGCTGGAATTCGACCGTCACCCGGGTATAGCGGGTGGCGCGCAGGGCGGCGGCCGCCACGATCCAGGACTCCTCGCCGAGCGGATCGTAGGGCGCGAGCACATCGTCGAACCCGTTCAGTTCGGCGGCATCGACGATCTGGGCGAGATCGTCGAACGGACCGAAACGGCCCGGACGCACGTCGGTGGTCTCGAGGCGAGGTGTCGGCAGGCCGAAGCCGCCGCGACCGCGCAGAGCCGGGTCGGCGCGCCGACCGTCGCCGCGGCTGGGCAGCCGCCACACGAACTCGGTCATGCGGGCACCCGCTCGGCGGCGACGAGTTCCCGCGCGCGAGCCAACGGCTCAGGGGCCACCCAGGATTCGAGATCGAAATCGGCGGCCAGGAACCCGTGGGTGTAGAGGAACTGTTTCTGCACGCCGAGTAGTTCGACGCGTTCGGTGGTGAGCGAGGGATGCAGGCCGCGATGGAACTCGTCACCGTAGGCCGCGGCGACACCGTCGGGACCGGACAGCGTTTCGCGCTGCAGCACCGCGCGGACTCCGTCGAGATCACCGGCGGCCCAGTCGGCGGCGCGCAGGCTCTGCGCGAGGAAGCCGACGACGACCTCGGGCCGGGATTCCAGCAGGTCCGCGTGCACGGTGATCGGGCGCGGAGTGCCGTTGTTGACCCGCAGGTGCTTGGTGGCCGAGGCGTCGAGATCGACCGCGACGCGCAGCCCGTTCTCCTCGGCGACTTCCTGGGCGCGGGCGCCCTTGACGTAGATGGCGTCGACCTTGCCGTCGAGGAGTTCCTCCACACCCCACGTCGTCGAGCGCCGTGCGCTCTGGATCGCGGTGCGCACCTGCGGATCCCGCTCGACGTCGAGCTCGACGACCCGGACATCGGCCAGGGTCAGCCCGGCGGGGCGCAGCGCGTTGGCGAAGCCGTGCAGTGCCATCGCGCGCGGGAAGCTGCGTGCCTGGTCCTGGGCCCATGCGGGGACGCCGATGCGCAGACCGGCCAGGCCCGCCGCGTCGGTGACCGGCGAATCGGGGCCGACCAGGATCGCCTGGGACTCGTCGATCCAGGTGAGCCCGATCAGGCGGGTGGGTGAACCCTGCGCGCGAGCGGCCAGGGCGGGCACATTGCCACCTTCCCGGATCAGACCGGACAGGTCGTGGGAGAAGTGGTGGCCGGCGAGCTCGGGGCCCGCGTCCTGGAGAACGCCGAACTCGAGGCCGGCGCTCGCGGCGGTCTCGCCGAGCCAGCCGAGGCTGTGCGCGAGACCGCTCGCGGTCGGCACGGGGCAGCGGGTGTACCACAGGGTTTCGGTCATGACAGGCTCCTGGTGTGTGGTCCGACGCCGAGCTGGGCGAGGAATTGCGTGCGGTAACCGAGGGTTTCGGGTGCCGCGTGATCGCGCGGGTGGGGTAGATCGATGACCTCGTCGACGGCGAAACGGCCGCGGTCGAGGATGATCACCCGATCAGCGAGGCGGATCGCCTCGTCGACGTCGTGGGTGACCATGAGGACGGCGGGCCGGTGCCGGGCGACGAGATCGCCGACCAGGTCCTGCATCTGGAGCCGGGTGAGGGCGTCCAGTGCCGCGAACGGTTCGTCGAGCAGCAGCAGTTCCGGTTCGCGCACCAGCGCCCTGGCCAGTGCGGCGCGCTGGGCTTCGCCGCCGGACAGGGTGGCGGGCCACTGGCCCGCTTTGCCGTCGAGGTGGACTTCGTTCAGTGCGCGCAGACCGGCTTCGCGTTGCGGCTTACCGCGCCGCAGGCCGACGATGACGTTGGCCAGTACCCGCTTCGACGGGATCAGGCGGGGCTCCTGATAGACCGTCGTGCGTCGGGCAGGCACCAATACCTCACCGGCATCGGGGGTTTCGAGCCCGGTGAGCAGACGCAGCAGAGTGGTCTTGCCGGTGCCGCTCGGGCCGAGCAGCACCACGAACTCGCCGCGGCGGATGGTCAGGTCGACTCCGTCGAGAACTGTCTTCTCGCCGAACGCCTTACGCAGACCGGTGATCGATACCGCAACCGGGGCCGGGGCTTCGGTCTCGACTGGGACCGGCGCGGCTGTTGTCGTCGTCATCGGATCGCCACCTGCTTCCGCCATGGCATCGCGTAGCGTTCCGCGAGCCGCACGAGTGCGTCGAACACCAGACCGAGCAGCGCGTAGAGCACGACGCACAGCACCATGTAGTCGGTGCGGTTGTATTCCTGAGCGAGGGTCACCAGGTAGCCGACGCCCTGCTGGGTACCAACCTGCTCGGCGGCGATGAGCGCGGTGATGCTGATCGACAGGCACACCCGCAGCGCCATCAGAATCCCGGGCAGCGCGGCGGGCACGATCACCTCGACCACCAGCCGGGTGCCGGTGAGCCCGAAACTGCGTGCCGCCTCGACCATCTTGCGGTCGACATTGCGCACGCCGAGATAGGTGTAGGCGTACATCGGCGCCGTCGTCGCCACCGCGATGAGCAGGATCTTGTACAGCTCGTCGATCCCGAACCAGGCGATGAACAGCGGAACCAGCGCCAGGAACGGCACCGCCCGCACGATCTGCATGGTCGAATCGACCAGTTCCTCCCCGAGGCTGGACAATCCCGACAGCAGGCCGAGCACCAGCCCGACCGCGACGCCGATCGCGACACCGGCCGCCGCGCGCCCGAACGAGGCGAGCGCGAAATCCACCAGCCGGCCGCTGTCGAACAGTTCGACGAACGCCGACCAGACCGCGCCGGGTCCCGCGATCACCCGCGGCGAGATCGCGCCGCTCGCCGACCCGACCCACCAGACCAGCACGATAGCGGCGGGCAGAACGGCGCGCAGGCCGAGTGACAACCATCGCGGCCGCTGCCGGGCGACGCGCGCCCGGGGCGGGGCCAAAGCGAGGGTGCTCATCTCACTTGCCCTTCAGCGCGGCGAGCTGGTCCGGGGTGAGCTTGGATTTCAGGTCGTAGAAGATGTCGGCGGCGGTGATCCGGCGGGAGATGACGCCGTTGTCGGCGAAGGTGTTCACCACGTCGGCCAGGTCGACGGCATCGGATTCGGCGGGCAGGCGGGGCACGGTGACCTCACCGCCGACCCGGACCGCGTCGGCGAGCCGGTCGCCGGTCAGCGCACGCGGGCCGGACTTCTCGAAGACGTTCTCGAAGTCGGCGGGCGCCGCCTTCTGCTTCGCGGTGAGTCCCTGCAGTACTTCCAGGTACTTCGCGGCGATATCGGGGCGCTTGTCGAGGACCTCGGTGCGGAACACCACCACGGTGTTGTCCTTGGAGCCGACGGACTTCTCGGTGGCGATCTCCTTGGCGCCCGCAGCCTTGGCCTCCTGGTAGGGCACCAGGAACGAGGCCCACGCGTCGACCTTGCCGGTCGCGAAGGCCGAAGCGGCGTCCTTCTGCTGCAGCGGCACCCGGGTCACTTTGTCGGCCGGAATGCCCGCCTGGGCGAGCGCTTTGAGCGTGATGTACTCGCCCTTGCCCGCGGGATTCACCGCGATCCGCTTGCCCACCAGGCCCGCCACGGTGGTCACGCCCGACTCCGGGGTCACCACGATGCCGCTCTGATCCTGACCCGCCGGGTCGGCCACGGCGACGATCTTCACGCCGACGTCCTTGGACAGCGCGCCGACGACAGGGCTGAACGCGGCGCCGGAGACATCGAGTTCGCTGGTGTTGAACAGCTTCAGCATGGAACTGAAACCCGGTGTGGTGCTGACCCATTCGATCTTGGCACCCAGCGGGGCGAGTGCGGCGTCGAAGGTGCCGTCGCGCTTGCCGACCGCGAGCGGGCCGCTGTTGCCCGGATCGGTGACCTTGAGAACGAACGAGGCTTGCGCTCCCTGTTCCGGCGTGGAGTCGGAGCCACACGCCGCGACGAGGGCTACGACGGGGACGATCGCGAGGGCGATCCGCGAGAAGGCCGGCAGCCTGCGGGACATCGGGGCTCCTGTTCGGGGCTGGGGGTTGATGCCTTCGCAGCGTAGGAGCGGGAGTGGTCTCGAACGAGGTATGCCTTTCCACGGATCGGAAAGCTTGACAGCGGTGGACTTGTCGTTCTATGGCAAGTGATCGAGGTTCACGGGCGCTTGTTTTCCACATAGCGGAAATTTGGGAGGTCGAGCGCTCGAACACCTGTGTTACCGTCGGCTCTGTGGAGACCTCCAGCGTGCAGACCGTGACCAGGGCCCTCTCGGTACTCGACTGCTTCCGCGGCGGCGAGGAGCGTGGAGTCTCGGAAGTCGCCCGCGCCCAGGGCTTGGCGGTCAGCACCACCCACCGTCTGCTCGGTGCGCTCGTGCAGGCCGGGTTCCTGGAGAAGGACGCCGAGTCCAGTCGCTACCGCATGGGTGGCGCGCTGGCCGAATACGGTCAGATCGCCTATCGCCAACACCGGATCTACCTTGCCGAGCCCTACCTCGAGCAACTGGCCGCCACCACCGGAGCGACCGGGTCGGTGGCCACCCGCCACGGCATCCACGCCGTGCTGCTCGGGACCAGCCGGTGGCGCGAGAGCGACGGACACAAGCTCCAGGGCGTGCGACTGCCGTTGCACGCCAGCGCACTCGGCAAAGCGTTGCTGGCCTGGTCGGATGCCAGCGATGACGAATTGCGTTCGCTGCCTTACGAAGAGGGCACCGAACGTTCGGTGTCGAGCCCCGAGGAACTGCGCGCGGAACTGATCACCACGCGCGAGCGCGGCTACGCGTTCAACGATCGCGAACTGGATCCAGGATTTCGCACCATCGGCCTGCCGATCCTGGATCCACAGGGGCGCTGCCGCTTCGCCCTCGGCATGCGCGGACCCGCGACGCTGATGATCGACGAGCGGGTGCCGTTCTTCGTGGAACTGGCCAAGGTCACCGCGGCCGATATCGCGGCGCGATTCGCTGCCGACTGACGACTTCCCCCGACACCGATCGCGTCACACCCTCGGAAAATGCCGCGCGGAAACCGTCGCGCCCCCGATACCGTGAACCCGAGTGGTTAGTCGATGCAACGAAAGGACCTCGGTGGCTACCGATACCGTGAGCCCGGCTGTCGGTCTGCGATCCGAACGAGGTCCGATCCTGGCCTCGCTCATGCTCTCCACCGGGCTGGTGGCCCTCGACTCGACCATCATCGCCACAGCGGTGCTCACCATCACCGACACTCTCGGCGGGTTCGCGATGTTCCCGTGGCTGTTCTCCATCTACCTTCTCGCGCAGGCCGTGACGGTGCCGATCTACGGCAAGCTCGCCGACATGGTCGGGCGCAAGCCGGTGATCCTGTTCGGGATCGCGGCGTTCGCGGTGGGGTCACTGCTGTGCGGGCTGGCCACGAGCATGGTGGCGCTCATCGCCTTCCGGGCGATCCAGGGCATCGGAGCGGGCGCGATCCAGCCGATGACGATGGTGATCGCCGGTGACCTGTACACGCTGGCCGAACGCGCCAAGGTCCAGGGATACCTGGCTGGGGTGTGGGCGAGTTCGGCCGTGCTCGGCCCGCTGCTGGGCGGTTTGTTCGCCGACCATCTCAGCTGGCGGTGGATCTTCCTGATCAACCTTCCGCTGTGCGCGGTCGCGGCCTGGATGTTGTTGCGCCACTTCACCGAATCGGCGGTGCGCCGCACCCAGCGCATCGACTACCTCGGCGCGATCCTGCTCACCGTCGGTGCGGGCGCCTTGATCCTCGCCCTGCTCGAGGGCGGTCAGGCCTGGGAGTGGACCTCGCCGGTCTCGCTCACCCTGTTCGTGGGCAGCATGGCGGTGCTGGCGCTGTTCGCGGTCGTCGAGCTGCGGACGGCGAATCCGATTCTGCCGCTGTGGATCTTCACCCGGCGCGTGGTGATCGCGAGCAGCACGGTCTCCCTGCTGGTCGGTGCCGTCATCCTCGGATTGACCTCGTACGTGCCGACTTTCGCCCAGGGCGTGCTCGGGACCACCGCGCTGGTGGCCGGGCTCACCGTGGGCGGGCTCACGCTCGGCTGGCCGCTCGCCGCGACCCTGTCCGGCAGGCTGTACCTGCGCTGGGGATTCCGCATCAGCGGCGTCGTGGGCAGCACGATCGCCGCGCTCGGCTGCGCGACCACGCTGCTCGTCGGCCCGCAGTCGAGCGCATGGCAGATCGCGGCCTCGTGCTTCCTGATCGGCTGCGGCATGGGCCTGGTCGCCTCCCCCACCCTCATCGCCGCCCAGGCCAGCGCCGAATGGCACGAACGCGGCGTGGTCACCTCCGCCAACATGTTCGCCCGCTCCCTCGGCAGCGCGCTGGGCGTCGCGCTGTTCGGCGCCATCGTCAACGCCGGCATCCACAACCCCGACCGCCCCACACCCGGCGAACTCGCCCACGGCATCCACCTGGTCTTCGTCGCGATGCTCGCCATGGCTGTCGTCATGCTCATCGCCGCAGCGACCATGCCGGGCCGCGGCCACGGCGCAGTGGCGGTCAGTGTGCCGTGATCCACTGCGCGATGTCGGCCACGACCGCACCGTCGACGTGCTGCGCCCGCGCGTAATCCGCGGGCATCGAGGGTGCGTCGCCGGGAAAGAACAGGTGGTCGTCGTCGGGGTAGGTGCGAATGTCGACATCCGCTCGGCCGGCGAGGCCCGCTCGCCACTGCGCGAGATCGTCCTCGACGGTGACCTGGTAGTCGCGCTCGCCCTGCAGGATCAGCATCGGGATGTCGAGGGTGGCCGCGACCGCGACCGGGTCGTACGCGCGCAGGTCCAGCCAATAGGCGGCGGACTGGCCGAACGGGAGATCCTCGGCCGGCGTCTCGAGTGACAGCTCGGGACTGTCCACCCGTTTCGCCTGCTCGATCACCGTCTCGAGAGGTGGCAGGGCCGTGATCGCGAGCGGATCAACCTCGGCGAGGTGGCGCAGAACGCGCACCACAGCCCACCACATCGGCGAAGTGTCACCCGCCAAGGTGATGATCCCGGCAACCTCGGGAGCGGCATCGGCCACGCACGGAGCCATCCTCCCGCCCATACTGTGGCCGACCACATGGATTCTCCTCGCGTCGACACCCTCTGTCGCCCTGAGGATTTCGATGGCCGCGAGGGCATGGGGCAGGTACTCGTCGCGGACGGTGAACGCCGCGGCGGTAGCGACCGCGTCGGCGTGGGTGAGGGTGACCTTGTCGAAGCGCAGGACCGCGATACCACGAGAAACCAGTCCCCACGCGATATCTCGGTAGATCCGGTTCGGGCCGACGGTTCCGTCCCGGTCGAACGCGCCGCCACCGGCCAGGATGACGACCGCCGGGTGCGGTCCAGGGGCCAGCGGCACGCTCAGGACACCTGCGACGGCGAGCTCATCGGAGCCGACGGTGACCTCGCGATCAGCGAAGGCCGCCGGATTCACATAGTCCGGGATCTGCCACGTCTCGATACCCGCTTGCGCCGCTTCGTTGCCACCCATGGGTGCCCTCCCATTCATCGTTCTCATCTTTGCGAAAGGTAGCACATATGAGAACATCGACGCATGGACTCGTTGGAGCTACTGACACACCCGGTGCGCTTGCGCATCGTGCACGCGATGTCGGGCGGCCGGACGCACACGACCGCGCAGCTGTGCGCACTGGTACCCGAGTCCTCGAAGGCGACGGTGTACCGCCACGTCGATCTGCTGGCGTCTGGTGGCGTGCTCGAGGTCGTCGACGAACGACGCGTCCGCGGGGCGGTCGAGCGGCGCTACCGACTACGCCGCGAACGCGCGAGCATCGACAGCACCACCGTGACACCGGCGGACCATCGCCAGATCTTCGTCGCCGCGATGGCCACCCTGCTCGCCGAATTCGACGCCTACATCACCGACGACCGCGCCGACCCGGTGGACGATCTCGTCGGCTACCGCCAGCACTCGCTGTGGCTCGACCCCGACGAACTCGACCGACTGATCACCGGCATGCGCGCCGCCATCACCCCCCACCTCGCCAACCCGGCCACCCCGGATCGTTCGGAATACCTACTCAGCCCGATCCTGCTTCCGCTCGACCGTCGAGGCGATGCCACGGAGTGACACGAGCGCGCTGGACACAGCGGACATTCGAAGCCATCCACCTCAACCGGGGAGGTCGAGCTGTTGAGCGGTCACGTCGGAGGTGTCCTCCCGACGAACTCGTGGCGCCTGCTCCTGAGCGTGACGAGGTGGCCGTCGAGATCGGCATCGACGCCGGGTTCGATCCCGAGATCCTCCCGGATCGCTCGACGCAACAGGCGAACACCGAAGCCCAGCGAGTCGTCCACGAAGCGATAGAGGGCCGCCACCGCCACGGCGTCGTTCTCGTCGAGCTCGAGCGATGCGCGATGGCCGACGTCGAGGCACCGATTCACCTCGGACGCGAAGTCGAGCGCTCGGTCCGACACCACCATCTGCGCACGGGAATAGCTGTCGCGCAGCGCCTCCCGCGCTGCCTCGAACTTGGCGAGATCAGGAGTGCGCCCGCCGCACTTCTCGTCGAGATAGTGCCGGATAGCCGCTCGGCAGGAATGCGCCGTGGTGTTGAGGCCCGCGTAGACCGTCCGCTTCTCGTCGGTGGCCTCTTTTCGGGTGAGTTCCCGCAGTTCCTCCGCCCGATTGTCGCGCTGCACCTTCGCATCGATTCGCTTGCTCCGAATCGCGAAAGCCTGGGTCACGATGCCGCCCCCGAGCGTGCCGACAACCGTGATCGAGGCAACCGCCACATTGGTCCAATCCATGGTGGCCATTCTCTCTGCACCCCAATAAAATTCACCACCCGCGCGACCATTCCGCGGCGCCACGGCGGTAGGTAGCTTCCTACCATGGTGGGAATCGGCAATTCCGAGGACAGGACCGCGGACGAAGTCCAGCGCCGGAAGCGACGAGCGGGCTCGTTCGGCGCGCAGGCAGCCGTCTACGCCGAGCATCGACCGGACTATCCGGAGGCGGGGATTCGGTGGGCGCTGGATGCGGTCGCGGAACGGGATGGGGTTGTCGTTCTGGATTTGGGGGCGGGGACGGGCAAGCTCACCGGAGGCTTACTCGCTGCGGGGGTCGAGGTGATCGCGGTGGAACCCGATGAGGCGATGAGAGCTGAACTCGTTCGGCTCTATCCCGGCGTGACGGCGCTGTCCGGTACGGCGGAGGCGATTCCGCTGGCCGACGGGTCGGTGGACGCGGTGCTCGCCGGGCAGGCGTTCCACTGGTTCGATCAGGCGCTGGCCTTTCCCGAGATCGCGCGGGTGCTGCGTGCGGAGGGGGTGTTCGCCGCGATCTGGAACAACGACGACAACAAGGTCGACTGGGTCGCGGGGCTGCGGGACGTCTCGCGCTCGTCCGCTTCGTTTCCGCCGTCGTCGTCCGATGACGCGCTGCCCGCGCATCCGCTGTTCGCGCCGTTCGAGTACGCCGAGTTCGCGCACAGCCAGCGACGGACCGCCGAATCGCTGACCGTGTCCATCGGCACCAATTCACACACCGTGGTCATCTCCGCGCAAGAACGAGCCGAAGTGCTCGGCCGGATCCTCGACTACCTGCGTGCGACACCGGAGACCGCCGACGGCGAGTTCGATTTCCCGCTGCGCACCGAGGTGATCCGCACGGTCCTGGGCCCGAATCCACCCCGGTGAGCGCCGATCACGGACACGAATGAACCCGCGCCGGACCGCGGGTTTCACCGTGCCGAGGTTCGCCGCCGCCATGACCGGACTCGGCTGTCCGCGCCCGCTATGCCGAGCGTTCCTCCGATCTGCGCACCAGGTCGACGATTTCATCGGAGGCGAATTCGACGACGCGACGGACTCGAGAGTTGGCGACCGGCGCCAAGTCCACGACGATCGACGCGCCCGCGGCGGGTTGGGTGATCGCGGTGATGCGGTCCTGGAGGAAGCCGCCGTCGGGGACCGGGACGCGGATGATGTCGCCGACTGTCAGAGCTTCGGCGCGGATTCGGCCACCGGTCGCGGTGGGATCGTGCGTGCCGCAACGGGTGTGGCCGACTGTTGCGCCGAGGCCACGTTCGGCGATGGTCCACCAGACGGGTGAGTCGGGATCTTCCGGGCCGATTCGGGTGTGCCAGGACAGGATCCGGTCGCGTTCGGCTTCCGCGTCGGCGCGAGTCTCGTGCAGGGACAGCTGGCGCCGGACCGGAGCGTTGCGGGGCCGGGTGGTGCCCGCGGCGCCGTCGACGACCAGGATCCAGCGGGCGCCGACGGCTTCGTCGCGGCGGGCGGTGACCCGTTTGGCCAGGGCGAGGCCCGGCGTGGCGCCGAGTCGGTCGGCGGCCTCCTCGATGCTCTCGACCAGCCCCAGCGCACGCAGCAGTTCGGCGACCGACAGTTCCGAGGTGGCCAGTTCCTGGGCCAGCGCGGGCATGGGGGTGCGCCTGCGCCAGCCGATGCGGGCGCAGTGCTCGTGGCGGGTGAACCACAGGCCGCTGCGGGAGCGGCGGTGATGGTCGATCACCACCGCCCACCAGTCCCATTCCGGTTCGGCGACAAGGCGTGTGCGGATCCAGCGCTCCCGTTCGGCGGTCGGTACCCGTTCCTCCGGCGGCACGAAGTTGCGCAGCGCGGCGCGCACCGCCGATTCGGTACGCCCGACCGTGATCGCCGTGCGGGCCAGATCGGCGCCCGCGCGCAGATCGTCGGCCAGTATCCGGTATTCCGATTCCCGCCAGGTGGTTCCGTGCTGGCGTGGCGGCCGCAGATCGCCGCGGTTCTCGTCACTCATCTCGTGTGCCCCCGTTCTCGCACCGCCCGGCCACACTCGCGTCCGGGCTGGTTGTGTGACACTTCGACGATACCGGGGGGGTACGACAGAAAACGGCTCTCTGCCAGCGGCTTTCCAGCAAACGGAGCTATCCGGTGTGCACCGCGTCGCGACGGCCGAAGGCGTAGTAGCCCGCGCAGACCAGCGCCGCCCAGACCGCACCGACGACCAGCGCGGTGCGCCCGCCATCGGTCCACAGCAACAGCACCACGACCAACCCGAGGAAACCCAGTGCGGCCCATGTGGTGACGGGAGCGCCGGGCAGCCGGTAGTCGCTGCCGGGCAGCTCGCCGGCCCGAACCTTGGCGCGATACTTGATGTGGCACACCAGGATCACGCTCCACACGACGATGATGCCGACGGTACTCACCGAGGTGATGTAGGTGAAGGCCTTGTCCGGCGAGATCGCGTTGACGACCACCCCGATGACCATCGCGCCCGCCGAGGCGCAGATGCCGGTGAACGGCACCGCCTGCTTGCTCAAGATCGCGAACTTCGCGGGCGCTTCGTCACGCAACGCGAGGCTGCGCAGCATCCGGCCGGTGGAGTAGATGCCCGAATTGCACGATGAGAGTGCGGCGGTGAGCAGCACGAAGTTGATGATGCCCGCTGCGGCGGGGATGCCGATCTGCTCGAAGACCTCGACGAACGGGCTGCGCCCGGCGTGGAAGCTGCGCCAGCTCGCCACCGACATGATCACCACGAGCGCACCGACGTAGAACAGACCGATCCGGAACGGCAGGGTGTTGATCGCCTTGCGCAGCGTGGTCTTGGGGTCGCGGGCTTCTCCCGCTGTCACGCCGACCAGTTCGACACCGACGTAGGCGAACACGACGATCTGCAGCACCAGCAGGGTCTGACCGAACCCGTGCGGGAACATGCCACCGTCGGCCCACAGGTTGGTCACCGTGGGATCGGCGGCGTGGCCGAAGCCGAACACCAGCACGCCGATACCGATCAAGATCATCGCCAGGATCGCGGTCACCTTGATCGCCGAGAACCAGAACTCGCCCTCACCGAAGAATCGCACCGAGATCAGATTCGCGGTGAACAGCACCGCGAGCACGACCAGCGCGGTCACCCACTGCGGGATATCGAACCAGTACTGGACGTAGTGGCCGGCCACGGTGATCTCGGCCATACAGGTCGACACCCACACCGCCCAGTACGACCAGCCGGTCGCGAACCCGGCGAACCGGCCGAGGAACTCGTGCGCGTATTCGGCGAAACTGCCCGAGACCGGGCGGTAGGTCAGCAGCTCGCCGAGCGCGCGCATGATGACGAAGATCGCCAGCCCGGCGGCGAGATAGGCCAGGATCAGCGACGGACCCGCCTGTTCGATCGCCGCGCCGGAGCCGTAGAACAGGCCGGTGCCGATCGCACCGCCGATGGCGATCATCTGGATGGTGCGCGGGTTCAGGCCGCGTTCGTACCCCTCCGATTCGGCCGCAGGGGCGGACGCCACGGGGGCGTCGGTGGATAGGCCGGAGCCATCGGCTGACATGGAGCAGTCCTTCCGTCGCGTCGATCAGTCGTGCACGCTACCGCCCCGCAACCGTGGCCGGTGTCACCACCACCGGTGCGCGGAAATACCGGCAGTCCGTCGCGGGTTGGCCTCCATAGGGGTAATACACAACTCGAGGAGGCTCATGAGCGCCGTCACGCTGTCGGTTCTGGATCTGGCACCGGTGCAATCGGATGCGACAGCCGGTGACGCGTTGCACGCGACGACCCGCTTCGCACAGCACGCCGAGGAGCAGGGCTTTCGCCGATTCTGGGTGGCCGAGCACCACAACATGCCCGGCATCGCCAGTGCGGCGCCGGCGGTGGTGCTGGCGCATCTGGCCGCGTCCACCTCGCGGATCAGGGTCGGTTCGGGCGGGGTGATGTTGCCGAATCATCCACCGCTGGTGGTCGCCGAACAGTTCGGCACACTCGAGTCGCTGCATCCCGGACGGATCGATCTCGGGATCGGCCGCGCACCCGGCACCGATCCGGTCACCGCGCGCGCACTGCGCCGCAGCGCCGAAGGACTCGGTGGTGACGCGTTTCCCCAGGAACTCACCGCGCTGATCGGCTTCTTCCGTGGCGCCGATCCGAACGGGATCGTGGCAAGCCCCGGCCTCGGCGCGGAACCGCAGGTATGGCTGCTCGGCTCGAGCGGCTACAGCGCCCAGGTCGCCGCGGTGCTGGGTCTGCCGTTCGCGTTCGCCCATCACATCGCCCCCGACAACACCGTCGCCGCGCTGACGCTCTACCGCGACAACTTCCGGCCGTCGCAGACCCTGAGCGAGCCGTACACGATCGTGGCCGCGTCCGCGATCTGCGCCGACACCGATGCCGAGGCAGACCGCCTCGCCGCACCCCGCGATCTCGCCTTCGCCAATCTGCGCTCGGGCCGTCCGCAGGCACTGGCCACCCCGGAGCAGGCCGCGGGCTTCCCCGGCACCGACGCCGAACGCCACTTCGCGGCGCAGCGCCGGGCCGCGCAGTTGCAGGGCTCGCCGGAGACGGTCCGCGCCCAAGCCGCACAACTGCTCGACGCCACCTCCCCCGACGAGCTCATGCTCAACATCCTCGTCTACGACCTCGACGCCCGCATCCGCTCGCTCGACCTGACCAAGAAGGCGATCGACGGCTGAGCGGTTGCCTCACTCAGCGCAGCCGGAATCCCCTGGCGGCCAAGGACTCCCGCAACCGGTGGCGACCGTTGAGGGAGGCCGCCGAGGCCAGCCGGGCGAGGGTGCGTTCGGTCCACGAGAACGGCAGGCCCTGGTCGGTGTAGATCTCGCCGATCCGCTGTTCGTACTCGGCGACCGGCTCACGCTGGGCAGGAAGGTCATAGGTCTCGTGATGCAGCACCGCCGTCTGCGGTAGGCGTGGCTTGACCCTGGTGCCCTCCGCCGGGTCCGGGTGGCCGACAACCAGGCCGAAGACCGCGAAGACGTGGTCGGGCAGATTCAGCTCGGCGGCAACCGCTTCCGGGTCGTTGCGCAGCGCCCCGATGTAGACGGTGCCCAAACCGAGGGATTCGGCGGCGACCACCGCGTTCTGTGCGGCGAGCGCGGCGTCGACGAAGCCGACGTAGCTGGATTCGAGATAGTCGGCGCCCTCCAGCGGTGCGTCGTGATCGTCGGCGAGCTGACGCAACCGGGCGAAGTCGGCAGTCCAGACCAACAGCACGGGCGCCTGCTCGATATGCGCTTGACCGCCCGCGATCGCGGCCAACCTGGACCGGCGCGCCGGATCACGGACCTCGATGACGCTCCACACCTGCAGGTTCGACGACGTCGCCGCCGACTGCGCGGCCGAGACCAGCAGCCGAATCGTGTCCGGCGATACGGGATCCGGGAGATAGCGGCGCACCGACTTGTGCGCGTGCAGCACCTCGAGCACCGGATTCCACTGGGCCGGAATCTCGGTGGCCGGGTCCGCGTAACGCTGCTGTACGGGGTGGGCGGGGCTCGGTGCGGTCTGCGTCATAGGGATATCGTCGGCCAACTCGCCGCGGCCGTCTGCGGTAACCCTCACCGTGAACCGAACGGCTGCCTCGGTCCGGCCGGTCGATACAGTGGACGCGGGGAGCCCACCGACTGGTGGGACGAAGAGAGTGCGTCATGGGCAAGGTGTTCGATCGGATCGACGACAAGTTGCGGGCATTCATCACCGAACAGCCGATGTTCTTCATCGGCACCGCGCCGTCCGTCGGCGGCCACGTGAATGTCTCCCCCAAGGGCTATCGCGACACCTTCGCCGTGCTCGACGACCACACCGTCGCCTATCTCGATCTGTTCGGCAGCGGCTCGGAAACGATCGCCCATCTGCGCGACAACGGACGGATCACCGTGATGTTCTGCTCGTTCACCCGCACCACCCGCATCCTGCGACTCTTCGGTGCGGGCCGGGTGGTGCGCCCCGACTCCGACGAATTCAACAGGCTGCGTGAGCATTTCGGCACCGGTCACACCGGTATCCGTTCGGTGGTGGTGATCTCGGTCGACCGGATCGCCGACTCGTGTGGCTGGTCGGTGCCGAAACTCGAGCTCGTCGAGGAACGCTCGATCCTCGACGAAGCCCATACCCGCCGTACCGACGCCGATTTCGCCCGCCGGATCGCCGGCGACAACGCCACCAGCATCGACGGGCTGCCCGCACTCGAGCCGGATCATCCGGTGCCGTCGACCGTGCGGCGCTGAGGTCAGCTCGCCGGTACCGAGGTGACCGCGATCGCCGGCTCGGACAGGCTACCGAGGTAGAGGGTGCCGTTGTGTTCGGCCACCGCGGTGACCAGCGCGTAGTCGGCGCCGTCTCGCTGCAGGTCGTGCACGAGGGTGCCGTCGAAATCGAACGCGAGCACCCAGACCGAACGAACGGGCGCGGGCGTCAGGCGATCCGGCAGCGCGTCGACCAGTCGTCGCAGGATCCCCGGGAGCGGGAAGAGCCTGTCCAGCAATGGGTTGCGTGGGGAGACGATGCCGACCCAGACCAGTCCGTCGCTGCCCACCAGCATGTTGTCGGGTGAACCGGGCAGGTTCTCGGCGACGTAGTCCGTGGTGCCCGCGCGCGGACCGGTCAGCCAGTAGCGCGTGATCCGGTAGGCGCCGGTCTCGGCGACCAGCAGACAGGATCGGTCAGGGGCCAGGACCACGCCGTTGGCGAACTGGAGACCGTCGACGAGCACCTCCAGGTGTCCGTCCGGATCGCGGCGGACCAGCGCTCCGCTGCCGGAATGTTCCAGAATGTCGGTCATCCACTCCTCGAACGGCCACCGCCGCGACGAGATCGAGAAATAGATCGTGCCATCGTCGTCGCGAATCACGTTGCTGGGGAACGCGATCGGGACACCGTCGAGCTCGGCGACGACGACCTCGAGTTCCGCGCCCGCCTCGGCCAGCCGGAGGATGCCCCGACCCGCGACGCAGATCAGCAGTGCGCCGTCGGCCTCGACGTGCATGCCCAGCGGCCTGCCGCCGGCGTCGGCGATCCGCTCGACCTCACCACCGGCCGGATCGACGCGCCAGATCGCGCCGTCGTCGGTCCCGGTGACGATCCGGCCGTCGGGCAGCACCACGACATCCTCCGGGCCGTTGCCCGGCAGCGGCAACAGGCGGGTCGGCGGCATCGGCGGATCGCTGCGGGTCTGTCGCGCACGAGCGGTGGGGCGTGGCGGAGTCCAGCGGTGAGGGCGCATCTGCATGCCCAATTGCTACCACGATGCGCGTCGCCACGGGCCCGGTGGCGGAATGGACGGCACCGCAGGCAGTTCTGCGGCAGTCCGGTTCCACGGTCGGCGACGCACGAGCCCGCGGGCGGTTAAAGTGCGGCGGTGAACACCGGATCTGCCAGCTCGCTGCTCGATCGTCTCCTCGCACCCCAGCCCGCACCCGCCTGGTGGTTGGTGCTCGCCACCGCCGCGGTGGCGTTGATCCTGGTCGGCTACCGACCGCTGTGGCGGCTGACCCGCGCCGCGGTGACCGTGGCGCACGAGGGCGGGCACGCGTTGGTCGCGCTGCTCACCGGGCGCAGGCTGCACGCGATCACCCTGCACACCGACACCTCGGGGCTGACCGTGTCGAGCGGCAAACCGAGTGGTCCCGGCATGATTCTCACCGCGGCCGCCGGATATCCGGCGCCGGCGCTGCTCGGGCTCGGCTACGCGGCGCTGCTCGGGACGGGCCGGGTCACGGTGATGCTGTGGGCGACGCTGGTGATGCTGGCGGCGGTGCTGATCAAGGTACGCAATGTGTACGGGCTGCTCACCGTGTTCGTGCTCGGCGCACTGGTGTTCGGAGTGTCGTGGTTCGGCAGCGATCTGCTGCAGGCCGCGTTCGCGTATCTCGCGGCGTGGTTCCTGCTGGCCGCCGGGGTGCGGCCCGTCTTCGAGCTGCAACGCAGCCGGCGCAGGCAACCGGGGCGAACGGACTCCGATGCCGACCAGCTGGCCCGGTTGACGCATCTGCCCGCGGTGCTGTGGGTGTTGTTCTTCAGCGCTGTGTGCCTGGCGGCGCTGGTCGTGGGCGCGATGTTGATGCTGGCCCCGGTCGAGGAGCTGCACCCGCTACTTCAGCGGTGATCGGCGATCCAGTAGTCGACGGCCTCGGTGACGAGCACACTCGGCGGCTGCAGCGCGTTGAGGGTGACACCCGCTTCGTCGGGTTGCAGCGGTTCGAGGGTGTCGAGCTGGGAGTCCAGCAGGATCGTCGGCATGAAGTGACCGAGTCGGCCGGTCATCCGGCGGAGCAGTTCCTCGCGGGTGGCGGCCAGGTGAACGAAGTAGGTCTGCGGCGCCTTCTCGCGCAGGCGGTCGCGATAGGCCCGCCGCAACGCCGAGCAGGTCGCCACCCCGCCGGTCGCCTGGTGCTCGGCGAGCCAGTTCGCGACGGTGTCGAGCCAGGGCAGCCGGTCCTCGTCGGTGAGCGGGATGCCCGCGGCCATCTTCTCGATATTGGCCAGCGGATGGAAGTCGTCACCTTCGGCGTACGGGACTTCGAGCCGGTCGGCGGTCAGCGCGCCGACGGTCGTCTTCCCACACCCCGACACGCCCATCACCACGATGACAGGTTCGACCACAGCGACCTCCTCGTCTCCACAGCACGCCCACGCATCCTGCCCGACCGAGGGTAGCGGGGGCGCCGGCTCCCCCTTCGTCGATCAGGGAATGGGACGGTCGGTGGGCAGGTTGACGAAGCTCGGCGCCGCGGGGTCGAGACGAATGTGCTGGGGCTCGAGGCCGCTGGCGTTCAGCATCGGCCGGAACGGCAATGCCTTGGGCGCGTTACCCGCGAAGACGTCGATGCGCAGCCGGTGTCCCGGCGCCAGCACCGCCTGGGTCGGGATGACGGCCACATCGATATCGGTGGGTGCGCCGGGGACCACCGGCAGCAGCCGGTCGACGGTGAGGGGGTTGAAGGGCGCGGTGAAGTCGCCGTTGATCGAGCGCGCGCTGCGCCGTTCGTCGACGGCCCGCATCGACGAGGTGAGCTGGCCGGTGGTGAGCACCGTCGAGGTCCCGTCGGGTGCCACGTCGTTGACGGTGACGTTCCAGAACCCGTCGGTGGCGTCGTGGATCGTGTTGAGGCGCACGTTGATCGGGCCCGAGATCACCGTCTGTTCGGTCAGCGGGGCGCTGGTGAAGGTGAGCCCGTTGCGTTCGGCGATGCGGGAATCCTTCGCGCAGGTGTCGAACGCGGCTGTCATACCCGCCGATCCCTGTGCCGCGTCGCGCGAGCAGACCTGATTCAAACCCGGTGCGACGGTGAGTGTTTCGGTAGCCGTAGGCCCGGTGGCGCTGAGCGATCCGTCGTGCAGACTGTCCTCGGTGCTGCCGCTGGGGGCGGCGGAGAGATAGACGCGGCGATGCGTGACGCCGGGCTGCGGGAACTCGCGCAGCGTCACCCAGCTGCCACCTTGCTGTTTCACCGTGACCGGCCCGAATCCCTCGATGCCGCTGTCGATGTCCTTGAGCCACTTGTCGAACCAGGCCCGCTGCAGAACGTCCAGGCGCGGGGGCGCGCCGGGAACACCGGTGCCCGCACCGGGATTGGCGTGATAGGTGTCGCCGACGACGAGCTGCTTGCGCCCGGCGGGCAGCGGGATCTGTTCGTAGAGCTTGGTCGCACTGTTGGCGAAGATGTCGTGCCAGCCGCCGTAGACGAAGGTGGGCACCGTGACGTTCTCCGGGTGGCCCATGATCGCCTCGCGGAACGCCGAGGTGTCGTCGAGCGCGCCGTCGAGCGCGGGGGGCATGTTCGACAGCGAGGGGGTGAGCAGCGACTGGGCGAGCAGGTCGAAGTTGGTGGTCGGGTCGGCGAGGCGATCCTTGAACCAGGTCCAGTCGAAACTGCCGTCGACCATCGAGGCCACGTCGGGGACGAGTTTGAGCTGGTTGACCGAGTTCAGCCACAGCGGCAGGAAGGTGGTGCCGACGCCGCCACCGGGAGCGACCACGTCGCGCATGAGGTCACTGCCGGGCTCGACCGGGAAGATCGCCTGCAACGCGGGCGGGGCGTTCTCGGCGGCCCGCAGCTGGTTGATTCCGGAGTAGGAGCCGCCGCTCATCCCGATGCGCCCGTTCGACCACGGCTGCGTGGCCGCCCAGTCGATCACCTCGCGGGTGTCGAGTTGTTCGCGCGCACCGAGGGTGTCCCATTTGCCCTGCGACAGACCGGTTCCGCGCACATCGGCCACGATCACGGTATAGCCGGCGCTGACGAGTTTGCGGTCGACGCCGAGCATGGTCTGGATCATGCCGCCGTCCAGTGCCTGCATCAGGTCGCCGAAACCGCTGATCGGGGTGGTGGACAGGTTCAGCCTGCGCACGATGTCGACGGCGGTGGACTGCAGGCCCGGGATCGCGGCGGCCGATTCGATCAGCCCGGTCATGAGTTTCGAATACGGCGTCAGGCTGACGATCACCGGAAGCGGCTTCTGCTCGATCACGCCCGCGGCGTCGGCCGGGCGGTAGACGTCGGCTTTGAGGACCACGCCGTCGCTCATCGCGATCTGGACCCCGCGCTCCACCCGCACCTCGGGATAGGCGCCAGGGCCGTCGTGCTGGGCGGTCCACCGCACGGTCGGCGCGTCCGGCGGCTGTCCACCGGCGGGACCACCGCCGCAGCCGAGCACGACGACCACCGCGAGGACCGTCACCAGAATCCGGACGAACCCGCGTTCCGAACCTCTACCCACCATGTATCGCTCCCGACCGGTTCGTTTCCGACGTTGACCAAGCCACCGCACGATCGGCGCGGAAACTGTAACAGGGGTAACGAGTTTGCCGGGCGAGCGTCGGCCCGCTCGGACTGTCGCAGTGAAGACACGTTGTTCCAGTTCAGCGCGGTTGCGGCTCCGCATTCATGTCGGTGGCTGGTGGTTGACTGACCCGTGCCGGTGCGGTTGGGACCGGCCTTCATCCATCGCCGAGGAGGACGTTCGACAATGCCGACACGCGACGAAGCTTGGCCGCAGGGGACTCCCTGCTGGATCGACTGTCAGGTCGACGACACCACCGCCGCCCGCGACTTCTACCGGACGCTGTTCGGTTGGGAGGTCCAGGACGGTCCCGCCGAAGCAGGCGGTTATCTCATGGCCACACTCGACGGCCGACCGGCGGCGGGCATCGGTCCGAAACCGGTCGGCATGGGCGAAATGCCGTCGGTCTGGACCACCTACTTCGCGGCCGAACGCGCCGACGAGATCGCCGAACGGGTGAGCAAATCGGGCGGACAGGTGTTCATACCGCCGTTCGATGTCCTCGACGTCGGGCGGATGTTCATCGCCGCCGACCCGGCAGGCGGGGTCTTCGGCGTCTGGGAAGCCAAGGCCCACCACGGCGCCGGCGTGTTCAACCAGCACGGCGCCTACTGCTGGAACGAACTGCACACCCCCGCCTACGACCAGGCACACCAGTTCTACAACACGGTATTCGGCTGGCAGTACAACGAGATCGGCGACGGGGAAACCTTCACCTACTCCACCTTCGCGCTGCCCGGTGACAGCCACGAGATCGGCGGCATGATGGACGCCTCAGCGCTGAGTACCCCGCCCTACTGGCTCACCTGGATCCAGGTCGACGACGCCGACGGCTCGCTGGCCGTGGCCACCGAACTGGGAGCTTCGGTGATCATGGGCCCCGACGACAGCCCGTTCGGCCGGATGGGCATTCTGCAAGCGCCCCAGGGCGAGGTGTTCGGCGTGATCGATCCGGCCAAGGCGGTCGGCGAGGTGCCCACCGGGTCCTGACCTCGTCACGGTGTGACGATGGCGAAGTTCGGGTCCGGCTTGTCGATCAGGCCGGGCAGCTTCGCCAGTGCGGTGGCATCGCCGTCGAGGGCGATGTCACCGCTCGCGACACCCTTGCGCAGGTCGGCGCCGCCGACCAGGGTGGCGATCAGGGTCTGACGGGTGAGAGTGATCGTCGCGTCGGGCGCGGGCAGCGCGTCACCGGGGAATCGGTCGTAGTGCACCAGCACGCCGTTGCGCAGTTCGACGCGGTGAACGCGGTTGTCCTCGTTGCTGATCCGCCAGTCGGTGCTCATCCGGACATCCCAGGCCTTCGGACCGTCGATCCGCAGCGACACCGCGTCGAACACCTGCTCTACGCTCAGCGCTGCGGCCATCGCCGCGGAGTTGGCCGTGGTCGGCGTGCCGAAGGAACCGTTGCGCAGTTCGTGGGCACCACTGAGATAGAAGTTGCGCCAGGTGGCGTTCTCCGCGCCGTAGGCGAGCTGTTCGAAAGCGCTGGCCTGCAAGTCTTTTGCCGTCTTGTTGGTAGGGTCGGCGAAGATCACGTAGTTCACGACTTGGACGACCCAGCGGTAGTCGGCGGCGTCGTAGGCCTTCTGCGCCGTCCGCAGAGCCGCGTCGGCGCCGCCCATCGCGTCGACGTGGCGGCGCGCGTTCTCCACCGGCGGGTGTTCCCACAGGTGCGCGGGGTTGCCGTCGAACCAGCCCATATACCGCTGGTACACGGCCTTGACGTTGTGGCTCACCGAGCCGTAGTAGCCGTGCGTGGACCACGACGCGGTCAGCGCGGGCGGCATCCGCAGCATTTCGGCGATCTCGGCGCCGACGTAGCCCTGATTCAGCAGTCGCAGCGTCTGATCGTTGAGGTAGCCGTACATGTCGCGCTGCAGCGACAGGAACTCCACGATCCGATCGGTACCCCAGATCGGCCAGTGGTGCGAGGAGAACACCAGATCGGACCGGCGGCCGTAGCGGTTGATCGAATCGGTGAGGTATTTCGACCAGACATGCGGGTCGCGCACCAGCGCACCGCGCAGGGTGACGATGTTGTGCATGGTGTGGGTGGCGTTCTCGGCCATGCACAGGACGCGGCGGTCGGGGAAGTAGAAGTTCATCTCCGACGGCGCCTCGGTGCCCGGCGTCAACTGGAAGACCATCCGCACGCCGTCGACGGTCTCCTCCTGGTCGGTGCGGGTGACATGCACGGTGGGCGGGATCAGGCCGATCGTGCCGACCGAAGTGGTCTGTCCGAGACCGGATCCCACCTGACCTTTCGGACCGCGCGGCAGGGCGGCGCCGTACATGTAGGCGGCGCGGCGGGCCATCGCCGTACCGGTGTAGATGTTCTCGGCGACGGCGTGCTCCATGAATCCCGACGGCGCGATCACCGGGCAACGACCGGCGGCGACGTCCTGCGGGGTGATGACGCCGTAGCTGCCACCGAAGTGATCGACATGGGAGTGGGAGTAGATCAGGCCGGTGACCGGCCGGTCACCGCGATGCTTGCGATAGAGCGCGAGCCCGGCCGCCGCGGTCTCCGCCGAGACCAGCGGATCGATGACGACCACGCCGGTCTCGCCTTCGATCAACGTCATGTTCGACAGGTCGAGGCCACGGATCTGGTAGAAGCCCGGCGCGATCTCGTAGAGGCCCTGCTTGACGGTGAGCTGGGACTGCCGCCACAGGCTCGGGTTCACCGATTGCGGACAGGAACCGGCGAGGAAGTCGTAGGAGTCGGTGTCCCACACCACTTTCCCCGACGGATCGGTCACCGTGCCCGGCTCGAGGGAAGCGATCCAGCCGCGGTCGGCGTCGGCGAAGTCGGCGGTATCGCCGAAGGGCAAGGTGTCGGCCAGCGCGCGGTTGGCATCCAGGATGGCCTGGGTCGGCTCGGTCTGGGTGCTCGACGGGGTGACTCCGGCCGGTCGGTCACCACATCCGGTGACGGTCGCGCCGACCGCCACCGCCGCAGCCGCGCCGACTCCGACACCCAGCATCCCGCGCCGCGACAACTCGCCCCGGCCCCTGTGTGCAGTGCTCACCGTTACTCCTTCGTTCCACGACCGTCCGACCCGGACGACTATTGCAGACTAACTGCAATACCTGTGTTACTTCTGAGCAATCGCCGTACCGGGCAGCGCGGCCAGCTGAATATCGAGCAGCAACCGGTCCTCGGGGTCGGTCATATCGATGCCGAGGATGGCCTCCACTCGTCGTAGCCGGTAGCGCAGCGTGTTCGGATGCACGCGCAACGCAACCGCGGCGGCGCGCACCTCACCGTGCGCGCGCAGATAGGCCTGAACCGATACCCGCAGGTCAGCGGCGTGCGTTCGATCGTAGGCGTCGAGGTCTGCCAGGCGCGGATCGTGCAGGCGCGGGCGCTCGCGGATCAGCTCCATGATCTCGGCCAGCAGCACCGCGGTCCTGGCATCGGCCAGCGTGGCGACCCGGCCACCCGTGGGGTCGGCGACCGGGCTGTCCAGCACCCGGTCGACCTCGGCGCGCGCCCCCGCGACCGCGGTGAGCCCGGCGACCGGTGCGGCGATCGCGGCCCGCACGATCAGTTCGCGCGTCTGCTCGAGCTGGGTAACCAGCTTGCGCACCCACGAGCCGACGCCGCGCTCGGAATGGTAGGCCGGCAACAGCACATAGACCCGCTCGCCGATCGACTCGGTCACCGAATCGTCGCGGAAAGCGCTGGCGTGCAACCGGATCAAGCCACTCGACGCGGCCAGTCCCGCGGCCGGGCCGATCGGTGCGAAACCGATCACCGCGGCGGGACCGGTCGTCGGCAGGTTCAGCGCGGCGGCGACCGAGGGCACGTCGACGCCGTCACCGTGCGCGCCGAACAACCGGCGCACGAGCAGTGCCTCGGTCGACGGCGCGTCCAGCCGTCGCGCGATGATCCTGGCCGCCACCGCCGACGCGCCGCGCAACACCTGTGCCGCGTCGGGTCGCAGGGGCCCCGCGCCCTGCTGCAACCAGATGGTCCCGAGCATTCTGGCTTGCGCGCCGTCGGCGCCCCGCCGGATGCCGACGACGAGTCGGCGGCGGATATCGAGCTCGGGATGTTCGGGGACGTCGACGACCTCGTCACCGCGCCGCACCCGGTCGAACACGCCCCACTCCCGCAGGATCCGCAGGTAGTCGCTCGGGCCTTCCCGGCCGAGGATGGACTGGATGCGCAGCTGATCGGCCGAGGCGTCCGAGGCCGAGTAGGCCAGGACGTGCGATTGGGGGTCCTCGATCGAGACCATGCCGCCGGTTTCCCTGGCCAGCACCTGGGCCAGCCCGAACAGGTCGGTGTCGGGGGCGAGCAGGTCGTGTTCGTCGGAGGCGGCGCGCTGACCGGGTGAACGGGCCAGCATCCGCCGGATCAGGGAGAACACCTGATCCCAGCGCGCCTGCCGGTGCACGTGCACCAGCGCGACGCCCGCGGTGTGGGCGGCGGCGCGCACCGCGGGCGAGTCGTTGGCGCTCTTGGTCATGAGCACACGTGGCCGCTGCGCGGGGTCGCGGTCGCCGACTTCGCGCAACCAGCGCTCGGTCGCGTCGACGTCGACGCCGACCAGCAAGTACACCTCGGGCAGGGCGCCCTCGGCGTCGAGGTGTTCGGGCAGGTCAGCAGGCTCGGCCAACGCGACCGTTCGCACCGCGACCTCCTCGCCCGTGGGGGCGTCGACGAGGGTCGCGACGGCATGGTCGAGCGCGGCGAGCAGCCCCCGCAGCGTGGTGGCCCCGTCGGGCATCGGGCACCTCCGGTTTGGTCGATCGGACAAAGACAAGCTCGGATATTCATCCGATCAGATGATTATGACTGCTGCCGATCGGTGTTGACTACGTCACATCCCGCTATCCCACACGACGCAGGAGCCGCACTCATGGACGCCATCGCGACCACCCCGCCACCGGTCAACGAACCTGTCGGCACCTTCGCTCCGGGCACCCCGGAACGCCACCGCCTCCAGACCGCGCTCGCCGAGTTGTCCGCCTCCCCCACCGAGATCAGCCACGTGATCGGCGGTCGCCATCTGCCCGGCGACGGCCCGTCCCACGACGTGGTCCAACCGCATCGTCACGCCGCCGTCCTCGGCACCCTGCACGACGCGAGCACCGCCGAAACCGCCGCCGCGGTCGAAGCCGCCTGTGCCGCGGCGCCCGCCTGGCAGGCGATGCCGTTCGACGATCGAGCCGCGATCTTCCTGCGTGCCGCCGACCTGCTCTCCGGGCCGTGGCGGGAGAAGATCGCGGCCGCGACGATGCTCGGGCAGTCCAAGTCCGCCTACCAGGCCGAGATCGACGCACCGTGCGAGCTGATCGACTTCTGGCGGTTCAATGTCTCGTTCGCCCGCGAGATCCTGGCCGGGCAGCCGATCTCCTCGCCGGGGGTGTGGAATCGGATGCAGTACCGCTCGCTCGAGGGGTTCGTCTACGCGGTGACACCGTTCAACTTCAGCGCGATCGCCGGCAATCTCCCCACCGCGCCCGCGCTGATGGGCAACACGGTGGTGTGGAAGCCGGCCAGGAGCCAGGCCGTGGCGGCCTATCTGACGATGCGATTGCTCGAGGCGGCCGGGCTGCCGCCCGGAGTGATCAACCTGGTCAACGGGCCGGGCCCGGTGATCTCCGATGTCGTGCTGGCCGACCCACGACTGGCCGGCGTGCACTTCACCGGGTCGACGGCCACCTTCCAGCACCTGTGGCGCGAAGTCGCGCAGCGTTTGGACGGCTACCGAACTTATCCGCGGCTGGTCGGCGAGACCGGCGGCAAGGACTTCGTGCTCGCGCACCCGTCGGCCGATCCGGCGGTACTCACCACCGCGCTGGTACGCGGCGCGTTCGACTATCAGGGCCAGAAGTGCTCGGCCGCTTCGCGAGCCTTCATCCCGCGTTCGGTGTGGGCGACGATGTCGGAGGACCTGATCGAACGGACATCGAACCTGCGCTATGGCGATGTCACCGATTTCACCAATTTCGGTGGGGCGCTGATCGATCGACGCGCCTTCGACCGCAACACCGCCGCGCTCGAACGCGCCAAGGCCACGCCGGGCCTGACCGTGGTGGCCGGCGGACACAGCGATGACAGTGTCGGCTGGTTCGTCGACCCGACCATCGTGGTCGGTGACGATCCGACCGACGAGGTCTTCGGCACCGAGTACTTCGGCCCGATTCTGGCGGTGCACGTCTACGACGACAGCACCCCGACCGCCTTCGCCGACGCGATGGACCTCGTCGACAGCGGCAGCCCGTACGGGCTCACCGGCTCGGTCATCGCCCAGGACCGCACCGCGATCACCGAGGCCACCGACCGGCTCACCTTCGCCGCGGGCAACTTCTACATCAACGACAAACCGTCGGGGGCGGTCGTGGGCCAGCAGCCCTTCGGCGGTGGACGCGCGTCCGGCACCAACGACAAGGCCGGTTCCCAGCAGAACCTGCTGCGCTGGACCTCCGCGCGCACGATCAAGGAGACCTTCGTTCCGCCCACCGAGCACCGCTACCCCCACCAGGCACCGGAGGTCGGCTGATGTCTGCTCTGCTGCGTTCGACCATGCTCGCCGCCGCGCGGTCACCCCGACTGGAGCGCACCATCACCCGGCTGCCGATCAGCCGGGCGGTGGTGGCCCGCTTCGTGGCGGGCACCAGCACCGAGCAGGCGGTGCGGGCCACCGAATCATTGTTGCGCTCAGGACGTTTCGTCAGCATCGACTACCTGGGCGAGGACACCACCGACCTGGCCGGCGCCGAGGCGACCGTCGCGCAGTACCGGACCTTGATCGCCGCGCTCGGCGCACTCCCCCAGGCCGAGGTGGCCACGGGAGCTGTTCGGCCACTGGAGGTGTCGGTGAAACTGTCCGCGCTCGGGCAGGCCGTGCCGGGCGACGGTCACGCCATCGCCCGCGAGCACGCCCGCCAGATCTGCGCCGCCGCCGAGGCCGCGGGGATCTGGGTCACCGTCGATGCCGAAGACCACACCACCACTGATTCGACGCTGTCGATCGTGCGCGAACTCCGCGCGGACTACCCCTGGCTGGGCACGGTGTTGCAGGCGTATCTGCGCCGCACCGAGGACGATTGCCGCGCGATGGCGGGCCCGGGCTCGCGAATCAGGCTGTGCAAGGGCGCCTATGACGAACCCGAGTCGGTCGCCTTCCGCGACAAGGCCGAGGTCGACGCGTCCTATATGCGGTGCCTCGGCATCCTCACCGCGGGCGCGGGCTATCCGATGATCGCCTCGCACGACCCGGCCGTGATCACTGCGGCCGGGGTGGGCGTGCAGTCGGCGCAGCGCAAGACCGAGGAGTACGAGTACCAGATGCTGTACGGCATTCGCGCCGACGAACAGCAGCGACTCGCCGCCGCGGGCAACCATGTGCGCGTGTATGTCCCCTACGGTGACCAGTGGTACGGGTACTTCATGCGCAGGCTGGCCGAAAGGCCTGCCAACCTCGGGTTCTTCCTGCGCGCACTGGTCGGCACGCGCGGAAGATGACCGGCTGTGCCGAACGATCATCGCCGCTGAACATTATTCACTCTCGACGCCCGCGGTTGCGCGTGGCGGTGTACTCGGATGAGCCCACCGTGACGCGGCGGTGTGCGCCGATGGAAGGAAACGCGAATGTCTTTCGCAGAGCTGCGCACCCAGATGTTGCGCCGCAAACCATTGATCGAGGTCGAGGACGAGATCCCGAGCGACGAGCGCCTCGCCAAATCACTCGGGCTCTGGCAGCTCACCGCGATCGGCGTCGGCGGCATCATCGGCGCGGGCATCTTCACGCTGGCGGGCTCGGTCGCGCACTCGGTCACCGGTCCGGCGGTGCTGATCTCGTTCCTGATCGCCGGTGTCGCCAGTGCCGCGGCAGCGCTGTGCTACGCCGAATTCGCGGGCATGGTCCCGAAAGCGGGCTCGGCCTACACCTACGGCTACGTCTCCCTCGGTGAACTCGCCGGCTGGTTCATCGGCTGGGATCTGCTGCTCGAGTACATCGCGGTGGCGGCGGTGGTCGCGATCGGCGTGTCGGGCTATTTCGGGTTCCTGCTCGATCAAATCGGGCTGACCCTGCCGGAGTGGATGCTCGGCGCGCCCGATACCGGGGACGGCCGGGTGGTCGACCTGTTCGCGGTGCTGTTCTGCCTCGGCACCGCGTGGGTGCTCTCGCGCGGCATCGGCAGTGTGGGCCGGTTCGAGACGGTCGCGGTCGGCATCAAGGTCGCCCTGGTCGTGCTCATCGTGGTGCTCGGGGTGTTCCATATCGACAGCGCCAACTACGAGCCGTACTTCCCGTTCGGCACCGGTGCGGTGTGGACCGGTGCGGCGACGGTGTTCTTCGCCGTGTTCGGCTATGACGCGATGAGTACCGCCGCCGAGGAATCCATCGACGGTCGCAAGCACCTGCCCAAGGCGATCATCTACTCCCTGGCGATCGCGATGGTGCTCTACGTGCTGGCCACACTCGTGCTCACCGGTATGCAGAAGTACACCGAGATCAGCCCGACCAGCGGTTTCTCCACCGCGTTCGAATCGGTCGGGATGCCGGGCGTCGCCAACATCATCGCGGTCGGCGCGATCGTCGGCATCATCACCGTGGTGCTCACCTTCATGCTCGGCGTCACCCGGGTCTGGTTCGCGATGAGCCGCGACGGGCTGCTGCCGATCTGGTTCGCCAAGACCCACCCCACCCGCAAGGTCCCGACCAGGGTCACCTGGATCGTCGGCTTCGGCGCGGCGATCCTGGCCGGCGTGCTGCCGATCAACACCGTCGCCGAGCTCACCAACATCGGCATTCTGATGGCCTTCATCGTGGTGTGCGTCTCGGTGATCGTGTTGCGGCGCACCAGGCCCGACGCTCCGCGATCGTTCCGGTTGCCGCTGATGCCGGTGATCCCGCTGGTCGGGATCGGCTTCTCGGCCTACCTGATCTGGTCGCTGCCGTGGGAGACCTGGGTGCGCTTCCTCGGCTGGCTGGTCGTCGGTCTGATCGTGTACTTCGCCTATTCGCGCAAGCACTCGGTGATGAACCGGACCGCGCCGGAGCCGAGCAAGTAGGCCGACAGACAACTGTGCTGTGATGGGTCGATGAGATCGGAGCAGGACGCCGCGGCGGGCGCGGGGCAGGCGCGCGCGCCGCGGCGGCGGCGCGATCCGGCGAAAACGCGCGAGGCGATCATCGACGGACTGCTCGCCGCGGTGACCGCGGGCGATTTCGCACCGACCGCGCGCGAGATCGCCGCCAGAGCGGGCACCTCCGAACGCAGTGTCTTCGTGCACTTTCCCGACCGGGAAGCGTTGCTGGTGGCCGCGACGGAGCGCCAGTCCGAGATGGTCGAGGGGTGCCTGGTCGTTCCGGACCCCTCGCCTGCCCTGGCCGAGCGGATCACGGTCGCGGTCGCGCAGAGCGCCGCGATCTTCGACCTGCAGCGCGTGCCCCGGCTGCCCGGTCTGCAGGAATCTCGATCGATCGACGCGATCGACGCACGGATGCGGCGCACCGACGAACGCATCCGCGCCGTGCTGGCCGCGCTGTTCGCACCCGAACTGTCGCGCCCCGACGGCGAACTCGACGACGAGCTGCTCGATCTGGTCGACGGCGCCCTGGCCTGGCCGACGCGCCACCACCTGCAGGACCGGCGCGGACTGTCGGGCGAGCAGGCATCGGCCACGATCGAGCGTGCGGTGCGCTTGCTACTCGCTCAGCGCTGACCCGGGTACGAGCACCCGCTTGAGGATCTTGCCGGTCTCCCCGCGTGGCAGCGCGCTCAGGAACGTGACATCACGCGGGACCGAGAATCGACTCAGCCGGTTGCGGATGTAGGTCCGCACCATGTCCGAATCCAGTCCCGCCCCTTCGCGTTTCACCACGAACGCGGCCAGCCGCTGACCGAACTCCCGGTCGGGGACGCCGACCACGGCGACTTCGCTGATCTGCGGCAGGTGGGCGAGTGCCTCCTCGACCGGTCGCGGGAAGACGTTCTCGCCACCGGAGATGATCATCTCGTCGTCGCGGCCCGCCACGAACAGCCGTCCCCCGGCGTCGAGATAACCGAGGTCGCCGGTGTCGAGCATGCCGTCGGCCTCCTCCGGCGGCGCGGAGTTGACGTATCCGTCGAAGAGCATGTGATTGGCGACGAAGATGTGTCCGGTGGAGCCGACCGGCACCGGCCGCAGGTCGGGACCGAGCACCGCGACCCGGGTACCCAGCGGCGGGCGACCCGCTGTCGTGGGCGAAACCCGCAGGTCGTCGGGGGTGGCGACGCTGGCCCACGAGACCTCGGTCGAGCCGTACACGTTGTAGAGCACGTCACCGTAGCTGTCCAAGAATCGCAGCACGGTGGCGCCGGCCAGCGGCGCACCACAGCTGACCACGAACCGCAGGCTCGACAGATCCAAGCCCGCACGGACCTCGTCGGGCACCTCGAGCAGACGTTCCACCATCGTCGGAACCACGATCAACGTGGTGATCCGGTGTTCGGCGACCGCGCGCAGGCAGTCCATCGCATCGAAACCGTCCGACAACACCACGGTGGCGCGCAACGCGGTGCTCAGCTGCAACCCGGCCAGACCCCAGGTGTGGAACAGCGGCGCGGGAATGAGCATGACCTCCTCCACCCGCAGCGGGATCCGCGAGAGCAGCGCGGCGATGGTGCCGAACCCCTTGGCGTGCGGGCGGCGCGCGCCCTTGGGCGAACCGCTGGTGCCGGAGGTGAGCACGATCAGCCTGCCGGGATGGGCCGGCACCGGGAAGTCGGTGTGCGCCTGCGTGATCAGGTCGTCGATCGTGGTGCGGTCGGGGTCGGGCGGACAATTGTCGGTGGTGTAGCGCGGTACCTCGCTGTGCAGGTAGCGGATCAGCGTTTCCAGCGCGCCGTCGACGAAGACGGCGCTCAGCCGGTGGCGCTGCACGATCTCCTCGATCCGCCGCCCCGACAATCCCGCGTTGAGCAGCGCCACGTCGACGCCGAGTTTGCCCGCGGCCACCATGGTTTCGACCATCCCCGCGTGGTTGCGCGCCAGCAGGCCGATGGCGTCACCCTTGCGCAGACCGATCGAGTGCATCGCGGCGGCCAGCGCGGTGGACCTGGCGTCGACCTCGGCGAAGGTGCGATGACCGCCCGCATCGATCAGCGCGAGCCGATCGGGTTCGTACGCCGCGCCCGCCGCGTAGCCACCGGCCAGGTTGAAGCCCCACTTCGACAGGGAGCGAAGCTGTCTCACGATCGACATCGGCTCGGGCCGCATCAGGCCGGTGGCCGCGATGCTGCGCGCCACCCCCGCATTGCGACGCACCATCGAGCGTTCGGCGTTGACCACCACCGAGGAACGGGTGCCCGCGATCGAGTCGGCGGTACGGCGTAGCCCCGCCTTCACCCAGTCGGTGACCAGCGAGTTGCCGCCCTGCTCGAGCAAGGGATGGATCCGCGCGGTCGCGAACAGGGTGATATCGAGGCGCGTGCGCTGCTGATCGCCACGCAAGCGGATCGCGGCGAAACTGCCGAGGACCGGGCTGCGCAGTTCGAAACTCTCGTACCAGCGGCCGATCACGAGAATGAACTCGTGCGTGCGGATACCGCCGCTCGCCGAACCGACCCGCACCTGCCAGTGGACCGCGCCGTCGGGGCGTTCCACCGGTTCGCAACTGCCGATCCCGGTGAACATGCGTGGGTAGCTCTGGGGATCGAGCAGTACATCCCACAACGCTTGACGCGCGATCGTGAAATCCGCGCTGACATCGATGACGTCGTTGACCAAACTCCGTGCTCTACTTCCCGTCGGCCTGTTCGACCCAGCTGGTCGGCGGGCAAAAATGGGCGCTGCGGCCGATACCACCTCGCGGGTCGCCACGCTACCCGGCTGCGGCGCCCTGCCATCAAGAATCAGACAAAACCGGTGGTTCGGGAGCGTTTCGGCCGGATTTTGGTTTGTGCGCCACACCTGCCGACATCGCCGATGTGAAACTGTCCAATCCCTTGCACACCCTTCGAGGATGCCGAAGTATTGCTGGCAGTACCGACCCGATCTGCATGAGTCGCCGTGACACACGGCGCGACGAGCGAAGAGGTGTGGGCATGACAGCAAATTGGCCGAGTTCTCGGGATCCTTTCGACGACATCTTCCAGCGGTTCTTCGGTTCCGGAATGTCCTCGAAGCCACCGGTACAACGCATCGATCTGGGCAGGTTGATGACCGACAACGCGAAGTTGCTGGTCGGTACCGCGCGCGAGGCGGCCCAGGAATGGGGCAACCCCGAAATCACTCCCGAACACCTGCTGTACGCGGCCACCGAAGCAGAACCCGGGCGCAGCATCGTCGCCGAGCTCAGCCTGGATCCCGATCAGGTCGCCGAGCAGATGGAGGACTACCTCGACACCGGCAGGCCCAGCGAGGACGACCTCGCCGACATCACGCTCAGCCCTGCCACCAAGGTCGCGCTGCGCGCCGCCCAGCGCCAGGCGGCCCAATCCGGCAGCAGCTACATCGGCCCGGAACACATCTTGCTCGGCATCGCCTCGCTCCCCGACAGCGTCGCCGCGCAGGCGCTGGTCGCCGGCATCGCGGCCACCCAGAGCGGTGGCGTACCCGCGCCCGGAACCCCGAAGGCGACCGCGCCGTCGAAGCGGCAGCAACCGGAATCGGACACGCCCACGCTGGACGAGTACGGCCGCGATCTCACCGCCGAGGCCCGCGAGGGCCTGATCGACCCGGTTGTCGGCCGCGCGGAGGAGATCGAGCAGACCATCGAGATCCTGTCGCGGCGGCGCAAGAACAACCCGGTGCTGATCGGTGATCCCGGTGTCGGTAAGACCGCGATCGTGGAGGGGCTGGCCCAGCGCATCGTCAACGGGGACGTGCCGGTCACCCTCGCCGACCGCCGCGTCATCGCGCTCGACGTCGGCTCGCTCGTGGCCGGGAGCAAGTACCGCGGCGAATTCGAGGAGCGGCTGACCAAGATCCTCGACGAGGTCCGCGCGCACAAGGACGAGCTGATCATCTTCATCGACGAGCTGCACACCATCGTCGGGGCCGGCGGCGGTGGCGAGGGCTCGATGGACGCGGGCAACCTGCTCAAGCCCGCGCTGGCCCGCGGCGATCTGCACGTCGTCGGCGCGACAACCATCGATGAGTACCGCAAATACATCGAGAAGGACGCCGCGCTGGAACGCCGGTTCCAGCCGGTGATGGTCTCGGAGCCCTCGGTGGAGGACACCATCGAAATCCTGCGCGGGCTGGCCGACGTGTACGAGGAGCACCATCAGGTGCGCTACTCCGACGAGTCGCTGGTCGCGGCCGCGCAGCTGTCGGATCGCTACATCACCGACCGGTTCATGCCCGACAAGGCGATCGATCTGATCGACCAGGCGGGCGCCCGGGTCCGGCTCCGTTCGGGCACCCCCGACCCGGCGGTGAAGGCCAGGGACGAGGCGATCGCGCGGCTGTACCGGGAGAAGGACGCCGCGGTCGACAACGAGGACTACGAGAAGGCCAAGGCTCTCAAGGCCGACATCGCCGCCGCCGAGGAGGAGCTGGAGGAGTCCGGTGCGACGTCCTCGGAGCCGATCGTCGATGTCGTCGACATCGCCGAGGTGATCTCCAAGCGCACCGGTATTCCGGTGGCCGATCTGACCGCCGAGGAGAAGCAGCGCCTGCTCCAGCTCGAAGACGTCCTGCACAAGCGGGTGATCGGGCAGAACGAGGCGATCGTGGCGATCGCCGAGGCGGTGCGCAGAGCGAGGGCCGGACTCAAGGACCCGAACCGGCCGATCGGGTCGTTCCTGTTCCTCGGCCCCACCGGTGTCGGCAAGACCGAGCTCGCCAAGGCCCTCGCGGAAGCGGTCTTCGGCGACGAGGATCGCCTGATCCGGTTCGACATGAGCGAGTTCCAGGAGAAGCACACGGTCTCGCGACTGGTCGGCGCCCCGCCCGGATACGTCGGCTACGACGATGCCGCGCAGCTCACCGACAAGGTGCGGCGTCAGCCGTATTCGGTGATCCTGTTCGACGAGGTCGAGAAGGCGCATCCCGATGTGTTCAATGTGCTGCTGCAATTGCTCGACGACGGGCGCGTCACCGATTCCAAGGGCCGCACAGTCGATTTCAAGAACACGATCGTGATCATGACGTCCAACATCGGGTCGCACGTGATCCTCGAGGCACCACCCGGCGACCTCGACTCGATCGTGCCGCAGCTCGAAGAGCTACTGCGCCAGCACTTCCGGCCCGAGTTCCTCAACCGGATCGACGAGCAGATCGTGTTCCATCGCCTGGACAAGGAGCAGCTGGAACAGATCGTCGAACTGATCCTGGATCGCACCCGGCGCATGCTCGCCGCCCAGGACATCGAACTCGAGATCAGTCAGTCCGCGGTGGACTGGTTGGGCGAGCGCGGTTTCCAGCCCGAATTCGGTGCGCGGCCGTTGCGTCGCACCGTGCAGAAGGAGCTCGACAACCGGGTCTCGCGACTGCTCCTCGACGGCGGTCTCGACCCCGGCGGCACGGTGAAGGTCGACACCGCCGACGACGCCCTGGTCGTCACCGCGGTGAACCCGGCAGGTTCGCCCGACACCGATGGTTCGGCGCCCGCGTCCGCGACGAAGAAGGCGGCGAAGAAACCCGCCAAGAAGGCCGCGAGCAAGAAGGGTGACGACAAGAAACTCGCGTCGAAGTAGCGAAACGACGACTGTGGCCCGGTTCGTACGAACCGGGCCACAGTGTTGTCGTGGGGTCAGCCGCCGGTGACCACGCAGGATTCCCCGAAGCGGAAGCCCCGGCCGACTGTCACATTCGCGCTGCTGGCGATGCCGTCCTGGACGGCGGTCATCGTGTGGGCGCCGGTGTAGGACGGCACCCAGTTGAACATGGCGACGCCGTCGGTCGGAGCGACCACGGCCAGCAGCGCGCCGTTGTCGTAGAAGGCGACAGGAATGATGCCGACACTGAGCCTGGCCAGCAATTGATGGGTGCATCCGGTGCCGTAGTCGGTTGCCGAGCCGACGCTGAGGTTGGGTTTCACCGTCAATTGCGAAACTCCGGCCGAGGCGGTGGGTGCGCCGAGGGTCGCGGCCAGCATCGCCGTCCCGAGGGCAGCAACGGTGATGGCGAATTTCCTGTCACTCATATTTCTCACGTCCTTGTGCTGCGGGGCCGACCGAACGCGAGGCCGGCGAGTCGGTCCCCATCCTCACCCCATCGCGGGACCGATGGTGGGAGAACACACGAACCGTTTCGCCGACCTCGTCGCGCCGGCTACAGCCGCGACCAGAGCGCGGGAGTGTTCGGTGGCGTCCAATTCGGGTCGTGCACGGTGTGCGCTTGCCTGCAGTTATAGGTGGCACCCTGATAGGTGACCTTGTCGCCGATGGCATAGGTGGCGCCCAGACGCCAGGACGATCCGCCTGGGGCGGCCGTGGTTGTGGGGTGCTCGTGCCTGGGGGTGGTCGTGGCCGGGGGTTTTGTGGTCGTGGCCGGGGGTTTCGTGGTCGTCGGGGCCGGGGTGCTGGTGGCCGGCTGGGAAGTGGTGGGTTTCGGGGTGGTCGTAGTCGGCGGTGTGCCGCCCCCGCCGCTCACCTCGAGATCGACGCAACTGTAGAAGGCCGCTGCGGTATCACCGATATTCCAGACCGCGCGCAATTTCTGACGGCCGGAATAATTCGACACATCGACGGTATGGGTCACCTCCATGGCCGGCTGTTCGTTCCGACCGTCGAACACAGCAATTCTGGTGTCGCCGATGAAGTATTCCCAATTCAGCGTGCGGTGATTCGCGGTATTCTTCCATGTGAAACGCGCACTGCCGGAGACTTTCTGCGGCACCCAGCCGAGGCTGTCGTCATCGAGCTCAGGATATTTGTTCGCACTACAGGTGGTGAGCCCCTTCGGTCCTTCCACACTCTGCGGTTCGTATTTCACCGCGCCGCAGGGCACGAGGCCACGGGCGCATTGCTCCTGTCTGCTCGCGGGTCCGGTGATCCAACCGTGCGCGGTGGCGCTCCCGGCGGGCACCAACGCGGTGACGATGGGCGCCAATGCCATTGCTCCGGCGAAGAACAGGATTCGACTTCTCACTATCAATACTCCTTGGAAACGCACGCGGAGGACGGCAGGGGCCGGCTTGCCGTCCGGGAAACATTTCGAGCGATGACACTGAACACTTCGATATCGAACTGTGATTCCGAAGATTAGGGTGACGAAGATCATCCGTCAACCGTCCCGGTAGCGAAAAATACTGCTACCGACCGGTATTCGCGGATCATTTCCCAGCTGTGCGAATACAGCGAACATCCACGTTTGGAACCAACCGGTATCCACCCGAAGCAAACAGCTGGTTAATCTCGCAGCTGTGCGAGGTGTACAGATTTGCCATCGGTTGTAGATAGGTAGCAATGTCGGCAACAAGCCGTCTTACTGTTCGAGGGCGGGCACCCACAGCAGGGAGCCTGGCGAACTTTGCGCGACTCCTCCGAAATAGGCGGGCGGGCGCTCGAATCAGCCGAGGAACGCGAGGATTCCGGCGGTGACGAGTTCGGCGTAGCGGGCCCGGCCCTCCGGGGTCTCGATGAGCGCGGCGTCGATCGCCGAGCGCATGTTCCCGCATTCGACCAGCGCGCTCGGTCGCTCGGCCAGGTTGAGCCCGGCCAGATCCGCCCGTGGATCCAGTCCCGCCGACCCCACATAGGTCGAGGGCACCGCGCCACCGGCGATCATCGCATCACGCAGCGCCCTCGCCAGTCGCGTCCCCGCCTCGGCCTGCACCGGATTCAGCGCGGGTTCGGCGTAGGCGATGTGAAATCCGTGCGCGTCCGCGCCGGTGTTGCCGTCGGCATGGATCGAGACCACCGCGTCGGCGCCCGACTCGTTCGCGATCGAGGCGCGCTCGTCGACACACGGTCCGACGCCGGTGTCGTCGGCGCGCGTGAGGATCACCCGAACACCGTGGGCGGCGAGCAGGTCGCGCACCCGCAGGGTGACGTCCCAGGTGAACTCGTGCTCGGTATAGCCACTGGCGGCCGAGGTCCCGGTGGTGTTGCAGGCCTTCGTTCCACCGCGCCCATCGTGCACCGGCGCGTTGATCTGCGCGAGATGGGTGGCATTGCCACCGTTGTGGCCGGGATCGAGGACGACCGTGTGATTCACGGCGGGTGAAGTCGGCGGCACGGCACTCTCCGAGGAAGCGGCCGTCGCGGTCGGCGTCGCCGGGTGCGCATCCGTGGTGGTGGACGCGCAGCCGGCGAACAACGCTGTCGCCGCGAGCAGGCAGGCGGGCAGGAACAGACAGGAACGCACCCCGACACCGTGCCACACCGTGCCGAGGACCCGGCCTCGTCCGCGCCGAACCGCGTTCAGCGCTGGGTGACGCGCAGCGGAAGAGTCGCGTGGCGACGGGCGAACAGGCTGGGCACCCAGCGTGGCGGTTCCTCCTCGATCAGCTCGAACCGTTCGGTGCGTTCGAGCAGCAGGGTGATCGCGGCGGTCGCTTCCAGCCGGGCCAGGGCGGACCCGATGCAGAAATGTGCACCCGCACCGAACGCCGCATTGGCACGTCCACGCCGCCGGTCCAGATCGACGACATCCGGATCCGGGTAGACGGCGGGATCGCGATTGGCGGCACCCCACAGCAGCAGCAGGTGGCTGCCCGCGGGCAGGTCGACGCCGCCGAGCTGAGTATCGACCGTGACGTGGCGGTGGTGGCCACGAAAGGGTGACTCGAGGCGCAGTGCCTCGTCGAGAAACGCCGGGATGAGCTCGGGGCGTTCCCGCAGACGGGTCTGCAGTGTGAGGTCGGCGGCGAGCAGTCGCGCCGCCGAGGCGATCAGACCCGCGGTCGACTCCCCGCCCGCACCGATCAGCTGCACCAGGATCAAGACCGCCTGCTGCTCGTCGATCGTGCCCGCATCCATCGCGGCGACGAGCACCTCGAGCAGAGTTCGCGGCGAATCTCGATCGGGCACTCGGTCTTTCGCATTGCCGATCGCCACGTACGCGTAGTGGGCGAGCTCGGCCGCGGAGGTGATCAGCTCGGTCATCCGGCCCTCGGCGACGACACCGCCCAGCATCTCGGTGGAGTCGTAGGCCAGCGAGAGCAGTGCCGGGACATCGGCCCCCGGCAGACCGACGAGTTCGGCGATCAGCGCCAGCGGCAACCGATCGGCGACCCCGGTGGCCCAGTCGATCCGATCGCCGTCGAGTTCTTCCGCCCACAGCCGTTCGGTCAGTGCGGTGACGAACGGGCCGAGCGTGCGAACCCGTTTGGCCAGCGCCGGTCCGACGATGCCGCGGTGGGCGGCATGGACGTCACCGTCGGCGGTGGCGAGCACATGGACCGCTCGGCCGGTCGCGTCGAGGTCGAAGGTCATCGGCGTCGCCCCCGGCTGGGCGACGAGCACGCCGGTCAGATGCGAGGAGAACTCCGCTGGGCGCCCGGTCGCCTCGGTGACCTCGGCCCACGAGGCGACGAGGAAGAAATCGGTGCCGGGTACCCGGTAGACCGGCGCTTGTTCGCGCAGGGCGCGATACATCCGGTAGGGGTCGTCGAGCACCGCCGCATCGAACAGGTCGATCGCTTCGAGGTCCGTGGTCACGGCTGCCGCCTTTCCTGGTCGGGCTGTCGGCGCTCACCGTGTACCGCGGAGAGGCATGCGGTCAACGACTGTCTCGCGATGAGACAGACCGGTGACCGCGTTGCCCGGAAATCCGCCGCGTACTTCGTCGAAAACACCCTCAGCCTGGCCAGATTCGGCTAGACAGATTCCATCGAACATCTCACTCTGAGACAGACATGGTTGGAGGTTCCCGGTGAGCGACCAAGTCGACTGGCTGGCCGGCGGTGATCGACGCACCCTCGCGGTCGACCGCATCGAACGCGCCGCACTCGCACTGTTCCTCGAACGTGGCATCGACAACGTCACCGCCGACGACATCGCCGCGGCCGCGGGGTGCTCGCGCGCGACGCTGTATCGCTGCGTCGGCGGCAAACCACGACTGATACGCGCCGTGATGGTCAGGGCAGCGGGCTCCGTCGTCGCGCGCGTGGAGGCGGCCGTCGACTCGGTCCCGCCCGGCCGACGACCCGTCGAAGCGATCCTGGCCGCCGTCGCCGCGATCCGCGCCGACCCGGTGCTGCGCCAGTGGCTGATCCAGCACCGATCCCCCGACACCGACGAATTTCTCGCCGCCGCACCGGAACTCGGTCACATCGCGACCGCGCTGACCCGGATCGCCCCCGACGACGAGGCCGCGGGCTGGGTCGTGCGCGTCGTGTTGTCGCTGCTCACCTGGCCGCTGTCCGACGCCACGGCGGAACGTCACCTGGTCGAACGATTCGTCGGGCCCACCCTGCGTGCGGGCTGACTCCCCAGCCGGTCGGCGCGTCCTCGATCCGTTGCAGCTCAGCTCAGCCGCGGTGGTGGCGACTCTCGTAGGCAACGCGCTCGGCTTCGGTCCGCCGGCGTTCGGCCTCGTTCGCCAACTCGGGATCGAAGCCATGGCTGACCAGGCGGTGCCGCCGGTACACGTAGACCAACGCCACGGTGAAGTAGACCAGCGGCAGGTACAGCAGCGCCATCATCGACAGCCCTATCCACAGCGGGCCCGGCACCAGCAAGAACAGGCACAGCACCGGCAGCACCGGCAGCAGGAAGCGCATCAGGTATCGGCGGGTCGCGCCGGGGCCGGTGAGGTCGGCGAGCACCCAGTCCGACATCGAGGGCGGCAGGGTGCCGCCGGTGATGTAGCGAACGCGCTGCCAGAGATTCGGGGTCGAGTTGCTCATTACTGCTCCCTCACATCGGATGCGCGTCGCGCGGCCGCGTTCACCCGGCCGAGGACATCGCGCAGTTCTTCCAGGTCCGCCAGGCTCACGCCGAGGCGTGCCACGACGGCGGGCGGGATCTGCTCGGCTTGTTCACGCAGGTCACGGCCCGCCTCGGTGAGGTCGATGTGCAGCGTGCGCTCGTCGTGCGGATCGCGACGGCGGGTGATGAGACCGGCGGATTCGAGTCGCTTGAGCAGCGGTGACAGTGTCGCGGAGTCGAGCTGGATCGCCTCGGCCACGGCCTTCACCGACATCGGCGCCTCACCCCAGAGGGCCAGCATCACCAGATACTGTGGATGTGTCAGGCCGAGCGGTTCGAGCAGGGGCCGGTAGACCGCCAGCACCGATCGATTGGCCACCGCCAGGGCGAAGCACACCTGCCGGTCGAGCCGCAACGGGTCGTCGAGCTCCTGCATCGTCCACCACCTTTCTTAGCCCACACACTATTACGCCACTAACAGTTAGTGCAATAACTATTAGTGGCGTAATAGATGGGCGGTGGGACGACGTATGTCAGTCCTCGTCGACGACCAGCGGCTCACCGGCGGCGGCGCGGCGCACCTTCTCGGCCGTTGTCCTCCTCGGTACGGCCCTGACGCCAGTAGCCGGTGAAGGTGATCGCGCGCCTGTCGACACCACGGTCACGGACCAGATTGCGCCGGGTGAGTCTCACCAGCTCGGCCTCACCGGAGATCCACGCGTAGGGCACGCCCGTGGGGAGCTCGGCGGCGCGGACCGCGTCGACCACCGCGCTCCCGTGCGGGCGATCGCCGCGATGCACCCACTCGATCCGCACATCGCCGCGGGTCTCGAAGCCCTGTTCGTCGGCCGGGCCGTCGACCTCGATGAACGCCCGCACCGGCGCACCCACGTCGAGGCGTTCGATGATCGCGCCGATCGCCGGAACGGCGGTCTCGTCACCGACGAGCAGCTGCCACCCGGGGTCGGCGGGCGGGGTGTAGAGCGCGTGCGGCGGGCAGAGCAAGCCGATCTCGTCGCCCGGCGCCGCGGTCGACGCCCAGTCCGAGGCGGGACCCGCGTGCTCGGCGTGCAGGGCGAAGTCGATGTCGAGCTCGCCGAGTTCGGGCCGCTGCGCGCGGACCGTATAGGTCCGCATCGGCGGGCGGATCTCGTCGGGCATCGCGAGATAGCGCTGATACCAGCTCATCACGCTGCCCGAGTCGTCCAGTGGCGGTGGCACGACGGGGCGCGGCCTGCCCGGGAGCGGGAAGAAGAGTTTCGTGTACTGGTCGGGTCCGGCGTCGATGAAGGCAGCCGGGTCGTGGCAGCCGAGGGTGACCCGCACCATCCGCGGCGTCAGCTTTACCGCGCGCCGAACCGTCAGCGGCGCGTAGACCATGGCCGGTCGATGCACAGTCCCAGTCGTCATTAGGCAAGCCTAACCTACTGTTCCTGCGAACTACCTGCCCTGGTCGACGGCGAGGCCGGAAATGAGCTGCTCGATCACCGCGCGGACAGCGACGATATCCCCCGCGTCCGCCGAATGCGCCAGGTACTGCGCCGCCTCGTCCAGCGCACCGACCACCACCAGCGCCAGCGGCCGCACCGGCTGCTTCCTGATCCGGCCGGCGGCCATGGCACCGGCCATCGCGTTCTCCACCAGGCCGATGGTGTGGCGCAGCTCGATCTCGCGCCACCGGGCCCACCCGAGCACCGCGGGCGCGTCGAGCAGCGCGATCCGGCGCACCTCGGTCGCGGTCGAGGCCTGCAACCACGCCAGGCAGCCCACGATCAGGCTCGCGATCGGATCCTCGGCACGCGCCTCGGCCACGGCGGTGGCGATCACCTCGACCAGGCTGCGCTCGAGATCCTCGAACACCGCCTCGAACAGATCCCGCTTCTCCCCGAACTGGTGATAGAGCGCGCCGCGACTGACCCCGGCCGCCTCGGCCACCGCGATCGTGCTCACCGCCCCGTACCCGAACTGCCCGAACAACTCTCGTCCGGCACGGATCACCGCGGCACGCGTCGAGGCCGAGCGTTCGGCTTGGGTCCGGCGATCAGGATTCATGGCGACGTCGAAGTCTAGGGCAGGACGAGGGTCGCGGCAGATCCGAGGCCGTTCGCCCCTTGACCGGCCACACCGGATTCGGGAACATACAGTCATCCTGTTTGTATATTGGAAGGGCTTGGGGACTATGTCCGATGCCACCAAGGATCTGTTCGAGCGCTATCACGCCTGCTGGGCCGAGCGCGACCCCGACCGAATCGCCGCGCTCCACACGCCCGATTCGGTCTTCCACCTCCACTCGGGTGGCGCACCCGCGCACGGGCGGACCGAGATCCGCACCGCCGCGGCGGAGACCTTCGCCCTCGTCCCCGATCTCACCTTCACCCAGGTCGACCTGCGCGTCGGCGACGACTTCTGGGTGGTGCGATGGAAGCTGTCCGGCACCTCGGTCACCGGTGGCGCCGTCGATGTGGATATCGCGGACATGGTGACCGTCGAGGACGGCGCGGTCAAGGCGAAGCACACCTACGTCGACGGCGTGGCCATGCAGGCCGCACTGACAGCGCCCGCCGAGATCGCCTGAATCTCGCGGAGGGTGTGGCGGCCGGCGCTGCGTGCGGTCCGATCTCAGGGCATCGGCAGCGGCGGTGTCTTCGGGAAACTCACGGGCAACGCCGCGAGCGACCGATGGAACGGGCCGGGCCGCCACACCAGGTCCTCGACAGGCACCGCCAAGGTCAATTCCGGGAGCGCGTCGAGCAATTGGTCGATCGCGTCCTGCACGATCAGGTACGCCACCGGCTTGGCCGGACACCCGTGCGGCCCCGCGCTCCAGGCCAGGTGCGCCCGGTTGTCGACGACATCGCGCCCGGCGATGGCCGGATCGTTGTTGCAGGCCGACATGCTGATGACGACCGGTTCGTGTGCGGGCAGCCAGGTGTCGTCGACCAGGATCGGCTGACGCGGGTAGGTCATGCAGAAGTTGGCCAGCGGCGGGTCGGTGAACAGCACTTCGTCGAGCGCGTCGCGCGTGGACAGGCTGCCGCCGAGCACATTTCCGGCGAACCGGTCGTCGGTGAGCATCAGCCGCAAGGTGTTGACCACCAGGTTCAGCATCGGCTCGATGCCCGCGCCGTAGAGCACCAGCAGCTGGTGCACCATTTCCTCGTCGGTCAGCGCCGCCGGGTGCTGGAGCAGGCGGGTGGCGACGTCGTCACCGGGTTCGCGCTGGCGCAACCCCACCAGATCGGCCAGTGCGGAGGCGAGCAGGTTGTTGCCCGTTTCGGCGTCGTCGCCTTCGAAGATCTGCGCCATCCCGGTGGCGACCTGCTGCCCGATCTCGGGCGTGCACCCGAGCATCGAGTTCAGTGCCTGGAACACCAGCGGAAACGCGTACTGGCTCAACAAGTCCGCGGTCCCGGTCGCGCAGAAGCTGTTGATCAGCGGGATGGCGAACTGTTCGACGGTGCTGTGCATCGCGTACAGATCCACCCCGGCGATCCCGGCGACATTGGCCTGCCGGTATCGGGTGTGCTCGGCGCCGGTGGTGCGCAGCGCGGCCGGGCGGAACTGCAGCATCGGCAGCACCGGGCAGTCCAGCGGGATGTCGCGCTGCCACATCCGGGGGTCGGCCGGGAAGTGCTCCGGATCGTTGAGGATGCGCACGGCGGTGTGATAGCCGATCACCAGCGTGGCCCGGATGCCCGGCGACAACTCCACCGGCACCACCGAGCCGAACCGGCGCCGCATCCGCTGGTAGGCCGCCTGTGGGTCGGCGGCGAATTCGGGTGCCCACATCGCCACCCGTTCGTCGGCGGCGATATCGACCGTCATGACGTTGTTGATTCCTGTCTGCGAAAGAGGTATTCCGCCAACGTGATCAGTGCGCGCAAGCCCTGATCACGGCGACGTGCGTCGAGCGCGATCACCGGGGTCCCGGGCGCGAGGTCGAGCGCCTCGCGCACCTCCTCGAGCGGGTAGCGCCGGAATCCTTCGAACTCGTTCACCGCCACCGCGTACGGCACGCCGCGCTGTTCCAGCGCCGAGAGCACGTCGTCGGCCTTCTCGATACGGCGGGTGTCGACGAGCACCAGTGCGCCGAGAGCGCCCCGAGCCAGTTCCTCCCACAGCGGGGCGAACCGTTCCTGGCCCGGCGTACCGAACAGGTACAGCGCCAGTTGGGGATTCAGGGTGATGCGGCCGAAATCCAGTGCGACCGTGGTCGACACCTTGCTGCCCAGGCCCGCCATGTCGTCGACACCGATACTGGCCTCGGTGATCGTCTCTTCCGTGCGCAGTGGCCTGATCTCGGACACCCCGCACACGAAGGTGGTCTTGCCGACACCGAAATTGCCTGCGACCAGGATCTTCACCGACCGTGTCACGGTTTCCGCGACGTAGTCGACCTCATCCCGCGATGGCGCGGAGACCATGCAGCACCTCCTTGATCAGTGCGAGTTCCGGCTTCACCTGTGCCGGGGTGGGGCAGTGCAGATGACCACTGTCGAGCAGATCGGAGACGATGATCTTCACGACGGAGGCGGGCAGGTCGAGATAGGCCGACAGCTCGGCGATCGACAACGCGCCGCGGCGGCTGGTGAGAGCCAGCAGGCGACGTTCGTCGGGGCGGTGATCGGGCCGCGCGTCCTCGACGGCACGGACCAGGGTCACCAGGTCCAGATCATGAGCGGCACGCACCCGCCCGCCGGTGCGCACATAGGACCGCACCAGGTCGGGATCGCGCCTGCCGCGGCTCAATTCCTCCCGCCTAGGCGGGGCGCGCTGCCGATCTCGTGACCCACGCGCGAGGCCAGTTCGTTCATCCGATGCGCCACCAGCGCGACATCGACATCGGCGGTGGTGGCGACGCCGAGCAGCGCGCCCGCACCGGCCGCGGTGATCATGATCATGCCCTCGTCGTACTCGGTCATGTTCTGGCGCACCGCGTTCGACGGGCCGCCGCAGAACTCACCGAGCGCCTTGCCGAGCGAGCGCAGGCCGGAGGCCGCCGCGGCGAACCGTTCGGCGTCGTCTTTGCTCACGCCACGGGAGTGGGCGATGCGCAGCCCGTCCTCGGACAGCAGGACCGCGAAGCGGACGCCGGGGATCTCGAGATCCTCGAGCAGCCACGCCAATCGGTTGGTGCTATCGGCTACCGGTGTGCTCATCGGCTGTTCCTTCCGTGGTTCGCTCGGCCGCAGCGGCACGACCGCTGCGGGATCCGCTGCGCCAGGCAGCGGCGAGGTCGGGACGCGCGTGCCCCGACTCGGTCGTTACCCCCGCCGAATCCGGGGCAACCGGTCTGCGGCGGCGCTTGGGCAGCCCGCCGCTGGTGATCTCGTGAACGTCGGCGCCGGGCGATTCGATCTCGGCGACCGGCACGGGAATGTGTGCGGGCGCGGCGAGTTCGGGCTCGGGCAGCCGCGGGGCGTCGCCGCTCACCAGCAGCGCCGACGGTACATACACCATGGCCCGCATGCCACCGAAGATGTTGGGCCCGTCGACGTGCACGGAGAATCCGTAGCGCCGGGCCAGTGCCGCGATGCCGGGGAAGCCGACCTTCGGCGCGGGACCGAGATCGTGGATGTCGACCGCGCGTTCGCCGCTGAGCACCAGTCGCGCGTCCTCGAGCTGCTCGGGGCTCATCCGCATGCCCGCGTCGTCGATGATCACGGTGACGCCGTGATGGCCCTCCTGGAAACCGATCTCGACGAACGACGACGGCGGTGAGTAGCGCAGCGCGTTGTCGAGCAGGGTCGCCATGGTGTGCACGAGCGGTTCGACCGCGCGACTGATCACGATCCGGTCCGATTGCGCCGCCCGTACCCGCAGGAATTCCCTGACCCGCCCGGTGGCCCCGCCCGCCACATCGGTGAGCGACTGCTGTGGCCACCGGCGACCGGGCAGACCGCCGGAGACGATCACATAGGACTGCGCCTGCCGGATCATCTGCTGCACGGTGTGGTCGATCCGGGTGAGCGTTTCGTAGATGGCGTCGTCGCGATGTTCACGCAGTGCGGCACTGACGACTTGGCCGAGGTCGGTGCCCAGACTCACCACCGAGGTGCCGAAGGAGCGCACCGCTGCGCTGGTGGCCGCCCGCGAGGATGCCGAGAGCTCACCGCGGGTCTGTTCCTGGGCGGCCTGGATCTCACCGAGGCGACGTTGCTCGCCGTAGCGCTCGACCATCACCCTGGTTTCCTCGGCGACCACGCGCAGGTCTTCGGCATGACCCGTGGCGATCCACTGCAGCGCCTGGCCGAACTGCGAATCACCCAGTTCCACCGGCAGATCCACCGCGACCGAGGGGATCTCGTGGCGGCGCACCGCGGCGGTGATCGCGGGCAGGGTGCCCTGCGCCAGCTGCATCAAGGCGTTCTCGCAGGCGAGGCGTTCCCGGATGGCGGCGTCGGCGCGCTGCCGCTGTCGGCGCTCGTTCCGCATGGCCATGACACTGACCGCGACCGCGAGCAGTAACAGCGGCGCACCGATGACGAGCAACAGCACCGCAATTCCTGAGTTCATCAGATCTTTCGTCGTCCTCGACCACACGGCGCTGTTGCCGGTGGCCCTCGCCGGCCGGCCCGCCGAGGCATTCGCTGTCCACCGCGGGGTGATTTCGGATACCCGATTCACACGCCCCGATTCCAGCGACCCGCACACATTAGCAGCACACGTAACAATCGCGACACGGATCTTGCTGTCCGACATCATGTTTCCCGCTCGAAACACGACACGCTACTGGACAGTTGATCTATTCTGGTTCGCTATGCCTCGAGCCGATGCTCGCGGAACCCCGGGTACCGGATATTATCCCGGCGTGGCGAAACTGAAGCTTTCCGTCGATGTCCCCGTCCCGCCGGACCAGGCCTGGGCGCACGCGTCCGACCTTCCGCACCTCGGCGATTGGCTGACCATTCACGAGGCATGGCGCGGAACACTGCCCGAGGAGCTGACGCCGGGCACTGTTCTCGTCGGCATCGCCCGGGTGAAGGGCTTTCGCAACAAAGTCACCTGGACCGTGCGCACCGCCGAACCGCCGCGCAAGCTCGCCCTCACCGGCACGGGTATCGGTGGCACCAAGTTCGGCCTCGGCATGCTCGTCGAGCCGAGCGGCAGCGGGTCGAAGGTGAGTGTCGACATCGATCTGGGCGGTGCGCCGCTGTTCGGGCCGATCGGGTCCGCCGTCGCGAAAGCCCTGCGCGGCGATATCGAGCGCTCCCTGGAGATGTTCGTCAAACTCTACGGCTGAACCCCGACGCGAAAGCCCGGACGGAACAGGGTGTTCCGTCCGGGCTTTCTGCGTATGACCGATCAGGCCAGCGCCACAGCTTCGGCGTCGATCGGCGCCTTCGGCTTGGTTCGCGGCAGGAAGAACGCCGGGATCAGGGTCAGCAGCGCGAGTACCACGGTGACCCAGTAGGTGTTGCTGAACGCTGTCGCCGCCAGGTCGAGGCCCTGCTCGATGACCGACGGGGGAACCTGCGCGGCGAGATCGGGCCGGGCATTGGCGCCGATCGCGACCTTCGCCTCCGGGTGATCGTTGAGCTGGGCGGCCAGCACGACCGACATCGTCGCCGTGCCGATCGACGCCGCGGTCTGGTTGATGATGTTCATCAATGTCGAACCGCGCGCGACCTGTGCGTGCGAGAGCGTCTGGATCGCGGCGGTCATCACCGGCATCATGGTGCAGCCCATGCCGAGACCCATCACGAACAGCGCGCCACCGATCAGCAGGTAAGAGGTGTCGGCGCCCAGCTGGGTGAACCCGGCCAGGCCCAGGGTGATGAAGGTGATGCCGAACATGACGATCTTGCCGGGGCCGATCTTATCGACCAGGAATCCCGCGATCGGCATCGTCAGCATGGCGCCGATACCCTGTGGGGCCATGAGCAGACCGGAGTCGAACGCCGTCTCCCCGCGCACCTGCTGCAGGTAGTTCGGCAGCAGGAAGCCTGCGCCGAAGAACGCCGTCGCGAACAGCGACATGGTGAGCACGGAGTAGCGCAGCGACGGGTTGGAGAACAGCCGCAGGTCGATCAGCGGATGCTCGGTGCGCAGCGCGTGGAACACGAACGCCACCAGCAGCGCCGCGCCGATGATCGCCGGAATCAGCACGCGCGAAGCCATCACGGTGCCCTTCTCCGGAATGGAGGAGACACCGAACAGGAACAGCGCAAGACCCGGCGAGGCCAGCAGCATGCCGAGGAAGTCGAACGATTCCGAGGGCTTGGGCTTGTCGGGAGCGAACACGATCCAGGCCAGGATCAGCGCGACGATGCCCAGCGGCAGGTTGATCAGGAAGATCCAGTGCCAGCTGAAGGAGTCGATGAGCCAGCCACCGAGAATGGGGCCACAGATCGGGCCGAGCAGCATGGGCACGCCGAGTACCGCCATCACGCGCCCGATCCGCTGCGGGCCCGCGGCGTGGGTCATGATCGTCATACCGAGGGGCATGAGCATGCCGCCGCCGATGCCCTGGACGACGCGGAAGGCCACCAGCGACTCGATACTCCACGCCATCGAACACAGCACCGACCCGATGATGAAGAAGGTCAGCGCCGCCATATAGAGGCGTTTGGTGCCGAAACGATCGGCGGCCCAGCCGGTCATCGGGATGACCGAGGCCAGCGCCAGGGTGTAACCGGTCATGGTCCAGGCGACGACCTCGACGGAGGCGTTGAAGTCCTGCATGAACGTCGGGATCGCCACGGTGACCACGGTGATGTCGAGAATTGACATCACCGCGCCGAGGACGACGACGCCCGCCACCTTCAAGACGGCGGCATCCAGCTTGTCAGGAGTGCGATCGGGCGCGGCCGCGCCGATATCCGGAGGTTTCGTCACCGGTTAACCCAAGCACCTTTCGCTGCCGATGACCAGTGAAATTTTCTGTTCGTGATCTGGTCGATGTCACACCCGCGTGACCGTGGCCGCCTCGCTCGCCACGAGCGCCGCCCTCGTCGCCACGCTCGATGCGGGCAGCATCGGCAGTCGAACGGCCGCGCTGGAGATCTGACCACGCTCGGCGAGCACCGCCTTGATGACCGTCGGGTTGGGCTCGGCGAACAGGGCCGCACCGAGCGCGTCGAGGCGGTCGCCGATGGCGCGGGCCCGGACGACGTCACCGGCGTGCCACGCCTCGATGAGATCGGCGTATTCCCGGGGTGCGATATTGGCCGCGGCCAGGATCGCGCCGTGCGCGCCGAGAGCGAGCAGCGCGGAGGCGAAACGGTCGTCGCCGCTGAGCACGGTCGCCGGGGTATGAGCGGCCATCAATTCGACGCTGGCCGCGTCGATTCCGCCCACGGCGTGCTTGAAGCCGGCGATGTTCGGTGTATTCGCGAGACGAATCAATGTGCTGCCGCTGAGCGGGCGCCCCGTGCGGTGCGGCACGTCATAGACGAGCAGCGGAGCAGGGCTGATCGCCGCCAACTGCGTGAAGTGCGCGATCACCCCTTCTTCGCTCGGTCGCACGTAGTAGGGCACCACCGCCAGCACGGCCGCGACGGGCCGCGCGAGTTCGGCGATCGCTCGCACCGATTCCGCGGTGGCGTTGCCTCCCGCGCAGGCGATCAGCGGTGCGCCGCGGTCGGCGCAGACGCCGGCGCAGATATCCAGGACTCGCGCGCGCTCGGCCGCGGTGAGCGCGGACGGCTCCGCCGTGGTGCCGAGCGCGACGAGTCCGGTCGCGCCCGCGTCGAGGACAGCGTGCGCGTGTCGTTCCAGTGCCGCGGGCTCGACGGCCCCGTCGGCGGTGAACGGCGTGATCAGAGGGACGAAGAGGCCGTGTAGCGATGTCATGACTCTATCGTCGAGCCAGATCCACCATCAGGTCTAGTTCACATTCATGATGACGACCGTAAGCTGAACTGATGCTCGATGTCCGCAAACTTCGCCTGCTCCGCGAACTCGCCCATCGCGGCACCATCGCCGCGGTCGCCGAGGCGCTCAGCTATACGCCCTCGGCGGTATCCCAGCAGCTCACCGCTCTCGAACGCGAAGCGGGCGTCCCGCTGCTGGAACGCTCGGGCCGTCGCGTCACTCTCACCCCCGCCGCGCAACTCCTCGTCGGGCACACAGAGACGATCCTGGCCGCCCTCGAACACGCCGACGCCGAATTGTCCTGTACCAGGGACGAGCTGGCAGGCACCCTCCGCATCGGCACCTTTCCGACCGCGGCGCGCACCCTGCTGTCGCCCGCCCTCGTCACCCTGAGTACCGATCATCCGCGCCTGGAACTCACCGTCACCGAAATCGACCCCGCCGACATCCCGAACGCCCTGCGCGCGGGGACCCTGGATATCGCGCTCACCCACGACTACGACCTGGTCCCCGCCGACACGGACCCCTCCCTGCACAGCGAGCCCCTCCACACCGAAACCGTCTACCTGGCCACGCTGGCCCCGGTGCCCACCGAGGACTCCCTGGCAGCACACCGCCGATCGCCCTGGATCGCGGGCACCCCCGGCACCCTGTGCCATACCCTGACGATCCGAGCCTGCCAGGCAACAGGATTCACCCCTCACATCCGCCACCACGCCGACGACTTCGACACCGTCCTGACCCTCGTCGCCGCAGGCGCGGGCACCGCCATAGTCCCCGCCCTCGCCCTCTACGCACCTCCGGAACAAATCACCCTCACTCCCCTGCCCATCCGCCGCCACACCCAGCTCGTATACCGCAACGGCACCGGCCTGCATCCGGCGATCCACACCGCCCGGCTCGCCCTGCACGCCGCGGGATAGGAACGTCCGGCTTACCGCTGATCGGTGGGATAATCGAGCCGGTCGACACGGAGACCGCAGTAATGACATCGAGTAGTGGGAGTAGCCCATGGCACGAGTCAGGACCGGAATAGTCGATCCGGGTCTTCATTCCCGCTATGCGCCGGACTTCACCCACCGCACGGCGAAGTTCGTCGCCGCGACGACCGGTGCCGACTCCCTGTGGGTCGTCGACCATCTGATCGGATTGTTTCCCTCGTCGGTGTGGAAGCCGAGCCATGCGGGCGGTGCGCGGGTCGTGCCCGCCGCGGACGCGTACTACGAACCGTGGACCCTGCTCGGGCGCGCGGCGGCGCGGAATCGGTGGAGTCGGCTTCGGCTCGGGGTGGGAGTCACCGACGCCGGTCGCAGGCATCCGGCGGTGACCGCACAGGCCGCCGCGACCTTGCATCTGCTCAGCGGCGGGCGAGCGATTCTCGGGATCGGTCCGGGAGAACGCGAGAACAACGAGCCCTACGGTGTCGATTGGCAACGCCCGGTGGCGCGCTTCGAGGAGGCTGTCGCGACGATTCGGGCACTGTGGGAGTCCAACGGTGAGCCGATCTCCCGGGATTCCGAATTCTTCCCTTTGCGCGACGCGGTCTTCGCGCTGCCGCCGCACCGCGGTACCCGACCGGAGCTCTGGATGGGAGCGCACGGACCGCGCATGCTCAGGGTGGCCGGTCGATTCGCCGACGCGTGGCTGCCCGCCTTTCCGAGCAGCCCGGCCGAATACCGCGACAAGCTCGACACGATCAGGACCGCGGCCTCGAATGCCGGGCGCGACCCGTCTGCGGTCCAAGCGGCCGGGTGGCAGTGGATCATCACCGCGAAGTCGCAGACGATTGTCGACGAGATCCTCGACTCGGCGGTGATCCGCGCCTACATGCTCGCCGCGTCCGCGCAGGCCTGGGCGCGCCATGGTGTCGAGCATCCGTTGGGTCCCACGTTCTCCGGCGCCCAGGACATCCTCCCGCAGACCATCGACGAGGCCACCGCGCTGGAATACGGTCGACGCGCACCGCTGTCGTTGATCAGAGATGTCTTCCAGGTCGGCACACCGGCAGAGGTGCTCGACCAGATCGCCGAACGGCGCGACCACGGGTTGACCTACGCCGTGATGGTCGACCTCGGCGCGTGTCATCCGAAACTGCGGACAGGACTCCGGACCGGGTCATCGTTTGCCGAGGTCGCACGCGGAATCCGCCGGTTGTGACACCGCGGCGTTCCCTGATCCAGGCGACGTTCATTCGGTAGCGGCCGCCAGACGCGCCGAGCGCTGCAGGCGAGCGCCGAGCAGAGTCAGGCAGAGGGCAAGGACCAGGAGCAGCGCCAGGGTCCACGCCAGGGTCGAAAAGCCGTGTGGCGCAGTCGCTGCCGCGACGATCGGTCCCAGGGTCGCGCCGACGTAGAAGCTGAACATGGCGACCGAAGAGGCTGCCGCGCGGGCAGCGCCGCCGAGTTCGCCCGCGCTCTGCAAGACCGCGGGGGCGATGACGCCGAGGCCACCGACCAGGACCGCCAGCAGCACAGTGAGGACCGCCAGGTGCGAGCCTTCGAAGGTCGCCGCGACCATCGCGGTGGCCGCGATCAGCACGCCGAGCACCATCTGGGTGGGCCGCGACAGGCGCGCCAGCGGAATGGCGAGCAGTGGCAGCGCCACCATCACCGGCAGGGCGCCCGCCCGCAGGGTCAGCAGTTCGCCGGAGCCGGTGACCAGGCCGGTGAGCTCGATCCCGGTGTAGATGCCGACCATGACGGCCATGCTCAGGGCGCCCGCCACGAGCATCGGGAGCAGCGGCTTGATGCGCAGCACCGCGGGAATGGCGGCGTAGCTGTAGCGCAGCGGGAGGTCACGGCCGGTGGGGGCGTCATCGAGCATGACTGCCCGCAGCGCGAAGGCCAAGGCCGCGAAAACGACTGCGGAGCCGAGGAATACGGTGCGCCACGGGAACGATGCGACCACGGCCTGCGAGACGATCTGGGCGATGACGGTGGCGGCCAGGAAGGAGGTGGCCACCGACATGGTGACCACGGCCCGGTGCCCCGGCGCGATGCGTGTGCCGACGTAGGCCATGATCGCGGGCGGAATGGAGCCGACGACGAGGCCCTGCACGATCCGGAGCGCGACGGCCACGGGCGCACTGAACGCCAGGCCGGTCAACAGGGTAACCACCGCGGCCACGAGCATGCCGGTGACCAGGACCCGGCGATGGCCGTATCGATCCGACAGCGGGCCGAACAGCACGAAGCCGCCCGCGTACCCGAAGGCGAAGGCGCTGATGACCCACGTCATCGCCCCCGAACCCACACTCCACTCTGCTTTCATGGCTTCGAACAGGGGAATCGGCGTGTACATCTGGCCGGTGGCCAACAGGGCCGACAGCACGAAAACGGGGAGGGTGCGCCCGGTGTGCGTACGGGGCGACGTGTCGCGAACGCGGGCAGGGGCCGGACTTCCGACCGGAAGCTGGACTGTCGGTGATGCCATGTCGACGACACTAGGCTCGCCCAGAGACAGAGTCAACCAAATAGTTGGTTTAAAGACCTGGTAAAGTCGGCCCCATGACGGCGAGCACCATCAAACGCAGCGACGCGACCAGACAGGCCCTCTTGCGTGCGGCGCGAGCCGAATTCGCGCAGTACGGTCTGGCCGGAGCCCGCGTCGATCGCATCGCCGAGGCCGCCGGTGTCAACAAGGAACGCATCTACGGCCTGTTCGGCAGCAAGGACAGGCTGTTCGACGTCATCATCGTCGACACCATGCGCGAATTCATGGAGGTCGTCCAGCCACTCGCCGAGACCGAGCCCGGCGACTACGTCGGCAAGCTCTTCGACTACCACCGCGACCATCCGCAGCTGCTGCGCCTGCTGCTCTGGGAGGGTTTGCACCGCGGCGCCGACGCGCACGATGTCGACGGTTGGCGCGCTGACCACTACGGACAGAAATTCGACCGTGCCCAAGAACAATTCGGCGTCGACGAGAAGCAGGCGGGCCGCCTCCTGCTGGCCCTGTGCGGTCTCGCCAACTGGACCCACGCCGTCCCCCAGACCACCCGCCTGTTACTCGGCGACGCCGCCTCCGACACCGACGCCACCCGCGAGTTCGTGAAGGAATTCGCCCGGTCCGCACTGCGCAACCTCGCGGCCACGCCACAACCCGTCGCGCCACAGCCGGACGCCACCCTCCCCGAACCGGTCAATGCATTGACCGGTTCGGTGGACGACGCCGCCCGCCGCCTTCGCGAAGCCCAGGCCGCCGCCGATGTCGCCCGCGCGGAACTCGCAACCGCCCTGCGCACCGCCCACGCCGCCGGGGCCGGGGCGAATCAGCTCGCCCGCCGAGTCGCCGGAACCATGTCCCGCCCACTCGTCCTCAAGCTACTGACCGACTAGACCTGAAACGCCGCGATCTACGCGGTCTTCTCGCGGTGGGAGCCGCGCTGGCGGGTGCGGGTGGCCGAGACGGGGTCGATGTCGGGCATGGACCATTGGGCGGACAGGGCCAGGCTGGGCTCACGGCCGGAAGCGACGTGGCGGTAGGCGATTTCGGCGGCCGCGTCGCAGTCGTGCGCGGCGATGGCGGCGTAGAGGGCTTCGTGTTCGTCGCATTGGGTGCCGGGGTCGCGTTCCTTGGTCAGGTGGAACAACCAGCGGACTCGGGATTCCAAGGGGCGCAACAACGACTGCAACAGCGGGTTGCCGGACACTTCGACGATCACGGCGTGAAAGCCCGCGTTCGCGGCGGCGATCGCGGCTTGGTCGCCACGGGCGGTGGCCTGGCGGGCCGCGGTGAGCTGCGCGCGCAGGGCGGTGAGGTCGGCCGGCCCGGCGCGTTCGGCGGCCAGGCGCGCCGCGAGGACCTCGAGGCTTTCGCGAACGTCGAAGAGGTCACGCACGTCGGTCACCGTGAACGGGGCGACGATCGCGCCCTGCCGCGGCACGATGACGACCAGACCTTCTCGTTCGAGCATCTGCAGCGCCTCACGCAGCGGGATCCGCGAGATGGCCAGCTCGGTGGCGAGGTCGCGTTCCACGAGCCGCTGACCAGGGCTCAAGCGCAGATCGATGATCCGGTCACGCAATTCCTCGTAAGCCTGATCCCGCAGCGACTTCTTCGCCGGTTCGTCTGCCACCGCACCATCCTTCTGCTCCTGCACGCCACCACGGTAGTCCGCTCGCGGCATGCGACCGTTTCTTACTTTTCGGTAATCCGCCCGTCATCTCCGGGCCCCAGGCTGACACTTAACGGTATACCGCTAATTGAGCGGTTCGTTCGATCAAGGAGTACCCCGTGCACAAGTCCACTCGGCGCGCGATCGCCTTCGGCTCGGCCGCCCTCGCCGCCGCTGCCCTCCTGTCGGCCTGCGGTTCCGCCGACTCCACGGCGTCGGGCGGCAAGCTGAAGGTCGGCGTGTTCTTTCCCGGCTCGCTGTCGGACACCGGCTTCATGCAGTCCGGGTATCTCGGCTACCAGCGCATCGCCGACGCGCTGGGCGACAAGGTGGAACTCAGCAAGGTCGAACAGGTCGCCGCCAGCGACTACCAGCAGGCCCTGGTCCGCTTCGCCTCGACCAACGACCTGGTGATCTCCCTCGGCGGCCAGACCGACGCCGACGTGCGCAAGGTGGCGCCGCAGTTCCCGAACGTGAAGTTCGTCGAGATCGGCGGACCGGCCGACGCCAAGCCACTCGCCAACCTCGCCTACTACGACCCGCAGCAGGCCGAGGCCGAATTCCTCAGCGGCGCGGTATCGGCGGCGGGGTCGAAGTCGGGCACGGTGGCCTTCGTCGGCGGCGTCGAACTGCCCGCGATCGTCAACGCCGCCAACGCCTTCGGCAACGGCGCCCGGTTCGCTAAGCCGGACGCGAAGGTGCTCACCCCGCAGTACGTCGGCGACTTCAACGACCCCGCCAAGGCCAAGCAGGCCGCACTGGCCGACTACGGCGCCGGCGCGGGCACGCTCGGCCAGATCGTCAACCTGGGCAAGGCGGGCATGGAGCAGGCCGCCACCCAGTCCAACGCCACGATGGTCGGCGGCCCGATCCCCGGCGACTGCACCAACCCGGCGTACCTAGGCTACGTACACACCGATATCGGCGCCGAGGTCGAGTTCGCGGTGAAGGCCGTTCTGGACAACTCGTGGAAGGCCGAGAACGTGCGCTTCGGGCTGACCTCGCCCAACGACGGCACCGATTTCGTGTTGTGCAGCAAGGACTCCGGGGTCGCCGACGCACTCGCGAAGGCGAAAACGGCCCTGTCCACCGGCGCGGTCAAGCCGTACTGATCCACGATGAACACTCCCGCATTGACCCTGCACGGGGTCGGCAAGCGCTTCGGTGATGTGCAGGCGCTGCACGATGTGGACGTCACCGTCGAATCCGGCACTGTCCATTGCATTCTCGGCGAGAACGGCGCGGGCAAGTCCACGCTGTGCAATGTCGTCTTCGGCGGCTACCACCCGGACACCGGACGTATGCAGCTGGGCGGCAAGGACTTCCGGCCCGACTCCCCCGCCGCCGCAATGGCTTCCGGTGTCGCCATGGTGCACCAGCACTTCAGTCTGGTCACCACCATGACCGTCGCGGAGAACCTGCTGCTCACCCAGCCCGGACTCCGGTCGCGCCGCAAGGAACTGACCGACCGGCTCGATGAGATCGCGCAGCGTTACCGCCTGCGCGTCGACCTCGACCAGCAGGTCGCGACCATGCCGGTCGGCGCCAGGCAGAAAGTCGAGATCGTCAAGGCGTTGCTGCGTGATCCGGCGCTGATCCTGCTCGACGAACCGACGGGAGTGCTCGATCCGGCCGAGATCGACGCGTTGATCGACACCTGCCGCGCCATCGCCGCCGACGGCAAAGCGGTGGTCCTGGTGACGCACAAACTCGGTGAGGTGGCCAGGGTCGCCGATGCCGCGACCGTGCTGCGCCGCGGCACGGTCGCCGGTGGCGGGCGGATGTCGAACACCACCATCGCCCAGCTGCTCACCGCGATGGTGGGCCGCACCGCTGCCGACCTCGACCCGACCGTCGCCGCTACCATCGGCCTGGATCCCGCCGATTCGGCGAAGACAGCAGATTCACCCGCAACGGCTCTCCCGGTCGGCCCTGCCACCGAATCGACCCCGTCCAGCGCCGGTCTCGTGTCGTCTGCCGAATCCGATTCCCCCGCACCGGTTCTCACCATCGATCGAGTGACTGTGCATCGCGCCGACGGCAGCGCGGCGCTCGACGAGGCGTGTCTGGTCGTGCAGCCCGGCGAGATCGTCGGGATCGCGGGCGTCGAGGGCAACGGGCAGAGCGAGCTCGTCGCGGTTCTCGCCGGGGCTACCCCGGTGAGCGCCGGCACGGTCACGCTCGCCGACACCGAGATCACTACCGCCACCCCCGCCACCCGGACCGGGCTCGGACTCGGCGTCGTGCCCGAGGACCGCCACCGCGACGCGATGGTCGCCGAGATGACCCTGGCGGAGAACCTCTTCCTCGGCCGACTCGGCCGCTTCCGGCGCTTCGGACTGCTCGACAAGCAGGCCATGGGCCGCGCCGCCCAGGCCGAACTCGACCGCTTCGACGTGCGCGCTGCCGGGCCGTGGGTGCCGATGGGCTCGCTCTCGGGTGGCAATCAGCAGAAGGTGGTGCTGGCCCGCGAGCTGTCCGCCGCGAACCTGCGCTGCCTGGTCGCCGCCCAGCCGACGCGCGGATTGGACATCGGCGCAGTCGATTTCGTGCTGACCCAGCTGCGCCATGCGGCCGCCGACGGCTGTGGGGTGCTGGTGGTGTCGAGCGAGGTACCCGAGTTGCTCGCGCTGTGCGACCGGGTGTTCGTCGCGTATCGCGGCACACTCGCCGGACCGATCGAGACCTCCGATCCCGCAGCGGCACAACAGATCAGCGAATTGATGATGGGAGTCGCGGCATGAGCGCACCGAGTCGGACCACGACCGCGGCCACCGCGCCCCCACCTCGGCGAACGTCGCTGGGCGTGCTGCGCGGGCTCGGCAAGCCTTCCTCGAAGCAGCACCCGGCAGGCTTGCGCCAGTGGGCACACCACCCGATCGTCGTCGCCGTCGCGGCGATGCTCGCGGCGGGGGTGATCGGGCTGATCCTGGCCGCGGTCGCCGGCGCCGCACCCGGCGCCACGATGACAGCACTGTGGGAGGGCATGTTCGGCAGCGACTACGCGATCGGCGCCTCGCTCAATGTCGCGGCCACGCTGATGCTGGTGGCTGTCGGCTTCACCATCGCCCACCGCGCCGGGCTGATCAATGTCGGTGGCGAGGGCCAGATCTGCGCCGGTGGCATCGCCGCCACCGCGATCGGCACCACGCTCACCGGTGCGCCCGCCGCGATCACCCTGCCCGCCGTGCTGATCGGGGCGGCAGCCGCGGGCTGGTCGTGGGCCGCCATCGCGGCGTACCTGCGGGTCGCGCGCGGCACCAGCGAGATCATCACCACGCTGCTGCTCAACTTCGTCGGCCTTGCGCTGGTGCTGCTCGTCGTGCACGAGCCCGCGCTGCTGCGCCAGCCGGTGACGTCCTCGGAGACGCTGCCGCAGTCCGAACAGCTCACCGCGGCCGCGCATCTGCCGCTGCTGGGCATCGAACGCTCCCCCGCGACCATTGCCCTGTGGATCGCCGTGGTGGCCGCGTTCGGCACCGCGATCCTGGTGCGCCGCACCGCACTCGGTACCCGATTGCGGGCGGTCGGGCTCAATCCCGACGCGGCGGCGCGGCTCGGGCTGCCGGTGCGGCGGCTGCGTTTCCTGAGCCTCTCGGCGGCGGGCGCGTTCTCCGGTGTCGCGGGCGGGCTGCTGGTGGCGACAGCGCCGTTCGTCCTCGCCGAAGGGTTCTCCTCCGGATACGGATTCTCCGGTCTGGTCGTCGGTCTACTGGCACGTGGCTCACTGGCCGCGGTGGTCGCGGTGTCGCTGCTGCTCGGGTTCCTCGTCTCCGGCGGGATCAACCTGCAGCTGGCCGCGAATGTGCCCGCGTCGACCATCTCGGTCGTGGAGTCGCTGATGATCGTGTTCATCGCCGGCGCCGCCATCTGGACCTATCGCAGACGCAAGTCCGAACCCGCCGCACCACAACCGGTTCCCTCGGTGGGCACCGCCGATCTGGCAGGAGCGCCGCGATGAGCCTCGACACCGTCACCGATATCGCCACCAGCGGAATCGGTTTCACCCTGCCCATCCTCGTCGCCGCGAGCGGTGAGCTGGTCAGCGAGCGCGCGGGTGTGCTCAATCTGAGCCTCGAGGCGATGATGCTGACCGGCGCGTTCGCCGGTGTGCTCGGCGCCGTCACCACCGGTTCGCCGGTACTCGGCGCGGCCACCGCGGTGCTCGCTGCCCTGATCTTCGGTGTGTTGCAGGCGATCTGGAGTATCGGCTTGCGCGCCGATCAGATCGTCGTCGGCATCGCGAGCAACGCCCTGGCGCTCGGTGCCACCACCTACGGTGCGCGTCTGCTGCTCGACGACGGCAAGGGCCACAGCGTTCCCGGCTTCGACGCGCTACCAGTACCTGTGCTGCACCATATCCCGGTGCTGGGTCCCGCTCTGTTCGGGCAGACCGCCCTCGGCTATCTGTGCATCGCGATCGTCGCCGTCCTGGCGTTCATGTTCTCCCGCCGCACCAAGCTGGGTCTGGTGATCGACGCGATCGGCGAGGACGCCGTCGCGGCCGACCGCACCGGTCTGCCCGTGAAGGCCGTCCGCTACGGCTGTGTGCTGCTCGCCGCGTTCGCCGCCGGCCTCGGCGGCGCGCAATTGGCGCTGTCGGAGGTGCATTCGTTCAGCGACAACATGACCGGCGGCATCGGCTATCTCGCCGTGGTCGCGGTGATCGCGGGCCGCTGGCGTGCGCTCGGGGTGATCTGGGCATCGGTGTTCTTCGGCCTCGCCCAGGCCCTGCAGTTCGCACTGCCCGCCCTCGGTGTCGATGTGCCGTTCGCGCTGCTGGTGATGCTGCCCTATCTGATCGCGATCGTCGCCGTCAGCGGCTTGGTCGGCAACAGCCGCTCGCCGCGCGACCTCACCGTCGCCTTCGCCCGAACTTCCTGACCCGCCACCACTTTCGTAGGAGCCACCGTTGACTCTGATCCTGTCGCACTCCGATGTGACCGCCGTCCTCGATCGCGGCGAGGTGCTCGCCGCCGTCGAGCGCGCGCACGCCGATCTGGCACTGGGCACCGCGTTCGCCCCCGCCCCACCGGCGATGGCACTGGGCGGCGCCGCCTTCGTGCCCATGGTCGCCGCCGCCGAATCCGCCGGTGCCGCCGCCGTCAAGCTGCTCGCCGACCTGCCCGCCAATCGCGCGCGCGGTCTGCCGGTGCAGCGGTCGGTGATCGTGGTGACCTCGGCGGCCGACGGTTCGTGCGAGGCCCTGATCGACGGACGCCTCGTCACCGCCGTCCGCACCGCCGCCGCCAGCGCGGTGGCGACGAAATACCTTTCCCGACAATCGAGTTCGGCACTCGGTGTGATCGGCGCGGGCAATCTGGCCGTCGAGCACACCCGCGCGATAGCGACCGTGCGCGAGCTCGAGACCGTGCTGGTCTGGTCGCGCACCGCCGCCACCGTCGACCGATTCCGCAGTGCGGTAGCCGATCTCGGACTCGAGGTACGTGTCCTCGACAGCCCGGAGGCGGTCACCCGTGCCGCCGACGTGCTGTGCACCCTCACGCCCTCACGCGAGCCGATCGTCCACGGCGCCTGGTTCGGCGAGGGCCTGCACGTCAACGCTGTGGGCGCACCGCCGAGGGCGGATCACCGGGAGGTGGACGGCGAGGCCATGCGGCGGTCCAGGGTCGTCGTAGACTCGATCGGCACCACGCTCACCAAGTCCGGCGACACGCTGATGGCCATCGCCGAAGGCGCGATCACCCAGGACGCGGTGGGCACCGAGCTGGGCGAGGTGATCGCGGGCCGGGCAGTCGGCCGTCGCGGCGACCGCGACATCACCCTGTTCAATTCGGTGGGCATCGGCTTGCAGGATCTGGCCGCGGCCCGCCTGCTCATCGACAAGGCCCGCGCCAACGGCATCGGAACGGAAGTGGATCTCACCTCATGAGCGAGCTGACCGATATCGACATCACCCATCTGCGCCGCGCCATCGACCTCGCCGGGCACGCCGCTGCGCTCGGCGACCGCCCCTTCGGCGCGGTCGCCCTCGGCCACGACGGCGCGGTTCTGGCCGAGGGCGTGAACGCGGTGAACACCACCGGCGATGTCACCACCCACGCCGAACTGGTCGCGATCACCCTCGCGACCGCCGCGGGCCACGCGGCGAAACTGCGTGGCGCCACCGTCTACGCCAGCGGCGAACCGTGCCCGATGTGCGCCGCCGCGATGGTGTGGGCCGGGGTCGGTCGCATCGTCTTCGCCGCGGCCGCAGCCGAATTCGGGCCGATCATGCCCCCGAGCACCAGTTTCGGACTCACCTGCGCCGAGGTCGTCGCGAGCTCGAACGTGTCGATCGAGGTCAGCGGACCACACCTGGGCGAGGAAGCTCTCGCCGTGTTCCGCGCGGCCGCGAAGAACTAGCCCGAACACACCGAGGGCGCGGCGCCGCATCGACGCCGCGCCCTCGGTGCACGAACTATTTCACCGCGACGACCTCGGCGGGCTCGCCCAGTTCACGCTGTTCCTCGATCGCCTCGGGCGTGCCCGGCACCTGGGTGCCGCGCAGCGAGACACCCTTGGTCTCGATGAGGAAGAAGGACGCGATGAGGCCGACCGCGCACGCACCGAACATGTAATACGCCGGCACCATGTTGTTGCCGGTCGCGCTGATGATCGCCTCGTTGACCACCGGAGCGGTGCCACCGAACATCGAGGTGGCGACGTTGTAGCCGATCGCCACACCGGCGAAACGCACGATCGTGGGGAACATCGCGGGGAACGTGGCCGAGATCGTCGCCAGCTGGGGAGCGTAGAGCAGGCCCAGGATCGCGAAGCCGGCGATCGCGCCGGTGAGCGAGGAACCGATCAGGTGGTACACCGGGATCACCGCGATCATCATCGCCGCGCACGAGAACATCCACATCGGTTTGCGCCCGATCCGGTCCGAGAGAGCACCGAGGAACGGCAAGGTGCACAGCATCGCGACCTGGCCGATCAGCGGCACGAGCAAGGCATCGGATTCCTCCATGCCGATCGTGGAGCCGAGGTAGGTCGGGGTGTAGCTGAGCAGCGAGTAGTTGACGACGTTCAGCGCGATCACCAGGCCGAACAGAGTCAGCACCGGGCGCAGGTACTTCGTCACCAGATCGCGATAGACGCCGGAGACTTCCTCGGTCTCGTCCTTGCTGTCGACCTCGCGGAACACCGGGGTGTCCTCCACCCGGCTGCGCAGGTACATGCCGATCAGGCCGAGCGGACCGGCGATCATGAACGGGATGCGCCAGCCCCACGAATTCATCGACGCGTCGTCGAGGACATTCACCAGCAGCAGGGCGACCAGATTGCCGAGCGTGAAGCCGGCGAGCGTGCCGACCTCGAGGAAACTGCCATAGAATCCGCGCTTGCGATCGGGTGCGTATTCGGCCATGAATGTCGCGGCGCCACCGTATTCACCACCGGCGGAAAGTCCCTGGATCATGCGCAGCGCGTACAGCAGAATCGGGGCGCCGATGCCGATCATGTCGAAGCTCGGGATAAGGCCGACGGCGAGAGTGGATCCGGCCATCAGAATAATCGTGGTGGCGAGCACGCGCTTGCGCCCGATACGGTCGCCGAGCGGACCCCAGATCATGCCGCCGACCGGCCGGATCAGGAACGATACGGCGAAGCCGAGCAGCGTGTAGACCATCCCGGACTCGCCGTCACCGGGGAACAACGATCTCGCGATATACGTCGCCAGATAGGCGTAGACACCATAGTCGAACCATTCGACCGCATTACCGATCGCCGACGCACCGATTGCCCGGTGCAGCACCGTTTTCGATTCCCTTGACATCCACAACACCCTCTCGTCGTCGCCTTTCACGAATACCCGACCTCTTTGCGAGCAAACGTTACGAGCGCGCGAAGACCGGCATTTATGGCCTCTATACTGCGAATATGGTCCTGCGACACGGGGTATATCTGCCGCCGTTCGGCGAACTGGCCGACCCGCGAGTGCTGGCCGAGATCGCGGTCGAAGCCGAGACCGCGGGCTTCGACGGCGTCTTCGTCTGGGACCACGTGGCCCGTCCCCATGACGAGGGTCTCGCTGTCGGCGACGCCTGGATCGGACTGGCCGCGATCGCCGCCGCGACGAGCCGGGTGGTGTTCGGTCCACGTGTGACCCCCTTGTCACGCAGGCGCCCCCAGGACGTGGCCCGCGAAACCGTGGCTCTCGATCTGCTCAGCAACGGCAGGCTCGCCCTCGGCGTCGGCCTCGGGTCCGAGGCGACCGGCGAGTTCTCCCGGCTCGGCGAGGTGAGCGCCCCACGGGACCGCGCGCAGCGACTCGACGAGGCGCTGACGGTGATCACCGAACTGTGGTCGGGCGAGGTCGTCCACCACGACGGACCCGCCTATCGGGTGGACGGGCTGCAATTCCTGCCACGCCCCCTCCAGCGGCCGCGCATCCCGATCTGGGTCGCCGCCCAATCCGTCCACCGGGCCCCGCTGCGGCGGGCGGCACGCTACGACGGGCTCTGCCCCGAGGCGAGTCCGGATGAACTCGTCGACATGCTGGCGATCATCGCCGAACACCGCGGCGATCTGAACGATTTCGCGGTCGCGGTGGCCGCCTCCACCGACCGCGACCGTGCGGCCTACGAAAAGGCAGGCGCGACTTGGTGGTTGGCCGAACTGCCGATGCTGTGCACGAAGGCGGCGGCGATCACCCGCGTTCGCCGAGGCCCCGACTGAGCTGGATCGAGCACCGAGCGAACAGGGCAGCTCGGCCATGGCCGAGCGGTTCACCACACCGCGCGGATCGCGGTGCTCGACGATCAGGCGAGTCCGGCGAGTTTGTTTGCGAGGACGGTCTTCTCACGTTCGTTGCCGCACCGGCGGAGGGCTTCGGCGAGCTCCGCACGAGCTTCGGTGGTGCGGCCGAGCCGGGTGAGTAGTTCACCGCGCACGCTGGGCAGCAGGTGCGAGGTGGACAGGGCGCCGGATGCGGTGATCTCGTCGACGATCGGCAGGGCCGCGGCGGGCCCGTCAGCCATCGACACCGCGACCGCCCGGTTGAGATCCACCACCGGCGACGGTGCGAGCCTGCCCAGTGCCTCGTACAGCACCACCACCCGCTCCCAGTCGGTCCGCTCGACCGACGGTGCGACGGCGTGACATTCGGCGATCGCGGCCTGCAGCCCGTAGGCGCCCAGCCCACGCCCGACCGCACCGGCTTTCACCAGCGCCGCACGACCGCGCCGGATCGCCGAGCGGTCCCAGCGGCGGCGGTCCTGCTGTTCGAGCAGGATCGGCTCACCGTCGGGACCGGTGCGGGCGGGGAATCGCGCCGCGGTCAGTTCGAGCAGCGCCAGCAGTCCGTAGACCTCGGGTTCGTCGGGTATCAGCCGCGACAGCACGCGGGCCAGCCGCTGCGCTTCCCCCGCGAGATCGAAGCGGATGAGGTCGTCGCCGGTGCTGGCCGACGACCCCTCGGTGAAGATCAGATAGATGACCCCGAGCACCGAACCCAGCCGGGCTCGGCGCTCGGCGACGGGCGGCACCTCGAACGGGACTTCGGCGGCGCCGAGGGTCTTCTTCGCCCTGGTGATCCTTGCCTGCACCGTCGCGGTCGGGACCAGGCACGCCTTGGCGATCTCGTCGCTGGTCAGACCGCCGACGACGCGCAGCGTCAAGGCCAGCCGGGCCTCCCGCGAGAGCACCGGGTGACACGAGATGAACATCAGCGCGAGCACATCGTCGTCGATCTGATCGGGATCCCACAGCACGTCGTGCCCAGCACGCACAGGGTCCCCGCCGGTGAGCGCGTCGCCCTCGCCGAGGTCGGCGGCGAGGGCGGTGTAGCGGTCGTCGAGGGCGGCCCGGCGACGGAACGCGTCGATGGCCCGGCGTCTGCCGACGGTGAGCAACCACCCGGCCGGCTGACGTGGCACGCCTTCGCGCGGCCAGGTCACCAGTGCCTCCGCGAACGCCTCCTGGGCGAGATCCTCGGCCATCGCGAAGTCGCGGGTGTAGCGCGCGAGGGCGCCGACGATCCGGGCCGATTCGATCCGCCACACGGCGGCGACGGCCTCGCGGCCGGTGTGGTCGCTCATCGTGTCTCAGAGCTGGCCGGTGGCCTCACGCCACGCGCGCTCCCTCGCGACCCAGACATTGTCCTGCGGGAATTCATCGATACTCGGCACCCGTCGGATCTCGGTCTTGGTGCCCGGCACGACGACCGGCATGCGCTTGGCCCACTCGATCGCCTCCTCTTGGGAGGCCACGTTGAGAATGTAGAACCCGCCGAACAGTTCCTTCGTCTCCCCGTAGGGCCCGTCGGTGACCACCGGGGTCTCCGACGAGTAGTCGACGACTACGCCCTGCGCCGCGTCGTCGAGCCCCTCGGCGGCGACCAGCACCCCGGCGCTGATCAACTCGTCGTTGAACTTGCCCATCGTCTCGAGCATCTCGTTGAAGTCGATGTCGGCCGCCGCGGCCCAGGCTTCGTCGGTGGCGCGCATGATCAGCATGAACTTCATGATTTCGTCTCCTCGGATCGGTGTGGACCCGCCTGCCGGGCCCTGTGTTCATCCCTAGGTCGAACGGGCACCGCTGCGGATCGACACCCGGCCGAAAATTCTTTTCGCGAGTGTTCGGCAGCCTACGACGAGTGCCGGGTGCGCGCGACGACGACGGACACGAATCCCCGATTCGGGTATTCAAGATCGTCCGGCGTGATACAGATCGAAGAGGTTTGTCATGCTGACAGCCACCTAGCGAAGGAGTCACTCGTGAGCGCAGTTCTCGTCGAGCAACGCGAGCATGTGCTCGTCATCGTGCTGAATCGGCCCGAGGCCATGAACTCGGTCAACGCCGAAGTGAGCACGGGGGTCGGCGAGGCGCTCGAGCGAGCCGAGACCGACCCGCAGATCCGCGCGGTGGTCCTCACCGGCGCGGGCGAGCGGGCGTTCTGTGCGGGCGCGGATCTCAAGGCGCTGAGCCGCGGTGAGTCGATTCTCGCCCCGGGACATGAGGATTGGAACCTGGCCGGGTACGTCCGGCATCCGATCAGCAAGCCGACCATCGCCGCGGTGAACGGTTTCGCCCTCGGCGGCGGCACCGAACTCGTCCTGGCCAGCGATCTCGCGGTCGCCGCCGAGACCGCCACCTTCGGCCTGCCCGAGGTCGCCCGCGGCCTGTTCGCCGCGGCGGGCGGCGCGTTCCGCCTGCCCGAGCAGGTCCCCCGCAAGGTCGCGATGGAGATGATCCTCACCGGTGAGCCGATCACCGCGGCCCGCGCGCTGGAGCTGGGCCTGATCAACCGTGTCGTGCCCGCCGGTGGGGTCCTCGATGCCGCGCTGGCCCTGGCCGGTCGGATCGCCGAGAACGCGCCGCTGGCGGTGCAGGCGAGCAAGCGGGTCGCACTGGGCATGATCGACGGAAAGCTCGCCGACGACGCCGCCTGGGACCAGACCAACCGCGAGATCGTGGGGGTCGCCCAGACCGAGGACATGCGCGAGGGCGCCATGGCTTTCGCGCAGAAGCGCAAGCCGAACTGGCAGGCGCGCTGACACGGTGCGGATCCTGATCCTCGGCGCCTCCGGTTTCGTCGGCAGCGCGCTGCACGCGCAGTTCGCCGCGAACCATGAGGTCGTCGGGACCAGCCGGGGCGGGCACGGGCTCGCCCCGGTGGATCTCGCCGACACCGGCGCGGTGCGCGCACTCGTCGCACGAGGTTTCGATGTCGTCGTCCACACCGCCGGTGTCGTGGATCTCGGTGCCGCGCAGCGTGATCCCGCCGCGGCCCATGCCGCGAACGTGGCGCCGATGGTCCCGCTGCTCGACGCCATCGGCGACACGGGCGCGAAGCTCGTCTACCTGTCGACCGACAATGTCTTCGACGGCACCGCCGAGCACTACGACGAAAGCGCAACGCGCACACCGATCAACGTCTACGGCGAGACCAAGGTGGCCGCCGAGGATCTGGTCCTCGAACGCGACCGGCACTTGGTCGTGCGCCTGCCGCTCGTCTACGGGCGCAGTCCACTGTCGAACAAGTTCCTGGCCCGCTTCGCCGCACCCGAGATCCACGCGCGCACCGATATCGTCTGCAATCCGCTGTACTTACCCAGCCTGGCGCCCGCACTCGGGCAGCTCGTCGACGAGGCGGGCGTCGTGCACCTCGCGGGCGCGGAAACTCTCAGCCGCTACGACCTCATGACCCGGGTCCGCGACCATCTCGGCGCACCGGCGCGCGTCGTGGCAACCGACCGCTTCTCCGCTGTCCAGGACTGCCCACGGCCATTGCGCCTGGTCATGCGCAGTAATCGGCACAGCCTGACCGGCCCGGACGTGGACACCGCCCTCGCCGATCTGCACTGAATCTCCGGTCACCCGTTGACGCCCGTCAGAGAGTGAGTGTACAGTCACTCACATGACCAAGCGCGGCGCCACCCTCTCCACCTCGGACGTCCGGCGTGACGCGGTCGTCGACGCGGCGATCATCGAGTTCGCCAAGACCGGCTACCACGGCACCCCGATCAACACCGTCGCCGCGCGCGCCGACATCTCCCCCGCCTACGTCTTCAAACTCTTCCCCGGCAAGGTCGCCCTGTTCGTCGCCGCGCTCGATCACTGCTTCGAGCTCGTCGAACGCGCGATGTCCACGGGCGCGGCCAATTCCACCGCGACCGACCCGGCCGCCATCCTGCACGACATGGGCGGCGCCTACGCCGAACTCATCGCCGACAAGAGCCTGCTCATGTTGCAGGTGCACGCCCAGTCCGCCACCGACATCCCCGAAATCGCCGACGCGTTGCGCCGCGGCCTGGCCAAGGTGACCACGTTCGTGCAGCGCCGCTCCGGCGGCACCCCCGAACAGATCCAGTACTTCATCGCCTACGGCCAGCTCTGCCACCTCGTCACCACCCTCGGACTCGACGGCAACGACAGCGCGTGGGCCACCGCTCTCACCACCGGAATGCGCCACCCGAAAGCCCACTGACCCTTCGCTCCAGCCTTTTCAGGGTGGAGCTTTCTTTTGCAGCAAGAGTGATTGACCAGTCACACACCACGGAAGGTAGCCCCTGATGAACACCACCACCGCCACCGAAATCGTCCTGCCCGGTCGCGTCGACCCCAGCGGCCTGCTCGTCACCCGACGCGAACTCCCCGCACCCGCACCGGGTCGCGCACTGGTTCGAGTCGATGCCTCCGGGGTGTCCTTCGCCGAGCAGCAGATGCGCCGCGGCAAGTACTACGACCAGCCGCCGTTCCCCTTCGTGCCCGGCTACGACCTGGTCGGCACGGTGGTCGAGGCCCACGACGCGACGCTGGTGGGCAAGCGGGTAGCCGCGTTGACCAAGACCGGCGGCTGGAGCAGCCACGTCGACCTCGACGCCGCCGATCTGATCCCCGTGCCGGACACCCTGGACGCCGCCGATGCGGAAACCTTTGTCGTGAACGGCATCACCGCCTGGCAGATGCTGCACCGCGTCGCCGATGTTCAGCCGGGCGCGACGATCCTCGTCCACGGCGCCAACGGCGGCGTCGGCTCGACCCTGGTCCAATTGGCCCGTGCCGTGGGCATTCACGTGATCGGCACCGCGTCCGCTCGCCATGCCGACGCGGTCACCGCGCTGGGCGCCACCTGGATCGACTACCGCGCCGATGTGCCACACCAGGTTCGGGCCATCGCACCGCACGGTGTCGACGCGGTGTTCGATCATATCGGCGGGCCCGGCATCAGCGATTCGTTCGGCCTGCTCGCCGACGGCGGCACCCTCGTTTCCTACGGAACGGCAGCTACCAAGAACGACGAGGGCGACTCCCGGTTGCCCGTGCTGAAACTGTTCGCCCGCCTGCTGTGGTGGAACATGCTGCCCAACAAGCGAAACGCGCACTTCTACAACCTGTGGGCAGGCAAGCGCAACATCACCCGCTTCCGTGCTCGGATCGCCGAAGATCTGTCGCAGGTCTTCGCACTCGCCGCCGCCGGCACCGTCACCGCCCAGGTCGCGGCCCGCATCACTCTCACCGATGCCGCCCGAGCTCTGGAGCTCGCCGAATCCGGCACCGTCACCGGCAAAGTCGTCCTCGTCAGCGCCTGACCCGCCCACACCCTGGAGATCAGTCATGTACGTTTCCCAGCCCGTCCGCACCGTCCTCGACAATCGCCCCATCTACCTGAGCTTCGGCCTCGCCTGGCTGGTCGGCCACGGCACCTTCGCCCTCAGCCATGGCCCGAACCCCTTGCTCGACCTCCCCGGATTCGTGCCGACCGCGCTGCTGGGTGTCGGCCTGCTGGCGGCCATGATCGTGACCACCGTCGTCTCCCTCCGAGCCCAACGCGGCGCGACCGGACAGGAAGCGGTCGTGGGCAACCTGCTCGGCGCATCGTGGCTGGTCGGTTTCGCCGCGCTGTTCTTCCTGATCACCGCGCTCGGTTCGACGCTGAGCCCCGACACCGCAGCGACTCTCTGGCCGACCGGGTCCGGGTTGATCGTCGGACTGCTCTACCTCGCCGGCGGTGTCGCGTACCGCGACGTCCTGCAATACACGCTCGGCGCCTGGCTGGCCGTGAGCTCTACGGCCGCACTGTTTCTCGACGGCGCGTACCTGTACTGGGCGCTGGCACTGGCCGGCGGCGGCAGCTATCTGCTCGCCGCCGCGCTCGAGCCACGCAGGATCGCCGCCGCGCGCTGAACATCGGTCACGTGCCCGCCCGGAATTCCGGGCGGGCGCGTTCGCCGTTCAGCCCCTCTGTTGCGCGCCGATCGCCGATCCCATCCATCGCCGCAGGTATCGGCGCAGTTCGTCGTCGGAGCGTGCCGGGTTGCCCGGCGACAAGAAGAACGACTGCATGGTGCGCAGCACGTATTCGACGAGTTCGCGCAGCGCGGGCTCGTCGTAGCCGTGGGCGGCCCAGTCGACATCGAAGCGGCGGATCATGGTCATACCGAAGGCTTGGGCCTCGTCGGAGGTCATGCCTTCCGGGTGGGCGTTGGAATACGAGCTCGACAGCAGAATTCCCAGGTGGGGGGTCCGGCGAACATCGGTGAGGGTGAAGACGACGGCCTCTGTCATCGCTTCGACCGGGTCGCCCAGGCCGCTGACCTGACGGGTGAGTCGATCGAGGAAATCGTCGACCGAGGCGATGGCCGAAGCGGTCATGAGCGCGTCGGCACTGGGGAAATACCGGTACACCGTCTGCCGGATGACACCGAGGGACTCCGCCACGTCGGCGATGCTGATCTCCGCACCGGTCCGGCCGATGAGTTCGACCGCGGCAGCGATGATCCGGCGCGTCGCCTCCGCATCGTCACCCGGCGGACTGCCGCCCCACCCACGTCTACGCGCCACCACGTGGACGCTAGCACAACCCCAGGTCAGAGCGAATTCCGCGAAAGCGATCATACACTCGAAGGCTCATTCGTATGATTGCTTTATCAACCGTGGCCGAACAACGAGGTAACTCACCGTGACCGACCTTCACGTCCGCAAAATGGATTTCGCGTTCTCCGACTACGACGTGCCGTTTCTGTGGAATCCACAGAACCCGGCGTTCTCGTCGATGGCCAATGCCGTTTCGTTCCTGGCTATCGGCTTCGAGAAGATGATCGTGCAGCTGATCACGCAGGCGAAACCGCAGATCACCGACCCCGAGGTGGCGTCGGAGGCCGACGCCTTCATGCGCCAGGAAGGGCAGCATTCGACGGCGCATCGCCAGCATGTCAAGGCGCTGATCCGCCGCTATCCCGGCTTGCAGCAGACCCTCGACGCGGTGATCGGCGAGTTCGACAAGCTCACCGCCGAGACCTCGGTGAAGTACCGCCTCGCCTACACCGCCGACCTCGAGGCGACGTTCACGCCGGTGTTCAAGCTGATGCTCGACAACGACAAGAATCTGTTCGCCCCCGGCGACGACCGCGTCGCCTCGCTGTTCATCTGGCATTTCGTCGAGGAAGTCGAGCACCGCAGTTCGGCGCTGATCATCTTCAATTCGGTGGTCGACAGCGAGCTGTACCGGATGCGGGTGGCGGCCTCGATCTTCCGGCACGTGTTGCAGGTGATCCGGGTGGCGTGCGAGGGCTTCAACGAGCATGTGCCGCTGGAAGATCGGCAGGTCGACGCGCTGTCGATGTTCGCCAACTACCGCCGCGGTCAGACCCTGCGCCGGTGGCTGCCGTTCCTCCAGCCGGCCGACAACGGCACGATGCCGCGCGCGTTCGACGATCTCGGTCTGCGCGAACAGCTCGTCGCGCTGGGCGGCATCATCCGCAGTCAGACGCCCGGGCACAATCCGGCGCACGAGAAGCTGCCCGCACTCGCCGACGAGTGGTTCCGCCGCTATGACGAAGGTTACGACGTAACCCGTTGGTACACAGCCGATTCCGTCAGCTCGTAGAAGGTAGCCCGATGGCCGAACACTGCTCCCCCACCTTCGCCGAACTCGCTCACGAACTCGGCTTCTCCTGCGAGGAGGCGGGCGGACTCGTCGAGTTCCGCAACCCGTTCGCCCTCGAGAACTGGACCCTGCCGGTCCTCGAGCTCACCATCGTCGTCGGCGCGGTTCTCGCGCTCTGGTATGCGATCGTGCGCCTGCGCCGCCACGGCGACCCGACCAATCTCGTGTTGTGGTTCGGTGCCACCGCCTACCTGTTCGTCATCGAACCGCCGCTGTACTTCCCGGCGGCGTTCGGCATCGAAGAACACGTCGACACGATGTTCGCGCACAACGTCTTCACCGTGGACTTCCTCTGGGGCCGACTACCCATCTACATCATCGCGATCTACCCGCTGATGGCGACGATGGCGTTCGGTATCGTCCGGATGCTCGGCATCTTCCGCCGCTTCGGCACCCTGATCGGCGCCACCTGCGTCGGCTTCGTCCACCACGCCTTCTACGAGATCTTCGACCACCTCGGGCCCCAATTGCGCTGGTGGGAATGGTCGATCGACAACCCGATCAACCAGCCGATGTTCGATTCGGTCCCGATGGGCAGCGTCGTCGTGTTCGCGGCCCTGTGGCCGATGTCGCTGGCCTTCTGCGTGCAGTATTTCGTCGGCCGTCACGTCGACGACGGCCGACACTTCTCCGGCGTCGAATTGACCTGGCGCACCATCGTCATCGGCCTGCTGGCCTCGGTCGGCACCTTCCTGCTCCCCCTGCCCGCCACTGTCATCGGCATGAGCGGCACCACCGTGCGCGGCATCGTCTACGCACTGGAACTCGCCGTCCTCGCGGTGGTCGCCGGGATCGTCATGGTCCGCCAATGGACCGAACTACGGCGGGGAACCGCCACACCCCCGCAGTACGAAGACCCCTTCGTCCAACGATTCGCCACTCTCTACCTGGTCGTCTTCGCCGCTCTCTGGATAGCGTCGCTCCCCGACTTCTTCGCCGCCGTCAACGGCGAAACAACCAACGGCGACCCCATCGGAAACCTTTGGTACACAGCAGCCTGCTTCGCCGTCGCGATCGCTTCGGTCCTGGCGACCTTCACCGTGCCGCGCGCACGGCCCACCCCGGACGCACCCGTGGCGGCAGCATCACAAGCCCCGGGCTGATCCGCGCTCGAAGCGGTCAGCAGAACATCCCCTTCCGCTCGGCATCTATCGCCTGCGGCAAGCCATCACGCCGTGGCGTCGCCGATGCGGTGGCGGTAGCTGTCGGCCAACGCGCGCAGCGCGGCGCCGCCGTCGCCGGTGAACGACGAACCGTGCATCAGCGCCAGCGTTTTCGGTGCGAGCTCGGCGAGTCCGTCGACGATCATCGGGGTCGCCGGTGCGAGCGACGAGTAGGCGAACAGGTCCTCAGTGTGAACGGCGGGGCCGACGATGTCGTCTGTGGTGAGGGCCGCACCCGCACCGAGGTGGGTGAACAGATCCCCACACAGCAGAGTCTGCGTGGTTTCCTCGAACAACACCCGCGCTTCCCAGCCGTGCGGGGTGTGTGGGGTGTCGATGTGGCGCACTCGCATCCGGCCGAGTTCGATGGTTTCACCATTGGCAAGCGGTCTCGGTGGCCGGTCGGCCATGTGGTCCAGCGACACCATGCAGCCGACAGCACCGTGGGCGACCTGCGATTCGGGGGCAGCGGCGAGGAACTGGTTCATCGACCCGCATTCGTCGGATTCGACGTGCCCGAAGGTGATCCACCGCAGCCGGTTCACCGGTGTGATCCGTGCTATCGCCGCCGCGACATCGGCGAACATCGCGCGATGCCCGGTGTGGAACAGCAGCGGCTGATCATCGGCGAGCAGGAACTGGTTGAACGTCAGCCCCTGTTCGCCGATGTCGGGCACGAACGTCGAGATGCGGTAGATGTCGGGGGCGATCTCATCGATGGTGGTGGTCATGGTCGGCTCGATTCGGTGCAGTGTCAGAACGGCACTTGGATGGTCAGTAGTCCGGCGCCTTCGGCGCGGCCGGCGAGGATGCGACAGAATTCGACTGCGTCGAGGTCTAGGCGTTCATCCGTTGTGCCGCAATGCCATCGGCCTCCGGCCGCGCCTGTCAGGCGCAGGTTGTAGGGCATGCCGTGACGGGCGGCCCATTCCTGGACCACATCTGCCACGATCGCCCCGTCGTGCTCCTCGGTCAGCACGAGAGCGTGCCCGGTGGCCCGGGCCAGGTCGATCCGATGCATCCACGGGTCACGGGTGAGGATCGTGTCGATGGCGTACCCGATGGTCCACCGTTCGGCGGCGCCGTTGACCAGTTGCTGCTCGGGGATTGTTCGATTGCGCAGCAACCTCGGGGTACGTCCGCGCGCTGCCGCGGCCTTGGGTGCGATGGCCGCCATCGACCGGACCAGCTGATCCGTCGTCTGCTGTCCGAATCGTTCGACCTGATACGCGGTCACGGCGTCGACGAGCTGTCGGCCGGGCCGCAACCGCTTGCGGGCAGCCCGGGTCTGGCGGACATTCTCCAATGGGGAGGATGCCATCGTGGACATACCGACCACGTGGGCGACGAGGTCGTGCACGGTCCACCCGGCGCACTCGGTTGGTGTGGTCCAGTCGTCACCGTCGAGCGAGGCGACCGCGTCGGCGAAGCGCAAGTACTCGTCGCGGGCGAGCCGCATCGCGTCGGCATGGGTGAGCGTCGCGCGCCGCGCAGTCACCGCCGTCTGCTCGACAGCCGTCATTTCTGCGGCTCCTTCGTCGGCGGAAGGCCGACACTGTCGGCCCACATGTCCACGGCGCGGTCCAGCAGCTTGCGCCGACTGTGCCCGCCCGGATCGTTGGCGAGCTGCTGATCGACCAGGCCGGACAGGACCGCGATCCAGATCTCCACGTCGTCGCGGTCGGTCACGCCGATCGTGGCGAACACCGCGATGACCTCGTCGAGCGCGCGGACCGCCGACGCGTACGCATCGGGCGAGGGTTCGAATCCCGGGATCGTGCGCTGGTTCATCAGCTGATAGCGGGCGAGATCGGCAACCGCGAAATCGAAGTACGCCAGTGCCATGACGCGCACGAGGCCGCGAGGGTCCGCGGGTGCCGAGCGTAGCGCGTCGAGCGAGACGCGCTCGCACTCACTCCAAGCCTGCTCGAACATCGCATCGTAGATCGCGTTCTTCGATCCGTAGTGCGAATACAGCGACGGCGCCCGCATTCCGATCCGCTCGCCGACTTCGCGCAGTGTCAGCTGCGCCAGTCCCCGCTCACGTGCGATCTCCCACGCGGCCTCGACAATTTCCTGCCGCGTCGCCTCACGCCGTTCCGCTTTCCGATCACGCCTCGGCATAGCGTCCATAGTTAGTTATTATGAACGTCGTTAGGCAAACGGTCAACGGCAGAGTGCATCAGCCTGGGAGATCCGCGCCGCTATCTGATCCAAGAAGGGCACAGGCAGAATTGCGCCGATCGGCATCGCATTCATCCCATCAGACATGTTCTCCGACAGCATGTTTCGCTCCGATCCTGGATTTCTGTGGGCCTACCCGACAGCCTGCGCGGCGACCGGGGTGAACAGGTTGATCAGGTTGCCGTCGGGGTCTCGGAGCAGGAGCGACCGGTTGCCCCACGGCATCGTCGTCGGCTCGTTGACGAAGTCCTCGACGGAGTCGCGCAACCTGCGGTAGTCGGCGTCGACGTCGCGGACCATGAACTCGATGATCGCGGTGTGATTGTCGGCGGGGCGCGCGCTGCCGGCCCCGAACAATGCCACCGTACGCACGCTTCCGATCGCGAGTGTGCCGGCCGGCGTGACGATCTCGGCGAAATCCGGTGTAGCCCACCGGGCTTCGACACCGGTCACTCGCTGATAGAAGCCAACCAGCCGTTCGATGTCGTCGGTGATCAGGCGGATCGAGACGAGGTTCATTGCGTACTCCTGCTGTCGGGAAGGGCGGAAGTTCCACCGCCGAATCCCACGGTAGAGGCGATACCGGACAGTTTCCGCCCGGTATCGATGGGAGAATTGCCGGATGACGCGCCCCACTGCCCGAGTACTGGCCCTGCTCGAGATGTTGCAGGCGGGCGGTACCCATACCGTCGGCGACCTCGCTGGGCGGCTGGGCGTGGACGAACGCACCGTCAGGCGATACGTCACCCATCTCACCGACCTGGATATCCCGGTCCGCTCGGTCCGCGGCCGCTACGGCGGGTACCGACTCGCTCCCGGCTACCGGATGCCTCCGCTGATGCTGACCGATGACGAGGCGGTAGCCGTGCTGCTCGGACTCCTCACCAGCCATCCGACGACATCAGCCCACGCCGCCGACAGCGCGACCGCCAAACTCCGCCGCGTCCTGCCCGCACGCCTGGGTGCTCGTCTCGACGCACTGATGAACACCGCCGAATTCACCGCCGACGCCCGCCCCGAAGTCCCGGTCGAAACCGCCGTCCTCCTCGACATCGCCGCGGCCACCCGCGAACACCGACCGATCGCCATCGTTTACACCGACCGCAACGGACAACACTCGCAGCGAACCGTGCACCCCTACGGCCTCGTCGCCCACTCCGGCCGCTGGTACCTGACGGCGATGGACAACAACAGCGACGACCTACGCCAGTTCCGACTGGACCGCATCACCGAGACAACCACCCTCCCCGAAACCTTCACTCCACCGAGCGAATTCGACCCGACCACCCACCTCGTGTCCGCACTCGCCACTGCCCCCTACCGACACGAGGTATCGATCCGCGTCCAAGGCACACCCACCCAAATCCGCCCACTACTCCCCGCGACCATCGCAACGCTGCACGAAATAGACTCCCCACCCACCGATCCCACCCCCTGGGTCCGAGTCCTCATCCGCGCCGAACACCTCGACTGGATTCCCCCCGTCCTCGCCGCCCTGGACCACCCTTTCGTCATCGAGCACCCCGACGCCCTCAACGACGCCGTGCGCGCCCTGGGCCAGCGCCTCACCGCCGCCACGACATCCGACCAGAACCCACCGTCCGGTAACGCCGATGACTGAGCATCGTCGAGATCAGCTGGGCCAGCTGGCAATCGCACCGCCAGGCTGAACCTGAACTTGGAGCAGGAGTCGCCCTTGAACTCAGCGCCTCTGCGCCAGAAGCCATTCGCGCGCAACGATTTTGTCCTCGGCGGTGATCGCATGGCCGACCGATAGCACCTGATGGGTTACCCGGGCTCCCGCACGACGCAGCTGTTCAGCCAGCTGAAGACCGTCCGCGGGTGACCGGCGGTTGTCGTGAGCACCGTCGACTATCAGAACTGGAGTGTTGTCGACGCGGTCGGCTAGATCAGGGACGAACGGGGCCAGGGGACGGAAAAGGATCGCTCCGGCCAGCAGTTCCGGATAGGTCATGAGCAGAGCTGCACCCATGATGGCGCCGTTGGAGAAACCGATTGCGACGGGGCATGTGGTGAGGTTGTAGTCAGCGCAGGCGGTTGCGATGAAACCTGCCAGCATCGGCATCCTGGCGATGATGTCGCCCGGGTCTACGCGACGGTCCGCCAAGCGATGGAAGAAGGCATACCCCTCATCCATGCTGACTGTGCCGCGGATACTCAGTTTTGGTGCCTCTGGGTCAATTTCGTCGGCTACAGGTATGAGGTCGGATTCGCTGCCGTGTGAGCCGTGAAGCAGGACGAGCGGTGATCTGCCGTCAGTGCCAGCGTGGAAGCAATGAGCGTGTGTCGATGCCGTCATCGAAACAGACCCTACGGGGTTCGAGCCGCCGGCGAACGCGCGCTCACACCCTCGGGTGACCGGCATTTGACCGTGCTCTGGGTTGGGTGCAGGTATTGGGGCTAGCTCACTGCCTGCTCGATACAGCCTGCCGTTCACGCGCATATGCTCCACAGGTCAAGGGCTGCTCACACCCAGCGGAGCCGACGCCACCGGCGCCCTCGAGGTGTGAGGGGCGCGGGATCACAGGCGAACTCAAAACAGGGCCACGCGACGACCCGGGGTCGCGGGAGCACCGACCTCGGTTTCACCAGTGCATGCGATCGAGACGGCAGAGAGTATTGGCGGGTGACGAAACTGCGGGAGTGCGGCCTGGTGGAATTCCGGCGGGCGGAGGCTGGTCAGATCGGTGACGTGCTCGAAGTGCTGGATGAGGCGGCACAGTGGCTGGCATCGCGTGGTGTGCGACAGTGGCCGACGCGATTCGATCCGGCCTGGGTGGAGCCCGCGGTCTCTCGCGGTGAGACGTGGCTGGTCACGGTCGAGGAGAAACTAGCAGCGACGGTGACTCTCGACTGGTCTGATCCGCTGTGGGCCAAGGACATTGACTGCGCCGGGTATGTGCACCGAATGGCGGTCCGGCGGTGGGCGGCAGGCATCGGCGGCCAGATCCTCGGGTGGGCAGCAGATACGACGCGGGACCACAGCCGGGGCTTGCTGCGGTTGGACTGTGTGGCCACCAACGACCAGTTGCGTGCCTACTACGAGCGGGCAGGGTTCGTCCATCGCGGCGATGCTCCAGTCGGTGGGGCTCCGGGTCAGCGGCTCGAAGGTGGATCAGTCACGGTTGTCAGCAGGTATGAGATGCCGTTGTACGAATAGCCTGCGCGCGGGTCAGACAGCTTGTGCAGCAGGCGAACAGGTGGGAATAACGGCCTGATCTCCACTGCCGGCTGCGCGTGGGTACTCGAATTCAACCCCTGCTGACTCTGGCTCATGGCACGTGGGTGGTACGGCGGGGTGTCCCTTGGTTCTCGTCAACCTGAGCGGGGACCTGGTTGTTCGTGTCGAGGTCTTTGGTGAGAATGGCCCGATGTCGGGTGTGAGGTTCGTGCGGCGCGTGGACGGGTTGACATATGAGTTCGTCCGCGATGGGGACGTGCATGGGTTCCCGTCGTATAAGCGGACCGACCTCGATATTTGGTGTCGCCGACTCCCCGGCTTCGACGAAATCCAATGTAGCCCAGTTGGCTTCGACGTCGGTCACGTGCTGATAGAAACTGACCAGCCACTGGACATCCCCGTCCGATCGGTGCGGGGCCGCTCCGGCGCATACCGGCTTGCTCCCGGAAACCGAACGCCACCGCTGACGCTGACCGACGACGAGGCGGTGGCCGTGTTACTCGGGCTCCTCCCATGAATTTCGGCGCGATCGCCTCGAAGGAGGGGGCAGCGGTCTCCAGCCTGGGCATCCTGACACCCTGGACTCCACACCTGATTTCCGCACAATTCCCTGCAGGACACAGACTAGTGGACAGACATTGGAAGGGGCAGAGTTGCGCATCGGGGTTTCCGGACCGCATGGAACCGGCAAGACAAGTTTGGTCGAAGAGCTCTGTGCACGACTAAAGCGCGGGCACACAGCAATCCAGGAACCGTACATACTACTCGAAGAGGAAGGATACGAATTCGCGTATCCGCCCGTGGCCGCAGACTATTGGGCACAGTTGCGCTACGCGATGCGCCTACTCGGTGATCCCGCACCCGCTGCGGTATACGACAGGACACCCCTCGACTTCCTCGCATATCTGGCAGCCATCGGCGTCGACGCGGAAGCCGGGATCGACGAAACCGCCCTACGCACCGCACTGGCTTCCCTCGATCTGCTGGTGATCGTTCCCATCACTGCTGAGACCGAACATGTACTACCCACACCGGAACTGACCGGGCTCCGGCGCAGCGTGAATGACGCTCTGCTGGAACTGGTTTACGTCGACGACATGCAGTTACTCGAAGACGTGCCCATCCTCGAGCTGGCCTGCCCACTTGACCAGCGCGGCCATGCGGTTCTGAACGCACTGACATACTGATCTGCCGATTCCCGTGCGATCGGTGGTGTGGGTTTCAGCTCGTACGCGAAGGCGCATCTTCCTCGCGATCCTCTCGAAAACGACCTCTCGACTGCATCAGTTCGAGTGCCGCAGCCGCGAGCGGCTTGATACGCCTAGGCCACCCCGAAGCGACGAACTCCTCATCGGACGAAATCCGAGGCGTCGCAGCGCAGGCATCAAGGAGTGCTCGCTGCACCCTGTCGAGCGCGGTCACCTCTGCCGGTGTGAACGTCGACCATTCGCGCCATAGCCACGCGCTTTCGTCGTCGATCGTGTCGAAGAACTCGTTGATGTAGTCCCCGTACCCCCATGTACGAACACCCTCGTCCCCCTCGACGAGTGTCTCCAGTGCCTCTATCGCGCGGTTTCGCAGTCGCTGCTCGACAATCCGCTCGCTCGGCCGGTCCTGGTCGCCCACGCTCGTGATGCTAGCGGCCCGACGGACTCTCATGCCGATGAGCGTCCGTCTGGGCGGCGTCACAGAAAGCCTCCACCGTTGCAGGATGGGCGAGCGCTGGATACATTGACGCCGTGATTCTTTCAACTGGGAAGGGCGTCGTGCGCCTCAGTCGGTGATCCCCCGCAGTGCCCAGTCCCCCGACGCGCGCCGTCGTGCGGGTGTCGGGTCGATCACCCGAAATCGGAAGCGCGTGCGGCGCAACCGATTGACAGCGATCAGCGAGATCGGATTCGACTATCGGCCAGGACCGCCCGGACCTACCGACGTCCCCCAGATCATGCCCCGCATCGATACCATCCCTCTGACCGATCTCATCGACACCTTCGAAATCAGCGCCGACATGGAGCCTGTGGGCGGCCGTTACGGTGGCCTCGTACCCCTGTTCGTCCCGTTCGAGTCAGCGATGGAACATTTTCACGGTTCCTCTCCCCTCACCATGGGACAGAAGACTCCCGTACTTGCTTGCAGTTGCGGGGAATTGGGCTGCTGGCAGCTACTGACGCGCATAACCTCGACCGGTGACCTTGTCGTCTGGGATCACTTCGAACAGCCGTATCGCACCACTCGTGACTGCGCCGCATTCGGCCCATTTCTGTTCGACCGCAATCAGTACGACAAAGCCGTCCAGGGCCTCGACGCCGCGATCGCCGCCCCTGTTCCAACGTCTCGACCTCGGAATGAGCAATCGCGGGAGGATTCTCGAAACGTCGACTGGGGCAAACGCACTCAACTGCTGAGCGAGTGATCCGAGTGCTGGGACCGTCAAGCCTCGCAACCATCAGACGGTGAATTCGGAGAGTGTGATGGTCGGTTTGCCAGGTGGTGCTCATCCAGCTTGCCTGGCAGCCCCACCATCTCCGCGCCGCCGAGCCCTGTCAGGGTCGATGTAGAGCCGAACACCCTTGTACACCACCGTGTTCGGCGAATCGTCGTCGTTGTCCGGGTCGCCGGAGTCCGCGGGATCAGGCAGTTCCGCGATCTCCTCGATGACGATCTGTGCTCGCGCCGCACCGGGATCGAACATCTCCTGAAATGGCCCGACGAAGGACCCTCCCAGGCCGCGGTGCTTCGCCCGAACAGCCGCCCATCCCAACAGTGCCAACGGACCGACGGTGGCGATCAGCAGTACCAAGTCCCCACCCATGCCCACGAGCGTACCGATGAGGTCATTCACTCCGCTCGGGACGTAATTCGGTGCCAGCGGTTGCCCTGCCCGCCCGTGGTGATGAAACCTCTCGGGCGCCGGCCGCCCAGGCGGAAGCCTCCGACATCGATGAGTCGGCCGAATCATTCGCGATGCTGTCGCGGTTCCTCACCGACCACAATCTGACAGCGCACCTCGCCGCCGCGGAGGCTGATTTCCAGGGCGCTGGATCCACAACGAGTCATGAGGTGACCACCAGATACGGATTCAGCGACGACCTTCTCGATGCCGCGCTGGCTGTACGCGCACACGTCGGGCGCCTCAACGACGTCATTCACGCGACCGTCATCGCGCGCGTGCTAACCGCCCTCTTGGAAGACGGAGAGGTAGTCGTCCAGCGGCCCTCTCTGGGAGCGGGAAATGACCCGTCGCGACCATTCGATCTGGAGACAGACCGTCGAATAGCCGAATTCAAGGTCGCACAGTGGAAAGGTGCCGACACGATGCGCAAGCGCGGTGTCGTCGCCGACCTGGTTCACTTGGCGCTCGATGAAAGCGGCAGGCGTGCTCAGCTTTTCGTTGTCGGTGCGCTGCCCATCAGGTTCCTGACAACATCCAAGTCGACGATCGCGTGGGCACTCGCTCGATCGTCTCCCCACACCAGAGCCCGGTTCGAGCAACGCTTCGGACCCGCAACCGATTTCACCATCGCGGATTTCACTCGCGTGCACGGCCGACACATCGAGTTGGTCGACCTCGCCACACTCGTCCCGTCGTTAGCACTTCCGCCCGAGCTGATCTGACGACGGGAGCGGCTGAACGAGCGCCGAAGTCCGGTCGTCCAGCAGGCGGCGGATCTCATCGTCCGGGTACGGGGTGCTCCGGCTCGTCTGCTGGAACGCAAGCATGAACGCGGACATCGCCGCAGCGACCGGCGCCTGCCGGGTGAGAACCGCGGCGGCGCCCTCGGGGATGCCCTCCGGCGGCGCACCCGCCGCGATGGCGCGCACCATCTCGGCGCGTTCAGCCCGGTCGTCCCGCCGGAGCCCGTACAGAGCGGTGAGCAGCCAGTTCACCAGATAGGTGGCGGTGAAGCCGCAGTCATAGCTCTGGTTCCGGTCGAAGAACGCGGCTTCCTGCGGCGAGAGGTCGAACCCGGAGGAGAGCGCGAGGCCGTAATCTGCGAAGTAGAGGCGTCGACCGTCGGTCAGGATGTTCTGGAAGTGCGCGTCGAGGTGCAGGAGCCCACGACTGTTCATGAATGCGGTGGCGGCGGCCAACTCCCGTTCCACCATGGCGCAGGCCCGGTCGGTGGCCTGATCGCCCGCCTCGATCTGGGCATTCAGCCACTCGTGCAGGGTCTGCGGAATGTACTCCAGGAACAGCGCGATGCTCGCCGAAGAGTCCCGGATGGCCTCGATCCGGTGACGTATCTGAGGTCGGCCATCCCAGTAGGCGACGGCGCGATCGATGTCGGCGAGCTCGGCCGACAGCGGCGTCGTGTCCGGCAGCACCCGCCAGTGGTACATCAGCGGGAACCCCTCGCGTTCGGCAGCGAGCGCCCAGTTCGTCGTCATGGTGTGCACGGCGAGCTCACGCCAAGCCCCGAAGCCCGTCCCACCGATGAGGCCGACGCCGTAGTGGTGGAACAACGGCACATCGAACAGATTCGCCGTGGACCGGACGTGCTCCGGCTGCCGTTCCAGATCGGTGAGCGGCACTCGCTTCACGAAAACCGGAGTTCCGGCGATCTCCAGCAGCGCCGACTTTCCGCCGATACCGGAACCGATCGGCACGGCCGCATCCACGAGCTCGCCCAACGCATGATCGCTGTGCAGTGCCAAGGCAGTAGAGACGGCGCCGTGGACGCGCAGGCGCTCCGTGCGCGACATGTCAAGGGGTGCCGCAGCATCGCGGGACTCTCGGCCACGTATCACCACGTTCGCCCCTCCCCCAGCCGCACTCGCAATCAACAGTCAGCCTATCGCGATCTCAACCTGCCGAAACTCTGAGCAGAACGTTCACTCAGCTCGGCCGGGCACTTCTCATGTCACCTTGATGACGACCTTGCCCGAGGTGTGACCGTTCTCGACGGTGGCGAGGGCTGCCGGGGCGTCGGAGAGCGGATGGACCGCGGTGATCACGGGTGCGAGGACTCCGTCGAGGGCCAGCCGGGCGGAGCGCTCCAGGTTCTCGCGGTCAAGGCGGCGCTCGATGAAACGCCCACCGAGATCGGGCACAGACATATCACCCACCGCGATGATGTTGCGGGGATCGCGGGCCAGTGGCGCGACCGTCCGGAGCGAGGTGCCTCCGACCAGATCGACGATCCCGTCGAAGCCGTCCGGAACCAGCTCGCGCGCCGCGGCGACGACGTTCTCGGCGGCGTAGTCGATGAACCGCACCCCGATGGCTTCAGCGTGCTCGCGCTTGGCAGTGCTGCCGGTGCCGATCACACGCAGCTCGCGCCCGATGGCCAGCCGGGCGACGGCGAGGCCGACTCCACCCCCGACCCCGTTGACCAGGACCGTGGTACCGGCCGGGAGGTCGAGCTGGTCGAGCGCATCCACCGCGGTCGTCCCGGCCACCGGCAGCGTTGCCGCCACGGTCGCGGACAGGCCCGCCGGGATGCGCGCGGTGTTCGGCGCGGACAGCACCGTCGTCTCGGCGTAGGTGCCGCCACCGGTGAGTGCGAAGCCGAAGACCGCATCACCCACCTCGAGCCCTTCGACGTCCGCGCCCCGGGCGAGAACGATTCCGGCAGCCTCCATGCCCAGCACGCGGGGAAACGGACGCCCGCCGTCGAGCCCGGGGACCAGACCCGAGCGCACAAGGTGGTCAAGGGGATTCACGCCGGCGACGTCGACCCGGATCAGCACCTCGCCGCGACCGGGAACGGGATCGAGACGATCGAAGAACTCCTGCACCTCGGGCCCGCCATGCCTGCCGAAACCCCACGCCTGCCCCATTGTCTGCCGCCTCTCGACATACCGGCCCAGGTGATTCCGGGCTCTGTTGCCATCCTCACCCCTCACACCGATGTAAGAGGCAACCGATTGAGGTGCAGGTCACAGCGTCAGGCCGACCGCGCCACCGGTTCGGCGGCCGTGGACAGCTCCGCCCGGTGCCGGCTGTTGGCCCTGATCAGCGCATCGAGCGCATCTCGGGTCTCGGTCAGGTGCGCGATATCGGCGTCGATCCGGTCGCGCTCGCGCGTCATCGTCGCGAACGTCTCCTCGGCGATACCCAGGTCACCGGGGACGTCCACACATGGCAGCACGGTCGCGATCACCCGGCTGGACATACCCGCGTCGAACAGCTGCCGGATGAGCGACACACGCTGGACCTCGGCATCGGAATAGTGACGCTGCCCGGTGTCGGAGCGTGAGCTGGTCAGCAGGCCCTGCGCTTCGTAGTACCGCAGTGAGCGCGGACTCACGCCCGTGCGCTTGGACAGCTCGCCGATCCGCATCCTGAGAGGCTACGCCGGTGTGTTCCGGGCCGAAGGGCTCCGATGTCCTGCCAGGCCTGCTTCATTCATCACAGAACCCGGCGTGACCAACCAACTCGAAAACCTCGGCATGGCCACATGACATTCACAACGCATGCACCGATGAGTCTGCGCAGGTGCCGGCGTCTGCACTACAGAAGACGAAGCGGCTCAGCGCGGCCGGTTCGCCGCACACTGTGAGGTGCGCAGTGCATCGCACCCGTAGGCGACTGAGTGTTGGAGGTACCTCGTGTCGGACGCCCTAGGCCGTGACGCCCTCTGGGCGATGGCCCACGCCGAACGCGCCGCCCTGGCCGACGATCTCGCCGGCTTGGACGACCAGCAGTGGGGACGGCCATCGCTGTGTGGGGACTGGGTGGTCGAGGAGGTCGTCGCGCACCTCACCGCAGCGGCGAGCACCGGACGGCTGCGCTGGCTGTCCAGCGTCCTGGGTGCCCGCTTCGACTTCGACAAGCACAACAACCGGCGTCTCGCCGAGCACCGTGGGAGTACTCCCGCCGAAACCCTCGAACGGTTCCGGGCAGTCGTCACCAGCACCACTGCGGCTCCAGGACCCACGGCAGCCTGGCTCGGTGAAGTCGTCGTCCACGCACAAGACATCCGGCGTCCCCTCGGACTGCCGCGCACACCGTCGACGGAAGCCGCTACCGAAGTCGCGCGTTTCTACGCCGGACGTGACTTCACGGTTGCCGGCCGCAGCAATGCCGAGGGCCTGCGATTGGAGGCGACCGACGGATCATTTGCTGCCGGGGCCGGCCCTGTGGTCAGCGGGACCACCATCGCGCTGACTATGGCGATGGCCGACAGAGCTGCGTACTGCGATGACCTTGCCGGGCCCGGGGTGCCGCTGCTGCGCGAGCGCGTGACCGCTCGATCCGGTACCCGCAGCGGATGATCCTGCCCTCCTCCTCCGGGGCCGCGCCTGTCACGACCGTGCGGTAAACAGTGATCGCTGGAAGGGCCCGGACGCGCCGTGGGCCTGTCACCAAGGCACTGTTCCGGCATCGTCGAAGAATCCGCCGGTCGGTCCGTCGTCGGGCAGAGTCGCGAGGTGAATCGCGATCGCCGCGCCCTGTGCTGGTGTGCGGACGCCTCGCAAACCGTTGAGATCGGTGGCGGTGAAACCTGGGCAGCCGGAGTTGATCAGGATGTTGGTCTCGCTCAGTTCCTTGACGTATTGGATGGTGACGGCGTTGAGGAAGGTCTTCGACGCCGAGTAGGCAGTGGGAATCGGACCCATGTCGATGCCGGGGGTGGTCTGCAGGGCGAGCGAGCCCACGCTGCTGGACATGTTGACGATTCGCGGTGCTGCCGAGCGGCGCAGCATGGGCAGCATCGCGTTGGTGACCCGGATGACGCCGATCACGTTGGTTTCCACGACAGCTCGCACGGTAGCGGGATCGACCGTGGTGGGTGTCTGTGGCACGCTGCCGGTGATCGCGGCATTGTTGACCAGGACGTCGAGTCCTCCGGCATGGTCGGCGATCAGCTCGGCCGCGGCGACGACACTCGCGTCGTCGTCCACGTCGAGCGGGACTCCGAACGCATCGATTCCGGCCGCGCGCAGCTTCTCCACCGCGGTGTCGCGGCGGTGTCGATCTCTCGCGCCCACACCGATTCGCCAGTCGAGGGCGCCCAGGCCCGCCGCTATCTCGAATCCGATTCCTTTGTTCGCGCCGGTCACCAGCGCGATTGTCCGTTCACTCATGCCGTCGACAATGCTGCGGACACGGGTGGGGCGTCCAAGACCGATCGAGTGCGCGTCAATACCGCGCGGGTATTGGTCGTGGTGAGCGCCGGATACGATGGCCCGGTGGAGACGCGGGAGTTGCGATACTTCGTCGCCGTCGCCGAGGAGTTGCACTTCGGGCGGGCGGCACAACGGCTCGCGATGGCGCAACCACCGCTGTCGAGGGCGATCCAGCAACTGGAACGGCGGCTCGGAGTCGTTCTGCTGCACCGCACTACCCGCGCGATCACGCTGACCCCGGCCGGAGCGGTGCTGCTGCGGGAGGCCCGGCTCGCGATCGAAGCGGTCGAAGCCGCCGAGCGCCGCACCCGTCGCGCCGCTGCCGATCGGCCCGGTGTGGTGCTGGCGACCAAGGCAGGAGCGTCCAGCGAACTGTTGTCGAAGCTGCTGAACGCCTACGCCGCCGACCCCTGCGCCGTCACGGTCGAGGTGGTGCTGTGCGGGCCCGGCGAACCGGAAAGCCTGCTACGCAACGGGAGTGCCGACGTCGCTCTGCTCCACCGGCCATACGACACGACAGCCGGATTCGATACCGAGGACCTGCACACCGAACAGCAGATCATGGTCCTGCCCGCGGGGCACGCCCTCGCCGACCGCACTCACCTGTCGATGGCCGAGGTCAACGCCCTGACGGACCTGCCCCTGCCGCGATGGCCCCGACCCGATGGAAGCTATCCGGACGGCCCCGGCCCACAAGTTCGTGACCATACCCAGTTGACCCAGCTGATCACACTCGGTCGGGCCTGCGCGGTCATGCCCGAATCGCTCCGAGCCCAGCTACGCCACGAGCACGCCATCGTGGCGGTACTGGACGCACCGGCCGTCACAACCGTCATCGCCTGGCCACCCCACAGCCGATCAAAAGCCGTCGCCGACCTCGTCCGCACAGCGACAAGCCTCTAACAGTCCAACTGCGGACCGATACGCTGTTGCAGTGAAGGAGATGCTGGGAAGCGGTGATGGCTGTGAACTGCCTGCCATCGCTGTCTATTGGCTCAGCGACGATCCGCAACCGGGCATCGTGCTGGTCGAGTTGGTCGATGTACACGACCGACCTCACCAATTGGTCGCTAAGACCGCCTACTTCGGCGGGGAACTCCTTCCCACATCGGCCTATCCATGCCCCACCACTATCCAGTGCACGATCGAGGACATCGACGACGACATAGCTACCGTCAGCACACGGTGGTTATCCGGCGGCCCCGACGATGTGCCGTTCGTCTTCGACGTACGACTGGACACCCTCGGCCCAACCGACCACCTACCGCCGCCCACGTGTCCGGTCGTGCATCAGCAGTAGGAGCAAACCTGATTCGGATCAGCGGGTGATCGTGCTGGCCGATTCGGTGAGGATGCTGGTCAGCCACCGCTGGGCGTGGTCGTGGTCAGGTGCCAGATATTCGGCTAGTTTCGCTTCGCTCGGAGACAGCGTGGGCGCCCAGCTCGGAATCGCCAGCACCCGCATCCCTGCCGCATGCGCTGACCGAATACCCGCTACCGAATCCTCTACTGCCACACATGCATTCGGGTCGACTGTCAGCAGGGCGGCCGCATGCAACCAGGGCTGTGGGTGGGGCTTGGTTTGCGCCTGGTCCTCACGAGCGACCACGACCTGCAGGGATCGGCGCAGCCCGAGATGATCGAGGGTGGCTGCGACGAACCGGCGCGGAGAAGCCGACACCACACCGGTCGCTGCGCGGTTCGTGACCGCCGCCAACAACGCGTCCACCCCCGGGAGCAACTCGATGTGACCGGCTTCGACCTGGTCGATCATCGCCTCCACGCACTCGGCGATGACCTGATCGACGGCATCGATACCGCACACCCGGGCCAGGTGCTGGGCCCAGTCACCGTGCCCGTGGGTACGGTGCCGGTCGGCATCGGTCCAGAGATGGCCGTGACCGGCGGCGTATTGCGCCCAGCAGCGGTCCCAGGGCTCCATGGTCGCCGCGAGAGTCCCGTCCAGATCGAACAGGACGGCCTCGACGTAGTTGCTCATGCGGGAACGGGCGGCGTGGTTCCGGTGGCGGCGATGAGCTGATCGATCGAAATCAGCTTCAGCTCATGGGAATCGGCGAAGGCACGCAGTGCGGGCAAACGCATCACCGTCCCGTCGTCGTGACAGACCTCGCTGATCGCCGCCACCGGTGACAAGCCGGCCAGACGCATCAACTCCACCCCCGCTTCGGTGTGGCCTTGCCGCGCCGCGAGCCCGTCGGGGTGCGCTCGCAGTGGGAATACGTGGCCCGGCCGTTGCAGGTCTTCTGCCCGGGTAGCCGGGTCCGCCAGTGCGCGCAGGGTAGTAGCTCGGTCGGCCGCGCAGATGCCGGACACCACGCCCGCTCTCGCATCGACGGTCACGGTGAACGCGGTCTGCTTGCAGTCCTGGTTCACCGCGGTCATCAGCGGCAACCCGAGTAGCTCGGCCCGCTCGACCGACATCGGCGCGCACACCACTCCTCCGGTGTAGCGAATGAAGAACCCGAGCGTTTCGGGCGTGGCCAGTTCGGCGGCCATGATCAAGTCGCCCTCGTTCTCACGGTGCTCGTCGTCGACCACGATCACTGGTCGGCCTGCGGTGATTTCGCTGATCGCGTCATCGAGTTCGTCGAAGAGATTCGCTCGGTCCTGTGTGCTCGCTGAAACGGTCATCATTGGCCTTCCTGTCCAGGTCATGGGAGTGAAATCACGCACTCAACACAGCAGGCAAGAATGAAAACCAAGATCATTGTGATCGTACGCCCCGGGGCTTTCGCACGCAGCCCTCATCAACGGCGGGAAGCATCCGCTCGTGCCGCGTACCGCTGTCGTGCCGCCGATACCCCGACCCGCGGGTGGCCGTCGGCTAGTCGTCGGGGGACGCGCGGCGGTTGCGTTTGGTGACACCGCGCCGCTTCTTCGCGGAGATGCGTCGTTCCTTCGCTCCACGCGAGGGCTTGGTGGCGCGGCGAACGGGCGGCGGGGCGGCAGCGGCGTCGCGCAGGAGCGAGGCCAGGCGTTCGCGGGCGGCCGCGCGGTTCTGCAGTTGTGCGCGCTGCTCCGATGCGGCGATCGTGAGCACACCGTTGACCAGGCGGGTGGCCAGGCGGTCGAGCATCCGGGTGCGCAGCCACTCCGGCACCGAGGGTGAGTTGGCGAGGTCGAACGACAGCTCTACCCGGCTGTCGGTGGTGTTGACGTGTTGTCCTCCCGGGCCGGACGACCGTGAGAACCGCTCGCGCAACTCGGACGCGGGTATCACCAGCCCCCGAGCCACGGTCAGGTCCTCTGCCATGATCCGACGCCACTCTCTCCGATCGAACAGTCGCCTCGGCCGGGTCGGCCTGGGTACGACTGGACGGACCTTGTCTTCACGATAGCGATGACCTTGGCGAACGTGGACCGCGAGTGCGGCACTTGCCGGCATCGATCCATTCGTGCGTCCTTCGGCACCGCGTTCAGCCACACGGAGTGGCGGCGTGCGATCGGGATGACCGCAGGGCAGACTTGGCCGGTCCAGAAGCTTCATCGCCCCCGACACCGAGGCAACGATGACACCGATTCCGGCTGGAATCTCGCTCGACACACTCTCCGAACTTCCCCGATATCCGGCAGGAACATCGTTCGGCCACGATATCGACGCCGCCAACGAGATTCTGCTGTCCGCTGCCGATGAGCAGACTAAACGCGCGGCGTTTCTGGACTGGGCGGCCCGGCACCAGCCGTGTGTTTTCGGACGGATGGCCACCAAGTCCGGCACACCGGCGCGGGGATTGGCGATGGATCTGTGCTGGGTCGACGAACAGACGATCGCGGCCGGGCCGCACGCGATCTCAACCCGCATCGCCGCAGACCGCCGCACCTGGAAGGAACGGGCCGCGCGCGGAATGAGCAGCGCCTTTCTCGTGATCTTCAACAGCCGGTGTCTGGCTCACGCCCGCCCAGGTCCCGAATTCGCCCGTCTGTGCACAGAACTGGCGTCGCTGTACCTCACCGAACTGGCCCCCGTCCGGCCCGACGTGATCTATACCGAGGCCATCCCGCTCCGCGGTCGCGACGGGGTGCTGCGCCTGTTCAAAGGCAGTGTGCAGCTGTTCCATACCGGCGCTCATCTGCGGCGCCACCACGACCGCCGAATCCCCGGTGGGGTGATGATCTCGGTGAACGGACCGGGCCACTACGCCAATTCCCTTGTCACTCGAGGTATATGCGCGGATCTGGCCGAATCTGCGCCCATGGTGCGACGTTTGGCCGCACGCTCGATAGGCGCGGGCGGTCTCGGTGACGAGCGCGCGCTGAGCACCACCTGGCACCGCGACCCGGATCCTTCCGCACGCGACACCGCACGCTGGTTCTCTGCCGCCTACCACCTCGACGTTCTGGTCCAATCCGACGTCGTCAGCGATCCCGGCGCGCGAACCGGCCCCTGCCCGGCTCACGAACAATGGTCCTGGTTGCATCTGGATTACATCGACTCCAGCGAAACCTCTCCGGCCGACCCCACCCACGGTTGGTTCCACGGCGTCCCCGTCCCCGAGCGCGACTTGCACCACAACCCTTGGCCCCCAGTCGTTCCCATCGACGCGCCCGACTTCAACTACTGACCGCCACCGCCGCACCCTCACCCGAGCCCGAGCGGGCGCGGTTCGTGGAACCACGGTCGCTCACCGCGCAAAGCGGTTCGGCCGCCCGCTACCGGTTCGCGTTGGTCAGCTCGGCCTTGCCTCCGGTCATCCCGTGTTCGCGCTGCGCGACTTGCGTCGGGGCATCGCGGGCATCAATCGTGGCACAGGCGGTAGCGGTACAGATTCCGGTGAGACCCGGAACGCCTGGATCATGAGGGCGGCGAATCGGCGGGAGGCCGCGATTCGTGCTGCCGATGTGACGGCATGGATGCCGTTGTTGGCCATGATCATGAGAATGAGGTCGTCCGCCACGATGTCGGTGCGCAGGTGGCCGGTGTTCTTGGCGCGGCGGATCAGTTCGGCGGCACCGGTGAGTGAGGAGTTGCGGATCGCGGCGAAGTCCAGCGCGTGCGGGTAGGCGGACATGAAGGCTGCGGCGAATCCATGGTCGCGGGCTTGCAGCTCGCAGAGCTTCTCGACGGTGCGACAGAAGCCGTGCCAGGGATCAGGGTCGGCGAGTCCTTCGTCCACGAGGGTCAGGCAGGCGAGCATCTGATCGGTGAAGGCCTCGGCGACCAGCATCTCCTTGGTCGGGAAATGGCGATAGAGGGTGGCGGGGCCGACCTCGGCGCGCCGGGCGACCTCCCGCATCGGCACATCCAGGCCGTCGACGACGAACACCGCGCGGGCCGCATCGAGAATGCGTTCGCGGTTGTCCCTGGCATCCGAACGCAGGGTGTGAGGCAAACGAGTGGTCACCGCTCTCACTTTAGCTAAACGGACGGGGGTGTCCGTTACGGTCCCACTGGTCAGTTTCCCCAGAACAGAACACGGAGACGCCGATGAAGGCAGTAGTGGTCCAGGCATTCGGAGGTCCAGAGGTCCTCGCGGTGGTCGAACTCCCCCACCGGAATCCGACCGCCGGCCAGGTGTTGATCGCGACCGAGGCGATCGGCGTCGGCGGTGTCGACGCCCTTGTCCGACGTGGCGCGCTGGCCGCCTTCGGGATCACGCCGGGTCACATTCTGGGCCAAGAGGTCGTGGGCACTGTGACCGAGGTCGGCGAGGGCGTCGACACAGGGTGGATCGGTCAGCGGGTGTGGGCGTTCACCGGTGAGGGCGGCGGCTATTCCGAGCGCGCGATCGCCTCCGCCGAGACGCTCGTTCCCGTCCCGGCGGCCCTGTCGTCTGTCGACGCGGTGACACTCGGCAGCTCGGCCGTGGTGGCCCACTTCGCTTTGCGCCATGCGCATTTCACGCGCGCAGAGTCAGTGCTGGTGCGTGGCGCGGCGGGCGGAATCGGCGTGGTGGCAGTCCAGCTCGCGGCTCGTGGCGGTGCGGGTGCTGTCGCGGTCACGACTTCCTCGCCTGCGCGTGGCGATCGCCTGCGCGATCTCGGCGCGACACATGTGCTGGACCGCACCGGCCGGGGTGCGGAGAACGCTCCCGCGGGCTACGACGTCATCATCGACATCGCCGCAGGTGCGGATCTACCGTCGTTCCTCACCAAGCTCGAGCCCAACGGCCGGATGGTGGTCGTCGGTGTGATGGCAGGCATGCCGCCTGCGGACTTCGGCGTGGAGATGATCAAGGCGTTCCGGAGGTCGACGTCGTTCGCGACCTTCAGTGCCGATACCGTGCCTCTATCCGACCGGCGAGCAGCAACCGCCGATCTATTCGCGGCCGCGGTCCGCGGCGAGCTGAAAGCAGTTGTGCACGAGATACTTTCCCTGGAACACGCTGTGCTGGCGCACCGGAGAATGGACGCCGGCGAGGTGTTCGGCAGAATCGTGCTCGTTCCATCGGTCACCGAACGTCGGTGAGATCGCTTGCTGCTCCGGACATCCTGCGATGACCAGTGATGTGGGTGGCTAGGCGAACCTCGTGGTGAGCTCGGTCGCGATCTCGTAGTGGCGCACGAGGAACGAGCGTTCGTCGAGCTTCTTGCGGCGCAGCCAGCCGGTCACCTCGGCGTTGCACTTGCTGGCGTTGCACGACCCACACGCGGGCACGACGTTGCCGAGCGTGTAGCGGCCACCGCGCGAGAGGGCCTGCACGCAGTCCTTCTGCAGCGAGGTGACAGGAGATTTGCAGTAGGCGCACCCACCCCAGGACGTTTTGAGCGCGTCCCACTGCGCGTCCGTGAGGTCGTGGGCGACGGCCGCCATCCGCTTCTTGCGCTTACGTGCGGCGCGGACCTGTTTGCTACCCCCAGTCGGCACGACGGTCAGGATACGCGTTGCGATGATCAATTGGCCGGAGGCCGGGCCTGGGCCTGTTCGCCCATCCCCTGGGCCGTCGAGGGCTGATGCCGCTCAGCAGGTGCTTGCCGCCGGCTTCGCGGCGAATCGGTCGGCCAGATAGTTCAGGGCCGCCGGCATTCCCAGCATGGCTTCGGTACCGTGCTCGCCGACGGAATTCTCCACCAGCTGCACCGGAATCCCCGCGGCGCAGTATTTTCCGGCCAGCGCCCGGGCGGCACCGATAGGCGCGAACTCGTCAGCGACAGCGTGATGGAGCAGTACCGGCACGGCAGGTACGCCCGGGCGGAACAAGGGGCTGGCTTTGCGCACCACCGTGCTCAGTTCGGCGTTGTTCGTGATCGACCCGGGCCAAGCTTCCAGCGCCGCCGCATCGAGAAACGGATACGCCAGAGCGGCGTCGGGCACGCAATCGGCCCGGCTTGCGGCCAGCATCCCGCGGCCGGATTCGTTGAGGTACTGAGCCACATCAGCTTCGGGATACGACCGGTCCAAGCCCGCCAGGCCGACCACAACCGCCCCACCGGCGATTCCACCGCTGAAGCCGGACATGGTGGCTTCCAGATCCGCGACGATCCCACCCAGCACCACACCGGACAAACGCAGTTCCGGGGCGTAGGTGGCGTGCGCTTGCGCGGCAATAGCGGTGGCCTGGGCACCGCCGGAGTATCCCCACATGCCGATCGGCGCCGCGGGGTCGACAGCCGCGGGCGCGAACGCTCTGGCCGCGCGGATACCGTCCAGCACGCCGTGGACATACCCGTCGGCACCGAACAAATCGGAGTCAGGCCCCTGATAGTCCGGTACGACCAGGGCCCAACCTTGTTGCAGTGCAAACCGAATCATGCCGGTCTCGGCGTATGCGCCGCTGGGGACGCCGTCGATCCCACCACGCAGCGCGTACGAGGGTGCGCATTTCGAGCCGACGCCGTCTTCGGCGACCTGGTACGACAGCAGCGGACGCGGGCCGTCGCCGGTCCATTCCCGATGCGGTACAAGCACTGTCGCGACATAGGTACGGGGCGCCCCGTGATTGTCGATCGTCTTGTACTGCACCTGCCACGCATCCGCCGGCAGCGGCTGCCGGAACGACTCCGTCTCGATCACCCGCGACGAGAGCACTGTCCCGTCGGCCAGGTCGGCGAGCCCCTCGGGCTGGGCGTAGAACGAATCCTGTTCCGGCAGCGGCACTGCCGTAGCCCCACCCGCGCACGCCGCCACCAGTGCGAAGACCGCACCGCTCACCGTCGCCCGCAATGCCGCGATCCGCACTGCCCGCATCGAACACCCCACCCCCGAGAACCTGTTCTAGTTTTGCGTTCCCGCGAGCGTAATGTATTCGAGAGGACCCGACACCCGAACCGGTGATCCGGTGGCCGGGAAGTCGACGGGGGTGTCGCACGACAAATATCCGACCATCCACCTACCTGAACAGCGGCACGACATCTGGCGTTGGCCTTCAGGCGGGTTGCTCGGCGGCGAGGAAGGGCATCATGAGGCTGAGCAGTTCCTGCGGCCGGTCCAACGGGATGATGTGACCGCAATCCGGAATGACGTGTCCGGTGAGGTCGGCGGCGATGGGGCGTAGCTGGCGCTCCAGCGCGTCGCCGACCGGGTGGGCACCGATCGCCAGGGTGGAGGTGGTGAGCCGGTCGGTCGCCACGGCGTGATCGATCTGATGGGCGCTGGTCGGCAGTGCGCGGTAGTAGGAGAAGGCGCAGCGTAGGGCGTCATCTCCGGTGTAGGCATCGACGAACGCGTCGTGGATATCTTTCCGCACGCCCCGGCCTCTGGTGCCGGTGGTGAGGAACCACTCGATGTACCGCGCCTCGTGGCCGAGCAGGACCGTTTCGGCGAGACCGGGGACGGCATGGAATCCGAACCACCACGGCGGACCCGCGACGAGGAAGTCCTCGGCGCCGGGGAGCCTGCCCAGCAGCGCTTCCATGACCACCAGCCGCCGCACCCGGTCGGGGTGGCGCAGGGCGAGCAGGACCGCGACCGGGGTGCCGGCATCGATCGCGACCACGGCCGCGGTGGGTTCGCCGAGGGCATCGAGGATCCCGGTGACATCGGCGGCCAGTGTGCCTGCGTCGTAGCCGTCCGGCGCACGACTGGAGGCGCCGAACCCGCGTAGGTCCGGGGCTACCACCCGGTACCGCGCGGACAACGGGCCGATGATCTCGCTCCACAATCGCCAGGTGTGCGGAAAGCCGTGCAGCAGAACGACCGCGGGTCCGGAGCCTGCGATGGCGACATTGGCACGGATGCCGTTGGTCTCGATCTGGCGCAGCTCGATAGGCGCGACATGGAGCGGCGGCGTGCGGGACATGGAACCTCCCATTAGTAACTATTGGTTACTAGGGAACGATAGGTAACCTAAGGTATGCTGCCAAGACGGCACGTTGACTACAGGTGGTGAGGTCCAGGTGACTACTCGATCAGCGCAGGCGAAGACACCGGATCGCGGCGATCTGTTCGATGCGCAATGTCCGACACGTCAGTTGCTCGACCGCATCGGCACGAAATGGACGTCGATGGCGGTCAAGGTCCTCGCACAGGCCGCCCCGGGTGAGGTGCGGTTCGCCGAGCTGCGGCGGCGAATGCCCGGTGTATCCCAGAAGATGCTGTCGGTGACCCTGCACAACCTGGCCCGGGACGGTCTCATCACCCGCCGGGTGGAGCCGACGGTGCCACCACGCGTGCACTATCGGCTCACCGAACTGGGCTTGTCCCTGGAGATCCCCTTGGCGGCGCTGCGCACCTGGGCCGAGGATCATATGGCCGAGATCGACCGCGCCGGCGCCGTCTATGACGCACACGCCGAATAGCTTCCCAGCGGGCACCTTCGAAAGATCGGTCGGGCAGGACACCCTCGCGCTCTGGCATATATCGCTTGCGGCAAGCGCTGGGGGTACCGCACAATTGGCGGCCGAGGCCTGGACCTGCGGAAATCCGAAATCAGCGTGATGCGTGCGTGCGCGGTGCCGGGGATGTGGCGACGGGGTAGGCGAGAATTCGGGCGAATGGGTGGTTCATGTTCGATGTGATCATTGCGGGCTGTGGGCCGACCGGTGCGATGCTGGCCGCTGAACTGCGGTTGCACGATGTGCGGGTTCTCGTGCTGGAGAAGGAACCCGAGTCCGTGTCGTCGTTCGTCCGGGTGGTCAGTCTGCATGTGCGCAGTCTCGAGCTGATGGCCATGCGCGGGCTGCTGGATCGCCTTCTCGAACGCGGACGGCAGCGTCCGGTCGGCGGGGTATTCGCCGCCATCGCCACACCTACGCCCGCAGGGCTGGATTCCGCGTACGCCTATCAGCTGGGCATCCCGCAGCCGATCATCGATCATGTGCTCGAAGAACATGCGATCGAGCTGGGTGCGCAGGTCCGCAGTGGTTGCGCGGTGGTCGGTTTCGAGCAGGACGACGAGGGCGTGACCGTCGAGCTGGCCGACGGTGAGCGGGTGCGGTCGCGGTATCTCGTGGGCTGTGACGGTGCGCGCAGTACAGTGCGCAAGCTGCTCGGTGTCGGTTTCCCCGGTGAGCCCGCGCGGACCGAGACGTTGATGGGCGAGATGGAAGTGGGTGCCTCGCAGGAAGAGATCGTCGCCAAGGTGACCGAAATCCGCGCGACCCATGCGGTATTCAGTCTCAGGCCCTTCGGTGAGGGCATCTACAGCGTCGTTGTTCCCGCTGCGGGGGTGCGTGAGGATCGCACGGAACCGCCTACGCTCGAGGACTTCCAACGGCAGTTGCGCGCGATCGCCGGAACCGATTTCGGCGTGCACTCCCCTCGTTGGCTGTCTCGTTTCGGCGATGCCACCCGGTTGGTCGAGCGCTATCGGGTCGGTCGGGTGCTGCTGGCAGGCGATGCGGCGCACATCCACCCACCCGCCGGTGGTCAGGGGCTGAATCTGGGCGTTCAGGATGCCGTCAACCTCGGCTGGAAATTGGCCGGGCAGATTCACGGCTGGGCGCCCGAAACACTGCTGGACACCTACCAGTCCGAACGTCATCCGGTCGCCGCCGACGTGCTGGACAACACTCGCGCCCAGGTCGAACTGGCATCCACCGAGCCGGGCCCACAGGCCGTCCGCAGGCTGCTCACCGAACTGATGGGCTTCGACGAGGTGAACCGCTACCTGATCGAGAAGATCACCGCGACCGCCATCCGCTACGACTTCGGCCCAGGCCCCGATCTACTCGGCCGCCGCCTGCCCGACCTCGACCTGAAGCAGGGCCACCTCTACGACCGACTTCGTCAGGGCCGCGGTCTGGTCGTGGACCGCACCGAACGCCTGAGCGTCGACGGCTGGTCCGACCGGGTCGACATCATCGCGGATCCCACTGCGGCACTGTATGTTCCAGCGCTGCTGCTACGCCCCGACGGGCACGTCGCCTGGATCGGAGAGCACCAGCAGGTCCTGAACACCCAGCTCTCCCACTGGTTCGGCACGCCCACAGACGCGCCTCGATGACGTCCGCGCCATCCACGACAGTGGAGCCATCTACTGCTGCGGACCGGGCTGATCCCGTACAGCACCGTTCGGCCACACCACATCGACAGGAATGCCCCGCGCACGCGCCAGTGCGACCACGGTCCCGGTACCGGCACGCTCGCCGACCTTCCCGTCCCATACCGCGATCAACCGGTCGGCCTCACTGACCAGGACCTCGTTGGCGGCTTCATACGCGTCGCGGCCCGCACGGTCGAAGTCCATGACCCGAACCGTCGTGGCCCGCTCGATGAGCCCGTCGAATTGCACCAGGTGGTCCGGCTTCACTTTCGACTCCCGGTAGTCGCGCGACGGCACCACCGCCTCGAGCTGCCCGCCCGCGTCGAGAACCACTTCCGCGAATACGCTGTCCGCGCCGCGGGCAAGGCACGAAATACCGACCAGACCCGGTGTGTCGGCGATCAGGTGGGCGATGGCCGCACGAACGAGCGGGACCGTTTCGGCCGAGATGTTCGTGTGCCCGGTGACGCTGATTCGCATCACACCATGATGCCGGGGCGCGATGAACGAATGAAGCAGGTCGCGCCTGAACGACTCAGCGGCCAGGTTCGTCCGGGCGCGACGAACCGGCGTCACCGCCATCGCTCCGGGGAGGGCCGACCCTGCGCGGCCTCACCATCCGCCGACCGCCGCCGGGACGGTTTTCCCCGCCGGCACGTTTACGGCGCGACGCGTCGAAATCGATGAGATTCGCATCGCGCTCGGCGGTCCCGCCCGATGCGGCGCCGGCCTGCGTCACATCGTCGACCGGCAACGATCCCGACTCGCGCTCCAACTCCGCTCGGGTCACCGGGCGGGTTGCCGCCGGATCGTAGGCGCCATCGGGAACCGGAGACCAGCGCGGAGCTGCACCGATATCCTCTTGACGTCGCCGCGGCGGCTTCGGCAGGCGCACGACGTTCGACGGCGAGTCTTCACCCTGGCGCGGACCCGTCTCGGCAGCCCTCGTCTCTGCCAACTTCTGACGCAGCCGCTCCACCGCATCGAATCGACTGTTGCCGGGTCCGCGCGCGAACCCTGGCCCTGTCTCCTGATCCGACATCGAACTAACCGCAGACAGGCGCCGCGACACCCGCCCCGAACTTCGTCCCACTGATAACGCTCACGTCCACATTCTGCCTCACGACCCGCTATCAGTCAGCAGCCCGCTGCGCCCACCACCTGTGGCGACCAGCCCGTGTGCCGGCCGCCGCACGCAAGATCTACGTACTCGGACACGCGCAGACGACGCCGCGACCGCCGAAAATCTGCATGACCTCGCCTGTACTGACGTCGCTACTCGTGAGGCTGCGCATCCGCGAGGACCGCATCGATGGCGGATCGCAGGTCGAACACCACCTTGTATCGGCGAACCGACTCCGCTCCGGTCAGCTCGATGTCCCGGCCGGTCGCGCGCCACACGTCACGGATGGAGCCATCATCGCGCACCTCGTAACCTTCGGATTCCGCCCAGCGATCGACGTCCTGCGCACGACTGGCGAGCGCGTTCGCGACTTCACCTCGACCACGGAACGCCTGGACGTCCTTCCAGGAAACGCTCATCCGTCCTCCTTCCGGTTCAGCTCTGACAACGCGGTCGCGGACCAGTTGTGAAGCGTTGCTGAGGATCTCAGAAACAGAGACCTCCCACTGCTGCTCTTGTCTGCAACCTAGCGCCATCCCGTCAGAGCTCACCGGTCGGGACGGGCAATACTCTCGACGTATTCCGCGCCCCATCGGTTCAGCTCGGACACGAAACCGCGCAGTGCCTGCCCGGTCGGGGTGAGCGAATACTCCACGCGTGGCGGGACTTCGGCGAAGGAGTGTCTGTTGACGATGCCGTCTTGTTCCAGTTCGCGGAGTTGACGGGTGAGGACGCGGGGGGTTACCTCGCCGACCTTGCGGCGTAGTTCGCCGTAGCGCAGGGGCTCGTCGAGGAGGTATTTGACGATGGTCATCTTCCAGGCGCCGCCGAGGACGGCGATGCTCACCTCGACGGGGCAGCTCCGCATCGCTCGTACGATCGGCGCCCGGACTTCATCCATGGTTGCCATACGCTCGATAGTATCCATTCCGTCCATATGGACGAGATTGTGCATACTGTCGATCCTGATCGTTGATTGCTAGAAACGAGGGTAAGGACGTCGAGCAACGCGAAGGATTCCGGTGGGCATTTCCGCAGTCGAGATCGAGCAGCGCGCGATCGGGCGGGCGCCCCGTTTTCATCCCGCGTGGACAATCGTGGCCGTGGCGGCCCTCGCGCTCGTCGCGGCGGGGAGTTTCGCCACCATCGCGGGGCTGATCACCGAACCGCTGGTCGAGACGAAGGGGTGGAGCCGCACCGGCATCGGCGCCGCGGTGGCGGTGAACATGGTGCTCTACGGGGTGGTCGGGCCGTTCGCCGCGGCCATGATGGACCGCTACGGCATCCGCCGGGTGACGTCGTACGCACTGCTCGCGCTGATCGCGAGTTCGGTCCTCACCGCGATCTGGACTCCGTCGGTCTTCTGGTTCGTGCTGTGGTTCGGCTTCGCCATCGGGGTCGGGACCGGGTCGATCACGACGGTGTTCGCCGCGACGGTGGCGAACCGCTGGTTCTACCGCAAGATCGGTCTTGCTACTGGATTGCTGACCGCGGCAAGCGTTTTCGGTCAGTTCGCGATGCTGCCCTTGCTATCTGTGTTGCTCGAGCGAGCCGACTGGCGCGCGCCTGTTCTCGCCTGCGGAGCTCTCGCGACGGCGGCCTTGCTCGGCGTACTGCTCTTCCTGCGCGAGAGTCCCGCCGCGATCGGTGCGGTCCGCTACGGCGCGAATCCCGACACCGAACCCGTCGGGACCGATCGCCGAGTCAACCCCTTCTCCCGCACGATCACCGCCCTGCTCCGCGCCCTGCGCGACCGCCGGTTCTGGGTGCTGGCCTCGATGTTCGCACTGTGCGGGGCGACCACGAACGGCCTGATGTGGAGTCACTTCACCCCCGCCGCGCACGATCACGGCATGGCCGCCACCGCCGCGTCGGGCCTGCTGGCGATCATCGGCGTCGCCAACATCCTCGGCACCGTGTCCGCGGGCTGGCTCACCGACCGGATCGAACCGCGACTGCTCCTCGCCGTGTTCTTCCTCGGCCGCGGTGTGTCCCTCGCCCTCCTCCCGATCCTGTTCACCAGCGGGTGGTCCCCCGACCTCGTCGTCTTCGCCGTGGTGTTCGGCATCCTCGACGTCGCGACGGTGCCACCGACACTGACCCTGTGCCGGCATTATTTCGGCGCCGACAGCGCCCTGACGTTCGGCTGGATCAGCGTCTTCCACCAACTCGGCGCGGGCGCGATGGCCCTCACCGGTGGCCTGATCCGCGACCTGAACGGCTCCTACACTCCCCTCTGGATCACCGCCGCCCTCGCCTGCCTCACCGCCGCCGCCCTGGGCACCACCGGCTCCCGAATCAGATGAGCGACTTCTGCCGTGCGATGCGGCCGCGCACATCGCGCATCATCGCGTTGGTACCGGCGAACCTGATGAACTTCGGGATGAATCGGTTGACGAAGCCGACAAACTGGAAAAGGTGCTCGAATCGGCGTTGATCCGCGGTGCTCCATTCGATCGCCATCTGCTCGCGGAAATGCGGGGGCAGAAAGCCGGCGGTCAGGAACCGCAGGAGGCTGCCGAACATCACCCGGATGGACCAGTGGATCATCCGCAGGTGCAGCAGATCGTCGATGTAGGAGCGGAATTCGTCGTCGCACACCACCTGCTTGCAGGCCTCGAGCCAGTAGTCGTCGAACTCGGCGCGCGTCTTGGGCCACATGTCGGGGTGTACCTGGAGCGTGGTGCCGAAGGTGTCGGAGCCCTGGTAGAACGCCTCGAGTTCGTCGTCGGACATCTTGCCGCACAGCAGTTGGTGCGTGTCCTCGAAACCGATGTAGATCGCCGCGGCCACATACATCTGCAGGTTCCGGTCGAAGGCGTTGTATTTCACCTTCGAATCCGGCCGCGATCTGACCTGGCGGTGCGCGACATTGACGGCCGCCCGCATGGCCGACTTGTCCTCGTCGGTCCCGAGAACGGCCACCGCGAGGTAGGCAGAAGTGGTCCGCAGCCGCTTCCACGGATGCACCATGAGCGCACCGGATTCGACCGGACTCTCCATCACACCCGCCGCGACCCCCTGGTGCGCGAACTGCATCGCCACGTTCGCGGCCGCGCCCGCGAACATCCAGAAGTCCAAGGCATCGGCCAGCTGGGCGGGCCGTTTGCGTGGGGACCGGTGCGTGTCGGGAATATGGAGGCGAACCCGATCGAGAGTCAGCACACGCTCCGTCGCGGCGGGTTCCACCGCTGGGGTGGCCGACCGGCGCCACGCGGGTCCGGCACCTTCGTCGACGTAGGAATCACTATGTGGGTCGACGTAATTGGGTTCGCCAGGTCTGATTGCCGTGCTCATCGTCATCCTTTTCCAGAGATGTACCGCGCGACCGAGCAGTCGAGGCGATGCACAGCAGCCCGACGCACCTCGCGAACGCGGTTCGGCGCCAAGGGTACCCCGGCACACTCATTATGTTACCGACAATTCCACGCATCGAGGAGGGGAAGTTCGGATTCGACTCAGCGCTTACAACCGATTGACATCGCCCTTCTCGATCACTAAGTTGATGTCCATTCACCAATAGCTTCGGAGCGGGCATGCACTGCGGCGCCAGGTGGACACGACTGCCGCCGATAGGTGGCATTCCGGGAGTTCACTCCCGGAGCGCAAGGCTCGCGGCGTGGGACGTCCAGGCCCTTTGCCCCCACTGCCGCGAGTCTTGCGCCCCCACCCTTCACGCGACCTCGGCGACCGGCTGCTCACCCGGCATCGAGTCGCGACACCTCGCGAACTCAGCCTGGCCACCGCGGCGATGCAGTTCGACACCCCCGCCGACCGCACATCGCGTCCGGCGGGGGGCGTCCATCAGCTCGTCTCAGAGGCGTTCGATGATCGTGGCGTTGGCCAAACCACCTGCCTCGCACATGGTTTGGAGACCGAAGCGACCGCCGGTCTGTTCGAGATGGTTGACCATCGTCGCGAGCAACCGGGTTCCGGAACCTCCGAGCGGGTGCCCGAGCGCGATAGCGCCGCCACGCGGATTGACCCTGGCCGGGTCGGCGCCGAGCTCGTGCTGCCACACGAGCGGGACCGGCGCGAACGCCTCGTTCACCTCGAAGGTATCGATGTCGTCCACGGTGAGCGAGACCCGTTCGAGCGCCTTGCGCGTCGCGGGCACCACGGCAGTGAGCATGAGCGTCGGATCGTCGCCGACCACAGCGAAGGAGTGGAAGCGGGCGCGGGGGGTCAACCCCAGCTTCGCCGCCATCGCCTCGCTCATGATGAGTGCGGCCGACGCACCGTCGGTGAGCGGCGAGGAGTTGCCCGCGGTCACCGACCAGTTGATCTCCGGAAACCGGTCGAGGAGAGCGGGATCGGTGAAGGCAGGGCGCAGGCCGGCCAAACCTTCGACAGTGGTTGCGGTGCGTATCGTCTCGTCGGCGACGAGTTCTCCCGCGGCAACGAGCTCGGCATCGAACCCGCCGGATGCCGCGGTGGCGGCGGCCAGTCGATGTGAGCGGGCCGCGAACTCGTCGAGGACCGCACGGTCCAGTTTCCAACGGGCCGCGATGATCTCGGCCGCGATCCCCTGCCCGATCAGGCCGGCCGGATAGCGAGCGGCGAGCGGGCCACGCAGCGAGTCCTTGCCCTGAGTGTTGGAGAACATCGGCGCGCGGCTCATCGACTCGACGCCACAGGCGATCGCCACGTCATACGCGCCGGCGAGCACACCCTGGGCGGCGAAATGCACGGCTTGCTGACTCGAACCGCACTGTCGATCAACCGTGGTGGCAGGCACCGACTCCGGGAAGCCCGCCGCCAGCACCGCCGTCCTGGTGATGTTGTTGGCCTGTTCACCGCTCTGGGTGACACAGCCGCCGATCACGTCGTCGACGAGGGCCGGGTCGATCCCGGTGCGCGCGACCAGCTCTGCGAGCACACCGGCCAGCAGGGTGGCCGGATGCACCGACGACAGTCCGCCGCCGGACTTGCCTCGACCCGACGGCGTACGAACCACATCGACGATGACAGCTGACATCATGAACCTCCTGCACGGTCGCCGACCACACGGCGACATCCATCGAGTAAGTTAACTAGCATTCTTATCACTCGCCGCCAGATGCTAGCCGATCCGCCTGTTATCCAGCCCTCAAAATTCCAATTTATGTTACTGTTCATTCCGCAGCATCACGCGTTGGGGGCATGATGCGCGGGCCGCATCGGCACCGGCACGCACCCCTCAGCGGCGTCCGGTGCCGATGCGATGACCCGCACTCGCACCGGTTCACGCCGACCCACCGACCGGCGGCCGGACGAGAAGGGCGCACGGGCGCAAACTGCGACGGCACTCGATCCGGGGCCCTATAGGCAATCCCGAATCTATGAGATATGTTACCGGTAATTCTCATCACAACGACGAGAATGCGTAGTAACTTGCTCTTCGAGGTCGACCCTCCCGAGCTGGAGAAGTCTCAGTGCTTCTCGCATGACTCAGGGGAAATGGCGATCACTCTTCGGGTCCGCCCCTAGAAGAACGCTCGACAACAACATCGCACCGCCAACGACGGCGGTCGGCAGGCCCGACGTCGTCCAAGGTCCCGAGGAAGGACACCGGTACCACCATGTTGCGACGGCTGGACAGGTTTCTCAGCTATGAGATGAAGGTGTCCGAATTTCTCGGCACGCTCATCATCATCGGCATCCCGTACGGACTGGTCGGGGTCATCTGGACACTCACCCACACCAGCCATCTGCGTGACCTCCACGGGGCCGACCTGATCATCTCGTTCCTCGGATCGATCGTGTGCTGGCCCGTGCTCGTCTTCGCGAATGTGACGATGACCTGATGATGGCGCTGGTCTGGGTCATCGACATCATCGTGATCATCGTCAAGATCCTCGGCGGGCGGACACAGGTCAATCCTGTTCTCCGAGTGGGTATGTGGATCGCGCTGCTCTGCGTCATCGCCTTGTGCCTGGCGGCCGTCGGCGCGCTCGTCGTCCTCCTCGAACACTGGCTGAGCTCGCTCTGAGCAGCCGGGAACACATTCCCCCGCAGCAAGAAAGGATCGGTGCAGCGTGACGCCGCAACCGGCCACCGAACCGTCCGAGATCGGACGGCTCGTCGACAGTGCCACCGGGCTCTGGCGACGGCATCCCCAGCAGTCGCTCGAGACCCTCGGCAGGCAGGTCCTCCTCGGTCGGGCAACGATCGCGCAGTTGTTCCTATCTCTTGTGCAACGGCGCTTTCCGTTCCAGGAGTTCATCAAACAGTGCGCCTTCATGGCCAACGTCTCGGCCTTGCCGACCGTGTTCGTCGCGATTCCGGTCGCGGTGGTTGTCTCGATCCAGGTCGGCGCGCTGGTCAACCAAGTCGGCGCCACCACCTTCATCGGCGCGGTCGCCGGGCTCGGCATCATCCGCCAGGGCGCACCACTGGTCACCTCCCTGATGATCGCGGGCGCGGTCGGCTCGGCCATCTGCGCCGATCTGGGCTCCCGCACGATCAGGGAGGAGATCGACGCGATGAAGGTGATGGGCGTCGACCCGGTGCGCCGGCTGGTCGCCCCGCGACTGGCCGCCGCGGTACTGGTGAGCATGCTGCTGTGCGGGTTCATCGTGTTCGTCGGCTTCGCCACCGCCTACCTGTTCAACGTCTACGCCCAGCAGGGCACGCCGGGATCGTTCATCAGCTCGTTCGCCTCGTTCGCGGTCGCGAACGACCTGATGGTCGCGCTGTTCAAGGCGGCGATCTTCGGTGCGCTCACCGCGATCATCGCCTGCGACATCGGACTACACACCAAGGGCGGTCCCGGCGGTGTCGCGAATTCGGTGAACTCGGCGGTGGTCACCTCCGCCCTGATGCTGTTCGCCACCAACATCATCGTCACCCAGCTGTACAACAGCTTCTTCCCCGCGAAGGTGGTGTGAGATGGCCGCCGAGTACGTCCCGCCCGCACTGCGGCCGGTCCGCGCGATCAGCGCGACAGCCAAGATCCCTGTCGAAGCCAATCAGCGCCTCGGCCACCAGGCCATCGTGTTCTTCCAGGCCCTGATCGCCATCCCGTTCACGCTGCGTCACTACCGCAAGGAAGTCGCCCGCCTGGTCGCCGATGTCGGCTGGGGCAACGGCTCGCTCATCGTCGGCGGTGGCACAGTGGGCGTGGTCATCGTGCTGTGCGCGTTCGGCGGTATCACCGTCGGAGTCGAGTCCTACACCGCGTTGAACCTGCTCACCATGGGACCGCTGACCGGGGCCATCTCCGGCTTCGCCACCACCCGTGAGATCGCGCCGATCCTGGGCACGCTGGCCTTCGCTATCCAGTCCGGCTGCCGATTCACCGCGCAGCTCGGCTCGATGCGGATCTCCGAAGAGATCGACGCCCTGGAATCCATCGCGATCCGGCCACTGCCCTATCTGGTGACCACCCGGATGATCGCGGCGACGATCACCATCATTCCCCTCTACACCCTCGGCCTCGCGGTCGCCTACATAGCGACCAAGCTGTCGGTGCTGTTCCTCGGCGGTACGACCGCGGGCACCTATGACCACTACTTCTTCCAGTTCCTGCTGGGCGGGGACGTGTTCTATTCGATTTTCAAAGTAGTGGTGTTCGTCCTCATCGCGGCGTTCATCCAGTGCTACTACGGCTTCGTCGCCTCCGGGGGCCCCGAAGGTGTCGGGGTCGCGGCGGGCCGGGCCATCAAGATGGTCATCGTCGTCATGGTCTTCACCAATCTGTTTCTCACCCTTGCGATCTGGGGCATCGACCCCGGATTCCGGATCTCGGGATAGGTCGATCGAATGATTCTCGATCTCAGCGGCCGCGGCCCCAAACCCCTGCAGCTCACGCTCGCGGGACTGGCGGTGATCACCGCGTTCACGGTCGCTCTGTATCTGCTCGCACTGCGCTACAACGGCGAGTTCGAGGACACGGTGGTGGTCGGTGCCGACCTCACCAGCACCGGCGACGGGCTACCCCAGCGTGCCGACGTGAAGTACCGCGGCATGTTGGTCGGCTCGGTCGGCTCGGTGGAGATGGTCGCCAAGGGTGAACGCCAGCACGCCACACTGGAGCTGAAACCAGGCCTCGCGCAGACGATTCCGAACACGGTCACCGTGCGCGTCGTACCCGACAACATCTTCGGCGTCTCCTCGCTCCAGCTCGTGGACAACGGGGGGACCGCCGAGGGGCTGCGCGAGGGCGCGACCATCCGCGAGGACACCAGCGCCGCCACGATTCAGCTGCAGTCCACCCTCAACACCCTGCGCGATGTGCTCACCACCATCCAGCCCGAGAAGCTCGGCCGGGTGCTGGCCACCCTGTCCGCCGCACTCGACCCGAGCAGCCGGGTGCCGGGTTCCACGGTGGAGCGCCTGGATACCTGGCTCACCACGGTCCACCAGATCCCCGAAATCGGCCACCTGCTCGGCAATTTCGGTCAAGCGGCAACGGCACTGAGCCAGTCGGCACCGGAGCTGGTCGGGGTGCTGGCTGATTCGGTGACCTCTGCGCGCACGCTCAACGAGCACCGCACCCAATTGGTGGAGCTGCTCACCCAGGGCAATTCCACCATCGAATCGGTCAACGCCCTGTTCGCCGCGAATCCCGACTCGGGTAAGGAATTGGTCTCGGGCCTGGACCAGGTGCTCGGTGGCATCGCCAGAGATCCCGGCGCGCTGCAGTCGACGGCGGCCAACCTCAACACGTCGTTCCGCAGGTTGCAGCAGGTGTTCAACTTCGGCCCACGCAAACAGATGACCTGGCGCATGGACGTGACGTTCACACCGTTCCAGCAGTACACCGCCAAGGACTGCCCGCACTACGGCGAGATGGCCGGGCCCCGATGCGGCGGACCGTCCGTGCCCGAAGTCGCACCGCCACAGGAGTATCCGGCACAGATGCTGCCCAAGCGGCTCGAATCCGCCGGACCGGCACCGGTACTGCCGATTCCCGGTCTGCCGGCGCTGCCGAGCATCACCGTGCCGACGGTTCCCGGCCTGCCGACGATCCCGGGTCTACCCGCCATCCCGGGACTGCCCGCCATCCCGGGGATCACCGCACCCGCCGCATCCCACGATCCCGCGCCCGCCGCCATCCCGGCGGCGCAGCCCCGGCTGAGCGGCATCGCCGCGGTGTCGGCACTGGTCGGCGGTAAACCGACGTTCAGCCAGCTGCTGCTGCTCGGGTCGATCCTGGGCAACATTCCCATCGTCCCCGACACCGAAGGTGGTGTCCAACAGTGAAATCCACCAAAGCACTCCTCGGGTTCAGCTTCTTCGCCGTCCTGGCGACGTTGCTCACCTACACGATCTGGTCGACCCTGCAACGCAGTGTCCCCGGCAACACGACGAGCTACTCGGCGGTCTTCACCGATGTGCTGGGATTGCGCATCGGCGACGACGTCCGGATGGCGGGTGTGCGGGTCGGCCGGATCGACAAGATCGACTTCACCGACAACTACATCGCCAAGGTCGACTTCCGGATCGAGTCGCGCCAGCACCTGACCGACACCACCAAAGCCCTGGTGCGATACCAGAATCTGATCGGTCAGCGCTACCTGGCGCTGGCGCCGGGCACCGGCGAGGGCACCGTCGTCCCCGCCGGCTCGCAGATCCCGCTCGAGCGGACCGAGCCGTCGTTCGATGTCTCGGCGCTGCTGTCCGGATTCGAGCCGCTGTTCAGCGTGCTGCAACCCGACCAGATCAATTCGCTGTCGGAGACCCTCATCCAGGCACTGCAAGGCAACGAGGTGTCGTTGGCTGCGCTGATCACTCAGGCCGCCCAGCTGGCCAGCACCTTCGGTGAACGCGATCAGATCATCGGCGATGTGCTGAGCAATCTCAGCTCGGTGATGGCCGGGCTGGCCAACCGCAGCGACGAGCTGGAAACCCTGATCACGCAGACTCGCAGTTTGATGGAAGGGCTCTACACCGAGGGCGAAGCGTTGAAGAGTTCGGTCGAACGGGTGGCGGGGGCGACGAACGGGTTGGTCTCGCTCATCGAGCAGGTCAAGCCCGGTATGGCCGACGCGCAACGCAACGCGACGACAGGCGTGATGATGCTGCTCTACAACGGCGCCGCACTCGATCGCGCTGCGGTCGAATTCCCGGACTTCCTCAACGGCGTCGCCCGGTTCACCCAATACGGCACCTACGGCAATGCCTACATCTGCCGCCTCGACGTCTCGCTGTGGGGCGTTCTCCTGCCCGAGGGCTTGTTCTCGCAGGTCGGCGGCACCTCACAATCGGAAGTGTGCCGATGATCAAACCACGCGTTCCAGCATTTCTGCGACACAACCGGCACCTGCGGCTCGGCCTGATCGCGGCCCTCGCGGTGCTGGTGTTGCTCGGCGGTTCGAATCTGCTCACCCAGGTTCGGCTCGGCGACAAGACCGTTCACGCCGAGTTCGCCCAGGCCGCGGGCCTTCGGCCCGGTGCGACGGTCGATGTCTCCGGCATCGAGGTCGGTGAGGTCCAGGCAGTGAAACTGGTCAACGATCGGGTGGAGGTGGCACTGCGGATCCGCAAGGACATCCGCCTCGGCGCCAACGCCCACGCCGCGATCAAGATGTCGACCATCCTCGGCAGGCTGCACATCGTGCTGCGGCCCGGCGACGGAAAAGAGCTCCCCGACAACCGGATCCGGCTCGACAACACCGAGGTGCCGTACAACCTGAGCAAGGTCATCCAGGACCCGAAGTACACCTCCTCGTTCGAGCGGATCGAACGGATCGACCCGAACAAGCTGCGCACCGCACTCGATGTGTTCAGCGCCCAGCTGGGCGATTCACCGGCCATGGCGGTGCAGGCCCTCGACAGTATCGGCTCGCTCGCCCAGGTGATCAACAGCAGGCGCGACGAGGTCGACACCCTGCTCAAGAGCATGGATCAGGTCTCCCAACTGGTCTCGGACAACCGCAACAGCGTGTTGGTGTTGCTCACCAGGGGCGAAGCGATCGGGGCCGCGGTGCAGAAGCGCCAGACCCTGCTCACCCAGCTGCTCGACAACGTCGCCGATATGTCGAGGCTGCTGCAGGACATGGGCATCGAGAACAACGGTGAACTCGGACCGCTGATCGCGAATCTCAACACGATGGCCGACGGCCTGACCAAGAACAAGGAGAACCTGGACCGGATCTACGAGTACGCCCCGGTCACGTTGCGCCAGTTCAACAATCTGCTCGGCAACGGTCCCTACGGCGAGATCTGGGCACCGTGGATCCTTCCGGACAACTGGCTGTGCTTCGCACAGGCCGTACAGGGGTGCAACTGATGAGGACCGAACGCAGGAGCAAGCTGGCGGCGCTGTGCTTGGCCGCGACACTCGCCTCGGGCTGCGCCCTGCTGCCCGACAGCCTGACCGGACTGGGTAACCAGGTGCTCGGCGAGCAGAAGCGCATCAGCGCCGACTTCGAGAACGTGGCCGGACTGTATGCGGGCAACGAGGTCTCGGTACTCGGAGTGCCGGTCGGTGTCGTCGATTCGGTGACGCCGCGCGGCAGCTACGTCGAGGTGGTGATGTCGGTCGACCGCGACGTGCGCATTCCCGCCGAAGCGATCGCGGCGCTGGTGTCGCCGCAGCTGATCACCAACCGCCATGTCGAGCTCGCCCCGGCCTACACCGGCTCAGGGCCCGAACTGGCCGACGGCGCGCATCTTCCGCTGGAGCGCACCAGGACACCGGTCGAGCTGGACCGGATCCTGGCCAACTTCGATCAGCTGGGCGAGGCGCTCAAGGGCGACAGCCAGAGCGGGCCCATGGCAAGCCGAGTGCTCTTCCCACTGCTCGACGGCAACGGCGACCGGTTGCGCGAAACGCTCGACGAACTGTCGGCGGCCTTCGAGCTGACTTTCGCCAACAAGGATCAGATCGCCAACACCATCATCGAACTCGGCGAGATCACCCAGATCGTCGCCGACAACGATCAGACCGTCCGCGATTTCAGCGGTCGCATCACCGAATTGGTCGCGTTGTTCGGGCAGCAGTCCCCCGGTCTGCAGGCGGTGCTGACCCAGCTCGACGACTTCATCACCAATACCTCCTCGGTGGTCGGCCAGAACCAGGATCAGCTCGCGGGCGCGCTCACCAAGTTCGTCGCGATCGCCGCCCAGATGCGGGCCAATGCCCGCAATCTGACCGAGATCATCGACGTCGGTCCGCTGATGTTCCAGAACTTCGACAATGCGATCAGCCGAGAACACCAGGCGCTGCGCCTGCACGGTCTGCTCGACAAGATCGTGCTCGACAGCGAAGTGGTCTCGCTGTTCTGCGAGCGCGTGCAGATGCGCCTGGACGGCTGCCGCACCGGCAAGATCTCCGATATGGGCCCGGACTTCGGGCTGACCGCCGCGCTGTTGGGACTGACGAAATGACTCTGCGCACCACCTTGGCCGCGGCCTTCTGCGCCGCCGCCGTGGCCGCATCGAGCAGCGGCTGTTCGATGACCGTGGCCGAGCTGCCGATGCCCGAACCGGGCATCGGCGGGCCCGGCTATACCTTGCACGCCACATTCCGCGACGCGCTCAATCTGCCCGATCGCGCGCACGTGAAGATCGGCGGCACCGATATCGGTGTCGTCACCGGAATTTCGACGACCGCGTTCCTCGCCGATGTCGAGATGCTGATCCGCACCGACATCCAGCTGCCGCAGGGCACCACCGTGGAGCTGCGCCAGGCGACCCCGCTCGGTGACATCTTCGTCGCCATGACCCTGCCCAGCGCCGAGGCCGCCGGACCACCGCTGCGCGAGGGCGCGACCATCGGCGCCGAGCACACCGCGTCGGCCGCCTCGGTCGAGCAGTTGATGATGTCGGTGTCGATGCTGATCAACGGCGGCGGACTCAATCAGGCAGCCGAAGTCACCTCCGAGCTCAATTCCATCTTCGCGGGCAAGGCGCCCCAACTGCAGCACCTGATCGGGGAGATGACCTCGGTCATCACCGCGCTCAACGCACGGACCGGCGACCTCGACGCGACACTCACCGGGTTGTCGGTACTGACCGGCGAATTGGCTCGGCGCAAAACCGAACTCGGCGCCGCGGCCGACAGCTTCCCGCAATTGATCGGGCTGTTCGCCGAGAACAACCAGGCCATCGTCGACCTGATCAACAAGGTGGCGGTGACCATGGACGCCCTCGGGGACTTCAGCACCACGAACGGGCCGCAGTTCGTCAGCCTGTTCCAGAGCATCCAGAATCTGATGTCCGGATTCGCGCAGATGGGCGATGACCTCACCGGCACGCTCGAGGGCTTCCATCAGGTCTATCCCTCGGTCATGGACAGTATGCAGGGACCGACCCTGGCCGTCGGAGCGATCCTGTCCTACCTCGACATCGGTGCGATCACCGATCCGGCAGGCAGCCGCTGGCCCGACGGCACCGATGTGCCGGCGTTCATCGGCAGCATCACCGACGTGATCGCCAAGGTGACCGGCCGCCTCAACAGCACACCGCAGCAGCCGACCCACGAGGGGCCCCGATGAATTCACCGTTGTGGCAGTGGCTGGTTCGCCGTCGCGTCGCGGTCGCCAATGCCGGTCTGGTCGTCGTCCTGGTGCTGGGCAGCCTGTACCTGGGCGGTGCGGTCCTGCGGATCGACCCGACGAGTACGCGCTATGTCGTCACCGTCGAACTGGCCATCTCGGGTGGACTCACCGCGGGCAGCGACGTGACATTCCGTGGTGTTCGGGTCGGCCGGGTCGACGACGTGCGGGTCGCAGGCGACGGGGTCGCGGCGGTAGCCGAGATCGAGGAGGGCACCCGGATTCCGGTCGGCGGCACAGTCGCCGTCGCCCGATTGTCGGCCGCGGGTGAGCAGTACCTGGATTTCCGCCCCGACACCGACACCGGACCGTATCTGCGCGACGGCTCCGTTATCGCCCGGGCGGACACCGCCGTGCCGGTGCAGGTGCAGTCGGTGCTGGCGAACATGACGGGCCTGGTCGGCGGATTGAACCCCGACCGCCTCAATGTCATCGTCAACGAACTCGACAAAGCGCTCGCGGGCGGACCGGATGGCTTGCGCAACATGATCTCCGGGATCAGTCGTGCGATGGCGGGGCTCACCGATCTGCTTCCGCAGACCGAGCATCTGCTGCGCAATCTGGAGGTCATCGCCTCGACGACCGCGCACGCGCAACCCGACCTCGGCACCCTCACCCACGCGGGTAGCGCCCTGTTCCAGCAGTTCTCCGCCGCCGACGCCGAATTGCGGCATCTGCTCCAAGAGGGGCCGGGCCAGCTGGCGACCCTCGGGGGCTTCATCTCCCGCACCCACGATCCGATCACGGACCTGGTGACGAACTTCGTCGCGATCACCCGGGCAGCCAAATTGCGTCAACCCGCGATCGAGCTGCTGTTTCCCACGTTGAGCCGCTTCTCCGAGGCGGTCGGGGTCCCCGCCCACGACAACGCTTTCTTCACACTCGTCGATCCGTGGCCGCGACCGACCTGCGACTACGACACTGTTCCGATCCTGCCCACCAAGGCCACCGCCGATACCAGGGTGCGGCTCTACAACTACTGCGTCACCGACAATCCCGCCCTGCAGGTGCGTGGGTCGGCGAACGCACCACGTCCCGCCGGACCCGACAACGGTGCGGGACCGCCGCCCGGTGTGACCGGTGACGAACTGTCCCAGCCCTCGGTGCCCGCACCACGATAAGGAGCACGAAAAGCGATGACCAACGACGAAACATCCCCCAGCACAGCACCATCGGCAGGGCTCGCGGACACGGTCGATGCGAAGACGGCCACCAAGGCCAAGTGGTGGGCGATGGACCGCAAAACTCTCGGCCTGCGCAGTGCCACCGCGATCGTCCTCGGCGCTTCGGTGGCGACCTCGGTGTTCCTGTTCGTGGAGAACAAGAACAGCACCGATCTGCTCGAGGCCCAGCAGCAGGCCCGCGAGGCCGCGTGCCACTACGCGCCCGCCCTGGCCGAATACGACAGCAAGAGCCTCGACACCTACTTCAAGGCTGTCCTCGCGGGCGCGACGGGTGACTGGAAGAAGCAGTTCGAATCCACCAGCACCGAGCTGCGCGACGCACTCACCCAGGGCGAGGTCATCTCGAAGGTGACCGATACCCAGTGCGCGCTGCGCTCCGGCGACGAGAACTCCGCCGAGGCGATCGTGGTGATCGGAACGACCATCTCGAGCCTGGGTACCGAGCACAAACCCAAGCCGAGTCAGCTGTCGATGGTGTTCAACCTGCACAATGACGACGGCCGCTGGCTCGTCGAGAAGGTGAACTCCCCGTTGACCTCGCCTCCCGCCCAATGACGCGGTCCGGCGGATCGACCTCGCGCCACCAGGCGATAGCATGACAGGCAAGATCATCGGGAACTCACTGTCCCCGCGCGGAACAAAGGGTAAGACGACGAGCAGCCAGGCAGACGAATCCCCCGCGGATGCGCCGACTCGCCAAGTCCGGCGCAGGCCGAAGAATCGTCGTGCCCAGATCGCGGCAGAATCGGCCGCCGCCTTCGGCGCGCACGGATACCACGGTGTCAGCATGGACGACATCGCGCGGCGCCTCGATATCAGTTCCACCGCGCTGTATCGGCACTTTCCGAGCAAGTACGCACTGTTCCGGGAGGAACTTCTGCGATTGTCCGGGATAGCTGTCGGCGCGGTCGAGCTGCCCGCCGAGGCCGCCGACTGGGAGCCGCGCCGGCGCGTCGACCATGTGCTCGACGCCATCATCGGGTTGACCATCGCCAATCGGCCGACCGTGGCGCTGGCTCGCTGGGAGCGCCGTTATCTCGAGCCGGCCGATCTTCAGGAGTTCACCGATCAATTCGCCGCGGCTATCGCGACGCTGCGCAAGCTGATCGGCGAGGTACGACCCGAGTTGGACGGTCGAGACCGGGCGGTTCGCGCGGTCTCGATCTTTGCCGTGGTGAGCAGCATCGGCGACCACCACGCCACCGTTCCGGTCAAGGCCCTCGCCCGGCTGCTCCATGCGACCAGCTGGACGTTGATCGACGCTGACCTCAGCGGACTCGACAGCACGAAGACCGCCGGTTCGAGGGGCGAGCAACCGCAGCCGTTCAAGCATGATCTGCTGCTGGGCAAAGCCGTCGAGCTGTTCCACGAGCGCGGCTATCCCAATGTCAGCATGGAAGATATCGCCGCCGCCGCGGATCTGTCGGCCGCCTCGGCGGTGTACCGCTACTACCGCAGCAAGAGCGACCTGTTGGTCGCCGCATTCCGGCGCGCCGCCGACCGGGTATCGGGAGCGATCGCGCCCGCGACAGCCGCCGCGGACACTCCCGCCGAAGCACTCGGCACCCTGATCGAACTCTATGTCTCCGGTTCGTTCGCCGAGCGCGCGCTGACCTTCGTCTACTACGCCGAGTTCAGCCATGTAGACCAACCCGATCAGGTGACCCTGCGCCATCTACAGCAGCTGATCATCACCGAATGGGCGAAGTTGGTGGTGGAAGCGAGGCCGGACCTGTCCATCGGCGAAGCCCGGATCCTCGTGCACGCGGCCTTCAGCCTCGTGGTCGACCTCGGACGCACCTTCGGCGACCATGGAATCAGTCCGCAGGAGAAGGTGATCCGTTTACTGGAGACCATTCTGCTCGGTCAGCCCCTGCCGCGGTAGGCAGCGAGCGACTCGACAGGGGGCGTCCGACCGTGACCGGTCGGACGCCCCTTTCCCCTCCGTGTCAGAGACCGAACGTCTTACCGATGATGTCGCGCTGGATCTCGCTCGTCCCGCCGAAGATCGTGGAGACCAGGGCGCCACGGACGTGCTTTTCCATGTCGAACTCCCGGGCGTAGCCGTAGCCGCCCATCATCTGCATCCCGGCCAGTGCGACCTGCTTGGACGTCTCAGTGGCCTTGAGCTTGGCCATCGATGCTTCGCGCGCGAAGGTCTTGGTCGGGTTGGCGTCGACCGCGGCGGCCACGCTGTAGACCAGCAGTTTGGTGCATTCGATCTCGGTCGCGAGGTCGGCCATGCGGTGCCGTAGCGCTTGGAAGGAACCGATCGGCCTGCCGAACTGCTTGCGCTCACTGATGAACTGCAGCGTGTCCTCGAAGGCACGCTCGGCAGCGCCGAGGCTCATCGCGGCCAGAATGAGCCGTTCGAAGTTCAGCCCGGTCATCAGCTGACGCCAGCCGTTGCCCACCTCGCCGACCACCGCGTCCTCGGGGAGCAGGCAGTCGGTGAAGTACAGGTCGTTGGTCTCCTTCTGGTTGCCCATCAGCTCGATCGGGCTGATCTTGAGCCCCGGCGTGTTGGCGGGCACATGGAACATGGTGAGTCCCTCGTGCTTGCCGCCACTGCGATCGGTGCGCACGACCAGCAGGATGTTCTCCGAGATGTGCGCGTTGGAGCACCAGGTCTTCTGACCGTTGATCAGCCAGCCGTCGTTGGTCTTCTCCGCCTTGGCGGTGATGTTGCCGACGTCGGAGCCCGCTTCCGGTTCCGACATCGAAATCGACTGCGACGCACCACGAACGATGCCGCGCAAGACCACGTCCTTTTGCGCCGCGGTACCGAACTTGGCGTAGGCACCACCGGTGATGAGGGTCGGCCCGATCGCACCGATCGGCAACATGCCGCGCAGGCTCTCCTCGAGCAGGATGCACATGTCGACCATCGTGGCGTCGGAGCCGCCGTACTCCTCGGGCACGGTCAGGCCGAGCCAGCCCAGTTCGGCCATCTTGCCGTAGACACCCGCGTTGTGTTGCTCGGCATCATGGTGGGTGAGCGCGTCACGCTTCTCCCGGGTGCCCGCCTCACGCTTGGCGAACGCGGCGACCGCTGCCGCGAAATCCTGCTGTTCCGGGCTGAATTCGACGCCCATGGTAATGGTTCTCCCTTGCTTCGTGGTGTGGATTGAAGATCAGCTGCCGGTAACGCATCGTGGTGACGCGACGGAGCCATGTTGACGATCAGATGTTTCGCCCATCGCCGCAGTGCGGCCTTGCCCGCCCTTGGCACCCAGTGCCGCCCAGCCGCTCGCGGCTGCACGAGCTCGTGCGACGGCTCGGGCACGGCGGCCTCGTCTTCGATCGGCCCGCGGCCGAGAACCGCACCGGCCACAGGAGGGCGAGTCTCCGAGAAACTGCTTGTCAACAGCCCCTGCGACAAGGGATTCAGTCATCGACGACTTCTTTCGAAAGGAATCGGATCAACCCGTCCAGCGCACCCGATCACCGGATCGACCAGGGTGGGCCCAGCGGTTTTCGCGCTTGGCCCGATTTCGTTGACAGGAACGCTCCAGCTCGGTTAAGTTAACACCCATTCTCAATAAGTTAATCACGATTCTAGCCGGATGCAAAGAGCCCGCGGGTTTCCTGCCACCGGCGCAGAACTCCCGAGCGGAGAGAGGCTCCATGCTGCGCACCCGATTCACCGAGGCATTCGGTGTCGAGCACCCCATCGTGCAGGGCGGGATGATGTGGGTCGGCCGCGCCGAGCTCGCGGCCGCGGTCTCGGAAGCGGGCGGTCTCGGCATCATCACCGGACTGACCCAGCCCACCCCGCAGGCACTGCGCGAGGAAATCGCTCGGACCAGGGATCTCACCGACAAACCGTTCGGCGTGAATCTGACGATCCTGCCTTCGATCACTCCGCCGCCCTACGCGGAGTACCGCCAGGCGATCATCGATGGCGGCGTTCCGATCGTCGAGATCGCCGGCGGCAACCCGGCGACCCACCTGCCCTACCTCAAAGACGCGGGCATCAAGGTGCTGCACAAGTGCACCAGCGTCAAGCACGCGCTCAAGGCCCAGCAGGTCGGCGTCGACGCGGTGAGTATCGACGGCTTCGAATGCGCCGGTCATCCCGGCGAGAACGACACACCGGGCTTGGTCCTGATTCCCGCCGCCGCGCGTGAGATCGAGATCCCGATGATCGCTTCCGGCGGCATCGCCGATGCTCGCGGATTGGTCGCCGCGATGGCACTCGGTGCGGACGGCGTCAATATGGGCACCAGGTTCCTGTGCACGGTCGAGTCGCCCATCGCGCACGTGGTCAAGGAACAGATCGTCGCCAACACCGAGCTCGACACCAAGCTGATCTTCCGGACCTTGAACAACACTGCCCGAGTCGCCGATAACGCCGTCAGCCGCCAGGTCGTCGAGATCGAGCGCGGCGGCGGCACGTTCGACGATGTACGCGAGCTCGTCGCGGGCGCTCGTGGCCGCAAGGTCTACGAGGACGGCGACCTCGACGCCGGCATCTGGAGTGTCGGCCAGTGTCAGGGCTTGATCCACGACATTCCCACCTGCGCGGAACTGGTGGCGCGGATCGTGCGCGAGGCCGAGACCCTCATCGCAGGACGCCTGGCCAAGTCCATCGTCGAAACGGTGGCCCGATGAGCGAGAGCATTCTGGTCACAGAAGTTGGCGGCGTCCTGCGCCTGACGATCGACCGCCAAGCACGGCTGAACGCGATCGATCTCGAGGCGATGACCGAGCTGGGCGATCTCATCAGCTCGGCCGCAACTCGGCCGTCCGTTCGGGTGATCGTGCTGACCGGCGCGGGTAAAGCGTTCTGCACCGGCGCCGACCTGGCCGCCGCGGCCGCCGCGGGCGGCAACGAGGCCTCACCGCAGGTCGTGATGGACACCGCCAACGCGCTGATCCGCGCGATCATCGCCTCGCCGCTGCCCGTGATCGCGCGGGTCAACGGGCCCGCCGCCGGTGTCGGCGCGTCGATCGCGCTGGCCGCTGATCTCGTCTACGCAGCCGACAGCGCCTACCTGCTGCTGCCGTTCACCTCCATCGGCCTGATGCCCGACGGTGGAGCAACCGCGGTCGTCGCCGCCGCCATGGGTCGTGCCAGGGCCGCGGAGATGGCGCTGCTCGGCGCCCGATTGCCCGCCGCCGACGCCGCCGCGGCGGGTTTGATCACCCGGTGCGTACCCGCCGCCGAACTCGACGATCAGATCGAGGCGGTTGCCGCCCAACTGGTCGCGGGTCCTCGCCGCGCGCTGCAACTGACGAAAGCTGCCATCAACGCGGCGACGCTGACCGAACTCGACGCCGCGCTCGCGCGGGAGAAGGACGGACAGATCGAGCTGCTGACCTCCGCGGACTTCCTCGAGGGAATGACCGCGATGCTGACCCGTCGCGCGCCGAACTTCACCGGCGCCGTGCATCCGATCGCCGAACCGGCCTAACCCTTTCCGCGCCTTCGAGGAGACGACGATGTCCACAGAACCCCTGCGCTCGCGCCGCAATCACTGGATGAACCAGATCGCGATCCATGCCACCACCATCCCGGATGCTCCCGCCGTGCGGTACCTGGGCAAGACCACCAGCTGGGGTGAACTGCACTGGCGAGTGGGACGGTTGTCCGACGCGCTCGATCGGCGCGGCGTCGAGCCCGGCGACCGCGTGATGATCCTGATGCTCAACAACACCGAGTACCTCGAATCGGTATTCGCGATCAACACTCTGGGCGCCATCGCGGTGCCGGTGAACTTCCGGCTCACTCCGCCCGAGATCGCCTTCCTGGTCGCCGACAGCGGCGCCTCGGTGATCATCACCGACGCGGTGCTTGCTCCTCTGGCCGCAGCGGTGAGCGCCCAGTCACCGGATCTGAGTACGCACATCGTGGTCGGCGCATCGACCGGCGACGGTGTTCTCGGCTACGAGGACCTCATCGCCGAGACCGGCGAACCGCACGAGCCGCGCGATGTCGCCGAGGACACCGCGGCCCTGATCATGTACACCTCCGGCACCACCGGAAACCCCAAGGGCGCGGTCCTGACCCACCTGAACATGAGTTCGCAGGCGCTCACCTGCATCCGTGCCATGCGCTACAGCGCCGACGACATCGCCTTCTGCGCGTCGCCACTGTTCCACATCGCCGGATTGGGCAGTGTTGCATCGTGTTTCGTACTCGGCGCGTTGACGGTGATCCATCCGCTCAAGGCGTTCGACGCGGGCGAGGTGCTCGATGCCTGGGAGAGCGAGCGCGCGACCTCGGTGTTCCTGGTGCCGGCCCAGTGGCAGGTGGTGTGCGCCGATCCGACTGTCGCACAGCGCGATCTGCGGCTGCGGGTGATCAGCTGGGGTGCGGCCCCGGCCTCGGACACCGTGCTGCGTGCCATGGCGGAGACCTTCCCGAACGCGCTCAACGTGGCGGTCTTCGGGCAGACCGAGATGTCGCCGATCACCTGTGTCCTCGACGGCGAGGACGCGATCCGCAAGCTCGGCTCTGTCGGCAAGCCGATCCCCACCATCGCCACCCGAGTCGTCGACGACGAGATGAACGATGTCGCCCAGGGCGAGATCGGCGAAATCGTCTATCGCGGACCGACTTTGATGCGCGAGTACTGGAACAACCCGCGCGCGACCGCCGACGCGTTCGCGGGCGGCTGGTTCCACTCCGGTGATCTCGTGCGCCTCGACGAGGAAGGCTTCGTCTATGTCGTCGACCGCAAGAAGGACATGATCATCTCCGGCGGCGAGAACATCTACTGCGCCGAGGTGGAGAACGTACTGTTCGCGCACCCACTGATCAGAGAGGCAGCGGTGATCGGCCGCGTCGACGACAAATGGGGCGAGGTCCCGGTCGCGATCGTGGCGGTGGAGGACGGCGGCGAGATCAGCCTCGCCGACCTCGAACCGCACCTGAACACCCATCTCGCCCGCTACAAGCACCCGAAGGACCTCGTGGTGGTCGACGCCCTGCCGCGCAATGCGGGCGGCAAGGTCGTCAAGCACGAGCTCCGCAAACTGCACGGCTCGACGGGCCTGACACCCGCGGTCTCCAGCTGAGATAGATCCCGACTCCGTTGCGGGTTCCGGCGGTGGTCTCCTCGGCAGCCGAGCCGAGGTGACCACCGCCGTTTCGTCAATTGGTGCCGGATTCGTTCTCGGGAACCACGTACACACGCTCGGCCGCTGTTCCGGGATCCGCCCCATTGCGGGCGATACCGTGCCGATCCTCCGAAATCATCCGCCGCACGATGACATCGCGGCCGACCTACTTCTCTTGACAGCTCGCTTTACGCACGATCAGCGCCGACTGCAGATACCAGAGTCCATCGGCCGACGAAGGATCGAAGCCCGTCAGTTTGCGGATACTTTTCAGCCGGTAATCGATGGTGTTCATATGAACGCTGAGCTGCCGCGCGGTTCGGCGACGGTTCAGATTGTTATCGAGGTGCGTGCACAAGGTTTCCATCAGAATCGGATTGTCGTCGAGTGGGCTCAGTATCGCTTCGATATGCCGGCGCACAGCAGATGGCCTGGTCAACTGATATTCGACTGCCAGATCAGCGAAACGGAACAGACCGGGCGGGCGCTGAATTCTTTGCACGAGATCCAAGAGGTCGCACAGCTGATCAACAGTTTCCGGAATCTTCGCCGGCGACGCCTCCGCGCAGGTCGCGGTCATGTCGACTCCGGCCGCCGCGGACAGCACGGTCAACAACGTGTCGAGGTCCCTTGTTTCAGCCGACGGAACGAGGATGACGCCACCGCGCACATCGAGCCGTGACAACGCGCGCACCGACCCGTGGCGATCCAGGGCCGCCCGGATATTTCGAAGCATTCGCCGGACGTCCATCTGCGTGACAAATGTGTCGGACGTTCCGTCACTACCGGACGGAAAATGCACCGCCAACACGGAATAGCTCTCGGCGACCTCGAAACCGCTGCAACGCGTCACCGTCGACGTATCCTGCCCGGCGAGCAACGCGACCGCCAAGGAGTTCCTGACCCGTTGATCCTCGACGACCTCGGCCGCGAGATGGTCGGTGTACGCGAGTGATATCGCCGCCGTCACGCTGTCGAGCATTTCGGTCGCCAGTTGGCGCACGACCGAGAGCTTCTGTTCTTCGGAGCCGACCACACTCGAGGCGATCAGCTCCAAACTCGTTGTGAAACCCTGACCGATCGCCTGATCGATCACTTCGCTGGGAACCTCGGCACGAGCTCGCGGCGACCCGGAGGTGCGGTGCCGAACGGTGTCGCCGCGTCCGCGGGGCGGAACGGTCGCCAGGGCAGTGCCCGGTAGAACATCAACAGCGGCCAGGGCACCACCGGTGACGTCACCGGCGCGCGTAGCCATGCTCTCGAGCATTCGGGAGACCAACTCGTCGGCGAGCGCCCGGACTCTGATGGAGGACTCCGCCGTGGCCACACGGGGCCGCTCAGAATCGATTCTGGGTGAATAGTCGGTAGTCATCTTCGACTTCCTCACTGCGTTCAACGTCGCCTCACGGCAGCGATGGCTGGCAAGCAGTCTCCCACGTCGAAGGCATCAACACAAGGTTATGTTAATGCCTATTCCGCCGTAGATGAGCAGGTATCTGCCGAGGATAAGACCCCTGGACACAGCTTACTGGGCACCCACGGCTGGTAATCAAACTCAGTTCTGGCGTCTGAACTGCAATTATTCAATTGGCGACCAGGAAGACCGTCGTTCGAGACCCCCGAGCGAACTCCGTCAAACCCGAAACAGGTCGATTCTCAAGCGGATAAGTTACTGTCAATTCATCGGCGTGCCGGATGCCTCCGGCGACTGTCACCGACCACCCCATCAGTGACGTTTGCGAAAACGAGGACTCCCACCATGGACGAACCGGATCGACGCAGCATGTCTGCGTCCGAAAGCGATGCCGATACCTCGGAGGAAGGCTTGCCGCCCTACGAGCGGATCGGCGGCCGCCATGCCGTGGAGACGGTCGTCGAAGACCTCTACCGACGCGTCCTCGCCGATGACCGGTTGTCGCCGTTCTTCGCCGGCACGAACCTCACCCGAATGAAGGGTCGGCAGGTCGAATTCTTCGCCGCACTACTCGGCGGACCGGTGCCGTACGTCGGCGCATCCATGCGAACCGTTCACCGAGGGCGCGGCATCACCCCAGTCCACTTCACCCTGGTCGCAGGCCATCTCACCGACGCGCTCATCGCAGCCGGGCTCGACCGAGAGCTGACAGACCACGTGATCAGCGCGGTCATACCGCTGGCCGGTGACATCGCCACGTCTCGGGAGCCACCCACCCCGGCGTGACCTCGACACCGCACGCGCAGAAGAGGCCGCGCCCCGACCTCACCGCGGATCGACGCTCTCGAGCTTGCGACGAAGCAGTTTGCCGGTGGCATTGCGTGGCAACTCGTCTACGAACACCACATCCCGCGGGACCTTGTGTCGCGCGAGGGCCGCTTTGACGTGATCCTTTATCTGTTGCGCGTCGCACGAAGCACCGGGTGCGGGCACAACGAACGCGCGCAGGCGTTTTCCGAAGTCGCGATCGTCTACCCCCACGACCGCCGCCTCGAGGATGTCCGGTCGTTCCACGAGCAGGTTTTCGACCTCGAGCGGAAAGACGTTCTCCCCACCGGAGATGATCATGTCGTCGTCGCGACCATCGATGAACAGCCTTCCCGCCGCATCGAAATGGCCGACATCGCCACTGGACTGCATTCCGTCGACGATCTCCTTGCCTGTGCCGTCGGTGTAGCCGCTGAAACTCAGTGCGCTGGCCACGAAAATGGTGCCGACCACACCCGGTTCGGTGACCCGGCGGCGGTCGTCATCGTAGATCGCGACCCGGCAGCCCACGGGTGGGCGGCCGACGGTGCCGGGCGCTTCCCGCATATCGCTGGGCGTGGCGACGGCTGCCACCGCGACCTCCGTCGAGGCATACAGGTTGTAGAGCACCTCACCGAACGCCAGCGCCGTACGCCTGCTCAGGTCGGGCGAGATGGCGGATCCGGCCGCGAAGATCACCTTCAGTGAGGAGGTGTCGTATTCGGCCAGCACGGACTCGCCCAGATCGACGATGCGCTGCAACATCGTTGGTACCAGCACCAACGTGCCCGCCCGATGGTGTTCGATATCGGCCAGCGTGCGTCGCGGGTCGAATTTGCGCTGCTGCAAGACGATCGTGCTTCCCAGCGCCCAACCGAGAATCAGCTGAGAGAGACCGGTGCCGTGGAACGCCGGCGCCGCGAGCACGGTCGTACTCGCCTTCGGCAAGGGGATCCGGTCGAGGAACTGCGCCGATTGCAAGGGCGACACTTTGGCCCGCGGCGCACCTTTCGGTGTTCCGGTCGTGCCGCTGGTGAGTACCACAATCCCGCCGGGCTGCTTGGGGCTCACCGGCGGTCGGGTGTGCCGGCCCGCTCGGACATCGTCCAGCGTGGGCTGCCCGTGGTCCACCCAGCCGTCGTCCATGGTCAGAATCATCGGTAACTTCTTGGGAAGGTCGTCGAAGCGGTGAAGGAACTCGGCGTCGAGCAGGATCGCACCCACGTTTTCGCGTTCGGTCACCGACACCAACTGCAGGCCCGCCATTCCCGCGTTGAGCAGCACGATGCGCGCACCCAGTTTGCCCGCGGCGAGCAGCGACAAGACCATCCCCCGATGATCCCGGCAGAGCGCGGCCAGCACCGTGCCACTCGCGATCCCCCGCGCGACAAGGCCGTTGGCCACCGCGTTCGACCTGCGATCGAGCTCCGCGAACGTCAGCGGCCCCAGCTCGTCGACGATGGCCGTCGCGGCGCCGTTGTGGCGAGCCGCGTGCGCGAACGCGGTGGCCACAGGACCGAGCACGGTCGCATCCCTGGCAGTACGCAGCAGCTCCACCGGATGCCGAAGCTCGATCGCGCCGCTTCTGCGCAGAACCCCGACGGCGGACAAGCCGTCAGCCATCGTTCTGACCAGGGCCGCAGGCATGCTCGGGATCACTGGCATGGACACCTCCGAAGGGGTCGGGTACTCGGGACAAGCGATCGGAATCCCAGCGCCGACAGCCGATGGCGATCGTAGCCGGTGCCGGAATCATTGGTAACTTAATACCGCTGAAATCGCCGAAAAGCATTGTGGAAGACCGGCCTCGGTGAGAACATGAGCGCGTGAATCTCTCACCCTTTCGATTCGGAGGCCGGCCATGACCCGTTCAGCAAGGGCTGGTCGTCCGCGGGATGTCTCCGACGACATCGCGCGCCGGCACCGCTACCTCAACGGTGTCGGCGCGTTGCTGGGCGGCCCGGCGAACGTGATCATGCAGCTGAGCCTGCCGCCGGTCGGGCGCGGCGTAGTGGAAAGTGTTGTCGAATCGGGCAGCTACGCGACGCGGCCGGCCAAGCGCGGTCGAACCACGCTCACCTACCTCGCGGTGGCGATGATCGGAACCGACGAAGATCAGGCGGCCTACCGTGCCGCGGTGGGCACCGCGCACCGGCAGGTGCGCTCGGGACCGCACAGCCCTGTTCGGTACAACGCCTTCGACCCTCAGCTGCAACTGTGGGTGGCCGCCTGCTTGTACCGAGGCGTCCTGGACACGGTGAACCTGCTCTTCGGCGGAATGAACGAGCAGGATGCCGACGAGATGTATTGCGATGCCGCCAGGTTCGGGACAACCCTGCAGATGCCGGCCGAACTGTGGCCGGCCGACCGCGCGGCCTTCGATCGGTACTGGGACTCCATGCTCGGCGATCTGTCCTTCGACGACGAAGTCCGCACCTACTTGCTCAACTACGTTGTCGAATTGGCGGCATGGCGTCGAAGCGTGCGCGTCGCGTTCGGTCGGGCGAATCGCTTCTTCACCACCGGGTTTCTGCCACAGCAGTTCCGCGACGAGTTGGGCCTGCCATGGAGCCCGCGCAGGCAGCGAGTGTTCGAAATCGTGATGCGCACGCTCGGCCGACTGCTCGAGGTGCTGCCGGACACGTGGCGAGCTCAGCCCTTCGAGCGCTACCTGGACGACATGCGTGAGCGTAGATCCCAGGGCAAGAATCTGATCTGAGCGGAGACACACGTCGCATCGGGTCCAGATCCTCGGACGCTTCCCGCACCGCCGCGGCGACTTCGTCGACCCCGCCGGTATTCGCACTAGCCCGTTCCGGACAGTCCTGTCCAGAACAGCGCAACGGTGGTGTCGACCGCGTCGATCTTGGGAATCGGGCGACCGGCGTCGAACCAGTAGCGGGCCGCCAGGTGGCTGGCGCCGACGAGACCGAACGCGCAAGCCCGGGCACGGTAGGGATCCATCCCCACCGCGTCGAGTTCGGCACCGACCAGTGCCGCACATTCGGCCATCGCCATCCGAACCCGACCCTCGACGCTCGGCTCACTCGGAACCGGCGTGTCGAACACGAGCGTGTATCCCGCACCGTCGTCTTCGTCGACGAAGTCGAAATAGGCCGACACCGTGCGCCGCACCTTGTTCTCGTACCCGGCGGTCGTTCGGAGCGCACCACGCAGGCCATCGACCATGTGGTCCAGATACCGTTGCAGCACAGTGGAATACAGGTCCACTTTGCCCGTGAAGTGGTTGTAGAGCACCGGTTTGCTCACCTGGGCCCTGACGCTGATTTCTTCCATACTGGCGCCGTGGAAACCATGGTCGACGAAGACGTCACGCGCGGCGCGGATGACGACCTCGCGGCGACGGGCACGGGCTTCGCCGCGATCCGCGCGGGTGAGGATGTGCGCGTTCCTCACTTCGCCGCGTATCGCGGTCATCGAGCCGTACTCGTTCCCACCGGCTCAGCAGGCGATGGGCGGTCGATCATGCTCGCCACAGCCGGTTTCCCGACCGGGAGACAACGATATTGGGGACGACGGCGTTAGCGGACAGACGAGTGATGGCCAGCACCAGTTCAGCGATGTCCCCGGTCGTCAGCATCGCCGCGCGGTCGAGTTCGTCGCGTTTCCACGCGGTCATATCGGTATCGACATAGCCGGGTGAGATAGCTGTCGCACTGACACCGTTCGCGGATTCCTCCAGCGAAATGGTTTCGCAGAGCGACACCAGAGCGGCTTTCGACGCCCCATAGGCGGCCAAGCCCGGCTCCCCCGCGACACCGGTGATCGAGGCCAGCGCAACGATTTTCGCACCTGCGCCGGGGTTGTTCTTCGCCGTCTCGCGCAGCAATGGCAGGCAGTGCTGCACAAGGGTCAGGGGGCCACGAACGTTGATGTCGAACATGCGGTGGTAGCCGGCGGCGCTCATCGTCGCTACCGGACCGGCGGTACCGGTGCCGGCGCAGTGCACCAGAACGTCCAGGCGACCGAACCGGTCGGCGTGCGTGTCGGCGAGGCGCAGCAGCTGTTCGGGATCGTTCATGTTCGCGATCACCGTCACTACGTCGACACCGTGGTCGGTGCGCAGCTCTTCAGCGGTGCTGTCCAGCACCGCTCCATCGCGGGCAGCGAGCGTGAGGTCGTAGCCGAGTTCGGCCAGACGCCGTGCGACCTCCGCGCCGATCCCGCGCGAACCGCCGGTGATCAGGGCACAACGCCGATGGGTCATCGCTGCGCCGATCCCGTGTCAGCCGACGCCACGATCATCGAGCGGCAACGATCGGCCTGCTGCCCGAACACATCGGCGAGCAGGGCAGCGCAGGACAGTCCCCCGCCGCGCGTTCTCCGGCCAGGCGGTGGTCGACGTACGTCGACGACGACAGCGGACATCTTTGACTCCTCACGCACTGTCGCCGACGGTCGGCGACAGATCCAATAAGTTAGCCATGATTCTCGCATACACGGGAGACCCACTCAAGATCCGGGATACGCGGCGCATCGTCGAATCTTTGCCGATATGTTAATGCACATTCCTGATAGTTTCCGTCGCAGGCGCCGCGCGTTCGATCGCCGCTCTCCGGTAGATCGCCCGCACGGGGACGCGCCCCAGGGCACGGTCATACGTCAGTACATGCCCCTATACAGCATATTAACCCTCTGAATCGGCCAGCGAAAACGAGAGTCGATAGCCATCGACCAGAGTCGGCGATCCAGCTCGCTAGCGCTCCGTCCACCTAAGTTACTGCCTATCCCCTCTTGGAGGACCTCAGCAGGAGGTGACCACTGCCGAACCGGCGCATGCCAAGCAACCAGGAAGAGTAGGCAGGTCACGGCGCTTATCGATGCTTCGGCTCCGCTTCATGCTCCCCGACCACGAAGGACGCCGGGCGTCAATCCGGATTCCGTGGACACAGTGCCCACTCCCTGTTAAGTTACTGACTATTCTAGGCTGATGCAGCGAAGCGAATCGAGTGTTCTCGCTGCGGCCTGGGAGTCTGAACGTGCTCAATGAGGAGTAATGTCATGGATAGACTCAATAGGCGTAATGCGCTGAAAGCCGGCGGAGTGCTCGGCGTTGTCGGCACCATCGGATTGGGTGCGATCGCACGGGCAGATCCGTGGACGTGGTCGCCGGAAGGATCGGTGGCCGGATCCGGTTCCGGCGTCGACCCGTTGACGGTATGGGATCCCGAAGCCGACGAACTCGTCGCCGGACTCGTCGACCGAGGCGAAGTCCCCAAGGTCAACGAACTGTTGCGGACCTGGACCAAGAACGGTCAGGCGCTGCCTGCCGGCTTACCCTCGGAGTTGCGCGACTTCATGGAGTACGCCCGCCGACTGCCGCAGTGGACCGACACCGGCAAGTTGGATACCGCGATCGCGTTCAACAAGAAGCGCGGACTGTATCTCGGTGTCCTCTACGGGTTCGCCAGCGGCATGATGAGCACCGTCATCCCGAAAGAGGCGCGCGCGGTCTATTACTCCAAGGGCGGCCACGATCTCAAAGATCGCATCACCAAAACCGCGAAACTCGGTTATGACATCGGTAGCGCCAATGCCTATGCCCCCGATGGGGAAATGATCGTCACCTGCGTCAAAACCCGGCTGGTGCACGCGGCGGTGCGTCACCTGTTGCCGCAGTCCCCGCACTGGGTGCACTCCGCGGAGGAGGACAAGCCGATCAGCCAGAACGACATCATGGTCACCTGGCACAGCCTGCCGACGACCGTGATGAAGCACCTCAATTCCTGGAAAGTACCGATCCCGGCACACGAATCGGACGCTTTCCTGCACTCCTGGCAGGTCGCCGGGCACCTGCTGGGCGTACGTGACGAATACATCCCCAAGTCATGGCCCGACGCCAATTCCCAAGCGGCGCAGATCCTCGACCCCATCATCGCGCCGACGCCGGAAGGCGCCAAGCTGGCCGATCGGCTCCTCAGCCTGGGCGCCAACATCGATCTGTCGATTCTGAGCAAGCCGGTACTCGGCGCGTTCACTCGATTCCTGCTCGGCGACAAGATCGCCGACGGGCTCTCGATTCCGCGGGAACCGGTCTGGGACCCCCTGCTGCAAGTCGCGTGGGGTCCGTTCATCGCCGTGCGCGAGGGCGCGCTCACCGTGGTCCCGCCGCTCCAGGATCCCTACTGGCTCCTCGACGAATTCCTGCGCAAAGCCGCGCTGATCTATCTGGCGGAACTGCGCTTGCCGATCAGCATCGAACTCCCGACGATGAACCGCGATATGAGCAAGCCTCCGCGCTGATCTGCCGGCGAAGTTCTGCACCAACCCATTTCCCGGGAGTTCCCACTCCCCAGCAAGGAGCATGAAATGCGCAACACCCTTCGTATCACCGCAGCCTCGGTCGCGGTAGCAGGCCTCGTCGCAGCCGCAGCGGGCACGGCGGTAGCCGAGACCGGCTCATCGGCAGCAGACTCGGGCTCGGCAGCGGCGAACTCGGCCGCGGTACTGGCCGGGCAAGGTGACATCATCGGATTGATCGTCCTGCTCGGCGTCACTCCGTTTCAAATGCTCACCGGTGGCATCTGCGATCTGGCGACATCGACAGGTTCGGCGAGCCCGTGCACGCCGGGAGCCAAGCACTACTGAAAGGCTCTTGTCTCCGATTGACGCGACGACAGACCCATCGTCATCGCGACGATGAGAGAACCGAAAATGCGAGACAGTTCAGTCGAACGCGCAGCAGCACCGCCGTGGACGCCGAAGCCGGTCTCGGCGTCCGGAATTCGCGAGGTGCTCGACTACTTCGGGAAGTGCCCTTCGTGCGGCTATCCGGCGCGGGCCAGCACGCACACCGTCTATTACAGCGACGGATCGACCACCGCGATGGTGACCGGCATGTGCGAGTCACCCTGCGGTTGGACCGGGCCGGTCGAGCTGACCAGGATGACCGATCGCCGCCGGTTCGGTCAGCCGGATTGACGACTTCACCATGATGGCGCAGACAGAGGTTCGGCGCATCGGGCGCGAGCATCGCACCGGGTGCGCCGAACCTGCTACCTCTCAGCCCCCTCTGACCTCTCTGGCCACGGCCGCACCGCAGACCCTCCACTGACGCCGGCCGAGGCGCGCAGACGATGTTGCCCGATGTCGTGGCACCGCAATGTAGTCGGACTACGCTGACCGCCATTGCCGCCCATCGATGCATTGAGGGGATCAAGCGTGACCAGCAGTGAATTCGCGTACACCGGGTGCGACAACCTGGAGGCGATGACCGAAGCGGTCAATTACAACAAATTTCTGATCGACTGCGTAGATAAACATGTCACGTCGCCGGACCTGCGCATACTGGACTTCGGTGCCGGTCGGGGCACCTACGCCGATATGCTGGCCGAGCGGCAGATCATCCCGGATTGTCTGGAACCCGACGCCGAGCTGCAGAAGTTGCTGCTGTCGAAAGGCTACAAGGTCGTCGACTGCGAGGCCGAGCCATCCGAAGCCGAAATGTACGGTTTGATCTATTCTTTCAACGTTTTCGAGCACATCAAGAACGACCAGGAAGCGTCCGAACACCTGACCTCGCTGTTGCGGCCCGGCGGGACGCTGGTGATCTATGTGCCCGCGCTCGAGATGCTGTTCACCTCGATGGACACCAAAGTCGGGCACTACCGGCGTTATCGCCGAACTCAGCTCAACCGCATTCTCCGTAACGCGGGTCTGGAGATCGTGGAGTCGCGCTACTGCGACCCGATCGGCTTCTTCGCCACCCTGGCCTACAAGTTCGCCGGCAGCGACGACGGCACGATCAACACACGAGCGCTGAAGCTCTACGACCGCGTGGTGTTCCCGCTCAGCAAGCTCCTGCAGGCCGTCACCGGCAAACTGTTCGGCAAGAATGTGCTGGTAGTGGCCACGAAGGCCTGATACCCCGGGCGGCAACGGATCCCGATGACCTGTTCGATGGGCACCGGGATCCGTCGCCGCGCTGGGCTATGGACAGTTCGCCAGGCTCGGTGAGGCCGTCGGCTCAGTTGGTCCGGCTGCCCACCGACTGCGCCAGGAACGGCCACGACGAGCGCAGGTCGTCCTCCCAGTATCCCCAGGAGTGTGTGCCGACAGCCCGCTCGTCCAGCGTCACCGCAATGTTCAACTCGCGCAGCCGGTTCGCGAGGTTGATGGTGCAGAAGTGCACCGCTGCTTCGATGGGACCGCCGAAGGCGATCTGGACCGGGAGCGGAATCCTGCCGTCCTGGACACGCGCGTCAGCCGGTGTGTCGTGGGGTGCGCCGGGGATCCCGGTACCGGTACTCAGATAGACCTCGGTGCCGCGCAGCCCTTCCGCGTTGACGAGCGGATCATTGGCTCGCCACAAGGGGCCGTTCCGTGGGCCCCACATGTTCTCGATGCTCTGCCCGCCACCCCAGTTCTCGACCGTGATCCGGACGAATTCCTGGCCGATGGGGTCCGAGGTCTGCGCGCAACCACTGTAGGAGGCGACGCTGTTCCAGAAGCCGGGCTTGGCGATCGCCAGGTTCAGCACCGAGGTACCGCTCATCGACACACCGACTATGGTGCGGTTGCCGTCGGCCCGGAGGAACCCCTCGATCACCGACGGCAACTCCTCGTTGAGGAACGTCTGCCATTTGTTGCGGCCGAGCACCGCGTCGTCGCGCACCCAGTCGGTGTAGTAGGAGCTGGCGCCGCCTACCGGGGTCACGACGTTGACGTCCTTGTCGCGCAGGAAATCCACGGCGTCGGTCTGCGCGTCCCAGCCACTCTGATTCGGGCCGCCTTGGGAACCGTTGAGCAGATACATCGTCGGCCGCGGGTTCTCGGTATCGGCGGCCCGGATCACCTGCACCGGGATCGGCTTGTCCATCGCGGGCGAGAAGACGGTCACCAGCTGGCGTCTGCTGTCGATATCGACTGTCGAGACCACCCCGGCAGTCTCGGGTAAGGCGACAGCGACGCTCGCAGGCAGCACCAGCGCGGCCGAGGCCAGCGCGCTCACCAGCGCAGCATTTACCGCGGCCGTACGGATCGATCGACGTGTTCTTCTCACTAGCGCGAACCTCTCGTCTACCGGATGCACTGATCGAATCAGTGCGGGTCACCCCACGGCGGACGTGAGGCATGAAGAGAGGTTCGGACTGCACCTGCCCGCGGTTTGGTGGAGCGGCCGAAATTCTGCGGGCACAGGTGTGTGCGGGTCAGCGGCTGAGGAACTCCTCGATCGCGGGCCAGGTGGTGTCGGCGGCGGAAACCAGTCCGAGGTGTCCGCCACTCACCTCCACGAACTCCACCTCGGCGGCGTTGGGCAGGACATCGAGGCCGCGGCGCACCGAGGCGGCGGGCACCACCACGTCGCTGGGGCTGCCCGCCAGCAAGACCCGGCAGGTGACCTTCGACAGTTCGATCACCAGATCCGATCGCAGTCGGATCGACCCGCCGGCGAGTTCGTTGCGCAGCACCAGGCTGCGGTAGATCTGCCAGTACGAGCGACCCGGGTAGCCGGGCATGGTAGCCATGAACCGGTCGGTGGCCTCCATCCTGGCCAAAGCTTCGGTGTCGAAGGCGTTGCGGGCCAGGAACATCGGTTTGGCGAGCTCGCGGTCGAAAGCCTGGATCCGGAAGCCGAGCCGCACGAATTCCTGCGGGATGCCGCCCATCACCTTGGTCGCCACGGCCATCTCGCGACCACCGGTGACCTTGGCGAGAAGGCGCAGCGGGATCAGGAACGCGGTGCGGGCCTGGTCGATCGGTGCGGCCAGGCAGGTGATGGAGGCGATCGGCAGGTCGGCGTGGGCGGCCGCGGTCAGCAGCGCGAGCACACCACCCAGCGACCAGCCGATGATGTCGACGCCACGGCCGTCGTGTTCCTCGCTGACCCGCGCGATCGCCTCGGGCAGGATGTCGTCGGTCCAGTCCTCGAGGCCGAGATCGCGGTCGGCGTACCCGAATTCGCCGTAGTCGATGACGTAGGGCTGCCTGCCCCGGTCGAGCAGGAAGCGCACCAGACTCTGCCCCGGCCGCAGGTCGAAGCAGGCGGTGGTCACCGCGAGCGGCGGCACCAGCAGCACCGGATTGCCCGTCGCCCGCGTGGTGCGGTCGTAGCGCTTCAGGTGCCGGTGTGCGCCGTCGTACACCGTCGTCGACGGTGCGGGGCGGTAGGACTCGAGTCCGCCGCCGAACGACACCGACCACACATTGCGCACCGCGCGCGGCAGATCGGCAACGATCCCCATCGGTAAACCCCTTACCTCACCAGTTACTGCCTACCGGCAGACCCACAGTTTCTTATCTTACCAGTGAGTAAGTTGTAGCTTCAGGCTGCGTGACGAGCCTTGCTCGCCGTGCGCTGCCTGCCGTGACCGGCGGACGAGGCCGTGATGGGCCGCCCGAAGAGGACCCGCAGCACGACCCGTGCGAGGGCGCCGAACCCCCGACGGCCCGCGGGCAGCGCGAGCACGCTGCGCACCGTCCGGGTCTGCGACGGTGTCACCGCGACACCCCTGAATCGGTCGTCGAGCCAGTTCAGGCTCAGCGGCGTCGACAGCGGCAGCAGCGAGATGTGCTCGCTCGCCCGGTCGCGCAGGTAGGTCACGTGCGCGCCCTGCTCGCGGTAGCGCCGCACCAGCGCGTCGATATCGTCCACCGCGATGATCTGGTCGTGCACGGCTTGCAGCACCAGCAGCGGCACCGCGGGCGCCCGGTCCCCCAGTGTGAGATCGGCGAAGACGGCCAGCATCGCCTCCATGGCGAGCAACTCGGCGATGGGGGTGCCGCTGTGCCGGTCGACGTTGTAGCGGGCCAACCGCAGCACCGCGGCGGCGGTGGTCGACTCGGCGGCCTTGTCGAGCACCGCGCGGCCCTCGTCGCTGAAATGGGTGGCGACGAGTTCCTCGAACGCCGGATACACCCGGCGCAGCGCGGCGACGACGAGGGTCGGCAAGCCCGCGTGCAGCCCGCCGTTGAGCCGATGGAATGTCGAGACCAGATCGCCCACCGGGGAGCCGAGCACGGCGCCGGCGATGTCGAGCTCCGGCGCGTAGGTCGGCGCCATCTCCGCGGCCCAAGCCGTGGCCAGCCCGCCGCCCGAGTACCCCCACAGCCCGACCTGCGCCTGCGGGTCGAGACCGCCGGGCTCGAAGGCCAGTGCCGCGCGGATGCCGTCGAGTGCGCGGTAGCCCGGTTCGCGCGGCGCTCCCCACGCGCCGAGCATGCCTTCGTGATCCGGAATGGAGATCGCCCACCCTCTGGCCAGCGCGTCGGCGAAGCACAGCTGTTCGACGTGCACGAAGGTGCCGACGGCGCGAGAGCCGCGCTGCAACGCGTAGGAGGGAAACGACCGCGGCGAGATGGCGTCGATCGCGCACTGGAACGACAGCAGTGGGGCACCGGGCGCGACACCGCCCATCGGCGTCACCACCGTGGTGACGGACGCCTCGGGCATGCCGTTGAGATCGGTCGTGCGATAGAGCAGCTGCCAGGCCCGCACCTTCATGCCGATCACACCGAACGCGGCGAGCTCGACCGGCCGCGAACGCAGGATCGTGCCCTCGGCAAGGGTCTCGAACCCGGGCCGTGGCGCGAAGAACGGGTCCTTGTCCGGGAGCACGGCCGCCGTGGGCGCGGACCAGCTTTCGGCCCTCATGCGGTCCTGCGCGCGGGCTCGCTGCGGTAGCGCGAGACCGGTCCGTCGATGCCGAGCAGCTGCCACACGCGCTTGGCGACAGGATTCATCAGGCCGATGTCGGTCGCGAGCGCGCGGACATCGGTGAACACATCCCGCTTGATGTGGCGCGAGTGGTCGTTGCGCCAGTACGCGTCTCGTATCACCTCGCCCGGAATCCCGAACTTCTCGGCGAACTCCTTCGGCGGTGTCGCGATCATCGCCAGCATCACCCGCATGATGATCGGGAAGGCCACGGACAGCACGGTTTTCGACACGAAGTTCATCGTGGGCACGTTGATCCGAAGATATTCGTGCGCGAACGAGATGTGCCGGGCCTCCTCGGCCACGTGGATCTCCATCACCCGGTGCACCATCGGATGTGGATCGGTACCGCTGCGCAGCAACGCCTTCTGCAGGTGATCGATCGGCTCCTCGCCACCGAGCACCAGGGCGAAGAAGAATCCGGGGAAGAACTTCACCGCGGGCCAGATGATCAACGTGAGCTTACGATCGACCGAGCCCATGCCGATCACATCGCGGTAGCCGATGCGATTGATCATCTCCTGGAACATCATCGTGTGGTTGCACTCTTCGGCAGCCTCGTGGGTGATGTACCGGAATTCCGGATCACCGTTGGGCACCGACGGCAGGTACTGCATGAGCCCACGGATGAGCAGCTGTTCGAAGTCGATGCCGACCTTCGCGATGCAGGCTTGGCGCCACAATCCCATCGCGATCCGCTTCTCGACAGGCTGGGCTTTGTACCAGGGGTGACGGCCGAGCGGGTCCACGTCGGGCAGGATCCAGCGCGGGTCGTCGGAGTGCACGGCGAACTCGGGCGAGTCCCAGTCGATGTCGACATAGGGATCGAAGTGTTTGGTCACCGAGCCTTCGGACAGGCTCTGCAGGACCTCGTGGTAGCTGGACAGCGTCATCGGTGTCTCCTCGGTGCGGTTCCACTACCCAGTTTAGTGGTACCAGCGGTACCACACAAGGGTTGACGCTACTGCGTGTTACATCTAATTTTGCGCCGTCAGTTCGGCGATCGACGTGCGCGGATCGAGCGTGACGCCAACCTCGCGCAGACTGGCGTCGATGATCGCCCAGATGGCGATCTGGAGGTAGGACGACAGTTCCGCGGCGTCCATCGGCTGCATCGACCGGCTCAGCCACCGGTTCACACTGCCGTCGACGAAGCTCACCAGGCCGAACGACATCGGCTCGGCGACCGCCACCGGTGCCGACTGTGCCCGCAGCGCGCTCTCGAACACCTCGCGCACGGTCCCCGCGATGGCGATCTTCGTCCCGGACACGATCGGCGAGTTGTGATCCTTACTGGCGCCGGACCCGGCGCCGAGGAAATAGTGCAGGCGCGGATTGGTCGCGATCCAGCCCACGTAGGCGTCGACAGAACGCGCGATCGCCTCGGTGACGGTGCCCTCGGGGTTCAGGGTGGGGGCGAGTACCGCCATCAGGTCGTCGATGATGCGGGTGCGCAGCTGCTCATCGAGGTCTTGACGGTCTTTGAACAGGCGATACAGCACCGAGCGTGGGACACCGGCCAGATCGGCGATCTCCTGGACGCCGACCGAGGCGCCTTGGGCCTGCACGGCCGCGAGGGCGGCGGCGAGGATGAGTTCGCGGCGGTCGGCGCGGTGACGGTCCCAGCGGCTGGCTCGGCCGTCGGTGCGCTGTGCGGTCACATCATCTCCTTCACCGGGCCCGTGCGGTGCAGATGCCGGTCCGGCGCTCTGCTGCATACAACGCTCTGCTGAATACAACGACGAACTGTAGTCCAGCGATTCCACCGATCCGGCCGCGCACAGGCACCGGCGATCGCCCGGGCGTCGGGCGCTTGCCCGACGCCCGGGTCGCTCACCCCTGTGCCGCGGCGTCGCGTGGCAGGCCGAGCATCCGTTCACCGATGACATTGAGCTGGACCTCGGTGGTGCCACCGTAGATGGTGGTGGCACGGCCCGCGATCAGCTGTTCCATCGCGTGGTCGCTGCGCTCACCGGGCACCGACACCACACCGGCGACACCGAGCTCGGCGACGACGTACTCCGAAATCGCCTGTCCCAGCGCCATTCCCAACAGCTTTCCGACACTGGACGTGGTGGACACGTCGATGCCGGACAGCTGCTTGAGCACCACCCGTGAACTGATCACGTCCACCGCTCGGCTCTCGGCCATGAGTTCGCCGAGCCGGTAACGCGCCACCGGCGAGAGATCGCGGCCGATCGCGAAGCGCAGCAGGTCGGTGTCGGTGGCGTAGGCCTCCATCTTCTGGCTCAGCGCCACCCGCTCACCGGCCAGCGTCGTACGGGCCACATGCCAGCCGTCGTCGACCCCGCCGACCACGTTCTCGTCGGGAACGAACACGTCATCGAGGAACACCTCGTTGAACAGCGCCGATCCGGTCATCTCCCGCAGCGGGCGCACGGTGATCCCGGGGCTCGACATGTCGAGCACGAAGTAGGTGATGCCTTCGTGCTTGGGCTTGTCGGGGCTGGTGCGCGCGATCAGCATCGCCCAGTCCGAGAACTGCGCGACCGTGGTCCAGATCTTCTGTCCGCTCACCCGCCAGCCACCGTCGACCTTGGTGGCCTTGGTGGTCAGGCTCGCCAGATCCGAACCCGCGCCCGGCTCGCTGAACAGCTGACACCACACCAGCTCGCCGCGCAGTGTCGGCACGACCAGTTCCTGCTTCTGCCGTTCGTCACCGTGCGGAACCAACGCGCCGACCGCCCAGGTTCCCATCAGCAACTGCGGCATCTGGATACCGGAGGTCTTGATCTCCTGCGCGATCACCACCTGCTCGAGCGGCGAGGCCGAGCGGCCGTAGGGCCGCGGCAGGTGCGGGAGGTTCCAGCCACCGTCGCCGAGCGCGACGAGCTGGTCGTCCTCGTCGTCGATCGCCGCGATCTCGGCCAGCTCGGCCCGGACCGACGCCCGGATCCGCTCGGCTTCGGCGGGCAGTTCCAGCTCGCTCGACAGCGTCAGCCCCGACAGCGCGTAACCGGCCACCGCCTCGGCCCGTTCGTCACGGGCGCCGAGCAGCCCGCGCAGCGCGAGAGCCCGCCGGTAGTACAGGTGCGCGTCGTGTTCCCAGGTGAAGCCGATACCGCCGTGCACCTGGATGCACTCCTGGGCGACCTGCACCGCGGCGTCCGGAATGATCAGCGCCGCGACAGCTGCGGCGTACTCCGCGGTGTCGTCGTCGCGATCGAGAGCGTAGGCGGCGTCCCACAGCACGGCACGCGCCTTCTCCAGCGCGATGCCCATCTGGGCGCACTTGTGTTTGACGCCCTGGAACTGACCGATCGGCCGACCGAACTGCACCCGGGTCTTGGCGTATTCCGACGCGGTCGACACGCACCACGACATCACGCCGACCGCTTCGGCGCCGAGCACCACCGCGGCCACCGAACGCACGCGCGCCGAACTCACCTCGAGCACCCGGTCGAAGGAGACCTCGACCGAATCCGCCTGCAGCCGTGCCGAACCGCGCAGCACATCGATGCTGTCCTGCGCGCCGACGGTCAGTTCGATGTTCTCGAAGACGACCCACCGCTGTTCGCCGGCCACCGTGACGGGCGCGATGACGACATCGGCCGACACTGCCCCCAGCACACCGTCGGCCGTTCCGCTGACGGTCAACGTGCCGTCGGTGAGCGTGCCGGTCAGGTTCGAGGTCAGGGCCACCGCGCCGGTGCGCGACCCGTCCGCCAGCCCGGCAATCCGAGCCAGGCTCGGATTGCCCTCGGCGCGAATGTCATCGGCGGCGGCCAGCACCGCGGCGGCGAGCACGGTCGGCACGAACGGGCCGGTGTGCAGGCCACGCCCGAGCGGTTCGAGCGCGACAGCCAGCGTCAGCAGACCGGCGCCCTGACCACCGAGATCCTCGGCGATGTGCAGGCTGAGCAGATCCTGGGCGACGAGGCCATCCCAGAACGGCAGGACTTTGCCCGCGTCGGTGGCCTCGACCGCGGCCCGGACGACCTCGGCGGTGATGGTCCGCTCGACGAAACCGGCGACCGCGTCGGCGAGGGCCAGGTGGTCCTCGCTGACGCCGACCCCGAGCTCATAACTGTTGCGCGCCATGGCTAGTTGGTCTCTTTCAGCTGGGCGGCCACCTCGTCGATGGTCCACGGTCCGTCGGTCTCGACGGTGCGCACGTCGTGCCAGCCGGCCAGCTCGACGATCGCCCCGCCCTGCACGGCGAACACCTTGCCGGTGATCGCGCAGTCGGCCTCGGCGAGGTGGGCGACCAGCGGGGAGATGTTGGCCGGGGAGAACGCGTCGAACTCACCCTCGGGCACCTCGGCCGCGAACAGCGCGCCCATGCCGGGGGTGGCCAGGGTCAGGCGGGTACGCGCGATCGGGGCGATCGCGTTCACGCGCACGCCGTAGCGTTCGAGTTCGTCGGCGGCGACCAGGGTGAGCGCGGCGATGCCCGCCTTGGCCGCACCATAGTTACCCTGACCGGCGTTGGGCATGAACGTGCCCGAGGCCGAGGCGGTGTTGATCACCGAGGCCGATACCGGGGTACCGGCCTTGGACTGCGCCTTCCAGTACGCGGCGGCGTGGTGCAGGGTGGCGGCGTGGCCCTTGAGGTGCACCGCGATGACCGAATCCCACTGCGACTCGTCCATGCCCGCGATGAACGCGTCGCGCAGGATGCCCGCGTTGTTCACCACGATGTCCAAGGTGCCGTACTCGCTGACCGCCTGGTCGACCAGCGCTTTCGCGCCGTCCCAGGTGGCGATGTTGTCGGTGTTGGCGACCGCGGCACCGCCGGCGGCGACGATCTCGTCGACCACCTGCTGGGCCGGGCCCGCGTCGGTGCCGGTGCCGTCGTTGGCGCCGCCGAGGTCATTGACCACGACCTTGGCGCCTTCGCGGGCGAACAGCAGCGCATGTTCGCGGCCGATGCCGCGACCGGCACCGGTGATGACCGCGACACGACCGTCGAGTTTTCCCATGAGTCTTGTCTCCTAGTTGATTTCGACGCGACCGTCGGTGATCGCGATCTGGCCCGCGGCTTCGGTTTCGAAGGCGAAGGCCCGCACGCCGGGATCAGCGGATTCGGTGGGCCAGAAGGTGGTGGTGATGTCCTGACCGGGCAGCACCGGCTTGGCGAATCGCACGGCCAGCCTGCGCAGGCGCGCGGTGTCGCCGCCTGCGAGTTCGGTCAGCGCGGCCCACGAGGTGAACGCCATGGTGCACAGACCGTGGTTGATGATGCCGGGAAGCCCAGCCATGCGGGCGATCTCGTCGTCGAGGTGGATCGGCATCGGGTCGCCAGAGGCCGGTGAGTAGCGGAAGGTCTGGTCGTCGTCGATGTGGGCGGTGACCGACGCGGCCGGATCGCCTGCCCGATCCTTGTCGGTGATCCGGTGGGTGGGCGCGAGCTCGCCTTCACCGGGACCGGCGTCGACCTTGCGGAAGAACGCGGTCATCCACTGTTCGTTGACCAGTTCGCCCGCCGCGTCCCGGGTTTCGGCGTAGATGACGACGGTGGAGCCGTTCGGGCGGCCCACGTAGCCGATCGGCTTGGCCCGCACCGCCAGTTCGTCACCGGCCCGGATCGGGCGGTGGAACAGGAAGTCCTGCTCACCGTGGACCAGCTTCATCAGCAGCTCCACCGGCGCGACCGACAGCGCGGCGGGCGCCATCGAGGTGAACACCGGCACCACCGCGAACACCGGCGGCGCGATCTGGCCCGACCGGTGCGCGGGGACCGGATCGTTGGTCGCCGCGGCGTATTCCGCGATCCGCTCGGCGGTGACCGAGAACCGCTCTTCGTCGGTCCACTCCCCCAGGGCGGAGCCGTCGAAGACGACTCCGGCCGATTCCGAGGTGGTCATGCGGCCGAACCGACGAGCTCGGTGAACTTGGCCATCGACTCCTTCAGGTCGGCTTCGGCATGCTTGGCGACGGCCTTGCCGATCGGGCCGACGATCATCGCGCCCTTGAAGCTCGCGTCGAACGCGGCCGAGGAGCCGGTGTCGGTGGCGTCGACCTTCAACGCGAATTCGATGGTGACACCGGCCATGCCGGCGCCGGTGATGCGCAGGAACGAGTTCGGCACCACTTCGGCGACGGTCCACTCGATCTTGTTGGCCATGTTCATCACCGACACGACCTCGGTGAAGCGTGCGCCGGCGGCGAGCTCGGCGGGCAGATCGCCGCGCCAGCCCTGGTGGATGGTCAGCCATTCCTCCCAGTTGGCGAGATCGCTGAGCCGGGCCCAGGCCAGCTCGGGCGCGACGGGAAGTGCGGTGGAAACGGACACAGATGCCATGGGTTACTCCTGGTGTGATTCGGTAGGGGAAAAGTCAGCGGTTGGCGGGGCGGTAGGCGGTCACCACGACCGCGCCACCGAGACCGATGTTGTGCTGCAGCGCGATTCGCGCGTCGGCGACCTGGCGGGCGTCAGCGGTGCCCCGCAGCTGCCAGGTGAGTTCGCTGCACTGGGCCAGACCGGTCGCGCCCAGGGGGTGGCCCTTGGAGATCAGACCGCCCGACGGGTTGACGACCCACTGGCCGCCGTAGGTGGTGGCGTTGTCGTCGACGAGCCGGCCGCCCTCCCCCGGCGCGCACAGGCCCAGAGCCTCATAGGTCAGCAGTTCGTTGGTGGAGAAGCAGTCGTGCAGCTCGATGACATCGACGTCCTCTGGCCCGAAACCGGCCTCGGCGTAGACCGCTTCGGCAGCGGTGCGCGACATCGAGGAGCCGACCAGATCGATCGCGGTCGGGCTGGTGAAAGTCGAGGCGAGGTCGGTGACCATCGACTGCCCGACGATCTCGACCGCGCGGTCGGCCAGGTTGTGCCGGTCGACGAAGTCCTCGCTCGCCAGGATTACCGCGCCGGAACCGTCCGAGGTCGGCGAGCACTGCAGCTTGGTCAGTGGGCCGTAGATCTGCTTGGCCTCGAGGACCTCCTCGAGGCTGTATTCCTTCTGGAACTGCGCGTACGGATTGTTCACCGAGTGCTTGTGGTTCTTGACGCCGATCTTGGCGAACTGCTCGGCCGTGGTGCCGTAGAGCTCCATGTGCTCCTTGCCCGCGGCACCGAACATGTACGGCGCGGGCGGCATCGCGAACTCCTGCAGCTCGGCCAGCGCCAGCAGGTGCTTCATCATCGGCTGCTCACGGTCGTCGTAGGTCGAACCGAGCGAGCCGGGCTGCATCTTCTCGAAACCCAAGGCGAGGGTGCACTCGGCGAGCCCACCGCGCACCGCCTGCGCCGCCAGGTAGAGCGCGGTCGAACCGGTCGAGCAGTTGTTGTTCACGTTGACCACCGGAATACCGGTCAGCCCCAGCTCGTAGACCGCGCGCTGACCCGAGGTGGACTCGCCGTACACATAGCCGACGTAGGCCTGCTGGACCTGGTCGTAGTCGATTCCGGCATCGGCGAGCGCCTTGGTCCCCGCCTCACGGGCCATGTCCGGATAGTCCCACTCTCGCGAACCCGGCTTCTCGAACTTCGTCATGCCGACGCCGACGACGAACACCTTCTGTGTCATGAACGCACTCCCGTGTGCCGTGTGTCCCGAATACCTGAGACACGGTGTCCATGTAATTTAGGTTGGACACCGCGTCCAGGTCAATACCCCGGCGAATACAGCCCGAACACGACAAGGGCCGCACCGAGAACGGTGCGGCCCTGGTGGGTCATGCTGCCGAGGTCAGGTCTGCTGACCGAACCGGCGTGGTTTCTTCGCGCCCATGATGTCGGTCCACCACGATTGCAGCGGGCTCGGTTCGGGCCAATGAACGGTCGGGTCTTCTTCCTCGGGGTCGGCGGATGGCACGTCGGACGGGTCGTCGTCGAGATCGCTGGTCATGCAGGTTCTTCCTCGAATCGAACGACGGCGCCGCAGCGGGGAGACGAGAGAAGGAATGAGCCGGAACCCGAGGCCGAGTGCGGCGACGACGCGTTGGTCGCCGCTGGTCCACGGCTGACCTGTATCTGTTCAACCGTACACGGCGCGGATAAACCGCCGGTATCAATTCACCGGCTCTCCACCACAATGCGAGTCACGTTCTGCAGCAACCCGTTTGGTGCACTCGGCGATTCGCACTGCTAACGTGTCCGCATCGCCGAAACGCCGGGCAGCGAGTCCGGTTTCGACCGACCTCACGCGCGCGGTGCCCAATTGTGGTGCGGCGCACACGGTGTGAGGGCAGGCCGCGGCGAGAAGTCTCGTCGGAGAGACCGGCGAGGACCCGGCCACCACGGCTCTTCGGTCGGTACAGACGACAAAGGAACCGATGACTCCGACGCTCGCGGTCTTCTTGTTCTCCATCGCAACACTGGTCCTGCTCGGCGCGGTCGCTGTCGCGCTGCAGGCCCTGCGCAACGAACGTCAGATCCGCGGCCGCCTGGCGGCGGCCGAGCGCGACCTCCACGCCAAGAACACAGCGATGGAGCAGATGGCGCTGGCCCACGCGGAGGAACTCCGGGTGCGCGAACACGAAGCGGTACTCGCCGACCGCGCGGCCGAGGAACGCGCCGCGGCACAGGTCGAGGCGGCACACGAGGCGACGCGTGCCCAGGTCTCCGCCGACGCCCGCGCCGCCACCAGCAACGCCGTGCGCGCGTTCGGCACCACCGTGGTCAGTCTCGGCGCCGACGTGGGCCAGGTCGTGAGCAACGCGCTGCGGGAGAACCGCAACGACGAGGTCTACGCGACGCTCACCCGGATCGACCACACGGTCCAGCAGATGATCCGCCAGGCCCAGGCCTACGTGATCGTCTCGGGCGGGCTGCCGGGCAGGCGCTGGCCGCAGCAGACCGTCGGCGACGTGGTGGGCGGCGCCACCGGGCGGGTGCGCGACTATCTGCGCGTGCGCACGGGCCACTGCGAACTGGTGGTGATGAGCCGGGCGGTGGAGCCGCTGGTGCACACGGTCGCGACCCTGCTCGACAACGCGCTGCGCTACTCACCGCCGTCGTCGTTCGTCGACATCTCCTACCAGCAGGGCCATCACGGCGTCACCGTGATCATCGACGACGCGGGCGTGCGGATGAGCCACGAGCAGATGGAGGAGGCGCGCCAGGTGCTCTCGGGCGAGCGCGTCGTCGACATCAACGCCCTCGGCCCGTCACCGCGGGTCGGGTTCCCCGGTGTCGCCGCGCTGGCGCGCCGCTACGGCTTCGCCGCCTATGTCGACGGACCCAATATCTACGGCGGCACCAGGGCGATGGTGTTCGTTCCCGCGGCCCTGCTCGTCACGGCCACCGAGGTGCACCGGCCCAAGCATGCCGAGGCGCCGGAACCGGTAGCGCCACCACAACCTGTTTCCGAGATCAGCGCGTCGGCGCCCGAGCTGGACGTGGCCGAGCTCGACCGCACCACCGGCGGGCTGCCCAAACGCACGCGCCGCACCGTGGCCCCGGCCGACGAGCGCGCCGACACCGGCGAGGTGCTCGCGCGTCCCGAGCTCGCGGCGGCCTGGCACAGCGGCTCCAGACACGGCCGCGCCGCGGCCGCACGCTCGACGAAAGGGCACGACAGCTGATGAGTACTCCGATCTCCAACAGCACCAACCGCCTCGCGTGGCTGCTGGACGACCTGGCGCTCGACGGCGTCCGCTTCGCGGTGTTGTTATCCGAGGACGGCCTACGTGTGGCGCACTCGGGCGCCATCTCCACCGACGACGCGGAGCGTTTCGCGGCCGCCGCGTGCGGGCTGCGCTCGCTGGGCAAGGTGCTCGGTGAGTTCTGCGGCGGACTCGCGAACACCGTGCGCCAGAACATGACCGAATACGACGAGGGCATGGTGCTGATCACCGCCGCGGGCGCGGGCACCCTGCTCGGCGTCGCGACCACCGGCGATGTGGACCTCGCGCTCATCGCCCATCGCATGAACGAGCTGGCCGCCAGGGTCGGCCACGAACTCGGCGCGTCGCCGAGGCACCGATCCTCGACTCAGGAGTACTCGCTGTGACACTGGATGTTTCGCCGGACTCGCGCAGTGGCCAGGACCGGGTGCCGCTGTACTCGCCGGAATTCGCCGCCGACCCGCAGAGCACCTACCGCGAGATGCGGCACCGCTTCGGTTCGCTGGTGCCGGTCGATCTGGTGCCAGGGGTCCCCGCCACCCTCGTGATCGGCTACCGCACCGCGGTACAGATTCTCAACGATCCCGACCATTTTCCCGCCGATCCGAAGATGTGGCAGCGCGACATCCCCGCCGACTGCCCGGTGCTCCCGATGATGCGCTACCGCCCCAACGCGATCCGCACCGCCGGCGCCGAGCACACCCGCCACCGGCAGGTCACCGTCGCCGGCCTGGCGGGTGTCGACCTGTACCAGCTGCACCGCACCGTCGAGCAGATCGCGATGCCGGTGATCAACTCCTTCTGCGCGGACGGCAGCGCGGATCTGCTGAGCCAGTACGCCTTTCCCGTCATCTTCGCCACCATCAACGCGATGCTCGGTGTCCCCGCCGACATCGGTGGGCGGGTCGCGACCGGGATGGCGCAGATGTTCGAGGGCGGCGACACGGCGGCCAGCGGTACACAGATGATGGAGGACGCGCTCTACGACCTGGTGCGGCTCAAGCAGAGCGAACCCGGCGACGACGTGACGACCCGGTTGGTGCAGCATCCGCAGCGGCTCACCGACGAGGAGTTGATGAACCAGGTGCTCACGATGTACGGCGCCGGGATCGAGCCGATGCTCAACCTGATTCTCAATACGGTGCGGCTGATGCTCACCGATCAGCGATTCGCGGGCAGCTTGCTCGGCGGCAGCCTGTCCACCCGCGACGCACTCGATGAGGTGCTCTACACCGACCCGCCGATGGCCAACTTCTGCACCACGTATCCGCGGCAGCCGATCCTGGTCGACGATGTGTGGCTGCCCGCGCATCAGCCGGTGGTCATCAGCATGGCCGCGTGCAACAACGATCCCGCGATCGGGACCGGCGATTTCCTCGACAACCGCGCGCACCTGGCATGGAGCACCGGCCCGCACGGCTGCCCGGCGAAGTCCCCCGCCTACCTGATCGCCCAGGAAGCCATCGACCAGCTCCTCGACGCGCTGCCCGAACTCGAGCTCGCGGTGCCGCCGGAGGAACTGGTGTGGCGGCCAGGGCCTTTCCACCGAGCGCTGGCGGGCCTGCCGGTGGTGTTCCCGAGCACCGCACCGCTGGTGGTGCCCGGCAACTGAATCCCCTTTGCTCGGCCGACCCGTACGGGTCGGCCGAGCGAGTTCGGCGCTACTCGCCGTGGATGTAGGCCGGCAGGTGGCGGTGGCCGTTGGAGATGAAGCTGGGCACGGTGCCCAGTTCGGTCACGGGAGCGGCCAGCTTCAGGTCGGTGAACCGCTCGAACAGCGCGGGCAGCGAGACCAGCGCCTCGAGGCGGGCCAGCGGAGCACCGAGGCAGTGGTGCGCACCGTAGCCGAACGCCATGTGCGACTGCTTCTCTCGCGTGGGATCGAACTCGCCCGCGGTGTCGCCGTGCAGCTTCGGGTCACGCGCGGCCGCGGCGTAGCTCGCCAGAATCGGGTCACCCTTGGCGAGCTGGACGCCGTCGATGTCGATGTCCTCCACCGCGAAACGCAACGGCAGATGCGCGACCGGTGATTCGAATCGCAGCGTCTCCTCGACCAGATCGGGCCAGGTGATCGTGCCCGCGCGCAGGCTCTCGAGCACCTCGGGCCGGGTGAGCAGCGCGGTGATGGCCTGGTCGAGCAGGTTCACCGTCGTCTCGTGGCCCGCCGAGATCACCAGCAGCAACGTGCCGACGAGCTCTTCCTCGGTGAGCTGGCCCTCGTCCTCGTCGCGCTGGACGATCAGCAGGCTGGTGATGTCGTCGCCGGGCTGTTCGCGCCGCAGGGCCACCAGCTCGCCGAGAATCCGGTACATCTCCATGTAGTTGGCCTGCGACTGCTCCGGGGTGAGCGTGGTGTCGAAGATGCCGTCGACGCAGGTACGCAGGCCGGGGTTCAGTGATTCCGGCACGCCCATCAGTTCCGAGATCACCTGGATCGGCAGCGGGTAAGCGAACTGCTCGCGCAGGTCCACAGTCTGACCGGCCGGGGTGGCTGCCAGCTCGTCGAGCAGTTCGGTGGTGATGCGCTCGACCTGTGCGCGCATGGCCTCGGTGCGCCGCGCGGTGAACGCGGGCGCCACCAGCTTGCGCAGCCTGCGGTGATCACTGCCGTAGGCGGTGAACATGTTCGGCGCCGAAACCCACAGGTACAGCGGCCAATCCGGGGGGATCTCACCGGCGACGAAGGCGGGCCAGTGCTGACTGGCATCCTTGGAGACCCGGGGATCGACGAGCAGCTTCTCCAGCAGCGCGGCGTCGGTGATCGACCATGCCTGCACCCCACCCGGCAGCTCGACTCTGGTGGCGGGACCGTGCGACCTGATCTCGAGGATCTCACCCTGAATGTCTTGCCCAGTCGGATCCATTACGACCCGATTCGTCACCGTTTCCATTGTGAAACCTCTCGATCACCCGGCGCCTCGCAGACCCCGTCTTCCGAGGTCGCAGCGAAACATCTTGCTGGACTAGCCCTTACGGGCCGTTAGCGATGCTACCGGCCGAACGTCTCTGTCGCAGTGAACACTTGGAATGGGGATCACACAGTGAGATCGAACTATCGGCGCTGCCGAAACGGTGACCCACGGGCCGGGCTCGGTGTCACTTGGGCACGAGAACACCCGTCAGATCGGCCTCGCGGATGGGGGTGTCCGGGTTGGCCTGCGCACCACACATCAGATCGATGGCGGCGACGGACAGGTCGACGGTGTTCGGGTCCGACGTCGCGTTGTCACCGCGCTCCTGCTCGAGGAACTTGACCACCGTCGTGCGCCGGTCCTCCGCGGACTGGGCGGTGTATTCGCTACACGGTGTGTCGCCGCCCTTGTTGACCGCCTTCTCCACCTGGTCACAGCCCGTGCCGAGCAGCACGATCGCGGCCGCGGCGAGCACGGTGGTTACAGCATTCCTGCGCAGTATCGTCATGTAGCGGCTTTACCCGATTCCTGCCGTCGCACGCAGCGGTGAACGTTCACGGATTGACCTGACCGTTTCCGTGTGAATCTTGTACTGTCGCAGCCAGATCAGATGCTATGTCGCTGGTGGTTCTCCCCTGGGTGGGCGCGCCACTGTCAAAGTTGCAGAGGAGCAAGGCTCATGGCCGACGTGCAGACCCCGATGATCAGGACCGATATTCCCCATTCAGCACGGATCTGGAACTACTGGATGGGCGGTAAAGACCACTACGAGATCGACAAGATCGCCGGCGACGCCGGGCTGGCGGTCGACCCCGACATCTCGACCATGGCCGTGCAGTCGCGGCAGTTCCTGATCAGGACCGTCCGCTTCCTGGCGAAGGAACGCGGCATCAAGCAGTTCCTCGACATCGGCACCGGCCTGCCCACGATGCAGAACACCCACGAGGTCGCCCAGGGCGTCGCCCCGGAGGCCAAGGTGGTCTACGTGGACAACGACCCGCTGGTGCTCACCCACGCGCGCGCACTGCTCACCAGCACCACCGACGAAGGCGTCACCACCTACATCGACGCCGACTTCCACGACCCCGAACAGATCGTCGCCGACGCGCGCAATGTGCTGAACTTCAACGAGCCGATCGCGGTGATGTTCATGGGTGTTCTCGGTCACGCCAAAACCTACGACGACCTGCTGCGCATCGTGGGCACCGTGATCGGCGCAGTGCCCTCGGGCAGCTACCTGATCTACTGGGACGGCACCGACGACAGCCAGGCCTACGTCACCCTGTGCGAGAACTACACCGGCACCGGCGGCACACCGTACGTCCCGCGCCCGCAGGCCCAGATCCGCGGCGTCTTCGACGGGCTGGAGGTAGTCGAACCGGGCGTCGTCTCGATCACCCAGTGGCGTCCGGAAACCGCCGAGGTGGGCCAGGTCCTCCCGATCTCGGCGTACGGCGCGGTCGCCCGCAAACCCTGACCCGCGCCGCCGTCCACCACCCGCGACACGCCCCATCCGAGCCCTGCTCGAATGGGGCGCGGCCGTGCGTGAGCGGTGGATCACCTGCGGATTCGGAGGAAACCCCAGGGACAAGATATGGTGATACAGGGAGTTACAGTTAGTTTTCTCCCACCGTCTCGACGTTCCGGAGAATCACATGGGCCCCCTGTCGGTTGCACTGCGCAACGTGGTCGCGCTCTTCGGTGACGGCGTCGAGCCGTACGCGCCGACGCCGTCGGACATCGTCTACGACGAACCGCACCGCAGGCTGCTGCGCTACCGGCGCTCCACCCCCGCCACCGGCGATCCCGTGCTGCTCGTGCCGCCGTTGGCGGTGACGATCTCCTGCTACGACATGCGACCCAGCCAGAGCCTGGTGCGATTCCTGCTCGAGCTGGGACGCGAGGTCTATGTGCTCGACTACGGTGAGATCACCTACGCGGACCGCGATCTCGGCTTCGAGGAGTGGGTCGACGACATCGTGCCCACCGCGATCGAGGCGGTCAGCGCGGACAACAGCCACTCCCCCGTCGACCTGATCGGCTGGTCCTTCGGCGGCACCATCAGTGTGCTCACCGCCGCCGGGCACGCCGACCTGCCGATCGGTTCGGTCACCGCGGTGGGAACCCCGTTCGATCAGCGCCGCAACGGTCAGATCTCCTTGGCCCGCAGATTCGGGCAGCTCACCGGCGGTCGCGAGGTCACCGTGCCGGTCCGCGTGGCAGGTGGCGTGCCGAAGTACGGGGTGCGGGCCGGTTTCCGTATCCAGTCGATCGACCGTGAACTCACCAAGCCCTGGTACATCGCCCGCAATATCGGCGACACCGAGGCACTGGCCCGCATGCAATCGGTGGACCGGTTCATGGACACCATGCCGGGCTACCCGGGCCGGTTCTATCGTCAGGCCTACCGGCAATTGATCATCCGCAACGAAATGTTCAAGGGCACAGTGCATCTGGGCCCGAATCGCGTGATCGATCTGACCGGACTCACCGCGCCGACGCAGCTGATCGGCGGCACCAAGGACGCGCTGGCCTCGTCGGCGTCGGTCGCGGCAGGCATCGGGGTCCTCACCGGCGCGGCACAGGTTCGCTTCACCGAGGTCCCGGGAAGCCATCTCGGCATCATCGCGGGCCCGACCGCCCGCGACACCACCTGGGCGACGATCGCGGACTTCCTCGACAGTGTGCGGTTGTCGACCCGCACGCCGTCGCCCACGCACTGACTCAACGACAGACGGCCCCGGGGCCGATCGATCGCCCCCCGCCGCTTACGCCGCGGGCATCACGCGCTGCGCATGGCGCGGTAGACCGCCGAGCCGACGAAGGCGCCGAGGTCATCGGGATTCCACTCGTCGCGGTGGGCGAACAGAGTGCGGACCGCGCTTTCGGCGGCCGAGACCCACAACTCCACCAGCGCGGGCAATTTGCGTTCGGCGTCGTCGACTCCCCAGGCCAGCAACGTCGGCCGGAGCAACGCCGTGCAGCGTTCGACTGCCAGCTGACGACCACGTCCGAAGGAACCGGCGACGGCGGGATCGGGGTTGCCGTAGATCAGGCGCCAGGCATCGGGGCGCTCGGCCGCCTTGTGGAGCAGGGTGCGGAAACCCTCCACGAACACCGTCTCGTCGGCGTTGGTCGCGCGCGGCGGTAGCACGTCGAGCACACCGGAGATCAGAAAACTCTCCTCGCGCTGGATCAGCGCGTCGATCAGCTCGACCCGGTCGGGAAAGCAGGCGTAGATCACCGGGCGGGTGACCTTCATGTAGTCGGCGACCGCGCCCATCGTGACCGCGGCGATGCCGTCGTCGGCGGCGATGGCGAGCGCCGCGTCGAGCACCTGCGGCCTGCGCCGCTCGGGGCCGAGGTGCGCGGCCCGCCCTCGCCGCTGCAGTGCCGTCTCGCTACCCATGCGCCCACCATAGCAACCACCCCGGCATTCCTACACCGATGTACGAAAATGCTACAGTGGCGAATGAACCGTCCGACTGTGCTGGACGCCCGCAAGAGGAGCGACGATGCCCCAGGATTTCTTCAACCCGAACACCGCCGACTTCGCGCAGTTCGATCCGCAGACGCGCCGGCTGTTGCGCGCGACGGTCGACTGGTTCGAAACCCGCGGCAAGACTCAGCTGCTCGACGACGACCGGTCCCGCGTCTGGCCGTCGGACTTCCTCGACTTCGCCAAGAAGGAGCGGCTGTTCGCCACCTTCCTCACCCCGGCGGCCGAGGCAGGCGGTGATCCGGACAAGCGCTGGGACACCTCGCGCAACGCCATGCTGAGCCAGATCTTCGGCTTCTACGGCATGACCTACTGGTACGTCTGGCAGGTCACCATCCTCGGCCTCGGCCCGATCTGGCAGAGCGACAACGCCGTGGCCAAGAAGAAGGCCGCCGCCCAGCTCGACTCCGGGGAGATCTTCGCGTTCGGCCTGTCGGAGAAGGAACACGGCGCCGACGTGTACTCCACCGACATGATCGTCGACCCGCAGCCCGACGGTGGTTACACCGCGACCGGCGGCAAGCACTACATCGGCAACGGCAACCTGGCCTCGATGGTCTCGGTGTTCGGGCGCCGTTCGGACAAGCCGATCATCGACAGCGCCGCGGCACTGCGGGGCAAGCCGACGCAGCAGGATTACGAGGGGTATCTCTTCTTCGTCGCCGACTCCCAGCACGATGCGTACAAGCTCAGGAAGAATGTCGTCAACAGCCAGATCTATGTCGCGGCGTTCGATCTCGAGAACTACCCCGTCGCCGAGGAGGACATCCTCCACCGCGGCGAGGACGCGTTCCACGCGGCGATGAACACGGTCAACGTGGGCAAGTTCAACCTCGGCTTCGGTGCGGTCGGCGCCTGTGAGCACTCCTTCTACGAGGCGATCAACCACGCCGAGAACCGGATTCTGTTCGGGCACAGGGTCACCGAGTTCCCCCAGGTGCGGGCGCTGATCACCGATTCCTACGCGCGCATCGCCGCGATGAAGCTCTACAGCGCACGCGCGGTGGACTACATGCGCTCGGCCTCGCCCGACGACCGCCGCTACCTGCTGTTCAACGCCATCGAGAAGATGTCGGTGACCCGTCAGGGCCAGCGCGTGATCGAGGATCTCGCCGACGTGATCGCCGCGCGTGGGTTCGAGAACGACATGTACTTCCCGGTCGCGATGACGGCCATGTTCGGCCTGCCGCGACTGGAGGGCACCGTCCACGTGAACATGGCGTTGTCGCTGAAGTTCATGGCCAACTACATGTTCCACCCCGCCGACGCCGGTCTGGCCGCGATGCAGTCACTGCCGGGCGCCGCGGTGGCATCCAAGGGAGCCACTCGTGCGGTCGCCGGCGCCCTGACGTGGTCGAGCCGCAAGATCACCCCGCGTCTCGGCGCGGTCGTGAAGCCGCTGCGTGCCGAATTCGCCAGTGCCGCTTACGCTCCGGTGCCCTCCCGTCACGACACCGCCGACGACGAGTTCCTGTTCCGGCAGGGCCCGAGCAGTGGCCTGGGCCGCATTCGCTTCGCGGACTGGCGCCCGGTCTTCGAGAGCTTCCACGACGTTCCGAACGTGGCCGTGTTCCTCGAGCAGGTGCTCGCGCTGCAGGCCCTGCTCGCGGTCGCCGCACCGACGTCGTCGCAGCAGAAGGATGTGGACTTCCTGTTCGCGTTCGGTGAGCTGTTCACCGCGGTGCCCTACGCCCAGCTGGTGCTGGAGCAGGCGCGCATCGACGGCACCGATCCGGCGGTGATCGACCAGATCTTCGACGGGTTCGTCCGCACCTTCTCCGCGAACGCGCTCAATCTGCACAACAAGCCGACCGCCACCGCCACCCAGCAGCGCCGGGCCCTCGACCTGGTTCGCCGGCCGGTCTTCGACGAGTCCCGTTTCGAGCGGGTGCTCGGTAAGGCGCGCTCGCTGGCCGGGACCTATGAGATGAAGGCCTGATCCAGCAACCGGGGTCAGTCGGGCGGCGGCGCGTTCTCGGTGATGGTGGCCAGAGTCGCCGCCACCGACATATCGGGCTTGATGACGACGCCCTTCTCGCGGAGAAAGCCGTCGAACAACTGCACGACGGCATTGGTCGTCCGATCGACGAACAGTGCGGTCGGTTCCGGCAGCGGGACGGGGTCGGTGTCGAGCCACAGGTCGGTGACGGCCATGACGAACCCGACGATGCCGCGCAGCAGATGATCGATACCGTCGGTATCGAGCGCGACCGAGGACAGCACACTGCGGCTGCGCTCGGCCAGATCGTGCGACAGGCGCCGACCGATGTCCAGCGGGCGAGCGGCGGGGTCGGCCCCCGAGACGCTCTGGGTGAGCACGAGGAACCGGAACACGTCGGGATGTTCGGCGATGACCCCGGCGTAGGCGGTGAGGAACCGATGGATCGTGACCCGGGGCGGCTGCATGATGAGCGAGAGATCGGGCGCGACGGCCGCGTAGATCTGCGCGACGAGCCAGTCCGAGACCGCGCCGTCGAGCTCGGATTTGTCGGCGAACATGCGGTACAGACGCGGTTTGGCGACGCCCATCTCGCGGGCGAGCGCCTCCATGCTCAGGTGGGGTCCGTCGCGGTCGATGCACCGCACCGCGCCCGCGATGACCTGTTCGCGGGTGAGCAACCGTACGGGCGACCGGCGAGCCGGTCTAGACGATGTAGTCACTGTTCTCCCTGATCCGCCCTTCGCGTACGGCCAGGATAGCGGCGCCCGGCGAGGGACAGGCCGCCGTATCGCGGGCGGACTCCGAGGGGGTGTTGACAGCGGCCTTTCCGATCCTCAAGATATTCCCGGTACTACGCGTACCAGAAAATGGTACCGGCGGTACTATTGATTGTGCACGGAGCAACGAAGCCCCGTGCCGGAAGGAGTCTCGTATGACGCGCGGAACCGGCAACCACACTCCCGGGGCAGCGTCATCCAGAACGCATCTGGTGCGCAACGGCGACATTTCGCTCGCTGTCTACGAATTCGGCCCACAAGACGGCATTCCGGTGGTTCTCGTCCACGGCTGGCCCGATACCCATCACCTCTGGGACGGCGTCGTTCCGCTGCTGTCGGACAAATATCGCGTGATCTCCTACGACACCCGCGGGTACGGGCAGTCCAGCGCGCCGACCCAGGTGTCGGCCTACGAGCTGAACCGACTCGCGACCGACTTCTTCGCCGTGGTGGAGGCCGTCAGCCCCACCGAACCCGTGCACGTCGTGGCCCATGACTGGGGCTCGGTCCAGGTCTGGGAAGCGGTGTGTGAACCGGGCGCGGACCAGTACGTCGCGTCGTTCACCTCGATCTCGGGCCCCAACCTCGACCACCTGGCCACCTGGATGCGCCGTGGTGTGCTGTCGGGAACCCCGCGTGGGATCTGGGGCGCGCTCAGCCAGTGCTTGTCCTCGGCCTACACCACCTTCTTCATGCTGCCGATCCTGCCGGACCTGTTCTTCCGGCTCGTGGGCACCGAGAAGGTCTGGAAACTGTTCCTTCGCGTGGTCGAGGGCACCTCCGCGGAGCAGATCTCGCTGGCGCCGACCCTGAAACAGGACATGATCTCAGGGCTGCGCTTCTACCGGGCCAACATCCTGGCCCGGATGTTCGGGCCACGGGAACGACGCACCACCGTGCCGGTGCAGTTGCTGGTCAACACCCGCGACATCGCCGTGCGCCCCGCGGGCTACGACGACACCGCGAAGTGGGCCGATCAGGTCACCCGCCACGACCTGCCGCGCGGGCACTGGCTGCCCTATTCCGACCCCGCCGCGATCGCCGAATACGCCGACGCGTTCATCCAGGCCCAGCCCAAATAACGACGAATGAGAGAAAAGCACATGCTCGACTTCGACATCGTCATCACCGATGGTCTCTGGTTCGACGGCACCGGCGCCCCCTCCGCCCGGCGCAATATCGGCATCCGTGACGGCATCGTCGAGGCCGTCTCCGCGACCGCGCTACCGATCGGCGCCGACACCGAGGTGATCGAGGCAGCGGGTAAGTGGGTGCTGCCCGGCTTCGTCGACGTGCACACCCACTACGACGCCGAGATGTTGCTCAAGCCCGAACTGTCGGAGTCGCTGCGCCACGGCGTCACCACGGTCGTCGTCGGTAACTGCTCGCTCTCGACCGTGCTGGCCTCCAACGCCGACTGCGCCGACCTGTTCAGCCGCGTCGAAGCCGTGCCGCGCGACGCCGTTCAGGGCGCCCTCGACAAGCACCGCACCTGGTCGGACCCGACCGAGTACGCGAAGGCACTCGATTCGCTGCCCCTGGGCCCCAATGTCGCGGCGTTCCTCGGCCACTCCGACCTGCGCACGCACGTGCTCGGGCTCGGGCGAGCGGTCACCCGCGACACCAAGCCCACCGCCGCCGAAATCAAGCAGATGACCAGCCTGCTCGACGCGGCGGTCGACGCCGGCTTCCTCGGTTTGTCGTCGATGACGAACAAGCTCGACAAGATCGACGGCGAGGAATACCGGTCGCGGTCGCTGCCCTCGACCTATACCCGCGGCAAAGAGGTGCGCGCGCTCAACAAGGTGCTGCGTAAGCGCGATCGGGTGCTGCAGAGCGCCCCCACGGTCGGCTTCAACCCCAACATCGCCAAGTTCTTCGTCGGCAGCGCCGGCATCGGCCGGCCCAAGCTGCGCACCTCGCTGCTGTCGGCGGCCGATTCCAAGGCCTACCCGCCGCTGGTGTGGTTCATGCTCTACGCCGCACCGCTGCTGAATCGCTTCGCCCGCACCGACTTCCGCTGGCAGCACCTGCCCGTGCCGTTCACCGTCTACGCCGACGGCATCGACCTGGTGGTGTTCGAGGAGTTCGGCGCCGGCGCCGCGGCCCTGCATCTGAAAGACCAGGTCGAACGCAACGAGCTGCTCCAGAGCGAGCCCTACCGTCGCTGGTTCCGCAAGCAGTACGACAACAAGTTCACCCCGCGCATCTGGCACCGCAACTTCTTCGATGCCGAGATCATCGCCTGCCCTGACGAATCGGTGGTCGGCAAGTCGATCGGGCAGGTCGGCAAGGACCGCGGGCTGCACCCCGTCGACGCCTACCTCGACATGGTGGTCGAGTACGGTCCCGCGCTGCGCTGGCGCACCACGATCGCCAACGATCGCCCCGAGTACCTGAACAAGCTCGCCGCGAGCCCCGGCGTGCAGATGGGCTTCGGCGACGCGGGGGCGCACCTGCGCAACATGTCGTTCTACAACTTCCCGCTGCGGCTGCTCGAAAGGGTGCTGCGGGCACAGGAAGCCGGCAAGCCGTTCCTGAGCGTGGAACGTGCCGTCCATCGCCTCACCGGCGAGCTCGCCGACTGGTATCAGATCGACGCCGGTCACCTGCGCGAAGGCGGTCGAGCCGACCTGGTGGTCATCGATCCGGCCGGACTCGACGAGCAGGTGCACCAGCTCCACGAAGCGCCGCTGCCCGAATTCGGCCTCGACCGGATGGTCAACCGCAACGACCGCGCCGTCGTAGCCACGGTCGTCAACGGCCGCAAGGTCTTCGGCGCGGGCACCGTGGCGCCCGGTATCGGCGCGGACTGGGGAACCGGGCAGTTCCTGCGCGCAGGCCATGACAACTCCGCTCCCGTCGCACAGGAGACCCGATGAAGCGTCCCTTCCGTCGCGCGGCTCGCACCGCGCACGCCCCTGATGTCGCCCTGCAGGCCCGCAATGTGAAGTTCGACTGGACTTCGGCACCGCTGCACTGGATGCCGAACGAACCGATCGCCTCGCACGTGGTGAACTCGCTGAACCTGCTGCTGCCCGAGGGCGAGCGGATGTTCTGCGCCACCTACCGCGACGCACTCCCCTACGTGCGCGATGCCAAGGTGCGCGAGGCCATGCTCGGATTCATCGGTCAGGAGTCGATGCACGCCGAAACTCATGCCAAGGTCCTCGACCAGGTGTTCACGGCCCACCACATCGACACCGCGCCCTACACCCGGCAGATGGAGTACGTGTTCCGTAACTCCCTCGGCGCGCGCGAGGGCAGCCCGCAACAGGCGCAGACCCGGCTGGTCGAACGGTTGGCGTTCATCGCCAGCCTCGAGCATTTCTTCGCCTGGCTCGGCGACTGGATTCTCAACGCCGACCTGGAAAAACACGGCGCCGAACCGCGTGTGCTGGATCTGTTCCGCTGGCACGGCGCCGAGGAGGTCGAACACCGCAGTGTCGCCCACGATGTCGCGATCTACTTCGGCGCGGGCTATCTGCGCCGTGCGGCGATGATGCTGATCGTCATCCCGATCCTGCTCAGCCTGCTCGTGCGCGGCACCAAGTTCCTGGTCAATCAGGATCCCGAACTGCCGAAGATGGGCTACCCCACGCTGATCTGGAAGATCCTCGGGGCGATGTGGCGCGGTGCGTTGCCGGGCATTCCGGCGCTGCTGATCAGCGCCGGGTCCACCTTCGATCCGCGCTACGACCCGGCGAATGTCGGCTCCACCGAGCAAGCGATCGCCTACCTCGCCAAGTCCCCGGCGGCCAGGGCGGCGGCCCAGTGACCGTATATCCCGCGCCCAAGGCGATCCCGCCGGACCTGTACGGCAAGCACGATCACGATCCGACCACCAAGGTGATCGACACCGTGGCCAACCTGCGAGTTCGCTGGTCGACGTTGATCAATCGCCGCCCGATCCTCACCAGGGCCGACGACGCCCGCTTCCCGGTGGTCGTCACCGATCGGGTGCTGGTGGCGCAGGACCAGGCTGTCGTCAATCTGGGCCTGCGCGCCCCTGACGGCGCTCCGCTGCCCCGGTGGGCGCCGGGCGCGCACATCGACATCGAACTCCCGTCCGGGCGCCTGCGGCAGTACTCGCTGTGTGGCGACCCGGCCGAAACCGGCGAGTACCGCATCGCGGTGCGCCGCATTCCGCACGGCGGCGGCGGGTCGATCGAGGTCCACGACGAGTTGCCGGTCGGCACCGAGGTCGTAGTCCGGGGACCGCGCAACGCGTTCCCGTTCGCGCCGCCCGGACGTGGTTCTTCGGCCGAACGCCTGCACTTCGTCGCGGGCGGTATCGGCATCACCCCGATCCTGGCGATGGCGCGCGCCGCCGACCGGCTCGGCATCGACTGGACGCTGGTCTATTGCGGGCGAAGCCGCGACACGTTGCCGTTCCTCGACCAGCTCGCCGAACTCTCCGGACACGTCGTGGTGCGCACCGACGACGAGCACGGAACACCCAGTGCTGCAGATCTTCTCGACGGTGTCGATCACGACACGGCGATCTACTGCTGTGGACCCACCCCGATGACGGCTGCCCTCGTCGCCGCTGTGCGCACGATGCCGGGCATCGAGTTCCACTCCGAAAGGTTCTCTCCCGCACCGGTTGTCGACGGCACCGCGTTCGAGGTGGAGTTGGCGAGCACCGGTGAGGTCGTGCCTGTCGCCGCCGACCAGACGATGCTCGACGCGCTGCTCGCGGTCCGCCCCGACCAGCCCTACTCGTGTCGCCAGGGCTTCTGCCGCACCTGCGTCGTCCACGTCACCGACGGCACCCCCGACCACCGCGACGGCGCGCTGACCCCCGAGGAACACGCCGCGGGCGTCACGCTGGCCTGCGTCTCGCGCTGTGCGGGGAAACGCCTGGTCCTCGACCTCTGAGCCCGAGTGGCCGGGCGCGACGGGCTTGCGCCCGTGTCAGTGAATCGACATCGAAGAACACTGCTGTACGCGTAGCGTGCGAGGTGCAATCCTGTTCGCACACAAGGAGTTTCCGTGGCGTACTCTCTGACGAAACGCCTGGCCGCGCTCTTCGGCGCGTCCTGCGCAGCCCTACTACTCGCGGTACCGGCGGCCGCGCCCGGTTCCGCCGACAACGCGGTTCTCGAAAGCCCGGCCACCGGATGTTCGACGACGCCGGTCCCCGACAACGTCCCGTTCGACGGCCGGTATTACCGCGTCCACGTACCCGCGGGGGTATCCGCCGGTGCGCCGCTGGTAGTCGCCATCCACGGTGGCTACGACCGGCCCGAAGGAATCGAGGCGGTGTCGGGCTGGAACGCCCTCGCCGATCAGCACAAGTTCATCGTCGTCTACCCGCGTGGCATCAAGACCGAGAACAAGCCGGACGGCACGCCCGGCTGGGGCTGGAACGCCGACGCGGCCGACGTGACCCATATCAAGAAGGTCGTGACCGAGGTCAGCACGAAATACTGTGTGACGCCGGACCGCATCCATCTGACCGGTCATTCCAACGGTGGTCAGATGGCCTCGCGCGCGGCCTGCACCGCGCCCGAGGTCTTCGCGTCGGGCGCGGTGTACGCACCGGCGCCGCCACCGACCGGGTGCGATCCCGCGCGCGCGGTCTCGTGGGCCGTGTTCGCCTCGGCGAACGACACCACCGTCATCGAGCCCATCGCCTACAGCCACGTCATGTACTGGAGCTGGGAAAACCGTCCGTGCCAGAACGAGCAGCCCGGCGGCGGCACCGACGTCAAGGACTCCAGGCACTGGGACTGCGCGTCCGGCACCGAAGTGCTGTGGCGGGTCTACAACGGCGGCAGCCACTCCTGGCCGACAGGGGCGCGGCGCACCGAGATGCTGAACCGGATGTGGCAATTGTTCCAAGCCAACCCACGCCCATAGCGACCTCGACGGAAGGGCTGGCCGCCGCGCTGCGGCTCAGCCGGCCAGCCCCTCCGGATCGACCAGCAAGCGCTTGAGCACCTTGCCGGTCTCCCCGCGCGGCAGCGCGTTGAGGAAGGTGACGTCGCGCGGAACGGAGAAGCGGCTGAGGCGGTTTCGGACGTAGGTGCGCACCATGTCCGGGTCGAGCCCGGAGCCTTCGTGCTTGACGAGGAACGCGGCCAGGCGCTGCCCGAATTCGTGATCCGGCACACCGACCACCGCGACATCGGTGACCTGCGGCAGGTGCGCCAGCGCCTCCTCCACCGGGCGCGGGAAGACGTTCTCACCGCCCGAGATGATCATCTCGTCGTCGCGGCCCGCCACGAACAGCCTGCCCTCGGCATCGAGGTAGCCGAGGTCGCCGGTGTCCATCATGCCGTCGGATTCCTCGGGCGGGGAATCGCTGACGTAGCCGTCGAACAGCATGTGGTTGCCGACGAAGATCCGCCCCACCACGCCCACCGGCACTGCCTTGTGCTCGGCATCGAGGATGGCGATCTTGGTGCCCAGCGGCGGGCGTCCGGCGGTGGTGGGTGCGGCGCGCAGGTCGTCGGGCCCGGCCACGCTGGCCCAGGAGACCTCCGTGGACCCGTAGAGGTTGTAGAGGACGTCGCCGTAGTCGTCGAGGAACCGGTCGACAGTGACCGCCGCGAGCGGCGCGCCACAGCTGATCACATGCCGCAGGCTGCTCAGGTCGTACCGCTGTCGCACCTGCTCGGGCAGGTCGACGAGGCGTTGCACCATCGTGGGCACCGCGATGAGCGTGTGCACCCCGTGTTCGGCGACGCGGCGCAGGCATTCCTCGGCGTCGAAGCCCTGGGTCAGCACCACTGTGGCCCGTACCGCGGTGCTCAATTGCAGCGCGGACAGCCCCCAGGTGTGGAACAGCGGCGCCGGGATCATCATGGTGCTGCCCGCGTGGATCGGGATCAGCGACAGCAGCGCGACCAACGTGTCGAAACCCTTCGGGTGCGGGCGTCGCGCTCCCTTCGGGGTGCCGCTGGTACCCGAGGTGAGCACGATCTGGCGTCCGGGCACCGTCGGGACGGGGAACTTCGTGTGGCGGACCGCGATGAGATCTTCGATCGTGATCCGGGTCGGGTCGGCGGGCGCGTCGTCGGTGAAGAAGCGCGGCAGATCGGTGTGCAGGTACTGCACCAGATGCGCCAGATCGGTGTCGACGAACAATGCCGACAGCCGGTGCCGCTGCACGATGTCCTCGATCCGCCGCCCCGACAGTCCCGAGTTCAGCAGCGCGACGTCGACCCCGAGCTTGCCCGCCGCGACCATGGATTCGACCATGCCGCAATGGTTTCCGGCCAGCAGCCCCACCGCGTCGCCCGCGCGCAACCCGACCTCGTACATCGCGCCAGCCAGCGCGGTGGTCCGCTTGTCGGTTTCGGCGAAGGTGGCGGTGCTGGTGTCGTCGACGAGCGCGACCTGGTCCGGGCTGTGCGCGGCGCCGGCGGCGTAACCGCCCGCCAGGTTGAATCCCCACCGGTACAGCGAGCGCAGCTGCCGGGCCGAGGTCAGCGGCGGCGACACCTGACCCGACTGCACCCACCAGCGCACGATTTCGGACTTGCGGCGGATCGGTGCCCGGTTGCCATTGGCCACCACCGAGGTCCGCGCGCCACCCACGACGTCGGCCGCGCGCCGCAGCCCGTCCTTGACCCACCCGATGATCACCGAGTTCGTCACCCCCGCGAGCGTCGGGTGCAGCCGCGGCGCCGCGAAGACGGTCACGCTCACCCGGGTGCGCCGCTCGTCGCCGGTGAGCCGGACCAGGGCGAAACTGCCCGATTCGGGATTGTGCAGTTCGAAACTCTCGTACCAGCGACCGATGGTCAGTGCCAGCCCCGTACGCCGCACGCCCGCGGCCCGGTCCCCGATTCTGACCTCCCACACGGTGCTGCCGTCCGGCTGGAGCAGCCGATCGCAACCCCCGATCCCGGCCCACAGCCGCGGATAACTCTGCGGTTCGAGCAACACATCCCACAGGGCCCGGCGTGGGATGGAGAACTCCACGGACACATCGACGACATCACTGGGCATTGCTGCGCGCTTTCCTCAGCCCGGCGACATTGCCGGGTAGTGCCTGCTCGCCTCGGCCCCCGTGCCGTGACGGTGCCCGTCGTCAGGCACTGCACCAGAAGTCATCCTCGGCCTGCCTGCCCGTGGGCAAACGAAATATCTACGGATTCTGGTCACCGAACGAACCGGATCACCCGGCAGCTGTGAGAGGTGCCAACGTGATGCCGCACGCACTGGCCGAGGTGTTGGCGGGAAGGACGGCACAATGGATGACGATGAAACAGTGGCAGCGCGACCCCAGCTCCGATGACGGCCCGCTCGGCGACGGAGGCCACGTCGGCATCGATGACCTGCGGATCCTCAGGGAGCAGTTCGTCGACTTCATGCTCGGCTACAAGTTCGCGATCGACGAGGTGACGACAAAGATCAACATCTTGCGTGAGGACTTCAACAACACCCACGAGTACAACCCGATCGAGCATGTGGGGTCGCGGCTCAAGTCGCCCGAGAGTGTTCTCGAGAAGGTCCGTCGCAAGAACTACGCGATGAATCTGGCGGCGATCCGCGAGAACGTGCTCGATATCGCCGGGGTCAGGGTGGTGTGCAGCTTCATCTCCGATATCGGCACGATCCGGGACATGCTGGCCGGTCAGGAGGACATCACGGTCCTCGAAGAGCGCGACTACATCACCCACCGCAAGCCGAACGGCTACCAGAGCATGCACCTGATCGTGTCGATCCCGGTGTTCCGCTCCGACCGCACCGAGCGGATTCCGGTCGAGATCCAGATCCGCACCATCGCGATGGACTTCTGGGCCAGCCTCGAACACAAGATCTACTACAAGTACCGCGGCGAGGTCCCGCCGAACCTGCGCACCGACCTGGCCCAGGCCGCCGAGGTCGCCACCCAGCTCGACGAGAAGATGGAAGCGCTCCACCGCCAGGTCGACCGCAGCGCACCCCCGAAGACCAAGCCGACCAAGGACTCGCTGGACCTGAGCGTGCTGTACCACAGCCTGACCGGTGGCCATCCCGTCTACCTGCGTCCCACCGATCCGCCGACCTGACCCCACCGGCTTCGATATCGACCTCACAACCACTGCGACCGCACCGCATTTCCGGCGTCCGCGCCCCGGCGATTCCGCTACTGTCCGAGCAGATCCTCGAACAACACGGCGCGAAAGGAACCCGGTGGCGCTCTCCCGTCGACAGTTGATCGCCGCGGCCGCGGCCGGTGGCACAGCGGCCGCGCTGGGCATGCCTGCCAGCCGCGCCGAGGAGCGGGTGCTCGGCGCAAGCGAGTTCCAGGCGCTGGCCGCGCGCGGCTACAACCGGCGCTTCGTGGCTCGACCCGCGAAGATCTTCGTGCCTTCCAGCGCCGAGGAGGTTCGTCGCGCGGTGGCCGGGGCGGTGGCCGAGGGCTCGCCGATCGCGGCGCGCTCGGGCGGGCATTGCTTCGATGATTTCGTCGACAACGACCGGACCCGTTCGATCATCGACCTCGGCCGGATGAACGCGGTGTTCTGGGACGAGCGACTCCGCGCGTTCTCCGTCGACGCCGGCGCCGACATCGGCACCGTCTACAACGCGCTGCACCGCTGGGGCGTCACCGTGCCGGGTGGGATCTGTCTCGGCGTCGGGATGGGCGGTCATGTCTGCGGTGGCGGCTATGGTCCGTTGTCCCGGCGCTTCGGGCTCGTGGCCGATCATCTGGCCGGGGTGGAAGTGGTCACCGTCGATGCCGACGGCACGGCGAACATCGTGGTCGCGACCGGCGACGGTCCCGACCGCGATCTGTGGTGGGCGCACACCGGAGGTGGCGGCGGCAATTTCGGTGTGGTGACCCGGTATCTGCTCCGGTCGCCCGAATCCGACGGCGCGGACCCGGCACACGCGCTGCCGAAGCCGCCGGGCAGCATGCTGAACGCGCGACTGATCCTGCCGGTCACGACCGAGGATTCGTTCGTCCGGTTACTCACCAACTATCTCGGGTTCTTCGAACGCCACAGCGCCCCCGGTAACGACTTCGCCGGTCTCTACGCGCCGCTGATGATCCACACGACCGGCACCGGCGCGGCCGAGATGCTGATCCTGTTCGATGCCGGAACACCGCACGCGCGAACCCGTTTCGACGAATTCGTCGCCACGGTGAGCGATGGCGTGTTCCCGCCGCCCATTCTCACCCCGCTCGCCCAGCTGTCCTACGCCGACACGGTGAACCAGGTGTATTACGCGAAGGGCGCGAACACCACGCGCGTCAAGGTCAAAGCCGCCTATCTGCGCACGGCGTACTCCCCCGACCAACTCCGAATCTTCTACCGCTACATCACCGATCTCCGTTTCCTCGGTGAGTCCCAGCTCGAATTCCTGCCGTTCGGCGGCGCGATCAATGCCGTCGCCGGCGACGCGACGGCGATGCCCGCCCGGGATTCGTTCATGAAGATGCTGATCCACGCATCGTGGCGGCTGCCGTCGGATGACGACCGGTATGTGCGCTGGGCGCGCGAGATGTATCGCGACGTCCACGCCGAGACCGGTGGTGTTCCGGTGCCGAACGAGTCCTACGGCGGCAGCTACATCAACTACCCGGACCCGGATCTGGCCGATGCCGCATGGAACACCTCCGGCCTGCCGTGGCACGCCTTCTACTACGGCGACAACTATCGCCGACTGCTCCGGGTCAAGGCGGCCGCGGATCCGGGAAACATCTTCCAGCACCGACTGTCGATCGGCCGGCCGGACTGGTGACGGCGGTCAGGTGAGGGCGAGCACCCGGCACGGTCCGCCGGTGCCGCCCGCGTGTTTCGGTGCGCCGACGACAATCGTCGCGCCCGCCGCCGGAACCGTGGCGAGATTGGCGAGCATCTCCACCCCGTAGCGCCCCGCGCCGAGAAAGGCTGTGTGCGCGCCGTATTCGGGATCGGCACCGCAATCCAGGCTGAGCGTATCGACTCCGGCACCGACGATTCCGCAGTGCGCGACGAGGTATCGCGCGGCCTCGGCGGAAAATCCCGGCGCGTGCGGTGTTCCGCGCTCGTCGAGATTGAGGAAGGTCGACGGTCGGTCGAGGCGACGTTCCCAGCCGGAATACATCGCGACAAAGGCCCGCTCGGGGATGTCACCGTGCCGTGATCGCCAGCTGTCGATATCGGCGACGGTCACCACCGCGTCGGCGTCGACGGCGGCTTTGGCGCTGATATCGAGGACGACGAGCGGCGCGACGAGGTCGTCGACAGCGAGGGCCTCGGTGGTCGTGGCGCCGGGGATGCGATGGGCGGGCGCGTCGAGATGGGTTCCGGTGTGCTCCCAGTACCCGAGCGCGAACTGCCCGAACCCACCCGACTCGTGCCAGGCCACCGGGACCATGACCATCGCCGGATTACCCGGCCACACCGGCAGTTGCGGCGTGAGGGTGTGGGTGAGGTCGACGACGCCGCGGCGCGGCGCGGCGACGGCAGGGGCAGGAGCCAGCGCGGCCAGCGCCGTGAGGCCCGCGAGACCGAACACCGCCCGCCGGCTCGGCGGCGGCGCACTCTCGTGGGCGAGACGAACGATCTCCGGCGAGCACATCGGACTCAAGATAGCCGAGAGAGCCCGGTATGGCCTCGGATCGGCGCCGATGGCGAGGCCGTTCCGATCGACCAGGTGGACCGCGTACTACCGGACGGCGCTGCGATCGCCGTCGTGTAGTGGACTGTCCGTCGGCGCGAAGGTTCGGTGCAGACCGGTGGGACCGAGCCCCCGCGCCAGGCCGAGAACCATCGCGGCGCAACCGAGTCCGGAGAGGATGAGACCGGTGGCGAAGAGTGTGGGATATCCGGCCAGGTCGCCGATGAGACCCGCGGCCATCCCGGCCACGCCTTGGACGACGACGATCGCGCAGGCGAGCAAGGTGTAGTCACTGCCCGCGTGCTCGGGTTCGGACGCGTCCATCATGAGCGCGAAGACGGCGACGGTGGCGGCACCGCCGAAGATGTGTTCGGCGAGGCTTGCCGCGACCAGAAGTTCGAAGCCACCGAGGCCCAGGGAAGCGAACAGGTACAGCGCGATGCTCGCGGTCTGGGTGACACCGCCGATCAGCAGCGCCTGCCGACGGCCGTAGCGGTAGGCCAGCCAGCCGCCCATGGCCGCGCCCGCCAGCGCGCCGGCCGAGGACAGGACGCCTTTGATCAGCGCGATCTCACCGAGGTCGAGTCCGGCGTCGGACAGGAAGGGACCGGTGAGCGCCGCGGCCATCGAGTCACCGAATTTGAAGGCGCCGATCAACGCGATGAAGGCGAGGACGCCGGGGCGGCGCAATCGGGTCCACCAGGCGCCGAGCAACCGCGCGGGCTTCGGTGGCGGCAGCCGGTCCGCGACCCGCTCGCGCATCAGCCATACCGGGACCGTGGTGAGCACGATCAACGCCGCCATGGCCAGGAACAGTGCCCGCCACCCGGCCAGCGCGAACAACCACAGCAGGGCGCCGCCGCCGACGATCATCCCGATGCGATAGGCACCGACCTGGATCCCGTTGCCCAGCCCACGCTCACGCGGCCCGAGTAACCGCACAGCCACACCGTCGGTCGCCACGTCCTGGGTCGCCGACAGCAGGTTCACCACCACGATGCCCGCGAACAACCATCGCAGCGAGGACGACAGATCCAGGCAGGCCAGCACCAGCGCGACCGCGGCCGACAGCAGTTGCAACACCAGCAGCCAGGTGCGCCGGGTGCCGTAGCGGTCCACGTAGGGCGCCCAGAGGAACTTCAGCGCCCACGGCAGGAACAGCACCCCCGAGGCACTGATCGCCACCAGCGAATAGCCCGATTCGCGCAACACCACCGGCAGCGCCTGGGTGAAGAAGCCGAACGGCAGCCCTTGCGCGAAGTACAGCGACGACAACAGAACCAGCGTGCCTGCCGTGATCACACCCGGTCGGGTGGTGGTGCTCATGGGCACATCGTCGCAGAGAGTTCGCGCCTGCACAGCGCACGGGCTCGGCGTGATCCGATCTCAGCGGGTGGGCTGTGGGCTGCGAATGTGTTCGAAGACCAAGCTCGTCTCGGTCGAGGCGAATTCGCGGGTCGCGCTGAGTTCCTGGGTGACGAACTCGCGCAGAGCATCCGGTGAGGCAGCCGACACCTGGATCAGGAAGTCGACCGTCCCGGCGAGAAAGTACACGTTCACCACACCCGGCAGCGCGGCGAGCTTGGCACTGAGTTCACCGATGCGCGCCCGCGCCGCCGGCTGGACCTGGACCGAGATCATCGCCTGTAAGGGCAGCCCCAGCGCCTCCGGGGCGATGTCGGTATAGAAACCACGGATCGCACCGAGTTCGCGGAGCCTGCGCAGCCGCAGCGAACAGGTCGACGCGGCGATGCCCACCCGGGCCGCGAGGATGTTGTTGGGTACGCGCGCGTCCTCGGCGAGTTCGGCGAGCAGCTGTCGGTCGATATCGTCCAGGCTCGACGGCGACCCCCGGAACGGCTGCACGGGGTGCGGTCGGTGTTGCTGTCGCGACGCCATCACCGCAGGATACTCAGCTCAGCCGCCATATTCCGCTGATTGTGCAGGGTTTATCGCTGATTGCTGTGCTTATCGCTGATGCTCGTATCAGAACCCGAACATCCTCGAGGAGTAGCTTCCATGCGCATCGGTGTCCCCAAGGAAGTCAAGAACAACGAATTTCGTGTGGCGATCACACCGATCGGCGTCCACGAACTGGTGTCGAACGGTCACCACGTGACCATCGAAGCCGGGGCCGGGGTGGGATCGTCGATTCCCGACTCCGAATACCTCGCGGCCGGAGCACAGATCCTCGCCGCCGCCGACGACGTCTGGGCCGGGGCGGAACTGGTGCTGAAGGTCAAAGAGCCGGTCGCCCAGGAGTACCACCGCCTGCGCGAAGGACTCGCCCTGTTCACCTATCTGCATCTGGCCGCGGATCGGCCGTTGACCGAACAGCTACTGGCGCACCGGGTTACGGCCATCGCCTACGAGACCGTGCAACTGCCGTCCGGGGCGCTGCCGTTGCTGTATCCGATGTCGGAGGTCGCGGGCTGTCTGGCGCCGCAGGTCGGCGCGCACGCGTTGATGAAGCCCTACGGTGGTCGCGGGGTGCTGCTCGGCGGCGTCGGCGGCGTCGACCAGGCCAAGGTGGTGATCATCGGGGCGGGCGTCGCGGGCCAGAACGCGGCCAACATCGCCTTGGGTATGGGCGCGGACGTGACCCTGCTCGACACCGATCTCGACAAGTTGCGGATGTCGTTCTGGCGCTACAACAACCGTGTGCGCGGCCTGGCGTCGTCGAAGCTGGCGATCGCCGAGCAGGTCCGTGCGGCGGACATGGTGATCGGCGCTGTGCTGATCCCCGGCGCCGCCGCCCCGAAACTGGTGAGCAACGACCTCGTCGCGCAGATGAAACCGGGTTCGGTGCTGGTCGATATCGCGGTCGACCAGGGCGGCTGCTTCGAAGACACCCACCCCACCACCCACGCGGAGCCGACCTATCCGGTCCACGAAACGACGTTCTATTGCGTGGCGAACATGCCGGGTTCCGTGCCGCACACCTCGACCTACGCACTCACCAACGCCACCTTGCCCTACGTGGTGGCCTTGGCCGACAAGGGTTGGGAACGTGCCTGCGCCGAAGATCCCGGTCTCGCGCTGGGCCTGAACGCCCATGCGGGCAACGTCACCAACGCCGCGGTCGCCGCGGCTCACGACTGGGCGGCCCACGCAGTAGTGTGAATCGTTCACCTGCGGGGACGGGTGGCCGGACGGACGAAAGAACTGACCACCCATGCGCGACGAGCAACCGATCCTTTCTCCCGGCGAAACCTGCTGGCAGATCGCCGAGGCGGACCGGCTGGCATGCATCGTCGACGCGGCGGACTACTTCCGCCATGCCAAGTCGGCGATGTTGCAAGCCCGCCGACGCATCGTGCTGATCGGCTGGGACTTCGACACCCGGATCAAATTCGAACCACACGGTAAAACCCTCGAAGGGCCCGACCGGCTGGGCAAATTCCTGTCGTGGCTGCCACGGCATCGACCGGACCTCGAGATCTATCTGCTGAAGTGGAACATCGGCGCGTTCACGGCGATGAGCCGGGGGATGACACCGATCTTCGTCGTCAACTGGCTGACCGACCGTCGGCTGCACTTCGAAATGGACGCCGCGCACCCGATCGGGTCGGCACATCATCAAAAGATCGTGGTGATCGATGACCGGCTCGCGTTCTGCGGCGGCATCGACATGACGGTCGATCGCTGGGACACCAGCGACCACCGCGACGACAACGGTTTCCGGACCGAGCCGAACGGCAACAGCTACGGTCCCTGGCACGACGCGACCACCGCCGTCGACGGTGACGCGGCGAAAGCCATCGGCGAGCTGGCTCGTGCCAGATGGAAGGCGGCCACCGGCCGGGAGCTGGACCCGCTCGGCGAGATCGCCGGGGACACTCCGTGGCCGGAGGGCCTGGAGCCGACGATGCGGTCCGTCGATGTCGGTATCGCGCGGACCCTGCCCGAGCTCGCCGACCGCGCCGAAGTTCGCGAGATCGAGGCGCTGTATCTGGCGGCGATCGCGGGCGCCACCAGGTCGCTCTACATCGAAAGCCAGTACCTCGCCTCGCGCACTCTCGCGGAGGCGATCGCGGCCCGCCTGCGCGAGCCGAACGGCCCGGAGATCGTGCTGGTGCTGCCCCGCAACGCCGACGGCTGGCTCGAGCAACAGGCCATGGACGGCGCTCGCCGCCGCCTGCTGCACCTGCTGTGGAAGGCCGACACCGAGAATCGGTTCGGTGTGTACTACCCCGTCACCGCCGCCGGTGCGCCCATCTATGTCCATGCCAAGGTGTTGGTGATGGACGACCGCCTGCTGCGGGTGGGATCGTCGAATCTCAACAACCGTTCGATGGGATTCGACACCGAATGCGATCTGGCCGTCGAGGTCACCCCTGCCACCGCGGACGGTGAGCAACTGCGCGAGACCATCCTCGGCATCCGGCGCAAGCTGCTCTGCGAACATCTCGACACCGAACCCGCGAAGTTCGACGCCACGCTCGCCGAAACATCCTCGCTGGTGCGCACCGTCGAGGCACTGCGCGGCGACGGCCGGACCCTGAAAAGATTCGAGCCCGCGACCGTCGAGAACGAGGACAGTCCCCTGGCCGAGAACGACTTGATGGATCCCGAGCGAACCCCGACGCGACTGTGGGACAGCCTGTTTCCGGGCCGGGGTGTCCGCACCGACTGATCCGGTTTCTGTCCGCCGCCCGCCCCCTCGACCGCCGTCAGCGATCGAGGGGATTCAGCGCGATCGCGATCGGCATTCCCGACCACCACAGTGTCGCCGCTGTCGAGCGGGGGCGGATGCGCGCTTCGTTGCGCATCGCGGCGGCGAACTCGCTACTGAACCCGTCGCGGCCGTGGCGGGCATGGATTTCGGCGATCTGACCTGGATCGAGTTGGTGGGCGCGCAGTCCGACGACGTCCAGGTGGGCGGCGTCGTGCAGCAACCTCGCTTCGGCGCCGTCTTCGCGCGGAGTGCGCGGATCCAGGTGCCGGGCGATGGCGGTATGGACGCACTCCCCCAGCTCGGCGGCAGCGCCCCGGTCGGTGACGAACGTGCGGGCCCGGTTGGCACCGAGCAGGGCGAAACACCCCGCCGTCGCATCGTCGGGCGCACCCACTCCGACGTCGTGCAGGACGCACGCGAGGTAGAGCGCCTCAGGATCGGGCGCGAGATCGTCCACTTGCGCCAAGGCCGTCCCGAATTCCCAGCATCGCAGACTGTGCGCAAGCAGCGCCGGAGTGAGCACGTCCGTGGCCTCTTCGAGCGCGGAGCGACACAGCCGCGAATCCGGTGGTACCGGGGCAGGCCACCCCGAAACGTCGCCGCCGCGACGCAGCCCGCGAACGAGATGGGGCAGGGCCATGGTTTGCGCGCCCAATGCCGCACTCACAGTGCGGATCTGCCGCAGTCGGCTGAGCTCGCCGTCACGCTTCATTGGGGCCACCTACATGGGAAAGAAGATCGGCTCGGGCGATGCCGAGCATGGCATCCAGGGTCGGTCGGTCGACCATCCGTCGCTGGAACAACGAGTAGGCACCGTTCACCGCCGCCCACGAAACCATCACCAGCGCAAGGGCTTCGACATCACATCCGCCGCGCCGCACTGCGGCGGCGAAGGATTCGACCAACCCGCCCAGCACACCGTCGATCTGCGTCTTGGCTTTCGCCGCCAGTTCGGATTCGCTGACCTCGACGTCGGTCAGCGCCAGAATGCGCAGCGCGAGCGGGTTCTCCCGATGGAACGCGACGTAGCGGTCGAAGACGGCGGCCACTTCGTCGCGTGGGATCGACTCGTCGCCGGTCGGCGCGGACATCGCCTCCGCATGGAGGGTCGCGATGCGCCACGCCAGCGCGGCGTACACATCAGCCTTGCCCTCGCGGAAGTTGGCGTAGATCGAACTGACCGCGACGTCCGCCTCACCGGCGAGCATGTCGATGGTGGTACCGCGGTAGCCCTCTCGCTGGAACAGGATCTGCGCGGCATCGAGAACGGCGGTGTGTGTCCGACGCTTTCGTCGGTCGGCCGGGGGTTCCAACGTCATAGGAAATACCGTAGTCTTATTCCTATATCGTAGTCAACTTCCGATAGGAGTCTCGATGATCACCTCCCCCCGTACCGGCAGCGAAGCAATGTCGCTGTTCCTGCCCCAATCCCCTTTCGTCCAGCACATGGGCATCGAGCTCGTCGACATCGACGAAGGCCGGGCCCGCCTGCGCATGCCGTTCCGGGAAGAACTCGTCACAGTCGGCGACATGGTCCACGGCGGCGCCCTCGCGAGCTGCATCGACATCGGCATCATGGCCGCGTCCTGGGCAGGCGCCCGCCTCCCCGAGCAGTTGCGCGGGGTCACCGTCTCGATGTCGATCGACTTCATCCAGCCCGCCCGCGCCGAAAGCATCGACATCATCGGCACCCGCCTGCGCGCAGGCCGCCAGCTCAGCACCTGCCGGGTCGACATCGTCGCCACCGACGACGGGCGGCTGATCGCGGCGGGCGGCGGTACTTACAAAGTGGGCTGAATCGCTGTCCGGTCGCGGAGCGGGTTTAGTCTCGAAGACATGGAGTTCCGCACCAGGGCGTGTCTCGTGGCGTCCGGCTTGGCCATCGCGCTGCTGTGCGGCTGCGCCCCCAGCGAGCGGGCCGAGCAGGCAAGCACCCGGACCGGCGTGCCCGGCGCCAACTCCGCCGTCACCGAGGAGCTCGACGCCCCGTGGTCGATCGCCTTCCACGGCTCCACGGCACTGGTGAGCGAACGTGACAGCGCCCGCATCCTCGAAATCGGTGCCGACGGAGCACAATACGAGGTGGGGGTCGTCGACGGTGTCGAGCCGTCCGGCGAGGGCGGCCTGCTCGGCATCGCGGTGCGCGAGGGACACCTGTTCGCCTACTACACCACCGCCGACGACAATCGCATCGAACGATTCGACCTCACCGGACAGCCCGGCAGCCTTGCATTGGGCAGCGGCACAACGATTCTCACCGGCCTGCCCGCAGGTGCCAACCACAACGGCGGCCGGATCGCCTTCGGACCCGACGGAATGCTGTATGCCACCGTCGGCGACGCGGGTGATCGCCGAACGGCCCAGGATCGCGCGTCCCTCGGCGGAAAGATCCTGCGCATGACACCGGACGGGCGGGCACCGGCCGACAATCCCCTCCCGGGATCACTCGTTTACAGCTACGGCCACCGAAACCCGCAGGGCATCACCTGGGCGCCGGACGGGCGGATGCTCGCCAGCGAATTCGGCCAGAACACCTGGGACGAACTCAATGTCATCGAGCCCGGCGGAAATTACGGATGGCCCGAGGTCGAAGGCATCGCCGGGCGGGCGGGTTTCCTCGACCCTGTTCAGCAGTGGAAACCGTCCGAGGCCAGCCCGAGCGGGATGACGACTGTCGACGGGTTCGTCTACCTCGCGAATCTGCGCGGTGAGCGACTGCGCCGCATCCCGCTCGACGACCTCGCCCGCTCGACCGAGCTCCTCGTCGGCGAGTACGGACGTCTTCGCGATGTCGTTGTGGCGCCGGACGGGTCACTGTGGCTGCTGACGAACAACACCGACGGCCGCGGCGATCCTGCCGCCGGGGACGACCGCATCGTCCGGCTCGGCCTCGACAACTGAACGCGGCGAAACATCCTGTGCCGCAGGCAATCACCGCCGGGGATGCAGCACCAGCACGGTGATCTCACTCGGTGCGAACACCCGCATCGGCGGACCCCAGTAGCCGGTGCCGCGGCTGGTGTAGAGCTGGGTGTTCGCGTGCCTGCTCAGTCCTGAGACGACCGGCTGATCCAGCCGGACCAGATAGTGGAACGGCCAGATCTGACCGCCGTGGGTGTGCCCGGAGATCTGCAGTTCCACCCCGGCCGCGGCACTGTCGGTGACCTGTTTGGGCTGGTGGGCCAGCAAAACGACCGGCAGAGCGGGGTCGGTGCCCGCGAGCGCGGCGGGCAGGTCGGGACCGTGACCGGGCACATCAGCGGTGGGGTCGTCGATACCGGCGACAACCAACCGGTCACCGTCGCGGTCGATGGTCCGGTGCGCGTTGTGCAGCGGCTGCCAGCCGATGCCGGCCATGTAGTCGATCCAGCTCTGGGCGTCGTCGAGGTACTCGTGGTTGCCGGTGATGTAGAACCGGCCGAGCGGCGCTTCGACGTCGGCGAGCGGGGCGACCTGATCGCGGCACTGCTCCACCGAACCGTCGACGAGATCCCCGGCCAGACCCACGATGTCGGGCCGCTGCGCATTCACCACGTCGACGACTTCTCGCGACCATCCCTCCCGGTCGATCGCGGCGAAGTGAGTATCGGTGAGCACCACGACCCGCAGCCCGTCGAGCCCCTCGGCCAAGCCCGGGATGGCGACGTCGACGGTCCGGACCTGCGGCACCCGCCGCGCCTCGTACACCCCGTACCCCGTGAGCACCGCCGACACCACCACCACACCCAGAGCCACCCCTTGGGTCACGCGCATCCCGGTGACCCCGGCGACGCGCAGCGCACCCCGGACAACCGCCCCGATCACCGACCAGACGAACACCACCCACAACACCCCGAGCAGCACGTCACCGGCAATCGCCGCCGGGTCGACCTGCGGCGGCCCGTGCCCGAAGAACATGGCGACCGGCAGACCGACGAAGCCGGCAACGCAGACCCCGGTCCCGACCCGATACCCCAACCCACTGCGCCCGGTCGGCGCGGCAACCAGCACCCACCACGGCACCGCGAACATCACCGCCGCAACCAACACGATCACAATCAGCACTACAGCGGAGCTCACGAGGTCCCGTTCCACCCAAGGCCACCCCGTCCGGGCAGCACGCCACCCAGATCATTTCAGTTCAGGTCGTCGCATCAGCCGGCACGGTCATCCGAACCCGTGAGGCGGTCGAGGATTTCCGCTATCTCGGTGGGGCGCAGGCGAATCCCCATGTGGCTGGTGTCGACCGTGTGGACGTCGAAAGGATTGCCGGGTGTGAGGGCGTCGGCTTCGGCGATCATCTTGTCCTGCATTTCGGGTGGGATCGCTCGGTCTCGGGACAGCCGGATATAGGTGCGGGGGATCTTTCCCCAGGTGGTGGCGTGCACGCGCGAATCGGCGGTCAGCACAGAGAGGGAATCTGCCGGTTCGAGCAGGTTCAGGCAGGCGCGGAATTGCTCGTCGGTGGCGTCGGCCATCAGACCGTCTTTGAGCGCCATCAGTGTGTCCGGGTCAGCCGTACGCCAGTTGACCGGGACGGTGGCAACGTCGTGGTGGCCGAGGGTTGCCAGATAGGCGGCCACGCTGGGGAGTTCGACGCAACACCAGGCGGAGATGTAGACGACGCGGGCGAGCGCGTCGGGAATCGCGTTGCCGACAGCGCTGATCGTGGCGCCTCCACCGCTGGTCCCCACGAGCACGACCGGCCCGAACACCGCGACTCTGCGAACGATGACCTCGACGTGAGAAACGTTGTCCTGCAGTGTTACCGCGGCCGTTGGCGCCGGCAGTTCCGTGAATGCGGCGAGGTCCTGCGGGGCCTGGTAGGACATCGGGAAGTAGGCGTCAGCGCCGTGGCCCGGTAGGTCGACGGCGATCGCTCTGTGTCCACGCAGTCCGAGCTCACGCAGGAGAGGTATCCAGTATCCAGCGTTGCCGTGCGCGCCGTGCACGAACACGAATGTCGGTCGACCATCCCACGGGCTCGGCAACTCGGCTCTCCTTCGGTGAACGCGGCAACCACCCACGGTAGAGGAATGTCTGGCGGGTCGAGGGCAGCATTCGGCCGCGATCCACAGCATGATGGGGGGATGGCCGAGATGGTGAATGTATGCGTGCCCTGCTGATTCTGATCGTTGTGCTGGCGATCGGGCTGGTTGTGGGCGATCGGGTCGCAGTTGTGGTGGCGCAGAACGAGATCGGACGCCAGGTTGCCGCCGAGTACAACCTTCCGGAGCGACCGGGTGTCGAGATCGCCGGGTTTCCGTTCCTGACCCAGGCCGTCGCCGGTACCTATTCCGACATCGACATCCGGATCGGCGACTGGAGTGGGCAGAACATTTCCGTCCACGATCTCGACGTCGCGCTGACCGATGTCTCCGCACCGCTGGGCGACTTGATCGACAACCGCACGCCCAATCTGGTCGCGGCTACGGCGACCGCGACCGCGGTGGTCCCCTACGACGTCGTGCTGGGTTTCGCGCCGGAGGGCGTGGAGTCGATCTCCGACAGCCCGCAAGGGCTGCGCGCCACCGGCTCGTTCTCGGTGGCGGGGATCTCGGTGCCCGCGACGGTTTTCGTCACCGTCACACCGACCGAGGCGGGCATCGAGGTCACCCCGGTCTCGGTCCAGGCGGCGGCAGGCGGACCGACGATCTCCCTGGCATTGGTGCGCCAATCGCTGACCTTCGTCGTGCCGCTGCAAGCGCTGCCGCTCGGTGCGCGCCTGACCGCCATCCAACCGGGCGCCGATGGCCTACACGCGACCGCCGTAGCCCACGACGTGCGTTTCGACGATCTTCCGTAACACTCTTTGTCCTGTAGCACGGTCCGCCAGAATTGCCTCGACCTCGCACTTCCTCCCATCGAAGGGGTAGTCAATGACGCAGGCGTCGAACAAGCGAGTTGCCGAAACACCGCCCGTCGCGACCGGATTCGATGGACACCGTCGGCGGCGTTCGATGATCGGCGACGGCGCGTCCGTAGCAGTACTGACGGCGCTGGGCGTGAGTTGGATCAAGGCACAGGCTTTCGGCACGGTGGCCTTGGCGACCACCGCACTGATCGTTCCGGGCACCGGTACCAGCGACCCCGCGGTGGCGCACAACTTCGAAAGCAACGCGTATCAGAACTTCATCGATCCCGGCGCGCGTGGCTGCGCCGACAACGACTGTCCCGGTGTCGCCTTCGTTCCCGTCCCGTATGACGCGGCGCTGTGGCCGGTCATCTCGTCGAAAGGCCCGGACGCGTCGTCCGCGAAGTGGGACGCCTCGGTGGCCGACGGTGTGACGAACCTAGACGCGATCGCGACGCGAGTCATGGATTCGAATCCGACCGGCGCCATCGTCGTCTTCGGATACTCGCAGGGCGCGACAGTGGCCGGTGCGGAGAAGGCCGCCTCGGCCGATCTCGCGCAGTCGGACAAGGACCGCCTGTCGTTCGTACTCATCGCGAATCCGAACCGGCCCAATGGGGGGATCATCGAACGGCCGGTGCGTTTCGGTCGTCTCCCGATCGCCGACATCAGCTTCGGCCCTCCCACCCCCACCGATACCGGCATCCGGACAACGGATATCGCGATGCAGTACGACGGCATCTCGGACTTTCCGGCGTATCCACTCAATGTGCTCGCCGCCGCGAATGCCGTGCTGGGCACGCTCCTGATCCATCCGGCGTATCTGCAACCCAAGGGCAACGGCGCGGGCAGCCAACCCAAGGCGGGCGCGGCGATCTACGGATATCCGGATCGCTCCGACTACATCGCGCAACAGAACTGCGCCGTGCATCCCGGAAACTGTCAGAACCACGGCGATACGACCTACATTTCGCTGCCCAACCCGCAGGGAACGCTGCCGCTGCTGTATCCGCTGCGTGCGCTCGGGAAACACACCGGCCACACGGCGGTGACAGAACCCGCGGCCGCCCTGATGGAGCCGGCACTGCGGGTACTGATCGAAACGGGATACGACCGCGCGGACTACTCGGCGCCTACGCCGCTGCGGTTCGACCAGCCATCGAATCCGGAGAAGGCCGCTCAGCTGCCGGCCGATCTTCCCCTCGCCCTCGAGCAGGGCATCGCCGACGCCGCCGCGGTGATGGAGAATCCGGCACACCACGCGGATCGAACGCTGCCGCTGGAATCGGTACTGGCCAACGCCGAGGATCTGCTACCTCCGAACCCAGCGACGCCTCTCGTCCGCGCGCTCCTCGCACCGGCGCGCTAGCGCCACCGGTCTCAGGTCGACGCCGATCGGGTGCGTGCGGAGAACTTTTCAGAGTTCGAGAAGTCTGACGAGGTTGATACCCGCGTCGTCGAGCGGCTGAAGAGATTTCTCGCTGCGACATCGAATGATCGCGCCTTCGATCGTGCTGATGACGACGCTACCGACCGACGCCGCCGAGGCGGAGTCCATGCCCGTCGAGATCAGGAAATCGGCCAGTCGGCGGGTCCAGTCGGCGAAAACAGTGGCCGACGCCGCTTGCACGGCCGGCGAGTCGGCGCCGCTCTGCGCGGCAGCCACGATCGGGCAGCCTGCGGTGAACGACGACGTGCCGAGTATCCGCTTCCAGATTTCCACCAGTCCGAGCACGACCTCCGCCGGTGACGACGATTCGGCGACCAGCGCGTCGATCGTCGCACTGATCTGTTCCCCGGCCTGCAGGGTCGCCTGCTCCATGAGTTCGTTCTTGCCGCCGGGGAAGTGCAGATAGATCGAGCCTCGGGCGGTCTTGCTGTGGGCGAGGAGCTCGGTCAGCCCGGTCGCGGCGACTCCGTGTTCCCGCATCATGAGTATCGCGCTGCGGATGAGGCGTTCTCGCGGCCCCGCCACTGTGTTCATCGGCAACCCTTCCGCAATAGACCGATCAGTTCATCCTACGGTATCGTCATCGACGATAGAACGATCGGTCTATCAACAGAGAGGGAATGATGACTACCGCAACGCACAACCCTGAAACGCCGGATTTCGCCACCATGAGCGGGCTAGAACTGCTGCGCGCGGCGACCGCGATGCCCGATCGAGCCGGAATCGGGACGCTGCTCGGCATGACGGTCGAGGAACTCGAGTTCGGGCGGGTGTCGTTCAGCCTCGTCACGCGTCCCGATTTCGCAAACCCACTCGGCACCACCCACGGCGGCATCTGTGCGACGTTGCTGGACTCGGTGATGGGTTGCGCGGTTCATTCCGCGCTGGACGCGGGGGTCGGATACGGCACGTTGGAGCTGAAGGTCAACTACATCCGGTCGGTCCCGACCGACGGGCGCCGCCTCATCGGCACCGGCACGACGCTGCACGTCGGCCGCACCACGGCCACCGCCGAAGGCAAGGTGTTCGACGAGGCGGGCAAACTCGTCGCCCACGCCACCACCACCTGCATCATTCATCGCTGACCTCAGCCGGGGCGAGCCCCGATCACAAGCGTGACCGGGGCTGGATTCAGCGATCGCGTCGGAGCACGTCGGCGTCCGAGGGCTCACCGGCTCGAAGGGGCGCGCCGACGCGGTGCAGGTGGGTCAGCGCCTCGCGATACGAGGCGATCAGGCCGGTCTCGTGGTACGGCACGCCGATTTCGGCGCAGTAGTCGCGGACGATCACCTGGGCATGACGCAGGTTCGGCGTCGGCATGCTCGGGAACAGATGATGTTCGATCTGATAGTTGAGCCCGCCGAGGGCGAGGTCGGTCACCACCCCGCCGCGCACATTGCGGGAGGTCAGCACCTGGCGGCGGAGATAGTCGGGGCGGTCGTCACCGGTCAAGGTCGGCATGCCCTTGTGGTTGGGCGCGAAGATGCAGCCCATGTACAAGCCGAACAGGCCCTGGTGGACGGCGAGGAACACGAGAGCTTTGTCGGCGGGCAGGACCACGAACAGTGCGGTCAGGTAGAGGGCGAAGTGACCGAACAGCAGCGCGCCCTCCCATCCGCGGTGTTTGACCGAACGATTCTTCAGCGCACGCACACCGGCCAGGTGCAGGTTGAGGCCCTCCAGCAACAGCAGGGGGAAGAACAGGAACGCCTGCGCCCGTCCGATCAGACGCGGCAGACCGCGGCTGGAGCGTGCCTGCTGTTGTGACCAGACCAGGATGTCGGGTGCGACATCGGGGTCGAGTTCCTCGTGGTTCGGGTTGGCGTGATGACGGGTGTGCTTGTCCTGCCACCAGCCGTAGCCCAGGCCGATGCCGGCGTTGCCCGCGATTCTTCCCACGAGCTCCGTGGGCTGACGCAGCCGGAAGACTTGACGGTGGGCGACATCGTGCATCACCAGCGCGACCTGCGCGAACGTCACGGCCATGAACGCCGCGACCAGCAGGGTCCACCACGAGTCCCCGACCAGGACGAACGCCGCCCACCCGCCCACGAACGCCGTCCCGACGAGGCTCAGCCGTATCGCGTAGTAGACGGGCCGGCGGCGCATCAGCCCCGCGTCGGAGATTCTGCGCAACAGGCGGGCGTAATCGCCGTCCGCGCCGCGCCGCGGCGACCGTGGAGGTGACTCGGGAACCAGAGCAGGTGTCGTCATCTCCCGAAGCTATCGACCGAATTCTCGTCGGCCGTAATCCCTTGGTATGACATCGAATCGGACTGCGGGGTGATATTCCGAACGCGCCCGCGGGGGGAAGCGACCGAACGGTGACCCACGGGCACATCCGCACCGCCGAAACGGACGGCGCGGATTCGAGGGTTCAACCCTGACGCTGGCGGGTAAAGAAAGCTCGACACCGTTCGCGAAACCGGCGAACGGGGCGTCCTGACGGACGTTCACAGGGTGGAGAACAGCTTGCTGAAATTGATCGAGCTCATACGGAGACCGGCACAGGCCACAGTCCCGACCGCGCCCCCGACCGCGGCCGGGTCGCTACGGGCGGGCGACATCGTGCTCACCGCCAAGCGCAGCTACCGGGTGGTCAGCACGAGCTTCGCCGACGACGCGCGCCGCGCGGGCCGAGTGGTCGCCGACACCGTCGACCTGGTCACCGGACGGCTGCGCGTGCTCGACTTCCCGAGCGCCGACACGATGGTCACCGTCGAAACGGCCTAGCCCGTCAGACCGGCCGATGCCGCACATCGGTGGGATACGGCTGTCGAGGAGTGGAGTAACCGCCGGTGGCGGGTCCCTTTTCCTCGATCACACGACGCTGCTCGACACCACGCGCGCGTTCAGCGAACGCGATGTCTCTGGTGCTGAGCACCGACAGGCGGCCCAGCGAGCTCGCGGCGAAGAACAGGATCAGCGCGCCGAGTCCGTAGAAGAACGTCAGCTGCAGCAGCGCGCGCTTCAGATCCGAGGTGGCGACCGGCTCGCCGATGTCTCCGAGGCGCAGCAGATCGGCCAGGAACGGCCCGATCACGAACCACGCACCTGCCGCGACCGACAACCAGCCACCGAAACTCGCGACCACCCGGTTTCTGCTCATCAGCATGAGCAGTCCACCGACGATCGCGACAACGCCCGGCAGAACTTGTAGCCAGCCGCGTGCCGAGGTCCAGACCCACGGCTCGTCGGGGGTGTACGCGAAATCGAAGTACGGCCCGACGAACGGTATGAGTGCGCCCCAGATGCCGAGGAGCAGCACCGCCAGCCCGCCCAGCGCGCCCCGGCTACGCGGAATACGCAATCGCCCGCCGGTCCCGGTCGACACTTTCTCGTCGTGATCCACCATGACGCCTCCGATCATCGAGAACAGAAGTAGGAAGCGCTTACCCCGACCGGGACCGAATACGCACCGGTGCCGAAATCACCGCATGGTCTGTGGCAACAACTCCCCGATCAGGGCTTGCACGCGGGACTTGATCTCGTCGCGAATCGGGCGGACCGAATCGACGCCCTTGCCCGCGGGGTCGTCCAGGACCCAATCGCGGTAGCTCACGCCGGGGTACCACGGGCAGGCGTCGCCGCAGCCCATGGTGATCACGACGTCGGAGGTTTCCACCGCGTCGGCGGTCAGGATCTTCGGGGTCCGGTCGGCGATATCGATGCCGAGTTCGGCCATGGCGGCGACCGCGGACGGATTGATCGATTCGGCGGGCGCGCTACCCGCGGACCGGACCTCGATCGCGTCACCGGCGAGGTGGGCCAGGAATCCGGCGGCCATCTGGGAGCGACCCGCGTTGTGCACACAGACGAACAACACGCTGGGCTTGGTAGTCATGGGTGGTGCCTTTCAGCCGGCCGAGGCCGGCGAAGTGTGAGCGGTGGGCTCGAATCGTTTGCGCAAGGCCAGGGAGACATAGACCAAGCCGACCAGGACAGGGACCTCGATCAGCGGACCGACGACCCCGGCGAGCGCCTGGCCGGAGGTGACGCCGTAGGTGGCGATCGCTACGGCGATGGCCAGTTCGAAGTTGTTGCCCGCGGCGGTGAACGCGAGCGTGGTGGTGCGTTCATAGCCGAGGCCGAGTGCTGCGCCCATGGCATAGCCGCCGCCCCACATGATCGCGAAGTAGGCCAGCAGGGGGATCGCGATGCGGACGACGTCGAGTGGATGGGAGGTGATCTGGTCGCCCTGCAGAGCGAACAGGATCACGATGGTGAACAGCAGCCCGTAGAGCGCCCAGGGCCCGATCCTGGGCAGGAATGTCGACTCGTACCAGTCGCGGCCCTTGGCGCGTTCACCGAGGCGGCGGGTCAGGAACCCGGCCAGTAGCGGGATTCCCAGGAAGATCAGCACCGATTTCGCGATTTGCCACGGGGAGACGTCGATGGTGGTTTGTTCCAGGCCCAGCCAGCCGGGCAGGACCGCGAGGTAGAACCAGCCGAGCACGGCGAACATGAAGACCTGGAAGATCGAGTTCAGCGCGACGAGGACGGCGGCGGCTTCGCGATCGCCGCAGGCGAGGTCGTTCCAGATCACGACCATGGCGATGCAGCGGGCCAGGCCGACGATGATCAAGCCGGTGCGGTATTCGGGCAGGTCCGGCAGGAACAGCCAGGCCAGGGCGAACATCAGCGCTGGGCCCAGGATCCAATTCAGCACCAGGGAGCTGAGCAGGAGTTTGCGGTCGCCGGTGACGGAGTCGAGGCGGTCGTAGCGGACCTTCGCCAGCACCGGATACATCATGATCAACAGCCCGATCGCGATCGGCAACGAGATGCCGTCGATCTCCACGGCGCTCAGCGTGTCGCCCAGACCGGGAATCATGTGTCCGAGTAGCAGTCCGGCAGCCATCGCGACGCCGATCCAGACCGGCAGGAACCGGTCCAGCGTCGAGAGTTTTCCCACGACGGCCGGGTGGTCGGTGGTGGTGCTCACGCGGTTACCGCTCCGGCCTCGGTCGCGAGCACGTCCGACAGCCGCGCCAGCGCGTGCGGGACGACCCGGTAGTACACCCAGGACGCGCGGCGTTCGCTGGTGAGTAATCCGGCCTCGCGCAGCACCTTCAGGTGGTGGGAGATGGTCGGCTGGGTGACGTCGATACCGGTCGACAGGTCGCACACACAGGCCTCACCGCCTGCTCGGGACGCGATCGCCGAGAGCAGCCGCAGCCGCACCGGGTCGGCGAGGGCCTTGAACAGCACGGCCAGCTCGACGGCGGTCTCGCCGCTCATCGGTGGGCGGGTGCGGGGTGTGGCCTCACACGAGGGTGAGGCCACACTCAGCGGCAGGTCTTGATTCGACATATGTCGATATTGATCGATATCGAATCAGGAAAGCAAGCGAACATCGAGTGAACTCGCTCGCTCTTGGGTCAGCCGCAGCAGCTCGCGCCGGAGGCGAGGGCCTTCGTCTTGGCGTCGGAACCGCAGCAGGCACCCTCGGCGTCGGCTTCGGCGGCGGTTCCGCAGCAGACGTCGGCCGCTTCGGCGTCGGTGAGGCCGAGTTCGGGCGCGGTGCCGAAGGTTTCGCTGTCGGCCAGCACCGTGTAGACCTCCCACCGCTCAGCACCCGGCCCGGTCACCCACACCTTGTCCTGGGTGGCGAAGCAACATGTGGTCGCGATCTGCTCCTCGGTGAACAGGCCGGCGTCGGAGAGTCGGGCGATCTCGCCGTGCACCTGCTCGGAGGTGTCGACCTCGACGCCGAGGTGGTTGATGGACCCGCCCTGACCCGCGTTCTCGATCAGTACGAGCTTGAGCGGGGGCTCGGCGATCGCGAAGTTGGCGTAGCCGGGCTTGCGCTTGGCGGGTTCGGTGTCGAACAGGGTCGAATAGAACCGCACGGCGGTGTCGAGGTCGTCGACGTTGAGGGCCAGCTGGATACGAGACATGATCGAACCTCCACTTGTGTGACATATATCGAAGAACTTGTGGTGCCGAGTCTGCTCACCTTTTCGACATATGTCAATACCGCGAGTAGGGTCGATTTCATGCCCAAGGCGCTCCCCATGATCGACATGTCCACCCCCGTCTGCTGCGCCCCCGTCGCGGCGGGGCCCGTCGATGACGCCGCCGCCCTGGAGGTGGCGTTGCGGCTCAAGGCGATCGCCGACCCGGCCAGGGTCAAATTGCTGTCGCTACTGCTGACCAGCCCACTCGGCGAGGAGAACGGCGGCGACCTCGCCGCCGCGGTCGGCCTGAGCGAGTCCACGGTCTCGCATCATCTCGGCCAGTTACGCAAAGCGGGCCTGGTGGAGTCCGAGCGGCGCGGGATGAACACGATTCACCGCGCCCGCCGCGACGCACTGTCCGCGCTGTGCACAGTCCTGGATCCGAACTGCTGCACCTAGCTCGTCGCGCAGCGCACGCCCGCCACCGTCAACCGTCCAGCCGGATCCGAATTCCCACCATCCGTTCGGCGCCTCCACGCAGCCCGCTGCCCCACAGCCCGACCCGCGCGACCAGCCCGTACTTGCGTTTCATCAACGTGGTGAAGTGCGCACTCGCTTCCGGCGCCAGCACCTCGGCACAGCCGGGAACCGAGGAGCCGAGAGGCTTACCGCGCCAGTCGCAGGGAGCGACGCTCACTCGACCGCCGTTGCGGATCCGCTTCACCTTTCCGGCGTCCGCCACGCTCCACACCGCCAGGGTTCGGCCGTCGCGCATCACCCAGACCGGCGTGGGGACCGCCGTGCCGTCTCGGCGGAACGTGGTGAGAAGCAGATATTTGCCGGCCGCCAGCTCGCCGAGCACCGCATCGGTGGATTCCATGGCACGATACTAACTAGTTAGTTAATTGGTGGTCGCCGGAACCGCCCAACCACGCGCGCATGTCGCCGGTGAAAGGAATCCGCATGGGGCGATTCGTCGGGACGCTGCTCGCGGGCTTCGCGGTGGGCACCCCCGCGATCCCTGTCGGCCTCTCGCTTTCTCTTCCCGGCCCGGTCGCGCTGTTGGCGGTGTTACTCGGTGCGGCGTGCTGTGTGACCTTCGCGGTCTTCGCCATGGAACGCGCCCGGCTGCTGTGGCGGTCCTGGCGGGTCCGTCGGAATTCGGTGGCCGCACAGGTGGATTCGGCGGCTCCGACCGACGGCCCCTCCCCTGTCGACGCGACCACCCCGACGACGCCCGCACAGAGCGCCCGGCTCTCCGGCGCCGCCGGTCGCCGGGCGAGGCGAGTCCTCGACCGATACGGCGTGGCAGGATTCGGCATCGTCGGGCCTGCCCTGTTCGGCACGTGGGGCTCGGCCCTGCTCGGTGCGGCGCTGGGTATCCCCCGCTGGCCGCTGATCGGCTGGCTGATGACCGGGATCACCCTGTGGTGCACGGTGCTGCTCGTCGCATCGGACGCGGCCTTCGCCGTCTTACGATGACCCCATGTCCCGAGCCGACGCCACCAAGGCCCGCATTCTTCAGGCCGCCACCGACGAGTTCGCCACGTACGGCATCGCCGGAGCCAGGGTGGACCGGATCGCCAAGACCGCGGAAGCCAACAAGAACCTCATCTACGTCTATTTCGGCAACAAGGACCAACTCTTCGACGCGGTCTTCGACGCCCACGTCACCCACGGCCTGAATTCGGTCCCCTTCACCGCCGGCGACCTGCCCGAGTACGCGGGACGGATCTTCGACTATTGCCTGCGGCACCCCGAAGTCATCCGGCTGGCCACCTGGCACCGCCTGGAGCGTGGCGACCGGGACGACCCGGCCGTCGCAGCGCCCGCGCGCGACGCCAAACTGGACGCGCTTGCCACGGCGCAGGACAAGGATGGCATCGGCGCCGCATTCTCACCCCCGACACTGCTGACGCTGGTGCTGAGCATGGCTCTCGCGTGGAACCCGAGCAACATCACCAGCCTGCCCGCCTGCTCGTCCGGCGCCGAGAGCACCGGCGACCGCCGCAGCGCGCTCGTCGAGGCCGTGCGCCGCCTCCTGTGAACAGCGCCGATGGTGACCGGCCACCCACCTGGTACGGCCGCGCTGTTTAGGAACTGAATTCCGCGGTACGACCACCTTGGGCGGTCTGGACGTAGGGCCACCGCATCGACTATCCCGGCGCCGAAGGAGGACCCATGGGTACTCGCGACATCATCGCGCAACTACGACAGGACATCACCACCGCCAGCGACGCTGGGGACGAACGCACCGCCCAACGGCTTCGCAACGAATTGTCGAAGGCCATGGAAGAGTCCGGCGATCGATCCGACAGCAATGCCGAATGACACGGCGAACCAGCTCGCCGCTCTCGCCGAACAGCATGGGTTGACGGTAGCCGTCGCCGAATCGTTGACAGCGGGCCAGGTGGCCGCTGCCCTCGGCGCCGCACCGGATTCGGCGGTGTGGTTTCGAGGTGCGGTCGTCGCCTACGCCACCGACGTCAAACGGCACGTGCTCGGGGTTCCCGATGTGCCGGTCGTATCCGAGACCGCGGCGAAGGCGATGGCAGAGGGCGTGCGTTCGCTGATGGACGCCGACATCGCCGTCGCCACCACCGGAGTCGGCGGACCCGAACCACAAGACGGGGAGGACGCCGGTTCCGTGTGGTTCTGCGTGGCTACGCGCGGCGACGCACAGGCCGGTCACCGCCAGTACGACGGAGATCCCGCCGAGGTTGTCGGCCGGTCGGTGCAGTACGCACTCGAGCTGCTGCTGTCGACGGCGACAACGCTGACACGATCAGCTCCTGTGTCGGTGGCCGATAACCGGGTATAGCCCGGTATCGCGCACCTTGGCTGCTGGGGAGCTGTCCACCAGTCGATGCTTCTCTCCGAGCGTTCCGGCAGGAGCGGGTACGCGCCGATGTGACCGAACGAGGACAACGCGGCCGAGGAGGCGATCCACGACATGGTCCAGGTAACGCGCACGATCCATGCCCCGGTGGAAGAGGTGTTCGCGGTGCTCGCCGATGGATGGTCCTATGCGAGTTGGGTCGTCGGCGCCTCCCACATCCGCGGCGTGGACGACACATGGCCGGAGGTGGGAGCTCGCATTCATCACAGTGTCGGACCGTGGCCGTGCACCATCCAGGACACGACGGCGATCCGCGCCATCGACCCGTCACACAGCATCGAACTCGACGCCCGGCTCTGGCCGATCGGCGCCGCGGTAGTCCGGGTGGAGCTACGCGCTATCGACCCCACATCGTGTGAGGCCGTGATGACCGAACGCGCCGTTCGCGGACCGAGTCGATTGGTGCCGCACGCGGTCCAGTCGCTGCCGCTCGTGCCGCGTAATCGCGAATCGTTGTCGCGGCTCGCCGACCTCGCCGAGGGCGGCTACCGGGGTGCGAGAGCCGAGGGCCGCGACGCGTGACGGCAATACCCACGAACGCAACCCCATTCATCCGAAGGAGTGCACGGTGCCTCAGCAGCCACTGACCGGAAAGCGCGTCGCCATCCTGGCCACCGACGGAGTCGAACAGGTCGAACTCGTCCAGCCACGCGCCGCCGTCGAGGACGCGGGCGCCACGACCGCGTTGCTCTCCTTGGCGAACGGCGCCATCCAGGCCATGAACCACGACGTCGAGAAAGGCGACACCTTCCCGGTGGACCGACGCGTCGCCGAAGCCGCCGTCGACGACTTCGACGCGCTCCTGCTCCCCGGCGGCACCACCAACCCCGACAAGCTCCGCCAGGATCCCGCGGCGGTCGCCTTCGTCAAGGAGTTCGCCGCCACCGGCAAACCGATCGGCGTCATCTGCCACGGTCCGTGGATTCTCGTCGAAGCCGACGCCGTCCGCGGCCGTACCCTCACCTCCTACCCCAGCGTGCGCACCGACATCCGTAACGCGGGTGGCACCGTGGTCGACCAGGAAGTCGTCGTCGACAACGGTCTGGTGTCGAGCCGAAATCCCGCCGACCTGCCCGCCTTCTGCGCCAAGATCGTCGAGGAGTTCGCCGAGGGCAGACACTGAACTGGGCGCACCGCGGCTTGGCGGCAGTCCGCCTGGTGCCGGGTATCGCGATCGCTGTCGAATTGCATCGTTTCGTTCGGCGTATCGGGGTATGCGGCCCGCATGACATCGTTTTGGTTAGCAGGTACGCCGACGCCGACCCGGCTTCCGCTCGCCGGCGACATCGAGGTCGACACCGTGGTGATCGGTGCCGGGATCGTCGGACTGACCACCGCCTTGCGCCTGGCCGAGCAGGGCCGCGAGGTCGCCGTCCTCGAGGCACGCCAGATCGGCGCCGTGACAACCGGCGCGTCCACCGCGAAGATCTCACTGCTGCAGGGAACCCGCGCGCAGGCGATCGCCCGCCGGCACGGCATCGCCGTTCTGTCGACGTATCTGGCCGCGAATCAGGCGGGCTTCGACTGGCTGCTCGACTTCTGTATCGACCACGAGATCGCGACTCAGCGCGTTCCCGCGGCCACCTACGCACAGAATGCCGGCGAGTTCGCGGCGGTCCGCGCCGAGTACGAGGCCACCCGCGCGGTAGGACTGCCCACCGAGCTGATCGACGAGTTCGACGTCCCTTTCCCCACGCGCGGCGGTGTCCGGCTCAGGGAGCAAGCGCAGGTCGATCCGGTCGCGGTTCTCACCGCGCTCGCGGCCGACATCGAGGCGAGCGGCGGCAGGATCTTCGAATCGACGCGCGCGCGGCGACTTCGCCGACGCGAAGGTCGCGTGGTGATCGGCACCGATCAGGGCGAGGTCTCGGCGGCGAACGCAGTCGTGGCGACCGGATCACCGGTGTTCGACCGTCTCGGCCTCGCGGCACAACTCACGGCCCAGCGGTCCTACCTGGCCGCGTTCCAGGTTCCGGGTCCGATTCCGCAAGAGATGTTCATCAGCGCCGGTCGGCCGATCCGTTCGCTGCGCTGGTGCCCCACCGAGGCCGACGATGTCCTGCTGGTCGGTGGTAGCGGCCACGACGTCGGCCGCGTCGATTCCGAGGCCGATCACGCCCGGGAATTGCTGGACTGGACGAATCGCTGGTTCCCCGGCGCGCAACTCCTCGATCGTTGGTCCGCGCAGGACTACCACCCGATCTCCGAACTGCCCTATGTCGGCGCGGTACAGCTCGGTGCCGACGAGGTGCAGTGCGCGACCGGTTTCGCCAAGTGGGGCATGACCAACGGCGTCGCCGCCGCACTGGTGTTGGCCGGCCGGCTGACCGAGCGGAAGCCCACGTGGTCGCGAGCCTACGACGGCTGGCGTTCCGGTGCGGTGAAGTCACTGGTCGCGGGCGTGCAGGCCAATACCGCAGTGGCACGGCACATGTCGACCGGATGGCTGCACCTGCTCGGCACCGACGCGGGAACGACGCCGCCCGAGGGAGAGGGCAGGGTGGAACGTCGCGGCCTGCACCCGACCGCGCTGTGCACCGTCGCCGGTGCGACCCACACCGTGTCGGCGGTCTGCACACACCTGCGAGGAATCCTCAACTGGAACGACGCCGAGAAGACCTGGGACTGTCCGCTGCACGGGTCGCGCTTCGCACCGGACGGCGCGGTGCTGGAGGGCCCAGCGACCGCACCGCTCCCGCACTGATCGTCCAGCGCGTTGCCGAACTGCTGCGCCGGGCCGATCAGGTCCGATCGTCGTCGGTAATTTTGGTACGCCGACTGGACTCGTCGCTCTCGGGAGTCAGGGTCAGCGCGTCCTGCGGGTCGAGGCCTGCCGACGCGGACCACTCGCCTCGCAACCGCTGGATCGCGGCCTCCTCGCCGCCACTATCGGCGAGCTCGATGTCGCGACGCCACTGAGCGATGATGTCCAGGGGATCCATGAACTTCTCCTCCTCCGACGATGTGATGACCCGCACGCGCGGCCGGCGGCCGCATCGTCGTGTTACCTCGAAATCCGCGTCCCAAACAGCCGCGCGCCGAGATCGGGTCGTGGATGACGCGCTCAGAGCCGGGCGATCACCAAGGCGGCGCAACCGATCAGTGGTGGTACCAGCTGGATCAGGGCCGGACGCGCCTTGTCCGGTGAGGATGCGAGCAGCACCACGCCGGCAGCCACCATCGAACCGGCCCCGGCCAGCACGAGCGCGAGCCCGATTCCCTTGTCGCCGAAGGCGGTGAACCCCATGCCGATCGCCGCCACGACGGCCAGGAAGAGGTTGTAGAACCCCTGGTTGAAGGCCATTTCCTTGGTGGCCTCGGCCTCCACGGCGGATATTCCGAAGGTCGCTCGCGTCCGCGCCGACGTCCACTGCAGCGACTCCATCACGAAGATATAGCCGTGCAGCAGCACAGCGACTCCGGTGAAGATCAACCCGATCGCGGTCATCGATCCGCCTCGCCCGGGCTTCCGGCTTTGCCTTTGCCTTTGCCTTTGCCCTGGCCCTTGCCTTTCCCTTTGCCCTTCCCCTTACCGTCGGCGTCGCCCTCCGGCTTACCGCCTTCGTCGCTGTCGCCGATGGCTTCGGCTGCGCGTTGGCCCATCTGGGTGATCGCGGCGCCCTCACCGAGTTGCAGCTGTGTCAGGGCAAGTGATCGGGGCGCAGCGGCCGCTGTTCCGGCCGCCAGGAAAGCGATGGTGACGCCGATCGCCACGGCGGACGCGATTCTGTGAGTCGACAACGTGTATCCCCTTCTCATCGTGGAAGTGGTACGTCGGAGATGAACCGATCCAGCCTATAGGCGGCAACACCCATCCGCGGGTCTGCGCGCAGCGAAGTCCGTCGCGATTGCGCACAACCTTTGGAGGATCTGTGAACACCGAACTCGACGAGATAGCCATCGTGAGCACCGTGAAGGCCGGACACCGTGCACTGCGTGTACAGGTCGCCGATCCTCGCCAAGACCACGCAACACAGGGTTGGCGGTGTACTTATCGCGTTGTCGGCAGCCCCGTTCGCGAAGCGCGCGGACCGGATAGGCTGGCCGCCATCTATGCCGCGTTGATCGACATTTCGCACGCCGCGACGCTCGTCGGCTCGTCGGGCCGCCCCGACGACTCGGACCGCTCGCGAGAACCCGTGGACCCTCCCCTCCCGGTAGGCGGCCTATCCGCCGCGAAGGCCCGCGAGTTCGGTCCTCCGCTGGCGGCCAAGGCCGTGCACACCACCGGGGGTCCCGTGGTGATCACGCTCGGACGACCCCGCCAAGACCCCGATCGAACGCACACGTTTCTGTGCCCCTTCCGGATCGACGATCGCACCGAAGCCTTCGGACAGGGGATCGATGAGGTGCGCGCGGTGATCTCGGCGGTCCGCGGTGTGGGCTCCATCCTGGGTATCCCGCTGGACTGGCCAGCGCCGCGCACCGCCTCGCGAGGACAACAACGGCGCTGACCAGGAAGGCAGCGGCAGTGCGTTATCGTCGGCTACCGACGACGTAGCCGGCTGCCCGGACCATCCATGCTGACCTGACAATCAGGGAGGAATCGTGGACATTACCCAGCTGATCCTTGATGACCACCACGAGCAGCGGCGGCTGTTCGCGATCTTGGAACAGATCGATCGCACCGACACCGGTGCGCTGTCATCGATCTGGGACAGACTTGCGGCCTTCCTCGAGCTACACGCGCAGGCCGAAGAGGAGATCTTCTACCCCGCGTTGCTCGAGACGGGTATCGCGGCCAGACGCATGAGCGCGGTGGAGGACGAGACGCTCGATGCCATCCACGATCACAACGAGATCAGAGACGCGGTGGCCGATGTCGCGCATCATCCCGTGGGCACCGATGACTGGTATGCCGCCGTCGCGGCGGCCAACCTCGCCAACAGCGACCACATGGCAGAGGAAGAACGCGAAGGCCTCACCGAATTCCGCCGGTTGGCCCCGGTATCGCAACGCCACCGGCTGGCTGTCACTTTCGCCACCTACGAGGCGCGCCACTACGCCGTGTGCGCCCGGTCGACAAGGACCCCGACAGTTATGTCCGCGCCGTGGAGAAGCGGGAGCCCTTGGCGAACGGATCGCTCGCCGTGGGCAGTCTGAAGCAGAACTGAATCGAGACGTCGAGAATCAGCGGTCCTGTTTCGACCTGATTCGCCCGGGTATCGCGCGGTTGTAGATCGAACCACAGACCGCCGCCGGGAACAGGATGGCCGACCTCCTGACCGGCGGGCGGGCGGTTGCCGGGGCCAGCGCGTCCCGTTCGGGCGCTGTCCCACACGACGGCCCCGGCAACCGCCAACCACTGCGTCGGCCGAGAAGTCAGTGTTCGGGCGGGTCGGGTCGTTCGGCACCGGGCTGCTGGTCGTCGAAGGCGTCCTGGGCTGGTCGGCGACGTGCGAACCAGGGTCGAACCAGCCAGGTCCCGATGAACAGCGCACCGAACACCACCCCCGCTACCGCCGCCGCGACAGGGCCCGCCACGACATCGAAGAGCAGCACCGCCACTCCGACGAGTGCAACGCCGAGCAGTATCACCCCGGTGAGCGCGAGTTGATTCGACGCCGAGACCAGCCACGCGAGCTGATGCCGGCGAAACAGCAGCCGATGCGCGGCCACGGGCGCCACCAGCAGCGCGGTCGCGCAGATCGAGGCGGTGAGAACGACCAGGTACAGCACCCGCATCGACGTGCTCAACGATTCGAATCGAGGCTGGAACGGCAGCACCATCAGAAACCCGGTGAGCAGCTGAACGCCGGTCTGCACCACGCGCAATTCCTGCAGCAGTGATGCCCAGTTGCGGTCGAGCCGCTGGATCTCGGTCTCGCCACGAACGCGCTGATTCCAGGAAGAGTCGTCCATCACCAGACCCTCCTGTCTCAGCGCTCCGAATACGGTCCATCGCCGAGCCGAGAACGCAGCTTGCGGTGGTGACTCGAGAACGCGCCGCCTCCTCCACCGAAGTGGTCACCCCAGTATTCACCCAGTTCTGAGTTCCATGGGCATTTACAACAGGACGGTCACAACGCCTGACAGCCGACTACTCGCGTGCTCAAATGGGTATTACCAGCCGCTCTTGATAACGCAGGAACAGCCGGGACACCGTGAATCCTGCCGGTGCCGAGGGAATCCCGCTCGGGTGTAGTAGTCCAACCGGATCACCGGCCACAATCCCGCAGCGTCGGCGAAAGCACAGTTCCAGAAAGACCGAGGAAGTTGTTATGCGCTATTCCGACCATCTCGCACTCGACTTCGTTGATCCCCTGCCCGAATCGGAACCTGAAGCACCATGCGTCCTCTGGCCCGAACCCAGTCCGTTGCAGTCATGGTGGACCGAAATCATGGGCGGAATACCACGACCTCGTCAGTCTCCGACGGCAAGAAGCCGGATCGGCGGCCGAACATCGTCGCGACTGCCGCAGCCCTGAATGCACCGACAGAGCTACGCCGCGATCGTGCCGGCCCCGATAGCCAGGTAGGCCGTCATCAGAATGAACAGAAACCAGCCCGCGCCCTGCCATGTCCGCCACGAGTTGCCCGCGCGCCACCGCTGGTAGGTCCGGATGAACGCGCCGATACCGCCGAGCAGCACAACTGCCGAGGGGCCGATCACGATGGCCGATTCGGACGGGGTGTCACACAGGTGTGTCTGCGCGTCCGCGCACGCACCCCGATTGGCCGCCCACACGTTCACGGCGGCGAAGACAAGAGCCGCGACACCCACCACACAGACGACGTAGAGCGCGGCCCGCCGGTATTCCCCGTCGTCGGACCCCCGCCTTTCGACATCGTCGGCCATCAGCAACGCCGCGAGACAGTCGACAACTCCGAGCTCCTAGCCCACCCGGATTCGGCGATCTTCGGCATCACAACAGCCTTTCTGATCGTGGTCTCCCTTCGCGCTACCCGCGCAGGAACATCCGAAACAGAGATCGACACCGACCAAGCACACATCGACGTCGAGGTCGACGTGCTCGAAACCCGGGCGATGCGAGACCGACGAGGGAGTCAGCGTCGTCCGGCTTAGTTTTCGTCGAGGAATCTAGAGATCTGTTCGATGACGGCGATGGGTTGCTCCTGTTGGACCCAGTGCCCGGCGTCGGGTACCAAATAGGTACCGGTGAACTGCGCGCAGACGTCTTCCGCCATGGTGCGTAATGCGCCGGGCGATTGCCAGATACCCCAATCGCATCGGCCGGCAATGAATTGAGTGGGCACTTCGATTCGCGGGACGGTTGGGGTTTCTGTGATCGGCAGGGTGAGAGCTTTGTACCAGTTGAGTGGGCCCTGGAATTCTGTGCGACCGAATTCGCGAGCGTAGAAATTCAGTTCTTCGTCGGTGAGCCAGGCACAGTCGGCCCGCTCCTGTGGTGAAGGTAAGTGCGGCGCTACTGTTTCCGGCATGCCGACGCCCGCGTCCATGACGTAGTACCGCGGCAGGAGTGCCAAATCGGCCGCAGTCGGTCCCGGGAGTTCTCCGGCGTCCGCGTTGCCCGGCCAGTCGGCGCTCTTCATGTGGAAGTACGCCCGCAGAAAGTCGGCGATCCCTTGCGGGGCGTGCAAGATGTCTGCGGCGCTCGAGGTTCCCGCGAAATAGTGCTGATAGTGCCTGCGCGGTGGCGACAGCGCGCGCAGGGCGTCGTCGAGTTCGGTCGAGGACTTGGGTATTCCCGCACCGGCGAACGGCGCGCTCATCATCGTCAACGAGCTGATGACTTGTTCGCCGCCGAGCGTGGCCCATCCGGCGACAACAGAGCCGAAGTCGTGCCCGACCAGATGCGCCCGGTCATAGCCGAGTGCGCCGACGAGACTCAGCGCGTCGCGGGCCAGGTTGCCGGTTCGGAAGGACGCCAGGTCGGCGACATCGCTGCCCGTAGTTCGGCCGTAGCCGCGTTGATCAGGGGCGACCACGTGAAATCCGGCGTCGGCCAGCGGCGCCAAGACCTTGCGCCACGAGTACGCCAGTTCGGGGAAACCGTGCAGCAGCACCACCAGCGGACGACCGGAACGGCTGTGGCCGGCTTCGAGAAGGTGCACGCGCAACCCGTTGACGTCGTCGACGAAACGAGACCTCACCCCATCCGCCAGCCCCGGAAAGTCGACATCCTGGCCCATAACGCCCTCCTCCGGCTGCGAATGTGGTTGCGCCGCATTCAAACACGGACGCGAACAATCCGGCCAGCGGTCGTTCACCCTCGAACGCGCGATGGTGTAGCTCGCTACACCATCGACTCGGTGGACAGCTCGATCGTATTTCCGGCCCGCGACGACAACCATGGAGTCATGACCGAGACACCAGCCGAGCAGACACTCGTGGTCGACATCGCCGGCGAACCCACCGTGGCGCTCGATGCCAGGCAGGAGACACCGCAGCGCCGGAGGGGCCCGCTGGGTGCGATCCTGCGCGCACCGTTCGAGGCCAGGACGTGGAAGGAGCTCACTTATCTGGTCCTGTCGTTCGTGCTGGGCTGTGCGGCCGTGTGCTACCTGTTCTTCGGGTTCGGCGGCGGGCTGTACGCGTCGATCGTGCTGATCGGTATTCCGGTGCTGGCGGGGGTGCTGCTCGGCGGGCGCGTCTGGGGCCGGATATACCGGTTCCTCGGGCGCGGGCTGCTCGGCGCCCACGTCGAATCACCACCGGATTTCACCAGGTCGAGCGGCTTTTTCGGCTTCCTGAAGAGTGCGTTCACCGATCGGCCGAGCTGGCGGGCGGTGTTGTTCCTGCTCGCGCAGTCGGTGCTCGGTGTCGCGGTGGGCTGGGTCGTCCTCGTGATGATCGCGATGGTCGGGTTCACGGCTGTCTCGCCCATTCCGTGGGCGCTGCTCGATCCGGTGCAGGTAGACGACAACGGCGTGGAACACCACAGTCTCGCGCAGTTCGGAACGTTCTACATCGATACCTGGCCGCGGGCGCTCGCAATGTCCGGGATCGGCATCCTGCTGTGCTTCGCGCTGCCGTGGCTGATCCGGGCACTCTGCTGGGTGCATCGGATGCTGATCGTGCACCTGTTGGCGGCGACACCGCGCGACCGGCAACTGGCGCAATTGCGGGCCAGCAGACGCGCCGCGGTGGACGACGCGACCACCACCTTGAGCCGGGTCGAGCGCGACCTGCACGACGGCACGCAGGCGCGGCTGGTCACCATCGCCATGGCGTTGGGCAGGGCCGAAGAACGCCTGGCCGCGGGCGGCGACGCCCGTGACCTCATCGCCGAGGCGCGCGCCAACTCCAAGGAGGCGCTCACCGAACTGCGCGAACTGGTGCGTGGCATCCATCCACCCGCGCTCGAACTCGGCCTCGGCCCGGCCCTGGAGACGCTCACCGCCCGCTGCGCGGTGCCGGTCGACCTGCGTGTGCAGATCCTGCGGCGACCGAGCCCGGCCATCGAGGCGATCGCCTACTTCTCCGTCGCCGAACTACTCACCAATGTGGTCAAACACGCGCACGCGAACCGGGTGGCGGTGTCGGTGCTGCCCGACAGTCTGCGATCCATCGCGGTCACCGTGCGGGACAACGGAATCGGCGGTGCGCCCCGCCCCGGCACGCAGACCGTCACCGGCAGTGGGCTGGCCGGGCTCGCCGCTCGTGCTCTCGCTGTCGACGGCACGCTCACCGTCGACAGTCCCGCCGGTGGGCCTACCGTGGTGACCATGATCCTGCCGAACGAGGGCCCGCAGTGACCGCGGGCGGTGCGCACGGACCGTTGCGGGTGGTGATCGCCGAGGACAGCGCGATCCTGCGCGACGGGCTGGCCGGGCTGCTCACCGAACGCGGACACGAGGTGGTGGCGATGGTCGGCGACGCGACGTCGCTGAGCGAGGTCGTCGACGCCCACCGGCCCGATGTCGCGGTGGTGGATGTGCGGATGCCGCCCAGCTTCACCGACGAGGGTCTGCTGGCCGCCATCGAACTGCGCAGGAAGTATCCGGATACCGGCGTGCTCGTGTTCTCGCAGTGGATCGAAACCCGATACGCCACAGAGCTTCTCGCCGCCGGCGCCAGCGGCGTCGGCTACCTGCTCAAGGATCGCGTCGCCGACGTCGGTGACTTCGTCGACGCGCTGCACCGGGTCGCCACCGGCGGCACCGCACTCGATCCCGAGGTGGTGAGTCAGCTGATGGGTGCGTCCCGGCAACAGGATTCGCTCGCCCGGCTCACCCCGCGCGAGCGGGAGGTGCTCGAACTGATGGCGCAGGGCCTCACCAACAACGCCATCGCCACCTCGCTCACCGTCACCGAGCGGGCCGTCGAGAAACACATCGGCAATATCTTCACCAAACTCGATCTGCCGCCGTCGGATACCCGCCATCGCAGGGTGCTGGCGGTGCTGCGGCTCAAGGGATGAGCCGCAGACGACCTACCGTCAGACGGCAGGGCCGCTGTTCGGTGCTGTCGCGGCGACACTGCCCGCGATGCCCTTGGCGATGGAGCCGGTGATCCGCTCGGTCACCGCGCTCGTCGAGCGCAGCAGCAGTTGCAGTGCGGGCTTGCCCTCCACGGCGAAGGTCCACGTCAGCCGGGTTCCCGTGGCGGTCGGCGTCAGCTCGATGTCCTCGGCGAAGCGGCGCAGGCCGGGGATCGAGGCGAAGTCGACGGTAAAGGTCATGCGCCGCTGGTCGTCCCAGCGGTAGAAGCGTTCGGTCAGCGCGGCGATGCGCCCGAGGGTGACGACACGGCAGGTGCCGACGCCGAACGGGCGCGGTGTGGTCCACCGCATGCCGGTGACCAGCCCGGACCACGACACCAGGGCGTCGTCGGCGGTCAGGGCCGCCCACACCGCCGACGGCGGCGCGGGAATGTCGATGATGTGGACGTAGCGGTTCGCCGCGCTCGCGAGGAACGTGTCGTCGGATTCGGTCAATGCGAAAGCCTGAGCCATGACTGTTCTTGTTCTTCCTGTTGTCGATCGACTGTCGATAATCCGTTCCAGCACAGGGCGGCCGCGGTGTCGACCGCGTCGCTTTTCGAGATCGGCCGCCCGGCCTCCAGCCAGTGACCGGCCGTGAGGCGGCTGATACCGACCAGCGCCCAGGCGTGCATCTCGGCTCTGGCCTCGTCCACACCACCCGCGCGCAATTCGACGCTCACCAGGGCGGCGCAGTCGCGCATCGCGGTGTTTACCCGCCATTCGACGGACGGTTCGCTGGGCACCGGCGATTCGAACACCAGCACATACCCGCCGACGTCGTGTTCGACGAAGTCGAAGTAGGACATCACCGCCCGGCGCACCCGCCGCCGCGGATCGGTGTCGCGGGCGACCGCGGCCCGGACGCCGTCGACCATCCGGTCCAGATTGTGCTGCAGCACAGCGAGATACAGATCGAGTTTGCCCGCGAAGTGGTCGTAGAGCACCGGTTTGCTGATCCCGGACCGCGCGCTGATCTCGTCCATCCGGGCGCCGTGATAGCCGTGCGTGACGAACACGTCTTGCGCGGCGGCCAACACCGCCTGTCTGCGGCGGGCCCGCGCGGCGGGCCCCCGCAGACCGAGCGGCGCAGTGTCGGTTCGCACCTAGCTGTCAGCCTCGGTCATCGGTCGGCCTCCGCGGAACGGTCCCGGATGTCGGTGACGATGGCAGAGAAGTCGCGCCCGGCGTCGGTCTGGTTGAACCGCGCGTAGATCGCGGCCGCGAGTTCGCCGAGCTGACCGTCGATCCCGTTGGCCTGCAACGCGTTCGCGGCCAGGGTGAGGTCCTTCGACATCAGCGCGGTGGCGAAGCCGGGCTGGTAGTCGTTGTTGGCCGGGCTGGTGGGGACCGGGCCGGGCACCGGGCAGTAACTGGTCAGCGCCCAGCTCTGACCGGATGCGGTGGAGACCACGTCGAAGAACGACTGGTGGCTCAGGCCGAGCCGCTCACCGAGCACCAGCGCTTCCGACAGGCCGATCATGGAGATCCCGAGCAGCATGTTGTTGCAGATCTTGGCGGCCTGACCGACGCCGGAGTCACCGCAGTGCACCACCTTGCCGCCCATCACCGCGAGCACATCGCTCGCGTCGGCGAAGTCGGCGGCCGCGCCGCCGACCATGAAGGTGAGGGTGCCCGCGGTGGCACCGGCCACCCCACCGGAGACCGGCGCGTCCAGCGGTCGATGACCGGCCGTCACAGCTTGCGCCGCAGCGGCTTTCGCATCGGCGACATCGATGGTGGAACAGTCCAGGAACAGGGTTCCCGGCGCGGCGGCGGGCAGCAGCTCGGCATACACGTCGAGGACGAGTTTGCCGTTGGGCAGCATGGTGATCACCACGTCACGGTCGGCGGCGGCCTCGGCGGCGGTGGCCACCACCGTCGCGCCGTCGGCACGCGCTTGGTCCTGCGCGGCGGGGACCGGGTCGTAGGCGAGCACGTCGTAGCCCGCCCGCACCAGATTCGCCGCCATCGGGCCGCCCATGTGGCCGAGCCCGAGGAAACCGATCGTCTTCGTCATCGCTGTGCCTCCGCTGTCGTCGAACCCAGTTCCGCCGCACCCAGACCGGCGAAGTACGCCGCCACCTGCTCGTCGGTCACCTCGGCGAGGGTCGCGGGCCGCCACTGGGGATTGCGGTCCTTGTCGATCACCTGGGCGCGGATGCCCTCGACCAGATCGTGCGAGCCGAGCGAGGCGACCGAGACCCGGTATTCCTGGTCCAGCACCGCCTCGAGGCTCGGCAGGTCCTGCGCGGCACGCAAGGCCCGCAGCGTGACCTTCAGTGCGACAGGGGATTTCGCGAGCAGAGCAGCGGCTGCCTCGGCGGCCTCGGGCGCTTCGTCGGCCTGCAGCCGGGCCGCGATCTCCTCGACGGTGTCCGCGCTGTAGCAAGCGTCGATCCAGCGCTGCTGTGCGAGCAGATCCGAGGCCGGGGCGGACTCGGCGAACTTCGCGATCGCCGCGTCGACGCCCACGGTGCCCAGCGCGTCGAGCAGCTCGGGTAGCGCGTCGGAGGGCACGTAATAGTCGGCGAATCCGGCCGCGATCGCGTCGCCCGCGGTCATCCGCGCGGTGGTCAGCGCCACGTGGGTGCCGAGCTCGCCGGGTGCCCGTGAGAGCAGGTAGGTGCCGCCGACATCGGGGACGAAACCGATACCGACCTCGGGCATCCCGATCTTGGACCGTTCGGTGACGATGCGGTGGCTGCCGTGCCCGGCCAGGCCGACCCCACCGCCCATCACGATGCCGTCCATGACCACCACATACGGCTTGGGATAGCTGCCGATCAGTGCGTTGAGGTGGTACTCGTCGCGCCAGAACCGCCCGGTGGGCGAATCGGCGCCCGCCGTCCCGCCTTTCGCGTCGGCATGGATGGCGACGATGTCACCGCCCGCGCACAGCCCACGCTCCCCCGCGCCGGTGACCACGACGGCGCGCACCGCGTCGTCGCCGGCCCAGGAGCGCAGCGCGTCGGTGATGGCCAGTGTCATCGCGTGATTGAGCGCGTTGATGGCCTTGGGCCGGTTCAGGGTGATCACGCCGAGACCGTCACGGACGGCGATCAGCACCTCGGGTTCGTCGGTCATGCTGCTCCGATCAGCGAGCGGGCGACAACCACCCGCATGATTTCGTTGGTGCCCTCGAGGATCTGGTGCACCCGCAGGTCACGCACGATCTTCTCCAGGCCGTATTCGTGCAGGTAGCCGTAACCACCGTGCAATTGCAGCGCCTTGTTGGCCACGTCGAAACCGGTGTCGGTGGCGAATCGCTTCGCCATCGCGCACAGCGACACCTTGTCCGGCGCGTCCGCGTCGAGCGCGGCCGCGGCCCGCCACAGCAGCGTCCGCGCCGCCTCCAGTTCGGTGGCCATATCGGCCAGCTCGAACTGTAATGCCTCGTTGCGCACCAAGGGTTTTCCGAAGGCGTGACGTTCGGTGAGGTAGCGGACCGTCTTGTCGAGCGCGGCCTGCGCGCCGCCGATCGAGCAGGCGGCGATATTGAGCCGACCGCCGTTGAGGCCGTTCATCGCGATCGAGAAGCCGCCGCCCTCCTCGCCGAGGCGGTTGGCGACCGGCACCCTGGCACCGTCGAGGATCACCTGCCGGGTCGGCTGCGCGTTCCAGCCCATCTTCCGTTCGTTCGGTCCCACCGTCAGACCCGGTGTGTCGGCCGGGACGATCAGCGCCGAAATGCCGCGCGGGCCGTCCCCGCCGGTTCGCACCATCATCACGTACACGTCGTTGGCGCCGGCGCCGGAGATGAATTGCTTGGCGCCGGACAGGATGTAGTCCTCGCCGTCGCGAACGGCCTTGGTGCTCAAGGCCGCCGCGTCGGATCCGACGCCCGGTTCGGTGAGCGCGTAACTGCCGAGCAGCTCCAGCGCGGCCATTCCCGGCACCCACCGGTGGCGCTGCTGCTCGGTGCCGTAGGCGTCGATCATCCAGGTCGCCATGTTGTGGATCGAGATGTACGCCGCGACCGAGGGGCACCCGGTCGAGAGCTGTTCGAAGATCCGCACCGCGTCGAGCCTGCGCAGTTCGGAGCCGCCGACATCGGCGCGCACCGAGATGCCGCCGAGCCCGAGCGGGCCCGCCTTGTGCAGCACGTCGACCGGGAAGTGTTTGCGCTCATCCCAATCCAGCGCGTTGGGCGCCAGGAACTCGTCGGCGAACTGGCGCGCGGTCTCGCCGATCGCGCGCTCGTCCTCATCGAGGGTGAACATCGCCGCCTCAGTCCATCGTCGGGATGACGAACGCGTTGGACTCCTTGAGCCCGGCAGGCCAACGCTGGGTCACCGTCTTGGTCTTGGTGTAGAACCGGATCGAATCCGGGCCGTGCTGGTTGAGATCGCCGAAGCCCGAGCCCTTCCAGCCACCGAAGGTGAAGTAGGCGATCGGCACCGGAATCGGCACATTCACACCGACCATGCCGACCTGCACACGAGCGGAGAAATCGCGCGCGGTGTCACCGTCACGGGTGAAGATCGCGACACCGTTGCCGTATTCGTGCTCGTCGACCAGCTTCAGCGCTTCCTCGTAGTCACCCGCGCGCACCACGGTGAGCACCGGGCCGAAGATCTCTTCCTTGTAGATCCGCATGTCGGCAGTGACATTGTCGAACAGGCTCGCGCCGACGAAGAAGCCTGTCTCGGCACCCTCGACGCTCAGGCCGCGGCCGTCGACCACCAGGTCGGCACCCTCGTCGACACCGATCTGGACGTAGTCGTTGACCCGGTTCACGCCATCGAGTCCGACCAGCGGACCGAAATCGGCGCCCGCGTCGTCGGAACGGCCGACATTGAGCTTGTGCACCCGCTCGGTCAGCTTCGCGACCAGCCGATCAGCGGTCTCCTGCCCCACCGGCACCGCCACCGACAGCGCCATACAACGCTCACCCGCGGACCCGTACGCCGCACCGATCAGCTGATCGGCGACATCGTCGAGGTCGGCATCGGGCATCACGACGGCATGGTTCTTGGCCCCACCGAAACACTGCGCCCGCTTGCCGTTGGCGGTCGCGGTCTCGTAGATGTACTGGGCGATCGGGGTCGAACCGACGAAACCGACCGCCTTGATCCGCTTGTCGCCCAAGATCGTGTCGACGGCTTCCTTGCCACCGTTGACCACGTTGAACACCCCCGGCGGCAGACCGGCCTCGAGGAACAGCTCGGCCAGTCGCAGCGGCACCGACGGATCACGCTCCGACGGCTTGAGCACGAAGGCGTTGCCGCAGGCCAGCGCCGGACCTGCCTTCCACAGCGGGATCATCGCCGGGAAGTTGAACGGCGTGATGCCGGCGACGACGCCCAGCGGCTGACGCATCGAGTACACGTCGATGCCGGTGCCCGCGCTGTCGCTGTACTCGCCCTTGAGCAGGTGCGGGATGCCGATGGCGAACTCGATGACCTCGAGGCCGCGCTGGATGTCGCCCTTGGCGTCGGCGATGGTCTTGCCGTGCTCAGACGAGAGCAGGGCGGCCAGGCTGTCGATCTCGTCGTTGACCAGGTTCACGAACTTCATCAGCACCCTAGCGCGCTTCTGCGCGTTGAACGCCGCCCACACCGGCTGAGCCGCGGCCGCGTTGTCGATCACCGCGCTCACCTCGGCGGCGCTGGCCAGCGGAACCCTGGCCTGTACCTGCCCGAGGTTCGGGTCGAAGACGTCGCCGAAGGCGCCGGAAGTGCCGGTGACGTGCTTGCCGCCGATGAAGTGCGTGAGTTCGCGAACCATGCCAGTCCTACTCCGTTGATGTCGGTCGCGCGGTGTGCGCAGTTGGAGGGTTTCCAATAGTTGGATGTCCAAGTAATTGGTACCTTCGCAGCCCGGCCCGGTGTTTGTCAATGCCGGACCGGCTCTATTGACGGGCTGCCAACAAAGTAGCGCAGACCAGGAAACCAGCTACGTGGACGCCTACCGGGTCAACGAGAACCCGATCGCACGCTTCCCCGCGCCTAGGACCCGGCCACCAGAATCGGGACCACATACGTGCGGGCGAATGCCGCCAATGCCTGCTCCGAGCCGGTGTCGATGGTGCCCACCGGCTGCAGGATCAGCGAGTGCACCACCCGGCAGGCCACTTCGACCCGAGCCCTCAGGTCGGGAATGTCGGGGAATCGGCTGTCCTCGAGCACCTTTCGGAGGATCTCGGTGGACGCCGCGACCGAGAGCAGGAAGAACGACGCCCCGTCGACGGTGAGCTGGGGCAGCAGGCGGTCGGCCTCCAGCGTGAGAAGCCGCTCGACCAGCGGGTGCGCTCGCCAACGCGTGATCACGGTGGTGAACACGTCGACGACGATGTCGTCGAAGGTGTCGTGGCGCGCCGGGATCTCACCCAGGTCGACGAGCAGCCGGCGCACCTCCCGTTCGAAGGCCGCGCGCACCACGTCGTCGCGCGAACCGATCCGCCGGTAGACGGTGGCGCGGTCGACGTCGGCGGCTTTGGCGATGTCCTCGATCGTCGTCTTGCGCACGCCCACCCGCTCGAACTGCACGAGGGCGGCATCGAGAATTCGTTCTTCGACGGAGTCGGCGGTGGGCGAATTTCCCGAGGTCGCGGCGGTGGAGAGCACGCTTCGACGGTATCAGGCGCGGCGGGTCCCGATCACAACCGCAGATCGGATCCGTCTGCAACATTGCGATACTATTTGTTGCACTGTACGGTTCCGTTTATGGCTGATAACGGTGCAACGGCGCGCTCCTATCAGGAACAAGCGCACGCAATTCACGCGCGGGATGTGCACTTCGACTTCTCGTCGGTGCCCCTGCACTACATCCCGGGCGAAGTACTCGCGACACATGTCACCAATGTGATGCATCTCGTCCTCCCCGAAGGCGAACGGGCGATGGCCACCTGCCTGGCCGAGGCCCTGCCCTATATCCAGGACGAGCGGCTGCGGGAGGAGGTCACCGGGTTCATCGGCCAGGAATCGATGCACGCCAGCAGCCACGAAGGCGCCCGACGGCATCTGCAGTCGATCGGCCTCGATGTCGAGTCCTATGTCGCCAAGATCGCCTGGCTGGTCGACCGGATCCTGGGCGATCAGGGACTCACCGGGCGCGCCAAGGAGCAATGGCTCAAAGAACGCCTCGGCCTGTTCGCCGGGATGGAACATTTCACCGCGGTCATCGGCGAATGGCTGCTGGAATCGGACGTGCTGGCCGAGCTCGGGATGGACCCGACCATGCTCGACTTGGTGCGCTGGCACGGCGCCGAGGAGGTCGAGCACCGCAGCGTGGTGTTCGACGCCTACATGCACGTCGACGGCGGCTACGCCCGGCGGCTGCGTACCGGATTGCTCGCCAGCGGCACCCTGCTGCCGCTGTTCGTCATCTCGACCGCGTACCTGTATCGCCAGGATCCGAGCGAGGACAAGGGCCGCTCGTGGGCCAGGCAGTTCGTCAGCGCCACCGTGCGCGGGGTGATTCCGAGTTTCACCACCTTCGTCACCGAGATGCCGCGCTACCTGCGGCCGAGTTTCCATCCCTCCCAGCTGGGTTCGATGGACAACGCCCTGCGGTACCTGGCGCATTCGCCGGCGGCTCGCGCGTGAACCCTCCCGCGGGTGTCGCGACGCCGAGTCTGCGGGCCATCGGTGCCGCCGTCGACATCTACAAGAAGGTTTTCACCCAGCCCGCGTTGTCGCCACCGCATCCGGTGCGGCACAACGGCTTCGATCTCGACGTCCGGGTGGAAGCGGTGCACGCCGAGGCCGCCGACGTGGTGAGTCTGACCCTGGCGGGCGCCGAAGGCGGGTACCTGCCGTCGTGGCGGCCGGGGTGCCACATCGATGTCTTCCTCGCCTCGGGTCGCCAGCGCCAGTATTCCCTGTGCGGTGATCCGCGCGACCGGCATCGCTACCGGATCGCGGTGCGCCGCATAGACAACGGCGGCGGCGGATCTCAGGAGATGCACACCCTGCGCGCCGGTGACATGTTGCGCATCCGCGGTCCGCGCAACGCCTTCACCTTCGTCGAGACCGCGCCGTCGTATCTGTTCATCGCCGCGGGCATCGGGATCACCCCGATCCTGCCCATGGCTCGGGCGGCCGGTTCCCGAGGGCGACTGGTCTATCTGGGCCGTTCGCGCGAGACCATGCCGTTCCTGGCCGAGCTCCCGGCAGGCGCCCAGGTGCGCCCCGACGACGAGTTCGGCACACCCGATCTGCCCGCGCTGCTGGCCACCGCCGCCCCCGGCGCGGCGGTCTACGTGTGCGGTCCTCCCCCGGTGCTCGACGCCGCCCAGCGCAGCCTGTTCGCGCTGAATCCCTCCGCCTCGCTCCACACCGAACTGTTCTCGGCGCGACCGGTGACCGACGGCGAAGAATTCGACATCACCCTCGCGCGCAGCGGGCGGACCGTGCGCGTCGAGAGCACCGAAACCGCGCTCGACGCGATCCGCCGGGTGCGCCCCGACGTCGTCTACTCCTGCCGACAGGGGTTCTGCGGCAGCTGCAAGACCAAGGTCCTCGCGGGCTCGATCGATCACCGCGACCGACTGCTCCCCCCGGGCGAGCGCGCCGACCATCTCCTCACCTGCGTGTCCCGTTCCGCCGGTGGCGCACTCACGCTGGACCTCTGACCGCGAAAGGCACGCCTCCCGTGACCACCTCACTCAGCTTCGACGTCCACAGCCCCGCGACCGGCGCCCTGGTCGGTTCCTATCCCAGCCACGACGCGAGCGCCGTCGAGGCCGCCGTCGAACGCGCCCACGGTGCCGCGACCTGGTGGCGCACCGTCGGTTTCGACGAACGCGCCCGTCGCCTCGATCGCTGGCGCACCGAGATCACCCGCGGCCGTGACGAACTCGCTCGGCTCATGAGCCAGGAAATGGGCAAGCCGCACTCCGACGCCGCACTCGAGATCGTGATGGCGCTCGAACACCTGAAATGGGCCGCGCACAACGCGAAAGACGTGCTCGGCCCACGATCTGTCGCGCCGAGTCTGTTGACGGTCAACCAGTCCTGCCGGGTCGAGTACCGCCCCTTCGGCGTGGTCGGGGTGATCGGCCCGTGGAACTATCCGGTGTTCACTCCGCTCGGCTCGATCTCGTTCGCCTTGGCCGCGGGCAACGCGGTGGTGTTCAAACCCAGTGAGTACACCCCGGGAGTGGGCCTCTGGCTCGCCGAGGCGTTCGCCCGCGCGGTCCCCGAACAGCCGGTTCTGCAAGTGATCACCGGCGGCGGCGAGACCGGCGCGGCGCTGTGCCGCAGCCGGGTCGGCAAGATCGGGTTCACCGGTTCCACCGAGACCGGCAAGCGCGTGATGGCCGCCTGCGCGCAGCGGCTCACCCCGGTGCTCATGGAGTGCGGTGGCAAGGACGCACTCGTCGTCGATGCCGACGCCGACCTCGGCGCCGCCGCCGACGCCGCGCTGTGGGGCGGCATGGCCAATGCCGGGCAGACCTGCCTCGGGGTGGAACGGGTGTACGTCCACACCGACGTCTACGACACGTTCCTCACCGAACTGCTCGATCGGGCCCGTGACCTGCGGGCCGGGCCGGGAACGGCGAAGATCGGCCCGATCACCATGCCCAAGCAGCTGGCCATCATCCACCGGCACATCGAGGACGCTCTCGCGCGCGGCGGCCGGGCGCTGCTGGGCGGAGTCGATGCCATCGACGGCCAGTTCGTGCAGCCGACCATCCTGGTCGACGTGCCGCACGACGCGGCGGCGGTCACCGAGGAGACCTTCGGCCCGACGCTCGTCGTCACCCGGGTCGCGTCCATGGACGAGGCGATCGAGCGGGTCAACGACTCCGAGTACGGCCTGGGTGCCACCGTGTTCGCCCGCCGCGACGGCGACGCCATCGCCGACCGGATCGACGCGGGCGCCACCTCGATCAACGCGTTCGTCGCGCACGCCACCATCCCGGCGCTGCCGCTGGGCGGGGTCGGCGCGTCCGGCTTCGGCCGGGTGCACGGGCCCGACGGTCTGCGCGAGTTCACCTACGCCAAAGCGACTACGCGGCAACGGTTCGCCTCGCCGCTGGCGCTCACGACATTCACCCGCAGCGCCCGGATCGACACCGTCGTCGATCGCCTGGTGTCGGTGCTGCACGGAAGGATCGGCTGACCCATGCCCGCAGAACACACGCACATCGTCGTGCTCGGCGCCGGCTTCGGCGGGATCGGGCTGACGATCAAACTCCGTGAAGCCGGCTTCGACGACATCGTCGTGCTGGAACGCGCCGACGACCTCGGCGGCACCTGGCAGGCCAACACTTACCCCGGCTGCGCCTGCGATGTCCCCTCCCAGCTCTACAGCTACTCGTTCGCGCCCAATCCGGAGTGGTCGCGCACCTACGGCAAGCAGCCCGAGATCCTCGACTACCTGCGCACTGTCGCCGAGTCCAACGACGTGATCCGGCACGTGCGGCTCGGCACCGAACTCCTGGACGCGCGCTGGGACGACGCGCAGTCGCTGTGGCGCATCGAGACCTCGCGCGGCGAGCTCACCGCGGACTACTTCCTTTCCGCCGCAGGCATTTTCGCCGAGGCGAAGTACCCGTCGCTGCCCGGTCTCGAGACCTTCGAAGGCACGGCCTTCCATTCCCTGCACTGGGACCACGACCACGATCTGACCGGCAAGCGCGTCGCGGTGATCGGCACCGGCGCCTCCGCGGTCCAGTTCGTACCGGAGATCCAGCCGAAGGTCGCCGCGCTGACGGTGTTCCAGCGGTCGGCGCCGTGGATCGTGCCACGGATGGACCGCCCGACGATCGGACTCGAGCGTCGGTTGCTACGCCAGATCCCACTGGCGCAGAAAGCTGTTCGTGGCACCTGGTATTCGCTGATCGAGGGTTTCGGGCTGGTCGGCTTCGTCGACAACCGTTTCCGTCATCCCTTCGAACTGCTGGGCCGGATCCAGCTGCGCCGCCAGATCCGCGACCCGAAGCTGCGTGCGAAGGTGACGCCGGACTACATGATCGGCTGCAAGCGAGCCATCTTCTCCGACGCCTATCTCCCCGCCCTCGACAAGGACAACGTCGACGTCGTCACCGACGGCATCGCCGAGGTGCGCGCACGCTCCATCGTGACCCGCGCCGGGGTCGAGATCCCCGTGGACACCATCATCTACGGCACCGGATTCACCTCGACGCCGAGCGTGTTCGATCGCATCGTCGGCCACGACGGCCGCTCGATCGCCGAGCTCTTCCGGCAGCGGCCCCAGACCTATCTCGGTGCCGCGGTGGCCGGGTTCCCGAACTTCTTCTGCACCCTCGGTCCGTTCGGTGCTGCGGGCAACCAGTCGGCGGTGTTCATGATCGAGTCGCAGATCGCCTACATCGTCGACGCGCTGAGCACGCTGCGCGCCCGCGGCGAAACCCGCATCGAGGTGCGGCCACAGGTCCAGCGCGACTTCGTCGAGGAGATGGGCAGGCGCAGCGCCGAGACCGTGTGGCTCACCGGCGGCTGCGAGAGCTACTACACCACCGCCGAGGGCGGCAACGCCGGGCTGTACCCGAACTGGAGCTTCGAATACCGCCGCCGCACCCGACGATTCGACATCGAGTCCTATGAGGTGTCGGCATGATGAACCTGCCCGATCTCGGGCCGGCCTCCTGGTTTACGCGCTCCTACGACATCGCGGGCAAGGTCGTCCTGATCACCGGGGCGGCCCAGGGCATCGGCCGTGAGCTGGCGGCGATCCTGTCCCACCGTGGCGCGCGAGTCGTGGTGGTCGATATCGACGCGGACGCGGCCCGCCGGGCCGCCGACGAGGTGGGGTTGGACGCCCACGGCATCGGCGCCGATGTCGCCGACCGGGCGCAGATGACAGCGGCGGTCGACGAGGTGGTACACCGATTCGGCACCCTCGACGTGGTGGTCGCCAACGCGGGCGTGACGCCCGTGCCCGCCACCGTGCGCACGATGGACCCGGCGGACTTCGACCGGGTGATCGGGATCAACCTCACCGGCGTGTTCAACACCGTGCACCCGGCCCTGGACCACATCGTGTCCGCGCGCGGACACGTCGTGGTGGTGTCGTCGTGCGCGGCGTTCGCACCGGGGATGGGTGGCTCGCCGTACATGGTGAGCAAGGCCGCGGTCGAACAGCTGGGGCGGGCGCTGCGCGTGGAACTGGCCGCGAGCGGGGCCAGCGCCGGCGTCGCGTACTTCGGCATCGTCGACACCGCGATGACCCACGACATGCTCGACACCGACGACCTGGGCAAAGAGCTCGACGGGATGCTGCCGTGGCCGCTCAATGTGCGGATCACCGCGCAGCATGCGGCCCGGACGATCGCCGACGGCATCGCCCGCCGCGCACCGCGCACCATCGCGCCGAGCGGGTGGGAGCCCTACGCGCTGTTGCGGGGCGCGATCAACGTCGTCCTCGACCACCGGCTCGCCGCCGACACCACGGTGCACGAGCTGATCCGGGCGATCGAGCGCCGTCGATGAGCACCGAACGCGGGTCGCTGCGAGCTCGCACGCTGCGGCAGATGTCGGCGTTCACCGTGGGACAGTTGGCCGCGCTCGCGCCGGTGAACGCCTACACGCTGCCGCCGTCGCGACTGCTCATCGAGCAGGCAATGCGGGCGGGCGCGCCACCGCTGCGCGCGACGACCACCGAGCCCGTCGACGAGGACGGGATCCGCGGCGAGTGGGTGCGAGGGCCGCGCGCCGACCGCACCGACGCGGTCGTCCTCTACGTCCACGGCGGCGGGTTCATCGCGGGCTCGGTCCTCGGGTATCGCGGCGTCGCGTCCCGGTTGTCCACCGCGACAAAGCTTCCGGTGTTCACCCTGGACTACCGGCTGGCCCCCGAGCACCCCTGTCCCGCCGCGCCGTCCGATGTGGCCGCGGCGTTCGCGTGGCTGACTCGGCGCTACAGCGCCGACCGGATCGTCGTCGCCGGGGATTCGGCCGGTGGCTTCCTCGCGGCTCATCTGACCGTCGAGAATGCCCGTGCGGGGCAGCCCGAACCGGGTGCGCTGGTGCTGTTCTCCCCGATGGCCGACCTGAGTCTGGCCATCGCGGTCGGCCACCAGAGGCACGAGCACCGCGACGGTCTGCTGTCCACCCAGATCGCCAGGCAGGCGATCGCCGCCTTCACCGCCGAACCGTTCGAGCTCCAGCCCGTCCACGGAATGCGGCTGCCGCCCACGCTGATCCACGCCAGCGACACCGAGTACTTCGGCGCCGACGCGACCGAGCTGGCGCGCCGCTGGCAAGCCACCGGGGCGCACTGCGAGCTGCAGGTGTGGCCGGATCAGATGCACGCCTTCCAGACACTCCCCGTCGTCGTCCCCGAGTCCAGAACCGCCTATCGTGCGGCGGCTCGCTTCGTCGCCGCCCATCTCGACACCGCCCCTGCGGCCATGACCCAGAAAGTGCCTGCCTCGTGAGCATTTCCCGTTTCGACACCCTGCCCGCAGCGTTCCAGCACACCGCCTCGATCGCCCCCACCGCGATCGCCTTGCGCACCCCCGGCGACACCAAGACCCTCACCTGGGCCGAGTACGCGACCCAGGTCCGCGCCGTCGCCGCCGGACTGGCCGGTCTCGGTGTGCGGCGCGGCGACACCGTCGCACTGATGATGAGCAACCGGGTGGAGTTCTATCCCCTGGAAGTCGGTGCGCAGCATCTGGGCGCCACCTCGTTCTCGGTGTACAACACCCTCTCTCCCGAACAGCTCGCCTACGTGCTCGGCAACGCGGAAGCGCGCGTGGTGATCTGCGAGCCGCAGTACGCCAAGCTGATCGCCTCCTGCGGGGTCGACGTCGACCACATCGTGTGCGTCGACGAGGCGCCCGAGGGAACCCTGTCGGTGAAGGATCTGCTCGCGGCGGGCCGTGACGATTTCGACTTCGACGCCGCCTGGCGTGCCGTCCGTGGCGAGGACGTCGCGACGCTCATCTACACCTCGGGCACCACCGGCGCGCCCAAGGGTGTCGAGACCACCCATGCCGCTCTGCTGTTCCAGGTGTACGGCATCGCCGACATCCTCGGCATCGAATTCGGCGACACCATCACCTCGTTCATGCCGACCGCGCACATCGCCGACCGGCTGACCGCGCTCTATGTCCAAGAGGTGCTCGGCACCCAGGTGACCAGTGTCGGCGATCCCAAGCTGATCGCCGCCGCCCTCGCCGACCTGCATCCGACGATCTGGGGCGCGGTGCCTCGGGTGTGGGAAAAGCTCAAGGCCGCCATCGAATTCAAGGTCGCAGCCGAACCCGACGAGACCCGCCGCCAGGGCATGGCGTGGGCGATGTCGGTCGCCGCGGCCCGCGCCGCGCATCAGCTCGCCGATGAACCGGTACCCGCCGAGCTCGCCGCCGAATGGGCGCAGGCCGACGAACTGGTGCTGAGCAAGCTGCGCGCGGCCCTCGGTCTGGACCGGGTGCGGTGGGCCATGTCCGGCGCGGCCCCGATCCCGCCGCAGACGCTGGCCTTCTTCGCCGGTCTCGGTATCCCGATCGCCGAGATCTGGGGCATGTCGGAACTGTCGTGCATCTGTAGTGTCAGCCATCCCCGCGACGCCAAGCTCGGGGCGGTCGGGAAGCTGTTGCCCGGCATGGAATCACGGCTCTCCGACGACGGTGAACTGCACGTGCGCGGACCGCTGGTGATGAAGGGCTACCGGGGGCTGCCCGAACAGACCGCCGAGGCGATCGATGCCCACGGCTGGCTGCGCACCGGCGACATCGTCAGCATCGACGACCAGGGCTATCTTCGCGTCGTCGACCGCAAGAAGGAGATGATCATCAACGCGGCGGGCAAGAACATGTCCCCCACCAACATCGAGAACGCGATCAAGGCGGCCACGCCACTCATCGGCGCGATGGCCGTGCTCGGCGACGGCCGGTCCTACAACACCGCGCTGATCGTGCTCGACGCCGAATCCGTCGAGCCCTACGCGCGCGAGCACGCGCTACCCGACGCCTCCGCCGCCGCGCTGGCGGTCGATCCCACGGTGCGGGCCGCCATCGAAGCCGGTGTGGCACAGGGCAACAGCAAGCTCTCGCGGGTGGAGCAGATCAAGCGCTTCCGCATCCTGCCCACGTTCTGGGAGGCGGGCGGTGACGAGGTGACGCTCACCTTGAAGCTCAAGCGCAAGGTCATCGCCGAGAAGTACACCGCGCAGATCGACGAGCTCTACGCCGAGAACCCGCCCGCCGAGGTCGTCAACGCCGGATAGCGGTACCCGACTTGTCCGACCCCGCCTGGCGCGGTCGGACGAGTCGGGTTGTCTGCAAGGCGAAGTAGAACTCGGCGGCCGCGGTGGGATCGGTACAGCTGCGGCCGGTGAGGGCTTCGATTCGCCGCAGCCGTTGGTGCACGGTGTTGCGGTGGAAGTGCAGCCGTTTCGCCGCGTCGGCCACCACCCCGCCCGCGGCGAACCACGCCTCGAGCGTCTCCAGCAGCGTGTCCCGCTCCATCGCGGGCAGCTCGAGGACCGAGCCCAGAATTCCGGCGGCGAGCTGGCGGCTCACCTCCGGCAGATGCGCGATCAGCAACGGGATCGGCTGGTCACCGAAGCTGTTGACCTCGATATCGCCGGGCCGGGCGCACCGGCATGCCAGTTTCGCTTCGTGGAGCGCGTCGTGGGCTCGGCGCGGATCGTCGAACGGGCGGCTCACCCCGACCCGGCCGGTGGCCAGGCCCGCGAGCGCCGCGTCGGCTTCGGCCCGGTTCGCGCCCGCTTTCAGGCTGATCAAGCCGATGTGGGTGTCGAACTCGACCGTCCAGATCGAGTGGACGCCGATCGAGCGCAGACGTTCCTCGATGCCACGCAGCGGGGCCGCGACGGGCTCGACGATTTCGGCGCTGACCACCAGGAACGTCCCGGTCTCCGGCAGGTTCAGCATGCGCAGGGTTTCCCACAGTGGCGCGCCGTCGTCGACGGCGGCCGACAGCAGCGAACGCAACGCGAGGCTGCGGGCCTGCGCGTCGCGATGCGCGCGTTCGAACGCCACCTCTCCGTAGGCTTCCGCGGCCGCGCTCGAATAGTCGTCGATGATGCTCCACAGCTCGGAGCCCTTGTGCGCCAACGATTCCGTGAGCTCACCGCCCATCTCGCCGAGTAGCCGGTCCCAGATCAACCGGCCCGCCAGCCGATACGCGTGCAGCAGCGCCGCCAGCGGAACCTGTTGCTCGGCTTTGAGCCGTCCGGCAGCGCGCGCGGCGTCCAGCCGCGGCCGGGAGCGACCCCCGAGTTGGCCGAGCAGGGTCACCAGGTTGTCGTAGGTGGCCTGGCGCAGGTCCTGGTGGGTCAACCGGGTCGCCTCGGCATAGGCATGGTCACCGGACAGGATCTGCGCCACCAGCACGTCGGTCAGCTCGTCCGCTCGCAGCAACAGCCTGTCGACAAGCTCCACCGATACGTCGGACGACACCTCGGGAACTGTCGTCATCCTACCATTGTAGGCGCCACGGAAAGCGGCCCTACCAGCAGTGTTGTGCACTTGCACACTGAGGTCACGGTTATCCGCAGCGCCGGTCCATAGGCTGCCCGCCCGCCGTCGGCCACGATCGACGTACGTGATCCACCTCACTACATCGCAGCGAGAGGCATTGCAATGTATGACTACGTCATCGTCGGCGCGGGTTCGGCAGGCGCCGTGTTGGCCGCCAGACTTTCCGAGGATCCGGCGGTATCGGTCGCCGTCATCGAAGCCGGGCCGGCCGACAGCGCCGACGAGATCCATATCCCGGCCGCGTTCGGCGCCTTGTTCAAGAGCGAGTGGGACTGGGATCTCGATACCGAACCCGAACCGCAGCTGGGCGGCCGGCGCGCGTACCTGCCCCGCGGCCGGATGCTGGGCGGATCGAGCTCGATGAACGCGATGATCTACATCCGGGGCAACCGTGCCGACTACGATGCCTGGGCCGCGGCCGGTGCCGAGGGGTGGTCCTACGACGATGTCCTGCCGTATTTCCAGCGAGCCGAGGACAACGAACGGGGCAAGGACGCCTATCACGGCGCCGGCGGGCCACTGCGGGTCTCGGAGAGCCGCTCACAGCACGCCATTGCCGGCGCCTTCGTCGAGGCGGCCGAGCAGGCCGGGTACGCGCGCAACGAAGACTTCAACGGCGCAACACAATTGGGCGTGGGCCGCTACCAGGTGACCCAGCGCGACGGCATGCGGTGCAGCACAGCCGTCGCCTATCTGCATCCGGCGATGACACGGCCGAACCTGACCGTCATCACCGGCGCGCTCGCCCACAAGGTGCTGTTCGAGGGCGATCGGGCGGTCGGCGTCGAGATCAGCCGTGGCGGCGAGGTCGACACGGTCCGTGCCGAACGCGAAGTCATCCTCTCCGGCGGCACCTACGGATCGGCGCATCTGTTGCTGCTGTCGGGCGTCGGTCCCGCGGATGAGCTCGCGCTGTTCCAGATCGAGGTGGTGCGCGACCTTCCGGTCGGCGAGAACCTGCAAGACCACTACATGACGCTGGTCAACTACCGCACCGACACCGAGTCGCTGATGACCGCGTTGTCGCCGGAGAACCTCGCGTTGTTGCAGGAGCAGGGCCGTGGTCCGCTCACCTCGAACATCGGTGAGGCGGGCGGATTCTTCGAGACGAGGTCCGGCCTGGAAGGTCCGGACGTGCAGTTCCACCTGGCACCGGTGTTGTTCCACGAGGAGGGACTCGGCGCACCCGTCGCGCACGGATTCGCCTTGGGACCCTGCGTGCTCCATCCGACGAGCGTCGGCAAACTGATGCTCCGTTCGGCCGCGCCGACCACCGCGCCGAGAATCGTGCACAACTACCTCGCCACCGACGAGGACCGGCGCAGCATTGTCGCGGGTCTGCGCATCGCCCTCGACATCGCGGGCCGGGCCGCTCTCGCCGAACACATCACCGCGGACTTCGTTGCCCCCGAGTCGGATTCGGAGGAAGACCTGCTCGCCTTCGCCCGCCGATACGGCCAGACGCTGTATCACCCGACATCGACGTGTGCCATCGGGTCGGTCGTCGACAGCCGGCTGCGGGTGCTCGGCCTCCAGGGCTTGCGCGTCGTCGACGCGTCGGTGATGCCCACGGTCGTGCGCGGCAACACGAACGCGCCGACCATCATGATCGCGGAGAAGGCCGCCGATCTCATTCGCGAAGATGCCGTCGCCACCACCGGAGGATCGAAATGACCAGCACAGCAACGACAATCGACGCCGCGATCGAGGCATTGGCCGAGGGCGCGGTGCGGTGGGCGGCGACTCCGCTCACCGACCGTCGCCTGCTGCTGCAGCAGGTGCACGACCTGACCGAGCAACACGCGCAGGACTGGGTAGACATCGCCCTCGGCATCAAGGGCCTGCCGAAGGATTCGCCCCTGGTCGGCGAGGAATGGGTCAGCGGGCCCTATCCGGTGATCACCGGGACCGGTGCGTTGATCGAGAGCCTCGCCGCGCTCGACGCCGGTCGTAGCCCGGTCGACGGCTTCGAGATCACCTCGGCGCCGGGCAACCGGTCGGCCGTGCACGTACTTCCGCACGGGATCTTCGATCGGCTGCTGCTCAACGGCTTCACCGCCGAGGTGTGGACCAAGCCCGATGTCGACGCCGAAACCGTCCGGGGGCGAGCCGGTTTGGGCGCACGCGCACCACACAAGGCAGGCGGTGTCGGCGTCGTGCTCGGCGCCGGGAACATCTTCTCCATTCCGCCACTGGACCTGCTGTACCAGTTGATCGCGGACAACCGGGTCGTGGCACTGAAGCTCAACCCCATCACCGACCCGCTGCTTCCGGTGTTCGAGCGCATCTTCGCCCCGCTGATCGATCGGGGGTTCTTGCGAATCCTCACCGGTGGCGCCGATATCGGCACCGCGCTGGTCAACCATCCCGACGTGGCCTCGGTGCACATGACCGGCAGCAGCAACACCCACGACGCCATCGTGTTCGGCCGGGGAGCCGAAGGCGCGCAACGCAAAGCAGCGAACACGCCGCTGCTGACGAAACCGATCACCAGCGAACTCGGCGGCGTCTCACCCACCATCGTGATCCCCGGGCACTGGTCGGAGGCGGATCTGAAGTTCCAGGCCGAACACCTCGCGACGCAGCGACTGCACAACAACGGGTACAACTGTGTCGCGTCCCAGGTCGCCATCGTGAGCGCGGACTGGCCGCAGAAGCAGAAGTTCCTCGCCGAACTGCGAGCGGCGTTCGAGCGGGCACCCGGGCGACCGGCGTATTACCCGGGCAGCGAGAGTCGAGTGGCCAACGCGCGCAAGGAATATCCGCAGGCACAGCGCATCGGCCCGAACAACGACCGCACGCTGGTGCTCGGAATCTCGCCGTCGAAGGACGAACCAGCGCTGCGCGAGGAGTACTTCTCCCCCGTTTTCGGTGTCACCGAACTGCCCGGCACCGGGTCGGAGTTCCTGCGCGCCGCGGTCGAGGTCTCGAACGAGCAGTTCATCGGCACTCTGGGCGTGAACATCATCGCCCACCCGAAGACGCTGCGTCAGCTCGGCGCCGCGCTCGATGAGGCGATCGCCGACCTTCGCTACGGCACCGTCGCGATCAACGCCTGGACCGGAGTCGGCTACCTGACCGCCCGCGCGAGCTGGGGTGCGTTCCCCGGCCACACCCTCGACGATGTGCAGAGCGGTATCGGCGTGGTACACAACGCGCTGCTGATCGAAGACCCCGAACGCACTGTCGTCCGTGGGCCGTTCCGACCCGCGCCGAGGTCGATCACGCGCGGTGAATTCACGTTGGCCCCCAAGCCGCCCTGGTTCGTGACGAACAAGACCGCCGCCACCACCGGCCGTCTGCTGGCCTATTTCTCGGCCGCGCCGGGGTGGTCCAAGCTACCGGCGATCTTCGCCTCCGCCCTACGCGGCTAGCTGTTCGCCGCAGCGATGAGAACCCGTTCCACCGGATCGACCGGCACCGAGATCCGGTGGAACGCTATCGCGCGGGGGTCAGCGTTGCCGCACGGCATCGTAGGCCCGCGGCAACGCTTCGCCGGAATTCATCGCCAGCAACGCTTGGTGCAAGTTCGCGCGCTGATCCTGATCCAGACCGTCGAAGAGGTCGTCGTTCAGCGTGCGGACGAGCTCGTCGGCCTGCTCGACGGCACGCATTCCCTGCTCGGTGATCTCGACGAGAAACCGGCGACGGTCGCGGTGATCGCGAATCCTGGCGGCCAGGCCCGCCGATTCCAGATGGTCGATCGCGGCGACCATGGTGGTCGAGTCGATGCGCAGCCGGGTTCCCAGTTCGAGCTGAGAGCTGGCCTGGTCGCCTGCCAGCACTTTCAAGATCATGAAGTGTCTGGTCCGCAGGCCCAGGGTGGCGAGCCGATCCTCGCTCACGCGGAACATCACCTGCCCGAGCTTGATCAGCAGGCAGCTGGTGTGGTCGGCGACCATGTCCGGGATCAACGGTTCGGTCACTGGTGGGAAACCTCGATTTCTGGGCTGGACAGCAGAGCCGATCGTAGTCGGCGCCGCACCCATGTCGATCATCGGCAGCCATCCACACCGATAATCGCTACAGATAATAGTTCGTACTACTGATAGTCTGCCCGGCATGGCGTCAGAATTCATCCAGAAGATCGACCTTGCCGACAAGGTCGTCGTCGTCGCGGGCGGCACCAGCGGCATCAATCTCGGTGTGGCCGAGGACTTCGCGCGGGCCGGTGCCCGGGTGGCCGTGTTGAGCCGCTCCGCGGACAAGGTTGACGCGGCCGTGGAACGGCTGCGCGAGCTCGGGGCCGAAGCATTCGGCGGGAGCGCCGATGTCCGCGACTACAACGCGACCGAGGCCGTGCTGCAATCGGTGCACGAGCAGTTCGGCGACTTCGACGTGATGATCTCCGGTGCGGCGGGCAACTTCCCCGCCGCCGCCGTCGGCATGTCCGCCAACGGATTCAAGTCGGTCGTCGACATCGACCTGCTCGGCACCTACAACGTCCTGCGCGCGAGCTACCAGTTCCTGCGCAAGCCCGGCGCCTCCGTCATCAACATCTCGGCACCGCAGTCGGAGCTGCCGACCATCACCCAGGCGCACGTGTGTGCCGCCAAGGCCGGCGTCGACATGCTCACCAAGGTCCTGGCGATGGAGTGGGGCCCGTTCGGCATCCGCGTCAACGGTGTGATCCCGGGCCCGATCGATGGCACCGAGGGCATGGCCCGGCTGGCCCCGACCGAGCAGGACCGGTCCCTGGTCACCGGCAGCGTGCCGCTGCGCCGCTACGGCACCCCCCGCGATGTCGCCAACGTCTGCCGATTCCTGGCTTCCCCGCTGGCCGACTACGTCTCCGGCGTTGTGCTTCCGGCCGACGGCGGGTGGGTCCTCGGTGGCGCGTCGCAGGCGATGGGCGTCATCGGGCAGCCGCTTCTCGACGCCGCGCACCAGGGTCGATAGCCCCCAGACCCGCCACGTGAGGACAGCACCGCATTTCGGATAGGTTCGAGTCCATGAGCCGCACCACGACCGTCTTCGACAGCATCGACATCGCTGCCGATCCGGTGTCCATCTATCAGCAGGTCAGCGATCCGACACTGATGGGTCGGTGGAGCCCGGAGAACCGTGGCGCGAAGGTTGCCCAACCGCGCGAGTCCACCTATGTGGGAATGGAATTCGAAGGGTTGAACAAGCGTGGCGGTGCTCGCTGGGTGACCCGCTGCGTGGTGATCGCGGCCGAGCCGGGGAAACGGTTCGCGTTCCGGGTGGAGGCGATCGGCGTCCGGCGGCCGTGGATCCGGGCGGGCATCGCGACCTGGGAATACCGATTCGAGCCGGACAACGGTGGCACCCGGGTCACCGAGACCTGGCACGACGATCGCAAGTCATGGCCGAACGCGGCGGTTCAGGTCTTCGACCGGGTCGTCACCGGCGGCGACACCTTCGTGGAATTCCAGCGCAAGAACATCCGCCGCACGCTGCGCAACCTCAAGCAGCAGCTGGAGTCGAAGGACTGAACGCGGGCGTCGGAGGGTCCTGCCGTCTTCCTACCGGTCGGCGTCAGGGCTCGCCGCCGGCACGCCCGTCACGGTGGGCACGGCACCCGTCGTCGCCAGGATCGTCGCGGCGACCAGTTTCGGATCGTCGATCATCGGCACATGTCCGACGCCCGGCAAGATCTCGAAGCGGGCCTGCGGGAAACGCTCCTGGGCGATGCGGCCATTGACCGCCGGCGGCAGGATCGCATCCTTCTCCGACCAGGCCAGGGTGATCGGACACGGCAACTCCGGCACCGACGCGATCTGCTCCCTGGTGTCGAGCACGTCTTCGGTGACCGTGCACCCGATGAGGTCGGCGGCCGCTGTCATCGCCTGTGCCGGCGTCAAACGGTCAGCGCGACAAGCGATATCGCGCAGCGCGAGCCGCCGGACCACCGCCGACCGCAGGACCACCGGTTGAACTGGGCGCGACAGCTGGACCAAGGCGCCCATGCGGCGCAGCTTCCTGACCGCGTCGGTCTGTCCATGACCACCACCATCCCAGAACCCCGCAGGCGAGAGCGCGCAGACGCTCAACGCCCGACCCCGCAACGCGAGCTCGATGGCCATCCACCCGCCGAGCGAGTTCCCCGCGAGATGAGCCTTCGCGATACCCCGCTCGTCCAGCATCCGCTCCGCCGCGTCGACGATGTCGCGCACCTTGACCGGGCGCTCCCGCACCGTCGGCCCGCCCCGATGCCCGAGCGCGGTCGGAGCGATCACGTCGTGATGATCGGTCAAGCACGGAACGACGTCCTCCCACGCCGCCGCCGACATGGTGACGCCATGGAACAGGACAATCGAAGACTTACCGGAACTCATGGGCAGATGCTACTCACCGCCGGTCAGCCGATGGGCAACGTTCGCGGTCGACCCAATTCCTTCAATGCAGCGCCCCAGGACCGCGCCGAGTCCTCCGTCGATATGGACGAAGCGCACGCCCCACCGGGACAACTTGTCGACAGCCTCGCGGATTGCTGGAAACGCCATCTGCTCTGGCTTCACGGTCGACGGCACTAACCCGGGAGCCCCGCTTCGGCCAAACCGCTTCGACTGTCCCGACCCAGTTCGATCCGTTCGATGACATCCCATATATAGGAGTTGTCCCGAAGTTCGAGCGAAACCAGCACGGCCTCGGTGGTCACGACATCGAAGCCGTAGATAGCACTGCCAGCCGTCGCTGCAGTCGTGGCAGCCACCTCTTCCAGACCTTCGAAAACCGGGTACGCGATCGTCACATGGGGATCCGATGTTGATTCCTTCAGCGACGCGTGCGGCAAGACGGAGATCGTTGCCGCTCGTAGCGTGTCGCGAAGCTCCATCACCGGCGCCGCGGGTGAGATCACGAAGCCGATCGCACCACGAATGTTGGTCAGCCGATCGACGGACAAGCTGAACGGGCCCAGGTCTCGGCAGGCATGCTGCGCGGCTTCCGCAATAGAAGCACGTTGCTCGAAGGTGCACGTGTACGGGCGTGAGATTCGATCCAACGTCAGGTGGAGTCCGTCGGGCGGCGTGGTCTTGAAGTACGCCGGATCGATGGCCTGCTGGCATTCTTTGGTCCGCGAATGAAGTTCCGGAGCGTGATCGAAGGTCAAGAACCAGTAGTAGCCGAGCGGGCCGTTTTCGAGCGGACGGGGTCGCAGGCTGTCCGAGTTTCCGGTCACTTGTCGCCGTCCTTACTGGCCAGCGCATCCCGGACGCCCTTCAACTGCGAGGTATCCCCCCACCTGTCGGCCACGTCACGGAGAAATTCCGAAGCTCGGCGCTGAACCTGGGCCATAGGCTTGTCTGGCGAAGTGTCCAGAGCATCGTGCATTATCGCCACTGCAGCATCCAGGTCGGCATCTTCGGCCAAGACATGCGAGCGGGCCACGTCGATGATCACCAGCGACCTACCCCACGGCGAGTTCGTGTTGTTCATGTCCGCCAACGCGAGCTCCGCATACTGTTCGACCTTGTCCGGCATCGCCAACGACAGATACGATGTCGCGGCATTTCCAGCCACCTGCGCCGCACTGTAGCTTCCCAGAGAGATGCTGGATGGCACTCCATCCGGGGCACTATCGCACGCGACCAGCTCGTATGCCCGGTCCACCGTGCGTCGTACGCCGTCGGTATCGCCGAGCTTACCCATTGCTCGCGCGACTCCGTTGATCGCTAGTCTTACGCTTTGCGGCCCATCTTCGGCGCGAGCGAGGCCGTCTCGAGCATAGTCCAACGCTCGTTCGTACCTCCCTGCGTAGTACTCACAGAAGCTTTGCAGCCCACGCGCCCATGCTGTGAGGTTAGCGTTCTGCGCATTGTCCCCCAGATGGAAAGACTCCAGACAGTAAGCCCGTGCCATCGAATAATGGCCAGTCCCGACGGCGATATAGCCGAGCAGTCCCGAAGTTTCGCTGGCGATGTCGTAACCATCGCAGACAGTACGGCTCGCGTGCGACTCATCCAGCGCCGACAGTCGGCCTCCGCAGACGCATATCCGCAGAGGCCGAGTGTCCTTGTTACGTCACGATCCGTAGCGGGTTTTCGATGAGCTCCTTCAGGGTTGCCAGGAATTGGGCTGCGATCGCGCCGTCGATGGCACGGTGGTCTGCGGACATGGTGACGCGAAGGATCTTGCGGGCGACAACCTCGTCGTTGTCGAGGCGGAGTTCGTCGGCGGCAGCTCCTACGGCGAGGATCGCGGATTCAGGTGAGTTGATGACCGCGGTGAATTGCTCGATGCCGAACATGCCGAGGTTGGAGATGGTGAAGGTGCCGCCCGACATGTCCTCGGCGCGGAGCTTGCGATCGCGGGCGCGGGTCGCCTTGTCACGGCTCTCGGTCGCGATCTCGGAGACGCTCTTGCGGTCGGCGTCACGGATGACCGGGACGAGGAGTCCGACCGGGGTCGCTACCGCGACGCCGATGTGGATTCCCTTGTGGCGCAACAGCTTGTCGCCCGCGAAACTGACATTGACCGAGGGGTCCTTGCGCAGCGCGGTCGCGACCGCTTTGACGAGCAGGTCATTCACGCTGACCTTGCTGTCGCCCGCAGCGTCCAGGGTGGCGTTGATCCGTGCGCGGAAGGCGAACAGCTCGGTCACGTCGATCGCGCTGGTCAGGTAGAAGTGCGGTGCCTGCTGCTTGCTCTCGGTGAGCCGAGCTGCCGAGACGCGCTGAATGTTGGTCAGCGCGACCTCCTCGAACTCCCCCGATTCCGGAACAGGCTGCACAGCAACCGGACTCACGTCACGCGGGGGCGTCACGATGGCAGCGGGCGCCGGAGCGTTGTGGGCCGCCTCCACGTCCCGTTTCGTGACCCGCCCACCGGGGCCGGTGCCCACGACGGAGTCCATATCGACCTGCAACTCGCGGGCGATCTTGCGGGCGAGCGGCGAGGACTTCACCACGCCGGCCCTCGGCGCGACCGAGACGGTGTCGGTGTGCGAAACGCGCTGTGGCTCAGCGCCTCGGACCGACGAGCCGGCATCAGATGACACGGCGCCGGACTGCGTCACCGCGGCAGAATCCGCAGTCGAGGCGGTGCCGTCGCCGACGATCGCGATCGGTTCACCGATCGCGACCCGGACGCCCGGCTCGGCGAGGATCTTCTCGAGCACTCCGTCGTCGTAGGCTTCGAGTTCCATCAGCGCTTTGTCGGTTTCGATCTCGGCGACGATCTCGCCGCGGGTGATCTGGTCGCCGACCTGCTTGAGCCAGGCGGAGACGACGCCGTCCTCCATGGTGTCGGAGAGCCGGGGCATGACGATTTCGGGCATGATCTTGTCCGTCCTGTTCCTGGTTCTCAGCGCCGCCGGCCGACAGCGGTCAGGGTTTCCGTCACCGCGGTATAGAGCGATTCCGCGGACGGCAAGGCGAGCTTCTCCAGCGGCTTGGCATAGGGCAGCGGGACCTCGGCCATGGCGACACGACGCACCGGCGCGTCGAGGTAGTCGAAGGCACCGTCGGAGATGGAGGCCGCGATTTCCGCGCCGATGCCGTAGGTGAGCCAGTCGTCCTCGCCGATCACCGCGCATCCGGTCTTGCGGACCGAGGCCACGATGGTGTCGCGATCCAGTGGACGCAAGCTGCGCAGGTCGATCACCTCCACCGAAATCCCTTCGCCCGCAAGGCGTTGGGCGACCTCGGTCGCGACGGTGGCCATGCGGGAGTAGCCGATCAGCGTGATGTCGGTGCCTTCTCGGGTGACCGCCGCCTTGCCGATCTGGACAGGCGCAAGATCCTCGGGCACTTCGCCTTTGGTGTTGTAGAGCGACAGATTCTCCAGGAACAGCACCGGATCGTCGTCGGAGATCGCGGCCTTGAGCAAGGCCCGCGCGTCAGCGGGAGTGCTGGGCGCCACGACCTTCAGACCGGGCACGAAGGCGTAGTACAACTCGATGTTCTGCGAGTGCGTCGCCCCGAGTTGCTGGCCGCCGCCACCGGGAGTCCGGATCACCATGGGCACATTGGTCTGCCCGCCGAACATGCCGTAGATCTTCGCGGCGTGGTTGACGATCTGGTCCAGCGCCAGCAGCGAGAAGTTGATCGTCATGATCTCCACGACCGGGCGCAATCCGAGCATCGCGGCGCCGATCGCCGCACCGACGAAACCTTCCTCGGCGATGGGGGTGTCGCGTACTCGCTTCTCGCCGAACTCCTCGAGCAGGCCGGCGGTGATCTTGTAGGAGCCTTCGAAGACGCCGATCTCCTCACCGATCAGAAAAACGTCGTCATCGCGTCGCATCTCTTCGCGCAGGGTTTCGCGCAGCGCTTCGCGATAGGTCATGACAGGCACAGTGGAGTCCTCAGTGGGTGAAGAGCGGATCGGCGGGCAGACGGCGGGAATCGCCCGGCACCGGGGTGGCGTAGGTGTAGTCGAACAGGCTCGACGGCTCCGGATGCGGGCTCGAATCGGCGAATTCGACGGCGGCGGCGACACCGTCGGCCACCTCGCGGTCGAGATCGGCCAGCGACGCTTCGGTGAGCACACCGGCGGCGAGCAAACGCTGCTGCCACAGCACGATCGGATCGTGTTCACGCACCGTGGCAACGGTTTCGGTGCTGCGGTATTTGGCCGGGTCGACCACCGAGTGGCCCTTGAGCCGGTAGCTCACCGCTTCGAGCAGTGCGGGTTTGCCTTCCCGGCGGGCACCTTCGATGAGCTCGCTCGCCAGGTCGCGCACGGCCAGCACATCGGTGCCGTCCACCCGTTCGCCGCGCATGCGATAGGCGGCGGCGCGCTTCCACAGATCCGGTTCGGCCGAGGACTTCTCGACCGTGGTACCCATGCCGGTCTGGTTGTTGATCACCAGGAACACCACCGGCAGCCGCCACAGCGCCGCGATGTTGAGCGATTCGTGGAAGGCGCCGATATTGGTGGTGCCCTCCCCCATCTGACACACCACGACGTCGTCGCCGTCGTGGTAGTCGATGGCCAGCGCCGCACCGATGGCCAGGGGAACCTGCCCGCCCACGATGGCGTAGCCGCCCAGCAGCCGGGTCGCGGTGTCGTACATGTGCATCGAGCCGCCCCACCCCTTGGAGGTGCCGGTCGAGCGGCCGTAGAGCTCCGCCATCACGCGACCCGGTTCGATGCCCTTGGCCAGTGCGTATCCGTGTTCGCGATAGTTGGTGAACAGGTAGTCGGTGGGGCGCATCGCCGCGCCCAGGCCGACGACCGTGGCTTCCTCGCCGAGGTTGAGATGGCAGTAGCCGCCGATCTTGGCCTGCTGGTAGCTCTGCGCGGTGCGCTCCTCGAAGCGCCGGATGAACAGCATGTCGCGGTAGAGACCACGCAGGGTCTCGGGATTCTCGGCCGCGACAGCGGAGTCGACATCCGAAGCGGGCGTGGTGGTTTCGGCCGGCTTGCGGGCGGGCTTGCTCCGCGCGGTGGTCGTGGTCATGTCGAGCTCCTCAACGCTTGCGTGGCGCGATGTGTACCGGCAGTCCGAGTCCGGCCATGGCCGCCTCCATGCCGATTTCGCCGAGAGTGGGGTGGGCGTGGATGGTGTCGGCCAGCTCGTCGAGCGTGGCTTCCAGCGAGATCGCCAGCGCGCCCTCGGCGATCAGATCGCTGGCGGACGGGCCGATGATGTGCACACCGAGCACTTCCTGATGTGTCTGCCCCGCAACGATTTTGATGAACCCCTCGGTCTCGCCGAAGGTCTTCGCCCGGCCCAGTGCCGCGAATGGGAATTTGGCGGTGATCACCTCATGGCCCGCCGCGCGGGCGGCGTCCTCGGTGAGACCGACGCTCGCGATCTCCGGGTGGGTGAACGTCGCGGCCGGGATGACCGTGTAGTCGATGTGGGTGTCGTGCCCGGCGATCACCTCGGCCGCGGTGATGCCCTGGTGGGAGGCGACGTGGGCGAGCAGGGCCCGGCCGGTCACGTCGCCGATGGCGTAGACGTGCTCGACGCCGGTTCGCAGCCGGTTGTCGACCTCGATGAAACCGCGCGCATCCGTGGCGATTCCGGCCACATCGAGGCCGAGTTCCGCGGTGTTGGGGCGCCGCCCGACGCCGACGAGTACGACATCGGCGTCGAGTTCCTGCGCCGCCGGGCCGCCGACCGTCACCCGCAGCGCGTCGCCCTCGGTGATCGCCGTGACGGTGGCGCCGGTGAGCACGGTGATGCCACGCGTGCGCAACGATCGGCCGAGTGCGTGGCCGATCTCCTTGTCCTCCAACGGAACCAGGCGATCCTGCATCTCCACGACCGTGACCTGGCTGCCGAACGTGGCGAACAGGCTGGCCCATTCCGCGCCGACCGCGCTGCCGCCGATGACCACCAACCGGCGCGGCACCTCGGTGAGCCCGAACGCGCCGTCGGAGGTGACGACGCCGGGCAATCCCGCGCCCGGGATCGGCAGCTGCGCGGGCACCGAACCGGTCGCGACGATCACATCGCGCGCGCTCACCCGGCGCATCGCCGTTCCGGCGGGCGCGGCGTAGCGGGGGCCGCCGTCGAAGATCGGTGAGGCGCCCACTTCGTGGACCTCCACGACAGTCGGTTCGACGAACCGGGCATGACCCTCGATGACCGTGACACCGTTGGCCTTCAGCAGGCCCGCGACACCGTCGGTCAGTTCTTTGACGATGGAGTCCTTGCGCTGGCGGACCGCACCGAAGTCGTAGCGCACATTGTCTGCGTGAACACCGAATTCCGCTGCGGTGGTGAGAGTCTGGAAGACCTCCGCCGAGCGGAGCATCGCCTTGGTGGGGATGCAACCCCAGTTCAGGCACACGCCGCCAGGGCGCTCCTTCTCCACCACACAGACCTTCAGGCCGCGTTGCGCGGCACGGATGGCGGCCACGTATCCGCCCGGTCCACCACCGATCACCAATAGATCGAATTCCAGCACTCGTGGTGCTCCTCAGCTCGAACGATCAACCCATCCACGGTCGTGGCTTGGATCATCTGTCGAGTCTCACGGTCCACAAATGCACAAACAACCAACCGACAGCCCAGAAATCAGAGCTCGAAAATGGGCGCAGCGCCCAACCGGTTACCGCGCGCGGCAACCCGGCACCATCCCATCAACGGGGTGGAGCTCTCCACACCACCGCTATGACCAGGCCTGCCCATTACCTGGATCAGGTCGCATCGAACCGCGGCAATCCCCCTGGTCGCCCGGCCCAAACCGAGCAGAGGATCGTAGAACTGCGGTTGCGACTCGTAGATTTACATCATCGGACGTATCGTTGATCGAACGATCCGGGGGGACCAATGACCACTGCGATATTGGCAGCCACAGCGGCGATCATCGGCGTCGCCGTTGGCAGGTTGTGGGACAGCCGTGCAGAATCGGCGCGATGGCATCGCGATCAGCGGCTCGCGAGCTACCAGCGTCTAGCCGAAGCATTCCGGACTAGCTACGACGATGCCCAACGCATCGCTTTCGCCGACCCCAACAGCGACGAGTTCGCGGAGATGGTCCGGACAATCAACGTGCAAAGCAATCACTTCTGGCATGACGCCCTCAGCGCTGTGTGGTTTCACGGTTCATCTGGTGCTGTTGCAACAGCAACTGGCCTCGACCGGGCGCTGATCGCACTTCACGAGAACGCGGGCCGGGCGATGTTCAGTGATGCTGACTGGGGCCGCGCTCGGACTCCCACTCGTCGAGCCTTCGAGCAGTTCATCGAGTCCGTACGATCTGAACTCGGTCAACCACCAGTACCGCACCAATTCTACGAAGACACTGCGACACCACGGCCAAGCCTCGAATAACCTCGTGCAGCGCTATTTGATCTTGCGTGCAGGCCAGCCCTAGGGCCATGTTTGCGAATCCCAATGGTCAAGCGACGCAGTTGATCAACTGCGTCAGCCAGTAGCTGAGCCAGATCAGATGGGGCTTACCTGTCGCGAAGTTCGCAGGGCCGAAAATTCAGCTTCGCTGGAATGCGTCGAGGTCCTCGCGAGCGTGAACGCCGACGTCGGCGCGTTTGCGCAAGTACCGCCGCAGTAGCCGTCGGTGTTCACGTTCAGGCCGCACCGCCGCGGCACTTACCGTGGATCGATCGACACTGGAGTGCGGCGAAGACAACGACTTCCGACTCAGCAGCGTGGGGTGACCGACGACATGAGCGTGCGCGACGACATCCCGCGTGATATGTCAAAGTTTTTGTTTCTGAGTCTTCAGGTCGGAACCCATTGAGTCACAGCAAATTGTCCTGTCGACGGCGAAATCGCTTTTGGACTCTCGGAAGAACTGGGATGGCTCAGCCGGGTGGGTTCACGCCCATCTCCAGCGCGGCCAAGGCGAGGGAGAGTTCCAGGTAGGACCGCTGTCCTTCCAGCCGCCGACCCAGCAGGGCGGAGATTCGCTGGAGCCGATTGATCACGGTGTTGCGATGGCAGTGCAGTCGCGGCGCGGCATTCGCCGCCGAGCAGTTCTCCTCCAGCCAGATCGCCAGGGTGCGCAACAGGATCTCGCGCTCTTTGACCGGCAGTTCCAGCACCGGGCCGAGGGTGCGCGCGACCATGAGCGCGGTCAGGTCGGGAGAGCGCAGCAACAGCGCTTCGGGGTAGCGCTCCTCCAACGACACCAAGCCCCGCACTGTCGCGGGCAGGGTCTCCAAGCCGAGCATCGCCAGGGCGTGGCCCGTATCGATCTGCGCCAATCCCTGCACCACCGGTGACGCCGCCGCCCGGCCCCGGATCCGGCTTCCCACCTGGTCCAGCACAGCGGAACCGTCTCGCTGCTCGAGCGAGACCAGCCCCACTGTGGTCTCGACACGGTCGTGCCAGACCGACCGAATGCCCATGGCCGCCAACGCGGTCTCGGTGCCGAACTCCACATGCGGACGGTCACCGCGCACTGCGACCACCAGATACCCACCGTGGGCGGGCAAGTTCAGCTCGCGCGCCGCACGCGCGGCGAAGGTCGCGTCGCGGGCGCTGCCCGCCAGCAGATCCTCGATCACGCCGTGTCGGCGCCGCTCGTCGCGACGTACCTGCTCCAGTTCGGTACTGCGATAGGAAGTGACCAGCGACGACGACATGCCGTCGATGGCCGACCAGGTCGCCACTCCGATCTTGCGGACCTCGCCGGGCGGGAGTTCCCCGGCCTTGTCGAGCAGCGCCTCCCACACGATCTGACCGCCGAGCCGGAACGTCCGCAACATGACCTCCAGGGGCACGCCCTGCGCGGCCCGATTGCGGCCGATGGCGGCGGCGACATCGTCGCGGTCCGGGCTCGTCACGTCACCGGCGACCAGATCGAGCACCCTGGTCAGATACCGGCAGCACGCATGGTGCAAGTCCTCCCGGCTCACCGGCGAGTAGTCGGTCCACTCCGGGATATCGGTGAAGATCGCGGCGATCAACTGCCTGGTCAGTGCTGGAATCTCGGTTCGGCACGCGGCCACCAGCTCCCTCGTACCCACCGGGGGAAGGGTGTGCTTGGATCTCGCGGCCATATCGCTAGACGCTACGCCCGACCCCGACTACCGCTGATCAGCGTCGCCACCTGTTCGAAGCGGGAGCTCATCGGATCGTTTCGTCGGCGAGGCGTTCCAGGTAGCCGGCGAATTGGCGACGGTCGTGCTCGGTCCACGACGCGGTGAGTTGATCGAAGCATCGGCGTTGCCAGTCATGGGATGCGGCGGACAGCTCGCGGCCGCTGCCGGTGAGTCGCACGACGACCCGGCGGCGGTCGTCCGCTGAGCCCTCCCGGGCGAGGTATCCGGCCGCGACGGCGTCACGCACCATGCGGCTGGCACCGGAGTGGTCGAGGCCGAGCTGTTGGGCAACGTCGGTGACGGTGGTTTCCCTGTCTGTCCGAAGCGCGGCGGCGACGGCTTCCACGACTTGGATGTGCTGCACACGCCGCCGGTCATCGTCTGACTCCGAGCTGGAGCCGGTGAATGCCTGGTTGCTCCAGCGGCGTGACCAAAAACGGACCAGCCGAAACAGTGCCGGACCTCCGTCGACCGCATGGCGGGGTTCGGTCACCGCAGGACCGGCTGTGGATGGGGAGTTTCTACCGTTGCGTGTGCCCACCCTCGACATAGTATGCGATGCGCACGTATATTTATATGCGTCTCGCATACAAATGACCTTTCCGGGTCCAGTGCACAGGAGGTGGCGATGTCCATCGTTCTCAACCACACGATCATTCCGGCGACCGACAAGTGTTCCGCGGCAACCTTTTTCGCCGAGCTGATGGGGCTGACGGTCTCAGTACCGAGCGGGCCCTTCGTGCCGGTGCGGGTCAACGACGACCTGACGTTCGACTTCGACGACCGCGGGCAAGTCGAGCCCGGCCACTACGCCTTCCTGGTCGATGACGACACCTTGGACGCCGTGCTGGGGCGGCTGGCTACGTGGCCTGCGGTCGAGTACGGTTCAGGGCCCGAACACGGATGGGACCGGCAGGTCAATCACCTGGCAGGTGGGCGCGGGGTCTATGTTCGCGACCCCGACGGTCACAGCTACGAGCTGTTCACCCGAGTTCCCTGATCTGGGACGGATGGCGCCGCGTCGTTGCCGCAGCGGCGGCGCGAGGCGGGCCATAGTGGTCGGATGGGTAACCAGTCCACGATCGCTACCGCGTTCCGACCTCTGCTGCGAGCCACGCTGGGCCCCCGCCCCGCGGTGGGGTTCGAGTTCTGGGACGGCAGCACGATCCATCCCGACGGTGAGAGCCCCGGCACGATGCGCGTGCGCTCCGAGGACGCGCTGCGTCATCTGGTCTGGGCGCCGGGCGAGCTCGGCTTGGCGCGGGCTTTCGTGTCCGGCGCGGTGGATCTCGATGGCGATATCTTCACGATGCTTCGAGCTCTCCAGTCGACCGCGCCGAACGATGCCCGTCTCGGTCTCGGTGCGACATGGCAGGCCATCGGCGCGGCGCGCCAGCTCGGGGCGCTCGGTCGCCGCCTGGAACCACCGCCGGAGGAAGCCCGCCCGCAGCGTGGACCCCTGCACACCAAGCGGCGCGATGCGGCGGCGATCAGTCATCACTACGACGTCAGCAACGACTTCTACCGGCTGGTGCTCGGCCCGAGCATGACCTACTCCTGCGCGCGGTTCGTGCCGGACGACGACGGCTCGCTCGAGGCCGCCCAGCAAGCCAAGCACGACCTGATCTGCCGCAAGTTGGGCCTGGCCGAGCAGACAGGTCTGCGACTGCTCGAGGTGGGCTGCGGCTGGGGGTCCATGGCGATCCACGCGGCCTCGACCTACGGTGCGCAGGTCGTGGGCGTCACCATCAGCAGTGCTCAGGTCGAGCTCGCCCGCAAACGAGTCGCCGACGCGGGGTTGTCGGACAGTGTCGAGATCAGGCTTGCCGACTATCGGGACCTGCGCGGCGAGGAGTTCGACGCCATCTCCTCGATCGGCATGTTCGAACACGTCGGCTCCGGGCGCGCCGCCGAATACTTCGACACCCTGCGCGCACTGCTGCACCCGCGCGGACGGCTGCTCAACCATGCCATCTCCTCGCCGGGCGGCTCCGTCATGCGCAATCGATCCTTCATCGGGCGCTACGTCTTCCCGGACGGCGAACTCGTCGATGTGGGCGAAGTCGTGCTCGCCATGCAACGCGCCGGATTCGAGGTCCGTGACGTCGAGGCCCTGCGCGAGCACTACGAACGCACCCTCCGCCAGTGGGTCGCGAATCTCGAAAACGAGTGGGAACAGGCGGTTTCGCTCGTCGGCGAAGGGCGAGCCCGAATCTGGCGGCTGTACATGGCCGCCTCCGCGCTGGGCTTCGAGGACGGCGGACTCGGGATTCACCAGGTCCTCGGCGTGGTGCCCGAAGCGACGGGCAACGCCGCGATGCCCGCGACACGACGGGACTGGGGATAGTCCGCACGGCAACAGCTCGCACAACGATCACCGTCCCGATATGATGAATCATTTATGCATCGAATAAAGCCGATGACGAGCACAGGGAACGGGTGATGAGCATGCGGTGTGTGGTTTTCGGCGCGACCGGCTACATCGGTGGACGTTTGGTGCCCGAGCTGATCCAGGCCGGCCATCAGGTCCGGGTGGTGGCCCGGACCCCGGAGAAGTTGGCAGAGGTTCCGTGGCGGGAACAGGTCGAGATCGTCCGTGGCGATGTCACCGACGATGACGAGGTGCGCGCCGCCGTCGCCGACCAGGAGGTCGTCTACTACCTGGTGCACTCGTTGGCCCGGGACGACTTCTCCGACATCGATCGCGAGGCGGCGCGGCTCGTCGCGGCCGCGTCGAGCTCGGCCAGCGTCGGCCGCATCGTCTATCTCGGCGGCATCATCCCCGAGCACGCGACGCTGTCGCGCCATCTCGCCTCCCGCGCCGAGGTCGGCGAAATTCTGCGCGAATCCGGTGTTCCCACGGCGGAACTGCGCGCCGCGGTGATCATCGGATCCGGTTCGGCCAGTTTCGAGATGCTGCGATACCTGTCCGAACGCCTGCCCGCGATGATCACCCCGCGATGGGTGCACAACCGGATCCAGCCCATCGCCGTTCGGGACGTCCTCTACTACCTGGTGCAGGCCGCGGAGTTGCCCGCCGACGTCAATCGCGCCTTCGATATCGGCGGGCCCGACGTGATGACCTACCTGACCATGATGCGCGAATACGCTGTCGTCGCCGGGCTGACTCGTCGCGTGGTGCTGCCGGTTCCGGTGCTCACGCCGTGGCTGTCGGCGCAATGGGTCAACCTCGTGACCCCGGTGCCACGAGCACTGGCCGTACCGCTCATCGAGTCGCTCGTGCATGAAGTCGTGTGCGCCGAGCACGATATCGCCACCTACATCCCGGATCCCGCCGAAGGCCTCACCCCCTACGCGCGTGCCGTGGAACTGGCGCTGACCCGTATTCGCCATGCCGACGTACCCACCCGCTGGTCCGATGCCAGCACGTTCGGCGCGCCCTCGGATCCGCTGCCCACCGACCCCGCGTGGTCGGGCGGCTCGCTCTACGAGGACCTCCGCGAGCAGCACACCGACGCCGACCCCGAAACCGTGTGGGCGGTGATCGAAGCCATCGGCGGCGAGAACGGCTGGTACTCCTTCCCTCTCGCCTGGTCACTGCGCGGCTGGATCGACCGTGTCACCGGCGGTGTCGGGTTACGCCGCGGCCGCAAGAACCCCCGCCACCTGCACTCCGGCGAAGCCTTGGACTGGTGGCGCGTCGAATACATCGACCGGCCCCATCTCCTCCGGCTGCGCGCCGAGATGCAGCTCCCGGGACTGGCGTGGCTCGAACTGGGTGTGGAACCGGACCCGACCGGCGGCTCCCGCTATCGGCAGCGGGCCATCTTCCAGCCGCACGGTCTCGCCGGACACCTCTACTGGAAAGCGATCACGCCGTTTCACAACGCCGTGTTCGGCGGCATGGTCCGCAACATCACCGGCACCGCCGAACACGACCCCGCCGACGGCGCGGTGTCATCCAGCTGACGATCAGCCTGCCGCGTTCGTCAGTGCGCGAGCGCGGCTGCCTCGCCGCGCCCACAGCGCACGAGCCAACGCCGAACCGGCAACGCGGGTGCGGCGCGCGTTGCCCACGGTGGCGCGCGCGGTGAACACCGCGAACTCGCTCTCCTCGATGCGGTCGAGAATTTCCGAGTACAGCACCGCCGCGGTGGCTACACAGGGGCGCGACACCGGATGTAGCTGCGCTATTCCGCTGTCGGCGTACCGGTACCAGCCGCGCGCGATCGCGTGTTGCTCGGCCAGCGCCGACCGGACCTTCGCGTCGGTGCGTCGGCGAGAACGACACCACTGCAACCTGGTGCGGTCCACATCATGGGCAGCCAGTTCGTCGGCCGGTAGGTACACCCGGCCACGGTCGAGATCCTCGGCGATGTCGCGCAGAAAGTTGGTGAGCTGAAACGCTTTTCCCAGCGCAGCCGCGTACGGAGCAGCATCGGCTCGTTCGCCGACGGTGCCGAGCACCGGCAGTACCTGCAAACCGATCACGTCGGCCGAACCGTGCACATAGCGGTCGAGCGCGGCCCGGTCGGGGTAGTCGGTGATGGTCAGATCCATCCGCATCGAGTCGAGGAATTCGTCGAACAGGACATGGTCTATCTCGTATCTGGCGGCGGTATCGGCCAGCGCGGCGAAGATCGGGTCGTCGACCGGGGCCCCGGAAAGGCTGTCGTGCAGGTCCTTCGTCACCGCGTCCAGCCGTTGCGCCGGAGTGCCCGCTGCATCGTCGGTCGGTGGCTCGTCGACGATGTCGTCGGCCCACCGGGCGAAGCCGTAGAGAGCGTGGATCGCCGGTCGCTGGGCGGGCGCGAGCAGCCGGGTGGCGAGGAAGAAGGTGCGGCCATGGCGCGCGTTGAGTTCCCGGCAGCGCTGATACGCCTCGCGCAGTCGAGCATCGCGGATTCCGGCCGCGTCGAGTTCCGTGCGAATCATCGTCGATCGCCTCCGATCGAGGTCGAGGTCGAAGCCCGCGACGCGGACACCGTGCCGGTGACGCGGTCGGCGGCGAGGCGGCCCGACAGCAGTGCTGTCGGTACACCCACGCCGGGTACGGTGCCGCAGCCCGCCAGCACCGCATTGCTCACACCGCGCGGGAGGTTCGCGGGGCGGAAAGGGCCGGTTTGGGCGAAGGTGTGTGCGAGCGAGAACGGGGTTCCGGCCAGCAGGCCCTGCCGCTGCCAGTCGGCGGGCGTGTCCAGATGCACGACCCGGGCGTCGCTGACGAAGCCAGGGACCAACCGGTTCTCGACTATCGCGGCCAGCTCCTCGCCGTAGGCGGTGGCACGGCGATCCCAGTCGAGGTCACCGCTGCGGTAGAGGTTGGGCACCGGGGCGAGAACAGTGAACAGGTCGCGACCGGGTGGGGCCAGGGTGGGATCGGTCGCGGTCGGGCGGGTCACCAGCAACGACGGGTCGGTCATCACTTTTCCGGCACCGATCAGTTCGTCGAAGGTCTGCTCCCACGCGGCGCCGAAGACGAGGTTGTGATGAGCGGTAGGCACCGATTCGGGGACACCGACGTGCATGACGACCGCGGACGGCGCCGGGCGCCAACTGCTCGGGCGACGCGGGACGCGGTCGAGCAGCTCGTAGGCGGTGGGAAGTTCGGTCGCGAGAACGACAGCGTCGCAAGGAATTCGGCGGCCACGCTCGGTGAGCACCGCGGTGATCCGGGATCCACGCCGCTCCAGGTCGTTGACGGTCTCGCCGTAACAGAACGTCACACCGGCATCGACAGCGGCGGCGGCCAGGGCGTCGGGTAGTGCGCGCATGCCGCCGCGCGGAAAGGAGACCCCGCCCACGGTGTCCATGTAGGAGATCACCGCGTACAGCGCCAGTGCGCGTTGTGGCGAAACGCCCGCGTAGAGCGACTGGAAGGTGAAGACGCGCCGCAGCCGTTCATCGGTGAGGAACGATCCGATGGCCCTGTCGAGACGCCGGAATCCACCCAACGCGATCAACCGCGCGAACGCCGGCGTGAGCAGCCCGAGCGGAGAGTCGACATTCGCGGCGATGAACCGTTCGAATTCGACCTGGTACAGCTCGCTCAGCCACGTGCGCAGCCGGCGATATCCCTCGACCTCCTTCGGTCCGGCGAACGCCAGGACCGATTCCTCCATGGCCGAGGCGTCGCTGTGGACATCGAGCCCGGTGCCGTCGGCGAAGTGGGCGCGGTAGGCCGGGGCGACGGGCAACAGCTCCAACCGGGACTCGAGACTGTCACCGACCGCGGCGAGGGTGTCGGCGACGATGTCGGGCATGGTGAGCACCGACGGTCCCGTGTCGAGCAGATAGCCGTCGACGTCGCGTCGTCCGGCCCGGCCACCGGGGACCGTATCGCGCTCCACCACCGTGACGCTGCGTCCGCGTCCTGCCAGATGCAACGCGGCGGCCAGTCCTGCCAGGCCGGCCCCGACGACGACCACCTCATCGGTTGTTCCCGATATCGTGCGCATTGCTTCCTTTCGATGGGAGCGGCGGATTCGCCGGTCAGTGCGAGCGGTGCGTGCACAACAGCGCCATTCGGTGCAGCGCGTCGGCCACCGACGGTTCGAGGTCGGCGTCCTGGAGAAGCCGACGCGCATGCTCGACGCGCTCGCCGATCATCTGCTCGGCACGCCGGCGTGCGCCGCTGTCGACGATCACGGTCTGGGCGAGCGCTACGGCCTGCTCATCGATGGACTCGGCCCGCCAGAGCTCTCGTAGCCGGGCGCGATCCGACGGCTCGGCGAGCTGATCGGCCAGCGCGATCACGGTGGTCGCCTTGCGTTCCCGGACATCGTCTCCGGTGGGTTTCCCGGTGGTCGATGGATCACCGAAGATGCCGAGAAGGTCGTCACGGAGCTGGAACGCTTCCCCGATCACTTCGCCGTATTCACCGAGAACGCGCATCACCGTCTCGTCGCAGCCGGCCATCGCCGCACCCAATTCGAGTGGGCGCCGCACTGTGTAGTTGCCGGACTTGCGCCGCGCGATATCCATCACCTCGCCCACGCTCGGGAGCCGGTTCGCGTCGTTGGTCAGGTCCGCGAGCTGACCTACCGCCAGTTCGCTGCGCATCGCGTCGTAGCGCGGCCATGCCCGATCCAGCGCGGCGGCAGGCAGGCCGCTCTCGCGCATCATGCGCTCCGCCCACACCAGGAACAGGTCGGCCATGAGGATCGCCGCGGACTCGCCGAATCGGGCCGGCGAGCCCGACAATCCCTGATCGCGGTGCCACGCGGCGAGCCGGAGGTGGGCTGACGGCTCTCCCCGCCGGACCGCCGACTCGTCCATCACGTCGTCTTGCACCAGCGCGAACGCGTGTAGGAGCTCCGCACCTGCGGCCGCGCGCAGGGCGGCTTCGGATTCCCCTGCGCCACCGCACAGCCAGCCGAGATAGACGAAGACCGACCGTACGCACTTGCCGCCCGACGCGAAATCGATCATCAGCCGGCTCGGGAGCGAGAATCCCGCCGGGTCGAGTTCGGCCCGGCAGCGCGCGCGGACGAACTCGTCGACATGACCGCGTACCGAGATCTGTGTGCGCGCGAGCCAGTCGGCGAACCGCGCGGATCCGTCATCATCGGTTGCGGGTTCGCACGGTCGAAGCGCGATTGCTACTCGTTCGGCATCCACCCTTCGATTGTGACACCGATCGGGCAAAAATGCATCGTTTGCGCATCGTTTGAATCGGAGTCAGGCTCCTGATATCGCAGCCGCCCCCACCGATCACGCGTCGTGACCGGCCATCATCGAGCTGTCCGGATTTCGGGCGCCGCCCCATTTCGGGCCGTCGCCGCCGAAACTAGACTTGCCGACGCCGAGCTTCCGATCGGCCCGGGGAGGAGGGTTCGATGCCGCCCAAATCGACCGATCGGCGTCGCCCCACCCAGGATCGGGCCAAGGCGACTCGCGAGCACATCCTCGACACGGCCGCAGAGCTTTTCGGCGAGCGGGGCATCACCAACACCTCGACCAACCGGATCGCCACTGCCGCGGGGGTCAGCATCGGAACCGTCTATCGATACTTCCCCGACCGCGCGATGATCGTCGACGAGCTCCTCTCGCGCATCCAGGGCAATATCGAGCGGCGATTCACCGAACGCGTGCGCGATCTGTCCGACACTCCGGTGCAGCAACTGGTTCTGGGCGTACTCGAAGCCATCATGGAGGAGATGTCCACCGACGTCCCTCTGGTGCGTGCGCTGATAGCGGGGTTGGACTTCTACAGCAGCGGCATGCCCGAGCTGGAAATACGGTTGCGTCTGCTGGTCAAGATGCAGGTGATCCAGATTCTCGGCCCCGGTGACGACGATGAGTACGACGTGCTGACCTTCACGATCATCAGTGCGTGTTTCGGTACGGTCCTGCGCGCCGCCGTGCTGGAGGACACGCGCGTGCGCGACGAGGTGATCGCCACGACCGCGCGGTTGATAGCAACACTCGCCGACATCGAGCGGGAGACGCGCGCGGTCGACTGACCAGTGATCACCCCTGCTCGCGGCATCACCCCGAGCACGCCAACGGGGCCGCCCACCGAAAGGTGAACGGCCCCATCCCCGTTGCCGCCCTCGCCCTCCCCTCCAGGGCGAGGACAACATCGGCCGGCGCCCGCGAGTCGGGGCGGCCAGGATTGTGAGCTGTCAGTTGGCGATGCCGACCGCTGCGCGCAGGTGCTGGGACCGCTCGATGATGTCGAGCATGAAGTCGGCGGCATCGCCGCAGGTGATGGAGTAGCCCGTCGCCCGCCCGCTCGCGTCGACCTTGACGGTTCCCTTGTCGGACACCGCTTTCAAGGCCGGGAGACGCACGGCTGTCCACGCCAGCTCACTGGCCGCGAGCTGGGCTTCCATCGCTACTTTGGCGTCGAGGATGGGCGGCAGCCGGCGCGCGAACAGCGGCACCAGGACGCGACGGAAAAGCACCGCACCGGAACCGGGCAGCCCCATGTTGCTCGCGCACACGAGTCGTTCGATGCCGCGCTCACGCATCTTCTCGATGATCACGCGCGTGGCATCCGGTACGAGGTCATTGGGTTTGCCGTCGCCGAGTCCGCCGACACCCAGGTACTGGATCACGGCGTCGGTGCCGTCCAGCGTGCGCTCGACGGCCGCCGGGTCCAACGCGTCACCGCGCACGACGCGAACGCCGTGTGGCGCTTTGTCGGCGCTTGCCTGGGAACGAGCGAGGACTGTCACGTCGTGCCCGCGTTCGAGCGCTTTCGTGACAACGGCGCTGCCGCCCATCCCGGTCGAACCGAAGACCACCAGTTTCATGTTCCGAGCCCCGCCTCTGTGTGGTCGCTCGAGATCGCGATCGCCCACTCGGACAACCCACCCTCACGACAGTAGTTACTGTTGTTTGAAACGACAGTAACTACTGTCGTAAGGTCGGTCAAGACGGAAGGCGGACACATGGTCAGAACGTGGGCGACAGACGATCCCAAGGCCGGGCTGATGGCGCGCAAGCGTGCCCAGATCGTCGCGGCCGCGCGCACGGCCTTCCTCGACGAGGGATACGCCGCGAGCTCGGTCAACAAGATCGCCGACGACGCCGGCGTCTCGATCAAGACCCTCTACCGCCACTTCGAGACGAAAGACGAGCTCTTCACCGCCGTCATCGCGGGACTCTGCGCACCCGAAGGCGACACCTCCCGCGACCCCGCCTGGTACACCGATCCGCCCGAGGTCGGCTTGGCTCGCGCGGGCGAGGAGTACCTTCGCCATGCCCTCTCCGACGAGCAGCTCGCGCTCTACCGGGTGGTCGCTCACGACGCGGATCGTTTTCCCGAACTCGGGCGCATCTATCGGCGGGAAGTCCTCGGCCGCGGCGGCCTGATCTTCGCGTCCTATCTGGACCGGTGGCGCGAGCAGTCGGGCTGGCGAATCGCCGACAACTACGAGGCGGCCGCGGTGTTCGGCGGACTGCTGAAGGCCGGGCTCTTCGACCAGGCGTTACTCGGCGCAGCGCAGCCCGACGCCGAAGAGATCACCCGCCGAGCGCGCCACGCGGCCGACCGACTGCTGACCATCCTCGAAGCGGGCAACCTGTGAGGCTGGGGACACCTGCCGCACCTCCGGCTCCATTGCCCCACCGCGGCGTCGCCGACGTCCACGGCCGATCCGTTGTTTCGGTGCGAGTTCCACGACCGTCCCCCTAGGCTGGGCCCGATCTCGTCGACAACACCGCCTCCGACAACGGCAGAGCTGCCGACCCGGACCCCGAGGAATCCGATGCCCCTCTCCCCCACCATGTCTCGCGCGCTCACCGCGATCGCGGTCACCGCGACAGCCGCCGTCCTTCCCACCGCGCAGACCGCGTCCGCCGAACCGGTTTCGTGCGCACAATGGGCTCGGCACACCGTCGCGGCGGGGTACGGAATACTCGAGAACCTGGGGTTCGACGGTCGCGGAGATCTGCTGCTGGCAGAGCAATCCGCCACCGGGTCGGCCGGCACCCTGCAACGCCTCGGCGCCGACGGCTCGCGATCTGTCGCCCTCACCGACGTCGAGGGCCCCGGCTCGATCCTGACTATCGGCGACACCGCGTATTTCACGACGGGCAACAGCGTCACCGCCGCTCTCACCGACCGCGCCGACGGGACGATTCAGGCCCTGCATCTCGACAGCGGCACCGTGAAGACGGTGGCCTCCGGTCTCACGATGCCGAACGGGTTGGCGCAGTTGCCGAACGGCGACTTCGTCGTCAGCAGAGACATCGGCGCCGGCACCCTGACCCGGGTCGCCCCCGACAACATCGCGATACCGTACGCGCCGTCGCTGAGCTCCACCAACGGCCTCGCGTTCGACGCGCAGCGCAACCGGCTCATCGTCTCGACGACGTTCAACCCCACCTCGGTCATCGCCGCCGTCGACTACGCCGATCCCGAAAGCCCGCCGCGACAGGCTGTGATTCCCGGCATCGGACCGCTGAACTCGGCCGACGATCTGACCGTCGGCCAGGACGGCAAGGCCTACGTCACCCTCAACGTCGCGGGCAGTGTCCAGCAGGTCGATGTGGATACCGGCCGAACCTGTGCGATCGCCGACGGCCTGCCCTTGTCCTCGTCGGCACGATTCGGATCCGGCCCCGGCTGGGACCCGAAGTCGTTGTACGTCACCAGTTTTCTCGGCACGGTCACCAAGCTGACACCGCCCTGATCACCGGTTGAGGCAGACCGCCACGAGCAGCGGGCCGTACGGATTCTCGGCGCTGCCCACCGCGACCAGCAGGCCGCCGACCGGGCTGCAGAGCACGTCCAGACTCGACGAGCCGGTGTCCGCCACCGGCTGCTGGGCGTGCGCGGAGCCCGCGCCGACGGCGGACGCGAGCAGGAAGAGAGCGAGTGCGGACGACGCCGCGAGCTTGTTCATAGCCCCACCGTGCCGTGCGCGCTCGCGGCGCGCACGCCCCGAATTGCTGGGGCGCACACCGAGAACCACGTCCAAAGTACTCGAACTATCGACCGGTGACCCGGCCACCAGTCGGGTTATAGTCGGCCGGTCGACCATGGGTCGGTCGACTCGCGCCGGAAGGGTCCCGGCGCCGATCGGTTCAGGAAGCACGACGGTTGACTGTTTCTGAGGGCATGGATTTCGCCGGGTACCGCCTCGAGCGACGCCTCGGCATGGGCGGTATGGGCACGGTCTATCTGGCCGGTCATCCGCGGCTGCCGCGCAAGGACGCGCTGAAAGTGCTGTCCGACAAGCACTCCGGCGATGCGGTGTTCCGTGAGCGCTTCTTGCGTGAGGCCACGATCGCGGCCCGGCTGAGCCACCCCAACCTGGTCGCGGTGCGCGATCGCGGTCAGCACGGAGGCCGACTGTGGATCGCGATGCAGTACGTCGACGGTGTCGACCTCGCCCAGCTGATCCGCCGTGGACCGGGCGCGCTGCCGCTGGACCGGACGGTCAGGATCATCACCGAGGCCGCCAAGGGACTCGATCTGCTGCACCGCAAAGGGGTGCTGCACCGCGACGTGAAACCGGCCAATATCCTTGTCGCCGAACAGGACGGCCGCCCCGACCGCGTGCTGATCACCGACTTCGGCATCGCCAGACCCGCTGACGCACCCACGAATTCGACCGGTGCCGGGCTCAGCGCGACCCTGGCTTATGCCGCGCCCGAGCAGATCAACGGCGGGGCGATCGATCACCGAACCGACGTGTACGCGCTGGGCTGTGTGCTCTACGAACTGCTGACGGGGTCGGTGCCGTTCCCCCGCGACACCCCGGCCGCGGTCATGTACGCCCACCTGCACGAAGCGCCGCCTGCACTCGGCAAGCCCGGGCTCCCACCCGGATTCGACGAGGTGATCGCGACCGCGCTCGCGAAGAACCCCGGCGACCGGTATCCGTCCTGCGGTGCGTTGGCAGCGGCCGCGTCCGCCGCCGCGCAGGGGACGGTCCGGCTGGCCGCGGTCCGGGCACCCACCCGGCGGCGCCCGCTCGTCTACGGCGCGCTGGCCGCCGCGGTTTTGATCGCGCTGACGGCTGGGGTGCTCGGCGTCACCCGAACCGGGTCCACCGAACACGCGCCGACCGCGATCGCGCTCGGTCCGCAAACCGCGGTAGACCCGGTCTCCTGGGGCGCGTACACCTATGTCGCACAGGCATTTCCGGAGTTGCTGCCCGCTTCACAGTTCGGGACCGGATATCAGGAGATGTGGGGGTGCAGGCCCTCCGACGAGAGAATGCGGGACCTGCCCGTCGACGTCTTCGTCCCGACCGGGCGGATCATGTGTTTCGGCAATCGTGAACCGGTGCAGACGATCGAACTCGTGTGCAACGCCGACCGCTCGCCGATCGCCCCGCCGCCGACCTACGATCGCGCCGAGGGCGACGAACAGTGGACCAGGCCGTCGAGCCACGGAAATCTGCACTGGGGAACCTATCTCGACCTCTACAAGGCCCCGCAGCTCACGGGTTACCTGCGGCTGTACTTCGACGATCCCGACCGCAGCTTCTGCTACATCGTCGTCACCGGCGCGCAGAACGGCACCGAGCTGCGGGCCGCCTGGTGGACGGAGGCACCGCTGTGAGACTCGCACCCCTCGCGGTCGCCCTCGGCGTGATCCTCGCCGCGGTCTCGGGTTGCACGGTGACCGGTGATCCGACGCCCGTGCCCGATCCCGCCACCCTCGATGTCGGCCCCTACAGCCGCTTCCCGTTGCGCGCGCCCGAACACGGCAGCGAGTATCACGGGCGCGTGGTCGAATCGGTTCGGCTCGGCGAGGCCATGGCCAATCCGGCCAGGGTCGACCCGGCACTGACCGTGCCCCGCACGAAGTCCGGTTCGGACCCCCTGCCGACCGCCGCGAAAGCGGCGGCGCTGCTGGCCAATCCGGTGCGGGCAGTCCTGGAGCGCCACGGCATGCTGGCCGGCTACACCGTCGGCGCCACCGATACTTCCACCGAGTTCTCGATCGGCAGCGGCCGAATTCTGCAGGTCACGCTGCTGCGATTTCCCGATGCGGCGGCCGCGGGACTGGCCGCGCAAGAGATCGACTCCGCCGACGCCGCGGTGAGCGCGGACAACGTGGCCGTCTCGATCCCCGGGCACCCGGCGGCTCGCGCGCATTGGCGTCCGTCGGTGCCGACGCTGGCGGCGACGATCGCCATGGACTCGTTCGTCGTCACGGTCATGGCCGGGCACACCTCGCCCGACCTCCCCGCGCTGACAACGCTGGCGGGCAAGGCTTTCGAGGAACAGCGGCCGATGTTGCGCGATATCGTGCTCACCCCGCCCGAGCAATTCGCCGACCTGCCGCTCGACCGTGACGGCATGCTGGGACGCATGGTGCCCGAGGCACCGGGCCGCTGGCCGTATCCGGTGGTGATTCTCGGCGACTTCAGCGAAGTCGCGGGGTGGGAAAGCCTGGTGCAGGCGCGCGGCATCGTTCTCGGTCCGCGGGCGGGCCATTTCTACCAACCCACCCGCGAGGTCGCCGAATTGGTCGGCCTCAACCGATACGACCGGCTGATGCGCTTCGCCGACGCGGCGACCGCGACCGCGTTCTTCGCCAACCTGCCCGACAACAACGACCAATTCGTCGTTCCACCACCGAAGGGCATGGTCGACATCAACTGCGCGGAGTCGATGAAGAACTCGCCGATGACCAAGTTCAGCTGCCGCCTTCGATACGGCCGCTATGTCGGAGTCGTTTTCAGCCGGGACTACCAGGATGTCCTGCAACGAGCGGCCGCGCAGTACGCGCTGCTGGTGAACAGCGAGTAGAGGCGATGACCGAAACCCTTCCCCCGGGAACCGTTTTCGCCGGATACCGGATCGAGCGGGTGCTCGGCTCCGGCGGCATGGGCACGGTGTACGTGGCCGCCCATCCGCGACTGCCTCGCCGCGACGCGATCAAGGTACTGCCCGAGAATGCCGGTGCGGGCGAGGAATTCCGGGCGCGTTTCCTGCGCGAGGCCGAACTGACCGCCCGGCTCGATCATCCGAATATCGTCGCGGTGCACGACCGCGGCGAGCACGACGGCCGGCTGTGGATCGCGATGGAGTTCGTGGCGGGGACAGACGTGGCCGCGCTACTGCGCCACGAGTCGCCGATACCGCCGGCGCGGGCCGTGCACATCGTCACCGAGACCGCGCGCGGGCTGGACGAGGCGCACCGCCACGGCCTCCTGCACCGCGACGTGAAACCGGCCAATATCCTGCTCGAGCCGGTCGAGGACGCACCGGATCGTGTGCTGGTCGCCGATTTCGGCATTGCCAGGGCCGCCGGTGACGGCACCGCGCTGACCGCGGTCGGGACGGTCGTGGCGACGCTCGCCTACGCGGCGCCGGAACTGCTGACCGAACAGCGCGTGGATCATCGCGCCGATGTCTACGCCCTGGGCTGCACCCTGTTCGAACTGCTCACCGGCACGAAACCGTTCCCCCGCGATTCGGTGGTCGCGGTGATGCAGGCGCATCTGATGGCACCGCCGCCGCGGGCCACCGCCCTTCGGCCGGAACTGCCGCCCGCGATCGACGCGGTGCTGGCCCGTGCGCTGGCGAAGAACCCCGACGAGCGCTATTCGTCGTGCGGTGCACTGGCCGCCGCGGCCGCGGGTGCTTTCGGTGTGGCGACCGATCACACCGTGGTCGCAGCCGTTCCGCCGCCCATCACCGAACGCCCTGCCGCACCCGCGCCGAAACAGTCACCACAGCAAGTGAATCCGCGGCTGCGGTACGCCGCCGTGGCAGCAGCCGTCATCATGCTGGTGGTGGCACTCGCCGTCGCCGTGGCGGTGGTCCGTGACCCCGACGATTCGACGGCGAGTCCCGTCACACCGACCAGCAGCGCCGGGGTGACCTGGGGGCGTTATGCCTTCATCGTCGACGCGCTGCCCGGGCTGCTGCCCGCCACCCCGACCCGAACCGGACATCAGGGCATTCGATGCGCCGCCATGGCGGTGGGTTCCGGTGGGCCGGCCGATCTGGACCTGATGCCCGACGAAGTCGCGCGGGTCGCCTGCACCGGCAACAACAACCCCATCCGCGATGTCGACGTGCGTTGTTCGACGAACCGGAACCCCTTCATCCTCGTGAACGAACCGGGTGCCGTGGTTCTCGGTGACCAGAAGTGGGAACGCGCTACCGGGCGTGGCCGGGTGACGTGGTCGACCATGACCGTGTCCACCGGCGATCTCGGCTTGGTCGGCGTCGGATTCGACGAACCGACCCGGAACTTCTGCATGGTCGTCGTGATCGGTGCGACAACGGGCCAGGAACTCTACGACCGGTGGTGGGCAGATGCTCCGTTCTGACGACGAGTTCGCCGGGTACCGGATCGAACGGCGACTCGGTGCCGGTGGCATGGGCGAGGTGTACCTCGCGCGCCACCCCCGGCTCCCCCGGCACGATGCGCTGAAGATCCTGTCCGACCGGTACACCGACGACGAGGAATTCCGCGCGCGGTTCTTGCGCGAAGCGGAAGTCGCTGTGCGGCTGCAACATCCGAATGTCGTCACGGTCCGTGATCGCGGTGAGCAGGACGGCCGCCTGTGGATCGCGATGCAGTTCGTCGACGGTGGCGATGTCGCCGAGCTGATCCGGCAGGAGACCGCGATTCCGGTCGAGCGGGCGCTGCGCATCGTGACCGAATCGGCGAACGGTCTCGACGAGATCCACCGGGTCGGCCTGCAACATCGTGACGTGAAGCCCGCGAACCTGCTGCTCACCGCGGAACCGGGGGAACCGGATCGGGTGCTGGTCACCGACTTCGGGATCGCCCGCACCGCCGAAGGTGACGGAGCCCTCGGCCAGGGTGCGGGATTCACCGCGACACTGGCCTACGCCGCGCCCGAGCTGATCAACGGCGACCCGGTGGATCATCGCGCCGATGTGTACTCGCTGGGGTGCACGCTCTATCAGCTGCTCACCGGGACGGTCCCGTACCCGCGCAGCAGTCCCGCGGCGGTGATGTACGCGCACCTGTCCGACGAACCGCCCCGGCCGTCGCTCGAAAACGGCCGGGTGCCGGCCGAATTGGATACGGTCATCGCCACCGCGCTGGCCAAGGACCCCGCGCAGCGCTACCAGAGTTGCGGTGAGCTGGCTGCTGCCGCGCGCGCGGCCTGCGTACCGAAGACCTCCGCCGCGCCGCGCCGACTCCTGACCGGCGTGGCGATCGCTGCCGCTGTGGCTGTGGCGGCGGCGATTTCGCTGGCGACAGGGTTCGCCGGTGAGGATTCCGGTGCCGCTGCCCCTACCCGGGTCGCCACGAACTCCGACGCGTGGGGCGCGGCCGCCCTAGCCGCTGAGACCTTGCCGAACCTGCTGCCGGTCGCACCGCTTGCCGTCGGATACCAGGACGTCAACAACTGTCTGCACATCGACCAGGACGGCAACGTGCTCGCGCTCGATCAGCAGGTCGATGTCGGCGGTGTGCTGTGCCTCGGTGACCGGAACCCGGTCGAAACCCTCTCGGTCGTCTGCCGGTCGGATCGCACCCAGATTCCGGCGTGGACAGTGAATCTGGCGGTGGAGGGTGAGGAGCTGTGGACACGCGACGGTGCGAGCGGGAAGGTGCGATGGGGAACCATCACGGGCGACGACGGCTCACACATCGGCCGGCTCGACGTGATGTTCGACGGGCCCGACCGGCAGTTCTGCAGGCTGCGTATCTCCGGCAGCACCTCGGGTTCGGTGCTGTGGGAGCGCTGGTGGCCGGACGCTCCACTGGGACAGGGGTAGCCGATGTTCACACGTGGTGAGCGAATCCGAACCGTGGCTGTCCTGGCCGCGGCGTTGACGGTGCTGTGCGGGTGCGTGCGTCCCGGCGAACCCGTACCCCAGCAACTCGACCTGGCCGCCCTCGATGTGGGTTCGAACAGCGTCGACCCGATGACGCCGCCGACCTCGAGTACCGAGAAGTACGGCAGGATACTGGAATCGGTGCGGATGGGTGAGGCGGCTCTCGATCCGATCGAGGTCGATCCGACGCTGACCAACGGCATCTCCAACCGGACCGCGCCGCTGCCGACACCGTTGAAAGCAGCCGGAATTCTGGCTGAACCGGTCCGCGACGTGCTCGAATCCCAGGACATGCTCGCCGGATTCGCGGTCAGTGGCAGCGATGTCAACTTCCGTGGCAAAGCACCCGAGATCGGCTCCGCCCGTTTGCTCACCGTGTTGCTGCTGCGCTTCCCGGACGACACGAAGGCGCGGCTGGCGGCCAGGCAGATGAACGCCACCGACGCCGCGGTCACCGCCGACAACGTCGCGGTGCGGATCGCGGAGTACCCGGGGGCGTTCGCGCATTGGCGCCCGACCGTGCCGACCATGGCGGCCACCCTCGCGCACGGGTCGTTCGTCGTCAGCGTGCTGGCCGCGCACACCAGCCCGGACCAGGCCGCGCTGCTCGCCATGGTGCGCAAGACCTTCGACGTCCAACTCCCCCGGCTGCAGGATTTCCAGCCGACCGCGCCGGACCGGTTCGCCGACCTGCCGCTCGACCGGGACGGCATGCTCGCGCGGGTGCTTCCCTTCGGCGCCGGGCACTGGCCTACGCCGACGGTGATCACCGCCGACACCGACGCCAATGCCGGCTGGTCGGCCTCGATCGCCATCGGCGGCGTCGTGCTCGGTCCACGAGCCACCCGGCTGATGAAGCACTTCGGTTTTCAGGATCAGATCGAAGTCGTCGCCGTGAACGGGAACAATCTGGTCGAACGGTTTCCCGACGCGGTCACCGCGCGACGGGTCTTCACCAAGGAGCGGCAGGCCGCCGATCCCGCCACCCTGATCGACACACCGGTCGGCGTGCCGGATGTCTACTGCAACGACCTCGATCAGCACCCGGCATCGCCGTCCCAGGTCTACTGCCATGTGCTCTACGGCCGGTACACCGCTTCGGTCCTCGGCCGGAGTCCGGCGCACGCCAGGCAGCAGAGCGCTGCCCAGTACGCGCTGCTGGTGCGCAGTGAATAGCCGTCCGCTGCCGCCGGGCACGGTCTTCGCCGGGTACCGGATCGAGCGGGTTCTCGGTGTCGGTGGCATGGGCACCGTCTACGTCGCCGCCCATCCCCGGTTGCCGCGTCGCGACGCGGTGAAGGTGCTGTCCGCGGAATTCGGTGCCGACCCCGAGTTCCGGGCGCGCTTCGGTCGCGAAGCCGAACTCGCCGCGCGGCTGGACCATCCGAACATCATCGGCGTCTACGACCGTGGCATCGAGCACGGTCAACTGTGGATCGCGATGCGCTTCATCGACGGCCCCGACGCCGCCACGCTGCTGCGCGACCGCGCGCTCACTGCGCACCGTGTCGCGCATCTGGTCACCGGGGTGGCTCGCGGACTCGATCACGCGCACCGGGCGGGGATGCTGCACCGCGATGTCAAACCGGCCAATATTCTGGTCGAATCCATTCCGGGACAACCGGATCGGGTCGCGGTCACCGATTTCGGCATCGCCAAGGCCGCGGCCGCGACGACGCTGACCCAGGCCGGAACGATTCTGGCGACCGTCGCCTACGCGGCCCCCGAGCAGCTCACCGGCACGGCGATCGATCACCGTGCCGATGTCTACGCACTGGGCTGCACCCTCTACGAACTGCTGACCGGTGCCAAACCGTTCCCGCGACCGAGTGTCGACGCGGTGATCGCGGCACACCTGTACGACCCGCCGCCCCGCCCGAGCGCGGTGTCCGGGGAGCTGCCGCGGCGGATCGACGACGTGATCGCCCGCGCACTGGCCAAGGATCCGCAGCGGCGCTATCCGAGCTGCGGCGCGCTGGCCGCCGATGCAGCCGCCGCCCTCGGCGTCCCCACCGAAGCGGTGGCGGTGGCCGAGCGTGCACCGGCACGTCGCCGTAGCCTCGGCATCGTGGTCGGCACGCTGACGGCGGTGCTCGCGGCAGTCGTCACGAGTGTGGTTGTGCTGAACCGTGATTCGCCCGACGAGAGCACGGCTGCGGCCACGTCGACGGCACCGATCGACCCGAACTCCTGGGCGGCCCACCAGTGGGTCGTCGACGCTTTCCCCGAACTGCTGCCGAAAACCCAGGCAGACAGCGGCTACCAAGGCCTGCGCTGCAGCGCGGTCGACGGCAACCAACGTCCCATCGACGCGCGCCAGACCCGCGATTCGCTGAACGCACTCGCCTGCAACGGTGACCAGAACCCGGTGTTCCGCTTGTTGCTCACCTGCGGAACCGACGAACCGGCGGAGCGCTACGTCTCCTCCGCCACCGCGGTTTTCGTCGGCGAGGAGAACTGGCAACGGCCCAGCGGTCGCGGACATGCCCGCTGGAACGACACGCAAGGCATCGCGGGACCGACGGGCGAGATGCTGATCGAGTTCGAGAACGGCACCCGCTCCCGGTGCGCCCTCGGAGTCTCGGGCGGCGCCTCGGGCCAGGACCTCTACGACCGCTGGTGGCGCAGCGCCCCGCTCTGAGTCCGGCGCCGACAACTCCGATGACAGAGATCGGTTGGGCAGGCTGACGTCGCCGGGTGAATCGCCAGTGGATTCTGGTCGAAAGACCGGCAGGCATGGTCGGCGCAACCTCGGCAAGCAACTGCTCCGCATCGCGCCTCGGTCCCCGCACACACAGACCTGAGGTCGATGCGGCGAGGACCGTGGCCTCCAGCCGGTTCGCTACGTCCGGGTCCTCGGTGTCGCCGGTGGAGTTCGCGCTTCGCTGCGGTGTTGGTCCCACCAGTCGCTGTCGTGGCGGGTGGGGGTCGGCTCCTTCGACGGCGGGGACTCACTGGGGATACCGAGGACTCTCAGCCGCCAGTCGTCCTCACGGATCGCGGCCACGATGCGGACGGGAACGACCGCCGTGAGCAGCAGGTAGTTACCGACGCAGATCATCAGGCAGATCGGAGGAACCGACACCACGATCGCGGTGCCGAGAGTTCCCATCTCGATCGGATCCCGCGAGATCGACAGCAGGTTTCCGCAGATGCTCGACAGCACGGCGGCCACGAGCAGCAACTCGTAGACCCGCACCAGCGAGGTGGCCTTCTCGTCCCGGATGCCCACCAATGTGATGAAAGTGCAGGCGACCAGCGCGACGGTGAGACCGACGACCACCGGCCACAGCCAGGTCAGGTGCTCGGGAACTCCGGCCACCCGCGCGAGGGTGGAGGTGAAGGTGAAGGATGCGATTGCCGCGGCGACGACCAACGCTGACCCTAAGCCCACTAGCAGCTTCGGTACCGTGACGGGAATAGGGCGGGGGAAAGGGTCCGTGTGGTCCATCAGGCTCCATCCTACGGTCTACGGTCACCAAATGTGCAGGCACTCAACAGAGTACGTGCCCGCACAGAGTGCGAATCGCCGCAGAATTCGCCCTGGGGGCGCTACCTCTCGCCGCGCACCCCGTTACCGACCAGTCAGTGTGTATCCAGTCGTCGGCCGGCACGCCGTACGCCGCGCGATAAGCTGGCCTCGACGCGCACACGGAAGGCAGCCATGACCGGAGGGACCAGGGCTTCGCGACCGGCCGAGCCGGTGTCCAAGCGCAAGGCGGCGGCGGCCGGTCGCGGGACACGCAGGCTCGGAGTCGAGGACTGGACGTCCGCCGCACTCGGCCTGCTGCTGCGAAACGGCGTCGCCGCCATCACCATTTCCACCCTGTGCGACGAACTCGGCGTGACCAAGGGCAGCTTCTACTGGCATTTCGACGGCATCGATCAGCTCCTGGAGACCACCGCGCAGTTCTGGTGCGCCGACCACAACGACGCGGCGCGCGGCTTCCACGACCTCGACGAGCTGCCACCCCAGCAGCGATTGGCCCGCATGGGTGAATTGCTCACCGGGGAACGGGTCTGGCAGGTCGAGCTCGCGGTCCGGGATTGGGCCCGGACGAACGCCAAGGTGGCCGAGGCCGTGAAAGCGTTGGATCAGCGGATATTTCACACGCTGTCCGACACCCTCGTCGACATGGGGTTCTCGACCGAGCAGGCCCAGATGCGCGCGGGTCTGATGTGTTTCGCCGGAATCGGCTTCGTGCACGGCAACCAGAACCTGCCCGTGCCGACCGAGGAGCAACGCCGCGAGTTCTTCCGATTCATCACCAGCGGACAGGAACCGGGCTGATCGTCCAGGCACGAGTGCCGGTCAGGTCAGCGCGACCAGTTCGTGCAGGGTCGAACCGGTTCGTCGCTGCGTTCCCGCGTCGGTGCGCACACTGAGGTCGAAGGTGGATTCGAACCGAAAGTAGCCGGGGTGCCCGACCAATCGGTGCATCAGCGGCTTGACCACCCGTGATCGCACCACCGGAAGATCGTCGAGCAGGTCGTGGGCGTGGATGACGCGAACCACGTCCAACCGGAGGTCGAGCTGATCCGGTATATGCAGTTCCACCCATTCGGGATAGGTGCGTCCCGCGGTCACATCGAAGCGTTCCGGCCCCTCGGTGAGCCGGGTCTCGCCGGTGGACAGCACGATCTGGTCGTGGTGGGCCAGCATCAACGGGCTGATCTCGTGTCCGCCTCTGCGCTGCTGGGTCAGCACCGAGGCGAACAGCAGCGAGTAGTCCTCGACATAGAGCCGACCCCAGTGCCAGCGCTCGATGATCTTCTTCATGTCGCCGACACCCCAGTTGTGGTCGTGATAGCCACGCCCGGTGACCTCGTGCCGCACGCCGTCGAGCTCGATCGTGCCGCTCACCCGCGCTCGGGGAGCGCCGACCATCCAGCCGAAGGAATCCTTGGTACCGAAGCGGGTTTCACCTTTGCCCGGCATCCAGCCGGGTACCTCGTTGTGGAATCGCAGATCGAACTCGATGCCGCCCTCGGCCATCCGCAGGTGGTGGGTCACCTGCCCGTCAACGTCTGACACGGTGCGTGCGGTGTTCTGACCGATGCGCACGTCGCAGCCCTCGGCCGAGAACGAGGTGGCCGAACGAGGGTAGCGCTGCGACACCTGACGCAAGGTGCCGTCGGGCGAATAGACCATCATCTCCACCCAGGGCCTGGCCAGGGGCAGATCCTCGGGCCTGCGTTTGATCAGGAACCCGATCACCACGTGCCCGGTGTCGAGGTGCGCGTCGAAGTACCAGTGTTCGAAAGCCAGTGTGCTCGACGACGGATGTAATGCGTTGTGCCGGGGCTCGACCGGTGTCAGCACGCCGTCGCGACGTCCCGGCCCGTTCCACACTTCGACGATGTCGGCAGTACTCATGGCTACCTTCGGTGGGTTCATCGGCGCAGTGCGCCGCTGGCGTCGAATGCGGCGGTCCGGCCCCGCATCTGGGCTCGATACCAGTTCTCGCGATGCGCGAGCATGATCTTCTCGTGCGCCCGCGCGAACGGCGGACAGAACCGGCGCACGATCTCCATCACGGTGATCAGCGGGAATCGCGCGATCGGAACGACGATCCAGGGCAACGCGGGCGGCATGGTGTAGCGGCGACGGGTTCCCGGCGCCATGTACATCGCGGAGTACACGGAATTGATCCGGTAGTTGTACATTTCGCGCAACCGGGTCAGGCCACGGTGCCCGTCGCGGGGCGCGAACGCCGCCGGATACGACTCGATCAGTTCCGTACCGTGCTCCCCCGCGTCGTAGGAGCGCGAGACCATCGTCATGGCCAGCACCCGCAGGGCGTCGCGCACGGTCTCGGGGTACCAGCGCAACCGCACACCGAGCAGGTGGCCCATGTACTTCTGGAAGTGCAGCAGCGCACGGATTTCCGAGGGCGTCGTCTGGTAGCCCAGCGCCCACAAGCCCAATCCGGGGGTCACACTGCCTGCCAGCAGGGTCAGCATCTGGTAGGTCTGGCTGATCGGCAGACCCCACCGCCGCGTGTCCCATTCGGGGTGGCCGGCGACCTTCGCCCGCACCGAAACGTGCATGACGCGGACCTTCAGCGCGGTGGCCCGGCCCGCCGATCCCGGGGTGAGCAGCGCGTCGGGAGCCGAGACGTCCATCCAGAAGCGGGTGGTCTCCAGGAACCGGCGCAGCGCACTGTCTCCGGCGTAGCCGCCCGCCAGCGACAACGGGGTCGCGACCGCGGCTTCGGTGTACATCTCGAGGGTTTCGGCCCCGGCGAAACTGAACAGCATGGTGCCCCAGCGCCGCCAGATCGCCGCGCCCTGTTCCACCAGTTCGGGGACCACCCAGTCGGGCACCGTTTCGAACTCGGCGAACAACGCGCGCATGGACTCCGGTGCGTCCGCGACGGCGTCGATGCCCTCGGCCAGCGCTGTCTCCAGCATCGCCCGCCCAGCTTTCGAGCCGATCTCGCCGTGCATCACCTCGGCGACGAATCGCTCGGCCACCGGATCACCGGCGAACAGGTCTTCGCACAGGGCCGCGGCCTGTTCGTCGCTGGGGAACAGCGGTTGCCGGGTCACGGCCGTGAAAGCGCGTTCGACCCGTCGCACTGTCGGCGTGCTGCGGGCTTCCCAGTAGCGAAAAGCGGTGGGACATCTCGACGGGGCTCGCACGGTGTCCACGGTGCTCGCGACCCGATGGACCTGATCCTCGACGAACTCGGCCAATGTCGGCCTCCTGACGTGAAATTCGCTGAACGACCCGCGCTGGGCGTCACGTCCACCGACCATACTATGAAGCACACTTATCCATACCTGAAAGTATGGAAGCGTGTGGCACGATCGTCGGTGCCCGCGTCCGTTGTCATCGGCCGCCATCCGACACCGGAGGAAAACCGATGGGACTCGAGAACGAGGAGTTCGACTGTGTCAGCCCACCATTGGCGCTCTCCCCCACCGACGCCCGCCGGTACTGGTTCGACCACCGCCACCACGAGTGCGAGCTCGGCGCCGCCGCGTGGGAGGTCCTCAACGGATCCCGGGGTCTCCCCTGGCCCAACGCACCCCAGCCGCACAACTCCCTGGACTGGATGAATGCCTATCGGGAGCGCGGTCTGCCGACCGCGATCACCACCGACGGGACAGGCGTGGAGCTGGTGTGCGACGACACTGTCACCGCGCTTCTGGTTCCCGCCGGACTGGCCGCCGCCACCTACGACCGCAACCCGTTGGCAGTTCCGACCCTCGCTACGGCGCCGCCCTGTGTTCCGCTGCACCGCTGGGCGATGCTCACCCGAGCCGCGTCCCTGTCCGACGATGCCGTCAGGGCCCTGGCCGATCTCCACATCACCGTCCTCACGCCCGGTGAACGTCTGCGACTACCCACCGGTCCCGACACCTGCCTCGACCCACCGCACTACTGGCACGAATGGCCCCGCCGGTCCACCTCCGGCAAGCCCTACCTCGTCCTGCTGCTCCAAGTCGCCAACATGCTGCTGACCACCGGCACAGCGGAATGTCGCCTAGCGTCGGTCGACGGCCGCCTCGAAGTCCTGCGCAACCGGTGATCGCGGGCCGGTACGCCGTGCCGACCGAACCCGGCTGAAGGGCGTCGCCCGCGGCTCAGGGGACCGCCGGCGGGCGTTCGGGAACCAGGAGGGTGGCGATCTCGGTGCCGATGCCGACGGCGTTGTTCTGGTTGGAGTCGGAGGTGGGACCGAGGGTGTCGTAGACCACGACGGTTGTCTCGGTTTTCGTGTCGTAGAAGGCGGCGCCGTCGTAGCCGCCGTAAGACGGGTTCATGTACAGCCAGTCGGCGAGGTGGACCACGCCGAAGGCGAAGTATTTTTCGGTGGTGAACGGACCGAGGCCCGCGGTCGACGGGCCCATCATCTGCTGAAACTGGTCGGGGGTGAGTCGTTCGCCGGTGCCGAGAGCGCGGACCCAGCGGCCGACATCGCCGACGGTGGAGTTCATGTTGCCGCTGTGCAGGAAGGCGGTGGGGTTCCAGAACGTGGAGTCTTCGAAGAAGTTTCGTTCGTTGGTGTAGCCGTGCAGGATCGGTTCGTCGACCTGCGGGGTGAGGACAACTTTGCTGTCGTGCATGCCCAGTGGGACGGTGATGTGCTCGGCGATCAGATCACCGAGGGGCTTGCCCGCTGCCTTTTGCAGGACCTCGCCGAGCACGACCAGATCGCTGTGGGCGTAGGCGAAGCTGGTGCCCGGCTCGAACAGCGGAGGGCGCGCGTTGGCGCGTTCGAGCAGTTGCGGCGCGGTCCATTCGCGGATCGGGTTCTCGCCGAATATCTTCAGGAACTCCGGTTCGGTCACATAGTCGGAGATTCCGGAGGTGCTGTCGGCGAGCATCCGCGGAGTGATCTTGTCCGCGCGCGGGAAATCGGGCAGCCAGCGAGCGATGGGTTCGTCGAGTTTCAGCACGCCCTGTCCGTCGAGTCGCCAGAGGACCGTGGACAGCATGGGCTCCATCGGCTGGCCGACACGCAAGCGCATATCCACGGTCGCGGGCACACCGAGCGGTGATCCGCCCAGCGCGCCCAAGGCGATCTGCTCGCTGCCCCGCCATGCGCCGTAGACCGCCGAGCTGAGATCGAGTTCGGTCATCTTGGCGCGAACGATGTCGGCGATCTTCGCCGCTTCGGCACTCTCGACCGGCGAGGACGCGGCGCCGTCGGACTTGTCCTCCGTACCGCAGCCGCCCGTGGCGATGGCGAGCACGACCGCGAGCACCGCACATGCCCTGCGGCATCGGCGATGCCTGGGCGACTTGCTCATGACAGAGATCCCTTCGTCGAGGAACGCTCACGATCACAGCAAGGTCGAATCTACGCGTCCATCGGGCTCAACCGGCTCAGGCTCGTCAGGACCTTGTCCTGCGACGCGGCTGCCGTCGCCGGATTCAGCTGAACGAACGCAGGCAGAGCACGAAGGACTCACCACCGCCGGAGCCGATGTACCCCGCGAGCTTGACGGAGTCCTCGTACTTCCGGCACTCGGTGGTCTTGTCCGTGCCCTCGATTCGGGCGATGACCTTCGCCTGGGCTCTCACGTCCGAACAGCCCACCTTCACCAACTCGGCATCGGAGAAGCCGATACTCAGGTCGTCCTCGGTCGCGACACAATCGCCGGCCGACAGCGCGCCGGGGCCGGTGGTGTTGCTGGTGTTGCCGATGACCACCGCCGTCGCGAAGCCGATGACGACCACGATCGTGATCAGCAAACCGACCACGTAAGGGCGGCGGCGCAGCAGCGGCTTGCCCGGGTCTCGCGGCGGTCGCGGGCTGCCCGGTGCCGCCCCGCCGGGACTGAACCATCGGTCGGCCGATCCACCGAACAGCAGGGCGATGACGGCGATCACCGCGACCAGCCCGAAAGGCCCGGGTGACATCCGGACGAAGGCGAAACCGGCATCGGTGTCGACGTTCCCGCCGTTGAAGGCCATGGAACCGAAAGCCACGAGCCCTTCGATCACGGCGAAGACGGTCGCGGTGATCCGGACCCAGCCCCGCCGCCGCGCGAAGAACAAGGCAGTGACCGCCATCGCCCAGAAGAACAGGTACCCCCGAGCGTTCCCGCCCGCCGCATAGGGATGGCCCATCCCTATCAGCGCGACAGTGCCGGCCAGTCCGATTGCCGACATCACGACAATGATGACTCGCGCCGCCCGAACACGCCCCGGCATCTGCGAAGATGTTGTGTCACCGCGCGATTCGATACCCCCACCCGTCCGGGACGGAGACTGCTGCGGTGCCTGCTGATCCATACCTGTCGCCCCCTGGTGATTCCGCGCTTCGCGTGCCCGATCCTATATATGACGCCACTGTCGAGGTGCGACAGAAGGATGGCGTCGAGTAGGCGTGCAAGGATCGCGCGGTCGGATGGAGAACGACGTGCTGAGTGATCACGGCCGGGCTTCTCATGTTGCGGCCGAGGGAATTCGGGAGACGACTGATTTCAGTGCTTCAGCGATGGATCCCAGCGGTTGGCGAGCAGCGTGAAGCTCGGGAGGTCTTCCAGCGAGGTCAATGCCTCGTAGATGCGCTCGTATCGCGTCGAGGCGATCCGCCACATTCCGTCCGGGTCGCGACGATAGGTGTCGGAATAGTATCCGCCACCACGGATCTGGATCTTCGCACCCGGCACGAGGACGGTGTCCTCGAATGCCCAGGACCCCTTCGCGGTGTCGCCGTCGACCTCGATCTCGGGATGGTTGGCGATGTGGACCGTGACGATCCCGGGTCCGAGGTTCTTGCGCATGAAGGCCACGACGTCGGCGCGATTGTCGTAATGCAGTGGCTCGCCCATGGCCTGGGTGCCATAGCGCGCGGAGACGTCCTCGGCGAGGCAGTCCGCGAACTCGTCCCACAATTTCAGGTCGAGCGTGCGGAAGTAGCGGTGCTTGAGACGCTTGATCTCCTCGATAGCAACCAGGTCCATGACCGGAGTGTAGAACGTGTTCTAGATTCGGCGCAGGAAAAGCGCGCCTCGAGCAGCTCCCCCGAGCGTTCCGCCTCGGATCAGTGCGTGAGGACGACCTTCGCCGCTACGACGGCGGTGGCCACGCAGCTGAGCAGAATCGCCCCGAGCAGGGTCGACCGATCCGGCCGCGCACCCTCGAGCCTGCGGATGACGAACGTGATTCCACCGATCCGCACCAGCATGGCGACCTCGGCGAGCACCTGGGCGGTCCGTGGTTCGAGCCACCCGACCGCCGCCGCCACGAGGATCGCGCAGGGCAGCACCGCCGAACTGAGGATGGGCAGCGAATCGCGCAGGTCGAGCCATGGCTGGGGTGGAGAGGGCGCGTCGCTCTGGCGTACCGATTGCCCGACGCTCTCGGCGAAGACATGGGCGATGAAGGTCGACAGGGCGGCCCCGAGAACGACCGCGATGCCGACATCCTCGAGGGACGGTGCGACCGGGATCAACGCGGAGAGGATCAGCACGTTCCCATAGATGTACGCGCTGATCCGGCGAGCCGCGTTCCGACGGTCGAGCGAAACGCTCCGGGAGAACAAAGGCCCGTGTAAGAGCTTGTTTTTGTCGCGTTCCATCGGTCCTCACCCGTTAGTCGCACCCTTACGAGACAGCTCTGGCGAAGCGGGGAGGTGCGGACACGCGGGGTGGGAATTCGGTGCACCTCGTCGAGAATCGCTACTGACGACGACTATATGCCCGGTGCCCTCGTCGAGCCCGGCGCACGAGGTCTCGCGCCCCTGCCCCGAACGGCGGCCAAGCCCCGGTCTGGCCGGACGAACCGCGAGGGTCGGCGTTCGAGTGCGGTGCACGACGGCCCCGCCTGCTCGGGGCGAGGCGGGACCGTGCGAGTCAATTCACTCGATCAGTAGCCCTCGGAATGGCTGCTGAATCAACGAACTCCCCCGATGTGGACCGTGCTGACACCCTCGCCGACGATGACGTCAGGCCCAATCGGCTCCAGCCGACCCCGGGGTGGTGTCGGGGTCATTTCGCGAGCGACGATTCGATACCGCCGTTGGGGGCCATCGAAGACCGTCGTGCGTCCTTCATCGAGTTCGACCTCGTGTCCATCGCTGAACTTGTCTCCAGAAATCTTCGCTGTCGCCTGGAAGATGGTCTGATAGCTGTCGATCGCCGAACTGCCGGAGTCCGGCGTGAAGGGTTCGTTCAACCTGTAACTGAACTGGTAGACCTTCCCGTCTTCGGATGCCGGGGCAGTCCCTCCGACGCCGTAGCCGTACAGCGTGCCGGTTTCGTACCGCATCCAGAAAAGCTCCACCGACCAGCCATTCTGGACGGGATCTGTTCTCCAACTCGAGCCCATGAGCGTCTCCTCACGAGATGGGGGGCGGGACTTTCGAATGAAATCCACAGAATCGATCCACCCGGAAGCGTAGATCAGCCCGGCCGGGTTGAGACCGATTGACGCTCGTCGGTCGATGCGGTCGTTCGCGACCGCGCGCTCAGCGGCATTTGCGGATATCTCGAAGAAGGGCCGGTACCTCTCCTCACCACGATCTCGGCCCGCACCCGTCCGGGCTTGTCGGCGGCTGGTCGTAGCGTTCATGAAATGAACTGGAGACCGTGGTTGGAGCTGTGGAGCGAGGAATGGATCGCCAGCAGAGATCCTGACGAGTTGGATCCCGAGGTGGTGCAGCAGCGCTGGCTCGGGTACGCCCCGGCAACCGAGGCCGACATCGCCGCGGTCGAGCTGCGCCTCGGCCTGCGGTTGCCACCCTCCTATCGCAGCTTCCTGCTGACCACCGATGGATGGCGCCATGCCGGGGAATTCGTGCGGCAGATGCGGGACACCACCGATCTGGGATGGCTGCGTAATCTCGAACCGACCTGGGAGTCCTGGGCAGACCTGATCACCGAGCCACCAGTCGACGCGCCGGGTAACCCGTTCAGCCGCGGACTACTGATCTCGCTGCACGCCGACGTCGGAGTCCTGTTCCTCGACCCGGCCGACCGCGACGACAACGGCGAATGGGCCGCCTACAGCGTGTTTTCCTGGGGCGAGATCCCGCAGCGGTATCCCTCGTTCACCGCCCTCATGGAATCGAAGTACCAAAGCCTTCATCAACTACGTCAGCCGGCGGGCAGAACCCGTGACAACTGGGATCTGGTGGCCGAACAGGCACGAAGCGAAGCCCTTTCCGGGGACATCGACACAGCCATGGCGGCCCTGGAGAAAGCCCAGCATTTCGGCCAATCACGCGCCACGGTCTTACAAACCCAGCTCCAGATGTTCCTCAGCACCTCTTCCCCCTACGACGCCTCCCGGATCCTTTCGCGCGTGCTACCGCTGGCACCCGTTCCGGAGGAATTCTTCACCGGTCCACTGTTCACCGACGAGTTCGTGCCATGCATGTTCCTGCAACACGCACACAAAGAACCCTGGTATGCCTCCGCGCTCGACCTTGCCCAGATCGTCGACGACCCCGGGGGCGAGATCAAACGTGCCATCGACGGGCACCGGGCCCGGGTAGAGCGGCCCGGCTACCAACTCTCCTACGGCAACCAGGCATTCGACGCCGCGGTACGAAAGGCGCTCGCGCAACACCACTCCGACCCGGCGGCGCTGTGGCATGCGCTCGAGGCCGCGATGGCGCATTGGCGGCCCCGTACGCCAGATCACATCGCCCCGGTCGCCTTGCTCGCCGACCCGGTGCTGGCCTACAGCCTCACCCCGGAACGCGGGCGCGCGCTGTTGAGTCAACCGCGCAGCGGCCGCTGACCCGGCGAGGCCGACCGAATCGGTTCCTTCATAGGTTGCGTGCGACCGAGCGACAACTCGGTCCTCACCGCACACCCGCACCGGCCCCTCGGATCATCTGCGAGCACACCGGAATAGCACGCTCATCGGCATTACCGGGCTTCCATGGGTCGTGGTCCGTGCACGATGATGGGGGTTGTCACTCGTGGCGGAAGTCGCCGCGGTCAGTGGTCGGGAACGTGCACCGTGATTTCCCCGCCGAGGTGATACCCCTCGGCCAGTCGCAGGTTGTCGCCGCTCCAAAATCTGCCCGGGTCATACCAATTCGGACGTCTATTCGGCAACAAGCCCATGGCCTCATACGTCATGGCGACGATCTCCGCGCAGTAGGCGTTCTCCAGACCGGCATGATCGGATTCGCGCTTCTTCGACCGTTTCGGTATCGGCACCCGGCCCAGCAACCAGCGCCCCGCCAGCGCGCCGGTGGAGGGGAAGGGCATGCCGTCCAGCCTCGCCACCACCCGCAGCGCTGCATCCTCCATCTCGCTGGTCACCGGCCGATCCAACTGACGCATCCACGCCTGTTGCCCGTACTCCTGGCTCCATCGGATGACCGCAGCCCGCAAATCGTGTAGCTGGGCTCCGCGATGATGGCTACCCGACCAGATATCCGGCAGTGCCTTACCGAGTTCGGCATGCCATATCAGCGCCGGTAGGTCATCGATGACCACTGCCATGCCGACGTGGTTCACCGGGCTGTTGGTCAACCCCCGTATCGCGCGATCGGCGCGAGAATGCCCGCGAAACAGCCATAGATCCCCCGTTCGCGTCAGCTCTACTGCTTCGTCCAAGCCGATACTCATCGGCGTTTCGTCTGGCACAGCGACTAGCCTAGGCGCATGCGCTGGTGGAAGATATTGGGTCTGGCCGGGACCGCGGGTGTCGCGGCGACCGGGGTGGTCATCGTGCGGGCCGAACGCAAACGTCGCGCATACACCCCGGACCAGGTCCGCGAACGGCTGCACGCGCGCCTCGGCGATAAATCCAACAGACCGAGCCCCACCACGCCAGTCGATGACGGCAAGTCCTGATCGAAAGATGTCCGTAGCGGTGACCATGCTGGATCCGGTGCGCCGTGCATCATCCAATGAATCTCGCGAAGTGCACTCTGGTCGACGTTTCGAGAATCGTCCCGCGATGACTCATTCCGAGGTCATCGAGACGTTGGAACAGGGGCGGCGATCGCGGCGTCGAGGCCCTGGACAGCTTTGTCGTACTGATTGCGGTCGAACAGAAATGGGCCGAATGCGGCGCAGTCACGAGTGGTGCGATCGCTGATTTCGAAGGTATCGATGAGATCGGCCAGAGGGATGGTATCGATGCGGGGCATGATCTGGTAGACGCCGGGCGGTCCTGGCCGATAGTCGAATCCGATCTCGCTGATCGCTGTCGAACGGTTGCGCTGCAAGCGCTTCCGATCTCGGGTGATCGACTTACCCCCCACACAAAGCGGCGCGCGTCGGGGGGGTTGGGCATTGCGGGGAATCACCGACTGAGGCGCACGACGCCCTTCCCAGTGGAAAGAATCACGGCGTCGATGTATCCAGCGCTCGCCCATCCCGCAACGGTGGGCGGACACGCTCATCGGCAGCTCAGTGCGCTCGTCGGCCGGCGGCGCAGCCCTCGGGACCGCGCGTCCGCGGCATGACAGTGCGTTCGCTGACCGACGCCTGAGCCGCCTTCCCGGACTGTGTAACTTCACCGGTCCTACCCGACCACACACTGATCGAGATCTTGGACGCAGCCGCGGCAGTCGGTGAGAAATACGCCGCCACAGTCGCTTTCAACCCCGATGACCATCTGCGGGTGTGGCCGAATCGGCATTGGACCAGCAACATGATCCCCGGCCCGTACGTCACTGCCGACCCGGAGTTCACACCGCGACCTACCAGAACTTCGACGAGCGTCTGACCTTCTTCTATTCGGCGTTCTCCACCTCGGATGCGATGTTTTTGGCGATGCCGGGCAAAGGCGCGCAATACGCGGGCGCGTTCTTCGACGCCTACGGGGAACGACCGACCGGTGAGAACCACTACACCCTGCACCTGCCCGCCGGGATGCCGGTCGTCAACTACTGGTCACTGGTGCTCTACGACGCCACACCCGCTGCCTGCTCGACAACGGTGGATTCGCCTCACTGGCATCTGACCAGAACGTCGTCACCGGCCCCGACGGTTCGGCGCAGCTGTATTTCGGCCCGGAACCGCCCGCCAGCGGTGAACAGAACTGGATCAAAACTGTGCCGGGCAGGGGGTGGTTCGCGGCGCTGCGTCTGTACGGACCCACCCAGGACGCACCTGGCGTTCGGGGATCTCGTCGGGCGGGTTCGTACCAGGAGGCTCGCCGCGACCACGCGGATCCCTGTGTTGAAGATCAACATCGTTGACAGCCGTGGGGTTACGGCGTTGACTTGATCCCACACAGCGAGGAAACCGCCATGAGTATGAGCAAGAAAATCGCGAATTCCGTCGAGGCCACCAAGGGTCGGATGAAGAAGGTGTTCGGTCGCGCCACCGGCAACCGAAGCCTCGAGGCCGAGGGTCGGGCCGAACAAGTCAAGGGCAACCTGAAACAGTCCGCCGCCAAGATCAAAGACGCCTTCAAGAACTAGCTTCGCCGAACGAGAGACCTCGCACTAGACCCCGCGCGCCGACCGTTGCGGACCACCTCGACGGATCCACCACACGCAGGGGTTATCACCATGCCGAACAACACCGTCTCCCCATCGTCGTACGACAACTCGTCCAGTGCCGTGGCCAAGGTGGCCCAGAACAGCGTCTTCGAACGATTCGCCCGCGCGGGCTTCGTCATGAGCGGCATCGTGCACCTGTTCATCGGCTACATCGCCATCCGGCTCGCCCTCGGCGGCGGAGGCGGAACCGCCGACCAATCGGGGGCCATGGCGGAACTGGCCGCCAAGCCGGGCGGTGTCCTCGCGCTCTGGGTCGGTGTCGTCGCGTTCTCGCTGATGGCGTTGTGGCGGCTCGCCGAAGCGGCACTCGGCAGCTCCTCCAGACCCGACTCCGACAGCAAGAAATCCGAGGCCGTCAATCGCGTCAAGGCATTCTCCCTCGCGGTGGTCTACCTCGGCTTCGCCGTCTCCGCATTCGGATTCGCCCGGGGCGCGGGCGAATCCAGTAGCGAGCAGAGTACGGGGATCACCGCTGCGATGATGCGATCGAGCGTGGGCACGATCGCCCTCGTCGCCGCCGGGCTCATCATCATCGCGATCGGCGGCTATCACGTCTACAAGGGCGCGACCCAGAGCTTCCTCGAAGACCTGCAAGGCTCCACGAGCAAGCTGGTTCGCCGGTTGGGCACGGTGGGATACATCGCGAAGGGGTTGGCCGTCGCGGCTATCGGATTGCTGGTGATACTCGCGGTCGGCCGATCCGATCCCAGCGAAGCCACCGGACTCGACGGAGCGTTCAAAACCCTGGGAGCACAGCCTTTCGGAGCTGTCTTGTTGATCGCGGCCGGCCTGGGCATCATCACCTACGGCTTCTACAGTTTCGCCATGGCGCGATACACCAAGATGTAACTGACTCTGGGTAGCGCCAGACCGGCCATCGACATATCGCTCGGCTCACAGCGGCCGGAAGGCACGTGGGTTAGCGGAATCGGTTGCGGCGTCAACGATCTCGCCGAGCACCGCCCGCACGGCGGCGATCTGATCCGCGCCCACCCGTGCGGTCAATCTCCGCTCGTAGTCCGCGTGGAAGGTCCGGACGGTGTCGAGCATGTCGCGCCCGCGCTCGGACAGCTGCAGCAGTTTGGCGCGCTTGTCATTCGGGTCGGCGCGGCGCTCGACATAACCTTGCCGGACCATCTCATCCACCACCTTGGCCGCACCCTGCGCGGTAATCCCCAGGTGCTCGCCCAACTGGCTCGCGGTGAGCGCGTTGTCCGCGAGTGTGCGCAGCACGTACCCGTACGAGGCGCCCAGCACCTGATGTCCGTGCCCGACCAGGTGTGCGTGTAACTCCTGCACGAACCCCTGGTAGGCCTGCCCGAGCAGTACCCCGAAATCCATGCTTGACTCCCTCCGTACCGATATGTTCAACTCAAGTTGTACACCATAGTTGAACACCTTGGTTGAACATCAGGAGTAGAGCATGCCACTCATCAAATCCGCCGACGCACCCACCCTCCAGGCCCCCCTCATGACCGCCATCGGATTGGCCGCTCCCAGCCGGGGTTCCAGCGAGAACAGCGTGTGGCGATTCACCCTCGAAGCGGGCAATCCCGGTCACGCGCACGCGGTGTCGCGTGAGGAGATCTTCATCGCGCTTTCCGGGAGGGCGCAGGTGATCATCGACGGCGAGATCGGCGAGCTTTGCGCCGGGGACGCCCTGGTCATCCCCGCGCACACCGTCTTTCACCTGAGCGTCCCGGGCGATGAGCCGTTCGAGGCGGTGGCGGTGCTGCCGGTTGGCGCGTACGCCCAGGCCCCCGGCGGCAATCGCGTCAGCCCGCCCTGGGCTCAGTAGCCCACGTACACAACCTCATTCACACCGCATGGGAGAGACCCATGGCACTCATCACCGCCGACCAGGCCCCGCGATTCGAGAACGGCCACGCCGACTTCGTCGGCCTGCCTGCCCCCAGCCGCGGTTCCACCGAGATCTGTGCCTGACGGGCTCAGCATCAAACCCGACGTCGATGCCCCGCCGTATGCCCTGGACCGCGAGGAGATCTTCATCGCGCGGGCTACCGTCGGTCTTCGTCAGTACAGCCGCAGTCGCCAGTTGTGCACCCAACTCGGCAGTTGAGTGCGTTCGTCGGCGAGGGTCGTGGCCGTTCGGGGCGCGCGGATCGCGGCAATATGGGCGTTGGCCAGGCGCCGAAGCGAATATCTCTCCACTCTGCGTAGCATCTGGTCATCATGAACGGCCAGGAGATCGTAGCTACGGGTTCGTGGCTGTATGCCGACATCGTTCTCATGCCGGTGTTCGTCGTCCGTCTCGACTACGATTTCTGGTACGAAGTTGCCCAGGACGAGGGCACACTCGCGGAGGGCGAGGAGCCGATCCTCGATTCGGCCGGGCATTCCTATTACGTGTCGTTCAAAGCCCTCCGCGACGATGCATCATTCTGGCCTGATTCCGGGCCGCACCGTTCGGTTGATGATGCGCGGATCACGGCAGAATCGAGGGTACCCTCTCCGATCACATGGCAGTTCTGGTGAATCACTTCCCTGAAAGATCATTGTTCGAAGCGTCACGATCCGTCGGGTACGCACGCCGCAGCCCGCACTGAAATCGGCAGTAGCGCAACCGTTTTCGCAATCCTCGCGATAATCCTGACTCGCGGACGCAGAGGTATGCGTGCCGGAGAGCAGCAGTGGTACTTGGCGTTTCACCGAAGACGCCCGGCTGCCGAAGCATGTGTGAAGGCGACAGCAGCCCACACTCGGTATCCACTCCTTCCGAACAGGTCTAGGCGTGTGGGGTGCCGGGGTCTATCGGCTGCCGCCAGACGAGCACAGCGACGGTCGCGGTGAGGATTGCCGCGGTGAGCGCGAAGGGTATCGGGATGAGGGGGTCGATGAGCACGAGTAGTCCCGCGGTGGGCATGAACCGTCACGGGTTGAAGACCGCTTCCTTCTTTGAGGAAGATGGTCATCATGTCCAAGCGTTACCCGCCCGAGGTTCGCGAGAAGGCTCTGAGGTTGGCCCTGGACCACCTCGACGAGTACCCGTCCGCATATGCCGCGGCGCAAGCGATCGGTCCGATGGTCGACGTGCATCCCGAAAGCCTGCGTCAGTGGATCCTGAAAGCCCAAGCGAGTCCGGGTAAGCCCGTTGCCGCGGCGAAGACCGCCGAGCAGCTCGAGCAGTTGCGTCGAGAGAACCGGGAACTGAAGCAGGCCAACGAGATCCTGAAGTTGGCGTCGGCTTTTTTCGCGCGGGAACTCGACCCGCGACACCGCTGATCGTCGGATTCATCGATCAATACCGCCAGGTCCACGGCGTCGAGTCGATCTGCCGCGCGCCCACCGAGCACGGCATCCAGATCGCGCCCCGGACCTACCGAAAAGCTAGATTCCGGCCGCCGTCGGCCCGCGATGTTACTGATGCCAACCTCGAACATGCACTGCGTGGGCTGGTCGGTAGCCCGGAGCAGATGTATGGGCGGCGGAAGATGACTCGCTATCTGCGTCGGCGCAGACACTCGGCAGCGTTTTGCACCGTCGACCGGCTCATGCGGGATTTGGGTATGAACGGCGTGGTCAGAGGTCGCCGCCACCGCACCACGATCCCCAGCAAGGACGGGATCCGTGCCGGTGACCGACTCAACCGCGACTTCGGTGCGCAGGCGCCGAATCTGGTGTGGGTTGCCGACTTCACCTACATCTCGACCTGGACGGGATGGGCGTATGTAACGTTCGTCTTCGATGTGTTCTCGAGATCGATCGTGGGATGGACCGTATCGTCGACGAAGACGGCCGCGTTTGGTGTCCAAGGCCCTTAACATGGCGATCTGGCGACGCGATCACTACGGACATCCGATCGAGCCCGGACTGATCCATCACTCCGACGCCGGCAGTCAATACACCTCGGTCATGTTCACCGAATCCCTTGCCTTGCAAGGACTGTCAGCCTCGTTCGGCAGCGTTGGCGATGCCTACGACAATGCACTCGCCGAGTCGATCATCGGCCTGTTCAAGACCGAAGTCATCCGTCGGCACGGCCCGTTCAAGACCGTTGCCGATGTCGAATTCGCGTTGATGGAGTGAGTCGACTGGTACAACAACGCTCGCCTGCATTCCCGGCTCGACTACCTCACCCCGGCCGAGTACGAGACTGCCTACTACGCTCAAAACCCGCCACGCCGACCGGCGCTGGTCAACTCCTGAAGCCGGTCTTCAACCCGTGACGGTTCACCGACGGTATTCAGCGGGAGTTGCGGAGCACCACATCGAGATTGTGCCGCAGGTCGACCACGATCGGATCGTCAGATCCATAGGCAACCAGGGCCGTGCGATAGGCCTGGTCCAGGATGAGTGCGGCCCGCTGCCTATCGCCCGACTTGAACAGGCCGGACCCGACCGCTTGGGCGGTGGCCAGCGTTTCGGGGTGATCGCTCCCGAGCCCCTCCTTCTTGGCCTCGAGAACCGTCAGGAGCAGAGGGATCCCCTCGGCCCACTCGTGCATGAGTAGCAGTGCGGAGCCCAGGTTGTGCGCGGCGCCCAGCGTGAGGGCATGGTTCGGGCCGAGGGCGCGAGTGGCGCGGTGGTGGGCGTCGCGATGCCGCGCGGCGGCATCGGGAAAGTTCCGCTGCTGGTAGCAGGCGGATCCGAGGGCGTCGATCACGGTGATCGTGAAGGGGTGCTCCGGTCCGATCTCGGCTTCGCAGTCGGCGAGCAGTTCGGTCAGTGCGGACTCGGCCGATCCGTGGCGGCCGGCGTCGAGCAACTGCAGCGCATCCCGCAGGCGCCGTTCGAGTTGCGCGGGAACGCGATTCGGTCGACGCCATGTGAATCTCAATGCGGCCTCCATCGCCGGGCGTTTTCTTCAGGGTAACCCGCCGCCGCCCCCGCATTCGGCGATTCGAATCGCGACCTCGAAAAGCGATGTCGTTGCGCTGCACCCACTTCGACGCGTTCCGCACACCCACCGACCGTGCCGATTGCGTACAGCGCAAGTCGCCGTCGCCGAATCCGCAGACACGTTGCGCGAGAGGCCGCGCCGAGCCTGCACCGAACCGGCGGTAGCGCTGGAGCGGATCGACGCCTCGGCTGAACGCGCCTATCAACGTCCGGCTCAACCGTGCCCGCGCCGCCGAAGACGGCGAACCACAGCAGGCTCACCACTGGCACCAGTCTTTCCCACTGTCCGACGTCCGCAACCGCATCCGCGGCAGCGTCGGCCGGAAACGCCGAGAAGCGTGTCAGATCGCTTGACGCCTCAGTGGTAGTCCACTGAGGAACTGGTTCATCCTTCGAGCTTTTGACTCGGCTGATCCAGTTGTTGTTCGCGCTTTCGCTGCTCGCTCTTCAAGAGTTCGACACGTTCAGCGAATTCAGCTAGAGCTGTCTCCGGCTCCTGAATGTGCTTGTACTGTGCTACGCCCAGTTGTAAGCTGCTGAGCTCCCCCTCAATAGAGTCAGCTGTCTGCTGGAGGTAGAATCCCCTTTCTCGAAATTTGAAATATCCAGTGAATCCAGAAGCGAGACCGACCGAAAAGGTTACGCAAACAAGGATCGTCTTTTGTATGCCTACGAGGCCGCCTACCTCTACGACCTCGCCCGCTCCGCGCGCAGACCCTCGCGCACCCGAGCACGGACCAAGCCCGTGGCCCAGCCCATGCAGCTACTCATCGACTCCATGGACGCCACACCGGTCATCGTCCACAACCGGTGCCTGGACGTGCTGGCCGCCAATCCGCTCGGGCGCGGTAGAGGATGTGGCGGCAGTGCTGGCGCGGTCAACCCCGAGCATCGGGCCAGCAAACCCGGTCGGACCTGGTGAAGTGCACTCGGATTCGGTTGTGCACACGCACTAATGTTGGCATTCACTGCTGGGATCGTGCCGAAGACTCCGCGCTGTGTCATGCGATGTTCTTGTTCGAGGTGCCGGGAGGCTTTCGACACTTCATGGCAATGACGCTGGAGGTTCAATGGGTAAGACTTGGTTGCGACACTGGACTGTCGCGACGCTATCTGCGGCAACTGTGCTGTTCAGTGCCGGTACTGCAGTGGGTGATCCCGCCGATATCGCATTCCCTCCAGACCAGAACCAACTGCCGCAACTACCGTCCGAACCGCAGATCTACGATCTGCTCCCGATTCCAACGCCCTCGGAAGACCCCTGGTACAACGACCCGGACGACCTTGCGTCCTACGCGCCCGGTCAGATCGTGCGCACCCGGGAGGTCCAGACTCGCCTGGCCGGCATCCCGTTCCCGGTTTACACCAAGCAACTGCTGTTTCGGTCCAACGATGTCCATGACAATCCCATCGTGACAGCCACGACCGTCATCATCCCGGGTATTCCGTGGCAGGGCAGTACACGGCCGGTGCTGTCGTTCCAGGAGGCCATCGACTCCACCAATTCCTCCTGCAATCCGTCCTACACGTTGCAGGTCGGCACGATGAAGGAATCCGCGCTCGCGATCTACTGGCTGATGCAAGGCTTCGCCCTCAACATCCCCGACTTCGACGGGAAGTTCAACACGTTCAACACCTTCGCCGAGGGCAAGATGGTCCTGGACAGCCTGCGCGCGGTGAAGAACGATGCGGGACTGGGTCTCGCTGATGCCGGCATCGCACTGTACGGGTACTCCGGCGGCGGCTCGGGATCGATTCGCGCAGCCGAACTGCGCGCCACCTACGCACCTGATGTGCGGCTGCTGGGTACGGCAGTGGGCGCCACCCCTGGCAGCCTCACAGGAATCGCGCGATACGCGGTGCAGCCGCAGACCGGACTCGCAGGGATCGGGAACTTCACCATGTGGCTCGGGCTCGTAGCCTTCGCGCGGGAATACCCGGACGTATTCCGGCCGGAGGAGTTGCTCACCGAGGAAGGCCAGCACCTACTCCGCGATTTCCAGTCTCGCTGCGTCATCACCCTCGCACCGTCAGGGATATACCGCCCACTCAGTGCGTACTTCAAACCGGGCAAATCACTGGAAACTGAACCCGCAATCATGCAAGTGCTGGAAGACAACAGTCTCGGCAAACACATACCGGACACCCCGATCCTGTGGTGGCACGGTATCTGGGACGAGGTCGTGCCGCCGTCGACAGTGCTGCCGACAGTGAACAAGTACTGGGACAGCGGTGCGGACCTGCGGTTCATCACCGTTCCCCTTCCTGAGCACGGGGTGAACGCTGTCACCGGCTGGATTCCGTCGGTAGCTTGGACCAGCGCGGTGTTGCGCGGCGTGCCTGCGGGCCCGACGTTCAATCTCGGGTTCCCCGCACCGCTGCCCGAAGGCTTCCCTGGCTCTTGAACCAATAGGTCGACGCGGGTATCGGCACCGTAGGAGGGCACATGACCCAGATGTATTCCCCCGAGCCCGGGCTCGCGCGCGACAAGCGGTGGCAGCAGGTCGTCGAGCGGACGCACGCCAAAGCGGCAGGCTTGGCAACCACCCTCAAGACCGATGATCTGCTGCCCCACTCCATGCTGGACGCGGACTTCGTACCCAGCGTCCAACTCAACATTGCACTGTTCTTCCGGTCGCTCACCGTGGACCACGAGCTGTCCAGGCAAGACACTCTCCCGATCGTCGAGCGGGCGATGCGGCTGGTCCGTGACGGTATGTCCCTCGAGGAGATCCTGACCAACTACCGGGTCGGCACCGCATTCCTGTGGACTCAGTCCATCTCGGCCCTCGAACCGGACGAGTACCCGCTACTGCCCGAACTCGGGCTGCACCTGACCAACTACCTCAACCTGGTAGTCACACACATCGCCACCGCTCTCATCGAGGACAGCCGCCAGCCACGCTGGGACATCCTGGAACGCCAAGGCGAGATCGCCGCGGACCTGCTAGCCGGACGCGAGATCACCGGCTGGACAGGCGCACCCGAAATCCACATCGCGGAATCATTTCTCGTTGCCGCGGTACGGCTCGGCGAACCCGCACCCGGAACCCTCACCGCACTGCGTAACCGGCTCGGGCAGCTCCCGGGCACCTTCCTCTACCGCGACAACGGCGGCTGGATCGCGCTCGTCCCCCTGCGCCCGGTAGACGAAGGCGATCCGGCGGCTGCGCTGGCCAACCGAATCGGGTTGTCCAGCAAGACTGTTCAGCCCGAATGCTGGATCGGCGTAGCGACCGCCTTCACCCGGGCGGATATCCCCGCGGCCTATACCGAAGCGCACACCGTCGCCGAGACCGCCCGCGCCCTTGCCCGGCCCGAAACGATCTGCACCCGAAAGCACATGATGTTCGAATACTCCGTGGCGGCAGGCGGAGCCACCCTCACAGCCCTGGCCGCGCTGCTCGATCCGCTCGCCGAGCACCCTGCGCTGCTAGAGACACTCGATGCGTTCATAGACAGCGAGTTCAACCACAACGCCGCCGCCCAGGCACTGTTCATCCACCGCAACACCGTCACCTACCGGCTCTCCCGCATCACCGAACTGAGCGGCTACGACCCCCTGCTGCCCAGCGGAATTTCCACTCTCATGGCCGCGCGGGTCGCCCAGCGCATCGTCACCTACCCCGCTCACACCACGGATCCTCATCGGCGCCGCCCTGATTGATCCCGTGGTCTGAGTTTCGATGTCCTCGCGGCATGACCGTATGTCCGAAGGTTCCTCAGAGTGCTTGTGCGGCATAGATTCCCGCCGTTGCGATAGCCACCCCGCCCAGGGTGAAGCGCAGTCCTCGTTCGGGTAGTCGAGGTTGCAGGTGCGCGCCGAGATATCCGCCGACCAGGCCGCCGATCCCGCAGCTCAGTCCGATCGCCCAGGCCGGGGCGATGTCCGTGCCACCGGTCGCCACAGCGAGGCCGAGATAGGTGGCCGCGCCCGCGATCGAAGTCAGGAGCGTCGAGGTCAACGCCGCCGGTGCGACATCGGCCAAGGGAACACCCCGGCCGACCAGGATCGGGCTGAGCAACGATCCACCACCGATTCCATAGATCCCGCCGACGACACCGACTGCCAGCGCCGTGGCGGTGATGAATCGGGTGGACGGCCGCGGCCTGTCGTCCCCGGTCCGAGTGGCCGTACGCAAACATAGCCATACCCCGAGAGGCATGAGCAGTGCCGCCGCGATGAGCTTGAACACGCCCGCACTCGGGACCAGGAAGACTCGGATGATCGCGCCGACTACGACGCCGGGCAGTGTGCCTGCCAGCAGGATTTGAGTCAGCGGGCTGCGTAGCGGACCACGGCGGCTGTAGCGCCGCAATGCGCCCGGTATCGACACCACATTGAACAACAGATTCGTCGGAGTCACCGCCGGGCTGGGCACTCCCAACACGCTGATCTGCACCGGCAGCAGGAACACCGCACCCGACACCCCGACCGGTGCGGTGAGCGCCGCGACGACCAGCCCCGCCACGAACCCTGCCACCAGCACATTCACTCGCCGAACTATCCCAGCTCGCTACCGGGTCTGGATCCCTTAGCCTCCGGGTGCGTCGAATTCAGAGCACCGTGTGGGCCGAGTGAGGCAGGCACGATCATCGGCAGTTGAGTGCGTTCGCCGGCGCGGGTCGTGGCCGTCCGGGGTCGCGCGGATCGCGGCATTATCGTGCGTTCAGCCCGACCTGAAGAAGGTCGAATCACGCCCGTTCCGCAGATTAGTGGCCACGATCACTCCTGGTAAAAGTCCTCGTCATCCGAGTAGTACCAGGAGAAGGAAGCTCTAGCGGCCGGATTCGCCTCCACCACTATCCGATTCACGGCTGTCTGTACCGACTCATGCCAACTGTAGATTGCACGTCCGGGATAGCGTTCCCGGACGGTGTCGTAGTCGAGGTCGGCAGTCGAGCCCTGCATCAACCATCGGCCGTCGTCAGTGGGCGTGAGCTGTCCGTGATTCGGCTCGAGTCCCTCCTGCTTCATCAGTGCACGAACCGCGGGCAGCACCAGGTTGGACTGCTGCGTAGTGAGCGGTTCCCAGACCCGGAACTCGAAACGAAATAGGTTGTTCATGAGCACGGACGTTAGCGTGGTCAGCCGACAACCCCGGGCCGGATACGGTCGACGATTTTCGGCACCGTCAGCCGCCAATTCACGGTCATCGGCATTATCGCTCACTCGACCTGACTCAAGTCAGACCGACCGATTGCCGCGCTACAAAGGCCTTACACGACGAGCGTGCACTGCCCGGCGGCCAGGAGACCCGTTCGGCGGTCGATCTTCTGCAGACCCCATGGTGGCCTCGGACCGCAGGTCGCGGCACTTTCTTGCGTCCGTTGCCACTGCGCCGACCGTCGCTTGCGGCCCGGTGCTGGTGGGCAGCTTCGCAGCGATACCTGTACGAGCGTGCGCTCAGCAGTCACTCGGACCTGGTTTTCCGTCGAAGCGCTCAGCCAGATACTGCACGGCCGCTTGATGATTCACGATCTCCTCGGAGATGTGTTCGGTGATCGGACTGCGCACGATCCGAACAGGCGTGCCGCCCGAGCACCATGCGCGTATCGCCGTGTCCGCTTGTCCGACCGGGATGACTTCATCGAGATTGCCGTGGTAGCTGAAGACCGGTGCCGTGGGCGCGGCACCACCCAACGCGTGGCGGCGCAGCGCGGCGGCAGGACCCGGCTGCGCAATCGGGTCGGGCGCCTGCGTGTAGTCACCGAGCTTGCGCAGCGAGTACGAAGTAATCACCTCCACGCAGGAGGACCGCATCACCGCGAGCATGGCGCGCCCCTGCTCGTTCAACATTTCCTCGATGCCCGCTTCGGGATGCTCGGCGGACAGACCGGCGAGTCCGGCCAGCATCAGACCACTGAAGAGGTGCCCGTCCAGATTCCGGGCGACCACTGCCGGATCGGCAGGAAGCCCACCGAGCGCCACGCCTTTCAGAGCCACCTCGGGTGCGTAGGTCGGTTGTAGCTGGGCGGCCCATCCGGTGGGCTGCGCGCCACCGGAGTAGCCATCCAACGCCCAGGGGTTGGCCGCACCGATACCGCCTGCCCCGGAGTTGCGCACCGCGCGAATGCCGTCGAGCACGATGTGTCCCCCGGAAACCCCTGCCATAAAGGCTGAGCGCGGACCCTCGTGGTCGGGTATGGCCACCGCCCAGTTCCGATCCAGGAACAGCCCAGGGTTGCCCGAGGCGATCGACATCGACACCGACGGCGCGCACTGCCGACCGGCGGAATCCTGTGCGAACTGCTGCGACACCACAGGCCGTGCGCCGGGGCCGGTCCATTCGGCGATCGGAACGATCAAGGTCGTAATCGCCATGATCGCTTCGTTATCGGTGTCGTTGCTGCGATAGGAAATCTGCCAGCCTCGGGTATCCGGGATCGCCTTGCCGTCAAGCACAGGGGTTGCCGCGCGTGAGCCGATGATCTGGCCGGGCCGCAGCGAAGCCAGATCGGCCGGCGGTCGCCGAAATGGATCCTGTTCCACCGCCGCCGCATCGGCGCCGGGGGTATCGGGGGTGGCGGCCGCGAACTGAGGCGCTACGCCGAGTACAAGCGCGGCGGTCGCGGCGGCGGCGACCCGCCGCCAGAGCACACAGACGGGGGCACTGACACGCATTTTCTACCTACTCCTCGCACAGTCGTCGGCAAGCGCCCGAGTAGCCGCACACCTGATCGACATAGGCTGCCTATCATGGCAGCGACTGTCACCGTTGGCAATTGCTACCGTATGCGCTGTGGCCATCAAAGACCTTCGTGAAGTGAGTCGTAGCGCGATCCGTGCGAGGGTCGCCGAGGTGGCCGAGGAGATGTTTCTGGCCGACGGCTTCGAGTCCACCACCGTCGATGCGATCGCGGCAGCTGTGGGCATGTCGCAACGCACCTTCTTCCGTTACTTCCCGTCCAAGGACGACCTGGTCCTGCACAACTTCGAGCAGCTGGGCGAGAATCTGTCCGAGCGTCTGACGCGACGCCCGCCCGAGGAATCGGACTGGGTTGCGCTACGCCACTCCTTCGACGTTGTCGCCGAGCAGTTCTCCGACCCGCACAGACGCGCCCGCGGCCTGATGATTCAGCAGATCATCGACAACAGCACCGCGCTGCTGCCCGGCTACCTGGAGAAAATCGCGCGAATCCAGCACCGACTGGCAGCGGTTTTGCAAGCCCGCCGACTCGCAACCGCACCCGATGCCCACGTCGACGATGCTCTCCTCCACGCGTTGATCGGTGCGGCATTCGCCTGTCTGCAAGCTGTCGTCTCCGAAGCAGCGAATTCGACCGAGGGAACCGACTTCGTCGCACGGCTGGACTCGATAATGTCTGCGATTCACCCCGAGCCCGGCCGCTGAGCGGCAACGTCGGCGGTAGTCAGGCGAAGTCCCTGGTCTTAATCGCGGTTCCGACAACACATCTTCGGCAGAAGAGTGCGTTCGGCGCTGGTGCCGCGGCCCTCGGGATCGCGCGGGTCGCGGCATGAGCGGATGATCAGCAGTAGCGGGAGACGACCATGGAGCTCACAGCGGGCGGCGGGCAACACACTCCGGGCAGCGTTCCCACCAATCGGGAATGGGATGTGGCCACGGGAATCCGTGGGGTAGTACCCGCACGTCTGTGCCACATTCGGGTTGACTACTTCCTGCGGCCACCGCATGAGCGATAGGTGGTCCGTCGCTGACGATCTTGATGTTCGTGTAGTCCCCGGCCTTTATGGGTTGTGCGGGGTCAGCGGCGAATGCCCGCATATTCCCATGGAACCAGGTTTCGAATTCCATGATCGGATCGTAGCGGCGATGTGGCCGATGAAGTGGCCGATATTCGGCAGATGCGGACGTTCGTGGTAGCGGGCCCAGCGGTATGAGAGTGCGTCGGGCCGCCAGCATTCGTGAGGTTTCGCGAAGAATGGAAGCTCCTCCGGAGGCGACCAATCCATGAGCGACGTTCCGCACGGTCGATGGACGGGCTGAGCGCGTCATGAAAGGCTGGACAGATGGACTGGCGGGCCGAGAGCCCCGAACTCTGGACGTTCCTGGGATCATTGCGGTGCGGCGAGATCCTTTCCGGCACCGTCACAGCGATTGAATCGTTCGGCGTGTTCGTGGCGCTCGACGATGGCCCCCCGCATCCGCTCTACCCGGGCGCCGGGTTCATCACGTTCCCAGAATTGTCGTGGAGGCGTTTCGAGGCTGCATCCGACGTTGTTCAGGTCGGGCAGCGTGTTTCGGGTGAATTCCTGCAGTTCGATACCTGGAATGCCGAGGCCAGACTATCTCTACGAGCGATGCGGCCCGACCCCTTCGTTGCCTTTGCCGAGCGCACCACCGTCGGCAGAGAACTACACGGGCACGTCACCCAACTGGTGCCCTTCGGCGTCTTTGTCCGAGTGGCGGATGGGATCGAGGGGCTGATTCGTCGCCGAGACCTCACCCTGCCAGCGGACGAGGTCGTCCAGATCGGGGACGGTGTCACGGTCGTTGTCACCCATGTCGACCGAGAAAAACGTCAGCTGTTCCTCTCCCGACAAACCGCCGGCCAGCTCTGAGCTTCGAGCTGGTTACCGCAGTCGTCGCAAAGCTCGTTCGGCGGCGTTGGCCCCGCACATGCCGTGTGCGCCGGGGCCGGGTGGGGTCGCCGCCGAGCACAGGTAGTGGCCTGGGAGGCCGGTGTCGTAGGGCTGCAAGGTTTTTCGGGGGCCGAAGACCAGCTGCGGGATGTTCTTGGCGCCGGTCATGATGTTGCCGCCGACGTAGTTGGGGTTGTAGTCGGCGAATTCCGTGGTGGTGCGGGTGGTCAGGCTGACTACGCGGTCTCGGAAGCCTGGTGCGAAGCGTTCGATCTGGGCGATGATCGCTTCGGTGGCGTCGCCGGTGTAGCCGTTGGGGACGTGCGCGTAGGTCCAGACGGGGTGCACCGATCCTGCGGATCGCTGAGAGTCGGCGAGGTATTGCTGGCCGACCAGGACGAAGGGGCGCTGGGGCATTCGGCCGACGTGGATGTCACGTTCGCCGGCGGCGATCTCGGCGAAGGAGCCGCCCAGGTGCACTGTGCCCGCGCGACGGGCGGCCTCGGTAGTCCATGGGATGCCGCCGTCGACAGCGAAGTCGACCTTGAAAGCGCCGGGGCCGTAGCGGAACCGGTTGTAGGCACGTGTAATTCGAGTGGGGAGTCGGTCTGCGAGGATCTCCGCGACCGCGGTCGGGGCGAGGTCCCAGATGGTGATGTCGGATGGCGGCAGGTCGGCCACCGAGCGCACGCGGACGCCGGTCTCGACCTTTCCGCCGTGGTCGGCCAGTACCGCGACCATGCTGTCGGCGATCTGCTGGGATCCGCCGACCGCGACCGCCCAGCCGTATCGGTGTCCCGCCGTCAGGATGCCGAGCCCGACACTGGCGCTCAACGGGCGTTCGAGGGGCTGGAAGGCGTGTGCGGCGACGCCGCCGAACAGTGCCCGTCCCGCTTCGGTGCGAAAAGCTCGTGCGAGCAGCGTGGCGGGCGCGGTCGCCGGAATGCCGAAGCGTGCCAGGCGGATCGGATGGCGAGGAATGCGCAGCAGTGGTCGCATGATGTCGGCGTCGAATATGTCGTAGTCGGCGACCGGGCGTTCGAACAGCGTGCGCCACAGCCGTTCGTCGGCGCCGAGGCCCGCGGCGGTCTCGGTGACCGAGCGGTGCAGCACACCGGCGGTGCCGTCGTCGAGAGGGTGGACGCAGTCGAGTTCCGACCACGCCCACCGCAATCCGTACCGTTCCAGGTCGATGCGCCGCAGGAACGGCGAGCCCACGGCCATCGGGTGGATGGCCGAGCAGTGGTCGTGCAGCAGACCGGGCAGGATCGCCTCGCTCGAGCGGGTGCCGCCGCCGATCGTGTCGGCCGCTTCGAGGACCGTCACCTCCACACCCGCACGGGCCAGGGTGATGGCCGCGGCCAGCCCGTTGGGGCCGCTGCCGACCACTGTCGCCGTTGTCATCGACGTGCCTTTCTCTTGTTCGGGATATCGTCCGGTGCTCGGCTATTCGGCCGGAGCCACCACGCCCTGCTGCGGTGCGGCGACCGCGCCGGTGACGTCTTCACGCCGCCAGGTCACGGTGTGGGCGATGGGACCGTCCGGCAGCCACGGCAGCGCCTCGACCGCGTCGGCCACCTCCCATGTTCCGCGTTCGATGACGCCCAGCGCCGCGTCGACCACCATGTATTGCTGCGTGCTCTTGTGCACCGGCTGCGACTCCACCCACACCACGATCCATTCTCCCGGAGCGAAGCAGACCCGTGCCTGCACCGCGTCGATCAGGTCGAGATTGTGCAGGTGACCGTCACCGAAGTTGAAGCCGATCAGCGAGTTGCAGGCGAACTCGGCTTCGCGCACGGTCCAGCGATCGATGTCGGGAAGGTGCTTGTACAGCAGGGAGAACAGGCCGCGGCCCTGACTGTGCATGGAACGCCAGGCGATGGTCTGCTGCATGGTGATCTCGGCGACCGCGGGCGGGTAGCCCATGGCCAGCAGCTGGTCGACCTGGTTGTCGGCGGGGCGGTGCGCGATGGTGTTGAGCTTCGCCTCGGCCCCCGGTGCGAAGGCCCACAGCGCCGAGGCCCAGTTGCCGGCGTACTGACGCATGGACGGCAGGAACGACACCAGGTCGGGGCGCAGGTTACCCAGCACGGGGAAGAAGGCGAGCCCTGCCGCGATCGCCACCGTCAACCATGGCGACGACATGTCGAAGACGCCGTACCCGTCCGAATTCGGGAAGCCGAGGAACAGGAACACGGTGAGGTAGGCGAACAGGATGTTCCACTCCAGCGGCACGGCCAGCGGGAAGGTGGAGGTGATGAACAGGTGGAAGATGACCATCATCGCGACCCCGGCCAGGGTCAGCCAGTGGTTCGTCGAGAACAGCAGCACGATCGGGGTGAGCACCTCCACGGCGGTACCACCGACATGGGCCATGAACGACGCCACCCGCGACGGGCGGATATCGTGCGGAAAGTCGCGGTAGTGGGCGCGTTTGATCGACCGGAACGGCATCGCCGGGCTGTTGGACACCATCGGGGGCACCACATTGGTGAAGTGCTTGCCGAACTTCGAGACGCCCGCACCGACCCACACGATCACGATCAGCAGCTTGGCCGCGATGATCATGTCGGTGAACGGCAGCACCGCGAAGAACAGCAGCGCGGGCAGATATTGCTCGCCGCGAGCCGCCAGGAAGATCGTCTTGTCGCGCAGCCCGCACAGGATGTAGAGCACGATCGGCGCGATCAGCAGCACGGGCCGGACCAGCCCGGAGGTGTTGTCCGGCAGCGCTTCCAGCAGTGCGGCGGTGGTCCGGCCCGGTGCGACCAGGGCGATCACCAGCGAGGCGAGAAAGCCCAGGTACAAGACCACGTCGAGGGCGGTACGCGAGTCACCGTTGGTGAACGGCACCCGATACCAGGGCCGCAATCGAATACTTCCCCGGCGGGCGAAGTACAGGATGCCGCCGGTCATGGGCTTGAACTTGCCTGCCAGCGGCCCCCAGGAGCCCGCGACGCCGACGGCTTCGAGCAGCACCGTCCACAGGACCAGCTTCTGGTAGACCACCGGCTGGTTCCACCACTGCGCCACATCCCAGAACGGTCCGGTGCCCGAGGTGGCCGTCGCGATCGCGATGCCGCCGATGATGTAGAGCACGAGCACTTTCACGAGGTACACGGTGTGGATCATCTTCGGCGTACCGAATCCGTATTCCGCCCAGTGCAATGCCAGCGTCCGCATACGTTCGCGCAGCGGCAGATCCAAGAATGTCTCGGTGTCCACCGGCGGGAAGTCTCCCGTCTTGAATCCCATGGCTCGATCCCTTTCTTCCGGCTTCCGGGCGCGAGTGATCGCGACCGAAAGACTGTCTTTCGTTCGAAGTGAATTGGGGTGCTGAACAGTTCAGGTGCGCGCGGCCAGAAGCCGCAGCTGCTTCTTGTCGATCTTGCCGACCGGATTGCGTGGCATCTCCGCGGTCAACACGATCGCGGCGGGAACCTTGAACGCCGCGAGTTCCGCGCGGCAGTGCTCGATCAGCTCTTCGGCGGTGACCGTGGCCTGTGGTGCGGCGACCACGTGGGCGACCGGTACCTCGCCCAGCACGGCGTCGGGCACACCGACGACCGCGGCTTCGTGGACGGCGGGGTGGCGGTAGAGCGCGTTCTCGATTTCCTTGGGGTACAGGTTCTCCCCCGCCCGGATGATCATGTCCTTGATCCGGTCGACCAGCACCAGGTAGCCGTCGGCGTCGAAATAGCCGACATCGCCGGTGTGCAACCAACCGTCCACGACGGTCTTCGCCGTCTCCGTCGGCCTGCCGAGATAGCCGCGCATCACGTTCGCTCCGCGAATGACGACTTCGCCGGGTTCACCGGGCGCCGACAACGCGCCGTCGATATCCATGATCGCCACGGTCTGACCGGGCAGCGGAATCCCGACGGTTCCCGGCTTGCGTTGGCCCGCTACGGGATTGAGAGTCGACGCACAGGTTCCCTCGGACAGACCGTAACCCTCGACAATCGGCACACCGAATCGCTGCTCGAACCGGGCGATGAGCTCGCCGGGCATCGGCGCGGCACCGCAGATCGCCAAGCGCAACGAGGAATTGTCGGGACGAGGACCGTCGGGCTGGGCCACCAGCATCGCGTAGATCGCGGGCACCGCCGAGAAATACGTGGGTCGGACCCACTCGACCGTGTCGAAAAGGCCTGAGGCGGAGAACTTTCCGGCGATAGTGGTGCGTCCGCCCGCCAGCAACGGCGACAGCACACTGACCACGATTCCGTTGACGTGGAACAGCGGCAGGATCAGCAGGCTGTGGTCCGTCTCGTTCAGGCCGAGCGAGTCGATGATCATCGAGCACATGGCGGCGAGGTTCTCGTGACCGAGCAGCACACCCTTGGGCCTGCCTGTGGTGCCGCTGGTGTAGATGATCAGGGCGAGATCGTCGGAGGACGTGGTCGCCGCGACGGGGCCGGCGTGCTCGGCCAGGTCCGCGATGTCGAGAGTGATTGCGGGCCTACCGGGTTCACCGATGACGACGGCGGCGCCGGAGTCTTCGACCTGGTATCGGATGTCGTCGTCGGTGAGCCCGGGGTTCACGGGAGTGACCGCGGCGCCGAGCCGCCAGGCCGCGAACAGGGCCACCACGAGGTCTACCCGGTTGGGCAGCACCACCGCGACGACGTCGTCGGGCCGCACGCCCTCTCGATGCAGGACCGAGGCGGCGGCGTCGACCCGAGCGTGGAACTGCGCGTTGGACAGGGTGACGGTGTCGTCGGCGATGCAGTGTCCGTGCGGGTCGGCAGCGGCTCTGACCTCGGGCAATTCGGCGATGTGTCGCATGATTCCTCACCAGTGGCGAATGTGATCTGGGTTACATCACTCACGGTAGGGCGCGGATGAGGTGCCGACTACGGGCCAGCAGCCCAGCGTTGGGCCGACGTGTTGTGCCACGGGCACAAACCGCGCCACACACGCGAGCGTCGGGGGTACTGTCTGCGGCCATGGCCCACGACAACGATCCACTGGTGCGTGCGGTGGCGGGCCGGATCAAAGCCGACCTGGACCACCTGTCACCGCGGATGACCACGATGTTCACCGAGGTCATCCCCGAATTCCGGCACGACGACGAAGTGCGCAGGCTGATGGTGGCCAGCACCGAGTCCAACCTGTCCGCGATCCTGGACATGCTCACCCTGGCCATCGGCCTCGACGACATCACCGTGCCACCCGCCGCCGCCGAATACGCCCGCCGCTTCGCCCAGCACGACCTGTCGCTCGAGGCACTGCTGCGCGCCTACCGGCTCGGCGAGAACATGTTCGTCCAGTGGACGATGACGCTGCTGGCCGAACTGAACCCGCCCACCGACGTCGCGATGGCCACCGCGGCCCGCATCGCCTACCTGGTCAACAGCTATATCGACCAGGTGATCGAGGGCTTGATCGATATCTACGAGAGCGAGCGCCGCCGCTGGGACGCGCGCACCGACGCCGCCCGCGCCGCGCAGGTGCGCGCCGTCGTCGACGCCGACGATCTGGATGTGGGCTCGGCCGAGCAGATGCTGTCGGCTTCCCTGCGCGGCTGGCACCAGTTCGCGACGCTGTGGACACCACCGGGAACCCGCGACCCTCGCGCGTCCCTGCGCGGGGGCACCGCCCTGCTGGCCACCGCCACCGGCAAGACGCCGATGACCGTGGAAGTCGACGATCACAACCGGTGGGTGTGGATCTCGTCGGTGGCCCGGCCCGTGCTCGACACCGAACAGCTCGCCCACGATCTGCGCGCCCATCCGAATCTGTCCATCACCCTGGGCGATCCGGCCACCGGCCTCGAAGGATTCCGCCAGACCTTCCGTGACGCACAGCAAGCCCGCGCCGTCGCACTGACCAGGCGAGAGCACGGACTCACCGTCCATGCCGACGTGGCGTTGACCGCCCTGTTCGCCGACCGGGTGCCCGAGATGAGGGTGTGGGCCGAGCGCGTGCTCGGCGCACTGCTGGGCACCGACGAGACAGCAGCACGGCTACGCGAGACCGTCCGCGCGTTCCTCGACGCCCGTGGCAGCTACACCGACGCCGCCGCCCGGCTCCACGTCCACAAGAACACCGTCCACTACCGGGTGCGCAAAGCCGAAGAGCTGCTCGGACATCCGCTCGGCGAGCGCAGGCTCGATATCGAAGTGGCCCTGCTGACCTGCGCCCAACTGGGCATACCCGAGGCTCCTCGCGACCCACGGCGAAACCGTCGCAGGTCAGCCGAGACGGCAGCGGACGACGCGACCTGACCACCAGTTGTTCACCGAGACCTTCGATTTCGGCAAGGCCGTCGACTACTGCGCCGGTGAGAACGGCCCCCGCAGTTGCCCTGACCTGGCGGCGCCGGGAACCGACTACACGTCGAGTTGACTGATCCAGGCGAGATAGGCCGAGGTCTGTGCCCGGAGATCGTCGACCGGCCAGCCATCGGGCTGCAACGCTGCCGGAAGCGCGGGGTCGGAGGTGAGCAGATCGAGCGCGGCGCTCACGACCGCGAATCTTGCTGCCGGGTCGGGGTTTTCGATGTCGTCGAGCAGGGCGCGCCCGCGTGCCGACCAATCGGTCAGAGACCACAGCGCGGCGGTTAGTTCGACCGGGTTCTCGACCGGCCGGAGGCGGAACTGGAGTGTGGTGGCGGCCAGGTCCACGGGCAGCTCGCGGACGAGGTTGGCCGGCCGCAGCCAGACTCCCTCGCGAAGTTCGGCCAGGCGAAGCGAGAGCAGCCTGGCGCGCAGGGCCGCGCGCTCGGACGAAGGCCGTCCGGCGGCCGTGATGACGACCTGCTCCCAGTCGCCGTCCCAGGGTCGAACGGGCGGGGCGGCGAGTTCGGCCCGACGTGCACGCAGGGCGGGGTCGAGCGTGTAAGCGCGCTGTTCGCGGATCAGCTCGCCCGCGGCGACCATCCTCGACACCGCGACACGCACCGTTGCCTCCGGATAGCCGACAGCGGTCGTGGCAGCGCAGATTTCGCTCGAGGTGGTCGTCGGTGACTCGGCCGCTATCAGAATCCGGATAATCGCCGAACGGGCCGACACCGGACGGACCCGTGCGTCGAAGCCGGTAGGAGCGGATTTCACGAGCCCGAGTCTACATATTTCACTATTGCCGCGACTGTCATAAAACTGTAACGTCACACGGTATGACCACCCCCACATCCACGACCTCGTCCTTCCCGCTGGCCGGGCGCACCATGATCATGTCGGGCGGCAGCCGCGGCATCGGGCTCGCGATCGCCGTCGCCGCCGCCCGTGAAGGCGCCAACATCGTGCTGCTCGCCAAGACCGATACGCCGGACCCCCGGCTGCCGGGCACCGTCCATACCGCCGCCGCCGAGATCGAAGCCGCCGGTGGACGGGCGCTCGCCGTGGTGGGCGATGTGCGCGACGAAACCTCGGTCGCCGGCGCGGTGGCCCGCGCGGTCGAACGTTTCGGCGGCATCGACTACTGCGTGAACAACGCCTCGGCGATCGCCCTCGCCCCCACCGAGGAACTGCCGATCAAGCGATTCGACCTGATGCAGCAGATCCAGCTGCGCGGCACCTATCTGCTCTCGAGCGCCTGCCTGCCGCACCTGCGCCGCAGCGACAACGCCCACATCCTGAGCCTGTCGCCGCCGCTGAATCTCGCACCCGAATGGCTCGGCGCCTATCCCGCCTACATGCTCGCCAAGTACGGGATGTCACTGCTCACGCTGGGCTGGGCCGCCGAATACGCCGAACACGGCATCGCCGGCAACTGCTTGTGGCCCGAGACCCTGATCGCCACCGCCGCGGTACAGAACCTCCTCGGCGGCGACGACGCGATCGCCAAAGCCCGCACCCCGCAGATCATGGCCGATGCCGCCGTGGCGCTTTTGCGCAAGGACGCGCGATCGGTCACCGGAAACACGTTCCTCGACGTCGACGTGCTGCGTGCCGAAGGCGTCACCGATTTCTCGCCGTACGGAGGTGCCGACGGGCTGGAATACGACATCTTCGTCGACCCCCCGAACAAGCGCGGCTGAGCCGCCTACCCGCAGCGCGAGCGCAGACGCTTCCGTCGCCGCCCGAAACGCGCCTGACGTCGTCGAACACAGCCGGCTCCGGGACTATCCTCGGTAGAGGGCGGGCGCACCAGCGCACCGCCACGAGGCCGCACCGAATCGAGCCTGAATGGCCGACAACATGCCGACGCAGCGCAGCTCGGCCACAGGGATCGCGGCGGAATTGACCGCCGAGGGCTTCGAGGACGCCGAGGAGATCGGGCGCGGCGGTTTCGGCGTGGTCTACCGCTGCGCTCAGCCCGATCTGGACCGTGTCGTCGCGGTGAAGGTACTCACCGCCGAGCTCGACCCCGACGGACTGCAACGCTTCGTGCGCGAACAGCAGGCGATGGGCCGCCTGTCCGGACACCCACATATCGTCGCGGTCTTCCAAGCAGGCACCACCCACGGCGGGCACCCCTACTTGGTGATGCCTTATCACGCGCGTGGCTCGTTGGAACAACGCATCCACGCCGTCGGCCCGCTGGATTGGGCGGCAACGCTGCGCTTGGGCGTGAAGATGGCGGGCGCGCTCGAGACCGCGCACCGGGCCGGCATCCTGCATCGTGACGTGAAACCGTCCAACATCCTGCTCAGCGACTACAACGAGCCCGAACTCACCGATTTCGGGATCGCCCGGATCCAAGGCGGATTCCATACGACCACCGGGATCGTCACCGGCTCCCCCGCTTTCGCCGCGCCGGAAGTCCTGCGCGGCGCGCAAGCCACGGCCGCCGCCGACGTGTACGGCCTGGGCGCAACCCTGTTCTGCGCCCTCACCGGCCATGTCGCCTACGAGCGGCGCGTCGGCGAGCAGGTGTTGTCGCAGTTCCTGCGGGTCTCCGCGCAGCCGGGGCCCGGTCTCACAGACCACGATGTGCCCGACGAGGTCAGAGCCGTCATCGAGCACGCGATGGCGACCGATCCCGCCGACCGTCCGGACAGCGCCGCCGCCCTCGGTGCGGAACTGGTTGCGGCCCAGCGCAGTACCGGCAGCCCGGTCGATGTCCTGCGGGTCCCCGATACCCAGCGACCGGTCCCGGTGCCGATCGCACCGGGGTCACGGGCCCGCGAACGCACCACCGCACCACCCACACCCGCGACGAAGTATCGCCCGCCGACCCCGGCGCGCGCGACCCTCGCCAGAAAGCGTCTGCTCGAGCACCTGCGCACTACCGAAGGCACCCGGCTCACCGCCATCCACGCGCCCAGTGGATTCGGCAAGACGACCGTGGCTGCCCAGTGGCACGACGAGCTGGTCGAGCACGGCGCCGCGGTGGCGTGGCTGACCGTCGACGAGGACGACAACAATGTCGCCTGGTTCCTCACCCACCTCGCCGAGGCGATCAGACCCACGGTTCCCGCTCTCTCCGACAACCTCGACCGGTTACTGGAAGCCGGCCCCGAAGACCCGACCCGCGCCGTGCTCACCGCACTCGTCGACGGCTTACACGCCGACGACCGGCGGGTGACACTGGTACTCGACGACTGGCAGCGAGTCACCAGTCCCGCCTCTGTCGCAGCGGTCCGGTTCCTGCTCGAGCACGGCTGTCACCATCTGCCCCTCGTCGTCACGAGCACCGAGCGACTCGACCTGCCGTTGAGCAGGCTGCGCATCCACGGCGAACTCGCCGAAATCGACGCCACCACACTACGTTTCAACGCCGACGAGGTACACGCGTTCCTCGCCGAAGCCGGCGGTGTACACCTGAGCACCGACGAGGTGTCCGCGCTGGCCCGCGCCACCGACGGCTGGGTCGCGGCGCTGCAGCTGACGGTTCTGTCGCTACGCGCCGGCGAAGACCCGGCGCATCTGCTCGACAGCCTCGCCGCGCACCCCGACATCGGCGCGTTCCTGGCTGAGAACGTTCTCGGCGCACTGGATCCGGACACCCTCGAATTTCTCATGACGACCTCGATCTGCGAGCGGATCTGCGGCGGACTGGCCACCGCACTGACCGGTCGCGCCGACGCCGCTGCCCTGCTCGCCGACATCGCCGACCGCGGCTTGTTCCTGCTTCCCACCGGTCCCGCCCACGACTGGTACCGCTACCACCAGTTGTTCGCCGGATACCTGTGCCGCAGACTGGCCCAGGACCGCCCGACCGAGATCACCGGGCTGCGGCTGCGGGCCGCCGACTGGTTCGCCCACCATCACCTGCTCAACGACGCGGTCGAACACGCACTCGCCGCCCACGACCCCGAACGGGCGGCGGATCTGGTCGAGCAGAGTGCGGGCTACCTGCTGGAGCGGTCGAGAATGGTGATGCTGCAAGGCATTCTGGTGAAGCTACCCAGCTGGGTATGCCGGACCAGACCCCGTATCCAGCTGTTCGACGTCTGGATCAATCTGGTGCTGCGTAGACCCGCGGCCACCGCGTCCTCCCTCACCCGCTTCGAGACCGCGCTGGCCGTGGCTCCACCCGCCGAACCCGAACGCACCGATCTGCGCGCGGAAGCCGATGTCGCGATCAGTGTCCGAGAGATGTTCGCCGACCGGATATCGGAGCTGGACGGCCTGATCGGTGACGCGCTGGCCCGACCCGACGACTTCTCCCCGCGCATTCCCGGGGTGGCGGCCAATATCGCCACCTTCGCGGCGATCCAGCGCTTCGACTTCGACGAGGCGCGCCGATGGCAGCTCTGGGCGGCGCCGTACCACGAGGCGACCGGCCCGTTCCTGTCGGCGTACGGGCGGTGTTTCGCGGGTGTGGCTGCCCGCGAACAGCTCGACATACCCGGCGCGGAGGATCTGTTCACGACCGCGCTCGATACCGCACGCACGACCATGGGCGCCGGCGCCCACGCAACTCGCCTCGCCTGCGCGCAGCTCGGCGAATTGTGCTATGAGACAGGCGATCTCGAGACCGCAGCCGATCTACTCGAGCAGAGCAGGGAACTGTCCGCCGAGGGCGGTGGCGGCGTGGACTTCATGCTGGCCACCTACGCGACCGGGGCGCGGGTACGCGCACTGCGCGGCGACCGCGACGGCGCCCTGGAACTCCTCGACGAGGGCATGTCCCTCGCCGAACGCCTGGACCTACCACGCCTGGCCGCCCGAATTCGCAACGAAAGGGTGCGTCTGGGTGTCGAACTCGACCCCACCGTGTCAGCCGCGGTGATGAGCGCGCGCAGGATTCGACGCGACGAGGGAATCGCCACGGCCATCGATGAATCCGATGAGGACTCCGCGATCCGGTTGTTGCTGACGACGGATCGGCTCCGGGAGGCGATCGAACGCGCCGAGAACTTGGTCGCCGGGATAGACACGCGGCGCAGGCCACTGGCCGCATTGCGCGCCGGGTTCCTGCTCGGCAGCGCCCTGCGCCGGGCCGACCGCGAGGCCGAGGCCGACCGGATCCTCACACCACTGATCCGGCGATGCGATCGCCTCGGCCTGGTCCGCCTGCCCGCCGACGAGATGGCGACCTAGAGGGTTCCCGTACCTCAGCGGACGAGCTTGCCGAGGATGTCCCGTAACGAAGCGCGCTCGTGGTCGGTGAGTCGTCCGAAGAAGTCGTCGGCGTCCTTTGTCCGGGCGGCAGTCAGGGTGGCGAGTGTCCGCTTGCCCAGCGTCGTCACCGCAACGAGAATCGCGCGACGGTCTGTCGGGTCGGGTCGCCGTGTGACCAGGCCGGCCTCCTCGAGCGCGTCCACCACCTCCGTGGCCGACCGGGCGCTGATCCGCAACGCGTCCGCGATGGCCGACAGCCGGAGCCCCTCGTGCTCACCTGCCACGCGAAGCGCGCGGGCCTGGTGTGGCGTCAGCCCCATCGGCGCGTACGCCGCCGACCAGCGCCGACGGAGCGTCCTGGCCACCTGCATCAGGAGGTCGCTCTCGTTGTCGGGCATAAACCCGCCTCTCGCTTTGTTTTCCCTACCAGATAGTGAGGTAACCTCAGCATAAGCACAACCCAAGGGGGTTGCATATGGAAGTGAAAGTCTCCGCCGGAGGCGGCCGCACCCGCCGACCCGACCCGGCCGACCGCGCACAACTGCGCGAGTCCCCCGTGTCCCTGCGCCGCATCGCCGCGCTCTTCGCGCCGTACCGGCTTCAGCTCACCCTGCTGACCGTCCTGATCGTGGCGGGTTCGACGATCGGCCTCGCCTCGCCGTTCCTGCTGCGACTGGTGATCGATGACGCGCTCCCCCACCAGGACGTCCCGCTCCTGCTCTGGGCAGTGGGCGGCATGCTCGCCGTCACCGTGCTCACCGCCGTGCTCGGCGTGGGCCAGACACTCATCTCCACCACGGTCGGGCAGCAGGTCATGCATGTCCTGCGTGCCGACGTGTTCCGCCATCTGCAGCGGCAGTCGCTGGCGTTCTTCACCCGCACCCGTGGCGGTGAGGTCCAGTCGCGCCTGATCAACGATGTCGGCGGCATGCAGTCCGTGGTCACCAGTACCGCGACCTCCATCGCGAGCAACGTCACCACCGTGGTCGGCACCGCCGTCGCGATGGCCGTGCTGTCGTGGCGGTTGTCGCTGCTGTCGCTGGTGGTGCTGCCGCCGGCGATCTGGCTGACCCGGCGCGTAGCGCTGCTGCGCCGCGACATCACCGCCCAGCGCCAACGTCACCTCGCCGAGCTGCACGGCCAGGTCGAGGAGGGACTTTCGGTGAGCGGCGTGCAACTGGGCAAGACCCTCGGCACCGGCCCTCTCGCGTCGGCCCAGTTCGAGAAGACCTCACACGACCTGGTCGGCCTCGAAGTGCGCTCACAGCTCGCGGGCCGCTGGCGGATGGCCACCATGAGCATCCTCTTCGCGGCCATCCCGGCGCTGCTGTACCTCGCCGCCGGTCTGCCGGCGACCAGCAGCGGCATGACGATCGGCACGCTGGTCGCCTTCACCACGTTGCAGGCGGGGTTGTTCAGGCCGCTGATGGCTCTGCTCAATGTGGGTGTCGAAGTCACCAGCTCGATGGCGTTGTTCAGCCGGATCTTCGGCTATCTCGACCTTCCGGTCGAGATCGATGAACCCACCCAGCCGGTCGACCTCGACCCGCGCGATGTCGTGGGCGAAGTCCGGTTCGACGATGTCAGCTTCCGCTACGACGCCGCGGGCCCCGACGTGCTCGATGGCGTCTCGCTCGTCGTGCCTCCTGGATCGACGCTCGCGCTGGTCGGCGAGACCGGTTCCGGCAAGACCACCCTCGCCTCGCTCGTCGCGCGACTGCACGACGCGACCGGCGGCCGGGTAACTATCGACGGCGTCGACGTCCGCGATCTGGAGCTCGGCACCCTCGCTCGCATCGTCGGCGTGGTGTCTCAGGAGTCGTACCTGCTGCACACGACCATTCGTGAGAACCTTCGCTATGCCAAGCCGGGTGCGACCGATGCGGAGATCGAGCGCGCGGCCCGTGCCGCCCAGATCCACGAGCTGATCGCCTCGCTGCCCCAGGGCTACGACACGGTGGTCGGGTCGCGCGGTCATCGGTTCTCCGGCGGTGAGAAGCAACGCATCGCCCTCGCCCGCACCCTGTTGCGCGACCCGCGCGTGCTGGTGCTCGACGAGGCGACCAGCGCCCTCGACAACGAGACCGAGCGCGCGGTACAAGCCGCCATCGACATCGTCGCCCAGGGCCGCACGGTCATCACCATCGCGCACCGGCTCAGCACCATCCGCGATGCCGACCAGATCGCGGTCCTCCACCATGGCCGGGTCGCCGAGCTCGGCGACCACCGGACCCTCGTCGACGGCGGCGGACGCTACGCCCGGCTCAACGGCGCCGCCGACGTCGTGGCGGCCTGATCGGCCTACCGAGGTCGAGGCCGTCGATCTACGGACAACCGCCGAGCCACCACCACCCACCGCCCAGTTCCATTGTCGGACAGATCGGATCGCCGAAACCGTCATACGGTTCGGGACCAGGCGATTCGGTGAAGTGCGCGTAACCGACGGCGCCGTCGGGGATTCCCAGGTAATCGGGTACGAACCGCACCGGAGGTCCCCCGACCGTAGTGATAGTCGCCACTTTGCAATTCGCCGACACAAAACACAGGTGTCCCGGCAAGGGGCTGCCGTAGTAGCCGCCGTCGTCCGGAGTCTCCAGTGCTGCCACCGCTGTGAACGCCGGTCGCTCGAGCCAGAATCGGGTCCGCGCCCCGACCTCGGGACAGGCGACGAACAGAACTGGTGCTCCGATGCCCACCACGGCCATCGCGGCGGTGATCGCCAGCGGCCATCGCTGTGTCTGCTCGCGGGCACGGGCCATCGCGACCGCGAACAGCGCGATCACTGTCAACCACGCCATCCCGAGCACGGGTAGCGCCAGCAGCCACAATTCCGTCATCACCCAACCCCGATGCAAGCTGACCATGATCGCCGTCAACATCAGGAATGCGGCGCATGTGGGCGCAACCGCAGGAGGGGACTTCGCGAGGAGCACGACGACAACGTATCCCGCCCGCGTGGCGGTGCCGCGGTGAGAATGTGCGGAATTCGTGTGGCTGGAACTTTGAACGCGAATTCAGTCCCGCCACAGGGACCTTCATCGAGTAGCTGCTGACTCGACCCGTCGACGAAGAAGATCTCGCGGAAGACCTCTGAGCCTCAGCAAGAAGCAGGCGTCAGCCGTGCAATCCGCCTCGGGTCTGGCGGACTTGGTGCCAAAATAGTCGTGTACCAACATCTTCGAATCGCAGGTGCTACCGATGACTGGCATGGCCGAGGGGTGAAAGACTTGGCCGTCCAGCGGGGTGACGGCTGCCTGGTACGGGAGCGACGTGATGCTGACAGCGAGGACGCTGGCCGAGGCGACCGCCTACCTGAGCCTTGTCGCCGCATCCGATGCGGCCCGGCACGGCCCACCCGAAACCTCGCTGACCGAAGGAACGGAAGCGTGGACGGTCCACTCGCAGCTCGGTGATGTCGCCGTGCGCTACCAGTCCGAGGACGTCAGCCGGAGACTGGGGGTCGTGTACGGCCTCGGCGTTTCTCAGCTCATCGACGCCGGCCAGTGGATCATGATTTCCCAAACTTTTGCGCGCCGCGCACTCGAGGCGGACATGGCCTACTCCGCCAGGCCCGGTCAGGACCGCGCGTCTGTTGAGCTAAATTGGCAGTTCGCGGCCGAGGCGGTCGGTGAAGCGATGAAATTCTTGCCCGAGGGCGCGGACAGACTGCCGGAGAGAGCATTCTGGTCCGAGCTCGGCGAACAGTTCGCGCGCGAGCAGCCCGACGGGATCACCCGGGCAAAGCTCGTCGACGACCATGAGTACTACACAGGCACCCTCGACGACTTCCGTCAGCTCTACGGTGAAGCCTGAAATCTACCCGACAGATCCAGAGGGCGCGGCTACTCCGCCGTGGAATGCCGCCCCAGCCTCCGCCCGACCGGCCACGGCCCGATCGGAACCGTGGCCGCGATCGGGCGGTGGCATGAGAAGCGCTCGGCGTCAGCAGTCTCGGTTTGCGGCCAGTGCCGCGAGCAGGTCCAGGTCGGCCAGGGCTTCGGCGTTCGCCCCGACCTCGCTGATCGTCGACATGGCTTCCTCGTACAGTTGCCTGGCCTGCAGCCGACTCCATTCCCGCCCGCCGGCGGCTTCGACCAACTCGGCGGCACGGACCAATTCGGCGTCGTCGAGCGGCTTTTCACGGAGGTAGAGCTCGGCGAGCGCGCCCGCTTCCGGGGTGTTCGAGCGCAGCGCGAACACCACCGGCAACGACTTCTTGCGGCTCCGCAGGTCGGAGAACACCGATTTGCCGGTGACGTGGGGGTCGCCCCAGATGCCGAGCAGGTCGTCGGTGTGCTGGAAGGCACGGCCCAAGCGCCTGCCGAACTCTTGCAGCCGCAACAGCTCACCGGAGTCCGCGTTTCCGAACAGGCCACCGAGTGCGGCCGAACACCCGAACAGCGCCCCGGTCTTCTGATCGACCATGGTGAAGCACTCGTCGAGCTCGACATCGGTGCGCCGCTCGAATCCCAGGTCCGCGCACTGACCCTCGACGAGGTGCAGCACCGAGCGGCTCATCAGATTCGTCGCTTCGACGATCGGTGTGTCCGGCTCCGCGGCGAGCAGGGAATACGCCTGGGCCACCAGAGCGTCGCCGGCGAGGATGGCAGGCCCGATCCCGAACGCGGTCCACGCTGTCGGCCGGTGCCGTCGGGTGGTGTCCCGGTCCATCACGTCGTCGTGCAGCAACGAGAAGTTGTGCACCAGTTCGACCGCGACGGCAGCGCGGACGGCTTCTCCCACGTCGCCGCCGGTCAGCCGCGCGGCCGAGAGAACGAGGGCAGGGCGAATGGCCTTGCCGCCGTCGTGACGTTCCGGCCGCCCGGTCTTGTCCCACCAGCCGAAGTGGTAGCCCACGATCGTGCGGACCGTGGCAGGCATCATCTGCACGGTGGCATGCAGGGTGGCCGCGCAGGTCTCCCGACATTGATCGAGGACGTCGGCGGCCGTGCGCGAGCTGTGCGCAACAGCGGGTGTGGGCACCGGGATCGGCGTGGTCGCGACATGCGGGGTGCTCATCGATTCACCTGCACTTCGGTCAGCGCGCCGAGTGCGTCCGGAACGAGCACTGCCGCAGCATGATTGGCGCTGATCAGGTAGGAGGCGATGGCGCGGTCGTCGATGCCGGTGAAGCGGACGTTGACGCCCGGCTCGACTTCGTCGGGCAGACCGGTCTGGCGCAGGCCGATCACCCCGTCATCCGATTCACCGATCCGCATCGCCAAGATGGTGCTGGTTCCGCTCGGTGAGATCGGGACCTTGTCCGAGGGCAGCAGCGGCACGTTACGCCACGCGTGCACCCGTCTTCCCTCGATTTCGGTGTGATCGGGGTAGATGCCCTGGGCTGTGCATTCGTGGCCGAACTGGGCGATGACGCGGGGGTGGGCGAGGAAGAACGCGGTCTTGCGACGGCGGGCCAGCAAGCGATCGAGGTCCTCGGGTGTCGGGCGGCCGGTGGCCGAGCACAACCGCTGACCCGGATCGACGTTGTTCAGCAGACCGTAGTCGTGGTGGGTCAGCAGGTCGCGTTCCTGACGTTCCCGCAACGCCGCGATCGACAGGCGCAGCTGCTGGTCGAGCTGGTTCATCGGCTTGTTGTAGAGGTCGGTGACCCGGGTGTGCACGCGCAGCAGCAGTTGCGCGATGCTGAGCTCGAGTTCGCGTGGTTGCTGGTCGTAGTCGACGTAGGTCCCGGGCAGCGTCGGCTCACCCTGCTGGCCCGACAGCAGTCCGATCGCCGCCTGACCGTATTTGTCGGCACCGCTTCGTTCGGCGGCGACCGCGGCCCCGAGGCCGGCGACATGGGCGGCGAGGCGGGGTTCACGGGCGCACAGGGCGTCGAATACGGCGCGCGGCAACGCCAGAACCGTACAGGCGGTGTTCGCGGTCGCCGTGTATTCCCAAATGGCCTGCCCGCCAAGGAGTGTGGAGGCACCGAGGTGGCTGCCGTCGTCGAGCACGTCGAGCTGTACCTGCTGACCGTAGTCACCGGGGCCGGTGAGCACGACCCGGCCGTGGGCGAGCACATAGGCCGCGTCGATTTCGTTGCCGAACTCGCAGATCGTCTCCCCCGCCGCGAACTCCTGCTGCGTGAACAGGTGGGCGATCTCGCGCAACGTGTCGTCGTCGTCGAAATCGCGCAGCGCTCGCAATTCGCGCAGTTCGGCGGGGACCACCTGGTACCGGCCGTTGGCCAGCGTGCAGGTGACGTAGCCGTCCCCGACGGTGTAGGTCAGGCGCCGGTTGACCCGGTAGGTTCCGCCGTCGACCTCGACCCAGGGCAGCATGCGCAGCAGCCAGCGGGGCGTGATCCCCTGCATCTGCGGAACAGATTTGGTGGTGGTCGACAGTGTGCGGGCGGCGGCGACACCGAGCGCTGTCGGTGGGTTCTGGGCGGTGCTGGTCACAAGGAGGTCCTTCCCGGCGAGGTGGCATGGGTGGCGACGGATCCGACTCGGGGTCGAACCCGGGCGGCGGCGGTGCCGATGCCCGAGGGTCCCCACGTGTGGACCGGCCGGGCGGCGGTTCGCGGTTGATGGCCGACCGGGTAGCGCAAGTTCTCGGGGCGGTAGCGGCTGGTGTCGCGATGCCAGTGCAGGATGCCCGCGATCCAATCACGCAGTTCGTCGATATAACTGGTCAGCGCCGCGCGAGCGGCGTCGTCGAGTCGGTGATGTTCGAACAGGACGGGCAATTCGTCGTCGACGAGTCGCTGGAACTGTCGCATTCTGGCCCGCATCAGGTCGTCGACGACCGTAGCGGCGACGTCGCGGTCGCAATCGAAGAACGACTCGACCACCAGGATCGCGTTGTGCAGCTCGGATTCGTATTCGATTTCCTTTTGATAGGAGTAGAAGTCGTTGATCAAACAGCCGTAGTCCTGCGCGGCGTGTTCGATGCCGCGCATGGTGGTGGACTCGAACACCGCATCGGGGATCAGGCCGCCGCGGGCGATCTTCGACAGTGCGATCGTCAGATCCGAGCCGAACGTGCGACGGCGCATCTCCAGGTAGTCGACCGGGTCGGGGACGCGATGCTGGATGTGGTTGGCCAGCTCCCACAACCAGCTTTCGGTCATGGACTCCACCGCTTGCCGGAAGGTGCGCCGAGCCGCCGGCGACATCGGCCCCGCCGTCCGCGACCACAGGTCCACCAACGACCGTTCCAGCGGGTTGATCGGTGCGTCAGCAGGTTTCAAGTCCAGCGGCATGAACGTCGACAGCCTGGCGTTGCAGGCTTTCGCGCCGGCCATCGCGGCGGCACCCTGGGTGGGCGGGAAGACGGTGGGAAAATAGTCGTCGCCCCAGGTCCCCCAGGTGAGCCATTCGGCCGACAGCGTGAGCACGTCGACATCGGCGTCGGGGTCCAAACCGGCTGAGCACAGCGCGAAATCGAATCCGGTTGTATCGTCGCGAGTCCACAACTGCCGGCCACCGAGCTCGGGCAGCGGATCGTGGAATCCGACCTGTTGCGCCCAGTCGATGCTGGCCGAGCGCGCCACGGGCAGGTGCGGTGACAGACTCAACTCGAACGGTACGTCGAAGTCCGGCAGCGGCAATTGCCCGGTGCGGCGCAACGGAGTCCGGGTGTGGCTGCGCACGCCGCCCGGCCCGGCGAGACCCTTCCAGAACCCGGGTCTGGCCAGTTCGGTGCCGATTCCCGCGGGACCGAACGACATCGGCCCCGTCGCGGCGGAGCCGTTCATGTACCGATTGGACCGCAGGTGCCATTCGTGGCCACCCGACTGCCAGTCCTGCAGACCGTGCGCGTACGACAGCGCCGCCGCGCACTGCACCGGGTCCAGCCCGTGCTCGTCGAACAGCAGGGGCAGCTCGGTGAGCACGGTGTTCTCGAACTGGTGGATCCGCGAGGTGAGCTGGTCGTTGACTATATCGGCGGCCTGCTGTGGCGAACAGTCGAAGAACCGCTCTACCACCAGGACTCCGTTGTTCACCTCGCCTTCTTCCTCGGTCTCGCGCTGATACGAGAAGATGTCGTTGCGTAAGTGGACCGCGTCGGAGAACGTGTCCTTGAGCACGCGCATCGGCCGGGTGCCGACGATGGCTTCGGGAATCTCGACGCCACGGGCGTACTCCACCAGATCAGCCGACCACGGTGCGCCGCCGACCCTGCGACGCATCTCGATGTAGTCGATGGGATTGGGAATCCGGGCGGTATTGATATTGCCTATTTCCCAGACACAGTCGAGCAGCAGGTTCCGGGTGCTTTCGCGGAACCGTTCGCGCCAGCATTCCGACATCGACGGCACCGTCCGGGTCCAGAGGTCGGCGAGACCGCGTTCGTCGGGATTGGTCGGTTCGGGCATCGCGGCACCGTCGGGCGGCATGAAGGTGGCCAGACGGTCGAGATACCGCCGTGCACCGTCCATGTCACCGGTGCGTTTGAACGCGTCGAGAAAGTGGTCGTCGAAATAGAAGACCCAGGTGTACCAGTCGGTGACGGTGTCGAGCACCGGTGCGCCGGCTTCCGGATGGGTGTAGGCGCACAGGCCGGCGTAGTCCATGCCGTCGAAGCTCGCCTCGTCCCACACCACGTCGCCGCCGACGGTGTCGCCGAGCATTCCCATCTCGTAGGCCCACTGTTTGGTATGTGCCCGTGCTTGTTCCACGTGCGCGTTCAGCCGCGCGGGATGAGCGACGTAGAACTCGGGCAGCTCGAAGGGCTGCACGATGTCAGCCCTCGGCGCCGAGCTGCACGTTCTCGAGGATCGCGAGGGCATCGGGCACCAGCACCGCACCCGAGTAGTAGGTGCTGACCAGGTAGGAGATGATCGCTTTGTCGTCGATGCCCATGAAGCGCACGTTCAGTCCGGGCTCGTACTCGTCGGGAATTCCGGTCTGGCGCAGGCCGATCACGCCCTGTGACGATTCACCGGTGCGCATCAGCATGATCGAGGTGGTGCGGCCGGCCGAGGTGCCGATCTTGTTGCACGGCAGGATCGGTACCCCGCGCCACGAGGGCACCCGATGTCCGTTCAGCTCGGTGCTCGTCGGATAGATGCCGCGGCGGCTGCATTCGGCGCCGAAGGCGGCGATGGCCTTCGGATTGGCCAGGAAGAACGCGGGTTCCTTCCAGACCAGGGCGAGCAATTCGTCCATGTCGTCCGGTGTCGGAGCCCCGGTGCGAGTACTGATCCGCTGCTGCGGTGCGGCGTTGTGCAGCAGTCCGAAGTCGCGGTTGTTGACCATCTCGTCTTCCTGGCGCTCGCGCAGGGCTTCGATGGTCAGCCGCAGCTGCTGTTCGATCTGGTCCATCGGCTTGTTGTAGAGGTCGGCGACGCGGCTGTGGACCCGCAGCACGGTCTGGGCGATGCTCAACTCGTATTCGCGCGGGGACAGGTCGTAGTCGACGAAGGTGCCCTGCAACTGCGGTTCGCCCTCGTGACCGGAGGCGAGCTCGATCGAACTCTCGCCGTAGGGGTTGGCCCGCTCATCGGCGACGGCGTCGTCGAGCTGGGCCGCCCGCACGTGCTCGCGCAATCCTTCGATCCGTGCGCTGACCTCGGCCAGAGCGCGGTCGGTGAGGACCAGGCAGGTACACGCGGTCACCGCCTTGACGGTGAAGTCCCATGGCTGCGCATCGGCACCGAGGATCCGTTCACCGATGAACCGGCCGTCGGTCATGATCTCGAGGACGGTCGACTCCCCATAGGCGCCGGTGCCGAGCTTGTCGGCCTTGCCGTGGGCGAGCACCACCAGCTCTTCGGCCGGTCGACCGGCTTCGGCGATGATGTCGCCGGGCGCGTACCGGCGTTCGACGAAGGAGTCCGCCACCGTCTGCAGGGCAGCATCGTCGGAGTAGTCACGCAGGTAGCGCAGTTCACGCAGGTCGGGTGCGAGCACCCGCGCCTGGCCCGCGGTGTCGTAGCAGGTGATCAGGCCGTCGCCGACGGTGTAGGTGAGTCGGCGGTTGACGCGGTACACACCACCGTCGGCCTGCACCCAGGGCAGCAGTTTCAGCAGCCACCGCGAGGTGATGCCTTGCATCTGCGGCACGGATTTGGTGGTGGTTGCGAGATTTCGCGCGGCGACGGTGCTGAGGCTCAGCTGGGCGGCGGCGATGGTTCCAGAGAATGGTTCAGCCAGTTCAGTCATGAGTTCTTCCTGCTTCGAGAGACATGGGAGAAACGAGATGACACACCACGGGGAGCGAACGAATCAGTTATCCACCGGCTATCGATTGTGGCAGAAGCGACTGTAGCGGATCTTGCGCGATCTACGGAGCAAAATGAATCGAAATCTGTTGTGCGCGAAGTGAATTCAAATCTTCCTTACGATTCGCGCACGTGCCCGCAGCCAGGTTCGATCAGCCCTCGTGGCATTGCCACGAGGACGCTGGATGTCTACTTCAGAGACTCATGAGCGCCTCATCGCCGCCCTCCCCGCACCCGCGCTTCCGATGACCAGCAGCAGGGCGGTGAGCGCCCAGCGTCGCTGTTCGACCGCCACGGGCTGGGCAGCCACCGCCTCCGGCTCCTTCTCGGGCGGCGAGACAAACCGCACCGGCGTGGGGACCGGGACGGGTGGACTCGGCGGCGGTTCCACGGGTGACGGAATCGGGGCTGGGGGGCTGACCGACACGCTCGGCGGTGGCGGAGGAGGTTCTGGTGGAGGTGCCGGTTCAGGAACAGGCGGCACCGTCGGCTGCGGGGCCGGGACCGAGGGCGGTGGCGGTGGCGGTGGCGGTGGCGCAGGCAGCGGCTTCGGCGGCGCGGGAGCAGGTAACGGGAACGGCGGAGGAGCCGGAGCAGGCAACGGGAGCGGACGCGGGGCCTCCGGAACCGGCGCTTCCGGTCCATCGAACGGGCGGGCCGGAGCGGGCAATTCCAGACCACCGAGAGGCGGTACCGGCACTGGCACACTCGGCCGCTCGAACGGAGGAACAGCCGGCTTCTCGAACGGCCTTCTCGGCGCGGTCGTCTCCGGTAGATCGGGCCGGTCGCCCTGACTGGGGAGCCCGGGTTCCACGAACGGCCGCCGGGTGACCTCCGGTTCCTCGTACCGCGGCACCGACCGAGGAAGCTGCCCGGTCGTCGCGAGAGGCGGCGGTACGCGTGGCGTCTCCGCGGGTTCCGGTGGGGCCGTGGTCAACGTCCCGATTCGCGGCGTGTTTCGCGGTACGACGACGCTCGGTGGCTCGATCGACGGTGATACCGGACCTGGAACCGCACCGACCGAACCGGGCGCGAACAGGCCCACCCCCGCCAGTGCGGCAGCCCAGATCCCTCTCCGCACAGTCTTTTTCACCTCAGCTGCACCAGCACGGCATCGAAGGCCGTCGGTGCGACAGCAGCCGCTCGGCCGTAGGGGTTCTGTAGCTCGAAGATGGTGAAGATCATGAACGTCACCACCGCCGCGAAGCTGGCCACCACGACGACGTGAATGCGCGCGCTGGTGCCCGAGAACAGCAGTGACAAACCCACCGACAGAATCGCGCCGAGTGCCAGCGCCAGCCACATCATCGGCGACAGCGCGCTGCCCGCGGCCTCGATCCTGGCTTGCCTTGCCTCGTAGACCTCCCACAGCCGATCGGCTGCCGCGATCTGACGCGAACGTTGCCATTCGTCGGTGGCGGGACTGGCCGCGATGCTGGTGCGCACCGCCGACAACTGGTTCCACGCCCTGTCGTCGACGCTCCCACCGGAGCTCATGGCGGGCCATTCGACCTCGATCACCTGGCCGGTATAGGCGTGAACAGCCCTGGTGACGGTGCTGCGGGCCGGTTCCGACAATGCGTCGCCCGCCCACTGGAGCGCGAGCAGCCGGTCCGCTTCGTCCGATGCCGCCTTCGCCGCGCCGGCGTTGGTGTCGAGCACGCCGATGAGCAGGAACGACGCGAGCACCACCTGCAGTCCGCCGACGAGCGTGAACACCTGCCCCACCGACTCGTTGGTGGCCTCTCCGTCGCGACCCTTGCCGCGCCTGCGCAGCAGGTAGGCGGCGGTTCCGGCCAGTCCTGCGGCGACGATCACCCACAGCAGTGCTTCCCACAGCATGTCTCAGTAGTCCTTTGTCGTCGAGGTGGGCGAGGAATGCGCCGGAAATCACTGAAGATTGATTCTTTGACCACCTCCGAACAGGGAGGACACGATGAGGAATCCTGCGACCGTTGAACGCGGAATAGCAAGGGGGCCAACGGTGTCGAGGTTAGGCCGCAGGCATGAGTGCCGCAATAACCAGGCAAACCGTCGACGTGCCCCCGCGGTGGCCACCGGATGACCGAAATCGGCAGGCGGGAACCGCCTTCGAGGCAGTCCAGAGCCCGGCCCGCGTAGACCGTCCTGGCACGACATCCCGGCGAACCTGGCACGGAATGCGAGTGTCGTCCACGCGGTGACACCGAGATCCGACAGACCGTACTTTGGCATCGAATTACGCTGTTATCCTTGGCCTTTCGAGAGCAACTCCCATTGTCGACAGGTGCAGGCAACCGGTGACGGATCCGCGTCCTACCCGTTTCCGGCGACCGCGCACCCCCAGCGCGGAGGTGGAATATGCACAGCGAGGCGGACGCGCACAGGATCGAAACCGGAGGGCGAACCGAGCGCGGCGAGCAGCGCTCCGACCGAACGGAGGCCTATCCGAGGGTCCCAGCGCGGGAGAAGTCCGTTTTGTTCGAATTGGGGCAATCGGCGAGCGAATTGATTCGACCGGCAACTTTGTGCCCCTTGGAGCGACCGGGCCCCGCCGCCGACAAGGGTGTGGCCCTCCACGGGACGCGCGATTTGCAGCGGGTGGCGTTCGGCTGCCGCCTGCGCGCCCGGGAGGATTTCGCTGCCACGCTGTGGACCTCGAGCACCGGGTCGGTACTGGTCGCCCGGCTGCGATCCTCGGACATCACCGCCGAGCGCGGCGCCGGCGTCGGCGACGACCACTACAGCCAGTACCTGCAACTGGGTTTGATGCTGGCCGGGCGGGCCACGCTCGAGCAACGGGGTCACCGGTCGACCGCAGTGGCCGGTGAGGCTTTCGCGGTGTGCCTCGACAGCCCGTTCCGGTCGACACTCGCGCGCTGCGAGGCTCCGGCCACCGATGTGCTGTACCTCTACCTACCGGTCGATTCCCTGGCCGCGTGGGGACTGGACGCGGCCGCGGCGGGCGGCTGGTCCTGGCCGCTCTCGCGCGCGGCGGTGTCGGCGCTGATGTTCGGCCGTGATATCGCCTGTGGCGCAACAAGTCCCGATCATCTGCGAATTGTGGCGCGCATCGACGAGATCTTGTTCCGGGCGGCGATAGTCGCGCTGCTCGAACGTGATCTCACGGATGCGACGAGGGAGCTGACGACCGAGGATGTGCTGCGTCGCCGCGCGGCCGACTTCATCGACCGGAATTTCGCGGACCCGGCGGTGAATCCCGATGCGGTCGCGGTCCGGCTGCACGTGAGCAGGCGGACCCTGTTCCGGGCGTTCGAACTCCAGGGTCTGTCCGTGGGGCGGCTGATCCGCACCCGCAGGCTGGCTGCCGCGGCGAGCGCGCTCAGCGATGACACCCGTGGCCTGCGCGACATTGCCGACAGCTGCGGTTTCCGTACGGTCGATCAACTCTCCCGAGCATTCCGCGCCAAGTACGGGGTAACGCCGGCCGCCTACCGCGCCGCTCGGCGCAAGGACGCCATGGCCGGATAGTGACTCCGGTAGCCCCACGCCTGACGACAGCAGTGGCACCTGAAGTATTGGACGACAACCGATCTCGACCGAGGTGATCAACTGCTCGGCGGCGGCGCACCGGCGCCGAGCACCTCCCGGCCGATCTCACCGGCCAGCACCTCGGTCGAGTACGCCATGAGCTGCCCCGCCTCGGCGTCGCGCAAATGTCGCTGGATCGGCGACTGACGCAGATAACCCGATGCTCCACCCACGCGCACACCCAACTGGGCGACGTCCACGGCCACCTTGTTCGCCAGATACTTCGCCCGCGACAGCGTGGAGAAGAAGGCAGGGCTCGCGCTGTCGGCCTCGCGCAGACCCTGGTCGTAGAGGGCGTGGGCGGCGGCGAGCCGAACCTGCACGTCGGCGACCTCGTGTTGCACCCACTGTTGCTCGGCCAGCGGATTGCCCAGGATCATCCGCGACCGGGCGTGCGCGACCAACGCGGCGAGCGCCGCGTCGGCGATGCCGAGGGAGATGGCGGGCAACCCGGCCGGGATCACCGCGAAATCACCCGGTCCCGGTGCTCGACCACGGTATTCGGCGCGCAACACGGTGTTGTCGAAGGCCAGCAGTTGACTGCGGGTCGCGCGCAAACCGAGGGTGTCCCAGATCGGGATGATCGATACGGACTCGTCCGGTATCACCCCGAAGAACGTCGGCGCCCCCGAGACCAGCGCGTTCACCAGCAGGTAGTCCGCGATCTCACTTCCGGAGACAAACCGTTTCGCGCCGGTGAGCGACCAGCCGCCCACCACGGGGTCGGCCACCTGCTGTGGTTGCAGAAACCGGTTTCCGCTGCCCGGCTCGGACAACGCGTTGGCGAATCGTTTACCCGCGAGGAACTCCTCGGCGAAGAACGACCCCGCCGAATCCCCGGTCAGCTCCGCCAACGCCACGCCCGCACCAGCGTGCATCACCCAGATCGTCGCGATGGACGGATCGGCCTTCGCCAGAATCCGGACCACTGTCCCGAACGACTGATAGCTCAATCCGAGCCCACCCAGCCGCCGAGGCAACACCGCCCGATCAACCCCGGCATCGCGCAGCGCGGTCAACTCGGCGACCGGAATCTCGGCCCGCTCGTCATAGCCGGCCGCGTCGGCGGCAAACCCCACCGCCAGTTCGGCCACCCGATCCAGGATCTCCTGTTCGCCCACCCCTCGCGACGACCCGACCTGCGCGCTGCTCACGAATTACCCTCCGCTCGACAGGAATTCGATCACCGCGGTGACAACTGCGGAGATCATCCGACCAGGATACGCAGCGCGCCGGGCTGGAAGAAGCGGCGAAAGCATGTCCGCTCTCAACACGCTTCGTCGGCGCCGGCGCCATCACGATGGGATTCTTGTAGCTCAGCTGCTCGGACAAACGGCAATGGTCGCTGTCATGCTGTTCTTGCTGATCGGATGGATCCCCCTCCGATCTCAACGATCAGCGAGCGATGCGACTCGCCTCGACCGATCAACCGGCCGAGGCGAGTCTTCCCCGTGCACCCACGCGCCGCCGCCACGTCGCGGGGCAGGATCCATCTTAGGCGCTATAGCCTCGCGCACATCGATGCCGCGCCCATCCACGTTCGATCCGAGGATCGAATCCCCTGTGCAGCTCAATGGCAAGCGACACAAGCCCTTTGCCTACATATTCCGCACAAAAGAGCCCGCCGTCCCGACAAAGTCACGACTATCAGTTCGGATCCGCGGCCGGGCGGTAGGCGCGGACGACGAGGTGGGCGGCCTCGGTGCAGATCGTTGCGGCGTCGGCGGCACGGAGTGGGATCGTGCCGTACATCGAGGCGTGCAGGCCCTGCTGGACGAGCAGTGAGACGAACTGACGGGCGGCGGTCGACGGATCGTCGACGTCGAGCTCGCCACGTTCGCTGCGGCGGCGCAGCAGGTCGGCGATCTGCGTGACGAGCTGTTTCGGTTCGCCGTCCGCGCAGGCAGGTCGCAGCGACGGGATGCGGGCGACCTCGCTGATGACCAGGCGGCGTAGCGCGGAGGCACGCTCGTCGAGCAGGACGCGCAAGACGAGGTGGCCGATCTCGACGAGAGCGGTGGTGGCATCGAGGTCGTCGGCCTGATCCGTGCCGGTGATGTCTGTGCCGAAATTCGCGGCGACACGGCTGCGTTCGTCATCCACGGCGGCCAGGAACAGGGTTTGTTTGTCGCCGAAATGGTTGTAGGCGGTTTGTTTCGCCACGCCGGCTCGTTCGGCGATCACGTCGAGGGTCGCCCGCTCGTAGCCGTCTCGCAGGAACGTATCGATCGCGGCATCGAGGATGGCTCGACGTTTACCCGGGTCGCCGCCGTGTGGGCGGCCACCGGATCCACTCGAGCGTATGGCCGATGTCGACATGTCCGTCTGCGCCTTTCGTGGTGAGTGACCCGCGTCACCAACAGTACGGGTGGACGAGTCAGTCTATCTACTATTTACTGGACTGGACCGACTAGTCTAATCAACTCACCCTGGAGGGTTTTCATGGCGGCGACGGTATCGACCGAGCAGCTGGCACTGGACGCGGAAGCGCAGGACTTGTTGTTCCGCACCGCCCGCACGGCCAACACCTTCACCGACGAGCCGGTGACCGACGAACAGTTCCGCGCCATCTACGAACTCGTGAAATTCGGGCCGACCTCCATGAACCAGCAACCCCTTCGCGGCGTCCTCGTGCGCTCCTACCAGGCGAGGTCGCGCCTGGTCGAGGCCATGACAGAGCGCAACAAGGACAAGACCGCGCAGGCGCCGCTCGCGGTCGTCCTCGGGGCCGACCTCGATTTCCACGACGAGCTGCCCAAACTCGTTCCCTTCATGGAGAACCCGCAGAACGTCTTCGCCGACCCGGCGGTGCGCGAGAAGTCCGCCACGTTCAACGCGGCGTTGCAGGTGGCGTACCTGATCATCGGAATCCGGGCCGCGGGTCTCGCGGCAGGCCCGATGGTCGGATTCGACGCCGACGCCATCGCCCGGGAGTTCTTCCCCGACGGCAGGCACGCACCGCTGTGCGTCATCAACATCGGCAAGCCAGGCCCGGACGCCTGGATGGGCCGCCTCCCCCGGCTGGAGTACGACGAGGTCTTCGGCACTGCCTGAACATCGCGGTTCGCCGCACGTCTGATCAGTGGTTAGGTGAAAATGACTGCTACATCGATTCTTTCGACGGTGCCTGTACCGCATGCGGTACGCGACGCCGAGTCGGTACCACAAATTCTCCTGCACGCCGCGCGCCATCATCCGACCAGCGGCACGACCTATCTGCAACGCACCGGCGACGCACCCGCGGTGCGCGTCCACCGCTCTCATCCACAGCTGCTCGACGACGCCTTGCGGCTGACCGGCGCGCTGCGCGACCAGGGGCTGCGACCACAGTCGAAAGTCGTTCTCCTGCTCGATGATCACGAAGACTTCGTCACCGTGCTGTGGGCCTGTTTCCTCGGCGGGTTCGTCCCGTGTCCCATGGTCGCCCAGCCCGCCGACCCGACTCGCTGGGCGAGCGCACTGCGCCACGTCGACGAACTCCTCGAAGGCCCGCTGGTGGTGACCTCGCTCGCGATGCGCGACACCATGCCCGCCGTGTCAGGACTGGCGCCGGTGACAGTGGAATCCCTGCGGTCAGGCGAACACCAACCGTTCGTGCACCACGCGAGCACCGACGACCTCGCACTGCTGGTACTCACCTCCGGTTCCACCGGAAACGCCAAAGCGGTGTCACTCACCCATGGCAATCTGCTCAGCTCCATGGCCGCCAAGTCGGCGGTGCAGCACCTCGCCCCGGCCGATATCACCTTCAACTGGATCTCGTTCGATCACGTCGCGGCACTGCTGGAAACACACCTGCTTCCGCTGTATTCCGGAGCGCAGCAGATCCATGCTCCGAGCGAGATCGTCGCCGACGACCCGATGCAGTTCCTGCGGATCATCTCCCGCCACCGGGTGACCATGACCTTCACACCGAATTTCCTTCTCGGTCAATTGAATTCGCTGTTCGAACCGGAAAGCGACGGTGACCTACTCGATCTGTCCTGCCTGCGCCACATCGTGAGCGGTGGCGAAGCCAATGTGGTCGCGACGGGACAGACGTTCTTGCAGACGTTCGCCGCCTGCGGCCTGCACGACGCCGCGCTCTGGCCCGCGTTCGGGATGACCGAGACCTGTGCGGGCAGCATCTACAATCGCGACTTCCCCAGTGCCGACGCCGGGCAGGAGTTCGCCGCCGTCGGGCATCCGGTGCCCCGATTGCAGCTGCGGGTCACCGATGAGGAAGACCGCCCACTACCCGACGGTGCGACCGGCGAGGTGCAGCTGCGCGGACCGATGGTCACCCACGGCTACTTCAACAACGCGGACGCCACCCGCGCCGCGTTCACCGCCGACGGCTGGTTCCGCACAGGCGATCTCGGGCGGCTGGCCGACGGCAGGCTCACGCTCGTGGGGCGCAGCAAGGACAGCATCATCGTCAACGGCGTGAACTATTTCAGCCACGAGATCGAAACGGCGATCGAGGAACTCGACGGCATCTTCCCCGGCTATGTCGCCGCGTTCCCGATGCGGCGCCCCGGCAGTGACACCGAACAGCTGGTGATCGCCGTCCACACCGAGACCGGGGCCGACGAAGCCGATCTGCATCGCCTGCTGACCGCGGTGCGTTCCACGGTCGTGTTGCTGTGCGGGTTCCGGCCCGGATTCATCCTGCCGCTGGACAAGGCCGACTTTCCCAAGACGAGTCTGGGCAAGACCCTGAGGCCACGCATGCGCCAACAGCTCGAATCGGGTGGCTACGACCAGGTCATCGCCGACACCGCGGCTGTCACAACGCGTCAGCTCGGCGGATACTCGGCACCGGAGGGGAACACCGAGTCGATCCTGATCGGCGTCTACGCGGAGCTGTTCGATCTTCCGGTCACCGACATCAGCGTCACGGCGAGCTTTTTCGATCTGGGTGGCACCTCGCTAGACATCCTTCGATTGCAGCAGCAGATCACGCGCCGCTTCGAGGTGGCGCCCCTGCCGATCATCGCCATCCTGACCGCCCCGTCGGTGCGGGAGCTGGCCGCCATCGTCGACGGCGGCGGCGACGGACCGCGCCGATACGATCCGATCGTGGCGTTGCAGACCAGTGGCGACAAAACGCCGCTGTTCTGCGTCCACCCCGGCGTCGGGGAAGTCCTGGTCTTCGTCAACCTGGCGAAGTACTTCGTCGGTGATCGGCCGTTCTACGCGCTGCGCGCCCGCGGATTCAACAGCGGTGAGGAGCCGTTCCACACCTTCGACGAGATGGTCGATGTCTATCTCAGTGCCATCCGCCGACGGCAACCGCACGGACCCTACGCCCTCGCCGGCTACTCCTTCGGTGCCGCAGTGGCTTTCGAGATCGCCAAGCGACTCGAGGCCGAGGGTGAGCGGGTCGATTTCCTCGGCAGCTTCAACCTGCCACCGCATATCAAGTACCGCATGGACGAGCTGGACTTCACCGAGACCGCGGCGAATCTGGCGATGTTCCTCGACCTGATCAGCAAGCGGCAGGCCGCCGAATTACCCGCCGAACTGCGCGCACTGCCCAAGAGCCAGCAGCTCACACGCCTGATCGAGCTCGCCCCACCCGAACGGATCGCCGAACTCGATCTGGACCTGACGAAGTTCACGGCATGGGCCGAGCTCGCCGACGGACTCACCGGCCTGGGACGCACCTATTCGCCCAGTGGTGCCGTGCGCTCGATGAGCGTGTTCTGCGCGGTTCCCCTGCGCGGCACCAAACAAGACTGGATCGACAACGAACTCAGCCGGTGGGACGAGTTCACCACCGAACCCAACCGCTACATCGACGTCCCCGGCGAGCACTACACGCTGATGGGGCCACGGCACGTCACCGCGTTCCAGTCCGTTCTGCGCAAGGAACTCGACCGGGCGCTCGCCGACGCCGACCGATAGGGAGAAACACGTTGCACGGCAAGAAGATTCTGATCACCGGCGGGACCGGGCAGGTCGCCAGACCTGTCGCCGAGGCGCTCGCCGCACACAACGAGGTCTGGTGTCTCGGCCGCTTCGGGACACCCGGTGTCGAAGCGGAACTGCGCGAGGTCGGGGTGATCACGCGTCAGTGGGACATGAACGACACCACCACCGCGGGCTACGAACAACTGCCCACCGATTTCACCCACGTGCTGCACTCCGCGGTCCATCGCGGTGACGGCAGCGATTTCGAGGACGCGCTCGGCATCAACGCCACCGCCTGCGCGCGGCTCATGACACACTGCCGCACCGCCGAGTCGTTCCTGTTCGTCTCGACCGGCGCGCTCTACAAACGGCAGACCCTCGACCACGCCTATCGAGAATCCGACCCGATCGACGGCGTCGCCGACTGGCTGCCCACCTACCCGGTCGGCAAGATCGCCGCCGAAGGCACCGTGCGGGCGATGGCCAACGTGCTCGAGCTGCCGACCACGATCGCCCGGCTCAACATCGCCTACGGTCCCGGCGGATACGGCGGTGTGCCGATGCTGTATTTCCAGCGGATGCTGGCCGGGGAACCGATTCCGGTTCCGCTGGAGGGGCAGAACTGGTGTTCGCTGCTCTACACCGACGACCTCGTCGCCCATGTTCCCGACCTGTGGAACGCGGCGTCGGTGCCGGCCAGGCTCGTCAACTGGGGTGGTGACGAATCGGTGGGTATCACCGACTGTGTGCGATACCTCGAAGAGCTCAGCGGCATCGAGGCGAAACTCGTCCCCGCCGAGGTCACCCGTGAGACCTACCAGTTCGATCCCGAACTGCGCCGTTCTCTCACCGGCCCGTGCGCGGTCGACTGGCGCGACGGCATTCGCCGCACACTCGCCGCGCACCACCCGGCGCACGTGCGGCAGGTGACGTCGTCATGAGCCGCGCACAGGTGACGACGCCGAACATCGAGGCCATCCGCACGTCCTACGACGGTTTCGCCACGCGCGATGTCGGCAAGATCCTGTCCGTCATGCACGACGACGTGGAATGGGTCCACCCGGACGGCATGCACAAGTACGGCCTCGGCGGAACCAAGATCGGCCACGACGGGATCAAGCAGTTCCTCGCTCATGTTCCGTCGGTGCTCGGCGGCATGGCGCTCGATCCGGTCGAGTTCATCGAACAGAACGACCGCGTCATCGTCATGGGAACCCGCAGGGTCACCGCCCGCAGCGGGACGATCACCACCCTGCCGTTCCTGCACTCCTGGACCATGCGCCACGGCAAAGCCACGCGGATGGAAGACATCTTCGACACCGTGGCCTTCCACGCCGCCATCGAAAGCTGACACCGGCCGCGCCGTGGGCTACCCACGGCGCGGCCAGTGCACGTGTAGCTGTCTATCGAGGACCGGCGACTTCGGGTTGATCCAAGTTGTCGATCGCCTCGACGACGCCGCTGGCGCTGCGGCCGAACACTGCGTCGAAGAATGTGCGTAGCGAGGTGCGCTGCAGGTCGATGGATCGTTGTGGGTCGATCCCACCGACCGCCTTCGCTGTTGTGGCGGCGGGCAGTAGTCCTGCGGCGGTGAGTTGGGGCAGGATCGTTTGCTGGTCGCTGAAGGACATGTGCTCGGTGCCCGCGACGCGCAGGGGAATCTTCACCCCGGAGTTGGTGGGCCAGTTCGGTTCCCAGCCCGCGTTTCCATACCAGGGCGAGGCGCCGCTGGCGAGCATCAGTACCGGCTGGGCTGTCCCGTCGGTAGCGACCGAACCCAGAATCGGCCCGTCGAAGTTGACGCCGGCGCGAATCCTGGGTTCGTCGTGCAGCGACTGCACAGAGGTCGATCCGCCGAGCGAATGTCCGAACATTCCCACGTTGGACAGGTCGAGTCGCTCGCTCAGCCCGACGGGCAACCTCGTAGCCGACTGCCGGTCGGTCGTCGCAGCGGCGAGTTCGTCGAGGACGAAACGAGTGTCGGCCACTCGGGTGGGGACCAGAAGGTCTCGCAGGACTTCCTGGGGCGAATCGAGAGGAACGACCGTGTGCTCGACCCGGCCATCAGGGAAGTGAACAGCGAAGGCCTCATGAGTGTGGTTGATCGCGGCAACGACGTAGCCGTGGCTGGCGAGATCCTCGGCTTGCGCGGTGCTCCAGCCGGTGGAATCACCCATGCCGGGAGAGTTCAGCAGGACCGGGAACGGCCCGCCAGCTTCGCGAGCCGGTCGGTTCGGGTAGCTGTGGCCCGGCCCCAGGGACCATCGAGCTTCGGGCACCCCGAGTCCGGCGAGGTAGGCCTCCTGCGCTGAGCGGCCGCCGGGCGGCATCCACGCCGCCGTGGCCGCGTCACCGGCGGCCTGCGCCGGGTACCAGATCTGCACGAGGAGTTCGCGCGTGGCACCGGTCCAGGGATCGGTGCGGCGAGGGTCGGTCACCTGGAGTTCGGTGACGCCGACTGTGTTCGGCCCGGTCGGCGCCGGCAGCGACACCATGACAGATGCGCCCGGCACAGCCGGTGGTGTGCCGCAGGATGACACTCCGGCAGTGGCGGCCGCCGTGCACAGTGCCACTGCGATGGCCGCGAGACCTCGGGAACCTTTGCCTGTCAACACAACCCCCACCCCTGGATCCGGTAGTCGGTTCCCACCCTATTGGACGCAGTCCCCCATGCTGCGCCCCGCAGGCCCGTCGACCGCTCGACTGTTCCCAGCATCGACTGGATCAGCGGTCAATTGTCCAGTTTCGCTGCAGCAGAGGCCAACTCAAGCTACCCTCCGGTTCGCCCCCATCCGCGGCGTCCGGCAAGTACCGTAATAATCGGCTGTGTTCGTCGAATCCGGCCGTTGGTATCGAGTGGGTGTAGGAGTGAAGAGTCGGTGAGTCCTACGGTATCTGAGTCGGAGTTCGAGGATCTGTCCCGCCGGGCCGCGATCGACGGCACCGCACCGCGAGTCGGCGCGATCATCGATCGCGGCGGGCAGATACTACTTCTCGAGCGCCACGACACCGGTCCGATCAAGGCACCGTTGAAGCTGCCCGGCGCGACGGTGATGCACGGGGAATCCCTCGCAGCGGCGGTCGCCCGTGGCGTGCTCGAGGAAACAGGGCTGATGGTCACCGGCATCCGCCACCACGTCGGGGATTTCGACTACCTGTCCCCCGACGCCCACCCGGTTCGCCGTCTGCATTTCGCCGTCGATGTCGCCGCGACACACCCGATCCACCTCACCGCGCACGCCCGCTACGTCTGGGCACCACTCGACGGTGAGCTGCGGGTGACATCGTCCATCCGCGGCATCCTCGATACCTACCGCAACCTCGTCCTCGGATGAAATCCAGGTCTCGGCGTCACTGAACAAGATCCGGGAATTCGTGGCCCGCGGTCCGGTTGTGCCAACTCATCGACACCGCCGATCAGGATCGGTCCATCTCGCGGACCTCTCGCGGCGGATCAGGGGGTGACGATCGGGAAAGCCGGATCGAACTCGTCGAGGAGCGTGCCGAAGGTGGCGAGGACCGCCGGATCGCCCGTGATCGTGATCTTGCCGCCGTCGGCGAGCGGGACCGCGGTCTCCGGCTTCAGCAGTGTCGAGACCAGGAACGGCTTCGGTCCGGACACTGTTACCTGCGGGTTGTCGGACTTGCCTCGGCGTGCGTTGAGCACGCCGCGGCGAACCCACATCGTCCATTGCTTACCGGCATCGGTGAAGTCCAGATCGATGCGCAGGTCCACCTCGGCGGCACGATCGCCGATGATGTGCACCGCGACGAAGTCGAACAGGATGTCGATCGGCATGGCCAGGATGGTGTCCTGGCTGGCGACCACATACGGCGGTGGCTGAGTGCCCTCACGCAGTTCGAGTGCGGCCGAGAGGAAGATCCCTCGCCACTGCGGACCTTCCGCCTGGTAGCCCATCTGCTCGTAGGCGTCGGCTTGCAGGTCTTTGGCTCGCTGGTTGTCGGGCTGGGCGAACACCAATTTGTGCAGGATCTCGGCCGCCCAGCGGTAGTCGGCCGCCGCGATCGCGCGCTCACCCTCGGCGAGAATGTTGTCGGCGCCGGCGAATTCGACGAACCGATTTGCCGCGTCCACGGGCGTGTGGGGGTGCAGCGAGACCGGATCGCCGTCCCACATGCCGAGTTCCTTGGTGTACACCGCGCGCACATCGTGGTGCAGGGTGCCGTGGTAGCCGCGGTTGGCCCAGTTCCGGCCCAGCTCGTCGGGCAGTTCGATCACTTCGGCGGCCTCGAGCGGGGTGTAGCCCTTGTTGGCGAATCGCAAGGCCTGGTCGTGAATGAACTTGTAAGTGTCGCGCTGGGATTCCAGCAGGGCGGTGACGTTCTCGTTGCCCCAGACCGGCCAGGTGTGGGGGCCGTAGTGGACCTCGACGTCGTCGCCCCACCGCTCCAAAGTCTCGTCGAGATAGCGGGCGAAGTTGCGGGCGTCGCGGGTGCGGGCGCCGCGCAGCGTCTGGATGTTGTGCAGGGAATGGTTGGCATTCTCGGCGCAGGTCAACGCCTTCAACTGCGGAATCCAGATGTGCATCTCCTCCGGCGCCTCGGTGTCGGGGCTGTAGAGGAATTCGAACTCGACGCCCGCGATCTCGCGCCGTTGGCCGGATTCGGTGATGAGGTCGGTGGGTGAGATGTAGGAGATCGACGGCCCGTTCGTCGACGCGATGCCGATACCGCAGGTGACGAACCCGCGCTCACCGGGCGCGAGCAACCCGCCGAAAGCGTAGAAGCTTCTGCGCGCCATGGCATTACCGGCGACGACGTTCTCCCCGATCGCGAACTTGTCGAACTGCAGACCCGGGACGATGATCGGCACCTTGCCCGACGCCACATCCTCTGCCGAGACCACCCCCTTCACGCCGCCGTAGTGGTCGACGTGGGTATGGGTGTAGATCACCGCCGCGACGGGTTTGTCGGTGACGTGCTCACGAATGAGGTCCATGCCCTGCCGCGCGGATTCGACACCGGCCATGCAGTCGATGACGATGATGCCGTCCTCGCCCTCGATCACCGTCAGGTTCGCGATGTCGTTGTCTCTGACCTGGTAGACGCCCTTGGTCACCTCGAACAGCCCGCCCAGGCTGATGAGCTGCGATTGCCGCCACAGGCTGGGGTTCACCGAGTCCGGAACCGGCGGGTCACCACGGAGGTAGTCGAACTCGGCGGGATCGAAGACCACCCGGTCCGGATCGGCGTCGGAGTAGACGGTGCCGGGAAGTGGAGCGATGAGCCCGCGCTGCGCATCGGCGAAGTCGGCCCGGTTCTCCAGGTCGTAGAGCTGCGTCGCGGCGTGGTTGAGATCGGTTGTCGCGGCGCTGGCGGGCTTCGGCTTCTCGCACATGAAGCGCTCCTGTCGGGGTCCGGGCATCGTCGGAATCGACGATCGTCGGGCACCGCCGAGATCGCATCACACGAATTGGGTGAACCTCACCGATCGGGGTCCGCGCACGATGCTGTTGTTCACCGGCGAGGACGCCGCGAATGCGGTGTGGTCGAAGCACCCGCGGCGCGCTCGGCCCGTCATCGGTCGATGGCCAGGTACTGCGATTCCTGGTATTCCTCCAGCCCGGTGCTGCCACCTTCCCGGCCCAGCCCGGAGGATTTCATCCCACCGAAGGGTGCGGCCGGGTCGGAGATCGCACCGGTGTTCACGCCGACCATGCCGGACTGCAGGTTTTCGGCGAATTCGAGGGTGTCGCCGAGGTTTTCGCCGAAGACGTACCCGGCCAGGCCCGAGTCGGTGTCGTTGGCCAGTTGCAAGGCAGCGGCCGGGTCTGTGAAGGTGCGGATCGCGGCGACGGGGCCGAACACCTCCGAATCCCAGAGACGGGTTCGGGTATCGACGTCTGTCAGGACCGCGGGTTGCAGGAAGTGGCCGGCACCTGCGGTGTCGGTACCGACAGTGTGCAGGTGTGCGCCCTGGCCGACCGCTTCGTCGATGAGCGCGGTGATCCGCCGCACCGCCGCGTCGTCGATCACGGGTCCGATGCGGGTGGCCCGGTCGAGGCCATCGCCCACCGGCAGCGCGGAAACGGCGGCGAGGAACCGTTCGGTGAACTCCGCTGCCCGCGATTCGTGGACCAGGAAGCGGTCGGCGGCGACGCAGGTCTGGCCGGCGTTGCGCAGTTTGGCGAGCAGCGCGCCGCCGACGGCCTTGTCCAGGTCGGCGGACTCCAGGACGACGAAGGGAGCGTTGCCGCCGAGTTCCATCGAAACCCGCAGGACTCCTTGCGCGGCTTGGGTCAGCAGCGTTCGGCCGACGGCAGTGGAACCGGTGAAGGTGAGCTTGCGAAGCCGCCGATCGGTGAGAATCCGCGCCGACACCAGCGGCGCGCGCGAGGTGGTGACACAGTTGACGACGCCCGGTGGCACGCCTGCCTCCGCCAGGATCTGCATGAATGCCACTGCGGTGAGCGGGGTTTGGGGTGCGGGCTTGAGAACGACGGTGCAGCCCGCGGCGAGTGCGGGGGCCACCTTGCGGGTGACCATGGCCAGGGGGAAGTTCCACGGTGTGATCGCGAAAACCGGACCCACCGGTTGTGTGCGGACCGCGATCCGGCGACCTCCGCTCGGTGCGCGGAAGTACGCTCCGCTGCCACGGGTGGCTTCCTCGGCGAACCAGCGCAGGAACTCGGCGCCGTAGGCGACTTCGCCGCGTGCCTCGGCGAGCGGTTTGCCCATTTCCAGGGTGATCGTGTGGGCGATCCGTTCGGTGTCGGCATGCAGCAGGTGAAACGCGCGCAAAAGGATGTCGCTGCGGTCGCGCGGATCGGTGGCCGCCCAGTCCTGCTGGGCGGCCGCCGCGGCGTCCAACGCGGCCGCGGCTGTCCTGTCGTCGCCGTCGGCGACGGTCGCGATCTCGGCGCCGGTGGCGGGATTGCGCACTGACATTGTCGCCGTGCCGTCGACCCAGTCGCCGCCGATGAACTGAGCGACCGGCAGGTCGGAAAGGGTGGATGTCATCGCGGCTCCATGTCGGGTTCGAAGACGATCACCTGACGCACCGCCGCACCGTTTGCGAGTTGATCCATCGCCTCGTTGAGGTCGTCGAGTCCGATGCGGGCGGAGATCAGTTTCTCGACCGGCAGCCTGCCTGCCCGCCACATCTGCTCGTAGCGCGGGATATCGCGCGCCGGTACCGCCGAGCCCAGGTAGCTACCGACCACGGTGCGGGCCTGCGCGGTGAACAGCAGCGGCGACAGCGTCACGGTGGCCGACGGAGCCGGCAGACCGACGGTGACAGTGGTTCCTCCGGCAGCGGTGGCCAGAAAGGCGGTTTCGAACGCGTCGGGATGACCGGCGCACTCGATCACGTAGCGCGCCCGAATTCCTTGCACCGCAACCTGTTCAGGCGTGTAGGTTTCGGTCGCCCCGAGGTCGCGGGCGACCGTGAGCTTGGCGGGCAGACGGTCGACCGCCACGATGCGCCGCACCCCGATCGCGGAGGCGGTGAGCAACGCGGCCATGCCGACGCCGCCCAGTCCCACCACCATCAGGTCGTCCTCCGGCCCCGGGTCGGCGACATTGAGCACGGCGCCGCCGCCGGTCAGGACGGCGCACCCCAACAGCGCCGCGACCTCCGGCGGCACGTCGCGGCCGACCGCGACGACCGAGGCCTGGTCGATCACCGCGTGCGTGGCGAACCCGGAAACGCCGAGGTGGTGGCGCACGGGCCGGCCGGCCCTGGTCAGTCTGCCGGGGTGATGCAGGAGCTCGCCTGCCGTGTTCGACCGGGTTCCTTCGGTGCAGGGCAGTTCACCGCCGCGGGCACACGCCGCGCAGCGCTCGCACCGCGGCAGGAACGACATGACCACCCGGTCGCCCACTGTCAGATCGTCGACCTGGTCGCCGAGTGCCACCACGATGCCCGCCGCCTCGTGGCCGAGCAGCATGGGCAGCGGCCGCGCCCGATTGCCGTCGACCACACTGAGATCGGAATGGCACACACCGGCCGCTTCGATCCTGACCAGTACCTCGGTCGGACCCGGCTCGTCGAGTTCGAGGTCGTACACCCCGATCGGGCGCGACGACGCGAAGGGCCGCGGCCGGTCGGGGTGGTCGAGAACCGCGCCACGGATACGCATCAGATCTCCGCTTTCCGGTGCTCGCCCAGCGGGCCCGACAGGTAGCGCAGGTGATCGTTCGTATCGCCCAGGGTGTGTTCGATGGTGGTGAGCCGGGCGGTGTAGTGCCCGACCGGGTATTCGGCGGTCATGCCGATTCCGCCGTGCAGCTGTATGGCCTCTTGGCCGATGTGTTTGCCGGAGAGGTCGATTCGCCGTTTCGCACGGGAGGCCACCGTCGGATCGACGACGCCGTCCGCCAAGGACATCGCCGCGTACAGGTTCATGCTGCGGGCCAATTCCAGCGAGACGTACATGTCCGCCGCCCGGTGGGTGAGAGCCTGGAAGGTGCGCAGCGCGACACCGAACTGCTTGCGGGTCTTCAGATACTCGGTGGTGAGTCGCAACGCCTCGGCCATCGCACCGACCGCCTCGGCGCCCAGTGCGGCCTGCGTCGTGATCACGGCTTCGTCGATGATCGCACCGGCATCGAGATCGGTGCCGAGCAATTCGGCGGGTGCACCACGGAATTCGATCTCGGCGCCGCTACCTCCGTCGTAGGTGCGGTAGGCGGTGCGCACGACCGCTGTCTCCTCGGCATCGACCAGGAACAACGCGGTCTCGCCGGTGGGTACCACGGCCGAGACGATCAACCGGTCGGCCCGATCTCCGGAGGGCACAGGACTTTTGCGACCGGTCAGCGTCCACCGGTCACCATTGGCGACGGCCAGGGTTTCCGAACGCCTGTCCGGCCAGCGGACGCCGGGCTCGGCGTGGGCGAAGGCGAACAGCTGCTCGCCGTCGACGATTCCGGGCAGCAGGGACACACGCTGGCCTGCCGTGCCGGCCCGGCCGATCACGAGGGCGGGCAGCAGGGCGCAGTCGAAGATCGGCTCCGGCGCCAGGGTGCGGCCGATTTCCTCCAGGGCGAGCATCGTTTCGATCGGGCCGCCGCCGACGCCGCCGTCCTCGGCGGACACGGTCAGCCCGAGCAGACCGACCTCGGCGAAGTCCGCCCACACCTTCGGATCCCAGCCGGGAGCGTCGGCGATCACCTCCGCGCGGCGTCCGGGGGTGTAGTGGCGGGTCAGTACGCTGCGCACCGTGTCGCGCAGCAGGGTCTGCTCAGGGGTGAAGGTGAAATCCATGGCGGTTACTCACAGTCCGAGGATCGTCGAGGCAATGATGGTGCGCTGCACTTCGTTCGATCCTCCGTAGATGGAAGTCTTGCGGTAGTTCAGGTATCCGGCGATGGTGCGACGCGCCCAGTCGTCGGTCTCCCCTACCCGGGCGACGGCAGCGGGGCCCGCGATATCGACGAGCAGTTCGGTGACGGCCTGCTGCAGTTCGGTGCCGCGCAGTTTGAGGATCGACGAGACGGGATTCGGAGCGCCGCCACTCGAACTCGCCGCGACCCGCAGCTGCACCAGCTCCAGCGCCAGCAGCTCGTTGTCGAGATCGGCGATCCGGGCGGCGAAGCTCGCGTCGTCGAGGACCGTGCCGGTGCCGAGCCTGGTCCGGGCGGCGTATTCCTTCGCCAGCTCCAGGCGGACCTTGGTCTGCCCGACCGCGGCAATGCCGGTGCGTTCGTTGCCGAGCAGGAATTTGGCGTAGGCCCAGCCGTGGTTCTCCTGGCCGACCAGCTGATCGGCCGGGACGCGCACGTTCTCCAAGAACACCTCGTTGACTTCGAAGCCGCCGTCGATCAGCTCGATCGGCCGCACCGTCACGCCGGGGGTGTCCATCGGAAACAGCAGCATCGAGATGCCTGCCTGCTTCTTGGGCGCGGTGGGATCGGTGCGGACCAGGCAGAACATCCAGTCCGCGCTCTGGGCGGCGGTGGTCCAGGTCTTCTGCCCGTTGACCACGTAGTGATCACCGTCGCGCACCGCGACGGTACGCAGCGAGGCCAGGTCGGATCCGGCGTCGGGCTCGGAAAAGCCCTGGCACCACCAGATGTCGAGGTTCGCCGTCGCGGGCAGGAATCGCGCCTTGAGCTCCGGCGAACCGAACTCGGCGAGTACCGGGCCGATCATGTTCGTGTTGAAGGTGAGTGGCTCCGGCACCGAGGCGAGCTGCATTTCGTGATGCCAGATGTGGTGCTGCACGGCCGACCAGTCCCGGCCACCCCACTCGACGGGCCAGTGGGGTACGGCCAGCCCGGCGGCGTTGAGGATGCGCTGAGTGGTGACGAAGTCGTCCTTGCTCAGCTCGTGCATGTGTCGGTTCCGCCCGCGGATGTCTGCGGGAATCTCACGGCGGAAGAAGGCGCGCAGCTCGTCGCGGAAGGCGAGCTCGTCCTCGGTGAAGGCCAGTTGCATGGTCCAGTATGTTACATAGAGTTCCCTGTGTATCAAATGGAGGTAGGGACCCGGCCATGAGCACTTCCTTCGCGACGTCCCGATCCAGCAGCATGCAGCGCGGTCGGCTCGTCACCGCCGCGCGGACAACGTTCACCGCGCACGGCTATCACGGCACCACGATGGACACCGTGAGTGCCGCCGCCGACGTCACCAAACCTGTTCTCTACCGCCACTTCTCGACCAAGAGCGAGCTCTATCTCGCGGTGATCCTGGAGTATCTGGACGACCTCGCCGGCAGGCTGCGCAACGCCCACGACGCGGCGACCTCAGACGTCGACCGGGTCCGGCATTGCGTGGGGGTTCTCTTCGATCTCGTCGAGTCCGGCCCGCACTCCACATCAGAGCTGGTTTTCGGTGCCGGTGCCGTCGGCGACCACACCGTCGAGTCCCGAATCGCCACGGCACGGGCGGAGTTCGTCGATACGCTGGCCACCCACCTGCACCCGAACGAAAATCGGCCGCAGCGGACCCGCCTGCTCGCCGCCGGACTCATCGGCGCAACCCTGACAGCGGCAGACGAATGGCACCGCCTGCGGCAACCGACATCGCGACAGACGGCGCTGGACACCCTTGCCGGGTGGTACTGCGCGGGCCTGCGAGACAGTGGCGACTAGGCCCGAAGCAGGGCAGCCTGGACGCGACTCAGCCGCTCCACGTCACCTTGGAATCCAGCCACCGCGTCGTTGTACAGGAACGCTTCCCACAGCCGGACCAGGGCATACGCGAGGGTGGCGCGATCGATCGGCGGCTGATAGCCCTGCTCCTCGGCGCGCTCGAGCAGACCTTCCACGATCGAGACCGCCGCCGGGTGCACCACTCCGTCGCTGCGGGTGATCACGCGCAGTGCCGACGTGGATTCCTGATCGAAGTAGGTGCGCAGCGAACCGTCCTCGACCAGCCAGTGAATGGCGCTGTCGAGGATCTGCACGAGCCGCTCCCCGCCGGTGGCGGTGCTGCGCCGTTCGGCGTAGGCGACCATGCGCTCGAGCTGGCGCGCCAAGGCCGCTCCGAGCAGCCCGTCCCGGGAACCGAACCACCGGTAGATGCTGGTGCGGCCCAGGCCGAGTTGGGCGGCAATGGCGTTCGCGTCGACTCGATTACCCGCCAGGAAGACCTGCACGGCGGCGTCCAGCACGTCGTCACGGCTCGCCGCGGCCGGGCGGCCGGGAGCTCGGGTTCCTTCGGTGCGTGCCACGCCGACAGCATAGAGCGCGCCAGGGAACGGGCTATGCGCCGTCGCTGTCATCGCGCAGAGAACGGATCATGCTCCGCAGGATCCGGAACGCGCCCGACTGCTCGGCTTCGGTCATGCCGGCCAGCATTCTGACCTCGACGGACCGGACCGCCACGCTCGCCTGCTCGAGGCTTCTCCGTCCGCGAGGTGTGAGCCGCGTGGGAAGAACCTTCCCGACGGGCGCCTCCGCGGGCCTGGTCACATAGCCGTCTCGTTCCAGGGTTTGCAGCAGCACGTTCATCGTCTGCCGGGTGACGAACGCGCCCCGCGCGAGCTCGGAGTTCGACAAGCCCGGTCGCTGAGCCAGCAGCTCGAGGCAGGAGTAGTGCGTCACGCTCATCCCGAGCGGGCGCAGCACTTCCTCCATGGCGATGCGGAGCGCGCTCGACGCCTCTTTCAGCAGGTAGCCCAGTGACGTCTCCAGATCGACTCCGTCTTGACTCATGTCAGCATTCTGACATAGGTTGGTTCGTGTCAGAATACTGACACGACCGCAAAGGAGTTCACCATGCCCGCCACCGGCCCCGACTTCCTCTCACTGCAAGCACGCGACCTCGATGCTTCCCAGGCGTTCTACGAGCAATACCTCGGCCTCGTCCGCTCACCGACCGGCCCTCCACACGCCGTAGTCTTCGACACGAAACCGATCGCGTTCGCACTCCGCGACATCGTTCCCGGCAACGATCTCGCCTCCGTGCCCCAGCCCGGCATCGGTGCCGCGATCTGGCTCCACGCCACAGACGTCCAGGCCGTTCACGATGCTCTCGCCGCCGACGGCCACACCATCGTCTCCGCACCGATCGACGGCCCCTTCGGCCGAACCTTCACCTTCGCCGACCCCGACGGCTACCACATCACTCTCCACGACCGCACCTGACAGCCGGCCGATCTCCGGCTCCCGGAGCCCTGGTTCACCCCAGGAGCTGGGTCATCCTCGTGTGACGAATCGCCCGAGCAGGGGCACCGCTTCGCCGGGATGCCTGGCATCGAAGCCCTCGCCGAGGGCTTGCAGCTGCCAGTCTCCGTCGCCGCGAAAGACCTTCGCCATGGCAATCGCGGTGCACCGCATCCCGCCGGTCAGCGAATATCGGGCCAGTTCGGTATCGGTCGTGTTGTCCACCAGGCGACAGAACGCGTTGACGACCTTCTCGAAAGTGTGTCCCTGGTAAGAGGTCACGATGAACAGCAAGGTGGTGACGTGCGCCGGGACGCGGGTCAGGTCGACCAGGATCACCTCGTCATCGCCCTCGCCCTCACCGGTGAGGTTGTCACCCTGGTGCCGGATCGATCCGTCCTTGGACACGAGCTGCCCGTAATAGGCGACGTCGACCAGATTTCGGTCGGCGAACATCGCCACCCAGGCGTCGAGGTCGATCTCGATCGCACGGCGCCCGAACAGCCCGCCACGCCGGATCGGATCCCAGCCCAACCCCATCCGAATGAAGGTCAACGCGACGCCTCCGTCTTTGCGCAGCGTGACCCGCTGCCCTTTCGACAGGCTGACGGGTCGATTCTTCGACAGCCCGACCTCACCGGCGGAGACCGGTGGCGTCGCGCTCGGCGGTGGCGGGTGACCGGCAGACGCTGGAAGTGGCGGCGGATAGCTCTGGTCTGGTGTGGCGGGGTGGGCCGGCGGCGGAGGGTCATCGACTGTGACGCCGTGGTCGGTGACCAAGGCGGCGAATCCCCCCGCGTAGCCCTGTCCGACCGCGCGAACCTTCCAGCTGCCTCGGCGACGGTAGAACTCGACCGCGATCACAATGGACTCGATCGTCAACCCGTCGATCCGGTACTCGTACAACCGAATACCGGTTCCGTCCGTCACGAACACCGACGGGGCCGCGATCCGTCCGAACGTCGCACTCGCGTCGTCGAGGGTGATCACCACTCGGATCTGGGCGACATCGGCCGGGACCTGATCCAGCGAAACCGCCAACCCTGACGGTCGCCCCGGCGAGGTCGGTTGCAGGCGAACACCGGGCCCCGCCGGCTGGTTGTAGAAGACGAAGTCCGCGTCCGAGCGAACCTTGCCCTCGTCGGTGACCAGTAGCGCCGACAGGTCCGCGGCCGCATCGATCTGCACCGCGACCACGACATCGTGAACGGTCAGCGGGCTGTTCTGCCCTTTCGACAGATTCGTCGACACCGTTGCGCCTCTCACCCCCGACGAATACTTGCTTCCACTGTACGAGAATCCATTTCGCGCCGAGGGGTGAAAGCTCCACGCCCACAACACCGCCGAGGTGTCGATCGATCGCGGATAGGCTACGGCCATGCATGAACTGGGGACAGGGTTCGGTTACTTGTGGAGCGGGCAGCGGTGGGTCGCGAGCCACGGTCGCTGGTTCGGCTTCGGGCTGTTGCCCGGACTGGTCACGTTGGTCCTCTACATCGCGGTGTTCACCGGAGCGGCGTTCGGTGTCGGGGACTTCACCGCATGGATGTCGCCGTTCGCCGACGACTGGAACTCACCGTGGCGCGGGCTGTTTCGTGGGTTGCTGGTCGTGGTGTTGTTCGGGTTCGGTGCACTGGTCGCGGTGGTGGCGTTCACCGCGATCACGTTGGTGATCGGGCAGCCGTTCTACGAGCAGCTGTCCGAGCAGGTCGACAGGTCGGAGTCGGCGAACGGCACTGCGCCGGAGTCGGGCAACGGGTTCGGTCGGGATCTGTGGATATCGACCCGCGACAGTGTTCGTCTGCTGATCAGAGTCCTGGCCTGGGCCGTGCTGTTGTTCGTTCTCGGGTTCATCCCCGTGCTCGGCCAAACCGTCGTTCCGGTGATCGGGATCGGCGTGACCGCCTTCTTCCTCGCCCAAGAACTCACCGCGGTGGCGTGGCAGCGTCGCGGCGTCGAGCTGCGCGAACAACTGGCCGTCTTGCGCGGACGCCGCATGCTCGCCTGGGGCTTCGGTGTTCTACTCGCCCTTGTCTTTCTGATCCCGTTCGTGGCCGTGCTGCTGATGCCCGGCGCCGTCGCGGGTGCGACGCTCATGGTGCGCAGCCTGAGCGAGGAGAACCGAGCGGACGGTAAACCACTGGTCGGCGAAGCGATGACGACACGGCCCCGATAGCAGCGGCTGCTCCCGAATCAGCCCTTGACCACCTGGGTGCCACCCGCGAACTTGTCGTGCCAGCCCTGTTTGCTCGGGCTCGAACTCACCGTGACCGCGATGCCGATGGCCGCGATGAACCACAGCAGCCCGCCCAGCCAAGGAATCAGGTTCAGCATGTAGGCGTTGCGCTTGGCCGATTCGACGAGATCGGGCTCGGCCGCTCCGCCCGCGCCGTCAGCGGGTGCTGACGCAGACCACGTAGCGGCGCTGGTCGTAGACGACACCGCGGTCGCCGATCGTGCAGACGTTCACATCCGTGGTGTCATGCCGGATCTCGAGGACGCGGACCCGACCGGGGATGTCGGCGGCGCAGTCCACGTGTCTCGCCGCGTCCCCCTCCATGTCCAGGCATTCCCCGACGGTCCAGTCGATATCCAGGCAGAGGGTCTGGTCCACGCCGCCGGGCAGCGTCCGAGGTTGGGCGCGGTCGACGTCGCCCGGGCAGTGTCCGCCCGCCGACGCCAATTCCGTCACCTTGTAGCGGGAGTGGATGTCGCCGCACGAGACCTGGCGAATATCGTCCGGACTCGCATTCAAATCCACACAATCGCCGGCACGCAGTTCCACCCAGGGAATCTTCGTCGCGGATTTTGTCAAAGTCGACACGACGCTGCCAGAAACATCGGTAATAGTTCCCAGCGGCTGAGTTGCCGAAACCTCGGTCGGCGAAGTTTTTTCCGCGGAGGCATTGTCGGGCTCGTCGGGCTGCTCCGCCGCGAACCCCACGACGACGGAAAGCGCCAGGTAGAACGCTCCTGCCAGGGCAAACACTGCCCCCATGGACACACCGAGCAGAGCTAGGTTTCTTCGACGTGCCATCTGTGTTGTCCTACTCATCCGCTGGACATCCCCGACCGACGTCCCACTCGCCTGACAGTTCTTACACGGCACACACGAACGTGTCGAATTGTGAATATTAGTATTTTAACAATGCGAATTACTGGTCCACCGCCCAATTCGGCACGGTTCACCGACTACCGGAAAAGGGTGCTATTGTCTGCCCGATCTCACTGGCGGACAACACGGTTCGTGCCCCGAGCAGCGGCATGCCGTTTTGCCGCGCAATCTTTCGTGATGCGTAAAGGAATTCCCTGATGAAACTCGGTTACTTCCCCGCTGCCACGCTCCTGGTCGGCGCCGCCGTCTGGATCACCGCGGGGACCGCCGCCGCGCAGCCGGTCGCACCCCCGCCCCCTGAGGCCACCACATCCGGGGTCGACCAGTCCGTGCACTACGAGGCCACCCTCACCGAGTTCTCCCGGGTGCTGACCACCACCGTCGCCGGCGGCACCTTCACCACCACCGAAGACAACACCGCGGTCACCCTCGTCGCCGACTCCGGCGCCGTCGTCACCCGTATCCCGCTCACCTACCAGATCTCCGGCAAGGAAATGCGGGTGGCGCAAACGATCTCCGACAACGGCCGTCACCTCGTCCTCGCCCCACAGGCGAGCGCCACCGGCATCGGCGAGATGCAGGCCATCAGCCCCATGTCCCAGCTGACCAACGAGATCAATCGCAACGTGGTCGGCGTCGTCGCAGGCGGCATCCTCGGCGGCCTCATCGGCACAGTCCTCGGCTTCGGCTTCCTCAGCATCATCACCGGCCCCGTCGGCCTGGTCCTGGGCGCCATCGCCGGCGGCTACGCCATGGGCGGCCAGCCGTTCCTCGACGCCGTCACCGCCGCCGTCAGCGGTCAGCCCTGATCCACCGCTCCGGACGGGCGACCGGTTCCGGTGCGGGTCGAGCGCACCGCTGATCGGTCGTCGCCTGCGGCCGTCAACGCCTTCCTCGAGGAGCGCAGAACGGCGGCCGCGGGCCCGTCACGGGGGCTTCGGCGCCGCGCACCGCCAGGACACGGCCGTTGGCCCGCAATACGCGCCTGGCGATTCGTCGAGAATGTCCGGGCGTTCTCGGCCACGGAGTCGACGTTCACGGCGCCGTCCTCGCGGCCTCACAGCCGACCAGCGACCGCCCGGCCGGCGGCACGTCCGGAGAAGATGCATCCGCCCAGGAAGGTGCCCTCCAACGCGCGATACCCGTGCACTCCCCCACCGCCGAAGCCCGCGACCTCGCCAGCGGCGTACAAGCCCTCGACCGCTGTTGCGTCCGGCCGCTGCACTCGCGACGACAGGTCTGTCTCCAAGCCGCCCAGCGTCTTTCGGGTGAGCAGATGCAACCGGACGGCGATCAGCGGGCCTGCCTTGGGATCGAGCAGCTTGTGTGGTGCGGCCACCCGCGTGATCTTGTCGGGCAGATAAGCACGTGCTGCATGCATCGCCGCGATCTGGAGGTCCTTGCTGAACGCGTTGCCGAACTCGCGATCCCGCGAGATCACCTCACGCTTCACACTCGCCACATCGAGCACGCTGTCGCCTGCCAGCTCGTTCATCCGGCGCACCAGGTCGTCCAGCGTGTCCTCGACAACGAAATCGGCACCTCTGCGCTTGAACGCCTCGACCGGACCCGGCGCCCCCTTCTTCACCCGTTCCAGCAACAACCTGATGTTGCGGCCGGTCAGGTCAGGGTTCTGTTCCTGCCCGGACAGCGCGAACTCCTTCTCGATGATCTTCTGGTCCAGGACCAGCCAGGTGTAGTCGAAGCCGGTCCGGTTGATGTACTGCATCGTGCCGAGCGTGTCGAAGCCGGGGAACAGCGGTGGAGGAAGCCGCGTCCCCGTCGCGTCCAGCCAGAGCGACGACGGTCCCGGACCGATGCGGATGCCATGGTTCGGCCACACCGGGGCGTAGTTGATGATGCCCTCGGTGTAATGCCACATGCGGTCCCGGTTGATCACGCTCGCGCCCGCGGACTCCGAGATCGCCAGCATCCGCCCGTCCACGTGCGCGGGAACACCGGCCAGCATGTGCTCGGGTGCGCGACCCATGCGCGTCGGCCAATTCTGACGGATCAGCTCGCGGTTGTGCCCGATACCGCCGGAGGTGACGATCACCGCCTGGGCATTGAACTCGAACTCGCCCAATGCTTTCCGAGACGACTCGATGCCTCGCGCCGCGTCCGACGGCTCCAGGACGGTGCCACGCACACCGGTGACCGCGCCGCCGGTGACGACGAGTTCATCGACCTGGTGGCGAAACCGGTATTCCACCAAGCCCTGATCGACGCCGATCCGGACACGAGACTCGATGATCTCGACGATCCGCGGCCCGGTTCCCCAGGTGATGTGGAAACGGGGCACCGAGTTGCCCGGCCCATACGCGCCGTAGCCGCCCCGTTCCGCCCAGGCAACGACCGGGAACGCCTTCCAGCCGCGCTCGGCCAGCCAGGGACGCATCTCACCGGAAGCGAATTCGACAAAGGCTCGAGCCCATGCGCGCGGCCATTTGTCCTCGCGCTCGCGATCGAATCCGGCATTGCCGAACCAGTCCTGCAGCGCCAGGTCGTAGGAGTCTTTGATACCGACCCTGCGCTGCTCGGGGCTGTTCACCAGGAATAGTCCACCGAAGGACCAGAATGCCTGTCCGCCGACATTGCCGGCGTTCTCCTGCTCGACGATGAGCACCCTTTTACCCGCGCTGACCAGCTCAGCCGCGGCGACCAATCCGGCGAGTCCGGCTCCGACGACAATAACGTCAGCAGATTCGGTCATCCATTTACGGTAGCTCCGCATCCCGACCGCAGGAAAGAGATACTCCTGCTCCCCACGGCACTGTGATCGTCTGCGGTGGCAGCATCCCGAAATGGCGCCGATCAGAGCACCCGCCCGATCCGACCGAGACCGAGACCTGACCGGCCACGCCACCACGATCGCCGCGAGTATCGACGCCGCGATGCCATCATTCGCCGTCGTCGCTGTGCCGGCGAATGGACCTGGTGGATTCGACCGTGGTAGGAGAGTTGTCATGTCCTCGTCATCGTCCGTTCTCCGGAGAACCGGCTCACCTGTACCCGATGTGAGCGCGGCGGGATGGTGTCAGGGGCTGTGACCGATGTTGACGCCGATTCGACCGGGCAGACTCGTCTCACCACCGCCACGCGAACCAACCGCGGGTTGGGGTACCGCTTCGATCTGGACGGGTTGCGGGGTCTCGCGATCGCGTTGGTCGTCGTCTTCCATGTGTGGTTCGGTCGTGTTTCCGGTGGTGTAGACGTCTTCCTGGTGCTTTCGGGGTTCTTCTTCACGGGCTTGCTGCTGCGCCGGGCGGAGTCGCCGGAGCCGTTCTGGGCTTGGTCGGTGGTGCGCCGCACTCTGCGTCGGCTCGTCCCGGCCATGACGGTCGTGCTGGCGGCGGTCGTCGTCGCGACGGTGGTGTTGCTGCCGTATACGCAATGGTCGACGGCGGCGGCGCAGGTTCTGTCTTCGCTGTTCTACTACCAGAACTGGCAGCTCGCCCTGACCTGGTCGGACTACCTGGCCGCCGATCCTTCGGTCAGTCCGCTGCAACATCTGTGGTCGATGTCGGTGCAGGGGCAGTTCTATCTGGCCGCGCTGCTGACGGTCGCGGCTATCGCCTGGTTGTGCGCGCGGCTCTCACGACCTGGTCGGATTCGCGCGACCACCGGCGCTGTCGTGGTCGCGGTGTCGGTGGCCTCGTTCGTCTACGCCGCCGACGGCGTCGCCACGAACCAGGGGTGGAACTACTACGACAGCTTCGCCCGTGGGTGGGAGTTGCTGGTCGGCGCCGGGCTCGCCGTCGTCGCGCCGACGCTGATGTTGTGGCGACAGGTGCGCGCCGCGCTCTCGGTGTTCGGTGTTCTCGGTGTCGTGCTGTGCGGATGGCTCATCATCGACGGCGCCAACCGGTTCCCCGGCCCCGCGGCTCTGCTCCCTGTCTGCGCGACGGCTGCGGTGATCCTCTCGGCGACCCAGCTGCGGGTCGCCGACTGGCCATTGCCGAACCGGCTACTGGCACATCCGGCCATGCGGTGGCTCGGCGATATCGCCTATCCCCTGTACCTGTGGCACTGGCCGATCCTGATCTTCTTCCTCACCGAACGCGGGAACACCCACGCCGGTTTCGTGGGCGGCACCGGGGTGATCGGGCTGTCTATTGTGCTGGCCTGGATGACACACCGCTGGATCGAACAGCCACTGCGGCAACGCACTTCACCCGCGGACAGTACCGGTGCCGGGGACGCACGATCGCGGCATCTGGTCGCGTCTGCGGTCGCGGTGTTGCTGGTGGCGACCATCACCGTCACCGCCGGTTGGCAGTTCGCGGTGGTCCAGGTCAAGCCACCGGTCGCGGCCGGGGAGCTCGACCCGGCAAGGTACCCGGGCGCGGAGGCGCTGGCCTCCGGCGCGGCGACACCCGACGAGCCGATGCGACCCACCGTCTTCGCCGCGCCCACCGAAGTCCCCCCGCCCACGGCGGACGGATGTATCGCGGACTGGGACACCCGCGACGTCGTCACCTGTACCTATGGCGACCCGGATGCCGATCGGACACTGGCACTCGTCGGGAGCTCCCATGCCGAACACTGGCTGCCCGCGCTCCAGGTGCTCGCCACCGAACACTCGTTCCGCATCCAGGTGTACTTGAAGATGGGTTGCCCGCTCACCCTCGCCGACGACGCCACCTACAAGGGCGAGCCCATCCCGGATTGCCGGGACTGGTCCGCCGAAGTGATCGACCGCCTCGATGCCGACCGCCCCGACTGGGTGTTCACCACCGGTACCCGGCCCCGCGACGAGGGCGGCGACGAGACGCCCGCCGACTATCTCCACGTCTGGGCGGCACTGTCGGACCGCGGTCTCAACGTGGTCACCATCCGCGACACCCCTTGGCTGCGGCGCGGAACGATCCGATACAAAGCCACCGATTGCTTGGCCGGCGGCGGGAACCGAACCAGCTGCGGCATGCGCCGCGAGGACGCGCTCGATCCGGTCAACCCAGGACTGGAACCTGCCTCGGCTTTCCCCAGCGTCTTCCCGATCGACCTGACGGACGCGGTCTGCGAACCCACGCTCTGCGCGGTAGCCGAAGGCAACATCCTGATCTATCACGACGAACACCATCTGACCGCGAGCTACTCCCGGTCGCTGGCAGGACCACTCGGACGGGAGTTGCAACCGATCCTCGGGTGGTGGTGAGGCACGCCCCCGATCCGGCTGTCCCACCTCACCGTTGACCGGCCGTGGGGGGCGATACGGTGCAGATTCAGAGGCGATCGAGAGGAGAACTACCGGTGGCACGTGGAGGCAAGCGTCGCATTGCCGGTCTCAGCGTGCTCGCGGTGTTCGTCCTCGCCCTGGGATATCGCGCCACGGATCTGTCGGTACCGGCCGAGACGGTCGCCGCGGAAGCTGTGGCGATTCCGCAAACCCCGATGCGCATCAGCTACGGGAGCTCACCGGAGACGTTCGGCGACCTCTATCTGCCACCGGCATCGAACACGCGGCTGCCCGTGGTGGTGCTGATCCACGGCGGCGGATGGGCGCAGAACCGCACCCTCGCACAATTCGACGCCCATGCCCGTGCGCTGGCAGGCAACGGCGTGGCCGTGTGGAACATCGAGTACCGCCGAGTGAACGGCGGCGGCGGATGGCCGGTCACACTCACCGATGTCGACGACGCCGTCGACGCGCTGGCGAACATCGTCGCACCACGCCTCGGTAACCTGCTCGACCTGCAGCGGGTTCACCTCGCCGGGCACTCGGCCGGCGGCCACCTCGCCGCCTGGACCGCCGGACACCGAGCAGGCGAACCACCGAGACATCCCGCGATTCGCATCCGCAGCCTCACCCTGATGGCCGCGGTACTCGACTTGGATCTGGCCGTCACCGAGAGCCAGGATTCGTTCGTCCCGAAGCTCCTCGGCGGTACGCCGGCGGAGGTACCCGACCGCTACCGCAACGCCTCCCCCATTCACCGCCTCCCGGCGAACGACACTCGCATCGCCGCATTACACGGCGAGAACGACCGAGTTGTGGCGCCGCTACAAAGCCACCGCTACGTCGAAGCTGTCACCCGCGCCGGCGGCATCGCCGACCTACGAATCCTGCGCGGTACCGGACACGGTGAATTCGCCGACGCCGAGTCTTCCGCGTGGAACACAGCGCGCGACATCATCATCGGCTACGTCGGCACCAGCAACTGACGCTCCACTCGCACGACCTCCGGCACACCGTGGTGCTGACCACGTCACTCGAAGTAGACCGCATAGTCGCCGAAAGGGACCTGGCCGGTCGGGCTCGCCTTGATGGCGTCGGCGACCTGCGGGGGTATGGGAGCCCAGTGGGCCGGCATCTCGGCCGCCAGGGCCGGGTTCAGGATGTAGATCAGCGCGAAGTTCACAATCCACAGCGGCGGGGCCATCGACATGCCGACCTCGGAGCTCACTCCGCCCTTGGTGTTGGTCACCAGCTGAGCCGCGCCCGAAATCTGTTGTGCCGCGAAGCCGTAGGCAGCTTGCACCGTGTAGGCCGACCGGTAGAGCGCGACCAGAGTGCGAAACGCACCGTTTTCCCGCAGCCAGGTGCCGACGTAACCGCCGGGCGCGAGCAAGGTGTTCACCTGTCTGGTCGGCGCGTCCACGTTGGCCGGGCTCTCCAACAGCCCGCCGGGGTTCACGTACAGTCCGTAGCCGGCCAGCACCGAGGGCGTGCTCTGTCCGTTCACCTCGGAATAGAGAGGGCGGCCGACCGTATTGGTGAGGATCTCGACGCAGGCGACGATCACCTCGGCCGCCTCGCGGCTGCCGCCGACGCCGCCGCCGGTGCTGAGGTCACGATACTGCTGCTCGGTCAGCGCGTCGGCTCTGTCGAGACCCACCTGACCGGCGATCGTGTCGGCCAAGGCCTGACCGAGCGGCTGGTTGAGCTGGTCCGGACTCGTCAGCAGCGGTGGTGCGACGTGTTCATAGGCGGGCGCACCGGCGAAGGGGATCGCGAATCCGGTGTCGGAGGTGTTTGCCATAGGTTGCCCGGAGACGGCCTGGGTAGCCGTCAAGGAGAGCAGGCACGCACCGATCAGTGCCAGAACCGACATGACTCCGCGGCGGGCGGACGATCCGCGCCGATGCCCCGGGCTCGCTATCCGCGTATTGCCCATCGTCGACCTCTCAGAGCGCTGTCGTAGGAGGTGGAAACCCATTTCCAAGTCAGTCAAAGCCGTCCCCGGCGCCCCTGTCAAGCCCCGCGCCACGTCGCGAAGAAGACGCGCGCGTCCCCCTGACCGGATCGACGGACCGGCTCACCCACTCGCGGCGACATGCCTTTGCGGATAAATTGCCGTCGAGACTTCGACTCGAGGGGAACAGCAGCGTCTGTGTCCGGATCGCACTGAGCACGCTGCCGTCCGACCGAAACAATATCGGCGAAGGAATCCGCGGCGGGCGGTGACAAGAGGCGCTCGACCAGCACTATTCACGTCGCTGGTGCGCAGCCCTTCGCAGAAGTTCAACATCGGTACTGTGCGTGCATGAAGCAGGAGCCGTCCGGCTACGAACTCTATTCGGCGCGCACCGCCCCTGCGCGGCGCTGGGACGATCGAGACAGGGCGCTGCACAACGATTCCCGGATTGTCGACCGCTCGACTGCGGCGTTTCGAGAGGCCTACTACGCCGAGGACTCCCGGCGTGCGCGGCGAGCACAAGAGGAATTCGACGCGCGGAGTTGGGAATTCGTCATCGATCCGGCGATCGACGAGTGGGCGCGAGCATGGGTCGTCGGCGCACCGGCGGCCTTGCAGCTACGCCGGTCGACGCTTCCGGACTGGGCCGATCTGCTCGGTTTCCGCACCCCCGACTTCGAGATCGAATCGGCACTGGAAACGCTGATCAACCGTGCGGCGGCCGGCGGTCTGGTGCGCTCTCCCCACCCGGGCGTTCTCGCTACGGCCTACTCCAGTCGTCATCCGTACACCGAACTCACCGACGGAGTGGGCTACGGCTTCTATCCGGCGGACACCGAAGAGCTGATCGTCCACGGGTCGGCCGCAGTGCGATACGAGGACTTCGACAGCAGACCCGAACACGGTCCGGGTGCCGTCGTTGCCGCGATCCGAATGGTGATGGACACCTTCCGACAGCCTCGTCCTGGGCATATGCAGCCGGGAAGGTATTGGCAGCCCCCAGGTTGACCATGTCGGGGCAAACGATCCGCTCGTAACAACCCGATCTCGACGACTGCCGGTCAGCTTGTCCCGGTTCGGCTGGAGGCGGCGGTGAGGCTGTGGACGAGCAGGTCGATGACGGCTCGCTTGCCCGCGTCGTCGCGCTGGTGAGTGAGGAGGCCTTCGATGACGAAGGTTCCGATGGCGGTCATGGCGGCGAGGTCGGCCTCGGCGGCGCCCGCCCTGCGGAGGTCGTCGGCGAACAGGGCGTCAGCCAGCTGATGGAACCCGGCGTGCCAGGTGTCGATGACGGGCGAGGCCGGGGCGCGGGTGTGCACGGTGTTGACGAGCCCGTGTAGCCGTTCCAGCTGGTCGACCACCCACAGCAGCCGGTCGTTCAGCGGCAGGCCGTCGACCGACGCGTAGGTCGCGAGCGCTTCGGCCAGGACGCGATCCAGGACAGCGATGAGCAGCTCGTCCTTGTCCTGGAAATACCAGTAGATCGTATTGACGGCGACTCCTGCGCTGCCGGCGATCCGTGCCGTGGACGCCGACTCGAAGCCATCGTCGATGAACAGCCGTTGCGCGGCGACGATGATCTCCTCGCGCTTCTCCTCGCGGTTCTGCGGGCGTCGATTCCGGGGCACCTCATCATCTTATCTTGAGTGGTGCTCAAGAAAACGCTACGCTTCTTGAGCACCACTCAAGAACCGAGAGATGAGGTGGGTTTCCCTTGGACACCGACAGTGTGGCCGCCGAACTGCGAGAGCTGGACACCGACGGCCTGCTTGCCCTTTTCACCACTCTGGAAGCCCCCACGATCAGCGAGCTCAACGGCGAGTACGCCGCCTGGCTGCTGGCCCAGCCGAACCTGTTCGCCGAGGTGACCGGAAAGGTGGCCGTGGCCAACCCGCTCGGTCCGTGGCTGTGCAAGGCATTCCGGCCCGTCGACGAGAACGGCGGGCGCGGCTACAACACTTTCGGTGAGTTCGGCCGAGTCCGGCAGCGCTACCCGATGCGCACACTGCTGGCCCCGTCCCGCTACGACGGCGCTCCGGCCTACACGCTCATCTATCGCGCCTACACCTCGATATGCGGCTCGCTCCATATGGTGGACGAGGTGCGGCGTGCCGCGCCCGGCGTCTACCTGGGCATGGGCACCTGGGGATTCACCGACGCTCAGCGCCGCGTGCCCCGCCCCTTCCTGCTGACCGGCCCGGTCGGCTCCTACCGCGGTGACATCGGCAATGCCCGCCATGACTTCACACCCGGTCCCCGCGAGCTGCCCGGCCCACCCGCCTGAACACCGCCCACCTGTCGGCCCCCATCCGAAACGAAGGACCCATGACCACATCCCCCCGCACCGCCCTGATCACCGGCGCGTCGGCTGGCATCGGCGCGACGTTTGCCCACCATCTGGCCGCAAGCGGCTACCAGCTGCTGCTCGTCGCCCGCCGCGCCGACCGGCTTCAGGAGCTCGCCACGCAGCTGACCGAACGCCACGATGTGCGCTGCGAGGTGTTCGCCGCCGATCTCACCGACCCCGCCGCACCCGCCGCGATCCTGGATTACGCCGCCCAGCAGGGCTTGGACGTCGACGTCCTGATCAACAACGCGGGCCTGTCGGGCAAGACCGCGTTCGCCGACACCCCATGGGACGCCCTGGCCGGGGAGATCCAGCTGATGGTGACCGCCCCGACCGAACTCGCTCGCCTGGTCATCCCCGGCATGAAGGAACGCCGCTGGGGCCGCATCATCAACCTGTCCTCGGTCGCGGCGTTCGCCCCGCCGGGAGCCGGCCTGCTCTACACCGGCATCAAGTCCTACGTCCTCAACACCTCGCAAGCCCTCGACATGGAACTCAAGCCCCACGGCATCCATGTCACCGCGCTGTGCCCCGGCTTCACCCGCACCGAATTCCACGACGTCATGGGCACTCGCGACGCAGCCGACCACCTGCCCCGGATCCTCTGGCAGCAGCCCGAAGCCGTCGTCGCCGAAGGCTGGGCCGCAGTGATGAAAGGCAAACCCGTGTGCATCCCGGGCATCGTCAACAAGATCTCCGCCGCCGCCATGAAGCCCCTGCCCATCCGCCTGGGCTACCTCGCCGGAAAGACTCTCAACCCCTTCAAGAACAGCTGAGCCTCGTGCATCGAATTTGCATCGTTAGGTGCGTAGGCTGAAGGTTGTCCAACTCAGATTTCAGCTCGGCCGGGCAGCCTCGTGGGTTGTGGGGTGCGAGCGACACGATCGAGAGCGAGGGTGACCCCAATGTTCAACTTCACTGCTAGGCGCGCCGCGGCCCTATTGGTAGGTGCGGGTGCGGTTTCACTGTCGGCTCTGGCCGGCGGCCCGACAGCGAATGCCGCGCCGGTCGCGGCCTGTCCGGCTCCCGGCGCTACTGCTGCCCAGGCAGGCGAGGAGGGTGCGTCCTGCGCCGCGGAAAGCGAGGCCATGGGGGCGGCCGCGGCGTACGGACTCGGCGGCAACGCCGGCGCCGACGCCGCGCCGACCAGCCTGTCGCTCGCGATCGCGGCGAACGGCGGCGAAGCTGCCTCCGCCTCGCAGTACCTGTCCGGACCGGCCGCGATCGCGGTGGGGCCGGGTGCCATGGCGGCCGTCACCGGCGTGCGGCCGGGACTGTCCATCGGCATCGCCGGGCCCGGAGCCACAGTGACTGTCACCGGGACCTCGACACCCACCTGCACGGGCGGGCCCGGATTCGCGGGTGACTTCCAGACCCTGCAGGGATGCGTGTCGATGGGCTGATGCCCTCGATCCGGCAAGACCCGACCAGGATCTTGCATTCCACCTGGTCGGCGGCGGGCTCGCCCGGGCGGGTCGTTCGGCGGTATTCACCGAAAGATGCAGCAGGACAGGCAACTCCAGGCAGTGCGGTGTGCTCGATGGAGAGGGTGCTTCCCGTCTAGCGGGAAGCACCACCTCGGTCGAGCGCGATCAGGGGGCGAGCACGATGGTCTTCCCGGTCAGACGGCCGGCGCCCGCGTCCGCGTGCACCCCGGCCAGCTCCGCGACCGGGCGACGGTCGGCGATGTGCAGGTGGAGCTTGCCGGCGTCCACCTTGGCGACCAGCTCGCCCAGTTGGGCCCCGTCACTACGGACCCACAGACTCTCACTGCGGACCCCGCGGGCGACGTCCTCGGGAATCGGGCCCGCCGAGCTTACGGCGATCCCGCCGTCGGCGACATAGTTCGTCAACTGTGCGAGTTCCTCGGGGGAAACGCGCACATGGTTCACCACGACCTGGAACGGACCACCCACCGCGTCCGGACCGTCGGCGAGGCTGAGCGGGCCTTCGACCCGGACTGCGCCGTAGCCGCCGAGTCGGTCCGCGTGTTCCGGCGCGTCCACCGCGGTCACGTGCGCTCCCGCATCGACAGCGAGCTGCACCACCAGGCTGCCCACCGCACCCGCCGCCCCGTTGACCAGGACCGTCTGACCCGGCTTCAGCTCGGCGAGCTCGAATGCCAGCTGCCAGGCCGCGAGGCCGGTCAGCGGCAGCGCCGCGGCGTCGGCCAACTCGATCGTCTGCGGTGCCGCGGTGAGGGACTCGGCGGGAACCAGCGCGAATTCGGCTGCGCCGCCCGCGGAGTCGAGGGGCAACATCGCCACGACCCGGTCGCCGATCGCCAGGCCTGTCACGTCCGCGCCGAGTTCGACGACGGTGCCCGCCAGGTCGATGCCCGGCACATACGGCAGCACGATCGGGAGCATCTGCGCCAGATGCCCCGCGCGGATGTGATCGTCGACCGGGTTGAACGAGGTGGCGACGACCTGCACGAGTACCTGCCCGGGCGCGGGGACCGGACGTTCGACGTCGTCGTAGCGCAGGACTTCGCTGGTGCCGAACTCGTGAAAACGGATGGCCTTCATGGAACTGTCCTCCAGAGTGTGCGATCTCGTCGCCGCGGGGATGAGGCGATCGAGCGGGAAGGGAAAGTCGAACCGGCTCAGGTCAGTTGGACCGAGCGGATGGAGTTGCCCATGACCAGGCGGTCGATGGCGCTCACCGCGCTGGCGGGGTCCGCAGCGGCACCGACGGTCAGCAGCAGCGGAACGAAGTGTTCGGCCGTCGGGTGGGCGACCGCGACACCGGGCGCCTTCGTGCGGTAGTCAGCCAGAGCATCGACGTCGCCGCGGGCGAGAGCATCGACTGCCCATTCATCGAAAGCTGTTGTCTCGGTGGCGAGCTCTGGACGGCGGAAGACGGCGAAGCTGTGTGTCATGAAGCCCGAGCCGAGCACGAGGATGCCTTCTCCCCGTAGCGACCGTAGGCGTGCGCCGAGTTCGAGGAGCGCGCGGGGATCGAGGCTGGGCATCGAGAGCTGGACGACCGGGACATCAGCAGCGGGGTACATGGCCATGAGCGGGATGAACGCGCCGTGGTCCAGGCCGCGGTCGGCGAATTCGTGCACGGGTGCTGGGCCCAGCAGACCGGTGAGTCGGCGGGCGAGGCCGGTGGCGTCCGGGGTCGCGTAGGGAAGGGTCTTGTAGCGGGGGTCGAAGCCGCTGAAGTCGTAGTAGAGCGGAGTGCCTGCCACGGCCGCGGTGACCGCGGCCGGTGCTTGTTCCCAGTGGGCCGAAACAACAACGATGCCACGGGGTTTGGGCATCGACTGAGCCCAGGCGAAGAGGTCGCTGAGCCACTGCGGATCGTCGAGGGTGAACGGGGCACCGTGGCTGACGAACAGGCTCGGCAGCGGCCCGTCGGCCTCACTCCACAGGGGTTGTTCGCGCGCCTGTGGCATGACACGGGCGAGGAGATCCGTGTAGGCGGCAGCAGGCTCACCCGAAGCTCGGCCGTTCGCGGAGAAGCGGCGGCTTGTTGTCATCAATATCAGCTCCTTAAGTTGCCCTGGAAAGTATTTTCACTTGCCTGGGCAAGTAACAAGGTAGCGCACAATGACTTGCCCAGGCAAGTACATGTTTCCTGGGCAAGTACGATGAGCGCATGAACACCCCGTCACCCTGGCTCGATGAGGACCAGCAGGAGCTGTGGCAGGCGCTCCTCACGGTCGTCACTGCCCTCCCCGCAGCTCTCGACCGTCAGCTACAACGCGATGCGGGCATCTCCAACTTCGAGTACGGGGTGCTGGCCAGGCTGTCGATGGCCGACGACGACACGATGCGCCTGAGCGACCTCGCCCGGGTCTGCGACAGCACCCAGCCCCGGCTGTCGAAAGCCATGGACCGCTTCGAAGCCCGCGACTGGGTCACCCGCCGACCCGACCCCAGCGACGGCCGATACACCTTCGCCACCCTCACCGACGGCGGCCGCCGCAAGCTCGCCGACAGCGCCCCGGAGCACGTGGCGCAGGTGAAGCGGCTCGTGTTCGATCCACTGACCGCCGCTCAGCGCCGCAACCTCGGGACCGCGCTCACCCGCATCGCCGCCACCGTGCGCGGGGAACTCGAACAGGGCTGAACCGCCTCAGTCCCCCATCCCGCAAAATCCGATGGGACGACCGGCCCCAACCCGACACCGGTCCTTCGGACAAGCCACAACCCGGACCACCCGACAGGCCGAACCCCACACCCGCCTCCGCTATTACCGTCGGCCCCGGCCTGCCCGCCGCGCCGGGTTTGATGCGCTCCCCCGCCTGCCACGCCCAGCATGGCCACGACGACCTCGTGTGAAGTTCGGCGAGAATGACTCATATGCACATTGACGACCTCGCCGCACTCGTGGAGCGCACCACGCCGCGGCTGGGCTCGACCAAGTTGGTCGCCGTGGACGGCCCCGGCGGTGCGGGGAAGTCCACCCTTGCCGCACAGCTCGCCGCCGCGTGCACCGCGACACTGCTCCATACTGACGATTTCGCGTCTTGGGACAATCAATTCGATTGGTGGCCTCAGCTCGAGCAGCAGGTCTTGTCGCCGATCGCTCATGGACGAGCCGGCAGGTACCAGCGCTACGACTGGGACACCAAGACTCTGGCGGAATGGCATGACGTCGCCCCGCCTGCTGTCCTGATCCTCGAAGGCGTATCGGCCGGCCGTGCCACTGTGCGCGAACGATTGTCGCTATTGGTCTGGGTTCAGACCCCGCCCGCAGTGAGACTCGCCAGAGGGCTCGATCGCGATGGAGACGGTGCGCTATCGCAGTGGCAACGTTGGATGTCTGAAGAGGACGTGCACTTCGCCGCCGACCGAACACAACAACACGCTGATGTCATCATCAGCGGACAGGCAATTCACCTACCTGAACCGTCGCAGGTTGAAGACCGCTTCCTTCCTCGAGGACGATGATCACCATGTCCAGGCGAGTCCGGAAAGTCCGCTGCCGCAGTGAAGACCGCCGAGCAGCTCGGGGTCGAACAGGTGCGTCGGGAGAACAGAGAACGCCTCGCGGCAGGCGTCCGAGTGAGGTCGAGGGCGTGCTCAGCTACCTGTAGGCGGCTGGCCGGAGCGCGCTTCGCGAACTGCTCGACGCTTGAGCAGCGCGCACCGCAGCAGGTACACGGGGCTGGGTGGCAGCCAGCCGAGTTGCTTGGCCATACCGAGGTCGTCGCGATTGGCCCAGTGTTCGATGATCTTGCCCGCACGCAGGCGGAACCAGTGCGATTCGGTCATCGCGAAGGATTTGCCGGTGGGGGCGAACGCATTCTCCACCGCACCGGATTCGGTGTAGAAGACGAACGGTCCGATCTGGCGGCCGTGCATCGTCGCGTAGACGGTCACCAGATCGTCTTCGACTGTCGCGGAATGTATGTCGTAGGACATGTCGGCGAACGCGTCGCGCAGCCACTCGGCCAGCGCGTAGAGCCCCTCGGGGCCGTTGCCGCGGGCCCAGGGCGGTGCCGCTCTGCGTTCGTGGCTGAATCCGTCGGGGTGGGTGACTTCGGCGAGGTCAGCGATGCTGCCGTCCACCATGAGGTGGATGCCGTGGATCGCCACGGACTTCGGGTCGCTGGCCACTGCGGACCATGCTGGGCAGGCACCTGCTCGAGACCCGGCAGTTGCGCGACGGGATCGACCTGGACGAGGTACGCGACGTCTTGTGGAACTACCTCGCCATCGATACCTACGAACGGCTGGCACTCGCTCGGGGGTGGTCCCAGCAGCGATACGCGGATTGGGTCGCGCGCGCCATCATCGCCGCGATCACCTGAGGTGAGTACTCAGCCGACGCCTTTGTCGGCCGTGCCGCCGCCGTCACCGCGCTCATCGAAATCGACTGCGCACCCAGGCAGGTCGACTCGAAGCTCTGCCACGGCGCCGGATTCGTCGTGGCGCCTGTACCTGGAGAACCCCGGTGTCGAATGTCGGATCCCACCCGATCGCATCCTCACCTGACCGCATCGCAGCCACCGATGTCACCGGAGTTACTCGTGGAGCGATGCGGTCGACTGGCGAGGTCCCGAGGATCGAGGGAGATCGGCGCGGCTAGGGCAGCGACGCGCAGTTCACCGGAGCCGGCACGTCGGCGAGGCGATCGACCATCCACGGCTGCGAACTTGTCAGCGACGGGAAGAAGCCCAGATCGTGGGTGCCCAAGAAGCCCGACATCGCGGGCACCGCGCTGTCGGCGTCCAGTTGTACCGCCGCGCCGCCGCCGCACCATCGCGCGACCAGATCGCGCGCGGCGGGGTAGGTGGCCTTGTCGTCGTGCCTGGCCGAATAGACGCGCACCGGCGCCGCAGGAGTGGACCCGCCGAGCCGCTGCTCGTCGAATGCCCGCTTCAACTCGGGGGAACCGTCGATCACGGCCGTGAGCGGCCGCCCGCTGGTCGTCCACCGCGACGTGTCCTGGGGCTGGACGAAAGTCTCGGAGAGACCGCCCCCGCACGTGCCGATGGAGCTTTGCAGGATCGCCTTACCGGTGTCGTTGAGCTCGGCGTCGAGTACCGGGCGTGTCTCGGGGTAGTCCGCGGCGATTCCGTTGAGCACCCACGCGATGGCAGGCGCGACGCCGGGATTGCCGTCACTGCGCACGATGAAATCCTGCGGCCCCACCACCGGCCCGCCCACGTGTACCCCGCGCACAGCGAGTTCGGGTGCGTACTCGGCCTGCAGTTCGGCGGCGGCAGCGGAGGCCATCCCGCCCTGGGAGTAGCCGTAGATGATGACCGGCGAGTCCGGGCCGAGCCCCGAACCGGGCAGCCGCAGCGCGGCCCGCGCGGAATCCAGCACCGCGTGTGCCTGCGTCCTGCGGTTCAGGAAGTCGTGCACTCCCGGTACCCCGAAGTCGTGATAGTCGGTCATCACCACCGCCATCCCGCTCGCCAGGAGTTGATAGATCGCGATGATGTCGTATTCGAAGACCACGTCGGCAGGCGGCTCGTACCGGATCACCTGCGCCAGCATCGCCGACGGCGAGCAGTCGGCGTTCTGCCCCTGTGCGCCGCCCGCGTATGCCACCAGTGGTCGCGGGCCAGGGCCGGTCCAGGGCTGACTCGGCTCCAGATAGGTGCCGACCACCGTGTTCGGCGCGCCGTGGGTGTCGTTGCTGGTGTAGACGAGGCGGGTGGATCGTGCCGGTATCGGCCCGGCCTGGCCGGGGATCGTGATCGCCGTCGCCGAACCATCGGCACGGACGATGTCACCCCCCGCCACCCGCAACTGCGGCGGCTGGGCCCCTACCGTCGGTGTGGCCACGACTCCGACGCAGACAACCACGAGGGTTCCCGTGAGTGCTGCGATCCACGCGCGTTTTCCGCTCTTCATACCGATCCTTCGTGCGAGGTGATCCGTCCAGGGCAGCTGTCGAACCGAACAGCACGATCGCCACGGATGGAGCGCAACACCGCTTGTCAGCGGATCGTGAGCAGAAGGCGTGATGTTCGACCCGAGAGATCTTGATCGAAACTGCGGGCATCTCCGTCGAGCACAGAACCAGGCACCGATATCACGTTGCCGGGGCCACAGCATACGCCATGGTGCCGACATCGCCGCGCGGGCTACTGCTTCGGATCACCACCCGATCCAGAGGCCGGGTGCCCCCCTCGGGAGTAGTAGTCGCCTGTCCTCGCCCAGCAAACCTGAATCGACCGAGCAGGCATCGAGCGCTCAGCGTTGCGCCGGTCGTCAGCGGCGCCGGCGGCCGAGCCCGCACTGGTCTCGAATGAGACGTTCCCGAGAGAAGCGCTTAGACCAGCGAACCATCGGTGACTTTCGTGCCGGCCGCGAGGACGATCGATAGAGATCAGATGGTCGCAACCGAGACGCGCTGGAGCGTGGCATCGCTACAGCCCGCTCTCTGAATCAAGAGGCTCCCCAGGAGGTCGCGGTGACAGGTGACGCCGCGTCAGCCGAGACGCCCGTTCGGGTAGAGCGCTGCGACGTCCGCGTGGTCGGAGCGGGCATCGCCGGAGTCAATGCCCTGTTCGTCGCCAGTCGATACTTGTCTCGCTCGCAGAAAGTGATCCTGGTCGATCGCCGCGATCGGTCCGGCGGTATGTGGGTCGACACCTATGCGTACGTACGACTGCACCAACCACATGGCCTATTCACCGCGGGCAACATCAAGTGGACACTTGGCGAGGATCGCTCCTATCTGGCAACCAAGGACGAGGTGCTCGCCCACTTCGAACACTGCCTCGAGATCGTCGAACGACGAGTGCAAGTAGAGGAGTACTTCGGCTGGGCACTGGAGTCACATGTCGAGTCCGGCAACATTGTGCGCCTCAACTGCAAGTCGTCGGACGGCCGGCTAATGATTATCGAGGCGAAGCGACTGATCAAAGCCAGCGGATTCGGGATCGTGCCCAACAGCCCGCTCGAGCTTTCCAGCACACGTGTCGTATCGGTGTCACCCGACTTCTGCGACATGCGCGGGGACGAGATGCGGGCGAGCGACGCCCCTGTGTGGATCGTGGGCGGGGGAAAGACCGCGATGGATACCGCTCACGCGCTGATCACGCAATACCCCGGCCGGGAAGTGAACCTCGTGGCAGGTTCAGGCACGTTCTTTTCTGACCGTGACCGCTTGTTCCCTACAGGCGGCCGACGATGGTGGGGCGGCACGCTGGCAACCCACATTTTCACGGAACTGGGCCGGCGCTTCGACGGGACCAACGAGACAGATGTCGCGACGTGGTTACGCACGACTTACGGCACGTGGTTGACCCCCACCACAGGAAACTTCCTGCTGGGCTTGCTGTCCGGATCGGAGAACAAGACGATTGCCGACGGCCTGAACGAGGTGATCATGGATCACGTCGTTGACGCCGTCGACCGTGACGGCGATATCGACTTGATGTTCCGCAGCGGATCAGCCCAGAAGATCCAACCGGGCAGCTGGATCGTGAACTGCACCGGATATATGCTGCACGGCGATCCGCCCTATGAGCCCTACATTTCCGACAGCGGTGCGGTCGTGTCGGTTCAGCCACGCTCTGCCACATTCCATCTGACGTCGTACATGGGCTACTTCTTGACCCACCTGTTGTTCTTGGGCAAGCTCAGCGACGTCCCGCTCTATGAACTCGACGCGCTGGATCTACGGAAGAAGTCGAATGCGGCACTTCCCTATGTGCTCGGCTCGCTGGCCGTGCACAACCTCAGCCTCGTCCTCGACAGCATCCCGAACAAAGTGTTCCTCGATTGCGGAATCGATCTCGATCGCTGGTACCCGCTGCCGCGCCGCATGATCGAAACGACGCGGTTCATGCTCACCCACCGCCGCGGACGCGAACACCTCCGGCAAACCCTGGACACTGTACGCACACGATTCGATGTTCGCTGCGGTCCACTGAACCAGGCGTAACCGTCCCGGCCGTAGTCGTTCGTCACCGCGCGCAGCCGCCGTGACGTCGTCAGCCTTCACCGAGTCAACGGCAGTACCGCGGCCAGCGCGCGTAGCGCCTCGAGGTAGTCCTCGTTCAACGGCTGGATCGCGACATGGTCGGCGCCCGCGTCCAGGTGGGCCACCAATCCGGCCGCGACTTCGGCAGGCGTGCCGTTCACGGCGAGAACATCGATCAGGCGATCGCTTCCCGGCTTGGTGATGTCCTGCTCCGAGAAGCCCACGCGGCGCAGATTGCTCAGGTAGTTCACCAGCCCCAGATACATGGAAACCGTGCCCCTGGCGAGCTCGCGCGCCCGCGCCACATCGTCATCGAGGACTACCTTCTGCTCCGCGACCAGAAGCGCGTCTGCACCAAGCGTTTCCCGGGCGCTCTTGGTGTGCTCGGGCGGGGCGAGGTAGGGCAGCGCACCCGCGGTCCGGTCACGGGCGAGTGTCAGCACGCGCGGTCCGAGTGCCGCCAACGCCCTGCGCTCCTTCGGCACACCCGCGGCGTCGAGTTCGTCCAGGTAAGCCACCAGCGCGTCGTACGGCTTGACGGCCCCCGCACCGTTGGCCTCCCGATGACCCACCCCGATGCCGAGCAGGAAGCGGCCGGGAAATCTTCGGTCGATGCGGTGAAAGGACTCCGCGACGGCCTCCGCAGGCGCTGTCCAGATATTCACGATGCTGGTGCCGACAGTCAGCGATTCCGTTGCCTCCAGCAGCGATTCGACCACGGGCAACTCGGCAGGCGGCGATCCGCCGAGCCACAACGCGCCGTACCCTAGTTCTTCGATCTCGCGAGCTGCCGCTGGGGCGAACCCCTTGTAGTGGCGCCACACACCGAATTTCCCGAGATCGCTAATGGTCATGCCGGAGGCAACGCGGGTCCCATCACGACTATTCCGAGGCCTGAGTCGGCCGGGTGGCCGCCGATGCATCCGGCATCCGACGCCCGGCCTGCCGGTCGCTCCTGCTCCGGCTCGCACAACACGGCGTCGACACTCCGGCGCGCCTTCATCAGTCCGCCGGGTTCCGCAGTTCAATCGGAGTATGCGCTCGAATTCGCCGAGCAGGGCGACTGCCTGTTCCGCGGACAGCGGCGGATGAGCTGGGAGCTGCAACCCAGTCGCGCACGTCTGCGTCTCAGAGGCAACGCCGATGTGCTCAGTGGTCAATAAGGCCACCTTGTTTCCGGGTCTGGATGGTGATCGTCAACTCAATCGGTCCAACTCACGCCTTCACGACGGGTGATGACGGCAGCGCACGAGAGGTCTACGTCGAATTGCCCCATGAGGCATCTCCTGAAAGGGACGAACGCTGATGACGACATCGGGACCCGAGGGGCGCGCACCTCGCAAGCGGCGGCATACCGCAGCACACGGCAACCAGGAAGTCGGACAGCAATTCGCACGAACGTTCGCTCCGCCCGGACTCTACGACAAGGAGCGACGTAAGGAATGGCGGCTCGAGGAGGAGCCCGGAAAGCGTGGCCCCTACATCGTGGAGTTGAACCTGCAGCACACCGAGGGTCTACTCGGCGCAGTCGCGACACTCAAGGAGTTGCACGCGGAGGTCATGCGGAACGCGCCAGAGCCGACACCGATCTCCCGCACTTACTACCTGTGTCGCATGTCGTGGGCCGAGTGTAAGAAGCTGCTCAAGCAGGACGAGCGGCAGGCACTGGCCAAGGCGGGCCGAACAGCGGGCAATCCCATGCGATTTCGGGCGATTTACAAGCTCTGGCCGGACTTTCCCGTCCGTAGTCAGGTCTACCGGTCGCTGCCGACGATCAAGGCGAACGCTGCCCGGCGCTCCTTCGAGGCCGAGGGAGAAGGAATCGTCTGGGCGGTGATCGACTCCGGCATCCAGGGAAGCCATGCACACTTCCAGAAATACACAACCGTCGAGGCCGAGGGGGTCAGGAACCTGCACCGTAGCTTCGTGGAGGAAGCAGTCGAATTGGATGGGGTCCCGCTCGAGCCACGACCCGTACTGGACCCGGACGACCCGACAATCGACAAGGACGAACGGACCCGGCGCGTCGATGCCCATCGCAAAGCGGCGCTCACCGACGAATACGGACACGGCACGCACGTCGCCGGGATCATCGCCGGGTGCGCTCCGCTCAACCGCAAGGAATATGGGGTGCGGTTGTTCGAGCGGGTCGACCGCCCCAGCGCCCGCGGGCAACTCGAGCGGACCAGCGCTATCGTCCAGCAGTTCAACGACCTGGAGCACCTACACGGCGTGGCTCCGCAGTGCCGACTCGTGAGCCTCAAGGTGCTCGACGAGGTCGGTGAAGGACGTTCCAGCGACGTGATCCGCGCTTTGGAGTACATCCGCGAGAACCTCAACGACAATCCCAAGCTGCTCCGCGTGCACGGGGTAAACCTCAGCGTCGGATACGAATTCGATGCCGAGATGTTCGCCTGCGGCCAAAGCCCGATCTGTGCCGAGGTCGACCGGCTGGTCCAGTCGGGCGTGGTCGTCGTGGCGGCCGCCGGGAATACGGGCTACGGCAGCGTGGGGTCGAGTACACGGGAAACAAGGGTGGGGCTGTCGAATACCATCAACGACCCGGGCAACGCGGAGCAGGCCATCACCGTCGGCGCTACACACCGCGACGCGCCGTACATGTACGGCGTCTCGTACTTTTCCTCGAAGGGACCTACCGGCGACGGCCGACTCAAACCCGACCTGGTGGCCCCCGGCGAACGGATCACCTCCTGTGGCGCGGGCACTCGCCTGCACGAGGCCATCCGGGCCGCCGACGCCAGCGCGTCGGCGAGCGGAGATGTGGCCTTCGCCGACTACATGGAGGACAGCGGCACCAGCATGGCCGCACCGCACGTGTCCGGGGCGATCGCGGCCTTCCTGTCCATCCGGCGCGAATTCATCGGCAAGCCCCGCGACGTGAAGCGAATCTTCACTTCCACGGCCTCGCCGCTCGGTCGTGAGCGCTACTTCGAAGGGCACGGTCTGGTGGACCTCGTCCGTGCCATCCAATCCGTCTGATCGGAGCAGCGGCCGTGCACAGTTTCGATATCGAGTTCACCAGTGACGGAACGCTTTTCGATGGCGGCCAACTGCAGGAGCTGGTCAATGGCCTGGACGCCACCGACCTGATCGTTGTTTCGCACGGATGGAACAACGACATGCGGGAGGCCGCGGACTTGTACGACGAGTTGCTGGGCAACGTGCAACGCCTGCTGGACTTGCGCGCCAATCCTCAGGCGCCGACAACGCTTCGCCGTCTCGACGGCCGCACTTTCGCAGCCTGCCGTGTGTTCTGGCCGAGCAAGAAGTTCGCAGACAAGGACCTCATCCCAGGCGGCGGCGCGGCCAGCGCGACGGCGGCGAACGACGCGGCTCTCGAGCTGGTACTGGACAGACTGGCCGAGGACCCGACGCGACTGGGTGACACAGCCAAGTCCCCCGCGCGTCACCAGAAGGTCACCTCGGCGTTGGCACTCGTCCCGCGACTGGCCTCGGATCCCGACGCTCGTGCGACGTATGTCGATATCCTGAGATCCCTTGTCGATGTGGACGATTCAGCAGATGACGACGGCGCGGCCGCGTTCTTCCTCGCCGACGCCGAGGATCTGTTCGCCGCCATGGACGGTCCCGTTTCCGCGCCGGGCGCCGCGACGAGCGGGGGCGGCGCCGCAATCGGAGGCGGCGCAGACGATCGGGGCGCCGACAACGGCGGCGCCGCCGGCGTCCTGGATCGCCTCGATGGGGTGATCGCCGCCGCGCGGCGGCTGGCGAACCTCACGACATATCTGCAGATGAAGTCACGGGCCGGAACAGTCGGGGCCAACGGCCTTGCCCCGATGATCCGGCGGGTCCGCGCGGAACACCGAGACGTGCGCGTCCACCTCGTCGGCCACAGCTTCGGCGGGCGGCTGGTGACCGCCGCTGCCCATGCTCTGGACGACAACACACCACAGGTCACGCTCAGCTTGTTGCAGGCGGCGTTCTCGCACAACGGGCTTTCCGGCGACTTCGGCGGCGGGAAGGCCGGCGCATTTCGGGAGGTCCTCACCGACCGCCGCGCATCCGGCCCGATCCTCATCACCCACACCAAGAACGACAAAGCTGTCGGAATCGCATACCCGCTCGCGTCGCGCATCGCCTTCCAGAATGCCGCTGCGCTCGGTGACCGCGACGACCCTTACGGCGGCATGGGCCGCAACGGTGCCCAGCGCACCCGCGAGGCGTTGGGCAACGAGACGGTGCTGGCCGCGGTCGGTCATGACTACGGGTTCGCGCCCGGCAAGGTCTACAACCTGCTGGCGGACGATTTCATCGTCGACCACGGCGCCGTTCGAGGTATCCAGGTCGCCTACGCGATCCTGTCCGCCGCGTCCGTGGCGTGAGGATCCCCAGCCGCTCGACTTTGCTGCTGTAACACTCACAACCCGGGATGCCCAGGTGCGGACTTGTGCGAAACTTGCACTCGTACTGCCGTCCGGCACTGAGCCGAGCGCTGCGTGAATCCATCGATCTTCCCAGCTCACCGAGCATTCTTCTCATTGCTCTACGTTCACGAACCCGCACGTCGGCGGATCGAGGCCGAGTCCGCGGACTCGGCGCGACGGTTCACACCGCTCATCGGCTTCGGACATACATTCGTGGAGGGAGTCGGACATGGACCGCACGCTCAAAGTGATCGCGACGAAATCTGAGCAGGCCGCGCTCGCACGGGACCACACCGTGACAGCCAACTACGACGCGTTCGCGTTGGTACAGGCCGATGAGGCCGAAGCTCGGGAGTTGAGCCAGCGCTACCTCGTCGAGGACATCACCGCGCAATACGAGATTCCACTCGGACCGACCGCGACAGACGCGATCGACACCACCGTGCCTCGAATCACCGGCGCAGCACGGCCTTCGGCCCATCCCGCCTACCAGCGCACCCGGCGCCTGGACGCCGGACCGCACCACTACCTCGTCCAGTTCGTCGGGCCGATCAAGCCGCAATGGCGCGCAGCGGTCGAGCAAGCAGGTGGATCGATCGTCGATGCCCGTGCTGGTTTCACGCTGGTCGTGCGCGCGACGGCCGAGCAGATCGCGGCGATCGCCGCGTTGCCGGAAGTGCGCTGGGCTGGTCATCTGCCCGACCGCGCACGCCTGGACGTGACCACCGAACCCGCACTCCCCCGAACGAAGTTGCTCCCCGACGTCCTCACCGTCGAGTTCTTCACGCCGGCCACCGCACGCGCCGCCAAGGCGAAGATCCGCAAACTCGGACTGAAGATCATCGGAGATGGCCCGGCGACGCTCATCGTCGAGGCGCCCGAAGGCACCGATGCCGCTCGGCGCAAGCAATTGGCCGCCCTGTCGGCTGTCCATGGTGTGCGCATGGTGCGCAACCGGCCGATCAATCGCATCAGCAACGACGTCGCCGCGACCATCATGCGCGGAACCGCGGCAACGCTGGGCGGGGTTTCCACCCTCGACGGTGAGGGCGAGACGATCGCGGTGTGCGACACCGGGTTCGACACCGGCACCACCTCGCCGGTCCATCCCGATTTCGCCGGCCGCGTCAAAGCCGTCATGAGCTTTCCGATCACCTCGGAATTCGCTCCCTACGTCAACAACGCCGGCGGCGACGACGGAGCGGCCGACCTCGACTCCGGCCACGGCACCCACGTCACAGGATCAGTGCTCGGCGACGGCGTCGCGAGCACGGCGGTGCCGGGGCAACCGGCGATCCGCGGTCTGGCCACCAAAGCGAAGCTGGTGTTCCAGGCCGTCGAGCAAGCCTTGGACTGGAAGAACCCCGCCTTCGTGGCGAAGTACGGTCGCTACCTGCTCGCGGGAATTCCGGTGGACCTCGCCGACCTTTTCACACCCGCGTACAACAAAGGCGCACGCATCCACACCAATTCGTGGGGTGGCGGCGACCCCGGGGTCTACGACGACCAGTGCCGTGCCGTGGACAAGTTCATGTGGGAGCACCCGTCGTTTTGCATCCTGTTCGCCGCAGGCAACGACGGCAGCGACTCCGACGGCGACGGCCGGATCAACCTCGGATCCGTCACCTCACCCGGCACCGCCAAGAACTGCCTGACCGTCGGAGCGAGTGAGAACCTGCGACGCTCCTTCGACAGCGAGCGCTACGGCACCTGGTGGCCGGGCGACTACCCGGCACCGCCGTACAAGAGCGCGGCGATGGCCGATGACCCCGATCAGGTGGTCGCGTTCTCCAGCCGTGGTCCGACCGCGGACGGGCGCATCAAACCCGACGTCGTCGCCCCGGGCACATGGATCCTGTCGACGAAGTCGACGATGCTCAGCCCCACCGCAACCGGCTGGAAGCCGTTCCCCGGCTCTTCGAAGTACTTCTACATGGGCGGCACGAGCATGGCCACGCCACTGACCGCCGGCGCGCTCGCGCTGCTGCGCCAGCACCTTCGCCGCGACCACGGCATCGCGACGCCCTCGGGGGGACTCCTCAAAGCGGTAGTGATCGCCGGCGCTCGTCGCCTGCCGGGCACAGCGCCCGCAACCACGGTGGCCGACAACCACCAGGGCTTCGGTTGCGTCGACGTGGCTGGGGTCGTTGCCCCGACGGCACCGTCGACGCTGCTGGTTCGCCAGGGCAGGAAAGTCTCGACGGGACAACTCCACACCCTCGAGATCGAGGTGACTTCGGCAGCTGTTCCGTTGCGGATCGTGCTCGCCTACAGTGACTTTCCCGGCGAGACGTTGGTCAACAACCTCAATCTCGTTGTCCGGTGCCCGGACGGAGCGCCCAGAGTCGGAAACGGCGGGCAGGGCCCCGGATTCACGATGGACTCGATCAACAACGTCGAGGTCGTCGAAATCGGTGCACCCGCCGTCGGTACGTGGAAGATCGATGTCATCGGCTCGAATGTCCCGCAGGGCCCTCAGCCCTACGCGCTGGCGATCCTCGGCGCGGCGGCCGGCTGATTCCTAGGACAGCCACCCCTCTGGCAATTACGAACGGCGCCTCCGGAATTCCGGGGGCGCCGCTCGGGCACTTCGCACCGCGTCAGCAGATCAGGCTTCGCGCACCGCCGTGACGATGGCGACGACCGCCGCGGACAACGCCCCGATCACCACCCCGCCGAGCACCACCGCTGCGGCGGCGACCGTGAACTGATCCCAGCCCACCATGAGCGCGGCCACGCCGAGAACCACGAGGATCGCGTCGACGCCGACGGCGGCCAAAACAGCGTCGTCGCGGCTCAGCAGCCGAGGAGTCAGCGCAACGGTGGCCAGGCCGAGCAGGACGGACACCAGGCCGACCGCGACGAAGACGGGGACGGCCATCCCGGTGCCGACATCGGTCCCCAGGATCAGCGTAGCGAACGGGACGAGGCCGTACAGGACACGGATCGCGCCCACACCGCGCAGCGTCCACGAGGACACATCGACGGGGGCGCCCCCGGTGGAGGTCTTGGTCGCGTACGCCATGCGCACAGTTGCCACCTGGCTGGTCATATCCCGCTCCTTCGACATTTTCACACCTTCGTGCAATTGCACGTAACTGTGAAACTACGTCCCTTGCACACCGATGTGCAAGAACTCGTGAAGGGACTCACACCCCACCCGGGTTCGTGCCGGCGAGCACACCGTGGATCCATTCGGGGACAGCATGTTCGACGAGCGATCGCCCGCCCGACGAGCGCACCTGCGATCAGTGCTGCGCGGCCTCGGCGGCGGACCGGGCGATCTCCCCGGCACTGGAACGGTCGACGCCGACCGCGATCAGGCAGGCCAGAGCAGCGTCGCGCGCGGCTTCGGCATCGACCCATTCACCATCGCTGTGCGCGTTCAGCAGCTCGAGCACCAGCGCCGTGAGCACCCTGGCCAAGGCCGCGGGCGGAAGGTGACCAGCGAAGGTTCCGTCGGCTTGACCAGCCGCTATCAACGTGATCAGCCGCGCGCGGACGGGCGCGAGCCGGTCGGCCATCCGGGCCCGCGACCCGGCTTCGTCCAGGCGCAGCAGCAACTGGAACTCGTCGCCGACAGCCCACAGCGCGACCGTCATATCCGCGATCGCCCGGGCCGGAGGTTGCGCGGTGTCGATACCGTCGAGTGCGCGACCGACCTGTTCGAAAGCCTCGTCGAGCATGCCGTCGATCAGCGCTTCCCTGGTGGGGAAATGACCGTAGAGGGTGCGGCGGACCATCCCCGCGGCGACGGCGATGTCTTCCATACTCGCCAGCGGGTTGCGCAGCAACTCGTCCCCGGCCACCGCGACGATGCGTCGCCGGTTGGCCAGTGCGCGCGGCCCGAGGCCGACGGTGGTCGAGTGCGTCGTCGCAGTCACGTCCGTCCTTTCACCCACCACCATCCCACACCTGCGCAAAGGTGTGCAAAAGGCCGGCTGCGGCTCATCGGCCTGCTCGACAGCCGGTCCACGGCATATTCTGGACAGATGGCACGGCTGCCGGAAAGTAGGACCGAACTGGTTCTGGGTCCGTTGCTGCGCCATGTCGGCGAATGCGACGCCACCGTCTGGGTCGAGACGTCGGCACCGTGCACTGTCGAGGTCCTCGGCCACCACGAACACACCTGGACCATCGCCGGACACCACTACGCTCTCGTCCTGATTGCGGGACTGGCGGCCGGTTCCGTCACGCGGTACGAGGTCAGTCTCGACGGGGAGCGCGTCTGGCCGCTGCCCGACGCCCCGCACCCGTCCGTCATTCGCACGCTCAGAAGCGACGCCGATCTGATCCTCGCCTTCGGCTCGTGCCGATTCGCCACACCGACCGCGACGCAGGACGACGACAACTTCGACGCCGACGCTCTCGACGCCTATGCGCGGCGAGTCATGGAACGCCCACCCGAAGATCTGCCCGACGCATTGTTACTGCTCGGCGACCAGGTCTACGCCGATGAGCTGTCGCCCGAGATCCTCCGTCGCATCGACGAGTTGCACGACCTCGACCAACCGCCGGGCGCCCAGATCCGCAACTTCGAGGAGTACACGTGGCTCTATTCCGAGTCATGGTCCGACCCGCAGGTGCGCTGGCTGCTGTCCACGGTTCCGTCGTCGATGATCTTCGACGACCACGACGTCATCGACGACTGGAACACCTCGAAATCGTGGCGTGACGAGATCGAGGCCACCGGCTGGTGGGAGGAACGCATCGTGGGCGCGTTGTCGTCGTACTGGGTCTACCAGCACCTGGGCAACCTCTCGCCCGCAGCCCTGGCCGACGACGAGCTCTACCAGCGGATCCGATCCGAGGGCGGCGACTGCGCGGAGTTGCTCCGCGAGTTCGCATCCGCAGCGGACGAAGAAGCCGACGGCGCCAAGGGAGCGCAATGGTCGTATCGCCGCGATCTCGGCACCACCCGGCTGCTCGTCATCGATTCACGGTGCGGACGCATACTCGCCGGCGGCACGCGGTCGATGGTCTCCGAGCCCGAGTTCTCGTGGATCGAACGCCAGACCGAGGGCGACTACGACCACCTGCTGGTGGGGAGCTCGCTCCCGTGGCTGCTGCCGCGCGCCCTCCACGACCTGGAGTCATGGAATGAGCGCATGACCTCAGGGGTGCGGGGCAGACGCGTGGCCAGATGGTCCGAAAGATTGCGGCGCTCAGCGGATCTGGAACATTGGGCCGCCTTCCGCGATTCATTCGACCGGCTCGCCCGGCTCATCGCCCGCGTCGGGCGCGGACAGTGCAGCGGCCCGGGAGGACGGGCGCCCGCCACGATCTGCGTGCTGTCCGGCGACGTTCACCACGCCTATGCCGCGCAAGCGCGGTTTTCCGACGCCGTCAGGTCCCGGGTCTACCAGCTGACCTGTTCGCCGATGCACAACTACGTTCCGACCGCCATGAAGGTAGTCTTCCGGCTCTCGTGGAGTCGGGCCGCCGAACGGGTGACGCGTTTCCTCCTGGACCGGGTGTCCACCGTTCCCCCGGTGCCGGTCGAGTGGAGTCGCGTCACCGGCCCCTTCTTCGGCAACCAGATAGCGACGCTGCATCTGCGCGGCCGGACCAGCCGCCTCGTACTGGATCAGGTGAGCACCGACGGCGGCCGTCCCCATTTGACGACGGTCGCGGACGTGGTGCTGTCGACCGAGACGGACGGCTCGCCCTGAAGTGGCATACGCCGAGATCCATGAAGGACCCGGTCGCTGCGGAGCCCGTCGGCATCGAGTGGTGACCGGCTTCCGACGCACAGCACGCGCTGCGGCGACGTCGTTGCCATCGGGCACCCTCCGGAAGCGGTCCGGCGAGCCGAACGCAAAGGGCGACTCGCTCGCACCTCCGTTACCGGGGTTTCGCCTGCGCGCGGTCCAGTGCGAAAGCTCCCGATCAATGGGATACCCCGTATTTGATTCGGGCAAATAGCTGCTTCTGTGAGACGCGACACCCCAAATTCCGGTTCTTCGACATACCTGAATTGGCGTTCGCCACAATGAAAGGCATTCCCACCCATGCGAATCCGATCTCTTCGATTGCCCATAACGGTGATGGCGGCCGCGGTCGCGGCCACAACCGCTACCACCGGCGTCGCGTCCGCCGATATCGACTTCGGAAACTCCGGCAGCAGCTCCGGCAGCAGCGGCGACATGGTCATCACCCTGGTGCGCCATGCCGAGTCCCTCGGTAACACCTCCGGCCTGATCGACACCAAGGTGCCCGGACCCGACCTGACCTCACGCGGCCGGACACAGGCAGACAATCTGGCCATCCAGCTGGGCGACAAGAATTACGACTGCGCCTTCGCGTCCAACATGGTGCGTACCGAACAGACCGCGGCACCGACCGTCGCCAAGCAGGACCTGAGCCTCGACATTCAGCCCGGTTTCCGGGAGATCGAGGCAGGCCAGTACGAGGGCACCCCGGAGGCCGAGGCGCTGTCCGGGTACCTACAGGCGCCGATCAAGTGGCTCTCCGGCGACCTGAACGCTCGGATTCCAGGCTCCATCGACGGCACCGAGTTCGACGGCCGCGTCGATCAGGCACTGCTCGATGTGCAGCGCCGCGGCTGCGCCAACCCGGTGATCTTCTCGCACGGCGGCACCATCATGTTCTGGTCGATGATGAACGCCGACAACGCCGACAAGAGCAAACTCGGCACCGATCCGATGCGCAACGGCGGCCGCGTCGTCCTCGAGGGCAGCCCGCAGAAGGGCTGGACGATTGTCGAGTGGGTCGGCCACCCGGACCTGGGCTGATTCACCCTTCCGCGCCCCGGATGTCATCGACACACTCGATGGCACCGGGGCGCGGTCGTCTCGCAGCCCAAGGCCCCGCAGCGCAGTCGTCCAGCGCACCCGCTGGGATCACCGTCATCGAACTGCTCGCCCGCGGGAGGTTCCCGCACCAGCGGCTGCTGGGCCAATGGTCACGCGCCGACGAAGGCGCTGTCGCCCAAGCACTCTCGGCCACCGTCACCCGAACCTTTCCCGCAGACAGGACCGACTTCCCGGTCTTGGCATTCACCGACCCGCGCTGGGATCCAGCGTTGTTGGAGCGCAGGCGTCGTGGGTTGACTGGTGCGCCAACAAGATCAGCAGTGGTCGGCCGATCACCAGCGCGTCGCGGCCGAAGACGCCATCGGTCGTCGCTTTCACCGAGAGCGGTGAGTGACTCGTCGAGCAGCGGGGTTGATTCCGGCGGACCGCTACCGATCGCAAAGGCGATCGCCAGCGAGCAACGACGGGCACGTGTGCCGCACTTGCCGTGCCCATCACGCCCGGTCCGAGCCACTGCTTTGTTCGTCGATGCGCCGGCGCTGGCGGGCCCCGTACGCCGCTTCCTTGACCGCAGTGTCGTCCTCGAGACCGGACCCGAGCGCTCCACCGATGGTCGCGATAGACGCCAGCAGCCAAGCGAGGGTGAGGTAATCGGAGAAGTTCACCCCGTGCCTCAGAACGGAGGACAGCAGTTCTGGTGAAAGAGCCAGGCCCGCGGTGAACAGCAGCAGGCAGAACAGTGCCACATGCAGGACGCCGACGCCGACGCCGAGCGTGATCACGGTCGCCAGGTTGTACAACACCGATCTATTGCGTTCGGCTGCCGACTGCGGTCGCTCCCAGAGTTCGTGGTCGAGGATCAGCCACAGAATCATCGCCACGACTGACAGGACCGTTGCCGCGCTCATCCGCCATGGGCCCATCGTGTCGGCGAACATCCAGATCGTGTCGGTGGCCAGTGCGATCGCTCCAGTGGCGAACGCGCCGACGAGGACCTTCGAGAGTCCAGTGACCAGTCGCCACGGCCGGTTGGCCCGCACCATCCCCGACACCAGGCGCAATCGCCGCAGTCCCGGGGGTGTGAAGTACCGGATGCCACTCGCGATCGGTACAGATGGAAACCGTCGCGCCGCCCGGGCCGGCGCGAGTTCCGGCTCACCGAGCATGTGAGAGATCGCGAGTTCGGTGACAGTGCGGACGCGTCGCTCGATCCGGATGCCGCCCACCCCAGGCACGGAGATAAGAGCGAATCGGTGGTCGGCACTGACATCGGCCACCACCGGAAGCGTGTCCTCACGGCGCGGCAGATCGGTGAGGTACACGACGAGGTCCTCGGATTCCGCAGACGGATCGACCGCGTCGATCACCTCGGCGAAAGCCGCTCCCTCGGCGAGAAGGTAGGGCTCGAGGCGCACACACGTCGACCATTGACGCTCGAGCCTGTCACGGCCTTGCAGACGTCCCGGCAGGCACTCCGCGAGGCGTTCCGCGACATCGGCCGGTTTGCCCGGATCCGCGATCAACAACACCGAGACCCGCTCACCAGCCGCACCGGCTCGCCAGAGCTCGTTCGCGTCCACCGCCCTCGCGTACCCACTCGAGCTGGACACAAACTCCAGACAGCAGGAGCGGACGACGAAAGCACCTGCTTCGCGGACGCCGCCTGGGTCATGCGGCCACCCACAGAAAAGGGGACGTCACACTCCAACGGACCTGGTCCGGACCGCCGTCCATCCGCGCGAGATCGCAGCCACCAGCACGGCGGCCGACTAAATTTCCGCGTCTCTTCGATCACCGACAGTCGTCGCCACGGCGAACATCACGCCCGGCCCGACGGCCTATCGGAGGAGAACCGGAAACCCGGTTGGCAGACAGGACCTAGCAGCCGATGGTTCCACCGTCCCGTGCGCGCATTCAATGCGCCAATCGGGCGGCCATAGTGGTCAGGTTGTCGGCGAAGGTCAGCACGAATTCGACGCAGAGGTTGATCAGTTCGTCGCGGCTGATGTCCATACCGCCGTCGAGCCAGGCCAGGACCAATTCGGCGGCGCCGCCGGTGATCATCAGAGAGACCGCACGGACCAGGGTTTCACTGCCGGCCGGCGGGTCCAGCAGTGCGCGTTCCTGTTCGGCGACGACGTCGGCGATAGTGCGCATGCCGGCGGCGCGGCGTCGCATCAGGATTTCGCTGCCGTGCGCCTCGGCGAAAGCGATGCGGGCGCGGCGGGGGTCCTCGACGACGGAATTGAGAATAGCGGTGACGGCTGCCCGCGTTTTGGCTGCGATGTCATCCGGCGCGGCGGTGAGTGCGTCCAATGAGCAGCGGATCGCGGTGTCGATGATCTCGTCGTGTACGGCGGCGGCCAGTGCGTCGAGGTCGTCGAAGCTCTCGTAGAAGAACCGCGGACCGACCTTGGCCTGTTCGCAGACTCCGCGCACGGTGGTCGCGGCCCAGCCCTGGGTGCCGATGATGTCGAGGGCAGCGTCCATCAGCCGCTGGCGGCGTTCGTCGCGTCGCTGTTCGGCCGAGGTGCCGCGATAGATGCCGGTCGCTGCCCGTGTCACAACCCTCAGTATGCCGCACCAGAAACAGGAATCAATCGTTTACGGAAACGACTGATTCCTATATGCTCCAAGTCACACCACATCGCAACGGTGCGAGAGGACAACGAACATGATGTCGACCCTGGGCCGACGGGCCAAGTCCGCCGTATCCGCTATTGCCGAGCGATATCCTTCGCAGACCCGCGCGCTGGCAGACCCGCTGCCCGGCAGCGGATTACGTCCGATCATGGGCGATTACGGCGTCCCGCTCATCGGGCACGCGATACCCGCGATGAGCGACAGTCTCGATTTCGCCCGCCGCCGTTTCGACAAGTACGGGCCGGTGCACTGGGCCGGACTCGTCGGGCGACGCGTTGTCATGGTCGCCGGACCGGAGGCCACCGAAGAGGTACTCGCCGACCGCGACAAGGTGTATTCCGCGCAGCGCGGCTATACCTTCTTCATCGGCCCGTTCTTTCGCGGCGGCATCCTGCTGCGCGACTTCGAGGAACACCGCTACCACCGTCGGATTCTGCAGCAGGCCTTCACCCGACCGCGGTTGGTCGGCTATCTCGATATCACCAGTCCGGCCATCGAGCGCGGTATGCGCGACTGGACGCCGAATCGCGATTTCCAGCTCTACCCGGCGGCCAAACGCCTGCTGCTCAGCTTGTCCTCAGAAGTGTTCATGGGGGCGAATCTCGGGCCGGAGGCCGCCGGGCTGGAGCGGGCGTTCATCGATGCGGTGCGTGGCGGCCAGGCGCTGGTGCGCACGAATCTGCCCGGCGGATTGTGGGCACGCGGACTGCGCGGGCGCGCAGTGCTGGAAGATCACTGTCGTCGCGAGCTGCCTGCCAAACGCGCGGGAAACGGCGAGGATCTGTTCAGCGTGTTGTGCCGCACCGCTTCCGAGGAAGGCCACACATTCACCGACCAGGATATCGTCGACCATCTGATCTTCGTCCTGCTCGGCGCGCACGACACCAGCACGATCGCGGTGTCGATGATGGGATACCAGCTCGGATTGCATCCCGAATGGCAGGACCGGCTGCGCGCCGAATCGCAGGCGTTGGGCAAAGAGTCACTCGACTATGCAGATCTGGACCGGCTGCCGGCGCTGGATCTGGTCTTCAAAGAGATTCTGCGGATGTACTCCCCTGTCGGGCAGCAGATCCGCGAAACCGTGCGGGATACCGCGATTCAGGGTCAGTTCGTCCCCGCCGGCACCTTGGTGATGATCGGGTCGTACTCGGCCATGCGTCAGGCCCGCTGGTGGAACGACCCCGACGTGTTCGATCCCGAACGGTTCACGGCCGAACGGCACGAGGACAAGGCCCACCGCTATACCTGGGCGCCTTTCGGTGGTGGCGCACACAAATGCATCGGACTCTATTTCGGCGGTATGACAGTCAAGGCGATCATGCACCGCATGCTGTTGCACTACCGCTGGACCGTTCCCGCCGACTACTCGCCGCCGATGGGCTGGGCGACCGGCCCTGTCCCCCTCGACGGCCTACCCATCCGGCTCGAACGCCTCGGCGCCTCGGTGTCCGCATGAAGATCGCCGCCGACCGCACCCGGTGCGAGGGCCACGGCATGTGCGAAGCATTGCTGCCCGACATCTTTCGGGTCGACGACGAAGGCAACGTGACGGTGCTGACGGACCAGGTAACCGATGCCGACCTCGACGACGTGCGGCTGGCGGTCGACAGCTGCCCGGTGGCGGCTCTGCGCCTGTTCGACTGAAGTACCCTCGCGCCGTCGATGACGCCGCCGGCGCTCTGGGGAGAACGAGGCGAGTTCGGCCGCGTGGCGATCGGCGACCCTGGATCGCACGAATACGATCGACGCTGTGCAGCCGTCCTCGTCCCCGGCAACTGTGACCGAAGTCGGTAGGCAGGTCGACAAGTAGTTCCACCTCATCCGGACCGATGAGCCACCCGACATAGCGAGGTACGCGTGCAGGCCCTGCATCGAATTGTCCTACCCGTCACAGCAGCAGCGTTCATGGCCGCGACCGCCATCTCCGCACCGCACGCACAAGCTGCCGCCGACTGCCCGGGCGCCGGTCAGTCGGCGGTGCAGGTAGGCGCTGTGTCGGGTGCCCTGGAAGGTCTCACCGTCGATTCCCAGGGCCGCGCGTACGCCACAGACCTGGTGAGCGGACACGTCTTGCGGATCGACGCCCCCGGCGCCCCCGCGGTAGTCATCGCCACCGTGCCCAGCGGCGGCGCCGGTGCGCTCGCCTGGACCCGAGACGGCAAACTGCTGGTCGGTTACGGCGCGGACGCCCGGGTCGTCATCGGCGATCTGGTGCACCTGGCAGGCATCGTCCAGGTCGACCCCGATACCGGTGCGGTGACGCCGTTCGCCTCGGGTCTCAGCGCCGCCAACGGCATGGACGTCGCGGGCGACGGAACCGTCTACGCCACCAACGACTTCGGCAACCTCGTCGGCCGTGTCGGCCCGAACGGCGCGGTGCAGGCGGACTGGGCGAGGTTCCCCAGCGCCAACGGTGCCGTGCTCGACACCGACGACGAATACCTCTATATCTCACGTACTTTCGTCAACCCTGGCGTCAGCCGGATACCCACCGCGAATCCCGGTGCACCACAATCGCTGCTGGACCTGTCCGGTACCGACACCTTCGGTACACCCGACGGCCTGACCTTGGACTCACAGAATCGACCCGTCGTCCCCTTCAACCTCTCTGGCCGCATCGTCCGCATCGACTCACCCGGCCGGTACTGCGTCCTCGGCACCGCAGCCCCGTCGACCAGCGTCGTCACCTACGGTCGCGGTACGACCGGCTTCTCCGCCGGCCGTCTGTTCGCCGCCACCTTCAGCGGCGCGATCTACGAAATCCCGGGTGCCTTCGACTCCAATGCCCGAACCGCCCCCTGATAGCTGGTGCCTCGTCCAGGAAGGTTGCTGCGGAAACGGATGTCGAGTTGATCGTGTGCCCGTGACCGGTGATCCTCCCCGATGAAGGTGGTACCGACGGCCGAGAAGACGGAAGTGTTCGTGCGAGAGGTGGCCCTCGTGCACGCCGACATCACCATGCGCGTCTCCGCCAAACCGTCCCGGTCCCAGCCGGACCGTGGTGAACCGAAGGGATTTCTGTCCATGACAGTCGTGAAAGTGCAACGCAGCATCGACGCCCCGATCGAAGTGGTGTTCGACGCCTACACCGACCATGCGGCGCTGGCGCTGGTGCCCGGCATCGCGTCGGCCGCTGTGGTCCGGCCCGGCGACACCGAACCGAACGGGCTCGGCGCGATCCGCGAGGTGAACGCCGGCATCGCCTGGTTCCGTGAAGAGATCACGGCCTTCGACCGGCCCGTCCTGATGGAGTACAGGATCCGCAAGGCGCGGCCACCGTTGCAGCACAGACTCGGCCGTGTCGAGTTCGAGCCGACCTCGCCAGGCACGACCCTGATCACGTGGACATCGGAGTTCGATTCACCCGTGCGGGGTATCGGATTCGTGTTCGGTCCCGCCAGCAAACTCATCGCCTCGGCCGCGTTCAGCTGGGTCTTGAAATGTCTCGACGACCGCATGGGGTCCTGACTGTCACCAGCCTCGCGGAATCCGGATCCGGCGTCGCTCGTCGTGGCAGCGACCGACGCGTTCTGCATCGACATGCACACCACCGACCTCGACAAGCACGGGGTGCCTCCTCCGGTGACCTGATGTCTGTCGGCGGTGGCCGCGCGCTCACCGGATCAGCGCCGGTATTCGGCACGCGGGCAGGCCATACCGCGCTCGATCCATTCCTCGGTGCGTTTCATCGGTGCTCCGGATTGTCGAAATCGGGCCTGCATCCGGCGTCCCACTCGCTGCGCTGGTTTCCGAAGGCCGGGATTCCGCCGTTGCGTCGCAGCATGGCCGCCACGTGCATGAGGTTGAAGGTCATAAACGACGTATTGCGGTTGGTGAAGTCGTTGTCCGGTCCGCCCGAATCCGGATCGAGATAGGACGGTCCCGGACCGACCGATCCGATCCATCCGGCATCAGCTTGCGGCGGAATGGTGTATCCGAGGTGCTGCAGGCTGTAGAGGATATTCATTGCGCAGTGCTTGATACCGTCTTCGTTACCGGTGATCAGACACCCCGCTGCCCGCCCGTAGTAGGCGTATTGACCGGCATCGTTGAGCATCGACGAGCATCCGTAGAGGCGTTCGATCACCCGTTTCATCACCGAACTGTTGTCGCCCAGCCAGATCGGTCCGCACAAAACCAGGATGTCGGCGTCGAGCACGCGCGAGAAGATCTGCGGCCATTCATCGGTCGGGGCTCCGTGCTCGGTCATGTCGGGCCACACTCCGGTCGCGATATCGTGGTCGACCGCGCGCAGCTCCTCGACTTCGACACCGCGCCGACGCATGATCTGCGCACTCAACCGCACCAGCCCGTCGGTATTGCTGGGCTCGGGCGAACGTTTGAGCGTGCAATTGATGAACAGCGCGCGCAGATCGTCGAAGCGCGGGCCCGGTTCGGTCACCGCCTCGGGCCCGGTCATCGCCTCGGCCCGACTCGAAGGCCGAGCACCCGGCAGAGCAGTAGGCGGGGTTTGTGTTGCGGCACTGGTGCTCCCATCTCTTTGGTGTGACTGTTCGATCACTCGAGTCGCTGGAGCGCGGTGGATTTCGTCGCGAACGAGCGACGGTAGCGTGTCGGTCAGTCGGCGAAGATGCCTTTCAGCATCCCGGTGGCCTGACCGACCTCGATCAGGTAGCCGTCAGGGTCGCGCAGGTAGCACCGCAGTTCGGCTTTGCGGTCCAGCGGCTCGGTCAAGAACTGTGCGCCTTTGGCGGTGGCGTCGGTATAGAAGGCAGCGATGTCGGCGACCCGCACGTTGAGAAACGACGAGACCACCTCGCCGGCCGTCGGCGGTGCCAGCGTGATGTCGGGCTTGTCCGGGGTGGGTCCACCGCCGGGATTCATGATGATCCAGCTGTTGGCGACCTTGACGATAGCCGGATTTTCCGCGAGAACGACCTGGCCACCAAGGATGTCGGCGTAGAAATCGCGCGAGCGGACCACATCGCGCACGGTCAGGAAATGGGTGAGGATCAGACCCTGTTCGGGCGCGGGGAGGTCTGGGCGACTGGTCACGAGGGCTCCTTCGGTTCGAGTTACCGTGCGCGTTCCCACTCCCGATCTGTTGACACACTCGCTGCGCCGCAGTGCGACCAGCGAACTGCCCGGCCCCGCTGACAACCGCACAAGACGGCCGTAGGCAGCGACGGCTATGAGCATCCGCACCAGATCCCGGCAACGAGGACCGAGCCCGCGAGGCGGTCCGCTCTTGCACACCGGACCTGCTCGCCCGGTGGGCACCCGAATGTCCGGCAGTCCGGCTGGCACTCGCGGGTCTCGCCGTCGTATTCCCTACGGTCAGCACGCTGCCCGCCTTGACCCCGCGGCTTCAGGGTTTTGTCGAGCAGCACCCCCCGGGGCACCGACATCGGCGACTACGTGCGTTTCATTCTGGAACTTGCCGCCGGGAACGAAGCCCATACCCTCGCAACCGTCGAGTCATTCACCACCGCCTACTGGAAGAGCACCTCCCCCGGAGCGCCGACACCAGCCCGAACTCTCCACCTGCTCGGCCAGATGCTGAACCGGGTCGGGATGGGGCTCACACGATCACATTCTGGAGGATGACCTGACCGTCGGGTGATGGTGTGAAGGGGCACCTGGCAGTACAGCTGTTCTTTCCGGAGTAGGTCGGCGGGGCCAGATCTCGTTCGGAGGGTAGACGCCCGGACGGGTCGCCGAAAATACCGTGGAACGGTGACTATCTCCAGAAACGAATTCGCCACGGTGGCAGTGGCCTCGATGGTGTGTGCCGCTGCGATCACCGGGTGCAGACCGTCCGAAACGCCCGACCCGACCGCAGGGCACCGGATCGGCTTCCACGACCAGACCATCGCATGGCACGACTGCGAGGCCGGCGCGGACGACGAGGTCGGGCGGCGGCTGGCGGCCGCGGGCGCGCAGTGCGGTGAGTTCAGCGCTCCCCTGGACTACGCGGCGCCAGCCGGGAAAACGATCACCGTCGCAGTGGCACGTCGCCCCGCCGGTGATGCCGCGCGGCGCCTCGGCACGCTCGTGGTCGAGACGGGAGGGCCCGGACCGTCTCGCGATGGGGTCGCGCTGCTGATCGACGGACCGGAAGGGGGTCATGGCGCACCGGAGCTCGCCGAGCGTTACGACGTGGTCGGCTTCGATCCACGATTCTTCGGAGCCAGTACCCCGTTGGAATGTGGTTGGCCGACAAGCGAGTATCTGAATGTGGCGCAGGCGGCACCAGTCGACCGAGCCGGATTCGATCGCGTTGTCGTCGCCGCCCGCGATCTGGCGTCGGGGTGCGAACCATGGCGGGATCTGTTGCCGCACGCGTCCACGCGCACGGTGGCGCGGGACCTGGACCTGCTGCGCACACTGCTCGGCGAAACGTCGCTGTCGTATCTGGGGTGGTCGTGGGGCACCTATCTGGGTGCGGTGTATGCGCAGATGTTCGGCGAGCACGTCGACCGCCTCGTTCTCGACAGCCCACTCGATCCCCGTGCCGCCGGGCCCGATCTCACCCGCGACACCGCGCCGGCCGATGCCGCGGCCTTGGCGGACTGGGCTCGCTGGGCCGCCGAGCAGGACATCGGTCTCGGTACTACCTCCGCAGCGGTATCGGGCGAGATACGCGACCTCGTCGATCGCGTGCGCGACGCGCCGATCACGCTGGCCGGGATCACCGTGACCGCCGACCTGATCCCCGGCCTGCTGCTCACCGTCGACGACTCCGCCGAGTCGTACAGCGCCTTCGGTGATCAAATCCGAGCATTGATCGATGCGTCGCGAGGAGTGCAGGTCGAGCCGCCGCCCGGCCTGGCGATCAAGTTGGGCCTCTACGCCGACACCGCCGTGACGCCCGAGTTCGGCTTCAGCGCAACGGTCGCCAATCAGTGCGCGGACCGGCCGGCCCGCGCGGTGGAGGACTACTTCACCGATATCGAGCTGCATCATGCTGAGGAGCCCCTGTTCGGCGCGCTGGCCCGTCACCTCGGCCCGTGTGCGATGTGGCCGGTATCGCCGAGCGAGCCGCCGACCGAGATCGACAACCAGATCCCGGCGTTGCTGGTCGGCGCCGACGGCGACCCGGTCGCCCCGTCGGCAGGACTGCGGGCGTTGCGGACGGTCATGCCCGCGGCGCGGTCGCTGACCTTGCGACCTGCATTCAGGCACGGTGTCTATCTGTTCGACAGTTCGGCCTGTATCGATGACACCGTGACGGCCTACCTCCTGGACGGCGTCCTTCCGTCCGGCGACGCGACCTGCGACCGGGCCGAACCATGACCGGCGAGGCCCGCCTCGTGCGCCACGATCACCGCCCGTACTCGATCCCGGACCGCGAGCTTGGTCAGAATATGGCGCACATGGGTTTTCACCGTTCCCGCCCCGATGCCGAGTTCCGCGGCGATCTCGGCATTGGACAGGCCGCGCGCCATGACCCGCAGTACCTCGACCTCGCGGGTGGTGAGGGCATCCACCAGGTGGCGCGCGGTGGGGTCGACGGGCGGCGCGAGGCGACCGAGTAACCGACGGGTGGTCGAGGCGGCCAGCACCGCGTCACCGGCGTGCACCGAACGGATGGCGGACAGGAATTGTTCGGCCGGTGCGTCTTTGAGCAGGAAGCCGCTCGCACCGGCTCGAACAGCGGCCAGCGCGTAGTCATCGAGGTCGTAGGTCGTCAGCACCAGCACACGCGGAGGCCCGGACAGCGCCAGGAGTCGGCGAGTGGCTTCGATGCCGTCGGTGCCGGGCATGCGCACATCCATGACGACTACATCCGGGCGTAGCCGTGTCGCGGCTTCGACGCCTTGTGATCCCTCACCCGCCTCACCGACCACCGTCAGGTCGGGCTGGGAGTCCACGACCATGCGCAACCCTGTGCGCACCAGTTCCTGATCCTCGACCAGCAGAACTCGGATCATCGTTGCTCCGTCAGCGGAATCATGGCTGCCAGGTGATGCCCTCCGCCGTCGCGGTAGGCGACAGTGACGGTACCGCCATAGGATTCGACCCGTTCGCGCATCCCGATCAGGCCGAACCCACCCGGGCTGCCCGTCGACCCGGCGTGCCCGTCGTCGGTGACTTCGACTCTCAGCCACCTGGCATCGGTGCGTACCGAGACCTCGGCGCGCGCTGTCGGGCCCGCGTGTTTGACAACATTGGTCAAGCCTTCCTGCACGATGCGGTAGGCGAGCAGTCCCAGCCCGGTATCGAGCGGATCAGCGGGCAGATCGGTGGACAGGGTGACCGACAGCCCTGCCGCGCGCAGGTCGTCGGTGAGGTCTGTCAGCTCGGCGATTCCCGGGGTGGGCGCCGGGTTCGGTTCCCCGTGGGTGTCTTCCCGCAGGACGCCGATGGCGCGGCGGGTATCGGCGAGCGCGGCCCGGCTATGGTCGCCGATCGCTCGCAACGCATCGATCGCGCGGTGGGGTTCGGCCCGGGCCGCGTAGCGACCGCCGTCGGACTGAGCGATGATCACCGCCAGCGAGTGAGCCAGGATGTCGTGGAGATCGCGCGCGATCCTGGTGCGCTCCTCGAGCACAGCGAGCCGTGTGCGCTGTGCGCCTTCCCGCTCGAGCAGCGCCGCGTGCGCCGCCAACGCGGCGAACTCACTGTGCCGTGATCGTTGCCATGCGCCACCGAGCCAGGCTGCCGCGACAGTTCCCGCCAGCGCCGACCCGACCAGTAGATGGGCCACCGCAGGCATGGGCAGTTGCGGCCAGCTCCAGCCGCCGAGCACCGCGCCACCCAAGCCCGCGACGAGCGTGAGTCTGCCTGCGTCGCGGCTACCGTGTGCCGCGACGGTATAGACGACGACCGGCACGGCGAGATCGGCGGGCAGCGCGCCGATGGTGTCGCGCACGGTCAGCCATTGCACGCCCGCCGCCGCCGCGACCGCCACCGCTGTAGCCGAGGGCCACCGTCGCCGCCCGATGAGTGGCACCAGCAACGCGACCGTGAGCCCGAAGTACACGACCCCGCCGTTGACGAGCAAACCCATCAGCACACACACGCCGAGCAACGCGAACGCGGTCCCTGCGTCGGCCGCCACCGGATGTGCCCGCCACCAACGCACGAGCCCTTCGTCCACCATGTGCTCACCCTAGATTTTCCGACCTGACCGGCGCGTCGCTCTCAGGAGTGACAACCGGGCACATCGACCACGACTTCGGGTAGATGGCCTGCGCGGGATACTCGCCGGGCCAGGGGTTTCCGTGGGGCGCTACCGTTCAGCCTCGCGGAAGGGCGTGAACTTCAGCGGCTCCCTGGACGATCGGCGCCGGGCTCGTGCGCATCAGCCACAGCGCAGCGGCGAGCGTCAGCACCCAGCCGATCACCTCGATGAGCAGATGATCTGTCGCATCGGGGACCGATTGCAGCAGGTACACCCGGACGCTGTTGATCGCTCCGTGCGTCATGACTGCCGGCCAGACACTGCCCGACCGCCAGCGAAGTGCGAGCAGCAGCGGCGCCCACGGCAGCATGCCCGCGAAATAGATGACGATGTCCCACGGTGGGCGGTCTCCGATGACGGCGAGCACCGGCAGGTGCCAGACGATCCAGACCACACCGCTGGCAAGGGCCAGTGGCCAGAATCCCCATGACGCGGCGCGGGTCGCCAGCCAGCCGCGCCAGCCGAACTCCTCGCCGATCGCGAAGACCGACTGCAGGAGGAAGACCGGAATGACCCATATTGTCGCCGCCAAGATCTGGTCGAGCGGGTTGAGCGGCCAGATCCCCGATGCCAGTGCGATGCCGGCCTGGATGGCGGCGATCGCGGTGATGAGGCCGATGCCGATGCCTGCCCACTTGGGTGTGCCACGCCACCCGGTGGCGAATGTTTCTCCGAACGTTCCGGGTCGTCGGGCGAGCCACATGATGATCGCAGCGAGCAGCGGGGTCATTTGCAGGATCGGAACGATCAGGTTGTCGAAGTCCGTGGAGACCAGCCGAAAGACCATCGGAACGGACAGCGCATAGCACAGCACGATGGCGATCGCGAAGAACCACGCGACTTCGATGACATTCGATCCGGTAGCACTGCCGCGCGCACGGACTGTCGTCATGACTGCCCACCACCTCGGGCGACAGAATCCTCGCCTACCCGTCTTCGCTTCGATCTCGACGTTGACAACGGTCCACACAGACCAGAATTCGTTGCCGAAAAGCAGGCATCATGGTTCATGCACGGACCGTAGCAATAGGTTTCGGTCTCCGAATCCTGGAAAGACCCGGAGTTCTACCCTGAGAAGCTCCCCTACCCGACGTCCTCGGCGCCGATGAATCAGCCGCCGAAAGTAGACAATCTGGACCCGCTTAGTCGGCTCGCACGCGTCTGGTGTCGTATGCCCACATCGCGATCTCGACGCGGTTGCGGGCGTCGAGCTTGGTCATCAACGATGCGACGTGGGTCTTGACGGTGCTCAGGCCGACGAAGAGCTCGGTGGCGATCTCGGCGTTGGTCCGGCCGCGCGCCACGAGCGCGAGCACCTCCTCCTCGCGCTCGGTGAGCGGGTCGATCGGCTGGACCGGTACCACCGGCGCCTGGCCGGCGAAATTCGCCAGCAGCCGGCGGGTGACGTTGGGGGCGATCAGCGCGTCGCCGTTGGCCGCCGCGTGGATGGCCTGCACGAGGAGCTGCGGCCCGGCGTCTTTGAGCAGGAAGCCGCGGGCGCCGGCGCGTAGGGCGCCGAGGACGTACTCATCGAGGTCGAAGGTGGTGATCACGACGACCGCCATCGGGTCCGTGACGCCTGGCCCGGCAAGGCGTCGCGTCACCTCGACGCCGTCGAGCCCGGGCATCCGGATGTCGACCAGGAGGACATCGGGACGCAGCCGGGTCGCCAGGTCGAGTGCTGCGAGCCCGTCTGCCGCCTCTCCCACGACCTCGAGGCCGGGTTGCGCGCCGAGGATCATCACCAGCCCGGTCCGGACCAAGTCCTGGTCGTCGGCTACGACAACACGAATGCTCATGCCGGCGCCTCCACCGGAAGCACGGCCTCGACCACCCAGCCGCCCTCTGGCCCCGGCCCCGCGGAGAGCGATCCGCCCAGGAGCTGGGCGCGTTCGGCCATGCCGCGCAACCCGAATCCAGGCTCCGGGACCGGCCCCGGCTCGGTCTGTCCATCGTCGCTGACACGCAGCCTGACGGCGTCACCCTCGCGGCGTACGTCGATTCCGACGCGGGTCGCACTCGGGGCGTGCCGTACGGCGTTGGTCAGCGACTCCTGCGCGAGCCGGTAGAGCGCGGCGTCCACGGGCCGTGCCAGCCGGGTCAACGAACCGGACAGCGAGACCTCGACGGTGGGCGTCGCGTCGGCGCGCGCCAGAGCAGGCAGGTCCGCGACACCGAGCTGCGGTGCGTAGGCGACGGCGTCCTCCTCACGCAGCACCCGCACCATGGATCTCATCTCCGCCAGGGTTCGCGACGCTTCGGACTCTATCGCCGCCAGGATCTCGGCAGCCTTCTCGGGCTGGATGGCGGCGACCACGCCACCGGCCTGCGCCTGCACCGCGATGGCCGAGACGTGGTGGGCGACGGTGTCGTGCAGCTCGCGCGCCAGCGCTACCCGTTCCTGATTGCGGATCTCGCGCTGTTGGCGATGCCAGAGGTCCGCCCGGTAGCGGAACACCGCCGCCAGGGCGACGAGCAACAGCAAGAGGACGCTCCCGCCGAAAACATCGGACCAGCCCGCGGAGGAGGCGTACATCCCCAGCGCGACAACGACTGTCACGAACGCCGTGCCCACGACGATCTCCCGTCCCGAGCCCCACCGCACCAGGGAGTAGAGCAGGATCAGGACGGCCATCATGGAGTAGAGGCCGAGGTCCCCGGCGTGCGTGGTCAGCTGGAGGATCGTGAGCAGACCGGCGACGCCCCACCCGACCAGGGCGGCCATCAGGGGGCGGCTTCGCCGCCAGAGCAGGGCAGGCATCAGCGCCAGCGCGAGCACCACCACAACGGGTCGCCAGGCCAAGCCCGGCGCAACGATGCCTTCGACCAAGGTGGCGCCCGTGAACACCCCCACCAGCAGCCAGTCGAGACGACCGATGGGTGGGGCGTCAGTAGGCCGAGGCTCGTGCCAGATGGAGCGACGGACAGTGACCACGGCTCCAGCCTAGGGATCGGCGCGCCTCGGCGTATCCGCCGAAAGTACGAGACGGAGACCATGCCATCGGCCAGGTGAACTCCAGCCTCCGGGCGGGTGTGCCCGGCGCCGGGCTCAGCGATCGTGGACCTACCGATCCGCCCCACAACGGAGCCCATGATGAAATCACGTCAACTCACCACCACCCTGGAAGACCAGCCGATGCCGGTGCGAGCCGAGCTCGCCGCAGCATGGACGAGCTTCATGTTCCTGTACGCCTACGTGGACATTCTCAACTTCTTCACGCCCGGCGTCGTCGAGGACATCCTCGACGGCAGGGTCTTCGAATTCAGCCTCTCCCAAACCTTTTCGACCTCAGCGCTGATCCTCATGGCTATCCCGATCTTCATGGTCGTGCTGTCGATGACGCTGCCCGCCGGGGTCAACCGCATCGCGAACCTCATCGTGGCTTCGCTCTACGTCCCCGTCACGGTATTCAATGTGGTGGGCGCGTCCTGGCTGTACTTCTACGGCCTCGGCGTCGCATTGGAATTGATCCTTCTCGCCCTCATCCTGCGGTACGCCTGGACCTGGCCCCGCACCGCACCTTCGGCGACCATGGCGACCGGCCCGGACCTCGAAACCGTTCGCGCGCAGCAGCAAGCGTGAACCAAGAGTGAAGCCGGGTTCGCAGACGTTGATCCGTACCTGCGGGGAAGGCTTTCGCAGACTGGTCGGGCACCATGTCCACGAGGACTTCGAGCGGCCGTGATCAGGCCATCGTCGTCTTGCTACCGTGGTGCGACAGTTGCCGTACGCAAGCGAGGTTGCCCGATTCTTCCGAGCTTTTCACCCGGCCCCGCGGTCCCCCGACTGCGTCGTCCTCGAATGCTTCGGAGTGTGCCATGCCAACCCAGATCACCGCGCTCGCGGTCAGCAAGTCGTACGACGGCGATCCCGTTCTCACGGATGTGACATGTTCGCTCGACGTCGGCGAGCGCACCGGGATCATCGGCGAAAACGGCTCCGGCAAGACCACCCTGCTGCGTCTGTTCGCCGGGCGGGTGCAGCCCGATAACGGCGAGATCGTCGTCCACGCCGAGGGTGGTGTCGGCTACCTCGCGCAAGACGAGCAACTCCCCCAGCACCTCACTGTGCAGCAGCTCATCGACCAGGCCCTCGCCGAGCTGCGAGCGGTCGAAGCCCGGATGCGCCGCCTCGAGATCGCGATGGCCGACGGCGACGAGTCCGGAATCGACGAATACGGTGACCTGACACTACTTTTCGAACATCACGGCGGCTACGGCGCCGATGCGCGAGTGGAACAGGCTATCCACGGACTGGGATTGGGCCTGGTGGATCGCGACCGCACGATCGGCGAGCTGTCGGGCGGTGAGCAGGTCCGACTGCGCCTGGCCGCGGTGCTGGCGGCTGCTCCGGAACTGCTGTTACTGGACGAACCGACCAACCACCTCGACGACGTCGCCCTGACCTGGCTCGAAGACCACCTGCTCGCCCGGCGGGGCACGACGGTGGCGGTCTCTCACGATCGGGCCTTCCTCGAACGGGTGACTACCAGCCTGCTGGAGGTCGACGCGGACCGCCGGCGCGTCGTCCGATACAACGACGGTTATGCAGGATTCCTGGCGGAGAAGGCAGCCGAGCGAGCGCGATGGGTGCAGGCGCACGCGCGATGGCTGGCCGATACCGAACGATTCCGCGAGGCCGCCGACACCACCGCCCGCAGGGTCGCACCGGGCCGGGCGATGGCAGACAACAACAAGATGGCCTACGGCCGAGCCGGTGGACGGGTGCAGCAATCAGTGGCCAGCCGGGTTCGCAATGCGCAGGAACGGCTGCGGCGCCTGCTCGCCAACCCGGTGCCGGCACCGCCGAAACCCCTTCGATTCGCGCCCACCCTGGCGACCACACGCCCACACGGGGCCGGGCTCGAGGCCACCGGGATCTCCGTCGCAGGCAGACTCGAGCCGACCAGCGTGACGCTCGCCGCAGGCGACCGCCTGCTGATCACCGGCCCGAACGGCGCGGGCAAGACCACCCTGCTACGCGTGCTGGCCGGCGAGCTCGCACCCGACACCGGCACCGTCACCCGGACCGGCAAGATCGGCTACCTCGCGCAGGAACCACCGCCCGCCGTCCGCGGACGCATGATGTTCGTCGCCTTCGCGCGCGATCGCCCGGGTGACCCAGAATTCCACGGCGACCAACTGCTCTCACTCGGCCTGTTCGACGTCTCCCAGTTCACGACGCGTGTGGAGGACCTGTCCACCGGCCAGCGCCAGCGCCTCGCCTTGGCGCGCTTGGTCACCGAACCCGTCGACGTGCTGCTCCTCGACGAGCCGACCAACCATCTGTCGCCAGGTCTGGTCGAGGAGTTGGAAACCGCGCTCGCTCATTTCCCGGGAGCCATCGTGGTCGTCAGCCACGACCGGCGACTGCGCAGCCGCTGGGAAGGCACCCACCTCGCCTTACAGGCGTCGGCCTCCGTGTGAACTGTGTAGACCTGCCGCGGCCCACCATGGCCGAGACAACATGCGATTATCCGAATCCACCGGCACGGACCATCCGCGCGTAGAGGTCGTCGGCGCGCATCAACTCGTCGTGCGTCCCGACCGCGCGTACGCTGCCGTCGTCCATCACGACGATCCGATCGGCGTGCCGCACGGTCGACAAGCGGTGAGCAATCGTGACGACGGCGTGGGTGCGCGCCCGCACGGCGATCGCTTCGACGATCGATGCCTCGGTCAGAGTGTCGATCTGCGACGTCGCTTCGTCGAGAAGCAGCACGTCGGCGTCACCGAGCATCGCGCGTGCCATCGCGATCCGTTGCCGCTGCCCGCCCGAAAGGTCGGTGTCGCGAACGTGGGTGTCCAGGCCTTTCGGCTGGGCCGCGACGACCGAGTCGAGTCGGAGAAGGCGAAGAACCTCGGCCACCTCGTCGTCGGTGGCACCGTGCCGCAGGAACCGCAGGTTGTCGCTCAATGTGCCCGGCACCAAAGGGGATTCCTGCTCGACATACGCGATCCGCGCACGAACCTCCGACATCGTCAGGTTCCGGTACGCCACGCCGCCCACCGAGACGGTCCCGGTGTCGGGTTCGACGAATCGCAGGATCGTCGAGAACACCGTTGTCTTGCCCGCGCCGGACGGACCCACGATGGCTGTATGGCCGGTCGCCGGAATCCGCAGCGTCAATCCCTTCAATGCGTGCGGTGCGTCAGGTGTGTAGCGGACCGTGACGTCGTCGAAACGCAAGGCGGCGTCGGGCTCGGCGGTCGTCGCCGGCGCAGGCTCGTGCGCCACATCTGCTTCGGAGTGCAGCGTCTCCATCTCCCGAATACGCATGGCGGCCGCGATACCCGACTGCATGGCCGTGATGTGCGTGGTCAATTCTTGGATCGGTCCCATCAAGGTGAACGCGTACAGCAGGAACGCGATCAGCGTCGAGACGGTCAGCGAACCGTTGTCGACGCGCCAGGCGCCGATGGCCAGGATCGCGATAATGGCGCCCTGCACGCCGGTCCACGCGACGGTCCATGCCGTTGCCGAGACGCGCACCGACTCGATCGCGTGTGTCCGGGCGTTGCGTGCGTCGGCGCCGATCAACGTGGCGATGCGATGCTCGGCGCGTGCCGCCTTGACGGTGCGCACCGAACGCAGACTGCCTTCCAGCACGCCGCCGAGGTGGCCGAGCGATTCCTGAGTTTGCGCGTCCGCCTTGGCAATTCGCGGCATGAGCGTTCCGAACAGCATGCCGACGACGACGATAGCCAGCACGGTGACGCCGAGGAGCATCATGTCGAGCACACCCATGAGAATCACGGTGCCCACCGTCAGGAAGGTGGCGTTGATGATGCCGATCACCGCTGACGACGCGGCCTCCTTCAGCAGCAAGGTGTCTGCCGTGACGCGCGTGACCAACTCGCCTGTAGGACGCGCCTGCACCGACGGAACCGTCGCGCCGAGCAGTCGTCGAACGAGCGACGTGCGCGCGTCGAAGACTATGTTCTCGGCGACGGTCCCGAGCAGAATCCAGTAACCCCATCCGAGTGCGGCGCCGATGACGAGCAGCACCAACAGGGCACCGGTCGGGCCCATGATCGACGCGCCCGTGCCGAGTGCGTCGAGGATCGACTTGGTCACCATCGGCGTCGCCATCACCGTCGCGGAACTGCCGAGGGCGAGTACGAGTCCGATCAGCAGGGTGCATGTGTGCGGTCGGGCATAGCCGATCAGGACACCCAGGTTCGACATGGTCATCGGTGGAGCGGTTTCGATGGGAGGCGCTATCGTCGTCACCCCATCAATGGAACATCATTGTTCCATTTTAGTAAAGTGAATATCCAGGATGGACCTCGTTTATGCTGCCCCTGTGGAGGATGTCGAAGAGACCAGTGCCCGCGAACGCACCCGTCGCGCGATTCTCGATGCGGCAGTGGCGACGTTCGCGAAATCGCCCAACGCGTCGCTGACGGAAGTCGCCGCGAAGGCGCGCGTCGGGCGTACGACGCTGCACCGCTATTTTTCCGAACGATCCGACCTGATCGCTGCCGTCGGGCGGCTCACCGAACAGGCCGTGGCCGACGCCTCGAAGCGTGCGTGCCTGGCCGACGGGACAGGGCTCGACGCGGTCCTTCGGCTGTGTCAGGAGTACTTCGAACTCAGCGATGTCCTCACGGTCATGTTCTTCACGTCAGGCGTCTACGACGAGACCACATCGTGCCTGTCCGACGACGCCGCGATCGCGGCGATAGAGCGGGGGCGCGACGACAGCTCGATCGACGCAGCGCTCGACGCCTCGTGGATCCTGAACATGATGTGGGCGCTGCTGTATGCCGCCGTCGACCACGTCAACCGCGGGTCGGGCAGCCGCATGCATGCGCAGACACAGGCACTGACGAGCCTGCGCAAAGCGATCCGCTCGCCCGGGTGACCGATATCTGGGCCACCTGCTGCGGCTCGACCCGCCCGAACACCCCAGCCACGCGTCCGAATTTCGGGGTCACCGCGGCGTAGAATCGCCTATTCGGTCGAACCACATTTCGGGGGACGGTAGCCAGGAAGGTGACCAATGTCCGTTTCTCGGAACGTTCTGGTGTTCGTCTGCACAGTGGGTCTGCTGGCGGCGGCCTGTTCATCGAACGAGACCGCGCAGGATTCCCGATCGGCCTCGGGCGCGCCCTCGACGTTCACGAGTGAAGACCCGGTGCAGGCCGAGGCCATCATGAAGATCGTCGACGATTACATGGCGCAGGCGCACCTGAAGTCGGTGATCGTGCGCGTGACGGTCGACGGGAAAGAGATCGTCACCGCCGCCAGGGGCGAGTCCATGACGGGCGTGCCCGCCACCACCGCGATGCATTTCCGCAACGGTGCCGTCGCGATCTCCTACGTGTCGACCTTGCTGTTGATCCTGGCCGACGAGCGGAAACTGAGCCTCGACGACAAGCTCTCGAAATACCTGCCCGCCATTCCCAACGCGGACCGGGTGAATCTGCGCCAACTGGCCCAGATGACCTCGGGCTATCACGATTTCGTGCTCGGTAATGCGAAATTCGCGGAGATCGCTTACGCGGATCCGTACAAGGCGTGGACCACCCAGGAACAACTCGCTCTCGCGATCGACGACCCCCTGTGGTTCGAGCCCGGAACCAACTGGGCCTACGCGCACACCAACTATGTACTCCTCGGCCTGGCGCTGGAGAAGGTCACGGGTAAATCGCTCGCGGATGCCCTGCAGGAGAAGGTTCTCGGCCCGCTCGACCTGAAGAACACCGAGCCGAACCTCACCCCTTACATCCCCGAGCCGGTCCTGCACTCCTTCACCTCGGAACGCCGCGAGTTCTTCGAATTGGCACCCGCCGTTCCGTTCTACGAGGAATCGACCTATTGGAATCCCTCGTGGACGCTCAGCCACGGCGCCATCCAGACGAGCGACATCTACGACCTGGAACGAAGTGCCGTCGCCATCGGCAGCGGCGAATTGCTGTCCGGGGAGTCGTACCGGGCGATGACGACAACGGACCTGCGAGGGAAGACGACAGCGGTCCCCGGCTGCGTCAACTGCCGGGCGCTCGACGATTTCCAGACCTATGGTCTGGGCCTGTGGCTCACCGGCGACTGGTCCTACCAGAACCCACTGTTCTACGGCTCTGCCGCGGTCAACGCCTACCTGCCGTCGAAGAAGATCGCGATCGCGGTTGCTGTCACCTACCAGCCCCAAGCGTTCAGCGCGTCGGGCGGCTACTCGAACGGCGGTGACGCTCTGTTCCGCAAGATCGGCGCGTACCTCGCCCCGGACGACGCCCCGCCGGTCAAGAAGGATATTCCGTCGCAGGGCGGGTCCTAGATGGCCGACTGGGACGGCGCAGGCTACGCCCACATCAGCGAACTCCAGCGCGCGATGGCGACGGACGCCGTGGAGTCCGTCACGCTCGCGGGGGCCGAGCACGTCCTCGACGTGGGTTGTGGCGACGGCTATGTGACACGCTTGATCGCGGCGCGGGTGCCCGCTGGTTCCGTGCTCGGCATCGACCCGTCACCGCGGATGATCGAGGCCGCCCGCACGGCCGACGACCAGCTCACGAACGTCGACTTCGCAGTCGGCGATGTCACGACGATGACCTTCCCCCGCGACTTCGACCTCGTTGTCTCGTTCAACGCACTGCACTGGGTGCTCGACCAGGAGACGGCCTACCGGCACATCGCCGCGGCACTCGAACCCAGCGGGCGGGTGCTCGTGCAGTATGTCTGCGGCGGGCCTCGCCCGAGCATCGAGGACGTCGCGATGGCGGTCACCGCCGATGCGCGCTGGTCGACAGCGTTCGCCGGATTCGCACGCCCCTACGTGCATATCGACCCCGGCGCGCTGCCCGCGATCGCGGCGAGCGCCGACCTCGAGGTCACCACGTACTCCGTGACCGACCGGGAATGGGACTTCGGCTCACGCGAAGCCTTCGCCCGGTGGTGCACGGTCGGGTTCGCGGACTGGACAGCCCGCATTCCCGCCGCCGACATCCCCGTCTTCGTCGACGAGGTCGTCGACCGCTACGAAGCCGTCGTCGGCCGGCCAGGACTATTCCGATTCCAGCAGTTACGGGCCGAGCTGTCGCGGCGGACGGCCTTCCTGGAACCCAGGTAGAGGACTACCCGATCACTGCGCCAGTGCCGCAGCGGCGGTCAATCCTCCGAATCGGATCAATGAGACACAGGCTGCCCCAGATGGTCTGGGGGCAGCCTGTGTCTCACGGTCCGCCGACAGGGCCGGAAACACCGAGCAGTGTTGTCTGCATCTCCAGCAGGTGGTCCATGTCGCCTTCGACATCGGCAACCGCGTTGCCGTACAGGAAGCTCTCGCCGAGGCGGACGAGGGCATAGGCAAGAGTGGTTCGGTCGATCGGGGGACGGTAGCCGTCTTGTTCTTGCGCGCGCTGGATGAGCTTTTCGACCAGGGCGACGCTGCCGCGGTGGACCGGCCCGTCCGCCTGGGTAACCAGACGAAGGGCGGCCGGTGATTCGTTCTGGAGGTAGGTGCGCAGTGCACGATCAGCCGACAACTGGCGTATCGCCTGATCGAACACTTCACAGATGCGATGGACGCCGCGGCTGGTGCAGCGGCTGTCGATCGCGGTGATCACCTGCTCGAACTGGCGGGCGAGAGTGAGACCGAGCAGCTCTTCTCTGGTGCCGAATCGGCGGTAGATGGTCGTTCGGCTGATCCCGAGCTCGGTAGCCACCGCATGCAATTCGACCCGTTCCCCGCGTTGAAAGGCACGGATCGCGGAATCCAGCACGTCGTTGCGAGGAGCCGCACGAGAAGAAGCAAGGGCGGGAGAGCGAGGCCGTGACACCCCCTCCGACGCGCCGACACGGACCAATTCCCCTGACGCTCGAGCAGCGCCGGCGTCGACGGCACGCACGGCCGCCGGGTCGAGGTGGCGCATAGCCGCGACGATGATCGAGATCGTCAGATTCGCGGCCGCGGTGAAATCGAGGTGCTGGACGAGCGCTTGCCGCACCCCACGTACCCCGATGTCGGTAATTGTCGCCGCGCAGAAATCGGCGCTGGCACCCCACGTCAGATCGGGGCCGCCGTATTGGTGCCGAATCAGTTCGGCGACGGTGTCGGTCACCGACTGGATCGTGGCGGTCCGCACTGCGTGTGAGCGTCCCGCGGTCGCCGAACCGAAGAGGATGTGAAAGCCCTCGGCGTGGGTGGCGGCGAAGTCGAACAGTGCGCGTGTGGTCGTCGCGATGTGCCGGTCGAGGTCGAAACCTTGTGCGCGCCGGTAGCTTTCCCGCATCCATTCCAACAGCCGCGCCGCCTCCCGGCGGGCACACGCATCGAAGATCTGGTCTTTGGATCCGAAGTGCGAGTACAGCGTCGGCTTGGAGGTCTCGGCGGCGGTGGCCAGTTGGTCCATGGTGACGTTGTCGAAGCCGTGGGCGGCGAAGACGGTGAGGACGCCGTCGAGCAATGTGTCGTCGGACGGTCGCACCGCTGTGGAACGGCGGCGGGGCCGGACGTCAGCCGGTTTCGGATCGGACCTGGTCATGATGGCCGAGACTACCTTCTCGTCCGACGCGGGAATCGCGGTCATTTCCGAACCACGAGCGTGAACAGCTCTTCTTCGACCGAGGCCCGGTGCCGCTGCGCGTCGGCACGCGCCGATGATGGACGCCACCTGCCCGCGAGCAGCCATACCGAGGGTAGGAACACCAGCTGTGCCGCGAGGCATACCCACCACAGCTGTTGCCACTGCTTCGGGGCGTGGTGGGCGGCGCGGCGGACGTCCTCGCCGTGTAGCGCCAGAAATTGCAGGTCCGCTTCGGGCACAATGGCCCCGGCCTTCAATGCCGCCGAGGTGTGCGTTACGTGTGGGCCGAAGTCGGCGAGCACCCCGGCGGCGGGAATCGCGAAGATCAGCGCGGTGAACGACAGCGCGACAACAACCCGTACGCAAGCGCCCCATACCGCCAACCCGGTTACTGTCGCCGCCGGATTGCGCGCCTCCACCGTTTCGGTGAAGGCGGCCATCCAGGTGGCGAACGTCATTCCGGTGCCGAGGGCGATCACCACGATGATCACCGCGAACAGGCGGTAAGTGGTACTGCTGTCGCCGGTGGCGACAGCGAACCAGCCGATCCCGAACGCGCTGATGAGCCCACCGACGATCATGAAGGGTTTGCGCACCCCCAGTACGTCCGACAGCACCCCGAACACGATGAGGCTCAGTGCGTTCACGATCCAGTACCAGGTGGCCAGGCTGTTCGCACGGGCGTCGCTGTAGCCGAAAGTGGTGACCAGGAACAGCACCAAGAATCCGACAGCGACGTAGTAGAACAGCAGATAGCAGCTGATCGCACCGGCCGGAATGAGGATCCGGCTGGTCATCATCTGCCGCCAGTGCCCGCGCGTCGACTGATCTGGGGCGATATCGCGTGCCCGCGCTTCCAGCAACGCACGATCACGCAGGCTCACCATCCGCTGATCGCGCAGCTGGGGTGCGAGTTCGCGCAGCCCGACGAAAGCGACCAGCGAGATCACCGCCCCGACTACTCCGGCTACCTGGAACTGAAATTGCCAATCATGGTGAGTATCGAGGGTGTTGCTCGACACGACCGTGACGAGCAAGCTGCCGAGCACCGGCCCGAGGGTCCAGAACCCCATGGCCGATGCACGGCTGAGCTGTGGTGAGAAGTCGCGGATGAGGGCGGGAGTCGCCACCAGCACGACCCCTTCGACCCCGGCGATCAGCCCGAAAACCACCATGTAGGCAAGGGAACTATGGACGTTCGGCGCCGCGATCCCGACCAATAGCGACACCACGATCAAGCCGTAGACAACCAGATTTGCGCGTCCCCACCGATCGGCGAGGCCGGCCGCGAGCGAGCCGAGTACCCCGATCAGGCCACCGACGACCTGGCCGAGGATGAAGTAGGTCAACGACATGTCCAGGTCGGCGAGGACTTTCGTCGCGACCGCGCCTTGGACGTAGAGCTGGTAGTACAGCACCACGGTCGCGGCGACGGTGATCGCCAGATACATCGCTCGCTTTCCGTTGGCGGGGAACCGATCCAGTTGTCGATTCCAGATCTCGAACGGAGAACTCGTCATGGTCGCGGGTCAGCCGTTGCGGGGGCGGCCGAAGCAGTTCACCGGGACCCGGTTCGCCGGGTCCAGTGCGTTGAGGATGTGCTGTGCGACAACAGCATCCCCTGCCGCACCCGCGTGTTCGAAGAGGGCGAGCGGGCACTGGTCCTGCACAACGATGTTGGTCACATTCGGGGCGATCGGTCCCATGCCGCTGGTGTGCGGAACCACGACCTGATCCCAGCGGGTCATGATGAAGGTGTAGTCGATACCGGCCGGGTAGGCGTCACCGGAGTTCACGTCTTCGAGGTAGTCCGAACCGGTCGTCATCTGCAGGCTGGCCCCGAATCCGTAAGCCTCGGCACGGAGTTGGAGGTCATCCCAGACGCCGAGCGCGTCGAGGGCAAGCGCGATCAGGCCTTGCCCCCCGGCCTGGGTGCCGTTGTTGAGCGGGGTCAGGTTCACCGACTTGGCGACTTTGGCAGCTCCGCCGCCGTGCTTGATGAACCAGCGCGGCATCACAGTGCCTTCGGAGTGGCCGACAATGTCTACCTTCTGTGCGCCGGTGGCCGCCAGCACACGATCCACGAACGGCGCCAGATCATTGATCGAGGATTCGCGCATCGACTTGGTTGCCGGGATCAGGTTCAACGGCACGGGCGCGGCCGGGTCGAAGCCGTAGTTCAGAGCGAACACGCAGTAGCCGTTGTTGGCCAGCAGCGGTGAGATGGTCTGCCAGTTGGCGGCCATCGTGGCAGTGAGGCCGTGAACCAGAACCACCGGCTCTGGATGTTCGGCACTCGGACGGCAGCTCCAGTCGTTCGCGGCGGGCGGGGAGGACCGGTCGACGAAGTGGGCGATTCCGTCGATCAGCCCGTACGGGACGGGGTACTGCGGTGCGGCCTGTGCGGTGGCGGGCGTGCCGGCAACAGCGAGACCGGCCAGTGTCGCGGCCAGGACCAGCCGTTTCAGGGAGCCGAGGCGACGGCGAGGGCAAGCGATTCGGACGAGGGAAGACATGTGGACTCCTAGGACATCGTTGTTCTGCCCCAGTTCTAGCATTGCTTTACTCTCAATAAAGCTGGAATCGTTATTTTTCAGGCAAATGCGCTCGACCTGTTGACACAGCGCCTCGTTTTGATGGAACGTCATAGAGCATTCGTTCCATAGCAAGGAGTGATACGACGTGTTTCCGCCATCCGCGCACAACACCGGCAGCGCTGCCGAGTTGGCCATCGACCGTCCGTTCTTGGGTGAGTGGCTGATCTCGCTCGGTGTGCGATGCGCCGGCCCAGTCGAGGTCGCTCGGATCGGGGCGGGCAATTCCAACCTGACGTTCCTGGTCACCGACACAGCCGGTCGACGGTGGGTGTTGCGCCGACCACCGCTGGGCGACCTGCTGGCCTCCGCACACGACGTAGTCCGCGAGGCGCGGGTCGTGGGCGCCCTGCGGGGCACAGGCGTGCCGGTGCCGCAGGTGCTCGGGGTCGGTGCACACGAAGGCGTCCCGATGATCTTGCTCGAGCACATCGAGGGCCAGGTCATCGAAGACGTGGCTGTCGCGCAGACCCTGACCCCGCATCAGCGCCGTTCGACCGGGCTGGCGCTGGCGCGCGCGCTCGCCCAAGTACATGCCGTCGACCTGGCCGCCACGGGACTGACCGACCTGGCCAGCCATCGTCCTTACGCCGAACGCCAGCTACGCCGCTGGTCCAGGCAATGGGACCGATCCCGCACCCGGGACCTGCCACAGGTCGATCAGCTCACCCAGCGACTGAGCGCCGCCATACCTCAACAGCACGAACTCACCCTGGTGCACGGCGACTTCCACCTGCGCAACATGATCACCGCGCCAGCCGATGGCACCATCACCGCGGTCCTGGACTGGGAGCTGTGCACCCTCGGCGAACCACTCGCCGACCTCGGCAGTCTGCTCGCCTACTGGCCGGAACCCGGCGAACCATCGATCGCCGGGTTCGAGATGACCACGCTGGCGGGGTTCCCCACCCGGCAAGAACTCGTCGACGAATACCTCGCTCACACCGGCCGTGACCCCGCCGCTCTGGCCTTCTGGCACGCGCTGGGGCTCTGGAAGCTGGCGATCATCGCCGAAGGCGTCCGCCGCCGAGTTCTCGACAACCCGGACAACAGCACCCATGCCGGGGCACCGGCGACCGACCAAATCGATCACCTCGTCGACCTCGCCGACGTGGTGGCCACTACTACCGGCATGTGACCACCAGCGCAGAAAGTGAACAACGACAATGCAATTGGCACTGACCAGCGATGAGATCACCTTCCGCAATCACTTGCGATCGCTGTACCGCAAGGAGATCCCGCCCGAGATCCGCGATGGCGTGCGCGAAGGGCGCGATCTCAGCCGCGAGGCGCTCATCACCACCCAGCGCATCCTCAACGCCCACCACCTCGCGGTGCCGAACTGGCCACAGCAGTGGGGTGGACGGAACTGGACACCCATCCAACTACATCTCTGGTACGACGAGATGGCCCTGGCCTCGGTACCCGAGCCCCTGACCTTCAACGTCGACATGATCGGCCCGGTCATCGCCCGGTTCGGCACCGAGGAACAGAAGGCCAGGTTCCTCCCCCCGACAGCCAACCTCGACATTTGGTGGTGCCAAGGCTTTTCCGAGCCTGAAGCCGGTTCGGACCTCGCCTCGCTGCGAACCACCGCCACGCGCGACGGCGTGACCTACCTCGTCAACGGGCAGAAGATCTGGACCAGCGCAGCCCAATACGCGGACTGGATGTTCTGCCTCGTCCGCACCGACCCCGCTGCGGCGAAGAAACAAGCGGGGATCTCGCTGCTGCTGATCCCGATGGACACACCCGGTGTCACCGTGCGCCCGATCGAGCTCGTCGGCGGCAGCCGCGAGGTCAACGAGGTCTTCCTCGATGACGTCCGGGTGCCTGCCGAGCATCTGGTCGGACAGGAGAATCACGGCTGGACCTACGCGAAATTCCTCCTCGGCAACGAGCGCACCGGCATGGCCGCAGTCGGACGCACCAAGGTCCGGTTGTCCACGATCAAAGCGCGCGCCAGGCACACCCGCATGGGCGCGGGCACCCTGCTGGACGACCCGATCTTCGCGGCACGCCTGGCTGAACTCGAAAACGAGACCCTCGCACTCGAATTGGTCCAGATCGGGGCAGCCTCCGGAGTAAAGGCCCCCACGTCATCGGTTCTGAAACTGCGCGGCAGCGAACTTCAGCAAGCCGCCACCGAACTGATGATGGAGCTCGCCGGTCCCGGCGCGCTGCACTCCGATGTCGACCGCTGGGCCGGTCGCACCACAGCCGCCTACCTCAATTGCCGCAAGACATCCATCTACGGAGGATCGACCGAGGTGCAGCGCAGCATCATCGCCTCGACGATCCTCGGATTGTGAGCCCAGGCCATGAAATTCGAACCGACAGCCGAACAGACGATGTTGCGCGACACTGTCAACAACGTCTTGGCCGACCATGTCCCTACGGCAGCAGATGATCTCTGGGCCACCTTCGCCGATCTCGGATTGCTCGGACTGACCTTTCCCGAATCCGACGGCGGCCAGGGCGCAGGCCCGATCGAGGCGATGATCGTGATGTCGGAACTCGGCGCTGGTCTGGCCCGAGTACCGGTGCTCGACTGCGCCTATCTGCCTGGCGGCCTGCTGGTCGAAGCGGCCAGTCCCGCGCAACGTCGTGACCTGTTGCCGAAAGTCGCGGCCGGGGCGCTGCGGCTCGCGTTCGCCCACGAGGAGCCGGGCTCGCGCTGGCCACTGCGGACACTGACGACCGCTGCGGGACGAGAGGGCAACTCGTGGCGGGTGAGCGGGCACAAATCACCCGTTCTCTACGGCGACGAAGCGGACCTGCTCGTTGTCAGCGCGACCGCACCCGATGGCATCGGCCTGTTCGTTGTCGACCCCACCGATGTCGGCGTCTCGCGACGCGGCAGCGCGACCCACGACGGAGGCCGTGTAGCCGACATCGTCCTCGAACACGCTGCGGCCGAACCGCTTGCTTCGCGCCGCGCCGAGGACGCGATCGAAGCCGCACAGGTCGCCGCACAGGCCGCGCTGTGCGGCGAAGCGGTGGGCGCGATGACCGAGGCCCTTCGGATCACTGCCGAATATCTCTGCACCCGAACACAATTCGGTGCACCGCTGCGGACCTTTCAGGCACTCTCCCACCGCGCGGCCGACTTGCACATCGCGGTCACGCTGGCCCGCGCCATGTCGATGTATGCCTCGACGGCCTTGGCCGACGGCCTGATCGATCAGACGGTGGCCTCGCGCGCGAAGCTGCGGGTCGGTCGGTCGGCGCGCTTCGTCGGCCAGGAGGCTGTTCAGTTGCACGGCGGCATCGGAATGACCACGGAGCACCCGATATCGCACTACTTCGCCCGACTCACCGCCATCGAGCAGACGCTGGGTAGTTCCGACGACCATCTGCGGTTCCTGATGGATCGCGTCGCCGACTACGACCTGGTGGATCTGTGACAAGCATCGACCGACCGGTGGTCGAAGTGACCGGTGGCAAGGTACGGGGTGCGACCGTCGACGGCGTTAGCGCGTTTCTGGGGGTGCCCTATGCCGCACCCCCGGTGGGGCCGGCGCGGTTCCGCGCGCCCGAACCGGTCGTGGGCTGGGACGGGATTCGCGACGCGGACACACACGGGCCCACCTGCCTACAGGGCCATTATCCGAACAGGATCGACGAGATCCTCGGCACTCACACCGTGGCAGGCGCGGGATCGCTGAACGTGAATGTCTGGACGCCCGGTGGTGGCGGGCTGCCGGTCATGGTGTGGATCCATGGAGGTTCGTTCGTCCACGGCGCCAACGCAGTACCCGCCTACGACGGCGCCGGTTTCGCCCGCGACGGCGTGGTGCTCGTCTCCATCAACTATCGCCTCGGCGCCGCGGGATTCGCCGTGCTCGGCGGCGCACCGGCCAACCGCGGCCTGCTCGATCAGTTGTTCGCCCTGGCATGGGTCCGCGACAACATCGCTGCGTTCGGCGGCGACCCCGACAAGGTGACCGTCTTCGGCCAATCAGCGGGCGCGATGAGCATCGCCGCGCTGCTGGGCTCACCGGCAGCGCGCGGCCTGTTCGCTCGCGCGATCATGCAGAGCGGCAATCCCGCGATGGCGGCGACTGTCGAGGACGCCCGATTGCTCAGCGGCGAACTCGCCGCGGCACTAGGAGTACCCGCGACTGCGGAAGCCTTTGCCACAGTGTCGCCCTCGGCTCTGCTGCTCGCGCAGGAGGCGGTGCGCGTGGACTTCGCCCGCGACCCGAACCCGACACGTTGGGGTGCGTCGGTGCTGACTGTCGGTGCCGGCATGAGCTTCTTTCCCGTCGTGGACGGTGACGTTGTTCCCACGGTGCCGGTCGAGGCGATCGCGGCGGGCTCGGCTCGCGGAATCGCCCTGCTCGCGGGCTACACCACCGAGGAGTTCCGGCTGTTCACCGTACCGACCGGGCTCGGTGACGCGATCACCGCCGACACACTGCCGTTCGCGCTCGCACGCTGGGGCATCGACGCTTCGGCGATCACGCCCTACGCGACCAATCGCCCTGACGCAACCGCCGGAGACTTGCTGTCAGCAATTGCCACCGACGCCGTGTTCCGTAATCCGACCAGGCAACTCGTCGAGCTACAGGCCGCTGTCGATACTCCCGCATACCTCTACGAGTTCGGCTGGCGGCGCGAGGGTTTGGGCGCGATGCACGCACTAGAGGTGCCGTTCGTGTTCGACACCCTGGCCGTAGCCACCAGCCTCACCGGCCCGAACCCGCCCCAGCGGATCGCTGACGAAATGCACTCGGCCTGGATCGGCTTCGCCACCAACGGCGACCCCGGCTGGCCTTCCTACGCCGAGAACCAGCTGGTCATGACCTTCGACGAGCCCCGGTCGGCCTTGGTCGGTAATCCGCGCCCGGATGAATGCGCGACCCGGTACCCCTGACGACAGGACACACCCATGCCAAACCTTTTCGATCCCGTCCGCCGACACGCGGACTCCCACCCCGACACAGTCGCGATGCGCGGCGAAGGCGCAGCCACCGGCGATGTCAGCGCGTGGACCTACCACCAATTACGTTCGGTCAGTATCAATTACGCGGCGGCACTGATCGACTCCGGGCTTCAGGTCGGCGATCGAGTCCTGCTCATCGCACCGTCGGTTCCCGAATTCGTCGTCGCGTACATGGGTATTCAAGTCGCCGGTGCTGTCGCTGTTCCGGTCAACACGATGTCGACTCGACACGAAATCGACTACATCCTCAGCGACGCGGGATGCGCGCTCGTGATCGCCTGGCACGCACTGGGTCCCGCCGCGTCCTCAGCCGCGATCGCGCGTGGCCTTCCGATACGGACACTGCGACCGGGGGCTGACTCGGGTCCGGCGACGACACCGGTCCGCGACCGCGACCGCGACGACACAGCGGCGATCCTCTACACCTCGGGCACCACCGGACGACCCAAAGGCGCGCAACTGACCGTGGCCAATCTCCTGGCCGCCGGCGAAATCGGCGTCGCATGCAGCCGGTCGACGCGATCGGACCGCACAGGTACGGCTCTACCGCTGTTCCACGTCTTCGGCCAGGCCTCAGTGATGATGACGACCTTCACCGCGGGCAGCTCGTTGTCATTGCTGTCCCGGTTCGACGCGGCGGCGATGACAGCGATGCTGCGTCGCGACCGGCTCACCGTGCTGGCAGGGGTGCCGACCATGTGGAACGCGATGCTGCACACGGCGGGCGAGGCCGATTCGGCCGATTTCGCTCAACTGCGGATCGCGATCTCCGGCGGCGCGTCACTGCCCGCCGCGGTGACGAAGGAGTTTCAAGCGCGATTCGGTTGCACCATCCTCGAGGGCTACGGACTTACCGAAACCACGGCGTTCGGCGCCTTCACCGACATCGACCGTGGCGCTAAGGTCGGCTGGGTCGGCAGCGCGACACCGTTTACCCGGATAGAGGTCCGCGACGAGGAAGGCCGGCCGTGCCCGCCGTCGAGGATCGGCGAGATATTCATCCGCGGTGAGACGGTGATGAAAGGTTACTGGCAACGGCCCTCCGACACCGCCGCCGTTCTCGATGACGACGGTTGGTTCCGCACCGGTGACCTGGGCACCACCGACACTGACGGCGACCTGCGCATCGTCGACCGGGCCAAGGACCTCATCATCCGCGGCGGGTACAACGTCTACCCGAGCGAGGTCGAAGAGGTGCTCTTCACCCATCCCGACGTCGTCGAGGTGGCCGTCATCGGCATTCCCGACGACTATTACGGCGAAGAGGTAGCCGCCGTCATCGTGGGGCGCCCGGACTCGACGCTCGGGGCCACCGATGTGTCGGACTGGGCGCGCGAGCGACTCTCCGCCTACAAGGTTCCGCGCGTGATCGAGTTCGTCGAGGCCTTGCCGAAGGGTGCGACGGGCAAGATCCTCAAGCGGGCCATCGATCGCGAAACGCTCGCTCGAACTGTATCTGACAACCCTCGAACAACACCGTGATCACAGCGCCTTCTTCTGCACTGATACGACACCGTTGGCTATCGACCAGTAGATAGACACACCGATTCGGTTGGAACACCGACAACCCTGAACCCGGACTGCTCGAGGTAATTGAGGAAGACGATGCCCGACGACGCAAGCAGCGAACAGTTCGCCAATCCACGGCTGGCTATCCCTGCCGATCTCGCCGAGCAATGGTGTGAGCAGCTGATGCGCGATATCGAAAAGCTGGCCACAGCTTTCGCCGATCGTATGGTCGACGAGCTGACCGGCTTCGGGTGTGAGGCGACTGTCGCGCACCGCGCTCTGAGAACCACTGCGCTGACAGCGATGACCACCGTCCTCCACACCCTGGCGTCGACGAGCGCGGTCGATCTGGAAGTGCCGAAGGCGATCGGTCGGCTCGGTGCGGCACACCAGCTTCCTGCTGCGACGGTCGGTCGGGCGTTTCGCCTCGGTGCGATCATGCTGTGGGAGGCGATGGTCGGCTACGTCACCGACGACGCCGACGCAGGCTCGAAATTGCTGGCAGCGAGTCCGAGCTTGTGGGCCGCAGTCGACGACTGCGTGCGCGCGATCTTGCTCGTCTACCCGTCAGCATCCGTGGCACGGGTCAGCGACTACTCACCAGCGCATCGCACAGCGCACGAGGCACTGCTCACCTGCCACACCATGACCGAGGCCGAAATCGTCGAATGCGCAGCAATCCTTCGGTTTCCGCATCACGGGCAATTCGTCGTCGCCGCCGCAGCGGCTGACGCCGGAGTCATCGGTATCGCTGACCTTGTAGGCGAACTCGACAGCCACGGTGTTCGCTCATCGTGGGTTCTGCGCTCAGATGGACTCAATGGAATTTTGTCACTACCCAACGGTTGTGCGCTGAACACGACGTGCGCACTGATCGGAGCGCGATTGGAAGGCGGCGTCGGCATCAGCTCGATCTATGAGCGCCTCGCTGCCACTCCGAATGCACATCGCCAGGCGAGGACGGCCGGCAGCGCCGCCTACCCCACCGAGAACGCGGTGGTTCGCTACGACCGTCCGTCGATCGGCGTGCTGTTGGCCGCGGCGCCCGAGGCGACGGCCGAGATCCAGCTCTCGGTGCTCGGACCGATCCTCGAGCTCTCCCCACCCATGCGCGATGTCTTTCTGAAGACACTGCGCTGCTGGTTCGATGTTGGCGGTGACACCCGCATCGCTGCCGAACGGCTCTTCTGTCACCCGAACACGGTGCGCTATCGACTCAATCGGGTCGCCGAGCTGACCGGATACAGCACGGCGACACCGATCGACGCCGGACAAATTCTTGTGGCCCTCGAGGCCTACCGAATCTCAGGGCAATGGCGTGCGCAGCGCTCAACCACGGAGTATCGGTTCGGGATCACGGAAACGGCGTCGACCGGTCATTCGATGTTCTCCCCATCTCCGCGGGCCGGCCGTGATCGCCGTCTCGACATCTCAGGCCCCGGATCGCGCAATGGGTAACCCGACAGTCGGGTCGATGCCCGAGGTGGCGCAATCGCTGCGGCCCCCGAGGCGAATTGCCTCCCGGTGACAGCGGGATAGCGTCGCAGCCGATCGAATTGACGCCCGGTAAGACCCACTGATCAGTGGTCAGAAATCGGACACAACGGTTGACCACTTCGAGAATGTGCCCAACGGGCGCGGTCACGTCCGAGGGCCGCACGAACTGACCCGCGCGCACCGGTCACACCCACAGGTGGCGAGGTCGGGCAGCTGACACGCGCAGCTTCAACCGTCGCGAGCAATGCGCGCGGCCATCTGACGCACTCACGCGCGGTTGTCGCCGAATCGTCAGCCAAGATATGGCGCGCTTCGCCCCTCGAGGTAGTGGATCAGCCTGAGCCGCTGCGTGTGGTGCATGTCGAGGCTGTCCAGTACGGAGGGGACTACGAACCTCAGCTCTGTGGACTCGTCGGGGATGGCGAGGTCGCCCCCAATGATGCGAGCCAGGAAGCACACGTTGAACTGGCGCCGCACCTCACCGTCGCTGTAGGCGATCACGTGACGCGGATCGGTGTAAGTTCCGACGAGACCGGTGATTTCGATGTCGAGTCCGGTCTCTTCCTTGACCTCTCGCACCGCGCAGCCGGGCAGACTGTCGGTCATTTCCATCCCGCCGCCCGGTAATGCCCACAGATCGCTGTCGGTGCGGCGTTGCAGCAGGATACGACCGACGTCGTCGCACACCACTGCGGACGCCGCGACAACAAGGCTGTTCGGCTCCGGCGCGGCTGGGTCGTCATAGTATTCGGTACGCGCCATCGGCTCAGCCTTTCACCGGTCGGCCGGTTTGCCAGACCGCGTTGAAACTGGCGGTGTAGGTGCCGAACAGGCCACCGTCGACGGTACGGCGCAGCTGCCACACGGGTGCACCGTATGCGTTCACACCCCACACGTGGGCATTGACATACATTTCGTCGTCGGCGCGAAAGATGCTGTTATAGAGCGTCGTGTCGTGGGTCCGCAGCTCGATGCCCGGCGTTGATTCCAACGCCCGATAATGCATCAAGGCCAGACGACAGCGTGATTCGATGCCGTGCCCGAATCTTTCTTCCATGCCACGTTGTTGGACGTTAGCGCTGTCGGCGTCGCCCACCGCGATCCCCAACGCGAAACCCGCTTCGGCGCGTTCGGTCAACAGATCGTTGAGCCGCGGATACGCCTCATGGAGGAAGACCACCGCATAGACCGGGATGTCGATGCGGTCTCGCGCCGGCGCGAGCAGGTTGACGAACATCGACGCCGACACATCTGCTCTCCGGTCGTAGAAAGCTCAGTCGCGAACCGAGGTGACCAGCATCGTCATCCCGGCCCCGGTGAACAGCACCGTGACCCCCGCCAGGACGAAGAACCCGAAATTCGGCTCCATCCCGTTGGCAAGCAGAGTCGGCACGAACACTCCGAGCGGCACGGCTCCGGCGAAAGCCCACGCACCCAGCCGGAACGCCCCCATGAACACCCCCACCGGCTCGAATATCCCTACCAACGCCAGCCCGACCCCCACGAACACCAGCCACAGCCACCACCCCAGACGCCCGGTCTGACGCGGATTGTAGGAATCGGACTGCCCGTCGATGACGACGCCGACGACCTGTCCCTGCCACGTCCGCAGTGTCGCCTGCCCACCTTCCCGGGCCTTGGCGAAGAGTTCGCCGTTCACGTCGTGCGAGTGCTGCGTCCCGTCGCGCATCCACCTGATCGTGAGGTGATTCGTCGTGGTCGTGCTGGTGGTTCCATCGCTGTTGAAGTGGGTGGAAGTCGTAGTGGACGTATCTTTCTCGATGATAGTGACGATCTCTTCGTCGAAGCAGCTGCCTGCACTCTTCTCACATGCCACCTGATGCCGATACTCACGCGTCTGGTGAAACGGATCCACGGCATGCGCCAGCGCGAACACCACCAGTCTGGCCCCGACCAGGAACGCCAGCGCCCTACCAACCATCGCCCCTCCCACCAAGTTCCGATGACACACCTGCAGCGAGGTTGGTCCGCGCTTCCCCGAAGAGCCTCCGACATTACTGCCGCAAGCCCTCCCACACACCGATTTTCCTTACGCTGGGCAATGATTTGGGTGAATGGTGACCTCTTCCCCTCCAGCGTGCCGACCGGCATCGTGCGCCCGGCTGCGGCCTGTGATCTGTGTCGGAGCTCAGGCGCTCGTCGGCGATCCATGTCGGCGATTCCCTACCATCGTCGATGGGGTATTCGAGGTGGCGCTCCGTGGTGCTGATCCCGAGCCGTCACGCCGAGGACCTGTTCGCGGGGTGGTGGACGTTGATCGGACGGTTGGGTGTGGTGCCGCGAGTGCTGGTGTGGGATGGTGAAGGCGCGATCAGGCGGTGGCGTGATGGGCGCAGCGAGCTCACCATCGAATGTCACGCATTCCGAGGAACTTTGGGAACGAAAGTCGTCATTTGCCGGCCCGATGACCCCGAAGCGAAGGGCATCATCGAGCGGGCCCGCGACTACCCAAAACGTTCCTTCTTGCCCGGCCGAACATTCACCGGCCCAACCGATTTCAACGCCCAAGTTGGTCAGTGGCTGGCGGCGGTGAACACCCGGCCTCGCCGCGCGTGGGTTGCGCGCCGTGTGATCGGATCTCGCCCGACTGGCCATCATCACGTCCCGGAAGCCCCCGGCTGACTCCCGCAACACCGCCCAGCCAGCGGTCAACGGTCAGTCTCAAACCACTTACATAAGCTGGGATGCCACAACCGGCCGTCGCCGGTCCATTCGGTGAACGCCACCTCCCCGATCAGCGCGGGCCGGACCCACACCACTCCGTCCGGGGTGGGTCCGAGGCCAGGAATCGGCGGGTCCGACTGTTGCAGCGGTACCAGGCGTTCACGCAGATCGATGAGCATCGCGGCGCCGGCCCCCACACTACCGGCGTACTCGAGACTGCCACGATCATCAGGCACCGCGACCAGCAACGACCCGATCTGTCCCGCGCGCCGACCCGCCAACGTGTCACACTCCCCGCTGCACGATGGCCGCAGGTCACCTCACGATGTCACCTCCGGTTGACCTAATCACCCTTCGAAGTGGGCCGTCGCCAGGCATCACTCGACAACTAGGCGGGAACTGCCGCCAGAGCGCTTTACCCCGCGTCACCGTCGGCGCATGCACCCCGCCGATGATGTGTATATCCAACGACAGCCGACCGGGGAAAACGTGGGCCGCGAGAGAGCCATCGAGGCCCTACTGGACGAACGATCAGAATCGAAACTGTGGGGTTTCTGTGAGAAATCGGCAAACCACGTCAAATCTCCAGGCACAGAAAAACCCCCTCCGACCCAGGTCAGAGAGGGTTTCTACTGTCGGGCTGACAGGATTTGAACCTGCGACCGCCTGGCGCGCGTTCCAGTTGTTCAGAAGCTACCCGTCAGGACCCAATAGTGCTCAGCACCAGGGCTTTTCACGAAACGGTTCGGGACGCGGCGCAATCAGCAGATTCATCGAGTAGATGATCCGGACCCGCGACGGCTCAGCGCAACGGAGAGTGCGTGGGCGTGGCGGAGCAACAGCGTACCCAGCACGTCGTGACGCTCGGCGCGGAACCGACTCTCGACCCCGGTCAGGCTCAAAGCCCACCGGGGTTCGTCGCGGCGGTCGAACACCGCCGCTGCCATCCCCCAGCTTCCCTCGACAAGCAGGCCCGGGTTCACGCACCAGCCGGATTCTCGGATCGCGTCCATACGCGGAACGAGCTCGTCACGAGCATGACTCGCACCCCATTGCGCACTCAGGTCCGTGCGGCCGAGGTAGTCCTCGATGTCACGGTCGGGTAGATGGGCGAGAATCGCCAGGCCTGCCGAGGCGACACCGAGCGGGAACCGAATGCCGACGTGCAGCACGTGCGAGCGCAGCGGAAAGCTGCCTTCCTCGCCCGCCAGGCACACTGTCTCGTCGCCGCGCCGGGCGGACAGGAACGCACTTTCCCCGGTCTCGCGGGCCAGCTCACGCAGCACAGGACGAGCCACGTCGATGATGTCGTAACGCTCCGCCGCGAGCGAGCCCATGAGAAACAGTTCCGGTCCGAGAAACCACAGACCCGAGCCCACGTCGCGGTCGAGAAAACCTTCCTCGGCCAGCGAAGAGAGCAACCGATGCGCGGTAGGCCTCGCGAGATCGGCCCGCCGTGCCAGATCACTGGTCGACACTCCCACATCACCGCCGGCCGCAATCGCACGCAGCAGCGACGCCGCGCGCCCGAGCACAGATGGATTCAGCTCTCCACTCACGCCCGCATCCTACGTCCATTCAATGGACGACATACCACCAACCTGTCCACTCGCCGAGCAATTTCACCTCCCATGGATATCCATCTTGCCAGTATGAAGCGCCGGAGTGTTGTGTAGGCACGAAGGAAACAGACGTCCAAAGAATGGACGGTTAGATGAAAGGCGAGTCCCGGATGAACTCGAAAGTGGTGGATACGGCAGTCGCCGCCGTAGCCGATATCGGCTCAGGGGCGACGTTGGCAGTCGGCGGGTTCGGTTTGTGTGGTGTCCCGGACGCACTGATCGCGGCGATCACCGAGGGCAGAGCCACCGACTTCGCAGTGTTCTCCAACAACTGCGGCGTCGACGACTACGGCCTGGGAATCTTGTTGTCGGCCGGGAGAATCGCACGGGTGACCGCCTCGTATGTGGGTGAGAACAAGGAGTTCGCGCGCCAGTACCTCGGCGGCGAGCTAGAGGTGGAACTGATCCCGCAGGGAACCCTCGCCGAGCGCCTTCGCGCCGGCGGAGCGGGCATACCCGCCTTCTACACCCCAGCCGGTGTCGGGACCCCGATCAGCGACGGCGGCCTCCCGTGGCGTTACGCACCGGATGGGTCGGTGGCGCTGGCCTCGCCGCCGAAGGAAGTCCGGGAGTTCGGACACCGCCGCTACGTCCTCGAAGAATGCATCGTCGCCGATTTCGCCCTCGTTCACGCCGCCCTCGGCGACACCGAGGGAAACCTGATTTTCGAGAAGTCGGCCCTGAACTTCAACCCACTGGTCGCGATGGCCGGTCGGATCACCATCGCCCAGGTCGAGCGGCTCGTCCCGGCCGGTGAACTCGACCCAGCACACGTTCATCTCCCGGGGGTGTTCGTCCAGCGGATCGTGCACACCGGCGCCCAGGACAAACGAATCGAGAAGCGGACCGTTCGACAGGAGACCACCCGATGAGCTGGACCCGCACAGAAATGGCCGCCCGCGCGGCACAGGAGCTCTCACCCGGGGAGTACGTCAATCTCGGCATCGGCCTGCCCACTCTGATCCCGAACCACCTACCCGACGGAGTAGCGGTGGTGCTGCACAGCGAGAACGGCATCCTCGGTACCGGCCCCTACCCGGCGGAGGACGACGTCGACGCCGATCTGATCAACGCGGGCAAAGAGACCGTGACGGTCGAACCCGGTGCATCGTTCTTCGACTCGGCGCTCTCGTTCGGCATGATCCGAGGCGGACACATCGACACCGCGGTACTAGGCGGAATGCAGGTCTCGCGAACCGGTGATCTAGCGAACTGGATGGTGCCCGGCGCGATGGTCAAAGGCATGGGCGGCGCGATGGACCTCGTACACGGAGCCCGCCGAGTGATCGTGCTGATGGAGCACACCACCCGCGACGGCTCACCCAAGATCGTCGACACGTGCACCCTGCCCCTCACCGGCCAAGCTGTTGTGCAGCGGGTGATCACCGACATCGCTGTGCTCGACATCGCCGAAGGCCAGGTGATTCTGCGCGAGACCGCGCCCGGGGTGAGCGTCGAGCAAGTGCGCCGCGCCACCGGATCGCCACTGACCATCGGTACAGTCCTCGGCTGAGAACTCGCCCTATGCCACCAGGAGGTAGCAGTGCCGTTTGCCGATAGCCCCCAACACGAATCCGCGCTGTCGGAGACAGGCATGTCGGTTCGCCGGGAGGTGATGGGCGATTCGTTCGTCGACCAGGCGCTGGCCCTGACCGAGGGAACCGAATCGGCCGAACTGCAGCGGTTCGTCACCGAACACGTCTGGGGCGCGGTGTGGACTCGCCCCGGACTGGACCGCCGCAGCCGCAGTCTGCTCAATCTCGGGATGCTGACTGCGCTGCGAGCGCACGAGGAGCTCGCCGGCCATGTACGTGGCGCACTCACCAATGGCCTCACGCGCGAAGAGATCGTCGAATCGATCATCCACACCGCCGGGTATTGCGGTGCCCCCGCAGCACTTTCAGCCATGCGCATCGTGCAACAGACCTTCGACGCGGACGCCGAGTAGGTGAAGAATCGACCCGAGCCGAACAGAGGTAGGTGAGCCCCGCTGACCGCACGCACTCAGGTCCAGCGGGCGATGACGAAAACTGGGCTGTCCGCCACCGTACTCAACTGGTAGTGATCGCGTCGGGCCTGGTGCGCGTTGAACGACCACGCTGACCGACATCGCCGCATTCCGGGATACCTCGGGGGAATTCGATCCAGAAGCTGCTACCGCGACCCAGCTGGGCGTCGACTCCAAAAGTACCGTTGTGCGCGTGCATGATCGCGGCGACGATCGCCAAACCCAGACCATTGCCGCCCCGACTGCGCGCCCGGCCGCTGTCGGCTCGATAGAACCTGTCGAACAAATGCGGGAGGTGCTCGGGCGCGATACCCCGCCCGGTGTCATCGACCGAGATCCTTACCGAATTGTCGATTCCGATGACGCGGATGGTAATCGTGGCATCACTGGGGGTGTGCCGCAGCGCGTTCGTAGCCAGCGACAGCACTGCTTGGACCACCCGATCCGAAACTGCGGTGACACAAAGGGATTTCGGAATTTCGACACGAATGCAGCGCTCGGGCTGGATGACATGCAGATCGTCGACGACAGCCGCGACGAGAGGCACGACGTCGACCAGTCCACGATCGGCGATGCCGTGCTCGTCCAGATCGTTCAGGTCCAGCAGTGCTTCTACGATCCCCGCCATTCGACGGGCTTCGTCGTTGATTCGACGCACCGCGTCTTGAGCCCCGTCCGTATCGACGGGCCCGTCGGACGAGTACAGGGCGGAGTATCCGCGCAAGGTTGTCAGTGGCGTGCGGAGTTCGTGGGATGCGTCGGCGACGAATCGCCGCATCCGGTCCTCGGTGGCCTGAATGGTGTCGATCATGGTGTTCAACGCCTGACTCAACCGGGCAGCCTCGGTCCCCGGCCGGTACGCCTCGACACGACGATCTGTGGCTCCGGCGGCGATCGCATCGGCAGCCTCTGTCATCCGCGCGATGGGCGCCAAGCCGAGCCGATGCACCCACCAGACGACCGAACCGACAACCAGTCCGATGATGACACCGGCCGCCGCCAGTGCGAGGATCAACCGCGACGTCGCATCGCGTGCGTTCTGGGCCGAGATCCCGATGACCGCGGTGGCACCGAAGGATTCGATTGTCATCACCCGCATCTCCGACGCGACTCCCGCCGTGGTCGGGCGACCTGACGGCACGGGAAGTGACTGCATGCCTTGCAGATTCGGCTCCACGCTCGGGTCGTCAGTGGGTGCCTGAATAGTGGTGAGTGTGCCGTCGGCGTTGCGAATGCCGAGGTAGATGTCGGCGAATGCGGCTGGGAACCTGCTGACCTGTCTCGACCGCTGGCTCAGCAATAACGGCACCATCGGATTCTGTGCCAGTTGCGACAGTCGGGTGTCGAGTTGCTGGACGAGGTAGTGGCGCTGGATCACGACAACCGCGCCACCGGCGGCCAGCATGGTCAGGGTCAATGCGATGAGCGCCAGGGTCAGCCGCCTCGCCAGCGACATCAGACGTCCCGGATGCAGTAACCCACCCCGCGCACGGTGTGGATGAGCTTCGGGCCGCCGCGGTCGATCTTCTTACGCAGGCTGCTGATGAATGTTTCGATGACAGCGGACTCGCCGTCGAAGTTGTACTGCCACACATGATCCAGAATCCGTGCTCGGGTGACCACTCGGCCGACGTTGGTGATGAGACATCGCAGCAGGGTGAATTCGGTGACCGTCAGATGTATTTCCTCGTCACCCCGCCACACGCGGTGTGCTTCGTCGTCGAGCACCAGATCTGCCACCCGCCATTGCGCGGGTAGTTCGGTGATCGCGCCCCTCCTGCGCAGCGCGACCTGGACGCGGGCGACAACTTCTTCCAGGACGAACGGTTTGACGATGTAATCGTCACCGCCGCTGGTCAATCCGCGGACTCGTTCGGCGGTATCGGATCGCGCGGCCAGGAACAGCACCGGTGCGTCGCATCCGCGACCGCGCAGTTTGGTCAGGACCACGTAGCCGTCGTCGTCGGGCAGCATGATGTCGAGCACGATCGCGTCCGGACGATAGCTGTCCGCCAGCGCCAGCGCTTCCCGGCCGGTCGACGCGATCTCCACCGTGCACCCGGCCATGCGCAAACCGGTGCCGACCAGATAGGCGATGTTCTCTTCGTCGTCGACCACGAGGACCCGCGGTGGCGTCGACGATGACTCGCCTGCGGGCAGTGGCGTCGGTGTCGCGGGCATAGCGACAGGATGCCCGTCGACGGTGTGAGGTGGCTCGAGGTTTCCTGGCGATCTCCTGTGAACCGGTGCCCAGGAAACCGCAAGGAACTCCTCGAGAGCCCGCCAGCCGCGCCGTCGAGACTCAGGCAGTCGCCGCGTTCGCGGCGACTGAGTCGAGGAAAGGAATCGTCGGTATGCGTATCGTCCGCAATTCGTTCGTGGCCATCGCCATGATGGGGATGGCTCTGTCTGCAGGTCTGGGCGCCGGATCCGCATCGGCCGCGCCGGGCGAAGGGAAGGGCCACCATGCCCAGCTCACCGATGAGCAGAAGCAGTGCCTGGCCGGCCAGGGCCTCAGCCGGGAAAACCGGCCGGACGGCAAGCACTCTCAGCAACAGATCGATGCGATCCAGGCGGCGCTGGCCGCATGCGGGATCCCCATGCCCGAGCGGCCCCAGCTCACCGATGAGCAGAAGCAGTGTCTCAGCGACGCCGGTTTCAGTCGTGGGAACCGACGGGAGGGCAAACCTTCGGACGAGCAGATCGCGTCGGCCAAGGCAGCCTTCGAGGCATGCGGCATCTCCCGGCCGTGACGTAGCTGCGACAGACCGGACTTGGCGACCATCGCGTGGTGGTCCCGCAGCGGTCGACAGGAACGACCAGTCGACCCGATGAAGCGTCCGACTGCGATTGAACAGCCCTGCGGCACGGCTAACCTGGCCGTGCCGCAGGGCTGTTTCTCACTTCGTGGGGACCGGGGCTGGGGCGTTGATCGTCGTAAAATATTGCACCGCAGCCATAATCGCGACCGGAGCAGTCACGAACAGCTGACCCAACACCGTCCCGATCGCTCCGATCGCCACAATCCCACCGATACAACCAACCGCAGCAGCCGGAATGAACGCACCGAATAGACCGATAATCGTGGCCGAAGCAACAGTCGCACCGGCGATACCACCGAGCACACAACCGATCGCCGCACCACCAAGACCACCGACCGTGGTCCCGACCGAGGCACCCAACGCGATAGTGCTGGTCAACCGAGACCACGCCGCCTGCTCACGCTCGTACTCCGACTTCCACGGCGCCTGGTTCTCATACGGCAACGCGACCGGCTTGTAAACAGCGTGCGCCACGTCGAACTGCGGGGTCAAAGTCGCGGTCCGGTCCTTGACCTCCGCAGCAATGGGAAACTCGAAATCATCGACCCTGAACGACAACTCGGTTCCACCGAGCACCGCCCCGTTCGCTGCCTTGATCGCAAGAACCCCGTCATCAGCAGTGATCGAACCCGCGTCGGTACTGATCAGGGTGGACCGATCAGTCGCGCTCAGCGTGTAATTCACGGTCGACTGGTTACCCGGCACCGCCGAAGCAGCGCCCGCGCTCACGCAGATGGCGGTGGCGAGCAACGCCGACCCTGCCAAAACTTTCCTCATCATGACTACTTTCTCTGAATGGTGTTGCACGGTCTTTCGGCCGCGCCTGAACGTCGCCCCAGCCAGCACGCGCATCGGACGAAGTATTTGTTTGGTGCGATGTCAATCGGTCCAGGTCGGCCGAGCTGCTTGCACTCCGAGTGGAACGTTTCGAGAGCCGTCGGGTCAGAAACCCCGAGCCCGGTCCAGTACCGAACCTGCGTTCGGGGTGGTGTCGCCTCGCCACGCGATATGAAGATCGGGGCGAACCAGAACGAATCGAGCACCGAAGTAGCCGTGCAGGTCAGGTCGGTGTAGCCGATATCGGGTGAACGGGAGTCGCCGCTGTTGCGCGGCGGCGTCCCATTCCGGTACGGCAGGCGCGGCGATCTCGAGCAGGGTGTAACCCGGTCCGAGGACGTCGTATAGCGACCGACTGCGATCCAGCCACAGATGCGGCAGCCGGGATCCTGGTGTTCCGGATGGTCGATAGTTGGACGTCGGGCCCTGGTCCACGATCGTGTTCGGTGAGTCGATCATCGGCGAGTCCTGGTAGGTCGCTCCGAGTACGAAACCGAGGGTGTACATTTCGGCAGTTTTGGTTTGCCGGATCAACTCCGCAGTCTTCAGCCGGGCTTGTATGCCATCGTCGCTGTCCCCGTTGAGCCCGGGCTGGACCAGCTCGCCGGTGAGTACCTGCATGTTGCGCTCGGCCTCGGCGATCGCACGCAGTGCCATAGGTCGGCGTTCGAACTCGTAGGAATCGAGCAGATGTGGACCTGCCCAACCCTCGATGGCAGCGGTCAACTTCCAACCGAGATCGACAGCATCGCCGATGCCGGTGTTCGCGCCGAATCCACCCCAGGGCGGGTTCTGGTGTGCGGCGTCGCCGGCCAAGAAGCAGCGACCGCTTCGATACGTATCGGCGACGAGCATCCGAGCTTGCCAGGGGTCCAGGCTGCGGATGCTGATCGGGAATTCTTCGCCGATCATGGCGTGAACGGCGCGGCGGGCAGATTCCTCGGTGAGATCGGGTGGCGCATCGACGATGATGGCCCACCAGGTGTCTTCGGTGTCCAACGTCCCCATGAGTCCGTTGGTTTCGGAATTGACCACCCAGTACTGCACGGCGCGGCCTTGCGGGTGCCTTTGCGAGAGTTCCGGGGCGTCGAAGATGACTTGGACGTTTTGCACCTCGTGGCCGCGGCCGGAGAGCTGAGCACCGATCTCGTGGCGCACGCGGCTACGGCTGCCGTCCGCACCGACGAGGTACTTGGCGCGGATCTGCCGACGCTCCCCACCTGGGCCGACAGCGACGGCGTCGACTCCGGAATCATCCTGACGTAGCTCGTCGAGTGCGTATCCCCACCAGGTCGTCACCGACTGGCGGACGCCCAGGCTGTCTCGGAGTGCTTCTTCGAGCCGGTTCTGTGCACACCATTGAGCAGGTTCGGCAAGAGCGTCGCGCTGGATATCCGAGAGCGCGAAGACGCCGTCGAAGCGTTCGATGGTGTGTCCGGTGAGGCTGGTGCAGAAGACCGCGGAATCCGACCAGCCGAAGGGCAGGCGCGCGTTGGCGCGAATGGCGTCCGCGACGCCGAGCCGACGATAGGTGGCCATCGACACGGGGTTGATCTGTTTACACCGCGGCGACGCGGCCCCCGCCACGATGCGGGGCTCGATGACAACGCAGGCGATACCACGCTGCCCCAGTTCATGGGCCAATGTCAGGCCGACCGGTCCGGCGCCGGCGATCACGACGTCAGTGGTGTACGTCTTCGGTCTCATCGAATTCATGACGGTCTCCAAATGCATTGTGTTTCAAGGCGTTTCCACGGCAAGTTCGCCTGTCGTCCGTTGTGGTTGCTGCTGCGCGCGACGGCGAACGGGTACAAGGCTGATGGCGACGGCGCCGAGGACAGCGGGAATGACGAACCCGTAGAAGCCCGCGCCGGGCGCGACGATGAGGACGGTGACGAGCGTGAGATAGCTCGGCCCGACGATCGAGCCCAGTCGACCGAGGCCCAGGCTCACACCGAGCGCCGTGCCACGCAGCCGGGCTGGGTAATACTGGCTGACATAGGCGTTGATCAAGTTCTGCGTGCCGAGCGCGCCCAGTCCCGCTACCGCCGACATCGCCAGCACCAGCCATCTCGATTGGTGTGTGCTCAACGCCAACATGGCGATCGCGGCACAGAGGAACGACACGACCGTGATGGCCTTGATATGGCCGCCACGATCCGCCAAGACCGTGGCGGCCAGCGTTCCGACGATCGCACCACCATTGAATGCGATGGTGAACTCCAACGCGGAATGCAGGTCGTACCCCGCGCGGATCATCAGTGTCGGTAGCCACGTGCTGGCGCCGTATACCAGCACCAGGCCGAAGAATCCGGCGGTCGCGAACAGCAAGGTGGCGGCACGCACTCGGGGTGCGAACACGTCCCGCAGTGGTGTCGTCTCGGGCAGTGAAGTTTCCAGCGTGTTCGCCCGGTCGTCGGTCGGCAATCCCGCCGGGATCAGCTTCCAACACAGCGGAACGAGTGCAAATGGCAGTACCCCAACCAGGAACAACCACTGGAAATGCAGGTCGGGCAGCACCGCCCGGCCAACGGACGCGGCCACCATCCCGCCGACGGCGATTCCGGTCAGAGCGGTACCGACATGCAAGCTACGACGTGCCGGTGCTGCCCAATCGGCTACGAAGGCCACCACCAATGGCGTCAGAGCTCCCAGCCCGATTCCGGTCAGGAAACGGCCGACGCCGAAGACCGTGAGGTTGGGTGCCAGACCGGTGATAATCATGCAGCCCGAAACCCACGTCAGGAACACCGTGATCGGAATCCTGCGCCCCCAGGTGTCGCTCGCACGGCCCGCGACGAACGCTCCTAACGGCATGCCGAGCGCGGTCACACTGCCGAGTAGCCCGAGCGTGGACGAACTGACGTCCCAGTCGGAGTAGTCGAGCAGCGATGGACCGACCGCCCCGAGGACGAATAGGTCGTAGCCATCTATGAAAAGGATCAACACGCCGATGGGCAACGCCCAGCGGGGAGTTGAGGCTGCCAGGCGGTCGGTGGGCTGCGTCATCGCAGAGGTGTCCTTCCCAGAACAGAGCAGAGGATTCGGGTCCGGACAGCGTCAGCGCTTCGACTGAGCAGAGCGCGCACCTTCAGCATCGCGACGACTTGCGCCGCGGCTGAGCATCACCTTCCAAGAGCGGTCGTGGTGCACAGTCGCCGCGGGCGTCCAGGAGAGGGCCGTTGATGTGTCCCGAATCACTTTCGAAAGTATCACGCGATATTCGACACATCAATAGATTTTCGCATGAGAAGCTTCTGCTCGAATGTTTGGTACCGCCGAAGTGCACCAACCGACATGACCGACCGAGGAGATCGAATGACCACAGTCCGCCAGCAGCTCGTGGGGAGCTGGAAGATGATCGACTGGAGGATCTTTCGTGGAGGCGAAGCACTTGACCCGCCACTGGGTCCAGTCGAAGCCTGCGGAGGCCTGCTGTTCTACACAGACGGCGGGCTGATGAGCACGACCCTGTCCGCCGTGGACCGTGCGCCGTTCATCGACGACTCGCTCGATGGTGGCACAGCGACGGAGAAGCGCAGGGCCTACGAGTCGATCATCAACTACTGCGGGACATTCGACGTCGATGAAACGGCCGGCACCGTCATCCACCACGTGCAGTTCTCCACGTTTCCCAACTTCGTCGGCCGGGACCTGCGACGCACGTGCGTGTTCGAAGCAGACACGCTCAAACTCGACACTCCACCGATGAACTTCGGCGGCGAGCCGCTGGCGAGCTACATCCTGTGGCAGCGAACGAAATAGGAGGCAACAACTCATGTCTGACATTCGGCGAATCGTCACTGGTCACGACAAGGCCGGCAGAGCAGTCTTCGTTGCCGACGGCAAAGCCCGGCCGCAACTGACCCGCGGCGTCGAGACGACCAACCTGTGGTTGCACCGTGGCGCTCCCGACAACACCAGCGAGTACGCAGACCCTGTCATCGCAGCCGTCCCGCTCGAACCACCCGACAGAGGCACCGTCTTGCGAATTGTCGACTTCCCCCCGGCGGAAACTGAATCCGCACCCGACATGCACCGCACCGCGTCGCTGGACTACGCCTATATCATCGAGGGCGAGATCTACGCTGTCATGGACGACGACTCGACATTGATGCACGCTGGCGACGTCTTGATACAGCGGGGAACCAATCACGGATGGGTGAATCGCTCGGACCGAGCCTGCCGAGTGCTGTTCGTACTCTTGGACGCCGAACCGATCTCGTGAACGGCCAGCCCCCACCGACCACAGTCTTGCCCCTTGGTGTGGGACTTCCTACCGGGGCTCGACCACCGCCGAATTCGGTTCATCCAGTGCACAACTGATCAGCAGTTGGGCGGTGTGTGCGATGTGATCGCGCAAAAGTTCCTGCGCGAGGTCGGCCTTGCGGGACAAGGCGGCGTCCAGCAGCGCGCGGTGCTCGCCCGCCAGGTCGCGGTCCGGTTCGTTGCCGAAGGACACCGACCATTGCAGGTAGAGCTCGGCCTCTTGACGCAGCGCTTGCGCGGTGTCGAGCAACCGGCGGTTGCCACAGCCGGCCAAGAGGGCATTGTGGAATGCGACGTGCGCTGTCGACCACTCATCGGTCGGATGATTCGGGTCAGCAGGGTCTCGGAACTGCGCTCGTTCCAGAAGGTGGTGTGCGGCAAGGGCATCCGCCTCCCAGTGCATGTCGCCGTCGAGCACCGACAGCTTCAGCACCAGGGATTCGATCTCGACGCGAGCAGTGGTCAGATCGGCCAGATCCTGATGCGACAGCGGCCGTACGAGGTAACCCTGATGGGCCTTCGTCGTTACCAATCCCTCGGCCGCCAGTTTTGTCAGTGCCTCGCGCGTGGCACCCACGCTCGCCTTGTAGCGCTCCGACAGCTCCGGAAACTTCAGCCGCGCCCCAGGAATCAGCCGCCCACCGAGAATGTCGGCCCGCAGCGCCTGGTAGACGCCGTCTGTGCGAGTCGTTCCGCTGCTCTTCACCATGCGACCACGGTAGCACCATACGAAACACCATTAAGGTATCGAAACTCGATCGATAGTTTCGAAAGTAACCTGTCCACATCCCCGGCGCCGAGCGAACCTGGAGACCCAGGGTTACCCGCAACCCCGCGGCAACACGTGCCAGTTTTACGAAAGCCACTTGAACTATCGAAACAAGGTTGCTACTTTCGAAAGTGACTCAAGGCACAACAACGCGCGGGGATGGCATAGCCCTCCCCCTGAACCAGGGAGCACGCATCGTGCGATTCGCCAACATCTCCGACCGACTATCACTGGTCACGGCATCCGACACCGTCGTGGATATCGCGCAGGCGAGCTCGGACCGGTTCAGCTCGACGATGCAGGAAGCCTATGGCCGGTGGGACGAACTGGTCACCTTCTGCTCCACCGTCACCGACTCGGGTCGACCACTCGCCGATATCCCCTCGTCGGCGTTCGGCAATCCGGCGCCACAGCCGCGTCAGGTCTTCGCGATCGGACTGAACTATGCCGATCACGCAGCCGAGTCATCTTTCGCTGTGCCCGAGGAACCACCGGTCTTCACCAAGTTCGTGACCTCACTCGCCGGCCCGTACGGCACCATCGAGCTCCCCGAGGGGAAGGTCGACTGGGAAGTCGAGCTCGTGGTCGTGATCGGCCGCGAAGCACACCGTGTCCCGGCCGACAACGCCTGGCGTTACGTAGCGGGCGTGTCGGTAGGACAGGATCTTTCCGAGCGTGACCGCCAGCGCGTGGGCCCTGCCCCGCAGTTCAGCATGGGCAAATCGCATCCCGGGTTCGGCCCGATCGGCCCACTGCTGGTCACCCCGGACGAATTCGACAACCCCGACGACCTCGAACTGGGCTGCCTGATCAACGGCGAACAGATGCAGAAGGGCAAGACCTCCGACATGGTCTTCCCGGTGCCGGAACTGATCGCACGCCTGTCGGCGATCACGCCGTTGCTGCCGGGCGATGTCATCTTTACCGGCACTCCCGCCGGCGTCGGTCTAGGGCGCACTCCCGAACGGTTTCTCGCACCGAACGACGAATTGACCAGCTATGTCCGTGGCGTCGGCGAGATGCGGCACCTCCTGGTCGCCGGTCACTGACCGCACAACGTTTCGAAGGAGCAGGCAATGGCGCTGCATCGACTGTCCTCGGTCACCATCGGGGTTCCGGACCCGACGACCACTCGGGACTATTACACCGAATTCGGCCTCGCCCCCGCCGACGACGGCTGGCTGGCGACCCGAGACGCCGGTGACCAGTTGCGGCTAGTCACCGCACCTAGTCGCCGCCTGGTCGAGATCGTGATCGGTGCCGACGATTCCGACGATATCGCCGCGGCAGCCATCCGGTTGCGGGGGCTCGGACTGCCGGTGGACCTGACGAGTGGGTCCGTCACCGCGCTGGAACCGGTCGCCGGCTTCCGGGCGGTTATTCGAGTCGACGACCGGCTGGCGCAGTCGGTGCAACCCGCCACCGCCTACAACGGACCCGGCCGGATCGAACGTAGTAACCTCCGCGCCCCTGGTGTCTTGCGGGAAGATCCGGTACGTCCGCGCAAACTCGGCCATGTCGTGATCGGCACGATCGACTTCGATGCCACCCGCCGATTCTTCACCGACGGACTGGGGTTCAAGCTCTCCGACGAGATCAAGGGCCACGGGGCGTTTCTGCGGTGCTCGACTGATCACCACAACGTGCTCGTATTGAAGGCACCGGTCAACTTCCTCCACCACACCTCCTGGCAGGTCGACGACATCGACGACGTCGGGCGCGGCGCGACCGCCATGTTGGAAGGCAACCCCGAACGGCACGTATGGGGGCTCGGCCGCCACCACGCGGGATCGAACTTCTTCTGGTACTTGAAAGATCCGGCGGGCAATTTCTCCGAGTACTACTCCGACATGGACTGCATCGTCGATGACCAACTGTGGACGCCGCAAGCCTTCGAAGGCGCTAAAGGCTTGTTCAACTGGGGACCGCCACCGCCGCCGTCGTTTCTGCATCCCGAAGACCTGGCCGCGCTGATGACCGGCGCACACCACGTCGGCTGATCCCGATTCATCCATCCAGGAGACGATGATGTCCCAGCAAGAAATTCACGACTTCGTACAGGTCGGTTACGGCCCGGTCGGCCAGACCATGGCCGGGTTGCTCGGCAAGGCCGGGTACTCGGTGGCAGTGTTCGAGCGCTGGCCCACGCTGTACGGGCGGGCCAGGGCAGGGCACATCGACCACGAGATCATGCGGATCTTCCAATCGCTCGGCATCGCCGAACGCTTGGAAGAGGACATGTTTCGCGCGACCAAGTACGTGTTCCGCAACGCCGCGGGCGAAACACTGATCACCTTCGACTGGGACCGTGACGGCATCTCCGGTTGGCCGTCGGACTACATCATGTACCAACCTCTGATCGAGGAGGCTCTCGACGACGCCGTGCGTGCGCTACCCACGGTCAGCATCCATCAGGGATGGGAGGCCGTCGCGCTGGTACGCCACCCCGACCACGTCGAGGTGGAGTTCCGTTCGGTGCACCTGGGCGCCGAGGGCGAGAAGGTCTTGGGTAACGATGTCCGGATCGTTCGGGGGCGGTATCTGATCGGGGCGGACGGCGCCAACAGCTTCGTCCGGGGCCAGATCGGTGCGGGGCAGCAGGATTTCGGTTTCCGCGAAACCTGGCTGGTCTGCGATCTGGAGCCGCTCGAGCCGCTCGATTTCGGCTTCGACAACGGCCAGATCTGCGATCCGGCACGCCCGCATTGTCTGTTCCAGCTGGGCAAGAACCATCGACGCTTCGAATTCGCCCTGCTGCCGGGAGAAACTGCCGCGCAGATGGAAAACCCCGCGGTGGCATGGGAGTTGATGGCGCCCTATGGCGTCACCGAGAAGAACGCGAAACTCGTTCGACAGGCGATCTACACCTTTCAGTCCAAGCTCGCCGATCGCTGGCACGACGGCCGGATCTTCCTCGTCGGCGACGCGGCGCACGTCATGCCGCCGTTCATGGGGCAGGGCATGTGCTCCGGTGTACGTGACGCCAAGGCACTCGCGTGGCGCCTCGATCTCGCGATGCGTGGCATCGGCGGCACCAATGTGCTGGACTCCTACCGCACCGAGCGCGCACCGCACGTGGCCACGTTGATCGGGATGTCCATCGAGGCAGGGCGAGTCTCCTGCACGTTCGATCCCGACACAGCGGCCGCACGAGATGAAGCCTTCCGTCGGGGCGATGTACCGCCGCCGCCGCCCTTCCCGCATATCGAGGCGGGGCTGCTCGGCACCGACGCCGGTACGGATATCGCGGGAACCCTTGCCCCGCAAGGCCGCATCGCCATCGGGGAAACCATCGGGCGATTCGACGACGTGCTCGGCTCGGGTTGGGTCCTGCTGCTGGCGCCGGGCAGTGACGTCGACATCGACGCCCATCGCACCGCGGTGCTGGAACATCTCGGCGGCAAGGTAGTGACGCTGTCGGCACCCGGATCCGGTGGCGAGGTCGTCGATATCGACGGCTATTACGCCGACTACTTTGCCGAACACCGAGTGGTCGCCATCCTGTACCGGCCCGACTTCTACATCTTCGCGGCCACCGATGAACTCGCGGCGATCGCCTCGCTCGTCGATCAAATCGAGACGAGCCTCGACGTAGCCGTTCCGGCACAGGTCGCTCGATGACCGAGCCTGCGTGGCGCGCCGAGGCCGAGGCGCACAAACGCGCCATGCCATTGCAACGACTCACCGGCAACGGCATGGACTACGCGGATGTCGTCGATCTGTACGCCCGTGTCGACGCCGGGCAGTCGTGGGCGGAAGCCGCGGCTGAACTCGGCGCGATCAACGGTCAGCGCGCCGCGGTGGCTCTGTCCCGGGGATATACCAAGAGCGCACGGCAGTGGCACCTGCTTTCCTCGGCCTGCTATCGGGTAGGCCAAGTTCCACTGCCCGACAACGACCCGCGCAAGCTGGCTATGTATCGATTGCTGATCGAGCACTTCGGACGCGCGGGTGCGCTCAGCGAGCCGGCGGTCGACCATGTCGAGATTCCGTACCGCGACGGCGCTGTGTGTGGCTGGTTGCTGCGACCGCCGGATGTCCCCGCTCCGCCGGTCGTCATCGTCACAGGTGGATTCGACGGCTGGCGCGAGGAGTACCACGTCGGCGCGCAATACCTGCTCGAACGCAACGTCGCGGTGTTCCTCGTGGACGGCCCGGGCCAGGGCGAGACCCGCCTGGTCCAGGGCTTGTATATGGATTCTGATGTCGCACAGGCATATTCGCTGGTGATCGACCATCTGCTCGACGACCGGCGCCTCGCCGGGACAGTAGGCATCTGGGGCAACAGCATGGGCGGTTACCTGGCTGCGCTGACAGCAGCCACCGACGACCGCGTCGCGGCGTGCTGTGTCAACGGTGGCACCGTGCGACCTGCCGAAATCCTGGATCGCTACCGCCGCTTCATCACCAAGATCACCGCGGTCACCGGGATCGACGATCCCGTGAAGGCCCGCGAGGCAATGGAGGAGTTCCGGCTGACACCGGCTCTGCTCGAAAACCTCACCTGCCCATTGCTTGTGCTGCACGGCACCCCGGACCAAGTGTTCCTGATCGAGAGCGCACGCGCGCTATACGACGGCGCCGCGAGTGTCGACAAACGGTTCGACGAGTGGGCCGACGGCGATCACTGCCTCTACAACCACTCGCACGAAAAGCATGTCATCGTCGCCGACTGGTTCGCGGACCGACTCTACGACGCTTGAGCCCACCCGCCGGGTCGGCCTCATCGACCCGATGCCCATCCAACGAAACATATCCAACGACGTCGAGCACTGCTGTCCGGGTGCACGACTCGTCTCTAAGGAGACACCATGACCGACAATGACGTCGACGTGATCGTAGTCGGCGGCGGGCCCTCCGGGCTGACCGTCGCCGCGGAGATCGCGGCCACCGGCGCGCAGGTTCTCGTCCTCGAAAAGCGCAGCAGCGACCCGGTGTCGCGGGCGGGCACACTGTTGCCGCGACCGCTGGAACTCTTCGACGCCCGCGGCATCGCAGACCGATTCATCAGCCGGACCTGCGAGATCAATCCGCACCCCTTTCAAAGCTGGCACATCTGGGGCGGCATGCACCCCATCGACTGGACGACCCGCGACTCACGGTTCCAGTTCACGCTGTTCCTCCCGCAACACGAGACCGAACTGATCCTGCACGACTGGGCGACCGACAAGGGTGTCGACATCCGGTTCCACCAGGAAGTCGTCGACCTGCAGTACGACGACGCAGACAGGGTGCTGGTCACCTCCCTCGACTCCGACGGGCACCCATGCCAGTCCAGTGCACGGTATGTCGTCGGCGCAGACGGTGGGCACAGCGCGGTCCGCAAACTGACGAACATCGCCTTCGAGGGCCGCGATGCCACGTTCACCGGCGTCATCGCCGATGCCGAAATGGCTTTTCCCTGGCCGGGCGGACTTCGTGTCGGGCACAACGAATACGGCTGGCTCACCACGTTTCCCTTCGGTCCCGGACTCACACGGTTCGTGATGGTCCACCGTGACGACCGCACCGAACCCAAGTCCGCCCCCGTCACCCTCGCCGGCCTGACCGAATGCGTAAGCCAGATCCTCGGCGAAACCGTGAGCATCCCCGGATTGCGGGCGTCCTCCCGCTACACCGACGCACAGCGGATCGCGACCCGATTCCGCAGCGACCGAGTATTCCTGGTCGGCGAATCCGCCCGAATTCACTACCCCGCCAGCGGAATGGGCATGAACTATTGCCTACAGGACGCGTTCAATCTGGGCTGGAAACTCGGCGCCGTCCTGCAAGGCCACGCCGATGAAGCGCTGCTGGACACCTACGAGACAGAGCGCCGACCGATCAGCCTCGATCTACTGCGCAGCGTCGACGCGCAGGTAGCGATCCAGTTCGACTTCAGCCCCGAGGGCCTCACACTATCGACCGCCCTGCAAGAGAAATTCCTCCCGATACCGGCGGTCAACTCCCTCCTGCAGCTCGAGCTGAACGGCCTCGAAACTCCCTATCCGTCGGTGGGGCCCGGCCACCCCATGGTCGGGCACCCTGTGCCCGACTTCGAACTGCTTCGCAGCGATGGATCCACCGTCCGCCTCTACGAGCTGCTGCGCGACGGACAATTCGTGCTGCTCGACCTCAGCGGCACCGGGACACTTGGTGACCTCGACTCCCCCGCGGTCCGTCTGGTGCAAGCACACCCCGCGAAGCTCCCGGAAGCGTTGGACAAGGCCATGTGCCTGCTTGTCCGCCCTGACACCTACCTCGCCTGGACGACCGAACTGCCGCCCGACCCGGCCGACGTACTGAGCCGGCTCGAACAGTGGCTCAACGTTCGAAACACACACTCACTCAGCACAAATCTCTTGAACGGACAACCCCGATGACCGAACGCAGCTTTACCCGCGCACGCACCGATGACCGGGCGCTCATCCACGCAGTAGTCCACCGCTACGCACATACCGCCCGCGACAAGATGGACTTCGCCGACATGCTGGCACTGTTCACCACCGACGCCGTGCTGGTCCTGCCCGACGGAACACCCATCCCACCGTCGGAACTCGGCAAAGTCATCCGCGACGGCGAGGCCGCCTACATTCGCCACCACATCACCACTGTCGACATCTGCTTCACCGGCCCCACTGAAGCACAGGTGGACACCTTCTTCTTCGCCATCACCGATGAAGCAGCCCCCGACCACTGGGGCATGTGGCGCGACACCTTCCGCAAGCAAGCCGACACCAGCTGGCTCATTCGGGAACGCGCCATCGTCGTCGAGGGATCCGCCCCCAGTGGTTGGTTCCATCGCACCTACGTCGCACAGGTCTGAACCCGTGGACACCGACGAACTGAGCCGACAGCAGCGACAGGTGTACGACGCGATCGTGAACGGACCAAGAGCATCTGGGCCGCAACACTTTCCACTCGTCGATGCGGCCGGTCAGCTCCAGGGCCCTTTCGGCCTCATGGTCGAATTCCCCGAGATCGGCGGACCGCTGCAGGCACTCGGTGCCGCCCTGCGCTACCGAACCACCCTCACCGGTCGAGAGCGCGAAATCGCGATCCTCACCGTCGCGCGCTGTACCGCAAATTCATTCGAACGGTATGCGCACGAAGCTGCCGGTCGCGCAGCCGGATTGGACGAGACGGAACTCGCTCGACTACATGCCGGAACATTCGTCACGGCCGACGCCAGAGAGGCCGCCGTCGCGATGCTCACCGCATGGGCGGTGGATCAGCCGACGCTCACCGGGATCGACCGCGTCACAGCACAGCCGCTCGACCGGACATCGATCGCCGAGGTGACGGCATTGGTCGGCTACTACCGCACCCTGGCTCAGCTCATGGGGTTGTTCGATATCGGAGCGCCCGCCGACCCCAACTGAGCCGATTCCGTCAATCCCCAACCTAAGGAAGAACCATGAACGTGGACGTAGTGGTCGTCGGTGGCGGCCCATCTGGACTGATGACGGCTGCCGAATTGGCCGCGGCCGGTGTCGATGTCGTTGTCCTGGAACGCCGGTCCGAGCCGGTGGGATCGAGGGCAGGCACCATATTGCCCCGCGTGCTCGAACTGTTCGACACCAGAGATCTGGCACAGACCTTCATCGACCGGGCACGGGCGATCCGGGACAACCCCCTGGTCCCGTTCCACATCTGGGCGGGGCTCCAGCCGCTGGACTGGGGCCATCTCGAATCACGGTTCGGCTACCGGCTCATCCTGCCGCAGAACATCACCGAGGAGCTGCTCGCCGAACACGCATCCGCACAGGGAGCGCGCATCGTGCGCGGGGCAGCGGTCGAAACCATCGAGCAGTTCGACGCGGGCGTCGCTGTTCGAGCACGGCTGACCGACGGCACCGAACAGACCTACTCCGCCAGATACGTCGTCGGGGCCGACGGTGCCCGCAGCATCGTCCGACGGGCGGCGGGTATCGAATTCGACGGCCACGACGCCACATTCACCGGCATGGTGGCCGACGTCGTCCTCGACTTCCCGTGGGACGCACCTCGCGCGAACGGGCACAACGAGCACGGCTGGGCCGCGGCTTTTCCCTTCGACGAGACCGGTCACATCACCCGGTTCAACATCGTGCACGAGCAACGTCGCCACGCCGACAAATCCGAGCCGGTCACCGTCGCCGAGGTTCACCAGTGCGTGCGCGAGATCTTCGGAGAATCCCTGGACTTCACCGAACTGCGTTGGGGTTCGCGCTACACCGACGAAACCCGTACCGCCTCGCGCTTCCGGGACCGCAGAATCGTGCTGGTCGGTGAAAGTACCCGGGTGCACTACCCCGCCAGCGGTGTCGGCATGAACTTCTGCCTGCAGGATGCGTTCAATCTGGGCTGGAAGCTGGCCGCGGTGATCAATGGTGTCGCCGAGGAATCGCTGCTCGACACCTACGAAGCCGAGCGACGACCGGTGACCGAAGCGCTGCTGGAAAGCGTTGCCGCACAGTGCGCTATGCAGTTCGATTTCAGCCCCGAGGGACTTGCCTACCGACGCTTCTTCGAACAGCGCCTCTTCCCCCTGCCCGAGGTGGGTCGGACGCTGGTTCGCGATCTGAACGGCCTGAGTTTTCCCTATCCACGCGAGGCCACCGATCATCCGTTCGTCGGCGAGCGCGCACCCGACCTCGTATTGCAGACTCGCGAGGGCCTCGTCAGGACCGGCGAATTGCTCCGTGGCCACGAATTCGTGCTCATCGATTGCACGGGTGAAAACCACTATGACGAACTGAAATTCGGCCGGACACCGGTCCGCGTCGTATCCGGGGTTATGGCCCCGGCACCAGCGGGACTGCACGATGTGCGCAGTCTGTTGTTGCGCCCCGACAGCTATGTAGCGTGGGCGGATACTGCCACGCCGACCCCCGAACGCGCCGTGGCGCAGATCGAGCGATGGCTGAAGGTCGAGCGATGACCGCGCGGCTGCTCCTGCGCGGAGCGCACATCGTCAGCATGGACGACGATCTCGGCGACCTGGTCGGCGACATCCTCATCGAAGGCACCCAGATCTCGGCCATGGCCGAACGCCTGGACATCTCCGACGCCGAGGTGATCGACGGCACCGGCTTGATCGCCATCCCCGGGATGATCGACACCCATCGCCACACCTGGCAGAGCGCGGTGCGCCACAGCTACGCCGATATGGATCCGGCACGGTATTTCGCCGAGATGCTGGTCGGTATCGGCGCCTCCTACCAGCCCGATGACGTCCATATCGGCAACAAGCTCGGCGCAGCAGCAGCATTGAGCGCCGGAACCACCACCATGGTGGACTGGTCCCACATCCAGAACACCCCGGCGCACTCGGACGCCGCCATCACCGGTCTGCGAGAGGCCGGCATCCGCGCGGTCTTCGCCCACGGCTGGCCACTGCTGACCGATGACCGTTGGACCAACCGCAGTGAACTCGGCCATCCTGACGATATTCGCCGCTTGCGCGCCGAATACTTCGCGAGCGACGACCAGCTACTGACGCTGGCAATGGCCGCACGCGGCCCCGAGATGGCAGCCGAGGACACCTGGGTTGCGGATCTGCGGCTCGCACGGGAACTCGACATCCGGACAACAGTGCACGTCGGCGCCTACCCCCACAACGCTCCCCACCGCGCCGTCGCCCAGTACGCCGGCCTCGGCCTGCTCTGCGACGACATGACCTTCGTGCACTGCAGCCGCAGCCACGACGACGAGTTCGCCATGATCGCCGACGCCGGAGCCACCGTATCGCTCGGCGTGCACTGCGAACTCAATTCCCAAGGTATGGGCGATATCCCACTCGACAAGCTCCTCGCCCGCGGCATCCGACCCAGCCTCAGCGGCGACACCGAAACCAAATGCAGCGGTGACATGTTCACCCAGATGCGCATGCTGTACGCCTACCACCGCTCCTGGATGGGTGGCGGACACTCCTCGGTGGACGGTGTGCCCGAGTTGCGGGTGCGTGATCTCCTCGAATTCGCCACGGTCCAAGGGGCTCGAGCGATCGGGATGAGCGACAAGATCGGCTCCCTGACGCCGGGCAAGCAAGCCGACATCGTCCTACTCCGCGCCGGCGACCTGAATCTCGGGCCGGTGACCAACCCGGTCTACTCGGTCGTGCTCGCCGCGCACGAGGGCAATGTCGACACGGTCCTCGTGGCAGGCCGTGTCGTCAAACGCGACGGCCGCTTCACGGATATCGACCCCGCGACCTTGATGGATTCGGCTCGGCGATCCCAGCAGCAGATCCTCGCCCGCAACCGGCCACCAGCTCGGCAACGCGCGTAGCGCCACGAGTCCAGCCACACGCACGCCCTCTGGAGGACCACCATGCTCGACCCCAAACTTTCCACAACAGATACCGTCACTATCGCCCCGGCATCGAGTCCCTCATTGATCGCTGCACGGATCGACCGAATTCCGTTCGGCCGCTTTCATACTCGGCTGATGAGTCAACTGGGTGCCGGCACCTTCTTCGACGGTTTCGACGCGATGACCATCGCCGTCGTTCTGCCGCTGATCGTGAAGTCCTTCGGCATCAGCCTCGCCGAAGCGGGCCTGATCATCAGCGCCGGCTACGTCGGGCAGTGGATCGGAATGCTGTTGGCCGGGGCCCTCGCCGACCGGGTCGGCAGGCGCCGACCATTCATCATCTCCCTCGTACTCTTCGGCGGCATGTCACTCGCATGCGCCTTCGCGTGGAACGAAACAAGCCTGCTGGTCTTTCGTTTGGTACAGGGACTCGGTCTCGGCGCGGAGATCCCGATCGCTGCGATCCTGCTGAGCGAGTATCTCGGACGACACGGTCGCGGTCGCTCCTTCGGGATCTACCAGTCACTGTTTGCCTGGGGAATCTTCTTCGCACCGTTGACCGCGCTCGCCGCGACCAGTGCGTTCGGACCGGAAACCGGTTGGCGGGTGCTGCTCGCGATCGGCGCGCTCCCCCTGGTCATCGCGGCATGGGCCTACTTCGCACTGCCCGAGTCCGCGCGCTGGCTGGCAGTCAAAGGTCGTGCCGCCGAGGCCGACAGCTACGTGCGGGCGATGGAAGACGACGCTGCCGGGCACGGCACCGAACTCCTGAAGCCGGAGGAATCGTCGACGCAGACCGAGGACACATTCAGATTCATTGAACTGCTCTCCCCTGCGTACCGCGCTCGCACGCTGATGCTGGCCGTAGTCTGGTTCGCCACCTTCTTCGTGAATTATGGGTGTCTCAGCTGGTTGCCGACCATGTACGTCCAGGTCGGTCGACTGCCTCAATCACAGTCACTACTGCTTGCCATTGTGACCAGCGGATTGCAACTGGTCGTCATCTACATCGTGGTATCCCTGATCGACCGCGTCGGCCGAAGGCCACTACTGATCGCGGGTCTAGCCGTGGCAGCGATCGGCGCACTCTACGGCTTCATCGCAATCGGACTCCTCGGCCACACCTCCTGGCAGATCATGTTCGTCAGCGGCTGCACCATGGTCGTCGGCACCACCGTGCCCGCGGTCTTCCTCTACCTCTACACCAGCGAGCTCTACCCGACCCGCATGCGCGGCTGGGCCACCTCTGCCACCGCGAGCCTCAACAAACTCGCATCGATCATCGCCCCGACGATCTTCGGATTCATGCTCTCCGGGCACGGCGGCACACCAGCAGTATTCACCGCCCTCGGTGTCGCCGCCGCGATAGCACTTGCCGCTGTCGCTTTCGGCGCCATCGAAACCCGCAACCGCTCGCTCGAGGAAACCTCCGCGTGAGGCATCTGGGCATCGACGAACCAGTCAGGACAACTATGCGCCCCAGCACCACCGAGTACGACATTCCCTACGCCGTCGTCGACGAGACGACGCTGGCATTGGATCTGTATCGACCGCAGTCGGATACCGATGTTCCGGTCGTTGTCTACCTCCACGGCGGCGGCTGGAAAGCCGGCGACAAACGCGACAACTCCGAGGACAGATTGGCGGCGGTGGCTCGGACAGGAATCGCCGTCGCCTCGGTGAACTATCGCCTCGCACCCGAAGCGACCTACCCGGCGCCGGTTCACGATGTGAAAGCCGCGGTGCGCTGGCTGCGCGCACACGGATCCCACTACGGACTGGCCGTGCAAAACATCGGACTGTGGGGAGCCTCGGCGGGCGGCTGTTTGGCAGCGATGGTTGCGCTCAGTGCCGACGACCCAGATCTCGACGGTCATGTCGGTGACCACCCTCAAGAGCGGAGTTCGGTCCAGGCGGTAGCCACCTGGTTCGCACCGACGGACCTGATAGCCAACAGTCGGCGCTCATGGCTCGAACAGCTCATCCTCGAACCGCCCGTTGAGGACTCACTCTTCGGCCACGGGCCGATCGCCGCCAATGACGAGCGCGTCAGAGCAGCGAGCCCAGTGCACCGAGTACACCCTCACGCACCGCCATTTCTCATCGCACACGGCGACCGCGACAGAATTGTTCCCGAATCGCAAGGGCGATACCTGCACGACGCATTGACTCGGGCAGGAGTTCCGTCGACGTTCTGTGTACTCGGAAACGCAGGGCACGAAGGCCATGAATTCGACACCAGAGCCAACATCGAGCTCACCGCGGCGTGGCTGAAGGCACATTTGTCGTGACATCTCGACATCCACAAGAAACCGGTACTCAGCGCTGATCAGGCCTATCACGCTCTGGTCCGGCGGGCCCGCGCCAATAGCTCGGTCAACCCCGGTCTCGTTCCACCCGGTCGTCGCTTCGAGATCCTCGAGGATCACGGCGACCGCTTGCCCGGCGTAGCCCTACTCACCGCGGCGCCCACCATCGTCTGCATCGCGGCCCAACAGGGCGTGAGCTTCTACGCGGCGATCGCGTGATTTTCCAGCTCATGCAGCCTTCCCTGGTAACGGGTCGAGCAACATCACCTACGTGCTGTTCTTCTTCGCCCTCCATGGCGTCGGCCCGCTGATCGCCAACGTCGTCGGCTCGGCGGTGAGCACCAGCATCGCCAAGGCCGGCGCTTCGTCTACGAACTCGAGACCTACCGCAACGAGAACCAGGTTCCCTTCGAAGCGATCCGCACCTCCTGCACCCGCAACCTGACACTGATGGTGCAGCACTCCACCGCCGCCGAACCAGTGGATCCGAGCCGCCGAAGGAAACCGGCAGGCTGCGCGCCCAGCAGGGTGTGCCGCTGGCCGAGACCCTGTCCGAGCGGAAAGGTCGACGACGTCTGCCTGCGTGTGATGGTGGTCCAGTCGGTGCCCCACTTCCGAACCGGGCACCGTGGCGGAACTCGGCACGAGCGTGGTACCCACTCTTCAGCCTGACCTGGACGTCGTAGCGCGTGCGGCCGGGGCTACGCGTCGACGCTACGACCACCTGTGTCTGCGCGCGGGCCGGCAACTGCCACGGGTCGCGACCCAGCAGTATCTTTCTACGTCGCTCACCGATCATGCGGCCGCCTGAGCACTTACCAGAAGTCGGTCGTGGCCGAACGGTCCGCTCTTCCAGCGCCATTACCACTTCGGCAACCCTCGAAAGCCGGACCAACAAATCACCTTCGTAACTCAGCGCAGGGCCCTCATGAACCACCTCAAACGCCACGGAACCCGACGCGGCAGCACCCCCGGCACCCCGCTACTGCGCTTCGGCAACAAACAGCCCCTCACCGCCCGCCGCTACGACAACCTCTGGTCCAGACTGGCCGCCCACATCCCCTGGGTCGCCGCACAACAAGTCACCACACACTGGCTCAGGCACACGACCCTCACCTGGGTCGAACGCCACTACGGCTACGCCACCGCCCGTGCCTACGCCGGCCACACCACCCACCGACCTGGCACCACCGCTACCTACGTCAAGGCCGATATCCACGAAATCGCTACCGCCCTGGCAACACTGACGCAGGAACCACAACCACTCGCCCTATCCGACTACCACGCCTAGAGGTGGCGATCCGGCCAGGCACGCCTGGTCTGCGGGCCGGGCCCGATCGCCGCCGCGATGAGATTGTGGACATCGTTTGCCCGGCATAACCACAACGACGAGGCGCGTCTTTCGTTGGAACCCAGGCTGGCGCTCTCGACTCGTGCGCGAACGTGCTCGTCTCGGCTGATCGATCGGCCGAGACGAGCCTTCCCCATTCACCCACGCGCCGCCGCCACGTCGCGGGGCGGTCCCACCCTATGCGGATGGGTACCTCGATCACGCGAGCCACGCTTCATCCACCATCACCGAGCGAGGGGACCTTCACACACTATGGCGAGCGGCACGCGTACATCCTCCTTGTATCGCCCGCTATCGCTTGAAGGAAGCACTCGATAGGAGCACCGTCGGCGCTGTCCGGGTCCAAGGAGGAGCGAGCCGAAAGATCAGGACGCACGGTGAGGCCTCCACCAATCCTGGACAACCGATCATATTCAAAAATGAGGGGTTTCTGTGGTGGCGGGGCAAAAAACGTCAAATGACCAGGTACAAGAAAACCCTCTCCGACCAAGGTCAGAGAGGGTTTTCTACTGTCGGGCTGACAGGATTTGAACCTGCGACCACCTGACCCCCAGTCAGGTGCGCTACCAAGCTGCGCCACAGCCCGTTCTTGCCCCCGTCTCCGGGTGCTCGAAAAGATTACCTCACCTCTTGGCGAAGGTACTAATCGGCTGGTAGATGCACCTTTTTGTCGATCCGGAGGAGTGTCGGCGGACTTGCGGCGGAGCCTGCAACCGCGTCGAGTTCGTAGGGGTCCCATCCGGTTCCGTGAAGGTTCCCAGGTTCGGCGCGCGGGGTTCCGCGCTGAGCAGTGGCATGACAGACTGACGACAGGCGGCGTCGAGTTCTTCGGCGCTCGACCGGTATCGGCTGCGGTGAAGATCGACCCGCATCGCCTTGGTGAGCGCGCGTTCCGCGACGAACACATCAGATTCCCCCTCCCCTGGTTCGCCTCCGTCACTGGACGCGCCGAGCCGTGCCCTGCCGACTGCCGGCCACCCCGGGGCCTTCGATCAGCAAGAGAATGGAGTGAAAGTTTATGGTTACCAACACGATTACCACCGGCACCGAGCGAACGATCATCGAGAACGCGCTCGATCGCAACCGCGAGGCGCTCATCGCGACCGCACGCGGGTTGTCCGACGCCGATGCTCGGCGACGGCTTGTCGCGTCGTTGACGACACCGATCTCCTTGATCAAACATGCCGCCGCCGCGGAGCGGATCTGGTTCCAGCGGTTCTGGGCGGGGCTCGACGAAGCCGAATGCGACGGATACTCGAAACGCGACGAGGGCACGTTCGCCGTGGCCGACGACGAGTCGCTGGCCGACGTCATCGCGGAGTTCGAGCGTGCGAGCAGCCGATCACGGGCGATCGCCGCGCGGTTCGACCTGGAGGACACCAAGCGCAATCCCCGGGAGGGGACTGTCAGCATGCGGTGGACTCTGCTCGCCATGATCGAGGAATTCGCGCGCCACGCAGGCCACGGTGACATCCTGCGCGAGCAGATCGATCGGACTACGACACTCTGAGAACAGCAAATATCGCTCGCACGGCTAACAATTGGTTACTTTGCTGAGTGTGCGGACAACTCCAGACGACTCCAGATCGCTCGATTCACCCGCCGATTCGGTGGCCTCCGCGACGACGGTCGGGCAGTCCTATCGAACCGGCGACTGCTACGTCGTCGGGCGCGAGAAGATCCGGGAGTTTGCCCGTGCGGTTCAGGATGATCATCCCGCGCACCACTGCGAGCAAGCGGCCGAAGACCACGGTTACGGTGGCCTGGTCGCGCCGTTGACTTTCGTCTCGATCCCCGCGTTTCTGGCCCAGATCGAGATGTTCGATCGGGTGGCCGAAGGCTATGACCTGACCCAGATCATGCAGACCGACTACGGCCTCATCATCGACAGGCCGATCCTCGCGGGCGATTCGTTGCGCTTCGAGGTCGAACTCGAATCACGCCGAAAAGCGTTCGGGGGCGACATCTTCGGATTCAAGTGTGCGGTCACCGACCAGTACGGCAAGGAAGTCGTCACCACCCGCACGTCGTTCGCCGGCCGGCCGGAGGTGAACGTCGCCGCGGCGCGAATATGCGATCGACTGGTGATGCAGAACTTCCGTCATGGCGCGTCGATTCCGCGACAGCACCACACACCCGAGCATGCCGCGCCGGCGCGCCCGGCACCGACCGCGGACCCGGGCCGGAATATGGTGCCGTTCAGCACCGTCGCCGTCGGCGACGAGCTGCCGCCCAGGATCGTGGCTGTGACGCTCGGTGACCTGGTCAACTACGCGGGCGTGGCCGGCGACCCGAACCCCATTCACTGGAGCAAGGAGGCGGCGGCGTCGGTGAATCTGGAATCGCCTGTCGCGCAAGGCATGCTGATGATCGGGATCGGTGCGGGGTACGTGACCTCATGGGCAGGCGGTCCCGGTGCGGTGACCGAATACGCGGTGCGATCGACCAGCCCGGTCTACGTCTCCGGCAGCGGAGCGATCGTCGAATACACCGGCAGGGTGAAGGCGGTCGACGCAGACCGCAAGACCGCGACGATCGCGGTCACCGCCACACAGGACGGCAGGAAGATCTTCGGACGAGCGGTTGCGGTGATCCAGTGCGCGGACCGCTAGGTCAATCGTCGAGGCAAATGGCGAGCAATCTGTCACTCACACGGAGACGCTCGGCCATCGCGACGAGGATGTCCATGGCCTCACTCGACAAGCCGACAGCACGCAGCAGCAGGGCGCGCGGTTCCTCGAGTTCGAGCGCTCGGATGAGCGTGTGATCGTCGACGCCCGGATGATGCGGGGCGAGGAAGAAGTAATCGGGCGTGACCTGGAAATAGTCGGCCAGCGCCGAAACAGTCTTCGCCGAGGGATTCTCGCGATTCCCGGATCGTAGCTGGGACAGGTACGGTGCGGAGATGCTGTGACCGGCCGCCTGGAGCATGCGCGCCACTTGGCGGTTTGTGCACTGACGCACGTCCGGACCCGAGGGGTTGTCGAAGAGTTCGTTGAGGCGGGCGGCGAAGTGCGTCACAGCAGTTCCTCGGCGTCAAGTTGGTCAGAAGACCATCATGAGACGCGCACTGTGTTCCCGGCAATAGTCCTAGCAAACTTGCGGCGCTCGTCACAAAATCTCCACCACTGGACTGTTCGGGATAACGACCGCCGATTCGTGTCGGCCGACGCGGAAGACCAGGTCAGCGACCGCGTTGACCGCCATCAGCCCGCGCCGATGTCCTGTTCTATGCAATACTGCATAGCATGCGTCTGACCAGCCCGGAATCCGATGACAACACCGCCGAGACCGCGCGGTGGCGCAAGACGGCCTGCATTCTCTGTGAATGCAACTGCGGTCTCGAGATCCAGACCGATGGCCGCAACCTGGTGAAGATTCGTGGCGACAAACAACATCCGGGGTCGGCGGGCTACACGTGCGAGAAGCCGCTACGGCTCGACAAGTACCAGTCGGGCGCGCACCGCATCGACACTCCGCTGCGACGCACCGCGGACGGTACGTACGAGCCGATCGACTGGGACACCGCGCTCGATGAGATCGCCACCAAGCTCGCCGGGGTTCGTGACACGCACGGGGGCGAGTCGATCTTCTTCTACGGCGGGGGCGGGCAGGGCAATCACCTCGGTGGCGCCTACGGCCGGGCGCTGTATCACGCGGTCGGTGGCCGGTATATGTCGAATGCGCTGGCGCAGGAGAAGACCGGTGAATCCTGGGTCGATTCCCAGCTCTACGGCAATCACACCACCGGCGATTTCGAGCACACCGAGGTCGCGATCTTCGTCGGCAAGAATCCCTGGCAGTCCCACGGCATCGCGCAGGCGCGGCCGGTGCTGCGCGAAATCGCGCGGGATCCGAACCGGACGATGATCGTCATCGACCCGCGCGTCAGCGAGACCGCGGCGCTGGCCGACTATCACCTGCAGGTCAAGCCGGGCACCGACGCGTGGTGCGTGTCGGCGATCGCGGCGACGCTGGTGCAGGAGAACCTGCACGACGAGGGGTGGTTGGCCGAACACGCGACCGGTGTCGCACCGGTGTTGCGAGCGTTGCGGGCGGTCGACATCAGCGCGAACGCGCACCGCTGCGGTCTCGACGAGACGCTGATCCGCACCGTCGCGCGCCGGATCGCCGCCGCGAAGAGCGTCGCCACCTATGAGGACCTCGGCGTGCAGCAGTCACCCAACAGCACCCTGGTCGCCTACCTGAACAAGATGTTGTGGATCCTGACCGGCAACTTCGCCAAACCCGGTGGGGTGCATATCCATTCGTGGATGTTTCCGCTCGCCGGACGTTGGCACGCCATCCCGAAGGAGGCCGGGGCGGGGAGGGCGCAGCGCCTGCGGCGTGGCGTCGCGACCATGGCGATGCGCTACGGTGCCACGCCCGCGCGCCGGTTGATCGCCGCGACCGCGCGACGTGGCGCGATCTCGCGGAACGTGGCCGGACTGACGGCGAGCACCACGCTCGACGTGTTCTTCGACGCTGTGGCGGTGCCGATCGCCCGCACGATCGCGGACACGCTGAGCATGGTCGACGGTCCCACCCGCACACCGGTTTCCGGGGCCCGGATTCTTTACGGCCTGATCCCGTGCAACTCGATCGCCGACGAGATCCTCACCGACCACCCCGACCGGTTGCGGGCCATGTGGATCGATTCGTCGAATCCCGCGCACTCGCTGGCGGATTCGGCGCGATTCGTGGCGGCGATGCGGTCGCTGGAGCTGTCGGTGGTCGTCGATGTGGCGATGACCGAGACCGCTCGCCAGGCCGACTATGTGCTGCCCGCGGCGAGCCAGTTCGAGAAGTACGAGGCGTCGCTGTTCACGCTGCACTTCCCGCACAACAGCTTTCAGATGCGCGTGCCGTTGATGGCGCCGTTGCCGGGCACCCGGCCCGAACCCGAGATCTACGGTGCGGTGATCGACCGTCTCGGCGTGGTCGAGCCCCGGCTGCTCGAGGAGCTGGCCGCAGCGGCGCGGGTGAGCCGGGAGGCGTTCGCGCTCGCCCTGTTCTCCACGCTGAAGGCGCGCCCCGAACTGGCCGGGCTGACACCGTATCTGCTGTACCGGACCTTGGGCGCGAGCCTTCCGGACGGGGAAGCCGCGCTGGCGCTGGCATGGGGATTCGCGCTGCTGTGCGTGATCTCCCAGCCCGACGCCGTGGCCAGGGCGGGGTTCACCGGATCCGGGTTCGGGCAGGCCGAGGAGTTGTTCGAGGCTGTGCGCGCGCACCCGGAAGGGGTGATGTTCTCCGATGACCGCTACGAGGACGCGTGGCGCTACATCCAGCACGCCGACGGCAAGATCCACGCCGCCATCCCGGAACTGCTCGACGAACTGCGCGCGGTCTGCGCGGTCGACCCCGACTACACCAGCGAGGAGTACCCGTTCACCCTGTCCGCCGGTGAGCGGCGCGCGTTCACGGCGAACGTGATCATCCGCAACCCGGACTGGCGTCGCCGCGACCGTGAGGGCGCGCTGCGGATCGCGGTGGCCGATGCCGAGCGGCTCGCGCTGAGCACCGGCGATAGGGTGCGTGTGGTCACCGAATCCGGTTCGGCGACCACGTCGATCGAGATCAGCGAGATGATGCAGGCAGGACATATTTCACTCCCCAACGGCATGGGTGTCTCCTATCCGGGCGCGGACACTGTCGTCGGTGTCGCGCTCAATACACTGACCTCGACGTCGCGACGCGACAAGTTCTTCGGCAGCCCCTGGCACAAGAACGTTCCCGCCCGTATCGAGGTGCTCACGGCGCCGGTGAAGGAGGCCTGACGGTGGGAGCTCGTACCAACACCCGGCAGAAGATGCTGGGCAGTGCGATCGAACTGCTGCGGGAACGCGGCGCGGCGGGCGTGACCGTCGACGCGGTACTCGCCCGCAGCAGCGCTCCGCGGGGCTCGGTGTATCACCACTTCCCCGGCGGCCGCGCCCAGATCATGACCGAATCGCTCACTCTCGCAGGCGATACGATCAGCGCCCTCATCGAGGAGGCCGCCAAGCGGGGCGCCGCCGGGGTGCTGGCCGGGATCGCCGAGTTCTGGACCGCGATCCTGCTGACGTCCGATTTCGAGGCGGGCTGTCCGGTGGTGTCGGTGGCGGTAGGCGGGTCGCCCGAGGACCGCCATCTGCAACCCGAGGTTGCCGCCATCTTGCAGCGTTGGCACGACACCCTGACCGTCGCGATCGCCGCGGAAGGCGTCGCACCGGCACGCGCCGAACGCTTGGCCACCATGGCGATCGCGAGCGTCGAAGGGGCGGTGATCCTGTGCCGCGTCCACCGCTCGACTACCGCGCTCGACGAGGTCGTCGAGGAATTGCGCGTCCTGCTCGCCACCGCCGTCGGCACCTAGGTCAGTACGTCGGCCAGGGCCCACCCCGGATCGGTTTGGTGGCGGTGACGCGCTGCTCGTTGTCCCGGAAGCGGGGTTCGTAGTGGGTGAAGAACACCTTGGCGACCAGGTCTCGGCGGCTGTGGACACCGGTTTTGTCGAAGATGCTCTTCAGATGCTGCTGCACGGTGTGGGCCGAGACGGTCATGTCGTGGGCGATCTGCGAGGTCGAGGCGCCCTGCAGCACAAGCCGGGTGACGTCGCGTTCGCGCTCGGTGAGCCCATAGGCCGACATCAGCAGCGGGTAGATCCGGCTGGGGTGGGCCGGTTCGATGATCACCGCGACCCTGGTCTGTGCTGACGAGGTCAGGCGGGCGCCGTGCAACACCACCCAGGTTCCCGACCTGCTCAGCGCTCGCGACACCAGTACCTCGTCGGGTCGGTCGTCCGCCGCGTTGCGAAACGCGCGGGCGGCGAGGGTCACCACGGCGCTCGGCAGCTTCTGGCGATCCCAGTCGCCGTCGGGCAGGTCACCGAGCCAGCGCTGCACGCCGGCGCTGGCCGATTCGATCTCGCAGGCCGAGTTGAGCACCAGCAGACCGGGCGAGTCCCCGTATTCGGGTTCGTCCGCCTGCCCGATCAGCAGCGCCCGGCGCACGCCGTCGGCCAGTGTCGGCGCCACGGTCGCCACGAATTCCTTCTCGGCGGGATCGAACATCGCGGCGCCGGGTTCGCGATAGAGCGCGAGCGCGCCCCATACCTCGCCGGAGCGGGTGCGCAACCGGGCGATCAATTCCTGGTCCCCGCCCATCGTCATATTGCGTTGCCAGCGTTCGCTGTTCGAGGGGTCTCCACCAGTGGTGTCGTGCAGCGTCGACAATCCGGTCGCCGACTTGACGACGTCGACGATGCCGTTGCGTTCCTCGCCGTACTCGGCGGCCAGCCACTGCGGCGGAAACTCGGCGAGGCCGAGATGGAAGTGACTGGTCATCAGCAGCGACGCGGGATCGAGGGTGTACCAGCACGGCGTCCAGTAGTGCGGGACCGCGGTGGCCAGCACCTCCGTCGTCTCCTGCCACAGCGACACCAGATCGTGCGGCTCCCGGCACAACCGCCCGATCTTGTCGGCGGCGCGTTGCCTCGCATCCGTGCTCACAGATCAACGGTAGGCCGCGGCCGGACCAGGGGAAATACCAGATTTGTGGAATGTCGCGGCGACCGGGAAATTCCTAGCCTCGACCTATGACGAACACCGGAACCACAAATGTGCGCCTCAGTCCGCCACCGCCGGAACTGATGCGACTGATCAATCCTGTCGTGCGGCGTATCTTGGCGACGCGATGGCTCGGCAGCCGCATTCGCCGACAGGGAATGGTCGAATTCACCGGCCGCCGCACCGGCCGCACACTGCGGATCCCGGTCTGCCTGCACCACGTCGGCGACGAGACGCTGATCTTCACCGAGCGAGCATGGCGCCACAATCTGGTCGGCGGCGCACCCGTCACCATCACCCACCGCGGGCAGATCCGCCACGGTCGCGCCGTGCTCCTCGATGCCGCGCCTGCCCGAGTCGGCGCCGCGATGCGAGCGGCGATGGACGACGGCGCCGGCCCGTTCGAACTCGGGCTGAAGATCACGCGCGGCTACGACCCGACCGCCGACGACCTCGCTGCCATCGCGCGCTCGATCATTCGAGTCGATTTCGAGGATTGAGGAAACACCATGCGTATCAATCGAATCCAGCACGACATCACTGTTCTCGCCGATGAACTGGAAGTTCCCGGCATCGGCCATATCCCGGTCAACGCCTACGTTCTGCACGCGGCGGAACCCGTCGTCGTCGACACCGGCCTCAGCCTTCCCGACCGCGGGTTCATGGCGGCACTGAGTTCGATCGTGGATCCAGCCGACGTGGAATGGCTGTGGCTCACCCATCCCGATCGCGACCACACCGGATCGCTGTTCGACCTGCTCGATGCCGCCCCGAACGCCCGGCTGATCACGACATTCGCCGGCCTGGGCATCATGTCGTGCGCTCGACCGGTCCCGATGGACCGCGTGTACCTGCTGAACCCGGGGCAGTCCCTCGATATCGGCGACCGACGCCTCACCGCGTTTCGCCCACCGTTGTTCGATAATCCGAGCACGGTCGGGTTCTACGACGAACGCAGCGAATCATGCTTCACCTCCGACTGTTTCGGCGCTCCGCTGCCCAGCGCCGAACTCGCGACCGCCGACGACGTGGGTTACACGCCACCGGCCGCGATTCGCGCGGCACAGCATCTCTGGGCGGCGGTGGACAGCCCGTGGGTGCACATCGTGGACGAGAGCAAATACCTCGCCACCGTGTCGGCGATGCGCGCCTTCGACCCGCGACGGATCCTGAGTACACATCTTCCGCCCGCGGGTGGACGCACGGCGGAGTACTGGGACATGCTTGCCGAGGCGCCGCATGCCGCGCCGTTCGTCGGTCCCGATCAGGCCGCGCTGGAACAGATGCTGGCGAGCTTCGAACCCTGAGTGTCAGGCGGTATGCAGGATCCTCAGTGCGGCCCGCTCGATCCGGTCGGCGATTTCGGAGTACGACTCGTAGCCCATGCCCGCCCGCACCAGCGCGCCCGCGTAGATGATCTCGAGCAATTCGATGACCTCGGTGTCGGCGTCGGGGCCGAGAGCGCGCGCGAGTCTGCCGCGGATCTCGATGCCGATGCGGGTGCGCAGGTGTTCGACATCCGGGTCCGAGCCCAGCAGCGCGCCGGTGACCGCGCCGGACAACTCTTGCTCCTCGGCTACCAGCAGCGCGATGTTGCGCAGCTCGGCCAGCACCCGCACCGTCGGGTCTTGGTCCTCGCTCGCGGGCGAGTGCGAGGCCAGCAGGCGCCGCCAGAAGATCTCGGCGACCAGGTGCTCCTTGGAGGAGAAGTAGGTGTACGCGGTCGCGGTGGCGACGCCTGCTTCCGCGGCGACCAGCCGGATCGTCATGCCGGAGAAGCCATCGCGTGTCAGCACCACCAGCGCGGCCCTGGTCAGCCGTTCGACGGTGTCGGCCTGCTTCCCGGTCAATCGACGCCGGGTCGCTTCGAGACTGATGGAATCGCTTTCAGACATGCGTCCGGATGTTACTCGCCAGTCCCATGGCGTCGGCGAACCACACCACGTCGGCGCGGGGGTCGGGGTTGATTCGTAACCGTGTCCAGAATACAATCTGGACACATGTCTGATGCATCGAACATGCCGTCCACCGCGGGCAAAGTAGTCGTTGTCACCGGCGGCGCGCGCGGCATCGGGCGTGCGGTCGCGAGCGAACTGGCCGGGGCAGGGGCGGTCGTCGCCCTCGGCGATATCGATGCGAGCACGGTCGCGAACACCGGGACCGAGATAGGCGCGTCCATGGCGCGGCACCTCGACGTCACCGATCCCGCGTCGTTCGCGAGTTTCCTCGCCGAAGTCGAAAAGACCTGCGGCCCTGTCGATGTACTGATCAACAACGCGGGCATCATGCCGGTCGGCCGGTTCACCGAGGAGTCCGACGAGATCACCCGCCGGATTCTCGACATCAATGTCTACGGCGTCCTGCTCGGCACCAAGCTCGCGCTGCCACCGATGCTCACCCGCGGCCGCGGCCACATCGTGAACATGGCCTCGATGGCCGGTGAGAACCCGACGCCGGGAATGGCCACCTACTGCGCGAGCAAGCAGGCGGTGCTCAGCTTCACCGAGACCATGCGCCTGGAACACCGCGGCACCGGCGTGCGGTTCTCCGCGGTGCTGCCGACATTCACCCGCACCGAGATGATCGCCGGAACCCGCGCTCCGCGTGCGCTGCTCGCCGAGCCGGCCGACGTCGCCAGCGCGGTCGCCGCCCTGATCGCCCGGCCACGCCGCCGCGTGTCGGTCACCCGCACCGCGGGCATGCTCGCCGCCTTCAACAAGCTGACCCCAGGCCCGCTCGGTGAGTTCATGGCTCGGCGGCTGGGCGTGCACCGCACCTTCATCGATGTCGACCGCGATGCCCGTCGCGCCTACGACGACCGGCTCGCGGCCGACTGAGGGCTCAGGTGCGCGACAGGATCACGACGGGAATCTCGCGTTCGGTCCAGGACTGGTAAGCATCGAAATCGGCGTAGAGGCGGGTCAGCAAGGGCCACAGCCGCTGACGCTCGTCGGCGTCGGCCACACGGGCAACCACCGGGTAGTGCTCGCTGCGGATCCGGACATGGGCGTTCGGATCCGCGAGCAGATTCCGGTACCACTGCGGATGATTCGCGAGGCCGCCCTGGGAGCCGACGATGACCAGATCCTCGCCGTCGACGAGATAGAGCAGCGGCGCGGCGAAGATCTTGCCGGACTTTCGACCTCGATGTTCGAGCAGCAGCGTCGGCACCGGGCTGCGGAACCCGGCACCGATGCGCCAGGTACCGCCGACGCGGCCGTTGGTGCGGCGATAGACCCACGCCTGTGCGCGCGACCCGTATCGGATGATCCGGGTCGTCATCGGCGAGTTCAGCCCTTTCGGCTGATTCTTCGGCATAACCATCGTCCGCACGCTACAGCGATCGCGGATCGGCGATAACGGGGTCGATCATTTCTTGCGACGCTCCTGCGCGATCACCTTGCCGACGATACCGTCGAGCTTCGTCCCCGCGGGCCAGCCGACGTAGTGGCACAGGAACAGGGCGATCTCACGCAACTGTTCCTCGGACAGCTCCCCATTGCGCAGAGCGGCGCCGATCTGGATCTCGGCGACATCGACATCGCCCTGCGCGGTGAGCGCCCCGAGCAGCAGCAGCCGACGCTCGCGCACGGTCAAGGCGGGCCGCGACCAGATGTCGGCGAACAGGTGATCGGCGGTGACGGCGAAGTGCTCGCCGGGGCCGTCCTCGAACTCCCAGCCGTAGACCTCGGTCATCTTGGCCAAGCCGCGCTTGCGGACGTCGGCGGGGGTTTCTCCGTTGGTGGTCATGAGATCTCCTTGTCGAGCGCGGGTTCGGCGACGCCGAGTCCCTCGGCGAGACGGGCGAGGGCCAGCCGCGCCAGTGGCAGGTCGACCGCGAGCCGGTCGCCGAGGTCGAGCGCGAGCGAGAGGTCCTTCTCGCCGAGATCGCGCACGTGGCCCAGGATGGGGAACCAGAAGTCGTCGGGGTCGATCGGCGCGGTGGTGTCGCGCAGCATGATCGCGCCCGGCCCACCGGTCACCGCGTCGGAGTGGCGGACCACCTTCCCGAGTGCGGTGAGACTGAGCCCGGCGGCCTCGGCCAGGCGCTGCGCCTCGGTGGCGGCGGTGAACGAGATGAAGTGAAGAAGGTTGCGTGCCAGCTTCATCCGTGTTCCCGCACCGACCGGACCGGCGTGCACGACGAGGTCGGAGAAGCACCCGAACGGCGGCCGGATCCGGTCCACCGCGGCGGCGCTACCGCCGACCATCACGGCCAGGCTCCCCCGGGTAGCGCCGGGTGCGCCGCCGCTGACGGGCGCGTCGACGAAGTCGACCTCGTGCTCGGCGCACCGGGCGGCCAGCTCCTGCGCCGTCCGGTCGCTGATGGTGGAGTGCACGGCGACCACCGTGCCCGGTGCCGCGGTGCTCAGGATGCCGGAAGGGCCGGTGAGCACCTCGGTCACCTGCGCATCGTCGATGACCGTCACGCAGATGATCCGCGCGTGCGTCGCGACCTGCGCCGGCTCGGCGACCGCACGCGCACCCGCGGCGACGAACGGCTCGATGACCTCGGGCCTGACATCGCAGACCGTGAGCCCGCCCGGCCAGTCCAGCAGCCGCCGCGCGATCGGCGCGCCCATATTGCCCAGCCCGATGAATCCGACCGGGGCGCTGGCGGATTCGGCCGTCATCGGATGATCTGCCCGCCGTCGACGTTGAGGATCTGGCCGGTCACCCAGCTCGCCTCGTCCGACAGCAGATACAGGCAGGCGCCGACCAGGTCCTGCGGGGTGCCCATCCGCTTGATCGGAATGCGCTTGACCATGTCCTTGACCATGTTTCCTGGCGTGACGGTCTGGGTGGCCTCGGTGTCGATCGGGCCGGGCGCGATGGCGTTGACTCTGATCCGCGAACCACCCAGCTCGGTGGCGAGTTGCTGGGTGAGGCCGTTGATACCGACCTTGGCCAGTCCGTAGAACCCCGAGTACAGCCATGCGGCGGTGGATGATTGGTTGACGATCGAGCCGCCGCCTGCCGCGATCATCGGCTGCCAGACCGCGCGCGTCACATTGAGCGCGCCGTCGAAGTTCACGCCCATGAACTTCTTGTAGTAGTCCCACGGCACGGTGAGCAGCAGATCGAGCTTCATCTCGCCGTAGATGGCCGCGTTGTTGACCAGGTGGTTGATCGCGCCGAACTCGGCGACGGTGAACTCCGCCAGTGCGACAGCGGATTCGGGATCGGCGACATCGACGCGGCGGAAGGCCGCGACCCCGCCGTCGGCGACGATCTGCTTGGCCACCTCTTCGCCGCGCTCGGCATTGAGGTCGGCGACAACGACATTGGCGCCTTCGGCGGCCAGTGCGCTCGCGTAGACCGCGCCGATGCCCTGCGCGGCGCCGGTGACGATCGCGGTGCGACCGGTGAAACGTGCCATGGTGTTCAGCTCCTGAGTGTGGACGGTGTCGGTGAGGTCAGGCGGGGGTGGCGATCAGCTTGGTTTCGAGGTATTCCTCGAAACCGGCGACGCCCATCTCCCGGCCGATGCCGGACTGCTTGTAGCCGCCGAACGGCGCGTCCGCGTGGTACCAGAGGCCGCCGTTGACGCTCAGGGTCCCGGTGCGCACCCCCGAGACGACCCGGTCGAGCCGGTCGGGGTCGGTGCCCCACACCGAACCCGACAGTCCGTAGGGCGAATCGTTGGCCAGCCGGATCGCGTCGTCGTCGCCGTCGTGTGGAATCACGACGAGCACGGGCCCGAAGATCTCCTCCTGCGCGACGGTCGCGGTGTTGTCGAGTCCGCTGATCAGCGTCGGTTCGATGAAGTACCCACGTTCCTTGTCCGCCGGCCTGCCGCCGCCCACCTCGATCCGTCCGCCTTCGGCGCGTGCGATCTCGAGGTAGCGCTCCACCCGCGCCCGCTGACGCTCGGAAATCACTGGGCCGCACACGGTTCCGGGGTTGGTCGGGTCGCCGGCGGCCAGCCCGCGGAGCGCACCGGCCGCGGCGGTGACCGCGGCGTCGTAGGACTCGCGCGGCACCAGCAGCCGCGTGGTGAGGGCGCACCCCTGGCCCGCGTGGACGGCGACGGTGAACGCGGTGTAGCTCGCGGCGGCCGCGATGTCGGCGTCGTCGAGCACGATCGCCGCCGATTTGCCGCCCAATTCGAGGAAGGTGCGCTTGAGCGTGGCCGACGCGCCGACCATCACCGAACGGCCGGTCTGGGTCGAGCCGGTGAAGGTGATCATGTCGACCCGTGGATCGAGGACCAGCTGGGCGCCGAGGCCGTGATCGGAGGAGGTGACGATATTGATCACCCCGGCCGGGATGTCGGTGTGCTCGGCGATGAGCGGGCCGAGCACCGCCGCGCACCAGGGTGTGTCCGGGGCGGGCTTGAGAACCACGGTGTTGCCCGCGGCCAGTGCGGGCCCGATCTTGGCCAGGTTGATCTGGTGCGGGAAGTTCCACGGCGTGATGGCGCCGACGACACCGACCGCCTCGCGCCGGATCACCCGGCGACTGGCGATACCCATCAGGTCCCTGGTGCCGAGATCGGTTTCCCACGTGTAGTTCTCGGCCAGGTCGGCGGCGTAGGACAGATCCGCGATCGGCCCTTCCAGTTGCGGTCCGCTGGTCAGCATGACCGGTGTGCCGACCTCGGCGATGGTGATCGCGCGCAGTTCCTCGAGGTGCTCGCCCAGTACGTCGCGCAGCTGGCGCAGGCAGTGCGCGCGAAACTTCGGGTCGCGCGACCACTGCGTCTCGTCGAAGGCGGTGCGCGCCGCGGCGATGGCCGCCTCCATGTCGGCGCCGGAGGCGTCGGCGGCGTAGCCGAGCACCTCCTCGGTGGCGGGATTGATGGTCGCGAAGACACCGGAGCCACCCGGGATCAACTTGCCGCCGATCAACAGTGGTGTGCCTTCGGCGGGGACGAGGCCGTTCATAGCGAGGCTCCGATACGTGTCTGGACAGGTGTACGGAATATAGTTCGGTTCATCGATCAGACGCAAGACCATGGTTCGTTCATTGGTCCGTACACCAGGCTGTAGTACCATCCAGACACATGTCCGAAATCGCGCCTACCGGCATCGAAGCAACTCGCCGACGCTTGACCGAAAAGCAGGCCGATACGGTGGACCGCCTGACCGTCGCCGCCGTCGACGTGCTGTCACGCGAGGGCTATTCGGGGACGACGATCCGGCTCGTCGCCGCGTCGGCCGGCGTCGGCACCGCCACGGCCTACACGTATTTCTCCTCCAAGGAACACCTGATCTCCGAGGTGTTCTGGCGGCGGCTGGTCGCCATGCCGCCGCTGGCGACCGGCGAGGCCGACCGGACCGCGCGCGTGGTCGCCGTTCTTCGCCAGGTCTCGATGCTGGTGGCCGACGAACCCGCCCTGGCCGGAGCGGTCAGCAGCGCCATGCTCGGCGACGATCCCGATGTGCGGCACCTGCGGGTGCGCATCGGCCGCGAGATCCGCCACCGACTCGGCGAAGCCCTGGGCACGAAGGATCCGGAGAGCCTGGCCGCGCTCGAACTGCTGTACTCCGGGGCGCTTCTCCAGGGCGGGATGGGCCTGCTGTCCTATGCGCAGGTCGCCGACCTGCTCGAGATCTGCGCACGCCGATTACTGGCCACACCCGCCACGGACAGCTAGCGAACCGTCCGTCGGATTCGGCCCGAACCTTGTCGCGCATCCGGAAGCCGTAGTACTGTCCAGACACATGTCCATTTAGTGTCTGGACAGTATTCCGGGAAGGACTTTCCAATGACGCTGGTCAAACCGCAGCGCGTGTCCGGAGGCGAGGACGAACACGGGCACCTGGCCGAGTTCCGTACCGATCCGATCGCCCTGATGCGGCGCGTTCGCGCCGAGTGCGGCGATGTCGGATCCTTCGAGCTCGCCGGACGTGATGTCGTCCTGTTGTCCGGCGCCGAGGCCAATGAATTCTTCTTCCGGGCCGGCGACGACGATCTCGACCAGGGCGCGGCCTACCCGTTCATGAAGCCGATCTTCGGTGAGGGCGTGGTGTTCGACGCACCCCCCGAGCGCCGCAAGGAAATGCTGCACAACCAGGCGCTGCGTGCGGATCACATGCGCGGGCACGCGGGCACCATCGCCCGTGAAGTGGATCAGATGGTCGCGCAGTGGGACGACGAGGGCGAGATCGATCTGCTCGAGTTCTTCGCCGAGCTGACCATCTACACCTCTTCGGCCTGTCTGATCGGGGTGAAGTTCCGCAATCAGCTCGACGGACGTTTCGCGCATCTCTATCACGAGCTCGAGCAGGGCACCGACGCTCTGGCCTACGTGGACCCGTACGCGCCGATCGAGAGTTTCGTCCGGCGTGACGCGGCGCGCGCGGCGTTGGTCGAGCTGGTGCAGGCGATCATGGATCAGCGCGAGGCGAATCCGCCCACCAGCAAAGACGATCGCGACATGCTCGATGTCCTCATCTCGGTGAAGGACGAGAACGGGGCGCTGCGGTTCTCGGCCAGCGAGATCACCGGCATCTTCATCTCGATGATGTTCGCCGGCCACCACACCACCTCGGGCACCGCGGCCTGGACGATCATCGAACTGCTGCGCCATCCCGAGACGCTGGCCGGGGTGGTCACCGAACTCGACGAGCTCTACGCCGACGGCGCCGACGTGAGTCACCATGCGCTGCGCCAGATTCCGAATCTGGAAGCGACGCTGAAGGAGACCCTGCGGCTGCATCCGCCGCTGATCATCCTGATGCGCCTGGCGCGCGGTGAGTTCGAGGTGTGCGGGCACCGCATCGAGCCGGGCGACATGGTGGCCGCCACCCCCGCGGTCTCCAACCGGATTCCGGAGGACTTCCCCGACCCGGATGCCTTCGATCCCGCGCGCTATCTCGACCCGCGCCAGGACGACATCCTCAACCGCTGGACCTGGATTCCGTTCGGCGCGGGCAGGCACCGCTGCGTCGGCGCGCCGTTCGCGCTCATGCAGCTCAAGGCGATCTTCTCGATTCTGCTGCGGGACTGGGAGTTCGAGCTCGCACAGCCGTCGGACACCTACCGCAACGACCATTCCAAGATGGTGGTGCAGTTGCAGCAGCCCTGCCGCGTCCGCTACCGCCGCAGGCAGCGCTGAGCGCGAGCGGAGGTCACTGTGTCCGCGACATCCATCCCTGCCGGATTCGATTTCACCGATCCGGCCCTGTGGGAATCCCGCAACCCCGTCCAGGAATTCGCCGAGCTCCGCCGGACCGCACCGGTGTGGTGGAACGCCCAGACCGACGCGCAGTCGGGCGGCTTCCGCGACGGCGGCTACTGGGTGATCACCAAACACGAGGACATCAAGGAGGTTTCGCGTAATCCGGAGCTGTTCTCCTCCGAGCGCAAGGGCTCGGTCATCCGGTTGCCCGGCGAGGTGACACCCGAGCAGATCGAACTCACCGGCGCCCTGCTGCTGAACATGGATCCGCCCAAACACACCAAGATCCGGCGCATCATCGCCAAAGGGTTCACGCCGCGCGCGGTCGAGGGGTTGCGCGCGGCGTTGACCGAACGGGCAGGGGCGATCGTGGCCGCGGCGCGTGCGGCCGGTAGCGGTGATTTCGTCGAACAGGTGGCGTGTGAGCTTCCGCTGCAAGCCATCGCCGAACTCGTCGGGGTCCCCCAGCGGGACCGCCGCAAGCTGTTCGACTGGTCGAATCAGATGCTCAACTACGACGACCCGGAGTACGGCGACGCCACGACCACCGACGCCTCGTCCACCGCGGCGATGGAGATCCTCGGCTACGCCTGGAACATGGCCGAGCAGCGCCGCATCGAACCCAGCGACGACATCGTCAGCAGGCTCGTGCACGCCGATCTCGACGGGGAGGCGCTCGGCTCCGACGAGTTCGGGTTCTTCGTGATCCTGCTCGCGGTCGCGGGCAACGAGACCACCCGCAACGCCATCACCCACGGGATGAAGGCGTTCATCGACAATCCGGATCAGTGGGAGCTCTACAAGCGACAGCGGCCACGGACCGCGCCCGACGAGATCGTGCGCTGGGCGACGCCGGTGACGGTGTTCCAGCGCACCGCGACCGCCGACACCGAGCTCGGCGGACAACTCATCCGCGCCGGTCAGCGCGTCGGATTGTTCTACAGCTCAGCCAATTTCGACGAGGACGCCTTCGAGAGCCCGTTCCGCTTCGACATCTCGCGCGACCCCAATCCGCATCTGGGCTTCGGCGGTACCGGCGCGCATTTCTGTGTCGGCGCGAACCTGGCCCGGCTCGAGATCGAGCTGATCTTCAACGCCATCGCCGATGTGATGCCCGATTTGTCCCAGGTTTCAGAGCCACAGCGGCTGCGATCGGGTTGGATCAACGGCATCAAACACTGGCAGGTCAGCTACGAGTCGGGAACGGTGCACTGATGCGGATCGCGCTGCTGTCATATCGGAGCAAGGCGCATTGCGGCGGGCAGGGTGTCTATGTGCGGTACCTGAGTCAGGGACTCGTCGATCTCGGCCACCAGGTCGAGGTGTTCTCCGGCCAGCCCTATCCCGAGGATCTCGACCCGCGGGTGCGGCTCACCGAGGTGCCGAGCCTGGACCTGTATCGCGACGAAGACCCTTTTCGCACACCGCATCCCCGCGAGATCCGGGATCGCGTCGACCTGCTCGAGCTCGCCACCATGTGGACGGCCGGGTTCCCCGAACCTCGCACGTTCAGCTTGCGCGTGGCCAAGCTGCTGGCCGCGCGCGCCACGGAATTCGATGTGGTGCACGACAATCAGTGCCTGGGCTACGGCCTGCTCGCCATCGCGGAGCGGTTGCCGCTGGTGGCGACCGTGCACCATCCGATCACCCGCGACCGCGCGGTGGACCTGGCGGCGACGCCGTGGCGGCGCAAACTGTTTGTGCGGCGCTGGTACGGATTCCTCGGCATGCAACAGCAGGTGGCACGCCGGATTCCGGATCTGATCACCGTCTCGTCGTCCTCGGCCGCCGACATCGCCGAGGACTTCGGGGTGCGCCCGGGGCACCTGCACACGGTCCCCCTCGGGGTGGACACCGAGCTGTTCCGGCCGCGCTCGACACCACGGGTGCGTGGGCGGATCGTGGCGGTCGCCAGCGCCGACAAACCACTCAAGGGCATCGCGCATCTGCTCAAAGCCGTTGCCCGGCTGCGCCATACCCATGAGGTCGAGCTCCGGCTCGTCGCGAAGCTGGAGCCCAACGGCCCCACCGAGAAGCTGATCGCCGAACTCGGCATCGCCGATATCGTCACCCCGGTCAGCGGAGTCAGCGACGAGCAGCTGGCCGAACTGCTCGCCTCGGCCCAGATCGCCTGCATTCCCTCGATGTACGAAGGGTTCTCGCTGCCCGCCGTCGAAGCGATGGCGAGCGGCACACCCCTTGTCGCCAGCCGAGCCGGGGCACTGCCCGAGGTCGTCGGCGACTGCGCCGAACTGGTCGCTCCCGGCGACGTGGACGCCCTGACCCGGGTGCTCGGCGAGCTGCTCACCGATCCCGACCGGCGCGCCCGCATGGAAGCGGCCGGGCGTAGCCGCGTCCTCGCGTTGTTCAGCTGGGCGGCCGTCGCGGCGCAGACCGTCGCGATCTACGAGCAGGCCGTCGCCCGGCGTTTCCCGACCACGATCCCTTCCCACACTTTTCCGGAGGCCCCATGTTGACCGTCGATTTCGACCGCTTGGGCGTCGGCCCCGGATCACGGGTGATCGACATCGGCTGTGGTGCGGGCAGACACTCCTTCGAGGCGTATCGCCGCGGCGCCGACGTCGTCGCCTTCGACCAGAACGCCGCCGACCTGGCCGACGTGGACGTGATGTTCCAGGCCATGGCCGAGGTCGGCGAAGCCCCCGAGTACGCGAAGGCCGAGACCGTGCGCGGCGACGCGCTCGACCTGCCCTACGGCAACGACGAATTCGATGTGGTCATCGCCTCGGAGATCCTCGAGCACATCCCGCAGGACAACCGCGCCGTCATCGAGCTGGTGCGGGTGCTCAAACCCGGCGGCGCGCTGGCGGTCACGGTGCCGCGCTGGCTGCCCGAACGCATCTGCTGGGCGCTGTCGGACGAATACCACGCCAACGAGGGCGGCCACGTGCGCATCTATCGAGCCGACGAATTGCGCGACAAGATCACCGCGCGCGGCCTGCGCTACCACCACCAGGACTTCGCGCATGCCCTGCACTCGCCCTTCTGGTGGCTCAAATGCGCTGTCGGCGTGCGCAACGACGACCATCCGCTGGTGAGCGCCTATCACCGCATGCTGGTGTGGGACATGATGTCGGCGCCCGCGCTGACGCGCACGGCCGAACGTCTGCTGAACCCGCTGGTCGGCAAGTCCGTCGCCCTCTACTTCACCAAACCGGCGGTGCGCAGTGATGCCCGCTGACCTGCCCGCCGTTGCCGGGGTCGTCTCCGCGTGCGAGATCCGGCGCACCGCCGAATCCATCGCCGCCGCACAGGAACCCGACGGTGCGATCCCCTGGTTCGGCGGAGGCCACACCGATCCGTGGGATCACATCGAGTCCGCGATGGCGCTCACCGTGGGCGGATTGTGGGACGTGGCCCGTGAGGCCTACATCTGGTCGGCGAAATCGCAGCGGTCCGACGGGTCGTGGCCCATGCAGGTCCGCGCGGGCGTGATCGAGAACCACGACTCCGACACCAATTTCTGCGCCTACCTGGCCACCGGTGTTCTGCACGCCCTCTCGATCACCGGCGATACCGGGTTCGCCGCGGAGATGTGGCCGACCGTCCGCGCCGGCATCGACTTCGTTCTCGGGCTGCAACGGGGCGAATACGGCGAGATACATTGGTCGGCAAACGAATCCGGGTCGTCGGGGGAGGCTCTGCTGACCGGCTGCTCCAGCATCTTCCACAGTCTCGGCTGTGCGGTGACCCTCGCCGAGCGGGTGGGCGACCCGCGACCGGATTGGGCGGTGGCTCGCGGCCGGCTCGGCAACGCTCTGCGCCGTCATCCGGAAGCGTTCCTGGACAAGAGCCGTTACTCCATGGACTGGTACTACCCGGTCCTCGGCGGCGCGGTGCGCGGCGCGGCGGCCGCGGACCGGATAGCGCGGCACTGGAACGAATTCGTTGTCCCCGATCTCGGCATTCGCTGCGTGTCCGACGCACCGTGGGTCACCGGCGCCGAGACCTGCGAACTGGTGCTCGCACTCGATGCCATCGGCGACACCGCCGCCGCGAGCACGCTGTTCGCCGCGATGCAGCATCTGCGCGAATCGGACGGATCCTATTGGACCGGACTCGTTTTCACCGACGGCAAGCGCTGGCCCGAGGAGCGCACCACGTGGACCGCGGCGGCGGTCGTGCTCGCCGCCGACGCCCTCAGCCGCACCACCGCGGGCAACGGCATCTTCCGCGACGCACTCCCCCGGTGATCCGGCTCAGTTACATGCGGCGGTTCGCTGCAGGATGCGCAGCGAACCGGTGACCGAGAGCTCGCGGAATTTGCCGCTGTCGATCGCGCGTCGATAGATGTTGAACGGCGCGCGACCACCGTCGGCGGGATCGGGGAAAACGTCGTGGATGGCGAGCAGCCCGCCGCCGGCCACCCAGTGCACCCAGTTGTCGTAGTCGCGCTGGGCGGCTTCCTCGGTGTGGCCGCCGTCGATGAACAGCATGCGCAGCGGGGCCCGCCAGAGGCGTGCGGCGGCACTCGACGAGCCGATGATCGCGGTCACCGTGTCGGTGAGATCCGCGCGAATCATGGTGCGCCGGAACGTGGTCACGGTGTCGAAGACGCCGGTCTCCGGGTCGATCATGCTGGTGTCGTGGTACTCCCAGCCCGGCTGGTGTTCCTCGGAGCCACGGTGGTGGTCCACGGTGCACACGGTGGCACCGGTTTCGCGGGCCGCGGCGCCGAGATAGACGGTCGACTTGCCGCAGTAGGTGCCGATCTCCATGATGATTCCGTCACCCGCGTACGCGCGGGCGGCCGTGTAGAGCGCCTGTCCCTCCTCCGGCGGCATGAATCCGACGGTCTGTTCGGCGAGGGCGAACAGGTCGCTGGTACCGGCGGAGATCTCGTCTACAGCTCCCATGCGGGTGACGCTAACACATGACCTGGAATACAATCCGGACTACTGTCCGGAAACATGCTCGGATAGCCGGAACCCAAGGAGAACACCGATGAAGACTCGTCTCAACTGCCCCTGCGGCGTCAGCATTCGCGGCACCGACGAGGCCGATCTGATCAAGCAGACCCAGGAGCACCTGGCCGCGAACCACCCCGGCCACGACTACACCCCGGACGAGATCCTCTTCATCGCCTACTGATCATTTCGTCGGCAGGGCGTTCTGCAGGCCACCCACCTCGGTGATCTGCCAGCCGGAATTCCGGTCGACGGTGAGCGAATAGGTGACGGTGGTCCGCGTCCCCTCGGGCGTCTGGGCGCTGGTGGAGACCACGTCGAGGTAGGCGTTGACCTTGTAGATGCCACCGGCTTCCGAGATCACCTTCGCCGACAGCGGGTTCGCCTTCGACGTCCACTGCAGCGGGAGCAGGATCTGCTCCAATTGCGGTGCGGTGGCGTCGAATTTGGCGGCCAGAGACCCGGTGGTGCCGGTCTTGAGCCGGACGAACCAGGCAGGCACGTCGCGGTAGTCGATCGTGGACGCGCCGACGCCGTAGCCGGTCGCGATCTGCTCCACGCGCTCGGCATCGGCCGCGCGCGCGTCGCGCTCGGCGATCGTCGCCCGCGCCGAGAAATACAGCGCCGCGAACGTGACGACCGCGGCGACGAGCACCCCGATCGTGCCGCTGACCAGAACGGCCGAGAGCCGGACGGAGACGGTGCGCGGCGCCTGCTCGCCGGTAGCGGTGGCTTCTGCTTCGGTCGCTGTACTCATGGTCAGTTCCTTTGTCCGGCTATTTGACGCCGAGGCGGAAGTGCACGGTGCCGTCGGCGTCCACGTTCTGCAGTGCTTGGTCGATCAGGGTGCTGATGTCGATGGCCGGCGTCCGATGTACCGCATCGGTGACCACCGGGCCGAGAATCTGTCCCAGCGGCGCGATACTCGGGCCGATCTCGGTGATCAGGGCGCTCAAGTTGTCGAGGAAGGGAACCAGGCCGTCGCCGGTGAAGTAGTCGTCGACCGGACGGCTTTCCACGAGCTCCGAACCGGACTCGACGATCGCGTTCAGCGTGACACCGAACTCGCCGAACAGCGGGCCCGCCGTAGCGAGGGACGGTCCGAGCCACGCCATGTCACCGCCGAGGGCTTGGATGTCGGCGAACAGCTGCCGAATCGCTTCGGTGCGGCTGAGCAGCGTCGCCGCGAGCAGCGTCGATGACCGCTGCAGGGTCCCCATCGCGGCATCGGTCCCGGCCAGCGCGCGATCGAAGGTGTCGACCAGGTTCGCGATCGCCTCCGGACGGATCTGGTCGAGCAGCTCGACCAGCCGGGCCGAGAGCGCGGTGATGGTCGTCGGCAGGTGAACGCGGTCCGCCGCGACGACCTGACCGTCCTCGAGGTACGGGCCTGCCCCCGACTGCGGTGCGAAGGCGATGTAGGGCTCGCCCAGCGCCGACAACTGCTCGATGCGGACATCGCTGGACACCGGGACGCGGTAGCGACTGTCGATGCGCAACCGGACGAGCACACCGTCGGCCTGTTTTCGCACCGACTCGGTGCGCCCGACCTGGACACCGGAGAGCAGGACCGGTGAGTTCGGCGCCAGCCCGCCCGAGTTCGCCAGCCGCAGATCCGCGGTGCGGTAGCTGATTCGCGGATCGAGCCGCAGCACACCGAGCGACATGTACCCGACCCCGAAGATCAGCACCGCCATGATCGCCGAGAGTGACACTGTCGCACGAAGATTCATCGCACCAGGCCGATCATTCGCAGGGAATCGACGATCCGCTCGGTGTGTTCGCCGGGGGTGATCGACAGGTCGACCTTCGGTCCGTGTCGCGCGAACGGGACCAGGTCGGTGTTGATCAGGTCGATGAGCGCCTTCATGTTCGAGGGCGCGTCGGTATCGAGGGGGTGGCTGCCCAGCAGCATGGGGACCACGGCGCGGGTGGTGTCGTCCAGGGAGGACAGCAGCGGGCCGAGCCACTGCACGCTCGGCGCGACCGGGCCGAGCGCGGTCAGCACGAAGATGACGCTGATCTGGGTGTTCACCGCATCGGTGGTGTGTTGGACGCCGTAGGGGGTGAGCAGCTCGTCGAGAATCGGCACGTTGTGCCGCATGCCGTCTTCGACGGTGGCTTCCATGCCGTCGAGCAGGGCGTCGACCGAGTTCAGGTGGCTGCCGAGGTCGGCGATATCGGCGCCGAGAATGTCTGCGATCCTGGCTGTTTCGCGCGGATCGTCGGGAAAGACCCCGTTCATCGTGCGCACGATGTCCTGGAAGTCGGTCACCGCGCCGCTGCCGATGAAGGTGGACAGCCCGGCCAGGATGTCCTCGATCGGCGGCGACTGGGTGGTGTCGGCGAGCGGAATGGTCGCGCCGGCTGTCAGCTCGCCCGCGGTCGTGTCGGCGGGATCGCTCAGGGCGATGTGGACGTCGCCGAGCGGCGTCTCCTGGCGCAGTTCGGCGGTGGTGCCCACCGGGAGCCGGACCGACTGCTGGATCTCGACATCGACGACGGCATATCCCGGCACGGCCGCCCGATCCGCCGTGGCGGGGACGGGATCGACCAGGGTGACCCCGGTGAGCCCGCCGACGCGGACACCCGCCGCGATCACCTTGGCCCCCTGCGGGAGATTGAGGACGTCGGCGAATTCGATCCGTAGCGGGTAGGTGGGTCCGCCGACCTCGGCGCCCGGCACGGGCAGATCGGCGGGCTGGAATCCGCAACCGGTGGCGGCGAGCAGCACCGCGAGGACAAGCAGGGCGGCACGGTTCATCGGGCGCTCACCGCTCCCAGCAGGACGGGCATCGCGGGAATCGTCATCGCACCACTTTCCGAAGGAACGCACACCTGCCCGGTGACCACCTGCACGGCCGCGCAGATCTGGGCCGAGTCCTGCTGGGCGAGTGCGAGTTTCGGTGGCGCATAGCCGATGGTCAGTGCGCCGGTGGCCGGGTCGACGGCGCCGGCGAAACCACTGGCGACAGCGGGCGCCATCGCGATGACGTCGGCCAGCGAGCCGACCCCCGCCGCGATCATCCGCGACAGATCGGGTACCGCGTCCAGTGCGCGCAGTCCGGGCGAGCCGAACATCATGATCACGTCGTTGAGCTGGGGCAGCAGATCGGCGAGGGTGGCGACGATCGCGATGACCGGGGGAAAGGCGATGGTGACGATGTCGTCGAATGTCTGCGGCAACCCGGTCACCGTCGTCTCCACCTGCGACCAGCCGCCGCGCGCGCGGTGCGCGAGCTCGGTGAGCGCGTCGAGCAACTGCCCGAGGTGACCGATCGCCGCATCGGGTGCGGCCAGTGCCCGGCTCAGCGCGACGATGATGTCGTTGATCTGCTCGCCCGTTCCCGCGGTGGCGCGATCGAGGGCAGTGATCCCGGCGCCGAGGGCGGTCCGCTGCGCCGGATCGCCCGTGCCGTTGAGCTGGTCGGCCAGACCGGCGAGGGCGTCGAAGGTCTGCGTGAGGCTCTTGGGCGTCAGGGTTTTGGTGATGCACGCGCTCGAATTCCAGCCCGGCCCGACAGGTTCGTTGCCGATGAGGGCCAGTCGGCGGTCGGCGATCAAGGTGTCGCTGACCGTCACCGCCCCGACCTCGAGCGGCAGTTTGCGGTCGGCGCGGACGGTGAATTCGACGCGCGCCGAAGCACCGGCGATGCTGATGTCGGTGACCCGCCCGACCGGCACCCCCAGCACCGTGACCGCGCTGCCTTCGTACAGTCCGATGCTGTCGGGCATGTCGGCGCAGTAGGCCCGCATCGGCGGGTTCGGTGTGCTCAGCCGCAGGCCGAGCGCGCCGGCGAGGACGAGCGTCAGGACCACCGCGACCGACATCAACCCCCGCGATCCGAGTACCTGTTTCGATATCAACAGCCACCCCCCGGCAGTGGCACGCAGACCGCGGGTAACTGGATCGCCGCCCCGGATTGATCGACGCTCACCCCGCCGCCCGGCGGAAGCAGCGGGAGCAAGCGCTGCTCCAGCGCGCGCACCGAATCGAACAGGGCGCCCAGGCGCGTACCGAGCTCTTCGAGCGCGGGGACCGCCGCGGCGAGCGGGGCCACCCGCTGCGCGATCGAGGCGTCCCACGCGCGCCCGAGCGGCGTGACCTGTTTCAGGACGACCGACAGATCGATCAGGGAATCCGCGACCACCACCTTGTTGGTCTGGATGATCTGCTCGAGCGTGCCGAGGGTGATGATCAGGTTCGCCAGCACCTCGGCGTTGGCCCGCAGTGCGCTGAGGTACTCGTCGGCGATGGACAGGGTGCGCGAGATGTCCGCGTTCTGCTCGTCCAGGATCGCGACCACGTCACCGGCGGCGCGCACGGCCGACCGCACCGCGTCCGGGCTCTTGTCGATCGCGGTGGACAGCGCGGCGAGGTCGCGTCGGAAGACCTCGCCGTCGATGCGGCGCACCGGCTCCACCGCGTCCTGGAATGCCCGGGTCAGGTTGTAGGGCACGATCACTCGCTGCGCGGGCAGCACCGCATCACCCAGCGGTCGCGTGCCCGCGGGCAGCACCGCCACGTAGTAGCCGCCGACAAAGGTCAGCATCCGGATATCGAGGGTGGTCTGATCGCCGATGAACGCGTCGGCGGCGACGGTGAACTTCATCCTGACCCGGTCGGGCAGCAGGTCCAGCGAGGCCACTTTCCCGACGGGGATCCCGGCGAGCCGCACATCGTCGCCGACGCGGACCGAACCTGCCTCGGTCAGGTCGGCGGAATAGGTTCTCTGCGCGGTGGTTCCGGTGACATAGACGAGACCGATCGCGACCAGGAGCAGTACCGCGGTGCACATTCCCGCTATCCCCCAGCACAATTCACCCACGCGGGGGTCGTTGACGACGCGTCGGCGCGTTATCGGTGACACAGCACGATCCCCTGTCCGGCGATGAGCACTTGCAGCGGTGGCGGTGCGGTGGCGTCACCGTGCGAGCAGGTGAGGTCGGGCCCGGTCTGGGGAATCGCGCGCGTCATCGACTGGATGAGGCCGGGCAGGCTCTCGAACGCGGCCACCGCCTCGTACGGATCGGGGAAGGCTCTGGTGAGCGCCGCGTCGAGATCGCTGTTCGGCTCGCCGGTGACCCCGAACACGGTCAGCATGCTGCGCAGCGGTTTCAGCACACCGGGGATACCGATCGAGAAGTCCACCAGCCCGGGCAGTTTCGCGGTGATGGCCATGAACAGGTTGGTCAGATTGGTCAGCAGCGTGATGGCGTTGCCCGACTTTCCGTCGAGATGATCGGCGACCTCGGCGAGGTTGCGCGCGAGCGTCGACAGGACCACCTGACGGTCGGAAGCGAAGCGGCTGAGCTTGTCGATGGCGCCCAGTGCCTGCCCGAGACCTGTGCCGTCGCCCTGGATCACCGCGAGGATGCTGGTCGCGAACTGGTTGAGATCCTCGGGAGAGAGTTCGGCCAGCACCGGCTGCAAACCCTTGAACAGACGGGTGATGTCGAAGTCCGGCACCGTCTCCGCGGTGCTGAAAACCGATGCCGGATCACGTCGGCCCGTCGGCTGGTCGGGTTGTTCGACGCCCAGATACCGGAAACCCGTGAGGTTCTGGTAGCGGATGGCGATCCGGGAGTTGATGAACAGCGTCCGATCCCGCGCGACGGTGAAGCGCACGCGGGCGAGCGCGCCGTCGAGTTCGACGGCCACCACCTTGCCGACCTGCACCCCGTAGAGGCGCACGTCGTCACCGCTGCGCAGCCCGTTCGCATCGGTGAACAGCGCTGTATAGGTGTCGGTTTCGCCGTCGACGGGTCGCTCGATCACGCGCAGGACGCCGACCAGCACCACTGCCATCAGCGCGACCGCGGTGGCTACCCGGATCAGCAGGGCACGCGTTGTCATCAGTGCCCGCCCCCGAGCATCGCGGCCAGCGGCGCGGCCAGACCCGGCACACCGTCGAGCGCGACGTCGGCTCGGAGCACCGGGCCCTCGGTTGTGTCCTGGAAGGCGGTGTCGAGTCGGGTGAGCAGCTCGCTCAGTTGCTGCGCCGAGCGCTGCGGGGTGCTGACCGAGGCGGCGAGGCGGTCGAGGACAAGGCTGAGCATGGGCAGGATCTCCCCGAAGTACTGCTGAGAGGTGCTGAACAGTCGCGTGACCGTCGGCAGCAATTGGTACTGGACGCCCTCGAACATCCGGCCGAACCGCTGGAGCTGATCGGGGACCGCCAGGTATTTGTTCGTGTACTCCGCGTTCAGCAGCGTCAGGCCGCCGGTCAGCATCGGCGGCAGACCGGTCAGCGCCGAACCGAACTGCTCGAACAGCACCGAGGGCGGTAGCTGCCTGGTCTCGGCATAGGAGCGGGCGGTCGTGCCGATGGCTTCCAGCAGCGGGGTGAACGCCGTCAGATCGCGGGAGACGGTACTGAGCAAGGCGACGAGTTTCGGTGTCAGCACCTCGTCGGTGAGCTGTCCCGTTGCTTTCAGCAAGGCGGAGAGCGTGGCGTCGTGGACCCGATCAGCGTCACGACCGGTCAAGTCGACAATCGAACCGTCGACCAGCTCAGCACCGCCCACCGTCGAGTGCAGCTCGATGGCGCTGATGCCGAACAGGTTTCCCGGCGCGTAGTCGACGGCCAGCGCGTCGGTCAGGCCGAACAGCTGAGACCCGCTCAGCGTGAGCTCGATGCGCTGCTTGCTCCGGCCGGCGAAGTCGATCGTGTCGACCGAGCCGACCCGCACACCGTCGAGCCGGACATCGGTGCCCTCCCCCACTCCCTCGCCGACCTCGCCGACCAGCAGCGCGACCCGGATCTGGTCGGCGGGCACACTGTCGGGGACCACGCGCCAGACCAGCACGGCGAGTAGCGCGAGCGCGATGGCGAGTGCGCCGAGGATCCGGGCGCGCAGCGGCCCGACTTCGGTTCCCGGCAGGGCGTAGGCAGGCATGGCATCACCCGGTGAACGTGACGGGGGATTGAAATCCCCACAGTGCGATGGTGGCGACCATGTCGAGCGCGATGATCGCCACCAGGCTCGCCCGAATGGCGCGCCCGGAACCGATGCCGACGCCTTCGGGGCCGCCCGTGGCGAAATAGCCCTGATAGCAATGGATCAGCACGACGGCGATGGCGAACACCATCACCTTGACGGTCGCGGCGAACACGTCCCACCCGACCACGAACTGATCGAAGTAGTGGTTGTAGGTCCCGGTCGGTGTGCCGTGGATGGTCGTCACGATGAAGGCGCAGGAGGCGTAGCTCAGAATCAGCGCGACCACGAATGCGGGTGCGACGGCGAAGATCCCGGCGATGACCCGCGTCGTGACGACGAAGGGCACCGACCGGATCCCGAGTGATTCCAGCGCGTCGATCTCCTCGGAGATGCGCATCGAACCGATCTCGGCGGTCATCCGGCACCCGGCCTGGGCCGCGAAGCCGATCCCGGCCGCGATCGGCGCAAGCTCGCGGGTCACCCCGAAGGCCGAGATCAGACCGCTGAGCTGACCCAGCGACAACAGGTTCAGCGCGCTGAACGCCTCGATGCCGATGGACGCGCCCATGGCGGCGCCGAGCAACAGCATCAGGGGCACCACACCGCCGCCGATGATCACCGAACCGCGACCCCACGTCATGTCCGTCACCATCGTGACCGTCTGCCGCCGGTAATGCACCAGGGTGTAGGGCACCGACGAGAGCACCTGCCAGCCGAAGCCGATCACGAAGCCGATCGACTCGATCGGACCGAGCGGCCGGACACCGCGGCGCCGGAGTCTGCCCACCCAGCGCAGCCCGGCGGGATAGTACGGAGCGGCGCTCATCAGGCCATCCTCACCGGGAAGAACATGGTGACCACCTGGGTGATCACGGTGTTCAGCACCACGGCCGCGGCGATCGACATCACCACGGCCGCGTTGACCCCGTCGGCGACACCGCGCGGTCCACCCTTGGCCTCCAACCCGCGCTGACAGGCGATCACGACGACCAGGAACCCGAAGATCAACGCTTTGACCAGCGAGACCCACACGTCGATCGAGGTGGTGAAGGAACCGAAGGACTGCCAGTAGCTGCCCGGGGTGACGTTCAACGCCGATACCGCGACCACGAACCCGGAGCTGATACCGACGAAGATGATCAAGATATTGAGCAGCGGCGCGACCAGCATCATGGCCGCGATGCGGGGCACCACCAGCCGCTGCACCGGGTCGATGCCCATCACCCGGAGCGCGTCGACTTCTTCACGGATGGTTCTCGCCCCCAGATCGGCGGCGATCGCGGCGGCGCCCGCACCGCCGAGCAGCATCGCGGTGGCCATCGGCGCGCCCTGTTTGATGACGCCGAGACCACCCGCGGCACCGATCATCGAATCGGCGCCGAGTTCGGACACGATATTGCCGACCTGGGCGGAAACGATGACACCGAACGGGATGGCCATCAAAATGCTCGGCACCGCGGTAACTCTGATCAGAAACCAGGCCTGCGCGAGAGTTTCGTGTATCTGGAATCGCCCGCGAACGGCGTCGTTCGCCCCGAGATAGACGGCGCCGGCGCCCATCCGCAATGCCCGGCCGAGCGTTGCCACGCTCGAAAGGACGGTCTCGGAGAAGTTGCGTCGAATTATCCGGGCCGCACTCGCCTGTTCCGCCTGCGGTACATCCGCGTCGCCCGTGTCCGCCGCACCGACCCGAGCCGGTGCGACTTCGCCGTCTACCCCTGCCATGGCGGTGACCGTACCATATGATTTGGACCACATTCCAGACACTGGTCCAGATTTCTGACCAGCCTCGAAATCCGCCGACAACGGCCGGTCGAGGCCCTCCTTCGGCCTGGAAACCGTTGTGCCGAACTTGTGTCGATGGTACCGTCCAGACACATGTCCAGCTACCTGTCTCCCTCGGTGCGATCGACCCCAGCACCCGGCGGCGACGACCTATCGAAACCGGGGTATTCACGATGACGAGCGCCGCTGTGGAACCCCTGACTTTCGACCCGTACGACTACGGATTCCACGATGATCCGTATCCGACTTACCACCGCCTGCGCACCGAGGCGCCGCTTTATCACAATCCCGATCTCGATTTCTGGGCGCTTTCCCGGCATTCCGATGTGATCGCGGCTTTTCGCGACAGCAACCGGCTCTCCAGCGCCAATGGCGTCTCCCTCGATCCGGCTGCCTGGGGTCCGCATGCGCATCGGGTGATGTCGTTCCTGGCGATGGACGATCCACGGCATATGCGGATGCGCAGACTCGTCTTCAAGGGATTCACACCGAAACGCGTCGCCGAGATGGAAGTCCGCATCCGAGAGATCACCCTGGAACATCTCGAGCCGGCCCTCGCGCGCGGCAGCTTCGACTGGATCGACGAGGTCGCGGGCAAATTGCCGATGGACGTCATCTCCGAACTGATGGGCGTGCCCGAGCCCGATCGCGCCGAGATCCGCCGGCTGGCCGATCTCGTGGTGCACCGCGAAGAGGGCGTCCTCGATGTACCCGTCGACGCGATCGACGCCTCGATTCGGCTGTTCGGCTACTACGCCGACATGGTCGCCCAGCGCCGCGCCGCGCCCGCCGACGATCTCACCTCGGCGCTGCTGGATGCCGAAATCGACGACGACACCCTCACCGACGAGGAGATCATCGGCTTCATGTTCCTGATGGTCGTCGCCGGAAACGAAACCACCACCAAACTTTTGGGCAACGCACTCTACTGGGCGGCGGCCAATCCCGCGGAATACGCCAAGGTGGTCGCCGAGCCGGAACTGGTGAGCGACTGGGTGGAGGAGACGCTGCGCTACGACACCTCCAGCCAGATCGTGGCCCGCACCGCGGCGGTCGACCTCGACTACCACGGCGGCACCATCCCGGCAGGCGCCAAGGTGCTGCTGCTGATCGGCTCGGCCAATCGCGACGCGACCGCCTTCGACGACGGCGACAGCTACGTGATCGACCGCAACGACAGCAGCGCACTCGCCAGTTTCGGTGCGGGCGTGCACTTCTGCCTCGGCGCGCACCTGGCCCGGCTCGAAGCCACCATCGTGCTCGGCGAATTCGCCTCGCGCGTCACCGGATACAACGTCGACGCCGACGGCATCGAACGGGTGCACTCCACCAACGTCCGCGGCTTCGCCAAACTCCCCATCACAGTAGAGGTGAGCTAGTGCCCCGATTCGAACCCCATCCCGACCGCAGACCCGCGCTGATCGCCGGCGCGTCCTCCGGAATCGGCGCCGCGACGGCCGTCGCGCTCGCCGAACTCGGCCATCCGGTGGCCTTGGGCGCGCGCCGGGTGGAGCTGTGCGAGGAGATCGCGGCCAAGATCCGCGCCGGCGGCGGCGAGGCGTACGCCCACCGTCTCGACGTCACCGATGCCGACTCCGTCGACGAGTTCGTCACGGCCTCCGAGCGCACGCTCGGGCCGACCGAGATCCTCGTCTCCGGCGCGGGCGATATCGAATTCTCCCTGGTCGGGGAGATGGACCCGGAACGCTTCCTGTTCCAGGTGCAGGTCCATCTCGTCGGCGCGCAACGTCTCGTGCACCGGGTACTGCCCGGGATGACCACGCGGCGGCGCGGCGATCTGGTCGTGATCAGCTCCGATTGCGCCGACAACCCGCGGCCACGGTCCGGCGCCTACAGCGCCGCCAAGAACGGGCTGGAGGCGATGGTCGGTCAGTTGCGAATGGAACTGGAGGGCACCGGAATTCGCGCCTCGCTGGTACGCCCCGGTCCGACCCTCACCGGGATGGGCATGGATTCGACTCCCGAGATCGTCGGGCCGGTACTGCAGGACTGGAAGAACTGGGGCTTGGCCCGCCACCCCTACATGCTGCGACCGCACCACCTCGCCGACGCGGTCGCGACGGTGGTCTCGGTCCCGCGGGGCGCGCACATGGTGCTGGTCGAGGTGCAGCCCGAGGCACCGCTGCGGCCGACGCCGGACGGAGGAGCGTCATGAGGATCGTGGTCGACCTGGACCTGTGTCAGGGACACGGCGTCTGCCAGGACGAGGCGCCCGCGGTCTTCACCGTGCCCAAGCGCGGCCCGGTCCAGATCACCGACGCCACCCCGGGCGCCGCGGAGCACAAGGCCGTCGAGGCCGCGATCCGCTACTGCCCCACCCGAGCTCTGTCGATCGCCGACGGTGGCGAATCCGACTCCCCTGCGAAAGGCACAGACTGATGGCAAGTTTCGAGCGGGCCGAACTCGACGAGATGATTCGGCGCTGGGTCGTGGAGAACCAGCGATGTGAAGAGAAGGGTGACTGGAAGCCCCTCGCCGAGATGTACACGGCCGATGCCACCTACGGCTGGAACTATGGCCCCAAGCAGGAGTTCATGGCCGTCGGCCGCGACGAGATCCGCGACTACGCACTCGGCCAGGAGATGCTCGGCCTCGAGGGGTGGACCTACCCGTATCAGGAGTTCGTCGTCGACGAACGCAGCGGCACCGTCATCGGCTTCTGGAAGCAGATCAACGAGGGCAAGCGCGCCGACGGACGCCACTACTCCCCCGAGGGCATCGGTGGCAGCTGGTTCCGCTACGGCGGCGACTTCCAATGGTCCTGGCAGCGTGACTTCTTCGACTTCGGCAATGTCTCGGCGATGTTCCTCGACATGATCACCGACAACGCGCTGTCGCCGGGCATGCACCAGCGCATCGAGCGCTCCGTCTCGCGTGACCCGCTGCCCGGTTGGTACCCCATCGGCGAATCGCCTGCTTCCCTGTGGTGACGTCGATGAGCAGGTACTCGGAACTGTCCCGAGACCAGCTGGCCGCGCTGGTCCCCGAACTGCTGCTGTGCGGTCACCTCATCGACCGGTCCGGGATGGCGCACACCATCGCCGCCTTCGGCCGCGAGGGAATGACGGCGGTCGCGATCGAGGAGTGGCAGCTGGCCAGTCCGATCTACACCCGCCGGATGCAGCGAGCGCTGCGCTTCACCGGCGACAGCGTCGAAACCATCTTCAAAGGGCTGCAACTCGACATCGGCGCGCCACCGCAGTTCATGGACTTCCGGTTCCGCGTGGACGACCACGATCACGGGGAGTTCTGGCTCGATCACTGCGGGGCGCTGGCCGATGTGGAGCCGATGGGCGAGGAGTTCGTGGTGGCGATGTGCCACGACATCGAGGACCCCACCTTCGATGCCACCGCCCTGGCCACCAACCCGCACGCCCAGGTGCGGCCGGTGCACCGCCCACCGCGCACGCCCGCCGACCGGACTCCGGTGTGCGCGTGGACGGTCGTCATCGATTCCGCGCACGTCCCGCCCGAGGTCCCCCGCAACGCCGCGCTGCTCGCGAATTCCGTTGCCGCGGGGCTGGAGTTGGCCGAGATCGATGCGAGCGAGGAGGGCCTGTCCGACTACACCGGTCCGCTCCTTAGCGATCTGCGGTTCGCCGATTTCTCTCATGCGGCGTTGCGGCGGATGGCCGACGAGATCTGCCTGCAACAGCACCTGCTGACCCTCGGGTTCATGGTCGCCATCGGGGAACGCGCCGATGCGGCGACCGCCCTCGGCATCGGGCGCAAGCAGTTCGCCGGGATCGCCGGGCTGACCTCCGAGCGCATCCGCGACTGCCTGGATCTCGGCCGCGATCCCGCTGCGCTGGCCAAGATTCTGCGCGTGCATCCGGCATTGAACCCGCTGGGCTACACGGGAATCGATATCGCGGTAGTGGACTCTGTTGTGCGTCTGCGGTTTCCGCATTCCAGCGGGGCGCGGACCGACGGTGCGTGGCCCTCGATGCTGACGCCCGAGGACCTTCGCCCGCTCGATGCCCTTGTGCGTGGAGTCGACCCGCGATTCGTCGCGCGGGTGGCCGCCACCGACCAGCACGGCTGGACCGTCGAGATCGACCGGGCCGAACAACCCTTCCGCGAAGCGTCCGAGGTCGCGGTGACCCGCTTCAGCACCGGTGCGAGCTTCGCCTTCACCGACCGGGGCAAACCCCTGCCGCTCACCGTCGTGTGAGAGATCGTCGAGAGATGGATTGACATGGCCAACAACTTCGCCGACCTGTTCGAACACTCCGTCGACGCCATGCCCGATCGGATCGCGCTGATTCAGCGCGATCGTCGAGTGACGTTTTGGGAACTCGATACTCGTGCCAACCGGCTCGCGCACCAGCTCGCCGAGGCGGGCGTCGGCCACGGCACGCACGTCGGATTCCAGATGCACAACAGCATCGAGACCATGGAGACGTTGCTCGCGTGCTTCAAGCTGGCCGCCGTCCCGATCAATATCAACTACCGGTACGGGCCGACCGAGCTGGCCTATGTCTACAACAACGCCGACCTCGAAGTCCTGCTGTACCACGCCTGTTACACCGAGACAGTCCGCGCGGCCCTCGCGCTCGCTCCGGGGCTGCGCTTGTCGATCTGTGTCGACGACGACCGCGACGTCGGTACCCCCGAGACCGGCGCGGTCCTGTACGAGCAGCTTGTCGAGGCGGGAAACCCGATCCGCCCCTCGGTCACTCGCACCGCGGACGACCTGTTCATGATGTACACCGGCGGCACCACCGGCATGCCGAAAGGCGTCATGTGGCGTCAGGAGGACATGTGGCGTGTGCTCGGTGGCGGCGTCGACTTCTACAGCGGTGAACCGGTGCGCGACGAATTCCAGCAGTCCGCGACCGGCGCCCAGGGTGTGCCCGCCATCTGGTTCGTGCTCCCGCCGCTGATCCACGCCGCGGCCATGATGCCGACCTTCAACGCGCTGTGGTCGGGCAACAGCGTGCTGTTCGAGCCGCGCTTCGACCCGGAGCGGATCTGGCAGTCCGTGGCTACCCACAAGCCGCACGTCATGGTCATCACCGGCGACGCGATGGCCCGCCCGCTCATCGACACCTACAGCGAGAAGCCGGTGGACGCCTCCTCGCTGCTCGTCATCGCCTCCGGGGCCGCGCTGCTGTCCCAGCCCGTGAAGAACGCGCTGCTGGAGCAGTTTCCGACGTCGATGGTGTCGGACTCGATCGGCTCGTCCGAAACCGGTTTCGGCGGTATCGGTTTCGCGCAGAAGGACGACGATCCGGCGCGCGGACCACGAGTGCAGACCGGGCGCGGGGCGGTGGTCGTCGACGAGGACGGACGGCCCGTCGCCGCCGGCGAGGAGGGTTGGCTGGCCAAGACCGGCGCGGTCCCGCTCGGCTACTACAACGACCCCGAACGCACCGCCCGGCTGTTCAAGACGGTGGACGGTGCCCGCATCGTGGTCACCGACGACCGTGCCCGCGCCGAGTCCGACGGCTCGATCACCCTGATCGGACGCGGCAACATGGTGATCAACACCGGCGGGGAGAAGGTGTTCCCCGCGGAGGTCGAAGCCGTCGTGAAGTCACACGACGCGATCTACGACGCGGTCGTCATCGGTGTCGCGCACGAACGGTGGGGCCAGCAGGTGGCGGCGATCATCTCGATCGCCCCCGACCGCACCCTGGACTTCGACGCCGTGCGCACCCATCTGCGCCCCCACCTCGCCGGGTACAAGATCCCCAAACGCATCTGGATAGCGGACACGATCTCCCGCTCCCCCAGTGGCAAACCCGACTACCGCTGGGCCAAGGACTTCGTCGCCGGCCGAACCCCCGACCATCAGTCCGAGTGAGGCATCGCCGCGCTCGTCAGATGATCTTGGCGTCGATCAGCAGCTTCCAGATCTCGCCCTGGTCGACGACCTCGACCCCGAGCTTCTCGGCCTTCGCCAGCTTGCTGTCACCGACGCCCGCCCCGGTGATGAGCAGGTCGGTGTTCGCCGAGACCGAGGAGGCCGCCGTCGCGCCCGCCTGCTCGCACAGGCGCTGGAACGTCGGGCGGGCCACCTTCTCGCCGGAGCGTGGGTCACTGATCGCACCGGTGATCACCACGGTTTTGCCTTCGAGGGGTGCGCCTGCCGCGATGACCGGCGGCAGGTCCTCCTCGCGCACATCCAGGGACACACCGAGCTCGCGCAGGCGGTCCAGTTCCGGGCGCAACCGCGTCAGGTGGGCGACCAGGGAGGCGGCGACCTTCGGGCCGATGTCCTCTACCGCGACCAGTCGTTCTTCGCCGGCGTCGGCAACCTCTTCGAGGGAGCCGAAGCCCGACCGGGCCAGGCGCGCGGCGGTGCCGTCGGAGGCCATCGGGATGGCGAGGCCGATCAGGGCGCGGCGCAGGCCGACCTGGCGGCTGGCATCGATCGAATCGATCATGCGCGCGGCGGAGACCTCGCCGATGCGATCGAATTCGAGCAGCCGCTCCTTGGTGAGCGTGTAGAAGTCCGACGGGCTTTCGAGAATGCCTGCCTCGGCGAGGCGTTCGATCCACACTCCCCCGATGGCGTCGATGTCGGCCGCCGCGCGCGAGGCCCAGTGGATCAGCCTGCGCACTGTTTGGGCGGGACAGGCGACGTTGGTACAGAACAGTTCTCGGCTGTTGCCCTGCTCGATGACCGGCTGAGCGCACGAGGGGCACTCGGTGGGCGAGATGATCTCGAGCTCCTCGCCCGTGCGCTTGGCGGCGTCGAGCACGCCGGCCACGAACGGGATGACATCACCGGCGCGGCGCACCAGCACCGTGTCACCGACCTTGATGTCACGGGCGCGGATCACCTCTTGGTTCGCCAGCGTCGCCTTCGTGACCGTTGTGCCGCCGACGAACACCGGCTCGAGCCAGGCGACGGGGACGATCTTGCCCGTCTTGCCGACATCCCAGATCACCTCGCGCAGCAGCGTGGTCTTCTCCTCGGCGGCGAACTTGAACGCCAGCGCACCGCGCGGGGAGTTCGACCGGGTTCCGGCCGCCGCGTAGGCGTCACGATCGGCCAGCCGTAATACCGCGCCGTCGATGTCGTAGTCCAGATCGTTGCGGCCCTGCTCGATCTCGGTGATCGCCGCCTGGGCCTGCGCGGCGTCGGCGCACAGCCGCATCTGCGCACCCGCGACCCCGATCGCCCGCAGTCCTTCCCCGAGGTCGTGCGCGGCGTCGTCGGCGGCGGTATCCAGGTCGAAGCCGAAGAACTGCAAGCGCCGTTCCGACACGGTCGCCGGGTCTTTCGCGCGCAGGGTGCCCGCCGCGGCATTGCGCGGATTGATCAGTGGCTTGTCGGGGTGTGCGGCGTTGTAGGCCAGGAAGGTCGAACGCAACATCACCGCCTCCCCACGCACCTCGACGCGGCCCGGCAGGTCGATCCGCTCGGGGACCCCGTCGACGAGGGCACGGACCAGTGGGGTCACGTCGTCACCGGTGGTGCCGTCACCGCGGGTGACAGCACGCGCCAGCCGCCCGTTCTCGAAGACCAGCGCCAGCGACAAGCCGTCGAGCTTGGGCATCACGACCACCGACTGACCGGGGAATCGATCGAAGAACGCCTCGACCTGCTCGGGCTTGGTCGCCTTCTCCAGCGACAGCATCGGCCGCGAGTGCCGGACCGGGGCGTGCAGCACCGCGGGCGCACCGACCTGCTCGAGCGGATTCGGGTCCGGTGCGAGGTCGGGGTGCGCCTCGATCAGGGCGCGCAGCTCGTCTTCGATCGCATCGAATTCCGCGTCGGCGACCAGCGGCGCTCCCTGGTAGTAGGCGTCGCGCAGCGCCACCATCCGGTCGGCGAGTTCTTGGATACGTTCCCCTGTTTCCACGGGCAAGACGCTACCGATACCCACCGACATCTACGGACCGACATTCTCGAGCTGTCAGGATCGGGGGAAGCTCACCCCGTTCGGCCGAATCCCGTGAGCGGCAGGTGTCGCCGTTCGAACTGGTCACAACGCTACTTCGCATGGTTGCCGGTGAACGCCACCGAGACGCCGAGCCCGATCATCGACAAGCCCCCGACGGTCCCGAGCGTCTCCTCGCGTCGCGGCGACCGGCTGAACCAGTCGCGCAGCCGTGCGGCCAGCACCGCCCAGAGGCTGTCCGACACCAAGGCGATCGCGACCGCGATCAGGCCGAGCAGCAAGATCTGAAGCTGGACTTGCCCGGCGCCTCGATCCACGAACTGCGGTACGACGGCGGCGGCCAGGATGAACGACTTCGGGTTCGACGCGCCGACGACGAAGCCCTGCCGCACCGAGGTCCGCCACGGCAACGCGGAGCGTTCCGGGTCCAGGTCGCCCGCTCCGAACGCCGCGCGGTGCCGGATCGCGTTGACCCCGAGGTAGACCAGGTAGGCCGCGCCGGCGATTTTCACGATCCAGAACACCGTGGCCGACTCGGCGACGATCGCACCGAGCCCGACCGAGACCAGCGCCAGCACCGTGAGCAGGCCCAGGGTGTTGCCTGCCACGCTGGCCAATGCGACGGACCGGCCGTGGGCGAGAGCCCTGCCGATGGCGAAGACCACACTGGGGCCGGGAATCACGATGATGATCAAGGCCGCCACGCCGAATGTGACCAGCTGTTCGAGACTGAGCATGCGACCACGCTAGACCCCACCCGGGGGAAGTACTGATCTGGCGGCGTTCCTACTTGGCATCGCCGTAGCACTGCACTACGGCGGTGGTGAACGGGAAGCGGACCGGCGTCTGCCCGAAGGCGATCCGGCCCGCGGTGTCTGCGGCGGTGGCGATCGCTTCGGCCACCACAGCGGCCTCCTCGGTCGGGCAGTGCACGATCACTTCATCGTGCTGGAAGAAGACCAGTTCCGCACGGAGGTCGCGGATCGCGTGCCGGATTCCGGCCAGGACCAGCAGGGCCCAGTCGGCGGCGCTGCCCTGCACCACGAAGTTGCGGGTGAAGCGGCCACGGGCACGGGCGGCGGAATCGGCGCCGAACTCGGTGCGGGGCTCCTGGGGCGGGTCCGCGTCGTCGAGCGCGACCGACAGCGGTGTGCAGGTACGCCCCAACCAGGTGCGGACGAGACGGCCTTCCTCGCCGGCGCGCGCGGCGTCGTCGACGTAGGCCACGGCGGCGGGATAGCGCCGGCGCAGGCCCGCGAGGTGGGTCAGAGCGTCGCCGGAGGTCTGGCCGTAGATGGCGCCGAGTAGCGCGATCTTGGCTTGATCGCGATCGCCGCCGAATCCGCGGGCGGCCAGGTCCGCGTAGAGGTCCTCGCCACGACCGGCCACTTCCATCAGCCCTGGGTCGCGCGAGATCGCCGCGAGGATCCGTGGCTCCATCTGGTCGGCGTCGGCGACCACCAGCGACCACCCGGGGTCGGCCCGGATCGCTTGCCGGACGATCTTCGGAATCTGTAGTGCGCCACCACCGTTGGTGGTCCAGCGCCCGGACACTGTGCCGCCGGGTAGGTATTCGGGACGGAAGCGTCCGCCGTGCACCCACTGTTCGAGCCAGGACCAACCATGCGCGGTGTAGAGGCGATACAGCGATTTGTAGGCCAGCAGCGGCGCGACCGCCGGGTGGTCGATCCGCTGGAGCTCCCATTTCCTGGTGGAGGACAGCAGGATTCCGGCGCGACCGAAAGCCCTGATGATGTCGGCGGGCAGGTCGGGCCGGACTCGGACTCCTGTCCCGAACGCCCGCGACACCTCCTCGGCCAGTTCCGCCATCCGCCGCGGTTCCGATCCCCCCGGAAAGCGCTCTCCCAGCATCGAATCCAGGAGTTCGCGGTGGACGTCGGCGCGCCACGGAATTCCGAGCTGCCCCATCTCGACGGCGACGAGCATGCCCGCCGATTCGGCGGCGAGCAGCAGTCGCATCCGCTCGGGATGCTCGGCACGAGCGGTGCGCGCGACCTGTCCCGCGTACACCGCCAGCAGGGCGGTGAACTCGTCGATCCCCGGCGGCAGTGGCACCGGGCCCGACTCGAACAGCGACGGCTGCGTCTCGGCGGCCCGCACCGGCGCGTCCGGCGGGACGGCCAGGTTGTGCAACCGTGCCCAGCCCGCCGCCAGCGAGCGCGCCTGCCCCGCCTGTCCTTCCTCGTGGCCGATCAGCAACGACTCCGCCGCCTGGACGTCGTAGCACCGTTCGACCCATACGCCCGCTGCCAGCAACGCGCGGTAGATGTCGGCCGTGGACCGCCAGACCCACCGCTCCACGTCCGGGCGGGTGCGCACCGCCTCGACGAGCGAGGGCTCGTCGAGCACCGGTCCCGCCGGGTGACCGTCCTGATCGAGCGGACACAACCGAGCGCCACCCTCGCCCGTCTCCGCTATCGCCCATCTCACCTGCCAGAGTCTGACACCGGGGTCCGACAACCAGCGGCACCCGCACGCCGACGACCAGCAAAAACCCTACGAAACGCCGACCGCGGCCTGTTCTCGACGCTCGCGCGAGGGCATCGCCAAGGTGAGCACCGCCAGCACCAGCGCCACGGCGGCGATGGCGCCCATCATCATGATGCTGCCGCCGAGGCTGTGCGAACTGAAGAACACTGTGGTCAGCACCGCGAGTCCGACCGCATTGCCGACCTGTTCGATGGTGGGCAGCACACCGGAGGACTCGGCCATCCGATTCGCGTCCAACCCGGACAGCATCATCGGCTGCAACTGCACGCCGAACAGGCCGACACCGAACCCGGCCGCGAACACCGGACCGGCGCAGAGCAGCGCATTCGCCACCCCGTCGACCAGATACAGGTACACCCCGCCCGCGCCGATACATCCGCCGAACAGCGCGATCCCGGCGGCCAGCGCCCGGATATCCCAGCGCGGCACCAGAATCAGCGAACCGAGAGCCCCGGCGCCCGCACCGAGGGCGAACAGGGTCATCACCATGCCGGTGAGCAGCGGCGAGTAGCCGAGCACATCCTGCATGGTGATCGAGGCGGCGAACACGAACGCGGTGAACAGCCCGAAGAACGCGCCGACCAGCACCGAGCCGATCCGGAAGCCGTGGTTGCCGAACAGGTCGAGGCGCACGAGCGGGTTGGCGCCGCGGGCGGTGCGGGTGCGTTGCTGGGCGAGGAACGCCGCCGTCAGCACGAGCCCGGCGCCGGTGACGGCGAGCAGGTCGAGCCGCCACCCGTGCTCCTGGATCTGAGCCAGGCCCGCGATCAGCGCGAACAAGCCGAGCCCGGACAGCGCGGCACCGACCAGATCGAGTTGGTGACGACCGCCCGGACTGCTCCGGTCCAGGGATTTCCAGGCCAACGCGAACGCGAACAGCCCGATCGGCAGGTTGATCAGAAAGACCGACCGCCACCCCCACCCACCGATATCGATGGTGAGCAGCACGCCGCCCACGATGGGTCCGAGCATCCCGGCGAATCCGGCCACTCCCCCATACAGCGCGAAAACCAGGGGATGGCGCTCGCGCGGAAAACCGGCTGTGAGAATGGCGATCGTCTGGGCGGCCATCCCCGCCCCCGCCGCACCTTGGACCACCCGCGCGAGCACGAGTTCGGTAGGGCCGGAGGCCAATCCACACCACACGGATGCCGCGGTGAAAGCGACCACCGACACCAGGAACATCGTGCGCCGGCCGACCATCGCACCGATCCGCGCGGCGGTGAGCAGGGTGCAGGCGAACGCCAGCGCGTACCCGGAGATCACCAGCAGCTGCGCCGACCTGGACGCACCGAGGTCGGCGGTCAGACTCGGCAGCGCGGTGTTCACGATCGTCACGTCGATCATCTGCATGAACACCGCGATCAGACAGGCGCCGAACGCCAGCCACGCGCCGAGCTCGGGCATCCGAGCCTTCGCGACCCCGGTGGTCTCGCTCACGAGACCAATTCCATCGTGGCGCGCGGGGCCGACATCGACATCTGGGTCGGGAAACTCAACTGCACCATCCGGTGCGGCGCCGCCACCTCGAACAGGGCGATGAACGGCGGCACGACCGAGCCGACCATCTTGTCCAGCATCCCGTTCACCTGGTCGAAGCCGGGCCGCAACCGCACCTGCCAGCACGGGAACACCCCGGCCGGTCCCGCGAAGACGACCTGCTTCTCCACCCGGACGAGCAGTGGCCAGTGCACGGACGCCGCGAGCCACACGTCGACCGTGTCGACCAGCCCGTCGGCGAAGTCCAATCCGCGCAGCATCGTCAGCCCACCGGCGATCGGCATCACATTCGGCGGGAACGGACCGGGCAGGCCACCGAATTGCAGATGCACGGTGTCGACGAAATTCACTTCCTCGCGCGAAACCACCGTCGATCCCGACCGGGTCTGCGCGCGATAGCTTTCCGCGTGCAGTCGCCCGTCGATACGCCCTATGCGCTGTTCGACGGTCATCACCAGTTCGCGGTCGCGCCCGCTCTTGTCCTCCGGGCTCGCCTCGAGTGTCGTGTGGTAGCCGCCCCGGTCGTGCACGACGACGTGCGATATCTCGAAGCCGCCGGGCTCGCCGGTGATGCCGACGCGGTATCTCGACTTCTCGCCATCGGGAATGCCGGGGTCACGAAAGATGGTCGGGACGAATTCTTCTCGGATCATGGGTGCTCCGCGGCGCTGTCGATGATGGCTTCGAATACGGACTTCATGGTGGCCAGGTAGCGGCGCACCGACTCCTGCGCGATCGCGGTGTCGGGGAAGATGACGCTCAGCGACGTCCGGCCCGGTAGCCGGTTGATCCAGATGAGTGCTTCCTCGGAGGCAGCGCGGTTGGCGAAGACCCCGGCGTTCATGCTGTCGAACAGCTCGTTGCCCAGAAAGTCCCTGGCGTCGATGAACGAGATCATCGGGGTGACCCACCCCGGCTCGGCCTTGATCTCGGAATCGGGGGGCAGCAGATCGAGAACACGGTGAAAAGAAGTGGGCGCCAGCAGGAGTCCGCTGTCGTAGGCCCGCTGCGCGAGCGCTAGCGCGCGGGCGACCGTGGTGCGTTCGCTGAGCGGGAACGCGACCGGAACGAGCGTCACGTACCAGCCCACCGAATTGTTCTCGGCCGCCGAGGTCCTGGTGCTCACCGGGGTCATGCCGAAGTAGTAGTCCGAGCCGACCAGCTCGCGTTCGGCCAGTGCGGCCGCGGCGAACACACCGCCGACGAATTCGGCGCCGTTGGCACGGCAGACCTCTTCGAATCGATCGGCCTCGTCGTCGTCGAACAGCACGACGCTGCGGTGGGCGCTGCGATGGTATCCGTCGGTCTTCTTGCCGAGGTCGAGGGGGAAGACCGGAAGCTTGTTGTCGTTGCCGCCCAACAGTGCCAGCCATTTCTTCACACCTGGCGAAGACAGGCTCTGCTGATCGCTGAAGAACCGCTCGTTGCGGCAGTAGTCGAGATAGCTCGCCGCGGGCGCGAGCGGTTCGGCCTCGTCCCACAGCTGCGCGGCGTAGAGCTGGGCGAAGTCGGCCGCGGACAGGTACTGCCCGAGACCGTCGGTGTGCAGGTGGTCGACGGCCAGGTACACGGTGGTCGAATCGCCGTGCTCGATGGTGCCGAACGTGAAGCAATCCCACTGGAACGGGCCGGGTGTCGTCTTCTCCACGTGCCGGCAGATCGCCTCGGGGTCGTCGATGGAGCCGTAGTCGACCGGCACGAACTCGACATCGGCTTCGGGCACCAGATGTCGCCGCACGCTGCCACCGGCTTCGACGGCGAACCAGGTGCGAAAGGTGTCGTGGCGCAGCAGGAATGCGTGGATCGCCCGGGTGATCGCGTCGCGGTCGAGGTCACCGGTGGGGATCTCGGCGGTGACCAGGCACAGGCCCGAGAACCGGAAGTCCGCGCCAGCGTGCCGGTCGGCCAGGCGCAGGTACTGCTCCTGCTGGAGCGAGGGCGGTGCCGGATGGACCGGCGCCCTGGCCGCGCGCGCGACCGAGTCCGCCGAGGCGAACCAGGTGACGAGCCGACCGGGCGCCGGGCGCCATTCGTCGATCAAACCGAAGTCGACCATCAGTGCGATCCCGCCATCGAGACTTCCGCCGGCCGCTCGACGGTCCACTGGTCGGGCACCTCGACGATCGGCGGGGCGGATTCGCCGGGCGCCACCTCCGGAAGTGGCGGTGTGACAGCGGGTTCGGAGGCCAGGATCAGCTCCGCGACCTTCGGGCCCGCCTGTTCCAAACTGAACGATCGGCCCATCTGCATCGACATCAGGTCGATGCCGAGCGTCTTGGTGACCCGCGCGCCCAGTTCGACCGCCATCAACGAGTCGAGCCCCAACTCCGGTACGGGCACCGTCATGTCGATCGACTCGACCGGCACCCCCATGACCACGGCGAGTTCGTCGGCCATCTTGCGGGCGATCGCGGGTCCGCGCTTGGCTTCGTCCATCGCGGCGAGTTCGGCGCGGAGCTTGGCCAATTCGGAGGTGTCCTTGGCCGAGGATTGCGCCAGCGCGGCGGTGCGGCCGGTGCGCACCAGCTGCGGGAAGGTTCCGGTCAGTTTCGCCCAGTCGGTGGGAATGATCGCCGCGTTCGTCACGCCGAGGCGCAGGGTCTGTTCGAGGTAGGCGGTGGCGTCGGCCATGTCGATCGGACCGAAACCCACCAGGTCCAGATACTTTTCGGCGGTTTCATCCGATGCCATGCCGCCCGAGGCGCCGGACAGGTGGCCCCAGCCGATGCACAGTGCGCGCTCCCCCTCGGCGGCCCAGCGCCGGGCCAATGTTTCGACGGCGACGTTGGCGGCGCAGTAGTTGTATTGACCGTAGATCCCGTACATCGAGCCGCCCGAGGAGCACAGCACGAACATGTCGAGGGTGATACCCGCGTCCGCTACCGCCTGGTGGATCACCTGTGCGCCATGGACTTTGGGGCGATAGACCCGGTCGAGCTCGTCGCGCGCCATGCTGGCGAGCCGGTTGTCGGCGACCGCGCCCGCGGCGTGGAACACCCCGCGCAACGGGTGTTGTGCACTGTGCGCGCGGGCGACGATCGCGGCGACGGCGGCGGCATCGGTGACGTCGGCGTGTTCTTCGATCACCTCGATGCCCACCGCGCGCCACACCTCGAGCTGGCGGCGCGCCGTCTCGGTCGCGGCGCCGCTGCGCCCGACCAGCACCAGCCTGCGCGCACCGCGCAGCGCCAGCCAGCGGCCGATCGCCATCCCGAATCCACCGAACCCGCCGGTGATGAGATAGTTTCCGGCACTGTCGATGTCGAGCGGCGGCAGCGAGGGCCGCACGGGCGGCAGCGGGTCGTCCATCCGCAGGGCGACCCGGCCGACACGCGAGGACCGCAGTGTCTCCTCGAACGCCTGGCTCACCTCGTGTGTCTCGAACATCTGGTACGGCAGCGGGGTGTAGACGCCTTCGGTGACCTTCTCGAACACCCGCTCCAGCAGTCGCGACAGCCGTTGCGGGCGCACCGCGACCAGGCGATCCAGATCCATCGAGTAGTAGGCGAGGTTCTTGTCGAAGTTGGCCAGTTCCAGCAGACCACCGGTGTAGATATCGGCCTTGCCGACCTCGACGATGCGACCGAATTCGGCTGCGGCGTTGAAGTTCTGGCGCAGGATCTCGCCGGGTGCGCTGCTGACGATCACGTCGGCACCGGCGCCGCCGGTCAGCGCGAGGACGTCGTCGACGAAGTTGAGCGAACGCGAGTTCACCGCGAAATCCGCGCCCATGGCCAGGACGTGTTCGCGCCGCTCGGGCGAGCTCGCGGTGCCGATGATGCGGGCGCCGATGGACTTGGCCACCTGGATGGCCGCGGTGCCGACGCCGCCTGCCGCACCGTGGATCAGCACAGTCTCGCCCGGTTCGAGGCGGGCCAGGTCGTGCAGGGCGTATTCGGCCGTGCCGAAGGCGATGGTGCTGGTGCAGTAGCCGGGATCGGTGTCGGCGGGCACGATCACCGCCAGCGCCCGATCGACGACGGCGAATCGGCGCATCATGCCCTTGGATGCCACCGCGACCTTGTCGCCGACCGCGACGTCGGTAACCTCGGCGCCGACCCGGACCACGGTGCCGATGCCCTCCATACCGGGCACGGTGCCGAAATACGTCGGCGCGAGTTCGCGTTCGCCGAGCAGGCCGATGACCTTGAGCGGATCCTTGTAGTTCAATCCGATCACCGCCATCGCGACCTCGATCTGGCCCGCGGCCGGCTCCGGACGTGGGCATTCACGCCATGCCACCTGCGAGAGCACGCGCGTACGTGGCATATCCAGCTCGAAGTTCGCCGCCGGATCGGCCAGCGGGTGCGACGTCTCGAGCTCGTCGATCCGCTCGGGTAGCGGCTTGCTCACCATCGGCGCCCAGCGCCGGCCGTCGCGCAGCAGCACCTCGTCGCTGTTGTCGAAGGTGAAGGCACCGGGCACACCCAGTTCGGCGACGAGTTCGGCGACGGTGGTGCCGGGTTCGGTGTCGACCAATCGCCAGCGCAGCGGGGTCTGCTCGTTGAGCAGCACCCGGCGGCCACCGGCGAGCGCGGCCTGGCGCGGGTCCGGTGCGACATCGCTGCCGGGAACCGTGAAAGCCGATTCGGTGACCAGCGTGGCGTGGACGTTGCCGTCACCGAAGCTGATCTGCGGCGGGGCCCCTTCCACGGTCGGGGTGACGTACTCCGACACCGCGACCGCGACGCGCTTGAGCGTCCACAGGTCGGCGACATCGTCGGTGCCCGCACCGACCACGACACAGACGTGGGTGCGCTGCGTTGCGTCGGCTTTCGCCGCCTCCAGATTCGCGACGAGCTCCGATTCCAGTTCGTCGCTGTGCGGGTCGACGAGCAGCACCCGCGACCCCGGGATCGCGGCGGCCAGTTCGGCGGTGCGCGGGCTGTCACCGAGCGCGACGATCACCGTCGACACCGACCCGGCTTCGGCCAGTGCCGCGGGGTCGATCGGGTCACGCTCTTCGAGCACCTCGGTGTAGTAGAAGTCGGCCATCCGGTGCAGCGGGCTGTCACCGGGCTTGAGCGCACCGATCTGCAGGCCGGTCAACCGCGCCACCAGGTTTCGGTCCCGGTCGAGCAGGTCGACATCGGCGCGCAGGCGGGCACCGGGGTCACGGCGGGCGATGACGGTGATCTCCGCGGGGAGTTCGGCGAGCAGCCGCACCGCGTTCACCCCGACGGGCACCATGACGCCCTCGTTGATCCGTTCGTCGGTGAAAAGCATGGCCGCGCACTGCATCGCGGCGTCGACGACGGCCGGATGCGCCAGATGTCGCGAGTCTTCGGCGATGCTCCCGTCGACGGTGGCCAGCACCACGTCGCGTCCCACCCGCACGGAGGTCACCCGCTGGAACGTCGGACCGTATTGCAGCCCGGCCGAGGCCAGGCCCGCGTAGAACATCGCCGGGTCGACATCGACACCGACCTCGATGGTGGGCACCTCGACTTCGGTCTGCTCGTGACTGCCGGTCAGCGTGCGCCCGGTCGAGTGCACCGTCCACGCTGTTCCGGTCGCGCTGCGCGATCTGATCATGAAGCGACCGCTGGCCTCCTCGACGCTCATCGCGACCAACGGCACATCGGGGGCACCCATGATCAGCGGCGCGACGAACCGAACGCCCTCCAGCGCAACCTGTTTGCTGCCGATCCGCGCGGCGGTGGCACTCAGCGCGGCATCCAGGTACGCCGCGCCGGGCATGATCTTGACGCCGTTGACGACATGGTCGGCCAGCCACGGCAGCAATTCGGTGCCCACCTGCAGCAGCCACTCGGGGCGGCCCTCCACATCGGGGTCGCCGAGCATCGCGTGCCCGCCGGGTGTGCCGAGGCGGGCCTGCTCGAACAGTGGCAGCGCCGAGTGCAGGCGGGTGCGCTGCCAGGGATAGCGCGGCAGCGGTACGTGCGCGGTGACGCCACGCTCGGCGGGGAACAGCAGTTCACGGTCGAGTACCCCGGCGGCATGCAGGCCGATGAGGGTGCGCCGGATGCTGTGCGAATCGGTCTGCTCGCGGTCGAGGGTGGGCACGGTGGTGCCGTTCACGTCCGCGTCGACCAGGGCCTCGCGGATATTGCCCGACAGCACCGGGTGGGGGCCGACCTCGAGGAAGATCCGGTTGCCCGCGGCGATCAAGCTCCCGACCGCGGCGAAGAACCGCACCGGCTGACGGACATTCGACCACCAGTACTCGGCGTCCCAGTCGCCGTCGGTGACGAGTTCCCCCGTCACCGAGGAGTACAGCGCCACCGTGGGCGCCTGCGGCGCCAGATCGGCGAGCGCCGTGCGCAGTTCGTCGTGGATCGGGTCCATCAGGCGACTGTGATACGGCACCTCTACCCGCAGTCGCCGCGCGAATATGCCGTCCTCCGTGAGCTTCTCGGCGATCTCGTCGAGACGGTCGACGTCGCCGGACAGGGTCAGGGAGGTGGGGCTGTTGATCGCGGCGATGTCGACGCGCGCATCGTCGGCGACGAGCGCGTCGGCCTGTTCCTTGGTCAAGCCGACGGCGAGCATCCCGCCGGTTCCGGCGGTCGTGGCCTGCAGTCGCGCTCGGTGATAGGCCACCCGCACCGCTTCGCGCAGCGTCAGCATGCCGCTGACATACGCCGCCGACACCTCACCCACACTGTGTCCGACGATGGCCGCGGGGACGATGCCGTATTCGGCCAGCTCGCGTACCAGACCCACTTGGACGAGGAAGTTCGCGGGCTGCGCGACCTCGGTGCTGGTCACCCGGGACTCGTCCTCCGGCTTGCTCAGCTCCTCGATGATCGACCAGCCCGCGATCGCGCGGAATTCCGCGTCGATCTCCTCGGCGGTCTCGGCGAACACCCCACCGGCGGCGAGCAGACCGCGAGCCATCTTCCAGTGCTGCGGTCCCATACCGGAGAAGACGAACACCGGCTCGGCGGCGCTGGAGGACACCGTGCGGCCGGCGTCGCGCCCGGTACCCGATGCGTACTCGTGCAGTTCACGGACCAGGTCGTCGGTGGAACCGTCGAGGAGTACACCGGTGCGGAACGGGTGGTGCGCCATCCGGGTCCACGCCGCTTCGGCCAGCCGGTCCGGGTCGGCCCCCGCGGAGATCAGGTCGGCGAACCGGCCGGCCAACGCACGCGCGGCACCCGTACTGCGGGCCGAGATGGGCAGAATGCCGAGGTGGCGGGCCGGTTCGGTCGGCGATTCGGGCGCGCGGAACTCCTGCAGGATCGCGTGGGCATTGGTGCCGCCGTAGCCGAACCCGTTGACCGCCACCGACATCGGCGCGGCGTCGGCGGGCAGCGGTTGCGCCTCGGTCTGGATGTGCAAGCCCAGCTCGTCGAACGCGATGTCGGGGTTCGGATCGTTGAGCCAGCCCTGCGGCGGCAACGTGCGATGCCGCAGTGCCAGTGCGGCTTTGATCACGCTGGCCACGCCCGCGGCGGCCTCGGTGTGACCGATCGTGGCTTTCACCGAGCCGACGCCGATGGTGCCGCTGCGCCCGGACGCGGCACCGAAAACCCGGCCGAGAGCGCGCAATTCGACCGGATCACCGACCAGCGTGCCCGTGCCGTGCGCCTCCAGATAGGTGATCTCGTCGGGCGCCAGGCCCGAGCGTTCGCACACGGTGCGGGCCAGCGCCTCCTGCGAATCGGCGTTCGGCACCGTGATCGCGGTCGTTCGCCCGTCCTGATTCGACCCGGTGGCCTTGATCACCGCGTACACGCGATCACCGTCGCGGACAGCGTCGTCGAGCTTCTTCAGCGCCACCATTCCCGCGCCTTCACCGCGACCGTAGCCGTCGGCGGACGCGTCGAAGGACTTGCAGCGGCCGTCGGTGGCCAGGAAGCCGCCTTTGCACATGAGCACGAACGTTTCCGGCTGCAGCATCACATTGACCCCGCCCGCCAGCGCGACCGCGCAGTCGTCGTTCTCCAGCGCCTGGCAGGCCAGGTGCAGCGCGACCAGCGACGACGAGCACGCGGTGTCGACGGTGATCGCCGGACCGATCAGGTTCAGCGCGTAGGCGATGCGGTTGGACAGCATCGTGTAGGAGGCGCTGGCCGGGGTGTGCATGTCGGTGTGGAACAGCGCGGGGCCCACCACGCCGATCACCGACTGGTCGACGACGAAGCCGCCCACATAGACCCCCACCTGCGCGCCGGCCGAGCGCCCCGCGATCCCGGCGTCGTCGAGGGCCTCCCAGGTCACCTCGAGCATCAACCGCTGCTGCGGGTCGAGCACCGTGGCCTCACGCGGTGAGATCCCGAAGAAGTCGGGATCGAACTCCCACGGATCGTTGGTCATGAAGGCGCCGTGTTTGGTGTAGCTGCGCCCCGGGGTCCGCGGTTCGGGGTCGTAGTAGCGGCGCCAATCCCAGCGATCGGCGGGCATCTCCACGACGCCGTCGCGCTTGTCGACGATAAAGTCCCAGAACGATTCCGGGGAATCGATTCCGCCCGCGAACCGACATCCGATTCCGACAATGGCAATATCCGACACGCAATTTCCTCCGGCTCGACCGGCCTGTGGCATTTGACCGTTGGTGTCAACGTAGAAGCCCACCACCGCGGCGATCGTGGCGATTACCGACCTCTGGAATTTCGGACGGGTAATCGCGCGGTCTCCTGTGATCGGACCCAGAGCGCGAAGTCATGGCTCACAACAGGATTCCGAGAATCGTTGTGACCGGCCGCAACATTGCGCGGTAGCGACCGAAAAGGCCGGCGACTCCTGACAAGTTCGACCACATCGCGAGCAGTTGGGAGGCGAATGTGTTCGCCGAGTTGACACAATGGGCAGACACCGTCGTGCGGCGGCGATATCTGGTGATCTTGATAATGGTGACCGGATTGCTGGCACTGGGCACCTACGGGCTCGGACTCGGCGCGGATCTCAGTTCGAAGGGGTTCGACGATCCGTCCTCGGAATCGGTGCGCGCGGCGCACGTGCGCGACAACGCGTTCGGCCGTGACCACAGCAGCGACGTGATCCTGCTGGTGCGGGCGCCCGAAGGCACCACCATCGACGATCCGGCTTTCGCCGCGACGGTCGTGGCGGGCCTGAACACTCTGCCGCAGCGGTTCCCGAACGAGATCGACCGCGTCAACGGCGCATATTGGCCGACCGATACCGGCGTGGCGATTCCCGAGGTCTTCGGGTCCCCCGACCGTGACTACGCGTTCGCCTCGGTCGCGGTCAGCGGCCTCGACCCCACCGAACAGGGCCGCAATTACCGCAAGGTCGCCGAGGAGTTCGTGATCCCCGGAGTCGAGGTCGAGCTCGCCGGCGGACAGCCTGTCGCACTCGCGTTGAACGACACCATGGTTCAGGATCAGCGCCGCGTGGAGTTGTTCGCCGTCCCCGCGGTCGCGATCCTGCTGTTCTTCCTGTTCGGCGGCGTCGTCGCCGCGGCGCTGCCGCTGATCGTCGGCGGACTCACCATGCTCGGCGCGTGGGGACTGCTGCGCTGCCTCACCGCGGTCACCGAGGTGAACTCCTTCGTCTCCCCGGTCGTTTCGATGATCGGGCTCGGCCTGGCGATCGACTACGGACTGTTCGTGCTCAGCCGGTTCCGCGAGGAACTCGCCGACGGACGCACCGTCGACGACGCGGTCCGTCGCTCGGTGACCACGGCGGGACGCACCGTGTTGTTCTCCGCCTTGATCGTCGTGGTCGCGGCAGCCGGGATTCTGGTGTTCCCGCAGGGCTTCCTGCGATCGTTCGCCTACGGCGCGATCATCACCATCTCCCTGGCCGCACTGACCTCGATCACCCTTCTCCCCGCGATGCTGGCTGTCCTGGGCAGGCGCGTCGACTGGCTCGGCGTCGACTGGTTCCGCAAACCGGTCGCGAGAGATCGTGTTACCGGCAACAGCTGGGGCCGATTCGCCGCGGGAGTCATGAAACGTCCACTGGTGGTGGCCGTTCCGATCTGCCTCGGTCTGCTGCTGCTCATCGTCCCGATCCAGCATCTGGCCTTCGGTTCCATCAACGAGCGGTTTCTCCCGCCGTCGCATCCGACGCGCCTGGCCCAGCAGCACTTCGACGAACTGTTCCCACTGCGCCGGATCGACCCGATCGACCTGGTCATCGTCACCTTCGACCCCACCACCGCCGATACCGTGCGCGCCGACGCCAACCACGCCCCCAGCCTGGCCGCGCCGTTCGCCGAACCGATGCAGTCGCCGTTCCAGCCCCAGGTCCTCACCACCCAGACCGTGCTCGCCGAATCCGGCGACGCCGAGGCGACCATCGACTATCTGCGCTCGATGCCGTTGCCGCCCGGCACGACGCTGATGGTCGGTGGGCAGCCCGCCGTGGAGAAGGACAGCATCGACGCGCTGGTCGAGCGCATGCCGCTGATGATCGCGTTCGTCTTCCTGGCCAGCACGCTGCTGCTGGCGCTGACCTTCGGTTCGCTGGTGCTGCCGCTCAAAGCAGCCGTGCTGAATCTGCTCGGGCTCGGCGCCACCCTGGGCGTACTCACCTGGGTCTTCATCGACGGGCACGGCGCGGGAGTGTTCGGCTTCACCCCGCAACCGATCATGTCGCTGGTCCTGGTCGTGATCGTGTCGGTGGTCTACGGGCTGTCGACCGATTACGAGGTATTCCTGCTGTCGCGCATCGTCGAAGCCAGAGCCGCGGGCGCTTCCACCGCCGAAGCCGTGCAGGCGGGTATCGCCCGGACGGGCCGCATCATCACCGCGGCCGCGTTGATCCTGCTGGTGGTCACCGGCGCGTTCGCGCTGTCGGATCTGCTGATGATGCAGTACATCGCCTTCGGCATGGTGACCGCGCTGTTCATCGACGCCACCATCCTGCGGATGCTGCTGGTCCCCGCGTCCATGCGGCTGCTCGGGGACGCCTGCTGGTGGGCGCCGGCGTGGCTCGAACGTTTGCGGCCCGCGCCGGAACACGAAACCCTCGCCCACCCGACACCTTCCGGAGCTGCTCCGACGCCAGTCCGCGGCGACCGGGACTGAACCGCGGAGTACCACCATGAACGTCCGGAGCGGCACCGTCGAGGTGCCCGCCGCCCCCATCCGCACGCTGCCCGCCTTCGCGTGGCGCGAGGTATCGATCGTCGCCGCCGTGGCCGCGACGCTGTTCCTCGCCAGGATCGACCGCTATCGGATCGGCGGTGACGAACTGTATTTCCTCGCGGCCGGACGGCATCCGTCGGTGAGCTATGCCGATCAGGGCCCGCTGGTTCCGCTGCTGGCCGCACTGTCGGACCACCTCGCACCGGGATCCACGCTGGCGCTACGGGTACCCGCGCTGCTGTTCACGGTGCTGGCCATCGTGCTCAGCGCGGTGATGGCCAGGGAGTTCGGCGGCGGCCGACTCCCCCAGACCGTCGCCGCGCTCGCCTACGCGACCACCCCGATGGCGGTGATGCAATCGGCGATGCTGAGCACCTTCGCCCTCGACATCACCTTGACGGCGGTGCTCGCGTGGCTGCTGATCCGCTGGGTGCGCACGCGCGAGGACTACCTGTTGGTCGCGGCGGGGTTCGTCGCCGCCGTCGACTTCCAGGTCAAGTGGCTGATTCCGATCATCTGGGCGGTGCTCGCGCTCGGCGTGGCCGTGTTCGGGCCGCGGGAGATGCTGCGCAGGCCCGCGTGGTGGCTCGGCTCGGGTCTGCTCGCGGGGTCGGCGGTCCCGATTCTGTGGTGGCAGCACAGCAACGGCTGGCCGCAGCTGGCGATGGGTGCGATCGTGCGCGATGAGCAGCTCGCCACCGCCGGGGTTCTCGCGGCGCCGTGGACGATGATTCAGGTCACCGGTGCGGCCGGTCTGCTGTTGCTCGCCGGGATGTGGGCCGGGCTGCGCGCGCAGCGGTTCCGTCCGTACTACTTCCTGATCCCGATGATCGCGATCGGGCTGGGCGCGGTGGTGCTCGCGGGCCTGCGCCCCTACTTCGTGGCCGGTGCCTTTCCCGGCCTGTTCGCCGCGGGCGCGGTGTATCTGGCGGACCGGGGTATCACGCGACGCGGCGCGATCATCGGCGGCGGCTTGGGCGCGCTGGCTACCGCGATCTGCGTCGCGCTCGTCGTCGCGCTGCCCCTACCGGAGTCGGCGTTGCGGCAGTCGACGACCGACTATTCGCAGATCCACTCGCGCAGTGTGCTTTTCGGTCCGAGCGGCTGGGACGACCTGGTCACCGCGGTTACCGAGAGCTATCACCGGATACCGCCGCGACAGCGCGAGGGTGTGGTGATCGTGACCCAGAACTATTGGCAGGCAGCGGCACTCGAGGAATTCGGGCCTGCCGCCGGTCTTCCCGCGGTGTTCAGTCCGAACCGCGGCTACGGCTACTTCGGCACCCCACCCGACACCGCGACCACGGTGCTCTACATCGGGGTCGACGGTCCCGACACCGCGCTGCGTACCCGTTTCACACAGACGACGCTGCTGACCCGCGTCGACGAACCCCTCGGCTTTCCCGGCGTGAACCGCGGCGTCGCGCTGTGGCTGTGCGACGGACCGAGCGAATCGTGGTCGGCCCTGTGGCCCGACGCCAAGGAACTGCGCCTGGTCGACGGGACGAGTCGGCATGGGCGATAACGACGCAGCAGTGAACGGAGACAAGACAGTGCGCAATTCGATGGTGCGACGGCTCGCGCTCACGGTGGCGGTCGCCGCCGCGGGCCTGCCCGTGGTCGCGACGGCGCAGGCGGCCCCGGACCTGGTGGCCGCCCGTGCCATGGCGGCGGCTCTGCCCGCGCCGAACGGGTCCTACGCCGTCGCGGCCGCGGCGAACGGGCCGGGCAAGGTGATCGATGTGACCGTGCACTCCGCGGCGATGAATCGACCGGTCACCGTCGCGGTCATTCCCGCCGCCGACCCCGAGGCGCCCGCCGGCTCGCTGTATCTGATCAACGGCGTCGACGGTGGCACCGACACCCCCGACTGGCGCGAGGGCAGCAACTGGTTCACCAAAACCGATGCCCTCGACTTCTTCGCCGCGAAACAGGCGAACATCGTGATGCCGATCGGCGGTGCGGGCACCTTCTACACCGACTGGCAGGCCGACGATCCCGGTACCGGACGCAACCGCTGGCTCACCTTCCTCACCACCGAACTGCCGCCGATCATCGATTCGGCCTTCCACGGCACCGGCCGCGACGCCGTCGCCGGACTGTCGATGGCCAGCTCGGCGGTCTTCCGGATGGCACAGCAAGCACCGCTGCGGTTTCAGATGGTCGGCTCGTTCAGTGGCTGCATCCAGACCAGCAACCCGGCCGGACAGGCGATGGTGGCCTCGATCGTCACCGCGCGCCGCGGCAACCCGCTCAACATGTGGGGACCACCCACCGATCCGGCCTGGACGGCCAATGACGCCGCCCTCAATGCCGAGAAGCTACGCGGGGTGCAGGTGTATGTGAGCACCGGCAACGGCCTGCCCGGCCCGCTGGACACCTTGAACGGCCCTGGTATCCAGCGTAACCCGGTGAAACTGCTCGATCAGCTGCTCATCGGCGGCGTGCTCGACGGGATCACCGTGGTGTGCACCGCGCTGCTGCGCGACCGCCTGGCCGCCCTGGATATCCCGGCGACTTTCGACTTCCGCCCTGCGGGCACGCATTCGTGGGGCTACTGGGAGCAGGACATGCACACCTATTGGGAACGCGCCGCCACGCTGCTCGTCCCCTAGACACACGAAAATCGGGTGCATCGCGGCCAAGCCGTGCCGCGATGCACCCGAATCGTCCGCTCGTCTACAGGGAGCCACCACCCCCGATCAGCCACGGGTTGAACGTGCAGGTCAGGTTCGGGTTCTGCACCGGGTCGAGCGCCCGCAGCGCGATCGACAAAGCACGCGGCGAGTACATCATCGTCAGGTGATCGGAGATGTCCTGCTCGCACCCTTCCTGCAGCACTACGTTGTTGACCGTCGAGCCGGGGCCCTGGTCGAGGAACGTCAGCTCGTACGGGTTCGTCACCTCGTCGTAGCGCGTGCCGACCACGGTGTAGTCGACACCGGGAACGGTGTCACCGTTGGCATTGAGCGTCTTGACGAAATCCGAACCGACGGTCTGCTGGATACCGGCGTGGCCGACGAAGATCTCGATCGGTCCCAGCACATCGATGCCGAGGTTGTTGACCATGCGGCCCAGGGCGCCGATGCCGTCGAGGCTGGTGCCGTGGTGGGTGGCACCGAAGGTGATCAGGTTCTTCACCTTGGCCGCACCGCCCTCGTACTTGGTGTACCAGTTCGCCATCGACCCACCTTGGGAGTGCGCGATGATGTCGACCTCGTCGGAACCGGTAGCCGCGAGGACCCGGTCCACGAACGCCGCGGTCTGCTTGGCCGAATCCTGGATGTAGCCCGTGCCCATCACACCGGGCAGGAACGAACCGAGCCCGCCGCCTTCGACGATGCTGGAACGGCCGTAGTTGAACGTGAACGTGCAGTAGCCGGCGTCCTTGATGGGCTGGCCCATGTAGGCGTAACCGTTGTAGGCGTTCATCCAGGTGCCGTGCAGCAGCACGACCGGGCGAGGGTGCTCGGCGGTCGGCTTGCAGTTCCAGTCGTTGGTGCCGGGAGCACCCGCGTCGGGGTTCAGCAGGCCGTACCCGAACGCGGGCAGGAACGCCGTCGACGCGGGGCCGATCGCGCCCGGGTCGGAGGAGTAGCCACCCGAGGAGCCCGAGCTGGAGCCGGAACCACCGAGGCAGTCGCCGGAGCCGTTACCCGAGCCCGCACCGCTACCGGAGGTACAGGCCGAACCCGTGCCGCCGAGCCCGCCATCGGTACCCCAGGCCACATCGCGGCCCTGGTAGATGATTTCGGCCAGCTGCTGTTCGGTGGGTTCGGACGCCGGGTCAGCCGCCGCCCCTGCCCCGGAGAGGGCGACAGCAACAACGCTGACGCCCATCAGTATTGCCGCACGCACCGAGCGTGTGCGGCCACGAGTAATGGTCATGCAAGGTCTGCCTTTCCGAATGCGAAAAAGGAATCGGCTCGTAAGCCGCCCCGAACGTATGCCGGAACAACCGGCACGGAAATCGCTTCCGGTCAGGTGTGTGCACCTCACCATTCACTGTCGCAGAACCCCATGGCCGCGCACAGGAAATATTATTCACCGTTGCGCCGCAGCCTTTTACGAATAATCCGGCGGGAATCGAGGCGGCACACCCAGATCACACAGAATTACGTATTCCATTGTGCCGGCACCTAGCCGGCGCATGCCGCGGACAGCGGTGAAAGAATTCGCCGGATCAGTTGCCGACCGCGGAATTCCGTCTGGTGGCAACCCAGGTGGCGATCTGTGCCCGGTTCGCGGAGTCGAGCTTGGTCAAGATATTGCCCACATGGGTGTCGGCGGTGCGCGGCGCGATGACCAGCCGTGCGGCGATCTCCTTGTTCGTCAGCCCGCTCGCCACCAGGGCCGCCACTTCGTACTCGCGCGGGGTCAGCGGAGCGATCGTGGATCCGGCATCGGGGCAATCGAGCGCCATCGCGACCGCTTCTTCCAGTGGCATCGCATGCCCCTTGCCGAAAGCGGCGGCGAACCCGCCGGCTCCCAGTGCCCGCTCGGTCGCGTCACGGAACAGCGTGTGCGGATGGACGAGAATGATCCGCGGGTCGGTGCCCAGCCGCTCCCAGCCGGCCGCCGCGACACCGAAAAGCGTTGCCGCACGGTGGTGCCGGTCGCGCGCGGACGCCACCCAGGCCAACGATTCGATGTGGTAGGCATCGCCGAAGGTGTTGCCCCATCGGCGGGTGATGCCCAGCGCGGTGCGCGCGCAGGTTTCAGCGGCGTCGGGATGCCCCACCAGCACCTCGATCAGGCTGATCGTGAACAGCAGCATCGTCTGGTAGTAGTAATCACCCTGTGCCGCACAGGCTTTCACCAGATCACGCAGTTCCGGGAGCCGGTACTGCGGATGCGCGGCCGCGGTCGCCAGCGCGTAGGTGTTGCGCGCGAACACGGTCTCGCGCAGGCCGCTGCCGGGGGGCATGCTGCTCAGCGCGGCACCGGCCAGTTCCGCCGCGAGCACATTGTTCAGTTCGACCTTGGCCACCGTCGCCCGAATGGTGAGCACGCGTGCCATCGCGAGCAGGTCGGTCCCCGCGGCGGTCTCGGCCAGGTCGAGCTCGCGGTAGGCGCTGTCGCGATCGGTCAGCCACAGCGAGTGCATCGCCAGCATCGACCACCCGCGTGGCGCGTGCGGCGAATCCGGTGCCAGGCCCAGCGCCCGTTCCAGCCAGGTGTGCGTCTCGTGGTTGGCGCCGGCCATCGTCCAGAATTCCTCGACACACGAGGCCATCTCCAGCGCGGTGCCCGCCTCACCGTCGGTGGACAGCGACCACTCCATCGCGAGGCGCAGATCCAGGTGCGCCAACTGCAGTCGCCGCACCAGTTCGTATTGGCGCGGGCCGAGAAACTCCCGGTCGGCCAGCAGGAGCAGCTCCCGGAACCAGTCCCGGTGCCGCCGGGCGACGCTGTCCGACAGGCGCGCGGCGGCGAGTTGCTCGGCACCGAATTCGCGCACGACCTGTAGCAGCCGGAAGTGCACCACCTCGTCGCCGCGGCGCTCGAGGATCGACTTGTCCACCAGCGAATCCACCAGGTCCACCACGGGGACACCGAGATCCGCACCCGCGCAGACGTATTCGGCGGCCTCGAGCTCGAACCAGTCCTGGAACACCGACAGGCACGCCCACACCCCGCGCTCGTCATCGCCACACAGGTGGTAGCTCCAGTCCACGGTCGCGCGCAGGGTCTGGTGGCGATCCGGCACGCCGTGCGACCACGCTGTCGGCAGCGTGAGGCCGCCGGGCCAGCGCGACACCACCTGGCCGGGCGAGAGCGAACGCAGGCGGGCGGCCGCCAGTTCGATGGCCAGCGGGATGCCGTCGAGCAGCCGGCACAGCCGGGCCACATCGGCGGAGTTCGCCGCGGTGATCCGGAAGTCCGACCGGACCGCGCGGGCCCGATCGAGCAGCAATCGCACCGCGGGATATTCGGCGATGCGCGCCGGGTCGTCCTCGCCCGGCGCGGGCACGGCCAACGCGGGCATCCGGAACACCTGCTCGCCCGCGACGCTCAAAGTCTGCCTGCTGGTGGCGAGCACGGTCACGCCGGGACAGTCCGTGAGGATCCTCGCGACCAGGTCGGCGCACCCGTCGAGCAGGTGTTCGCAGTTGTCCAGGACGAGCAGAGGTGCCCTGCGCCCGAGATGGTCGAGTACCCGTTCGACAATCGCTTCCCTGGCGCCGACCCGCAGCCCGAGCTCGCCGGCCACCGCGACGGCGACCTCCTCGGGATGTCGCAGCCCGGCGAGTTCCACGAAGAAGACACCGCACTCGTAGGCCGCGACCAGCTCGGCGGCCAGCCGCCTGGCCAGCCGCGTTTTGCCGAGACCGCCCGCACCCGTGATCGAGACCAGACAGCTGTTGTCGAGCAGCTGTCGCACGGTCTCGATCTCGGCATCACGGCCGAGGTAGCTGGTCGCCGCTGGGTCGAGCGCGTTTCGCACCATCTATCGCTTCGGGTCCGGCCGGTCGAGGCGAAGGCTGTGCCCATCCGGCTCACGGGTGTGCTGGGTCACAGGTGATGGTACTGCGCACCAACGAAGCAGTGGCCGGACCGGCGCAAGCGAGCAAATCAGCCCAAGGTTGTCGCCTTCTCGTTGTGATCCACCCTGGTCCACGCCGAATCGGTGCACAGACCGCAGGTGGCGCCGACGAAGCGGGCGCGCGCGGCCGCGTCGTCGAGCAGCTGATATTTCAGCCAGTCGGTCATCACGTCCACATATTCTCGGCCGTCGAGATGCCCCGCACCGCCCAGCTCGGCGAAGATCGCGGGTACCTGATCGGCTTTGTCGAACAACGGCTTCACGATGAGATCGGTGTCCACGATCCGGTCCTCGGCACCGGCGAGGAACAATGTCGGCCCGAGAATTCTGCCCGGGGACGCGAGTGGGCCGGGCTGCAGCGCCAGTACGGTTCGTACCATTCCGTCGGCACCGGCGTTGATCGCGCCCGCCCCGCCCTGGGAATGTCCGGCAGCCGCCACTCGGTCGGTCGCGATCTTGCCGTAGTAGACGCTGTCGGACTTGTCGTTTCGCCGGAGAAGTTCCCGGCCGCCCGCGAGCATTTCCGCGCCCGAATTCGACATCGTGGTATTCGCGGCCACGACGACGAAACCCGCCGCTGCCCAGTGCTCGAGCAGCCATTCCTCGTAGTAGCCCGGACCCACCCCGGTGCCGTTGCCCCAGATCACCACCGGGTGGCGGGTCGCGCCGAGATCGGCCGGCCGATACACGGTGTGGTCGGCCCATTTGTCGATGGTCACGGCGGCCGGGGCCTGCGACTCGGAACTGCCGGTACCCGATCCCAGCGGCCCGTTGCGCAGGACCACCGAGCCCGCATCCGACGGGCTCGCCGTCGCGGGGGCCCCGGCGAGAACGCCCGCCAGCGACACAGCGGCGACCGCGATGCACGGCAGGAGACGTACGTTACTGCTCATTTCGCTTTTCCTTCGATCGGCATGCCCGCGACGACAAGCGCGGAGCGTAGATACCACAGGTCCGGGCACCGCTTTGCGTCGAAGCCCGTCAAGGCCGCGATGCGCCGAATTCGGTAATCCACGGTGTTGGTGTGCAAGTGCAACATTCGTGCGGTTTTGCGCCGGTTCAGATCATTGGCGATATGACAGCGCAGCGTTTCCAGCAATTCGGGATGAACAGCGAGCGGTTCGAGCACGGTGCGCAGGTACTCCTGTGCCGGACCGGGGCGGCTGAGCTGATATTCGAGTGCGAAATCGCTGAACCGGTGCACCCCACCGACCCGGCCGATCTGCCGGACGATCTCGAGCAATTCGTGCGCGCATTCCGCGGCGGCGGGAATGTCGTCGAGCTCCGCGCGCACCACCGTCACGGTGATCCGGCGACCCGCGGCGCGCGACAGCGCGGCCGCCACGGTGTCGACGTGGTGTTCGGGCCGGTCGGCGGTCGGTATCAGGACGGTGCCGCCCTGCGCCGACAGCGCCGCGAGTGCGTCACCGTCGCACGCCCGATCGAGTTCCAGCCGGATACGGGTCATCGCACGGCGCGCTCGTACCCGTTCGTCGAGTCCGTCGGTGCTGTCGTCGCGCGACTCGTCGCCGATGTCCATCGCGAGAACCCAGTACTCGGCGGCCAGCACGACCCCGCAATCACGGGCCGCAATCCGGGAGCGACTGCCCACGATCAGCTGCTCTGCGAGGTTGTCCCTGGCGTGGTCGCTGTGCCCGGTCACGTCCAGCGCATACCGCACATAGGCGGCGGCGACCGCCGCGGAGACGCTGCCGAGCAGGTCGACGAGCTCGGATGCGCGGATATCGTCGCCCGGTTCCAGGATGACCCGCACGCACCGGTGCACCATGTCGAGAACGGCGTCGACCGCGATGCCGTCGCGCGCCCATTCCGCCGCGCCGCGTTCCAGCTGCCCGATCGCCGAGTCCACGGATCTGTCCGCCCGCAGCGCGGCGACCAGCTCCGAGCACAGACCCGCTATCGGCCCGATCTCGTGCCGCCGGAGAGTGCTGGGCCCACGGTCGGCGGAACCCGCCAGCCGCACCACCCGATCGAGCTCGGACTCCCGCACTACGCACACCGTCTCCGGCCTGCTCAGCAGGGCGAGCCCGGATTGTGGTCTCTCGCTCATTGGACGCTCCTCACGCGCTTCGAACCGCGATCCAGCGTGCCGCGCCGACCGGTGTGGCGGCATCGGTAGAACTGCGTATCTGTGGGCCGAACATCCGCGCTCGGATCCGCACGCGCAGGTCACCGATTCGCCGCCGATACCGGAGCGATGTCGCCGAGAAGTTCGGCGGGAATGAGGACGACGGCACGAACTCCGCCGTAGTCGGACTCGTTCAACCGGACCGAGATACCGTGGGTGCTCGCCAGCCGGGCCACCACGAACAGACCCATCCTGGAGTCTCGCGCCAGCGCGCCGAGCCGGGTTCCTGTTGGGGTATCGAGCATTTCGTTGTAGCTTCCGAACTCGGCGGCGGTCAGCCCGATACCCCGGTCACAGACTTCGACCACCGCGCCCTTGCCGACGATCCCGCCGCCGACGTCGACTTTCGCCTCCGGCGGCGAGAACGCGGTGGCGTTGTCGACCAGTTCGGCGATCAGGTGGACCAGGTCGGCTACCACCGCACCGATCACGGCGATCTCCGGTATCGCGGCGACGCGGACCCGCGCATACTCGGTGGTCTCCCCCACCGCGCTGCGCACGACATCGGCCATCGGAATCGGTTGGCGCCATTGCCTGCCGGGCCTGCTGCCTCCCAGGATCAGCAGATTCTCGGCGTTGCGCCGCTCACGCGTCGCCAGATGATCGAGCCGGAAGAAGACCTCGAGCAGTTCGGGATCCTGCTGTCCGCGTTCGGCGTCGTCGAGAATCTCGAGCTGGCGGTGCGCGAGGACCTGGCTGCGGTGGGCGATATTGACGAACACAGCGTGCACACTGTCGCGGAGCCGGGCTTCGTCGATCGCCGCGGTGAGGGCGACCGCGGCAGCATGCTCGAACGCCTGTGCCACCTCACCTATTTCGTCGCGCCCGAAGTCCAGCGTCGGCGCCGCGTCGTCGATCTCGGGTTGCGCTGTCGCCGAGCGGATCGCGCTCGGCAGCTGCTCGTCGGCGAGGACCAGGGTCGCGGCACGCAATCGCCGGAGCCGCCGAATAATCCTGTCCGCCAGCACAACCGCGATCAACAGGGCAACGACACTGCCGATCAGGACGATGCCCCCGGTGACCAGACCCGAACGTTCGGAACGTTGCGCGACATCGACGGCACTGACTCGGGCGTATTCGTGTTGACCGGCGTACGCGGCGAAGAGACCACCGGCGACAGCGTCGGCAACCTGCTGCCATTCGAGAATCGACATCGGCATTTCGGCATTACCCGACACCGACCGCGACGCGAAACGCTGATTGACCGCGGATTCCATCGCCGAGAGTCGCCGCCAGGATTCGCTCGCCATGAGATCGAGCAACGCCTGCTTCTGCGGCGAGCCGGCTTCGGCCGCCAGATTTCTGATCTCGGCGTGATAAAAGCCTACTTGCGTCGTGAATTCGTCGAGCCCGAACGCGCTGCCCTGCGAGCTGACCAGGGCGAGGGCTACCGCGTTACTGCGCGACATCGCCTCGGTGGCACTCAGCAGACGGACAGCCTCGGAAACTCTCGTCGCAAGAATCGGATCCGGTGCGGATTGCTGTGCCCGGCGGAATCCATCGCCGAACATCGAGTACGGCGCGTTGAAGAAAGTGTAGGCGTCGCCGACCGAGATCCGGCGGCCGTCGACCCCCGCGCGCAGAGCAGCGATGGCCTCCGCGAATTTCGCACGCTGAGCGGGCAGGTCGGCCGACGGCTCGTGCCGCGTGGCGTCGACTCGCACGAGCATCTCGAAAGCCCGGTCGACGCGCCCCCGCGCCACGGCCAGTCCGGAAATCGCCTCTTCGCCGGTCAGCAGTCGCAGGGAGAGCAACCGCTCGGCTTGCGTCGCCGCCAATGCCTCGGTGGCGACCGGCCGTATTCGCTCGAGATCGTCGATCCAGTTCCGGATCCGGTAACTGTCACGAACCAGATTTCCCGCCGTCAGCATTCCGAGGAAAAGCAAGGTGAGACTGGGGACGAGCGCGATCGCCAGAATGCGGGTGCGAACGCCGAGCCGAGCTGAGAACATCGGCCCAACCTAGGACCACGCCGGGAATTCGACTCGCACTCGGACGCCTTTTTGTGCGGGAAACGCACGTCCGAGCACAACCCTTGATGAGCCGACTCAATACCGAACCGCCGAGCGGCGAAAAGTGGCTCCCGCTATCTACCCTTCGCCCATGACAACTCCACGACCTCGCCGAACAGCGATGGTGGCTCTCGTCATCGCCGCCGCAGTCGCGACCGGCACGATGACCGCACTCGGCACGGGAACGGCGACAGCGGCACCGGCCTGTGCCGACGTCCACCTAGTTTCGGCTCGCGGCACCAACGAGCCAGGCGGCATGTGGAGCAAGTTCCATCTCGGCACCGTCGTCGGCAATCCGGTGTACGCCGCGATCGACGACGCGGCGTCCGGCACCGTCGACGCGTACCGGGTCGAGTACCCGGCGAGCCTCGAGCAGCCGGCCTCGGTGCAGAAGGGCAATCGAGACCTGGTCGACCATGTGGTGCGGCAGGCCGCCGCCTGCCCGAACCAGCGCTTCGTGCTGGTCGGGTACTCGCAGGGAGCGAACGTGGTGGACAACGCGATCGGCATCAGCAGCGAGGGCGCCAAGGTCGGCGGTCCGATCGTCGCCACGCTGCCGGCGCAGCTCGACGGGCGGATCGCCGCGATCCTGTTGTTCGGCAACCCGATTCGCGGTATCGGCAAGGAAGTCACCGGCCCCTACACCGAACGCACCTTCGATGTCTGCAACGACAACGACCCCGTCTGCGACCCGGACGGCACCGACTGGAACGTGCACACGCGCTACGCCCGCCATGCCGACGCCGCAGCCGATTTCGTCACCGCTCGGATCTGAGCTCGGCGTGGCGCCACTCCTCGATCGCGCGACCGATGTCGGTGGTCGGGGCCTCGTGGTGCAGCCACTCCCGGGCGAGGCGATGCCAGTTGTGGGTCGCCTCGATCCGGCCGAGCGCGGTCAGCGTGAAAAGGTCGGCGCGGCGGGAGAATACGTGTTCCGGCGGCAGCAGCAGATGCCGCACGCCGCGGTGGTCCGCGGAACGCGGATCGAGTGCGAGGACGACGGCACCGGTGGCCAGCTCGGGAGTCACCGTGATCTCCTCGTCGAGCAGGTGCCAGCCCGCGGCCGACCACACGTATTCCAGGCAGTCCTGCGCCCGCACCCGGGATCCGGGCTCGACGATCCCGCGCTCGGCCCACAGCCGGTAGACCTCGTCGGCCCGGTACTGTTCGGCCGCGCACAGCACCTGTCGTTCCAGCTCGAGATGCTCGCGTTCGATCGTGTCGTACAGCCCGAAATCGACGAAGCCGACGCGCCCGTCATCGGCGACCAGCACATTGCCCGGGTGGGGGTCGGCGCAGTACTCACCGTCGGTGAACATCGCGGTGATATAGAACCGGTACACCAGCTCGCCGACGTGATTTCGCTGCGCCGCGGGAAGTCCGCGAATGGTCTGAAATGGTCTGCCGTCGAAGAATTCGGTCACCAGTACGTTGTCGGTACAGAATTCGCCGATGCTGTCCGGGACGGTGATGTACGGATGCCCACGATAGCGCGAAGCGACCCGGTGCTGGTTGCGTGCCTCTTGCCGATAGTCCAGTTCCGCGGTGATGTTCCGGGCTATTTCCTCGAGCACATCGTGGTCTCCTGCCGACGGAAGAAAAGACTTCCACAGCAGGCTGAAGAACTGCAGATTGCGCATATCCGCCTGCACCGCACGGTCCACGCCGGGGTACTTCACCTTGACCGCCACGTCCCGGCCGTCGTGCAGTCGCGCGCGATAGACCTGACCGATCGATGCCGCGGCGACGGGGACCGGGTCGATATCGGCGAACACTCGACCGGCCCGGCCGAGATCGTGCTCCAACACCGCCATCATCTCCGCGAACGGCACCGTCGGCGCACTGTCGAGCAGTGTGGCCAGCTTCGTGCGGAACATCTCGCGATAGTCCGCCGGGATCAGGTCCAGGTCCAGGACCGATGCCATCTGTCCCAGCTTCATCGCCGCGCCCTTCATCCCGCCGAGCACGGTGACGACCTGTTGAGCGGCCTGCAGCGTAGATCGCTCGGCCAGCACTCGACGTGCCTGCTCGGTGCGCCCCAGCATGGCCAGTTTGGTGCCCGCGCCGCGCGCCGCCTGACCGGCCGCCAACCGTCCCAGCCGCGCTCCGCGCACGAGCCGGCCTGTCGGTATCTGCCGGTCTGCCATCGTGGCCTCCTGCGAGTGTGGTCGATAGGCGAATTGTCGACAGCCGCCCGGATCTCCACAGTGCGCCCGGCCCCGATCTGTGCGAATTCACTATTGCCGCTGTGATCGACAACAAGCGGGTAGCACCGACTCGCCGAAAGGAATACCGATGCCACCGAAACCCGTCGACCGGCGGATCCGGCCGAAGCAGGAGCGGGCGAAGGCGACCCGGGAGCACATTCTCGACACCGCCGCCGAACTGTTCGGGCAGCGGGGAATCGACAACACCTCCACCAATGTCATCGCGGCGCAGGCGCACGTCAGTATCGGAACGCTGTACCGATACTTTCCGGAGCGGTCGTTTCTCGTCGACGAACTCCTCGATCGGCTCATCGCCGATGTCGAGCAGGAGTTCACCCAGCGGGTATTCAGCCTGCCCGTGACGACGTCGCCCAAGAGCAGCGACGACTATGTCGCCGTCGCGTCCGAGATACTCGATGTCTTCGCCGAAGTACTGATCGCGAAGTCGGATCTGGTTCGCGCGCTCGTCGGCAGTGTGCAGTTCTACAGCAGCGGGCTACCCGAATTCGAGCCGCGTCTGCGAATGCTGGTAAAGCTCATCGTGATCCAGTTCGTCGGGCCCGGCGACGACCGTGACAACGACATGATGTCCTGGGTTCTGGTCAACACCGGATTCGCCGCGGTCGTGCGCGCTTCGGCCGACGACGTGGCCGACGGCGACCGCGCCGCCGCCATCGCCATGACCGCGCGGATGATCGGCACCTGGCTGCACGGCGAGATGCGGGGCCGCGACTAGCACTGGGCTCACACCGGCACCTCGTCGCGGGACTGGAGATCGGCGAGAACCAGGCGCAGCAGCTGTTCGGCACGGATACGCTGCCAGCCCAGCATGGCGTGCGGACTGAACCTGGCTTCCTCGAACAGCGCGACCAGTTCGTGTGCGCCGTCGTCGTGCAGCACGCCGCTGTCGAAAGCCCGCTCCAGCACTTCCCTCGGCGTATCCGAGATCAACGGCGCCGCAGCCCGATCCGCGGCCAGCCCGGCCTCCATGGCCACATAGCAGGCGATCACCGCCGTCCGCGGATCCTGACCTGGCGCGTTCATCGCGGCCAGTCCCATCTCGGCGGCCCTGGTCAGCGAGTCGACTGTGTTCGAGACCTCTTCCTCGGTCAGTTCCACGCTGTCCACCAGCGGCGCCCGGCCGGCGACGGCGACGCCGACGAGACCGGCCACCGCGATGCCGATCAGCACGATCGCCAGGCCCGCGGCTCCCAGCAACGCCATTCCGCTCAGACGCGACGAGTCGACCGCCGAATCGACCACCTGCACATCGACAGCGGCGGGCGCACCGGGCTGTCCCGCTTCCGCCGGTGTCACCGAGGCGACCGGTGTCGGCTGACGCCGTGCGCCGGGCAAGACGAACAGCATGGTGATGCCGACCGCGAACGTCAGCGCCACGGTACTGAGCGCGATCGGGGCCAGCACCGCGAACCGCGTGAACGACAGACGAACCCGGAGACCGTGCTCGACCGCGGGCATCGCCAACGGCAGCCGATGCTGACTGACAATGACGCCCGCGAGCAAGATCACCACCGATACCAGCAGCAATACCGGCATCAACGCGACAGCGACCGGCGAAGTCCCACCGGTTTCACTGGGAACAACGGTCCCAGGTAAACGCCCGTGCAGCGCGATAATCGCCGCGACAATCAAAACGACCGCCGCGACCAGACGACCTATTGGCGCCAATATTTTTCCCACAGCCCTACCGCCGAACCCCTGGAAGCCACCCGAAATGCCCACATAGTGGCATTTCGCCCGGCAATCAGGAACCGACCGAACAAGATTTGGTCGAACTCCCTCGAGGCCCCCGGATTCCTTGTCTCCGACAACATTTCCTACCCCGAGGCAATGAATATTCCGGTGTGGTCATCGCTGCTCGGGGCGTCCCCATACCGTCGGATCCGGTGGAGGCCAGCCTTGCGCCCCCGGGAGCGGAAGGTCTGGGACCGCACTCGATCGATCGGGGCTCGACGGATCGGCAATCCGACGCCAGCCACCTCGAAGCGGGCGCGGTGTCGGCGACGGAGGCGTCGCCGAGCTCGGCGCAGGGGCCACGGCAGGAGGGGCCACGACCGGTGGCGGTGTCGGGCGCGGGTGCTGGCTCGGCTCGGTGCGGCGCGACCGCGTCACCCGCACGATCACGATGACAACGATGATCACGAGCACCGGGACCAGCAGGAGCGCGAGCCACGACAAGTAGCGCACGAGTTGCACATACTTCGCGGATCCTGGCGGCGGCTCGGGCGTCGGAGCCTGCGCGAGCACGGGACCCACAGCGTCGTGTACGGCGAGAAGGACAGTGCTCACCGGACCCCCTCCCGGAAAACCAAGCGCTGCAATCGGATACCCGACCAGTGTGCACCCCGTCCGCCGCCTCCGCATCGTTTCCGTGTCCGGTTTCCACGATGGCCGCGGCCGCGTGCGTGTGTCAGTCGGCGAGAAACCGGGCAGCGTTCGCGTGCGCCCAGCGATCGAACGTGGTGGCGGGGTGGCCGGTGATGTCCTCGACACTGGTGGTGGGCAGGGATTCCGGCGGCGGGGCGAAGTCCAGCAGGACGTTGTCGACGTACCAGGCGGTGTTGTCGCCCATGGTGGGTCGCAGCGCGGTGATGGTCTCCTCGCGGGTGGAGGTGCGAAAGGTGATCTCGCGGTCGAGGGCATCGGCGAGGTGCGCGACCAGGTCCGCGCGAGTGAGGATCTGCGGGCCCGCGAGGGAGTGCGCGCGGCCGAGGTGACCGTCCTCCAGCAGAGCGGTCGCGGCTACGGCGGCGATGTCGTTCATGGCGATGGGCGCACTGGCGGTGCCGGGGTGCGGCTCATGAACAGCACCGGTGTCACGGATCTGCTGAGACCACGTCAGGGTGTTCTCCATGAAGTCGGCGGGCCACAGATGAGTCCAGTCCAACCCGCTGCCCTCGACGGCGTTACACACACTGCCCCACCAGCTTTCGGGCTCACCCGACAGGTCAACGACATGCCGCACCCCGGCTGCCCGCGCCAGCTCGAGGACCTCGGTGACATTGTCCGGCGAAGGTGCGAGATACATCCGGTCGACGCCCTCGAATGCCGCGGGCAACCCGGCCGGTCGTCCCAGATGCCCCCGCGCCACCTGAACGCCTGCGGGCAGCGCCGCCTTGGTGGGGTTGATGGTCAGCGCGCGAATGTCGGTCGCACCGCGCGCGATCAGCTGGTCCACGACCATGCGCCCGATATTGGCCGTCGCCCCGGTAACCAGGATTGTCATCGGTTTCCCTCCGTCTCTGTTCGTTGGACCACACGATCCTGCCAACGAAATCCGAGCGGCGCACATGGCAATTTCGGGCGGCTCGTGATGGTCGGGTTCCTGCTCGGCATGGTGTTCTACTTCGAGTCCTGCGGACAGACCTTCGACCCGAAGTTCGGCTGGCCGATCATCGGCTACCACCTGCTGGAGGAAATACTCGGTCTCGCCACAGTGATCGGAATCCTGGTGCTGATCACCATCCGACAGCGCAACCACCCCCGCCGACTCGAGCGCCTCTCCCTGTTCAGCGGGTCGAATCTCGTTGCCGTGTACGCCATCGATCCCGAGGTGTTGTGGTCGTGCACGACCTGTGGTGCCTGTTCGGAACCGTCTGGCGTCCCGTAGTGCCGGAATATTTCCGGTAACCGTACCGATATCTATGGTGTGGCAATGTAATTCACCATTTATGTCGAAGTGATGATGTTTTTCCGGTATCACCGCTGGTGGGTTCCACGGAATCGCCGTCGATGCGAAAATGTCCTCGGACCGAGATCCGGTCCGGCAGAGGATGTTCCGCCGGATCTGGCGGGCAGACTGGAGGGGCAGGATGCATTTCTCGTCTCGAACAACTTCGGGCGCACAACGACTCGGCGTGATCGCCGTTCTCGCGGCAGGTGCTGTCGGCCTCGCGGCGACCACCACCGCGCAGGCCGCACCATCAGCCGCGGCTCCGATCGTGCAGGGCGTCGACAGCGGCGTGGCGTTCACCGCGAGTCCGCTGACCGATGGCTCCGGGCTCACGGTGTCCGCCCCGGACGGCACGTTCCGGGTCGTCGGCGGTGCGGTCACGCTCACGAACAGGGAGGGCAACGTGGTCGCGGCCGTGCCGACCCGCATCATCACCGGAGCAGGCGACTTCGACCTGGTCGCGGGCATCTCCGCCGACGGCAGGTCAGCGACGCTGACCCCCACCGCCGCACCGGCCGTCGTCACCGCCAACATGGCCGAGTTCGTCGACGCGGCCGCCGACACCGAGGCCCGCAAGCAGCACAACGCGGGCATCGGCGCGCTCATCGGCGCCGGCATCGGCGCTGTGCTCGGCTTCTTCCTCGGCGGAGTAGGCGCGCTGGTCACCATCCCGATCGGTGCGGGCATCGGCGCCCTCATCGGCTACTCGACGCCGTAACGGGTCCCGAGTGGTGGCCGGCCTCGCGCGGCCACCACTCGGATCGTCGCCCGGGTCGCCACCATAGGGTGGCGCCCGGAGGACACACGAGTGTTCTACGAAACTGTCTGTGGGACAAGATAAGTTGAGCAGCGAAGCCGTGAGACCGCGCGGCGCTCAGGAGGCTCCGCTGTGTCCGACCCCGCACGCTATCCGACCGCTCATCAGGGCCGGACATTTCACCAACTCCCCACGCGGCCGCAGCAGTCGTCGGGTGGGTGGATCGTGGCGGCGGTACTGGTGATCGTGGGCGGAATTCTCGGCGCCATCGGTGTCGGCGCCATCGGATTCTTCCGCATGTCGGACAGCGTCGACCGATACCAGCGCGTCACGGTCCCTGGTTCCGGCGATCTGAACCTCGCGACAGGCGATTACACCGTCTACTTCGAGTATCCGGGTGCGGCCACGATCGAGCCGCCGGAAGCAGTGCGAGCCCGATTGACCGACCCCACGGGGCAAGTCGTGCCGACCGAGGCCCTCAGTGGTGAGCAGTCGTATCAGCTGAGTGGCCACGAGGGAACCGCCGAGTTCACCTTCCACGCGGACCGAGACGGCGTCTACACCCTCGAAACCGACGGCGGCCCCGGCATCACCCTGGCCGTCGGCCAAGACCTCGGCTCCGCCCTCGCAGGCCCGATCCTGCTCGCGGTGGCGATCGCGGTCACCGCCATTGTGCTCGGCATCGCCATTCTGATCGTCACCCTCATCCGCCGCAGCCGCTCCCAGCGACCACCGGCAAGCGGATTCAGGCCCGCGATGCCTCCATCGATCTAGACAACGCTCCGGCGCAGGGCAGATACCTTCGCGGCAGTTCGCAGCCGGACGCTCGTCCGATCAGCTGGCTCGGACTTCTCACCAGCGCGGCTAAGGTCGGCAAGGTTGGTATAGCGGCCGAATCGAGGGAGCGATCATGAACGCGTCGAACGAGCGCACACGCAGTGGCTGGGAAGACATCGTCGCCGCGGATCCGGCGCATTCGAGCCGGTATGTGGAGCGGTTCCGGGCGCTCGCCACGCAGGGGACCGACATCGTGGGTGAGGCGCGGTTGGTCGACGCGATGCTCGGACGTGGCAGCCGGGTGCTCGACGCGGGGTGCGGGCCGGGGCGGACCGGTGGATACCTGCACGATGTGGGGCACACGGTGGTGGGCGTCGACGTCGACCCGGTACTGATCGACGCGGCACGCGCGGACCATCCCGGTCCGACCTGGCTGGTCGGCGACCTCGCCGAGCTGGACCTGCCCGTCGCCGACTTCGACGCCATCGTGTGCGCGGGCAATGTGATGACGTTCCTGGCCCCGTCCACCCGGTCGGCGGTGCTGGCGGGTTTCGCCGGGCATCTCGCGCCGGGCGGGCGGGCGATCATCGGGTTCGGTGCGGACCGCGGCTACGAGTTCGCCGAGTTCCTGACCGACGCCGGAAACGCCGGGCTCACCGTCGACCTGCTGCTGTCGACCTGGGATCTTCGGCCCTTCACCGACGACTCCGACTTCCTGGTCGCGGTGTTCTCCCGAACCCCCGGTCCTGGCACCTCGACACGGCCCGACGCATGATGGTCTCCGAGGAGCACTAGACCAGGAGGCGCAGGTGTCCGAAACGACGGTGGACGAGGTGCTGGCCGAACTGACCGCCCTCGACGACCCGAAGATGCGCGCGGTGAACGAGAAGCACGGCGACGATCACGGCGTCAACCTCACCAAGCTGCGCGCGCTCGCCAAACGCCTGAAGACACAACCGGTGCTTGCCCGGCAGCTCTGGGACACCGACGACACCGCGGCGAAACTCCTCGCCCTGCTGATCTGCCGCCCGAAGATGTTCGAGCGTGACGAACTGGACGCGATGATCCGCCAGGCGCGCACACCCAAGGTCCACGACTGGCTGGTCAACTATGTCGTGAAGAAGAACCCGCACGCCGAGGAACTGCGTGTCGGCTGGTTCGACGACCCGGACCCGGTGGTCGCGAGCGCGGGCTGGGCACTGACCACCGAACGAGTCGAGAAGAAGCCCGAGGGCCTCGACCTCACCGGTCTGCTCGACCTCATCGAAGCGCAGATGAAAACCGCACCCGATCGCCTGCAGTGGGCGATGAACCACTGCCTCGCCCAGATCGGTATCGACCACCCCGAACACCGCGCCCGCGCCCTCGACATCGGCGAACGCCTCGAGGTCTTGAAGGACTACCCCACTCCCCCTGGCTGCACCTCCCCGTTCGCGCCCACCTGGATCGCCGAAATCGTGCGTCGGCAGAGCGCCTAGCGGTTCCTGTGCGGCGTGCTCACACCGCGGTGGCCGTGCTCGCGATCGTAGGTCGTCCGCGGGCGGCCGATGGCCGTTAGCGTGTCCGCATGGGTGTGGATGAGATCTGTGATCGATTCGTCGAGGACTACGCGGCCGCTGATCCGGTCACGGCGACCATGTTCGGCATCGCGGGACACGACGATCGCCTGACCGACTATTCGCCCGCCGGGCACGAAATTCGGGCGCGGATAGCGCGAAACGCGTTGCACGCCATGCTCGACGCACAACCGGCCGATGACGGCGAACGGGTGGCGAAAGCTGTGTTCACCGAACGGGTCGGGCTCGACGTGGAGATCCATGACGCCGGGCTCCCTCTCGCCGCGCTCAATGTGATCGAGAGTCCGGTCCAGAACATTCGGATGGTGTTCGACGTGATGGCCGCCGAGACTGCCGAGGACTGGGCGGTGATCGCCGAGCGTCTCGCGGGGGTGCCCGAGGCGCTGGCAGGCCTGCGGGCCTCGCTGCTGGTCGCGGCGGAGCGCGGGCAGGTCAGTGCGCTGCGCCAGATCATCAAGGTCGCCGAGCAGGCGGACACCTGGGCGGGTTCCGGCGCGAACACCGGGTTCTTCACCACTTTTGTCGCCGCCGCGGAAGCTGTCGAGGGTGCGCCGCTGGCGCGGCTGCGGCAGGGCGCGCAGGCTGCCGAGCAGGCCTACGCCGCTCTCGCCGAGTTCCTGCGCGCCGACCTCATGGCGAGCGCGCCCGCCAAGGATGCCGTCGGCGAGCAGACCTACCGCCTCTGGTCACGCTATTTCACCAGCGCGAACCTCGACCTGCGGGAAGCCTACGACTGGGGCTGGGCGGAGTTCGCCCGGCTCGAGGCCGAGATGATCGCCGTTGCCGCCCGGATCGCACCGGGTGCCTCCCTCACCGAGACCGCGGCAGTGCTCGACGCAGACCCGAAATACCGGGTGCGCGGGCGGGCCGGACTCCGGGCGTGGCTACAGCAGATGTCCGACGAAGCCCTGGCATCGTTGCGCGAGGAGCACTTCGAGATCCCCGACGAGCTCATGCGATTGGAATGCACCATCGCGCCGCCGGGCGGAGTCGTCGGTGCGTATTACATCGGCCCGACCGCCGATTTCAGCCGACCCGGACGCATGACCTGGTCGGTGGAGCCGGACAAAGAGGATTTCACGACCTGGCGCGAGGTCAGCACGGTCTATCACGAGGGCGTGCCGGGCCATCATCTCCAGATCGCGACCGCGGTGTACGAGGCGGATTCGCTGAACACCTACCAGCGGTTGATGTCGTTCACCTCTGGGCACGGCGAGGGGTGGGCGCTCTATGCCGAACGCCTCATGCAGGAACTCGGCTACCTCGACGACGACGGCCACCTGTTCGGCATGCTCTCCCAGCAGCTGTTCCGCGCCGCCCGCGTGGTCGTGGACATCGGGATGCACCTCGAATGGGAGATTCCGGCCGGCGCCGACTTCCACGAGGGCGAGCGGTGGACTCCCGATCTCGGCCTGGAGTTCCTGCTGACGCGGACCCTCGAGGACGAAGCCACCGCTCGCGACGAGATCGACCGCTACCTGGGCTGGCCCGGACAGGCACCCGCCTACAAGATCGGTGAACGCCTCTGGCTGGCGGCCCGCGAAGAAGCCCGGGCGCGCGCTGGAGCGTCGTTCGACATGCGGCGATTCCACACCCGCGCTTTGCGATTGGGCGGCATGGGACTGGACACGATGCGGGCACAACTCGCCGCCATGGAGTGAGCGGACTTCAGAACAGGCTGGTCTGCGCTGGTTCCGGCGTCGCCGTGATCGTGGAGTCGAGTTCGATGCGGCGACCGACGAGGCGCGTGTCGTTGACCAACACGAGTTCGCTCGCGCCCGCGGGGTCCCGGCAGGCGATGGTGTGGCCGTGCGCGGTCACCGCGTCGAGGACGTATTCGCCCGGCTCACCGGCGATTTCGGTGGCGACCGGGAATCGGCCGTTGGCCTGGATCGTGGCGTAGAAGTCCCGCCCGCCCGACCAGGCGATATCGGTGCGCGTGATGTCGGCGGGCAGCGTGCCCGCGGCGTGCTCGGCCGCTTCGGCGACCGCGGATTCCAGTACCGCCCAGGGGCGCAGCGGTTTCGTGAGGATGCGGGTCTTGGTGACCCCGGCGACCGCCTGCCCGATCCCGGCTCGCTCGGTCACCGTCCGCTCCAGATCCCGAACGTGCAGTCCATCCGGGGAATCGGTGATGAACCGGGCGACCAGCGCACCCTGTTCGAAGAGACGGCGATTGCGCCGCGACGCCGAGGCCGTACCGACCTTGGTCATCCCGTCCCCGAAATACGCGATGTAGAGGTGGTGTGGCTGCGACATGTAGTCGCGGACCTGTTCGGGCAATGCCGCGAGCGGACCCCGGTGGCTGTGCACCACCGACCACCCCTCGGTGACCCGGCACTGCTCGCACTGGCGCCCGGTGTCGACCCGTGCGCGACGAGGACAGGCGACTCGCCCGCGACGTCCTGCCCCGAACCCGTTGTAGCCCAAGCAGAATCGTGCCGAATCGGTGATGCGGAACGCCAGCCGCGTGCCGACTCCGGGCAGCAGCTCGGTGGTCCCGTCGTCGCCGAGCAGCTCGTAGAACCATCGACCCTGCTCGTCCCAGCGAGTGCCGTAGTACAGGGCCGTGGAGGTCATCGGTCGAACCTACACCGGCCGGTCGGTGCGGATCACAAGTCGGCAGCCGAAAGATATCTGAACCACCAGTAACCCCCGCACGATTTCCCACACCGTGAATCGGTCCCCTACGTTGAGCGCACAGCAGGGGTGCGAAACCGGTAAGGGGCAAACAATGGACGATCTCGAGCTGCTACTCGACACGGCATTCACTGTGACACCGACCGTCCACATGGATTGCCTGACGCAACAGCTGATGGTCGCCGTCGAATCCTGCTCGCGCAACGGAATCCCCTTTCCCCGAATATGGGAAGAGGTCGAAGACGCACTCGACATGGTCCCGGCGGGTATCCCCGCGGAGTGGCGTTCAGGATTAAGGCTCTACCTCAGCGATCACGTGATTTCGGCATTCATGAATGTGCCGGCCGACGCGAAACCGCTACCCGGCGTGTGAGCTTTTTCGGACCGGCGCCAACGCTCGATCACCGGCATTGGACAGATTCCAACGCACCGCCGCGCGGCCTCGGCCGCTGTTAGCGTGCGGCGGTGCGTATCTGGCTGTTACCGACGATCGTCCTGACCTTGCTCAGTGCGCTGATGGCCACGATGTATCTCGGCTACATCGTCGACCCCGAGAAGAATCTGCACGACTTCCCGATCGCGCTGGTCGACCAGGATGTGGGCGATACGCTGGGTTCGCCACCGCAATGGCGCGATATCGGCAACGAGATCACCACCGCATTGCGCGACGGTGTACCCGCGGACAAGATCGACCTGCGCGTACTGGGAATTGCCCAGGCCGAAAGACAGCTACGCAGCGGCGAACTCTACGGCGCGATCATCATCGCGGGCGACTTCACCAAACGACTCGGCAATCTCGGCACGGGGAGCGTGATTCCCGGCGAGATCGAACGTCCCACGATCACCGTGCGGACCAATCCACGCACCGGCGCGTTCGCCTCGGCGATCGTGCAGCGATTCAGCGACCGGGCATTGACCGAGGTGAACACACGGATCGGTGAGCAGCTACTCGATACCGTGACCGGGACACTCGGTCCTGACTACGCACTGCCGGGTGCGACCGCGGTGACGCTGCGCAACCCGGTCCAGGTGATCCACACCGAGTTCCATCCGCTGCCCGACGGCAGCGGCGCCGGGCTCGGCGCGTTCTTCTACGCGCTCGTCCTGCTGCTCGCTGGCACGCTCGGCGCGATGATCGTGCACACGATGGTCGACGGCGCACTGGGATTCGTGCCGACCGAGTACGGGCCGTGGTCACCGCACGTGCGGCCCGCGCGGATCTCCCGATGGCGCACACTGCTGCTCAAATGGGGCGTGCTCATCGTCGCGGCACATCTTGTGGCGGCGGTACTGCTCGTCGTCGCGCGCATGCTGGAGATGCCTGTCGCACAGCCCCTTCCGCTGTTCCTCTACAGCACGTTCGCGATAATCGCCGTCGGTGTCACCGGCCTGTCGGTGCTCGCCGCGCTCGGCTCGGCGGGGCTGCTGGTGAACCTGATCGTGTTCGTCATTCTCGGGCTGCCGTCCTCGGCCGGTTCGGTGCCGATCGAGGCCACACCACGTTACTTCGGCGTGCTGGCCTCGTTCGAACCGCTGCATCAGGTGTACACGGCGGTCCGCGCGATCCTGTACTTCGACGCCGATCTGGGATCCGGGCTCGCGAGGGGCTTCTGGATGACCGCGCTGGGCCTGGCGGTCGGGCTGGTCCTCGGTGCGGTGAGCACGTCGGTCTATGACCGCGTCGGACTGCACCGCAACCGTGCGGCGAACAGGTGACCCCACGGGCTTGTGAGTCCGCACAACCCCGGCTGTGAGGTCGTCGTGATCCCACCAGGCCATTCCATGGGACCGGCGACTACGACCTCCGATGTGGCTATGTTGCGATTCACACAAGTCCCACGACCAGCCCCATTCGCTGTCTGCCACACCGGAGTGCACTCGATGAATTCTCAAGCCATGGACCGGATACCCAATCCGCTCACCATCGCGGGCGGCCGGGCCGCGTCGAGTTTTCTGGGAAACGCCGACGAGCTGGTTTCGCAGCTGGTCTCCTATTTCGCCGAGAACGTGATGCCCTGCCAGTCACTGCCGAGCGAGGCGATGCGGGGTGACGTCACCGAGTTCACCCGCCGCTGCCTGGCGCTGGCGATGGAGATGCTGGACAAGCGCACCACGCCGTCCGAGCAGCAACTGGTGGCGCTGCGCGCGGCATCCGCCCAGCACGCGCGGGAGGGCGTGCCCGTCGGCACCCTGTTGCGCGCCTACGCGGAGGGGTTCCGGATCGGCTTCGAGCTCGTCGTCGGGCAGGTGACCGCAGCCGACCTCGCCGAGGTCGTCGCGGGTACCCGTCTGCTGCTGCGCACGCTCGAGGTCATCAACGCGACCGTGACGAGCGCCTATCTCGACGAGCAACGCCAGGTCGCCAAGGAACACCAGACCGGCGCGCAGACGATGGTGTCGGCGCTGCTGAGCGGCCACGGTGTCGGCGCGCTCACCCGGCAGACCGGAATCAGAGTCGCCGATTCCTATCAGGTGGTGGCGCTGATGATTCCGGAGCTGGCCGAGGAGCACGACCCGCGCGTGGACGCGCAGGTGGTGGCGCGCCGCAAACTGCGGCGCGTGCAGGCCGCACTGGCCGATGCTTTCGCCTCACGATCGCTGGCCCTGCTGAGCACCAACGGTGGCACCCTGCTGATCCCGAGCGATGAACCCGAGCAGCCGCGCATGACCGGCGATGTCCTCGCCACGATCGGCGCGACCTCGGGAGTCGAGCTCACCGCGACCCTGGTGCCCGCCCCGACCGAGCAGATCCCGCAGGCCACCGAGGAGGCACACGAGCTGCTCGAGCTGGTGCGCGGCATCGCCAAACCCGCTGGGCTGTACGAGCTCTCGGATGTCGCGATCGAATATCAGCTCACCCGCCCCGGTCCGGCGCGCGAGCATCTGGCCGGTGTCATCGCCCCACTCGCCACCCATCCCGAGCTGCTGGAAACGCTGCGGACCTATATGGCCACGGGCCTCAATCGCAAAGCCACCGGCCGGCGACTGCATGTGCACCCCAACACCATCGACTACCGGCTGCGTCGAGTGAGCGGGCTGACCGACCTCGATCTGACGACCGCGGAGGGCATTCTGCGGGCCCGTATCGCACTGCTCGCCGACGATATGGTGCACACCAGGGGCGCCGCGTGATCTCACGTGGCGCCCCTGGCCGGGCTCACGCGATCAATGCCAGGGCCGCGGCGATGCCGGATCGGTAGCAGGCCTCCAACTGGGCGCCCAGCAGGTAGTCACCCGCAAGCTGGAGTCCCGCAACGGATTCGGTCTGTTCGCGCACCACCGTGCGGAAGCCGGCGTGATCGGGGAGGTAGGCGCAATGCGCCGCGGCCCAGCTGCGTGTTTCGGTACGCACCCGCTCGATCGCCGGGCCGCCGAGATGACCGCGTACCTTCGCCTCGGCGTCGTCGATCCACGTCGCCAAGAGCTGCGCATCCGGGCTCGGCCGGGCATCGCGCCCGCTGAAGGTGTAGCGGACGATGTCGAGATCGTTCACGCCGTAGACCCCCGCCGCACTGCACGGCCCCGAGTCGAACGCGATCGAGCGAACGGTGCTGCCGAAGAAGGGCTGCTCGTACTGCACCACCGCGACCGTGGACGGGTAGTAGGCCACCTCGCTCAATGCCTTGCTCAGCGCAGGAACCACGGGTTCCAGCAGTCCGGCGGCGGCGTGCGCCGGGGTCGCCAGGACGACACCGTCGTAGGCGGAAAAGGTAGTGGCACCGCCGTTTTCCGCCGTATCGAGTCCGATCACCCGGCCGTCCTGCACCACGAGGCGATCCACACGGGTGCCGAGCCGGACCGGCACCTGTCCGGCGAACCAGTCCAGCACCGGCTGCATACCGTCGACGAGCTGGTCGTAGCGGTCCTGCACCATGCCGAGGCTCACCCCGAACGCGCCGAGGTATACCTCGTCCGGTTCGGCGGCGTTGAGCCGGACTGTCAACGGTCGCAGCACAGTACGTCCGAACTCGGTGCCGAAATGCGCGCCGAGCGCGACGTTGTCGTTGGCGGTGCCCGCTTTCCCGAACCAGTCCGACCCCAGGTAGCGATTGCGTTCGTCGAATCGAACGCGCGCACCGTAGTAGAGCATGCGCGCCGCGTCGATCGGCGAACCCATGCGCAGCAGATGGCGAAGGAATCCGGCGATGCCGGGGTTGTCGAGTGTCACCAGTTCGCCGTTGATGATCTGCGAGCTGTTGATCCCGAAGGGCTCGTACGCCCGTTCCCCGGACGCGGCGACGAACCCGCGCAGCTCGTGGTAGTGGCGGCCGATGTTCTTGCCGCCCATCATGATCGGCCGACCGCCGAGGGTGTCGAAGCCGCAGCGGCCGCCGAGCACCGTGTCCTGCTCGAGCAGTTCGACGGTGTGGCCTGCCCGGTGCAGCGCGAACGCGGCGCCGATGCCGGACAAGCCGCCGCCGACAACCGCGTACCGTTTCGCCGATGCTGTGGTCATGATCCGAGCTCCTGTCGTTGCGTGGACACGGGATAGTGCGCCAGCTCGACGTGGGCGAGGGCGATGCGGTTGCCGTACTGGTGCAGCGCCACCTCGACCGTGATCTCGTCCAGGTCGAGATCGCCGACGGCGGCGGTGGTGCAGGTGATGGGGGCGTCCAGTTCGGCGAAGTCGGTGAACTGGGCTTCGAGGTCGATCACCGCGGCGACCGGTGAGGTGAGCAGTCCCGCCGAGGTCGCGGACAGCACCGCTGCCTGCCGGAACGCCTCGAGCAACAGCGGGCCGGGGACATGGTCGTATTGGTGGTCGAAGAAGCTCGGATGGCCGCGGTCCACTACCACGACGAGGTCTTGGGCCGCGGTACGGGCGAGCACGACATTGCGTGGGTCGCGCCTGCCGACGAGTTCGGGTGGCAATCGCCGCACCGAGTCGGGACCGACCGCAGCGAGGGTGGAGCGCTTGCCCTGCTGGAGTTCGCGGAACTCGTCGTAAGCGTCACGGGGAAAGGTGATTCCGCTGCCGCGCAGCGTCATGGCCAGTGCCCCGTGAACGGACAGCGTGGCGTCGAAGGATACATCGTGGTAGTAACCGCGCCCGGTGCCCGCCGCGCCGGGTCGCAGGCGCACCACCCCCTCGAGCGGGTCGCGTTCACTGTCGCGGAACAGGCTCAGGTCTTCCACCGCGAACGCCATCCGTTGCAGGCTGGCCGGTGCGTCGGCGGGCACACCGAGGTGTCGCTGACCGACGACGAGCAGTGCCTGCCGGACGGCCTCGACGGCGGAGAACGGATCGTGGTAGGCGACGAGCCGATCGAACCACAGCGAGTGCGCCCGTGGCACCTGCACGGCGGCAAGGTATTCCGAGCTGCCGACGACGGCGGTGTCGGCGACGTAGACCTCGGCGAGTCCGCGCCGGTGAGCCAGCGCGGCGGGCACCAATTGTTCGAATCCGAGGGTGCCGCGTACCGGCGACAGTCCCCCGTTCACGCGAGCACCGCCTCGTGGGTCGGCGCGTCGCTCCAGATCCTGGTGGCGAGTACGGCGCCCAGTGCCCGTGGCGTCGGGTGGGTGAACAGATCCTCCAGTGAGAGCTGGGTGCCCGCGGCGGCATTGATCCTTCCGCGGAGTTCGAGGGCGGACAGCGAGGTGAGCCCGATCGCGAGAACCGTGGCGTCGAGGTCGATCTCGTCCTCGGTGAGGTCGATGAGGATCTCGCGGATCTGATCGACCACCAGGTTGACCGCGACATCGCGGCGCCGGTCCTCGGGAACGGTCAGCAGGTCCGAACGCGCGGACGGTGCCTCCCCTGCCGGTGCGTCGCGCCGGCTGGCAGTCCGGTCACCGGCGAGTTCGGCGCCGGCGACCCCGATCATGCTTTCGAGGACGGCACTGTCGGTGTGAACCCAATAGCGCCGATGCTGGAACGCATAGGTCGGCAGATCGACGACCCCGGTGGTGTCGTCGGAACACAGTGCCGACCAACCGACTTCGGCACCGGCGACCCAGGCTCCCGCAACGGCTTTGATCGCCGAGCCGGCTTCGTCGGCCCCGGGTCGCAGCACCGGAATGGCCGTGCTGCCGGTATCGGCGAGTGTCTCGTAGACCAGGCCGGACAGGGTGTCTCCCGCACCGAGTTCGAGATAGGTGACGACGCCGGATTCGTGCAGCCGCAGCACACTCTCGTGGAAACGCACCGGCTCGCGGGCCTGACGTACCCAGTATTCGATCGAAGTCAGCTGTCCGGGTGCGGATTCCGTGCCGGTCACGGTGGAGAGGAAAGGGATGCGCGGTTCCTGGAGGCGAACGGTCGCGACGACCGAGCGGAATTCGTCGACGATCGCGTCCACGTGCGGCGAGTGGAAGCCACGGTCTACGCCGAGCCTGGCTACTCGTCGGCCGCGTTCGCGCCAGTGCCGGGCGAGCTCACCCACCGCGGCGACATCGCCTGCGATCACGGTGGCGTTCGGCCCGTTGGCCGCGGCGACCGACACCTCGGCCTCGCGACCGGCGATGGAGGCCGCGACCTCGGCCCTGGTTGCCCGCACGGAGACCATCGCTCCCGGGTCCATCCGCTGCATCAGCCGACCGCGCGCGGCGACCACAGCCACCGCGTCGTCCAGGGACAGCACACCCGCGACGTGCGCGGCGGAGAGTTCACCGATCGAGTGACCGACAACGAAATCCGGTACTACACCCCAGGATTCGAACAGCCGGAACAGAGCCACCTGCACGGCGAACACGGCGGGCTGGGTGTAGTCGGTCCGCGCGAGCAACTCACCCGTTCCGAACATCTCGGTCCGCAACGGATGCTCGAGATGGGCGTCGAAACCCGCGCAGATCGTGTCGAGCGCCTCGGCGAACACCGGGTACGTGTCAGAGAGCCCGCGTCCGATGCCCGCGAGTTGTCCGCCCTGACCGGGGAACATCATCGCCAGCTTGCCGCCGGCGCTACGGCGTGACAGGACTGCCGAGGGGGCGGTGTGTTCCTCGGCGATGGCCGTGAGTCCGTCCAGGAACTCGCCGCGGGTGTTCGCCACGACGACGGCGCGATGGTCGAATCTCGTTCTCGTGGTTGCCAAGGAGTGCGCGATGTCGGCGAGATCGTCCGGGGAATTCGTGACAGCCGCGCGTAGGCGGGCCGCCTGGTCACACAGTGCGGCGGCGGTGCGTGCCGAGAGCAGCCATGGAGCCGGCGAGGGCGTGGGCCTCGAATGCGCCGGGGCGAAGGTCTGCGTGGAGGCGGCCGCGGGCACCACTGCGTGGCGGGTATCGGCCGAGATCATCTCGGGTCCTTCGGGTTCCGGTGCTTGCTCGACGATCAAGTGGGCGTTGGTGCCGCTGATCCCGAAGGACGACACCGCGGCCCGGCGTGGGTGTTCGGTGGTCGGCCACGGCTGTGGCCGCAGCACCAGCCGGATTCGATCCCCGGTCCAGTCGGCGTGCGAGGTCGGCGCGTCCACGTGGAGCGTGGGCGGAACCATCCCGTGGCGAATGGCCTGCACCGCCTTGATCAGTCCGGCCACGCCCGCGGCCGACTGCGTGTGTCCCATATTCGATTTCACCGATCCCAGCAGCAGTGGCGGCGCATCGTCGCGCTGCCCGTAGGTGGCGAGCAGGGCCTGCGCCTCCACCGGGTCACCGAGCACGGTGCCGGTGCCGTGGCCCTCCACCATGTCGATGTCGGACGCGCGCAGGCCGGCATTGGCCAGCGCGGACCCGATCACCCGCTGCTGCGCCGGTCCGCGCGGTGCGGTGAGCCCGTTGGACGCGCCGTCACTGTTCACCGCCGAACCGCGCAACACCGCGAGCACTCGGTGTCCGTGCCGCTGCGCCTCCGAAAGACGTTCCAGGAGAACGACACCGACTCCCTCACCCCAGGCGGTGCCGTCCGCGCCCGCGGCGTAGGACTTGCATCGCCCGTTGGGCGCCAGCGCACGCTGACGCGAGAACAGCGCGAACGGCATCGGGGTGGACATCACCGTCACGCCGCCGGCGAGCGCCAGGCCGCATTCGCGCAGGCGTAGCGACTGCATCGCCTGATGAATCGCGACCAGTGACGAAGAGCAGGCGGTGTCGACGGTGACCGCCGGTCCTTCCAGACCCAGCAGGTACGCGACCCGACCCGCCGCCATCGAGGCATGGTTGCCGGTGAAGTAGTAGGTCTCCGCGCCATCCCAGGCCTGCGTGGCGCCGAATCCGTAACCTTGATCGCTGAATCCCACGAACACACCGGTATCGGTGCCGCGCAAGGTCGTCGGGTCGACACGGGCCTGCTCGACCGATTCCCAGGCGAGCTCGAGCAGCAGGCGCTGCTGCGGGTCCATCGCCTCGGCCTCGCGCGGGCTGATCCCGAAGAATCCGGCGTCGAACTCGCCCGCTCCCGCGAGGAAACCACCTTCTCGCACATAGGATTTGGCGAATTTGTCCGGGTCGGGATCGTAGAACCCGTCCACGTCCCAGCCGCGATCGGCCGGGAACTCCGAGATCAGGTCGCGCCCCTCGATCAGCGCCTCCCACAGGTGCTCGGGCGATTCGATCCCGCCGGGGAACCGGCACGACATTCCCACGATCGCGATCGGTTCCCGTGCGCGTGCCTGCTCGTCCTCGAGCTGCTGTCTGGTCTCCTGTAACTGCCGGGTGGCGCGTTTGAGATACGTGCGAAGTTCCGCTTCGGTGGCCATCGGTCTCTCGCTTTCTGTCTCGGCTCAGACCGAACGGACCTGGTCGATGAGATCGAACAGGGCGTCGTCGTCGGCACCGTCGATGTTGTCGACCAGATCGCGCGCCGAGTCGCCGCGCAGGGTGCGCACGAGGTCGTTGATCCGCAGCAGCAGCTCCTCGACCCGCTCCGGCGGCAGTTCCACACCGGCGCATCCCGCCGCCACTGCGTCGAGCTGTCCGGCGATGCGGGCGCCCGGGTCGTCCACGGGCGCGATCTCGGTGCGCAGGTAGCTCGCCAGCGCGGCGGCATTGGGGTAGTCGAAGACGATCGTCGTGCGCAGCTTCGCGCCGGTGGCCGCCTCGAGCCGGTTGCGGAATTCCACGGCGCCCAACGAGTCGAAGCCCAGGTCGGTGAACGCGGTATCGGCGGGCACCGCCTCGGCCGACGCGTGACCGAGGACGGCCGCAGCGTGCGACCGGATGACGCCGAGGATGATCCGCTCCTGTTCGGCGGGCTCCTGGCCGGTGAGGCTCGACAGCAGCTTCGCCGACTCATCGGAGCCTCCGCCGACCGCCCGGCGCGGGCCGCGCAGCAGCGAGCGCAGCATCGCGGGCATCTCGTCGACATCGCCGAGCGAGCCCAGCGCCGTGAGGTCAAGGCGGGCGGGTACGGCCAGTGCTCTGCCGGTCGACAGGGCATTGTCGAACAGGGACATGCCGTCGTCGTCGGTGAGCGGGATCAGCCCTTCACGGCGCATTCGCCGCAGGTCGCGCTCGGTGAGGTGCCCCGTGATGCCGGTCCCGCGCTCCCACAGCCCCCACGCCATCGCGGTGGCGGTCAGGCCACGGTGTCTGCGGTGCTGGGCCAGCGCGTCGAGGAACCCGTTGGCCGCGGCGTAGTTGGCCTGGCCCGGGTTGCCGAGCAGGCCCGCGATCGAGGAGTACATCACGAACATCGCCAGCGGGCGCCCGTCGGTCACCTCGTGCAGGTGCCAGGCGGCATCGGCCTTGGGGCGCAGCACTGTGGCGATGTGTTCGGGAGTGTGCTCGCTGAACAACGCGTCCTCGACGACACCCGCGGTGTGGACGACGCCGGTCAGCGGATGCGCGGCGGGGATCGCCGCCACCAGTGCGGCGAGAGCGTCGCGGTCGCCGACATCGCAGGCGGCGATGTCGACCTGGGCGCCGAGCGCGGACAGTTCGGCGGCGAGTTCGCTCGCGCCGTCCGCGTCGAATCCGCGACGACTGGTCAACAGCAGGCGCCGAACTCCATAGGTGGTCACCAGGTGCCGGGCGGCCAGCGCGCCGAGTCCACCGGTGCCGCCGGTCACCAGAACGGTGCCGTCGCGGTCGAGCGGGGTCGGCACGGTCAGGACGTATTTGCCGACGTGGCGTGCCTGGCTCAGCTGACGGAACGCCTCGGGTGCACGCCGCACGTCCCATCGGGTCACCGGAAGTGGTTGGAGGTCACCGAATTCGAACAGCTTGCGCAGTTCGGTCAGAATCTCGTGCAGCCGGTCCGGGCCCGCCTCCATCAGGATGAAGTTCTGGTATCGGACGCCCGGGTGGGTTGCCGCGATCTCGTCGGCGTCACGCAGATCGGTCAGACCCATCTCGATGAACCGACCGCCGCGCGGCAGCAGGTCCAGCGACGCGTCGACCTTGTCGCCCGCGAGGGAGTCGAGCACGACATCGACACCACGTCCGCCGGTGGCCTCTAGGAACTTCGCCTTGAACTCGGTGGTTCGCGTATTGCCGATCCGCTCGTCGTCGAAGCCGTTCGCGCGCAGTACATCCCACTTGCCGGGGCTGGCCGTGACGTAGAGATCCAGCCCGAGATGGCGGGCCAGCTGGACCGCGGCCATACCGACGCCGCCGGTGGCGGCATGGATCAGCAGCGACTCCCCCGACCGCACCCGCGCCAGGTCGACCAGCGAGTAGTAGGCCGTCGCGAACACGATCGGCGCGGCCGCCGCTTCGTCGAACGACCAGCCTTCCGGAATCTTGACGACCGTGCGCCGGTCGGCCACCACCGTGGCGCTGACGCCGGTGAAGATGCCCATCACCCGGTCGCCCACCGCGAAGTCCACCACATCGGGAGCGACCTCGACGATCACCCCCGCACCCTCACCACCGATGGCGGTGTTCGGGATCGGGTACATCCCGAGCACGATCAGCACATCGCGGAAGTTCACACCCGCCGCCCGCACCGCGATCCGCACCTGCCCGGGTCCGAGCGGCTCGATCTCGGCCGGCGCCAGGAGCATGTTGTCGCCGTGGAGGGTTCCGCGCCCGTGGTCGACCAATCGCCACTCGTCCTCGCCGAGCAGCTCAGCCGACCCGACCGTGTCCGCACCCGCGCGCACCAGGCGCGGCGCGTGCGTCTCCCCGTGCCGGATCGCCAGTTGCGGCTCGGTGGTGAGTGCGGCGCAGCTGCGCACCGCCTCGCGGTAGTCGCCGCGATCATCGAGATCGAGCAGCGCGATGCGACCAGGGTTCTCGTTCTGCGCGGACCGCAGCAGACCCCACACTGCCGCGCCGGCCAGGTCACGGACATCCTCGGCGCCATGGATCGCCACGGCGCCGCTGGTCACGAAAACCACCAGGGCCTTGGCGAATTCGTCGTCGGTGAGCAATCGCTGCACCACCGTCTGCACGGCGATCACCTGCTCGCGCACGGCGGCGGGAACGGACGCGGTCGCATCGCTGTGCACGCGCACGACGACGAGATCGCGATCAGCGCGTGCGCAGCGCTCGACAACTACTCTGCTGTCGGCAAAGTCCAGCTCGGACCATTCGCCCTGTTCCGCGATGGGTTCGGGCGAGGGTACGGTCACCCAGTTCATCTCGTACAGTCCGCCGTCCGAGGACGCCGGGCGCTGCCCCAGCGCTTCGAGGGAGATCTCGCGCAGCGCCAGTGATCGCGCACCGGCCACCGGCCTACCTGCCGAATCGGTGAGTTCGAGACCGATGCGGTCGGGCCCGACCGGTGTGAGGCGAACCCGCAGCGACGACGCGCCGACCGCGTGCAGCGAGACGCCTTCCCAGGCGAACGGGAGCCGGATCTTGCCGGATTCGGTCGGGCCGACCGTGCCGGTCGCGATCATCGCGTGCAGTGCGGCGTCGAGCAGCGCGGGGTGCAGACCGAACTCGGCAGCCTCCCCGGCGGCTGATTCGGGCAATGCCACCTCGGCGAGGATCTCGTCGCCATGGCGCCAGATCTGGCCGAGGCCACGAAAAGCGGAGCCGTAGTCGTAGCCGACCGCGGCCATCGCCTCGTACGGGTCGCCGACTGCCACCGCCACCGCACCCGCAGGAGGCCACGCACCGTCACCCGACGCCGCGACCTCGTCCGACGGTTGCAAGGTGCCGGTGGCGTGTCCGCTCCACGGCAGCTCCTCCACCGAAGCTGTCTGTAGACGCGAGTACACCCCGACTGTCCGATGCCCGGATTCCTCAGCCGGTCCGACCAGCACCTGTAGTTCCACCGCGCCGGTCTCGGGGATCACGAGCGGGGCTTCGAGCACGAGTTCGCCGACGGTTGGGCATTGCACGAATTGGCCTGCATGCCACGCGAGTTCGATGAACGCGGTGCCGGGCAGCAGGACCGCGCCACCGATCCGGTGTCCGGCCAACCACGGGTGCGAGTGCAGCGACAGTCGCCCGGTCAGCAGCAATCCTCCGTCCTGGGCGAGGCCGATCTTCGCACCGAGCAGCGGATGGTCGTCGGCGTCCAGCCCGGCGCCACGCACATTGCTGCCCTCGCTCACCTCGAGCCAGTACCGATCACGCTGGAAGGCATAGGTAGGCAGGTCTACCGGGCGGGCGTCGGCCCCTTCGAAGAGCGGGCCCAGATCCAGTGCTGCCCCGTGGGAATACAGCGCGGACAGTCCTGCGACGAACGCGAGGTCGCCCGCGATGCCCGGCCGCTGCAACGCGACGGCGGCCATCGCCGCACCGTCGTCGACGATCTCGTGCACCATCGCCGTCAGCGCGGCCCCGGGACCCATCTCGGCGAAGCAGTTGACCCCGCCCTGTTCACGCGCCCACCGCACCGCGTCCAGGTAGCGAACCGGCTCGCGCAGGTGGCTCACCCAGTATTCCGGCGAGCACAACTGCGCGGCCTCGGCCACCTTGCCGGTGAGCGCCGAGATCACCGGCAGGGTCGGCGGGCGATAGGTCAGGCCCCGGCAGATTTCGCCGAATTCGGCCAGCACAGCATCCATCTGGGGCGAATGGAACGCATGACTCACCCGCAATCGGTGGGTACGCACGCCGTCGGCCGCCAACTGCTCGGCGATGGCGTCCACGGACGCGTGCGCACCCGAAACGACCACGGACGCGGGCCCGTTCACCGCGGCGATGCTCACGTCGTCGTATCGACGCACGAGTTCGGCGACGGTCTCCGCGTCCGCGGCGACCGCGACCATCGCCCCACCCTGCGGCACGGACTGCATGAGCCGACCACGCGCGGCGACCAGGGTGCAGGCATCCGGCAGCGACCAGACCCCGGCCACATAGGCCGCCACGATCTCGCCGATCGAGTGACCGAGCACGAAAGCCGTTCGCAATCCCCATGATTCGGCCAGCCGGTACATCGCCACCTCGGTAGCGAACAGCGCGATCTGGGCGATCTCGGTCCGGTCGAGCGAGGTCGCGTCTGCCCGATCGTCGAAGATCATCTCGCGCAGCGGCGTATCGCGATGCTGATCGAATTCCGCGCAGATCTCGTCGAAGACGGCGCGATAGACCGGATAGCCCTGGTACAGCTCGTGCCCCATCCCGGCACGTTGCGCACCCTGACCGGGGAACATCACCGCGGTGACGGCCGCGATCGCGCTGCCACGCACCACATTCGGTGCGCCCTGCCCATCCGCGAGCGCTCGCAGCCCGGCCGTCAGCTCCTCGGCATCGTGGCCGACGATCACGGCGCGATGCTCGAACCGGGCGCGGGTATCGAGCAGCGCGACACCGATATCGACCGGGTCGGCGCCACGTTCTGCCTCGACCCGACCGAGCAGCGCACCTGCCTGCGCGGCCACCGCCGCGGCGGACCGCGCGGTGAGGACCCACGGAATCACCGGCGGTGCGACGGATGCGGGCGATCGCTCGATCGCCGGGGCGGATTCGCCCCGCTCGATGACGACGTGCGCATTGGTGCCGCTGATCCCGAACGACGACACCGCGGCGCGCGGCGTCCGCCCGGTCGCGGGCCATGCCCGCGCCTCGGTGACCAACCGGACCGAACCGGACGACCAGTCCACGTGCGGCGTCGGCTCGTCGACGTTCAGCGTCGGCGGCACCACGCCGTGCCGCATCGCCATCACCATTTTGATCAGCCCACCGACCCCGGCGGCGGCTTGCGTGTGCCCCATATTCGACTTGAGCGACCCGAGCAGCAGCGCCTCGCCGCCCTCGCGCTCGGCGCCGTAGGTCGCGAGCAAGGCCTCCGCTTCGATGGGGTCACCCAGGCGGGTGCCGGTGCCGTGCGCCTCGACGACGTCCACCTCGGTCGTGCTCAACCCGGCATCGGCCAGCGCGGATCGGATCACCCGCTGCTGGGACCGCCCGTTCGGGGCGGTCAGACCGTTGGACGCGCCGTCGGAATTCACCGCGGTGCCACGCACCAGACCCAGGATCTTGTGCCCGAGGCGCCTGGCCTCGGAGACGCGCTCGAGCAGCAGCATGCCGACGCCTTCGCCCCACGCGGTGCCGTCGGCGCCCGCGGCGAACGACTTGCATCGGCCGTCGGCCGCCAGCGCACGCTGGGTGGAGAACGCGACGAACGCGGCGGGCGTCGCCATCACGGTGACACCGCCGGCCAGCGCCATCGTCGACTCACCGGAGCGCAACGATCGCACCGCCTGATGAATCGCGACCAGCGAGGACGAGCACGCCGTGTCCACGGTGACCGACGGACCTTCCAGTCCCAGCACATACGACACCCGGCCCGAGGCGATACTCGACGCCTGACCGGTCATCAGGAACTGTTCGATCGTCGCGCGCACCCGCTCGTCGATATCGCGCGACGACGGGCCCTCGGTGTCGGGCATCAGGCCGACGAAGACCCCGGTGGCGCTGCCGCGAACAGTCGTCGGGTCGATGCCCGCCCGCTCGAAGGCCTCCCAGGCCGTCTCGAGCACGAGTCGCTGCTGCGAATCCATCGCCTGCGCCTCACGCGGGCTGATCCCGAAGAAGTTCGCGTCGAATCCGGTAGCGCCGTCGAGGAATCCGCCCGTGCGCACATACGACTTGCCCGGCACACCCGGCTCGGGATCGAACAGACCCTCGACATCCCAGCCGCGATCGGCCGGCCACGGCGACACCAGACTGCGCCCCTCGACTGCCGCCTGCCACAACTCCTCCGGCGAGGTGACCCCACCCGGATAACGGCACGCCATGCCGACGATGGCGATCGGCTCGGTCGCCCGCGCTTCCACATCATCGAGGCGCGCGCGGGTGGTCTGCAGTTCCCGGATCGCCTTCTTCATGTAAGTGCGTAGTTCGTCTTCGCGAGCCATAGGGCAAACATCTCCTGCATCAGAGGTATCGACAGGGAATCGAGCAGTGCGGCGGGATCGGGTATTCGCCCGGCAATCCACTCGACAACACTGACCGGCGCCACGCTACGACAGCGGGCAACCGAATTCCCCGCGCGCCGGGCCTCTTTGGGAAACGACCAACGGTCCTCGCGTCGTCCCTGACATTTTCCAAACGCATTGCCACCCGGTGACCGCGATTCGTAAGGTCATGCGCCATGGCAAGGACTCCCGATCCGATACCGGATCAGCACGGCCGACGATTCGTGATCACCGGAGCCAACGGCGGCCTCGGTGAGGTGGTAACCCGCACGTTGGCAGCCCGTGGCGCCACGGTGATCATGGCGTGCCGTGATACCGAACGGGGTCGCGCCATCGCTGATCGGCTGGTCGGCGATATCTCCGTGGCGGCCCTGGATCTTGCCGATCTGTCCGACGTACGGCGCTTCGCGCAAGAGCGCGGCGAATTCGATGTGCTGATCAACAATGCCGGATTGATGAATGTGCCGTTCGCCCGTACCGCCGAAGGATTCGAAACACAATTCGGCGTCAACCATCTCGGTCACTTCGCTTTGACGGGCCTGCTCCTGGATCGGATCCAGGACCGGGTCATCTCTTTGTCGAGCATTTCCCACGGGTGGACCAAAGCACTACCGCTCGACGATCTGCGCTTCGAGCACCGCCGATACAGTCGACACGCGGCCTACCCGGAATCGAAGCTGGCCACCCTGATATTCGGCCGCGAACTACAGCGCAGGCTCCGCGAATCCGGGTCGACGCTGCGTTCCTACGCTGTGCACCCCGGCGTCGCACCGACCGGCCTCGTCGCCAAGACGCAGACGCCACTCGACTACGTCGCCGAACCGTTCATCCGCCTGGTAGGCCAATCACGCACCGCGGCAGCACAATCGATGCTCTACGCCGCCACCGCCCCGGATGCGGATCCCGATATCTATTGGGGCCCGACCAAGCTGTTCAACACCCGGGGACCGGTCAGCGCCTGCCCGTCGAGCGCGCTGTCGCAGGATCGGGCCCTCTGGCAGCAGTTGTGGACGGCATCCGAACGCGCCACCGGTGTTCGCTACCCCGCGTCGGCGGTGATCCGTGAGAATTAGCCTGCGCACCCTGGCCTGCGCCGTCATGGTCGGGCTTCTCACCGCCTCCGGCCCGCCGTCGGCCGCCGGGGCACCCCCGGTGTACCCGGCTCCCGACCCCGATCCCTTCTACGCCGCGCCCGCCGACATCGCGAGCAAGGAACCCGGGGCGGTCCTGGCGGTCCGGGTCCAGGAGCCACTGCCCTACTTCCCTACCGCCACAGTCACTTTGGTGAAGTTCCGGTCCAATGATTCCCAGGGCAGGCCGATCGCCGCGACCACCACGATCCTCACCCCGAAAGACCACCGCCCCGGCGCGCCGCTGCTGTCCTACCAGCACATCATCAACGGTCTCGGCACCCAGTGCGCGGTCTCGCGGGCCCTCTACGCCTACGATCCGAATCTGCTCTATCGTGCTGTGCCGCTGCTGAACACGATGCTGCTGCGCGGCTGGAGCATCGCGCTGCCCGACCATCTCGGCCCCAACGCCGCCTACGGCGCGGCCAGACTCGGCGGCCAGATCACCCTCGACGGCATCCGGGCCGCGACCAGGGTCGCGCAACTGGGTCTCGCCGACAGCCCGGCGGCCATGCTCGGGTACTCCGGCGGCGGCATGGCGACCGGCTGGGCGGCCGCGCTCGCACCGCAGTACGCGCCCGACCTGCGCCTGGTCGGCGCCGCGCAGGGCGGGGTGCCGATGAACATCACCACGATGGCGCGCGCACTCGGCTTCGCCCCGCATCCCATGTTCGGCCTCGCGATGGCCGCGGCACTCGGACTCGAACGCGAATACCCCGACCGCCTGCCGATCAGCGGGCAGCTCAACGACACCGGCTTGGCGGTGCGCGATGCCATGGCCAACGGGTGCACGGTCGAACTCATCGCCGCCGGAGCCATGCACAGCGCCTCCGACCTCGCCTCGACCGTCTCACTGATCGACGACCCGCGGGCGTGGGAAGTCGGCGACGCCAACAGCCTGGAACTGTTCGAGCCCGTGCCGACGATCCCGATCTTCGAGTGGCACACCCCCATCGACCCGCTCATCCCCGTCGACGCGGTCGATCGCACGAACCAGCGCTACTGCGAGGCCGGGACACCGGTGCAGTCGGAGCTCTATCCGAGCCCCGACCACCTGGCCACCGCGGTCATGGGTTTCCCGTCTGCCGTCGCGTGGCTCGACGCCCGCTTCCGCGGCGAGCCCGCACCGAGCAACTGCTGACTTCCGCCAGAGAGAAGGATCCACCATGCGCCGGATTTTGACGGCCGCACTCACGGTGCTGTTCTACGGCCTCACCCTCGCCATCTTCGCTCCCGCGGCGACGCCGGAGCCGCGCTACCCCACCCCCAATCCCGATCCCTTCTTCACCGCACCGGCCGATATCGGCGACTTCGCGCCCGGTGATGTGGTGCGGCAACGGAAGTTCGACCTCGGCCCCTACCAGGGCACCGACATCTGGCACGTCGCCTTCCGCTCGACCAACTCCGCGGGCGACCCGATCATGGGCGTCACCACGGTCCTGATCCCCGCCGGTGTCACGAACCCGCCGCTGGTGTCCTACCAGGCGCTGATCAATTCCCTCGGCACCAAATGCAACCCGTCCACCTCGCTGATCAACGACGAAACCCCCGACGCGTTCGGCGCGGCGCTGCCGCTGGGCCGCGGTTGGGCGGTCGCCTTGCCGGACTACCTCGGGCCGAATGTCGCCTACGGCGCCGCCCGGCTCAGCGGCATGGTCACCCTCGACAGTGTGCGAGCGCTCCAGCGCGCGCCCGAACTCGGCCTCGGCCAGTCCCCCATCGCCCTCGCCGGGTACTCCGGCGGCGGGCTGGCGACCGCGTGGGCGGCCGCGCTGCAACCGACCTACGCACCGGAACTGAAGCTCGCGGGCGTCGCCGCCGGCGGCATCCCGGCCGACCTCGAACAGATGGCCCTCGGGATCGGCTTCGGGCACCATCCCGGTTTCGGCCTCGCCTGGGCGGCGGCGATGGGCCTGGAGCGCGAATACCCCCGGCGTCTGCCCATTTCCGACCAGCTCAACGGCGAGGGCCTGTGGTTCCGTGACTTCACCGCTGACGAATGCCGGCGCTTCCTGCTGTTCCACGGTGTGGCCCGCAGCGCCGAACAGCTGGCGGCGACCAAGTCCCTGATGGACAGCCCCGAGGCACGAGCGGTGTTGCGGGAGAACAGTTTGCGCTACGACCCCGAGGTGCCCGAGACGCCGATGCTGATCTGGCAGGGCGTCTTCGACGAACTGACCCCCTTCGACGCCGTCGAAGACATCGCCACCCGCTACTGCGCGGCAGGCGCGCCGGTCACGTTCTCCCGCTATCAGATAGCCGAGCACATGACGACCGCGGTGGCGGGTCTGCCCGAGGCCTGGAACTTCATCGAAGCCAGGTTCCGTGGCGAACCCGCGCCGACCCGCTGCTGATCAGAGCGCGCCGAGCAGGTCTTCGAGATGGATGGGCACGTGGCGAACGCGGACACCGGTGGCGTGGTGGATCGCGTTGCCCACCGCGGCCGCCGAGCCGACGATGCCGATCTCGCCGATTCCCTTGCTGCCCATCGGGTTCAGATGCGGATCGTGTTCGTCGATCCAGCTGACGTCGATCTCGCCGATATCGGCGTTGACCGGGATGTGGTACCCGGCGAGGTCGTGGTTGACCACGGCGCCGAGGCGCGGATCGAACTCGCTCTGTTCGAACAGCGCCATCGACAGACCCATGGTGACAGCGCCGATGAACTGTGAACGGGCCATCCGTGGATTGATGATGCGGCCCGCGCCGAAAACGCTGACCACGCGCGGAACCCGGATCTCGGCGGTGTCGGTGTTCACGCGGACCTCGACGAAGTGCGCACCGAACGCATGCGTCGAGAAGTTCTCTCTCCCTGGATATTCGGGCGCCTCGACGGTGGTCTCGGCGCCGTCGGCGGGTTCCGGCCCGAAGCGGTCACGGAAGGCCCGCGCGGCCGCCACCACGGCCGAACCCCAGGACGCCATGCCGGTCGAACCGCCCGCGACCGTCCCCTGGGGGAGATCGGAATCGCCGATGCGCAGATCGATGCGATCCGCGTCGACCCCGAGGGCCTCGGCGGCGATCTGGCCGAGGGAGGTCCAGGTGCCGGTACCGATATCGACGGCGTCGATGGCGACTTCGTAGCGATCCCCGGTGTAGCGCACGCGGGCGCTGTTGCCCGCGGAGGTGTCGGCCGGGTAGGTCGCCGCGGCGACTCCGGATCCGACCAGCCATCGGCCTTCGCGCCGCGACTTCGGGGCCGGGTCACGCTCTGCCCAGCCGAAGCGCTGCGCCCCGGCACGCAGGCATTCGACCAGCCCACGGGTGGAGAACGGGCGCCCCGATTCCGGGTCGACCTCGGGTTCGTTGTGGATGCGCACAGCGATCGGGTCCATGCCGAGGGCGACCGCGAGTTCGTCCATCGCCGTCTCCGCGGCGAACATCCCCGGACAGTGCCCGGGCGCCCGCATCCAGGACGACACGGGAACATTCAATGCCGCGAAACGGTGCGAGGTCGATCGGTTGGCCGCCGCGTACATCACGCGGGTGACCACGGCGGTCGGCTCGGCGAATTCCTTCACCGTGGAGGCCTGCGCGATCGCGTCGTGAGCGATGGCGGTCAGGGTGCCGTCGGGGTGCGCGCCGAGCCGGACCCGCTGGCTGGTCGGCGTCCGATAACCGGCGAGGGAGAACAGCTGTTGCCTGGTCAGCGGCAGTTTCACGGGTCGCCCGTCGCAGAGTTTCGCGGCCATCGCCGCGAGCACGATATTCGCGTGCGGCTCACCTTTGGATCCGAAGCCACCGCCGACGAAGGGCGCGATCACTCGCACCCGCTCGGGCGCCAGGCCGAACAGGGGCGCGATCTCGGCGCGCACCACATGCGGGCCCTGGGTGGAGTCGAACAGCGTCAAGCTGTCGTCGGTCCAGTGCGCGATGGTGGCATGCGGTTCCATCGGGTTGTTGTGGACCATCGCGGTCGTATAGGTGTGGTCGATGGTGACCGGGGCGATCGCCATGGCGGCGTCGACGTCACCGATCGTGGTGTCGGCGGGAAAGCCGCCGCTCACTTCCCCGGGGTTGTGGAGGTCGTCCCGGTCGGCACTGAACGTGACGTCGGCGGTCTGCTCGTCGTAGGTCACCCGCACGTGCGCGGCCGCTTCGCAGGCCACCTCCAGGCTCGTCGCTACGACGGCGCCGATCGCTTGCCCGCGGAACGCGATCTCGGCGTTCTGCAGGATGAACAGTTCGTTGTCGTCGTCGACGGCCAGCCGGGGAGCGTTGTGGTGGGTGAGCACGGTGACGACGCCGTCCATCCGTTCGGCCACGGAGGTGTCGATCTCGCGGATGCTCCCGCGGATGATCGTCGACTGAATCACGAAGCCGTACAACGGATCCTGTTGCGGATGCTCCATCGCGTAGGGCGCGACACCGCGGAGTTTGGCCGGCCCTTCGATACGGGTGGGCGAGCTGCCGATCACCGGTGAGTTCATCGCACCTCGCTCAGCTCGCGCAGGGCCGCGACGAGCACATTGCGCGCCAAGGGGATCTTGAAACCGTTCTGCCGCTGCGGGCGCGCAGCGGCGAGTTCGACATCCGCCGCGGCGGCGAAGTTCTCCTCGGTGGCCGCCCGGCCGCGCAGTTGCGCTTCGGCGGCGAATGCTCGCCATGGTTTGGCCGCGACACCGCCGAACGCGATCCGCACATCTCGCACGACGCCGTCGGCGATGTCGACGGCGGCGGCCACCGAGACCAGGGCGAACGCGAACGACGCACGATCTCGGACCTTGCGGTAGGTGGAGGTGCTCGCCCACTCGAGCGCGGGCAGGTCGACGGCGGTGATCAGGTCACCGTGGTCGAGGATCGTGTCCCGGTCGGGTTCGTCGCCGGGCAGCCGATAGAGGTCGACCAGTGGGATCTCGCGCTCACCGACGGCGCCGAGCACCCGCACCACCGCACCCAGCCCGGCCATCGCCACTGCCATGTCGGAGGGATGGGTGGCGACGCACTGATCGGACGCGCCGAGGATGGCCTGGTCGCGATCGAACCCGCCGATCGCCGAGCATCCGGTGCCCGGTTCACGCTTGTTGCACGGCACAGTCGAATCCTGGAAGTAGGGACATCTGGTGCGCTGCAGCAGATTTCCGCCGGTGGTGGCGAAATTGCGCAGCTGGGCCGACGCACCCGCCAACAGCGCCGCCGACAGCATCGGGTACCGCGCCCGGATGGCCGGGTGCGCGGCGAGATCGGCATTGCGCACCGCCGACCCGATGCGGACACCGCCGTCGGGCAGCTGGGTCACCTGATCGAGCGGCAGTCCGCTGACATCGACGAGCTTGCCCGGCGCGATGATCCCGAGTTTGAGGTGATCGACGAGATTGGTTCCCGCACCGAGGAATACGGCGTCGGGCTCGGCGAGTACCGCCGCTACCGCTTGCCCCGCGTCAGTGGCGCGTTCGTAGGCGAACTCCCTCATCGAGCGACCTCCTGAATCGCCGCGACGATGTTCGGATACGCCCCGCAGCGACACAGATTGCCGCTCATGCGTTCCCGGATCTCGTCGGCGCTCAGCACGATCTCGCCCGTGGGGTCCGCCGTCACGTGACTCGGTGCGCCCGCCCGCACCTCGTCGAGCATGCCGACCGCCGAACAGATCTGGCCCGGCGTGCAGTAGCCGCACTGGAAGCCGTCGTGTTCGAGGAATGCCCGCTGGACCGGATGCAGGTCGTCACCGTCGGCCAGTCCGTCGGCGGTGACGATCGTCGCCCCGTCGTGTGCGACGGCCAACGCGAGGCACGACGTCGCCCTTCGGCCGTCCAGCAGGACGGTGCACGACCCGCATTGCCCGCGGTCGCAGCCCTTCTTCGGGCTGGTGACGCCCAGTTGTTCACGCAGGGCATCCAACAGGGTGGTACGGGTATCGATGTCCACCACCCGCGTCCGCCCATCGACGGTCACACTGATCCGCGCTCGCATCGAAACGGCCTCTCGTCATGGGACACCGACTCCGCACAGGCCCCTCCGGGCCCCGCTACCAGCACGTACGCAACCACAGTACGCACTTCGGCCACGCTACCAATCCGGCCGTCGGCCGTCGTGCACCCCGACCACATCCGCCGTGGTTTCGCCGGAGATCACCACCGGCGTGATCGCCGGGACGTGCGCGCTGTGTGTCAGCCGGCGAAGCGGGCGTTCACCCAGGCGAGGGCGTCGTCGTTGCTCGCGCCGAGGATGGCGCGGTGATCGACGCCGGGGTAGGTGCGGTATTCCACGGGTTGGCCGGTCAGCTGCTGCTGAGCGACCATGGCGTCGGTGCCGGCGGGCAGGACGACGGTGTCGGCCTTGCCCTGCAAGACCAGCATCGGGGTGGTCAGCGCCAGCCCGCTGGGGTCGTTGTCGTCGAGAACCCGCACCAGCGCACCGGGATCGGCGTCGGCGGAGAACGTGTCACCCGCGCCGAGCCCTCCCCAGGAATCCCGCGCACGCAGCTGTCCGATGCAGCGGTCATCGGCCTGGCCCACCATCGAATCAGCTTCGGCGGTAAGGAATGCCGACGGATCGATGTCGGCGACGGTCTGGGCGCCACGGATGAACAGCGGAATGAACGACACCGAGCCCGCCGGTGCGTCCACCTTCTCGGCGATGCCGGTCCGCCGGGCGAGGGTGAAGGCCTGCACGACCGGCCCCAGATGCGAGGCGGGCGCCATCGCCACCGCACCGAGCAAGCGCAGTTGCGGCGCCCACTGCTGCGAGCGCGCGTTGGCGTAGACGGCGGCCTGACCACCCTGCGAATGTCCCATCGCCACCCAGCGAGTCCCGATCTCGGGCGCGATCACCCGCGCCGCCATGGCCATGTCCGCGACCGCACGCTGCTCGGCCTCCCCGATGAGATAGCCGTGCGGGCCCGGCGTACCCAAACCCTGATAGTCGGTCTGCGCCACCGCGTATCCGGCAGCGATCCACCGGGCCAGGGTCTCGCGCGTCAACGAGGTGTAGTCGTGAGCGGGGAACCCGGCGCCGGTGTCCCGCGAGGGTGCGCACACGTCGGCGGTGCCGGTGGTGCCGTGTGCCCAGGAGATCAGCGGCCAACCGCCGGCCGGCGGGGTTCCCTCCGGGACAGCGACCGTACCGGAGACGGCGACCGGCTGACCGTGCACATCCACCGACCGGTAGAGCACAAGGAAATTGCGCGCCCCCGGCAGTCCCGGCTCCCCGCCAATCGGCTGTGACGAGATCACCGATCCGTGCTCGCCTGCCACCGATTCCGGTGCCGGAGAATAGAATTCGAGACCGGCCGACGTGGGCTCGGCGGTGGCGGCCGGGACCGCCGAAGCGCAGACGGCCAGCACCACCGCGACTGCCCGTGCGCATCGACGCAGGACGATCGACGCCGGCTCCGTGCCTGATTCCATCACCACTGAATCCTCCTGATTCGTCGCGTCGAACACGTCCCGGTCGGGCCGCGGCGCAATATACCGCTCCGCCCGACAGCGCTCCCGTGGCGCACCGATGAGTTTGCAGGGGCGACATCGTCGTAGTGATAGACAGTGGATCGATCGGGATCCGCGCGCGCCGGGGCACCGAAAGGAACGAGCTATGAGGATCGCTACGTCGAAGGACGGCACCGAACTCGCCTACGACGTGTCCGGTGACGGGCCTGCGCTCGTGTACATCACCGGCGCGACGTGTTTCCGGCGCTTTCGGCCGATCGCCGCCGACGTGCGGGTGTTCGCCACGCGCTTCACCGTCTACAACTACGACCGGCGCGGCCGAGGCGACAGCGGGGACGTACAGCCGTATGCGATCGAGCGGGAAGTCGACGACATCGAGGCGATGGTCGATGCCGCCGGTGGGCGCGCGATTCTCTACGGACATTCCTCGGGTGCCGCGCTGGCGCTCGAAGCGGCTGTACGGATGCCGGACAAGATCGACAGGGTCGTGATCTACGACGCCCCCTATGTGCACGACGAGGCCGAACGGGCGTCCTACGCCGAGCTGGCCGCGACGGTGCGTGCGCTGCTCGACCAGGCGAAGAACGCGCGAGCGCTGAAGGCGTTTCTGCGTGGGATCGGGATGCCGGGCGCGTTCGTCGCGCTGCTACCGCTGTTTCCCGGGTGGACGACGATGAAAGCACTCGCCCCCACACTGATGTACGACATCGCGATCACCGAGACACTTCCCCCGGTGGAACGTTTCGAGAAGATCCGGGTTCCCGTGAAAGTCGTTGTCGGGGAGAAGAACCCGCCCGGGATGCAGCAGGTGTCCCGGGAACTCGCCGAGGCGATTCCCCAGGCGAGGCATCAGGTGCTCGCCGGGCAGGACCACATGGTCAGTGCCAAGGCGTTGCTGCCGATTCTCACCGACTCCGCCGCGAACGATTGAACCCGGACCTGGCTTATCGGCCCCAGATCTACGTCGTCGTCCACGACGCCGGGGGAATCGTTCGGGTGGACGCGGGCGCGGCGGCCAGAGCCTCGGTTCGGCTCGGGTAGACGGGTAGCCACTCGGTGAGACCGGCCGCGACGATGATCCGGTTGGTGACCGACGGCACGGGATTGACCACACTCATGCGCAACTGACTCTGCTGCGCGCGGGTCGCCATGTCGAGGATCGCCCGGCAGGACATGAACGTCACGTCTCTGATGTCGATCACCAAGTGGCCCGACTCCCCCTCCGCCGTGATGGCTCCGTCGAGAATGGTGCGCCATCGAGGCAGGTTGCAGGCGTCGATCTCGCCGTGCACGTGCAGAACGGTGGCCGTGTGATGGAGAGTGACCTCCGCACGCAGTGTTGAGTCGGATTCATCGATCCGCGACGGTTGGTCGCCATGGCCGGAATGGGTGTTCACGAGTGCCCGATCCCTCGACACCGGCAGGTGTACACACTGCCCCGGCCGGTCCTGGTTGCTCAAGACCGGCTGGTGATTTCCATTTCAGCACGCTCAATCGACTGTGTCTGCGATTGTGATGGATCTGATGCGCCCGGCGTCGCGATCAGCGGCAGCCCTCGAGGGTGGCGTCGGCGAGCTCGCCGATCACATCGGCGATCTCGCGTCGTCGATTCATCGCCGCCAGCTGCCGGCGCGCGCCGTTTCCGCGCTCGCCGAGCGCCCTGACCGCATCGGTGACGAAGTCGTGATCACCACAACGATGCAATGCCGATGCGATGTCCTCGACGAGCCCGGCCAGCAGGTCCCGGTGGGGAACGACGCGCCCCGCGACGAGGTCGAGGCCGTTGCCGTCGAGCCCGGATCGCGCGGCGTTCCAGTAGGCGGCGCGCAGGACTTCGCCGGGCACGTTGGGAGCGGGAATGTCCTGCGCGATCGCGTCGAGCGCGGTAGTGACGATTCCGCGGATGAGGGCGGCCAGCAAGGCGGATTCCTCGGCTGTCGCCGGAACATCGCTCACGCGGACCTCGACGGTCGGAAAGGATTCCGACGGGCGGACATCCCAATAGACCATCTTGTTGTCCAGGATGCTGCCGCTGGATCGCATCATCGCGACGATCGATTCGTAGTCACGCAGCGACCCGAAATACGGCGGCGGACCCGCGCTGGGCCACCGGCGCCACAGAATACTGCGCCAACTCGCGTAGCCGGTCTCGCTACCGCGGTAGATCGCCGAATTCGCGGTCAAGGCGAGCAGTACCGGCAATCGTGGCCGGACATGATTGCTCACCAGCACCGCGGTTTCACGGTCGGGCACCGCCACGTGCACGTGGCACCCGCACAGCCCCTGCTCGTGGGCGATCATGCCGAAAGCGTGCGCGATGCGCTGATAGCGCGGCGTATCGGTGACCGGGTATCCCTCGGGGACAGTCGGCGGAACCGCGACCGCCAGCAACCGGGTGCCGTGCTCGGCCGCGCATTCGGCCACCCGGCGCCGTGCGGTCCGCAAGTCCGCCAGCAAGGCGCCGATCTCCGAGTGCACCGCGCTGCTCGTCTCGACCTGACAGCTCGTCAGCTCCAGCTGCAGATCGATCCCGGCCTTCTTCGCCGTCTCGGCGACCAGCGTGTTCTTCGGCGCGGGCGCGCCGGACTCGGGATCGGTCAGCAGGAACTCTTCCTCGACGCCGACCGTCGGTACATGCGCGGACACTTCTCACCTCCAGCACCTGCGGAGCGGGCCCGGGTCATCGGTCCGGTGAAGGACCGATGACCCGGGCGGCGTGACCGGTCAGTCGCGGAAAGCGTCCTTGACCTTCTCGCCCGCGTCCTTCAGGTTCGACTTGACCTGCTCGCCGCGACCCTCGTTCTCGAGATCGCGATCGTCGGTGGCGCGGCCGGTGGTTTCCTTGGCCTTGCCTGCCAGCTCTTCGGCCTTGTTCTTCGCCTTGTCAGCGATACCCATGGCATTCCTTTCAGGCTGTTTCTCGGCCACTCGGTGGCCGCGGGCCGTCCTGGGGACCCATCGACGGCCTACCCGGGTCTGTCAGGTGCAAACAGGCGCGGCGCCCAGGGTGAATAATCAACGCATGACCGAACTGGACAACGCATCCACCGCAGAGCGCGCGCTTGTCGAACGCGTGGTCGGGGTCGGCGACTCGTTGACGGTCGGCCGATTCCGGTTTCGATTCGCCACCCGGCAATGGGAATGGTCCGATGAGGTCGCGCGGATGCACGGCTACCAGCCCGGCACCGTGCCGACCACCGAGATGCTGCTCTCGCACAAGCATCCCGACGATCGTGATCGGGTCGCGGCCATGATCACCTCGGTCGAGGACAGCGGCGCGTTCTCCAGCCACCACCGCATCATCGATACGCACGGCCGGGTACGCGATGTGCTGGTCGTGTCGGAGCCGCTCGTCGACGCGGACGGGACGGTGATCGGCACCGAGGGCTATTACATCGACCTGTCCGACACCGCGGCCGGATACCGGCGCGAGGCACTCGACAGCACCCTGCCGGGGCTGCTGGAGGCGCGCATGGTGATCGAACAGGCCAAAGGCGCGTTGATGCTCGCCTACAGCGTCAACGCCGACCAGGCGTTCCGGGTACTCCAGTGGCGCTCGCAGGAGACCAACGTGAAGCTGCGCGCCATCGCCGAACGGCTGGTGGCCGCGCTGCCGACCGTGGCCGGTGACGAGGTGCGGTTGCGCACCCGGCTCGACCACGTCCTGCTGACCGCGCACGAAGGCGCCCAGGCAGACGCCAACGGTTAGTGACGACCCGCGACCACGCGGAAGATGTCCAGCCGCGGATCGCTCGCGTCGGGCACGTTCATGCTTCCGCGGCGACTCCGGTGCGCAGATAATCCATGACTGCCGCGTCGATCCGCTCGCCCGGCACGATCGCGGGAATACCGGGTGGGTACGGAGTGAGTTGCTCGGCGGCGATCCAGCCGACGGTGGGCGCGCAACCCGTCGGCGGCTTGGTAACCGCTCGCGCCGACAGGGTGAATCCGTAGCGGCTGAGCCCGCGGCAGTCGGCTACCGCGGCGACCAGCGGGGCCGTGCGGTGGTCCATCGAACCGACCTCCCTGATTGCCTATAGCCGCGCCGCGAGGCCGGGGCGCGGTGACACCGAGGACACGGGCCGAGCCGAGCCGGGGGCGAGTGGCTCGGTGAGACCTCGAAGGATCGGCGGCGGGGGCACGTCGGGGCCGGGCGGCTCCGGCGGAACAGGCACCGGATCACCGGGACCGGGCGGAGTCGGCGGGGCGGGCACCGGATCGGGGCCGGGCGGGCTCGGCGGCGGGGGCACCGGATCCGGGTCGGGTGGGCCCGGCGGGCGAGGAATCGGATCCGGGCTCGGCGGGCTGGGTGGGGCGGGCACCGGATCGCCCGGGTTCGGCAGGAACGGGTCCGGCGGAGGGCCTGGTGGTGTGGGTTCCGGCGGTGTCGGCACCGGGCTCGACTCGGTGCGCTCGATCGCGAACATCATCGCCTCCTGTCATCGGGTGTTGCGGCGGGCGCACGCCGTTGGGCACCCGCGAAAAGCCGCGACGCAGGTCGAGCGCGCACCGCGATGACGCCGTTGGCATCGTGATGGTGCGCTCGACCTGCCCCGAGGTAACTCCGGTGTCGACACCGTCCTACGAAAGCGTGGCTGAGCCGGTTCTTCGGCGCCCGTTCCACATTCGGCCGATCGCCACACTTGGTGGGATGCCCGCGCACTCGCACTCGAAACGACGGACGCGCGCGTGTCGGTACCGGGTCAGGCGTCGGCTTCGATGCGCGCCCACGCACGATGCTCGGCGAGATCGGTGAGCAGCGCGCTCGTCGCTGCCACCGCGTCGGCGACGGTGATTCCCGGTGCATCGGGTTCGATGTCGTTGCGCTGCAGCACCGAGGCCGCTGTGCCGACCGCGGCGATCGCCTTGCCGTGCCGCCACATCTCCTCGACCAGCAGGTTCACGCGGGAGTCCGCCGGCGCGGCCAGCAACAGCGCGCCGTCGAATTCGACCGATCGCATGGTGGCGAAAGTCCGTGCCACCGGCACACCGTCGATGACACCGCCGCGCGCCGCGACGACCATCGGCCGGACCCTGGCCTCCTCCAGCGCGGTCGAGACCTCCCGTATCGCGTCGCCCGAGGTGGTGTCGTCGACCAGCAGGGCCACCGTTCGCCCGTCCACCGGGAAGCTGCCGTGTCGCTGCGACAACGCGGGACTCGGTGCGAGGTCGACATGGTCGCTGTTCGGGGCGGGCTTGTCGAGGCCGAGTTGACCGGCGACGTACTCGGCCAGCCCGTCGTCGACATTGACCAGCATCTGCAGAGCGCGCCGCTGGATCGTCCCGGACTGGCATTTCCCGAGTTCGAACGAGAACGCGTCGGCGAGATGCCGCTGTTCGCCGGTGGTCAGGCTGCGATAGAACATGCGCGGCTGCGAGTAATGGTCGGCGAACGACACCGATCCCGCACTGTTGGCGGAGGTCCGCAGTTTCGCGGTCGGCCGCGGAATGGGTGTCGGCGATTCGACGAAGGCCTCGCCGGCGAAACTCGCCGCGTAGGGGCAACCGCCGCCGAGCGAATTGGGTTTGTAGGCAGCGACTCCGGGGTGCACGGCACCCTGGTGCATCCCGTCCCGAAAGAGGTCGTTGACGTCGGCGTGCGGCGTATTGATCGGCAACTGGGTGAAATTCGGGCCGCCGAGCCGGCTGATCTGGGTGTCGAGATAGGAGAACAGCCTGCCCTGCAGCAGCGGGTCGTCGGTGACCTCGATGCCCGGAACCAGGTGTGTGGGGCAGAAGGCGACCTGTTCGGTTTCGGCGAAGAAGTTCTCCGGATTCGCCGTGAGCCGCAAGGTGCCGATGGTCCGCACCGGCGCGAGTTCTTCGGGGACGATCTTGGTCGGGTCGAGCAGATCGATGCCCTCGAAGAGGTGCTCGGGGGTGTCGGGAAATACCTGCACACCGAAATCCCATTCCGGTGCGTAGCCTGCCGCGATCGTGTCGGCCAGATCCCGGCGATGGAAATCCGGGTCGAAACCGGCCGTGAGCTGCGTTTCCTCCCACAGCATCGAATGCACGCCCAGGCGCGGCTTCCAGTGGAATTTGACCAGACTCGTCGTGCCGTCCTCGGCGACGAGACGATAGGTGTGGACGCCGAATCCCTCCATCATCCGCAACGACCGTGGCAGCGCCCGGTCCGACATGTTCCAGAAGGTATGGGCGGTCGCCTCGGTGTGCAGCGTGACGAAATCCCAGAAGGTGTCGTGGGCGGATTGCGCTTGCGGAATCTCACGATCCGGCTCGGGTTTGCCCGCGTGGATCACATCGGGGAATTTGATCGCTTCCTGGATGAAGAACACCGGAATGTTGTTACCGACCAGGTCATAGACCCCTTCGCCGGTATAGAACTTCACCGCGAAACCGCGGGTGTCGCGCACCGTGTCGGCCGACCCACGTGAGCCGAGCACCGTCGAGAACCGTACGAAGACCGGGGTGCGCGCGTCGGCGGCCAGGAACTTCGCGCGGGTCAGCGACGCGGCGGCGCCGTTGGCGACGAACACACCGTGGGCGGCGGTGCCACGAGCGTGCACGACCCGCTCGGGGATGCGTTCGTGATCGAAGTGGGTGATCTTCTCGCGCAGATGGAAGTCCTGCAGCAGCGTCGGGCCGCGCGGTCCCGCCTTGAGCGCGTGATCGGTGTCGGCCACCCCCGCGCCCTGCGGGGTGGTCAGCCGAGGTCCCTGCTGGGCGCGCACGCTCGCGTCACCGGGAATCGGCGCACCCGTGGGGCTGCGCAACGCGGGCCCCTGCTGGTCGGCTGCCGGACCCGCCTGCTCACACGGTGTCCCGGCGTCCTCGTCGGGCGGAGTCGGCGGATGGGTGAATTCGGAGGGAATATCGCGGTCGGTCATGGTATTTCGTCGTCCCTTCGTCGCGCGCGGGGAATTCGGAGAACGGCCTGCCACTTCTTCGACGGACTACCGCGTTATCGGCGGGGCAAACAGCGGTTCGGACTCGGCTCGTGGGGTAAGCGGCGCGTATGGAGATAATTGCGATCGTGGCTTTGGTTGCCCTCGTCGCGGTGGTGCTGGTGATGCGCAAGACCCGGGGCAGGCGACCGGGAGAACCGGAGTCGACGGGCAACGACCCGAAATGAGCTCGAGGCGTGACCCGGCGGTTACGGGGTAACCTCCGACAAACAGTAGTGGATGAGGGAGGTGGCGTGCGGGCTCGAGATCGCGACACCGCTCCCCGCTCGAGAACTGTCGGGTTCCAGGTGCCCGCCGAACTGGACCAGCTGAGCATGGTGCACGCGCTCGCCGAGACGGTGCTGCTCGTGGGCGGTTTCGCGCTCGACGAGGTCACCGACCTGCTGCTGGCCCTCGACGAGGTCGCCACCGCGTTGATGCTGGTCGCGACGAAGGACTCCCTGCTCGACTGCGCGTTCACCGGTGGGGACGGAGCGCTCGGCGCCCGGGTGAGCGCAGTGGCACGAGAGCCCACCGCCCTCGATGAGCAGTCCTTCGGCTGGCATGTCGTCGCGACGCTGACCGACGCGCTGCGCACCGACTACGCCGGGTTCGACGCAGCCCGCGACGGCTACCCCACCACGGTCGAATTCGGCTGGATCCGGCGATTGCACGGACCTGCCAAGTCGTGACCATTGCGCGCTAGCCTCGTGGGTAGGGCATAGCCCCGGGTCCCGGTGGGTACCCCATGAACACATCTGCAACCGCCTGGAAGTGAGGCAAGTAGCGATGACATGGGAATCAACGACAGCTTCGGCCGACCGTTCGACCGCCCGGCGATCTCATTCGCACGGCGACAGCTACGACAACATCGAACCGTGGTTCGAGAAGCTGCGGGCGCTCGAGCCCGGCGACGAACACCACGACACCGTGCGCGCACAGGTCATCGAACTGTGCTTGCCGCTCGCCGATCACATCGCGCGCAAGTTCAACGGCCGTGGCGAGCAGTTCGACGACCTCGAGCAGACCGCCAGGGTGGGGCTGGTGCTCGCCGTAGATCGCTATGACGTCACCCGCGGCTCCTCCTTTCTGTCCTTCGCGATCCCCACGATCATGGGTGAGGTGCGCAGGCACTTCCGTGATCGCACGTGGGCGGTACGGGTGCCACGACGGCTCAAGGAGATCCAGCTCAGGATCGGGCCCGCCACCGAGGAACTCTCGCAGCGGCTCGGCCGATTCCCCACCGCGCACGAACTCGCCGACGAGCTCGATGTCGACCTGGTCGAGGTCACCCGCACGCTGGTCGCGGGCAACGGCTACCAGACCAACTCCATCGACGGCGTCACCCACGACGGCCGGGACAACTCCACCCAGCCGATCACCGACACGCTCGGCAGCGACGAGCCTTGCTACCAACTCACCGAGGACGCGATGGCGGTCCGTCCGCTGATCGCCGCGCTGCCCGCCGAGGAACGGCAGGTGCTGATCATGCGTTTCTACGAGTCCCAGACGCAGGGCCAGATCGCCGAGCACCTGGGTGTCTCGCAGATGCAGGTCTCGCGGATCCTGTCGCGGACCTTGACCTTCCTGCGTGAGCAAGCGCTCGCCGAGCCGACGTCGACTCAGTGACAGCGGCGCTGACACGTGCCAGAATTGTTCCAGGTTGAGACCTCCAGCCGACCCCGGTCCTCGTCTACCGCTCCCCCCAGCCGGTAGATGCCTGTCGGCAGCGACGACCGGTCGTTCCTGTCGCACAGGAGGTTCTATGTCTGTGGTCACGGATCGTCGGCATTCGAGTCGGCTGCGCTGGTACCGCGGATGCTCCGCGGATGCCGCGGCCGAGCTGGCCTTGCGCGACCCGGGACGACCTGGCTGCTGGGTACTCCAGGGCGGCATCGAGCTCGACGCGGCGCGCCTGCCACGATTTCGTTCGCTCCTCGATCGCTCCGTGCGTTCGGGCGCACGCGTCGTCGTCATCGACCTGCGCGACACCGAATTCCTGAGTATCCGCGTCGCGGCGATGCTGCGCGATGCCAAGGTCGAGGCGTGGACGCACCGGGTCGACATCCGCCTGCTCACCGGCACCCGCGAGGTGGAGCGAGCACTGGATCTGGTCGGTGTGCGGCCGCTGTTCCGGTGTTACCTGTCGATCGATGAGGCCTCCCGATCAGAACCAGGTCACTGACAGGCCGTTTCGCTCACCCTGATCCTGGGTATGCGCTCGATGAAGCCACTCCGCGCACGCTCGGGAGGAGGACATCGTGGATTCGAGCGACCGGATCATCACCTCGACCCGTGCGACATCGACCCGCGTCCAGATCGACGCCGATCTGAGCCAGGTTGTCATGCTCCGGGCGGTCGCCGAAACCGTCGCCTTGATCGCCGGTTTCACCGTCGACGAGGTAGCCGATATCCGCGTAGCGCTCGACGAGGCGGCCACCTGCCTGATCCTCGACGCGGTACCCGAATCCCAGATCCACTGCGAGGTGACCGCCGACGGATTCCGGATCCGGATCGCTGTCACCGCGGTCTGTGACAGCGACCACCCGATCGACACGACCGGATTCGGCTGGCACGTGATGCACTCGATCACCGACCATCTCGCCGCCGACCACGAGACCTACGACCGGGAACAGGGCGGTTACCCCGTCGAGATCGCCTTCACACAGGTGCGACGGGTGCACTGAGCACCTCGCGTAACGAGCTGCGATCCTCGTTCCAGCACGTCAGTACGTGATCGGCGAAGCGATCCTCGAGCAGGTTCGTCGCCTGGATGCCGAACACGACCGAGGCGGCCTGGCCGGGTTCGGTGGCCAGCAATCCGGCGATGACATCGCGCCGCATCACCTGTTCGTGCACGGCGTCGGCTCCGACGTGTTCGGCGTAGAAATGCGCGCACGCGGGATGCGGGAGCAGCGTGCGGGCGAGCTCGGCCAACCGGCGCGACGCAGGCGGCGAGGTGATCTCGGCATTCGCGAAATGGCCGATCAGCGCGCCGCGCAGGCCACGGTGCAGGCCGAACAACGTCATCATGTCCACCAGCGCCAGCATCGGCGCGGGCACGGTGTCGAGGTAGTGCAGGTAGCCCGGCTCGAGGTCGGCGCCGGACAGCAGATCGGCGAAGAGTCGCGCGTGCACGCGTTCGCCGCGGCCGGCGCCGAACTCGTCGAACTCGACCGCCACCAGCGACGCCTTCACCTGTCCGCGCAGGCGCGGGATCACCCAGGCATACGGGTCGGCTTCGATGTGGTGATAGATCGAGCGGTGGACGAAGTATTCGCGCAACCGGTCGGCCGTCCCCCGCTCGGCGAGGAATCCCGCGATGCCGTCGGTGTCACGGGTCGGTTCGAGGAGACGGTCGAGTTCTGCCTCGACGTCCTCGCCGCCAGCGACATCGGCATGCAGGGCTGTGAGCAGCTGGTTCTCCAGGTCGCGGCGCAGGCGCAGCAGGTCGGGGTCCCACTCCCAGTTCTCGTCGACACCGCCGAATCCCTGATAGTGCAGCTCGTAGCAGGTGTGCAGGGTCAGCAGAAGATCCTCGCCGTAGGGGTCGAGGCCGCCGGCCTCGGGAACCGCCGAACCCGGTGTCCGCGTGAGCAATTCGGTGACCGCGGCAGACAACTCGCCACGCGGGTGCGGCAGTGATCGCAGAGCCGTCATGGGGCACTCCTCGGATGACGTCGGCGCCGGTGGCTCGTATCGCACAGCGGGTAGGTGCTCGATCGGCGACACAGACACAGCGCCACTACGAAACGGTCGCAGTGCAGTACCGTCCCGTCGGGGGTGACCACGTCGACGGGACCGTCGATGAGCGCGGGCCCGCCGTCGGTGAGCACGACCCGCCGCGCCTCAGGCTGGGTCGGCGACGGGAGACGATGTTCGGTCGACACGGATCACCACCAGTTCCTCCTCGCGCTGACCGGGCCGGATGAAGCCGTTGGCGGCCAACCATCCGGCGCGAGACCGCATGACCGGCCCGAACGGCACCGTTCCGGTCGCCGCGACGTGTGCGTTCTCGCCCAGTCCACGCAGTTGGCACAGGCTGCGCTCGGGGTCGCTGATCGCCGAATGCACGATCAAGCCGACGCCGCGCTCGGTGAGCAGATCCGGCAGCATCGCGCACAACCGGTCGAGCACGCTTCGGCCGTCGGGGCCCGCGTCCCAGGCCAGCGCCGCCCCGCGACCGGTCGCCCGGCCCGCGGGAACGTAGGGCGGATTCGCGACCACCACGTCGAAGCGCGGCAGCCGCAAGGCAGATCCGAAATCGCCGTGCAGCAACTCCACCGCGATGCCGCGCAATCGGCAGTTCATCCACGTCGACATCAGCGCCGACCAGGACAGGTCGACGGCGGTCACGCTGCCTGCACCCGCCGCGGCGGCGGCCATGGTGAGCGCGCCGGTCCCCGCGCAGACATCCAGCACTCGCCCGCCGGGTAGCGACGGCACTTCACGCATCGCACGACTGAGCAGCCAGGTATCGGCCTGCGGCCGGTAGACGCGCGGCGCCCGCAGGACGACCATCTCAGTGTCCCCGGGGCTCGCCCAAGGCGAGACCCTCCTGCGCCTTCACGCGCCGGTGCTCGGCGACAACGAGCCCGATCCCCACCACCAGACACACCGCACACGCCACACCCGCGATCACGGCCCAGCCGCCGAAGCCGTACCCGGCCGCGGTGAGCGTGAGACCGAGCAGCACCAGCCCGATAGCGGCAAGAATCAATCCGGGCCAATTCCTGGTGTCTCTGATCGACTCGCCCGCATGGGTGCGAGTGGTCCGAGCGTCATCGGGAAACTGTTTCTCTGACTGATTCATCGCGCAGCTCCTTTTCGAGGACGACACCGCCCTGTCGTGGACATGCCCGCAATCCGTCGAAGCAATCAGCCGCCCTCGCGCCGACCCGGTCGAAACACCGATCGACCAGGTGATTCAGTTCGTTTCGATGACCTCGGTCACCGGGCGGCGCGGGGTGGCCTCCAAGGGTGCCGCGGCGTGCGGCATGACGCCGACTCGGATCATGACGTGCGGATAGGCGCATTCCTGGAGGACCGTGGTGCGGATCTGGTCGCGTAGATCCAGCATGCCGAGCGGTTCGGATTGCAGGCTCGTCGCCAGGCCGAGGTAGGTGGCCTGCAGCAGGATCGCGCTCGTCGCCTGACCCGCGCGCAACTGGGAGACGCGGTTGTCGTGCGGGGTGCACACGACCAGCCAGTGGGCGGAGTCGGGCTCGTCGGTGTACTCGGACAGTTCCGCTTCGGCGAAGACCCGCACCGGTAGTTCGTCCGATGAGCGTGCGGCGGGCGCGTTGCGGGCAGGTACGCCGTTGGGCTCGCCGTGGCAGCCGCTCCATTGATCCAGTTCCGCCAGGTAGTTCGTGTCTGTCGCGTGCCGGGCGGCGGCTCGGCGCATGGGGGCGGCCAGCTGCGAGAGCATGCTGTCGGGGACGTGCCGGGCCGCGGCCCCGAATCGAGCCGCGCATCGCGACACCGCACGCAGGTCGCGCGCGGGCACCGGCACGCCGGGATAGCGGCGCCGATCGGATTGGCGCAGGTGGATGGCGGCGGCCAGCCGGATATCGCGATCCGACGGCGGACGCGGTGTGAACCGCACCTTCGCGAGGTGGTCGGGTCGATCCGGGTCGGGCAGCCGATCGATCTCGGCCTGCCAGCCCAGCATGGCGAAGGCCACTTCGAGATGATGCAGCGCGGCGCCGCAGCTCACCACGAGAGCGCGTGCCAAGGGGTCGGTGGCGGGTACCTGACGCCCGAAGTCGGCGAACAGATCGACGCGGCCGCGCTGGATCCGCCAGCGCCACGGTTGGGTGTTGTGCACCGAGGGAGCACGCACCGCCAATTCGAGTGCGTCTCGGCACGTTGTGATGCTCGGCATGTCTCGCCAGTCTTCCTTCCTGTGCAGGTCGACGTACTGCGGCCGGACCCGACCCTAGGTGGCGAATCTGAGAAATTACACAGCCGGATAGACCTCGGTCGGGACGCTGGTGGCCGCTGCCCAGTGCAGCAGGCAGTCGCGGGTATCGAAGTGCCGCACGTCGCCGGCACCGAGGTCGACGGTGATCCATCGGGTGTTGACGTCGTGATCGATGCGCTGCCAGCTGTCGCAACCATCGCGGTCGCAGTGTCGAGCCAAGGCCATCGGAACGCTCCTACTCGTGATGCGAAGAGACCAGGATATAGGGGCATTCGGTGTGGTCAGGACCACTCCTACGACTTCGGGGTCATAGCGAGTTGATGAATCCGTCGCACACGCCCGTCGTCGGCGACGCTGCCGATCATGATCCATTCGATCCGCAGGTGTCCGAGCTTGCGAGCCGCGCGTTCAGTTATCTCTGACATACCTGACAATTTTAAGTGGGCTGTTATCGTTGTCAATCGTGTCAGAGATAAGGCGGCGCCGTCAGCGAGCAGAGGTAGGACGCAACCGGTCGGCGCTGGTCGCGGCCGCGATCCGGGTACTGGGCGAGCATCCGGAGGCGAGCATGGCCGAGATCGCCGCCGCGGCGGGGGTGACGCGCCAGACCGCGTACGCGCACTTCGGTACCAGGGAGATGTTGCTGGCGTCGGTGCGCGACGAACAGAGCCGACGCGCGCTCGAAGCACTGGAAGCCGCCGACCTCGACACCGGCACCGCCACGGCAGCTCTCGACCGGTTCCTCGCCGCCGTCGCCACGATGCTGGCCGAACAGACGAGATTCGACTTCTCCGACAGTGACTTCGCGGCCGACGCCGCACGCCACGTACCGGTCGAGGACAACCTCGACGCGCTGATCCGGCGCGGCCGCGAGACCGGAGAATTCACGACGGATCTGTCCACCGAATGGCTCGTCGCCGCGACGATCGCGCTCGGCCACGCGGCGGGGCAGCAGCTGCGCGGCGGCCGGGTCGACGCGGCCACGGCGGCCACTCACTTCCGATCGTCGGTTCTACGCCTGTACGGCGCCGGCTGACCGGGCTCGGTCGAATCCCGAGCCCGGTCCGCCGAGTACTACGCGGGCAGTCGCGCCTCGATCGCGTCGATGATGCGCGGACGCAGATCCGCGACGCTGACGATCGCGTCCACCGAACCGACCTCGACCGCGCGCTGAATGTTGTGCACGCGGTCGAATTCCGCGGCCACATCGCCCAGCTTCTCCGCGCGCACCGAGGACCGTGTCTCGTCGAGTTCGGCACTCAGCGTCGCGCGGTCGGTGCCGACGGCATTGGCCACCCGGCTTTCCAGCTCCCGCACGCGTGGATCGGCCGCGGTCCTGGCCTTCACCTCACCGGCGAACACCACCGCGGCGGCAGGCGCGCCGCCGAGCACCGAGGCGAACGACCCTTCGAGCGCGAGCACCGTCATGTTCGGGTTCAGCGCCTTCGAGAACACCACGAACGCACCGCCGTGGTAGCGCGAGATCACGCAGAACACGATGGGGCCGTCGAAATTCACGATGGCGCGGCCGATTTCGGCGCCGTACTCGAGCTGCAGCTTGCGCATCGATTCGGGCGAGCCGTCGAAGCCGGACAGGTTCGCCAGCACCACCAGCGGCCGGTTACCGCTGGCCGCGTTGATGGCCCGTGCCGCCTTCTTCGACGAACGCGGGAACAGGGTGCCCGCGGTGTAGGTGTCGGGGCCGTCGGTGGACGGGAAGCCGCGTCGCGCCACATTGCGTGACTCGATTCCCAACAGGCACACCGGGATTCCGCCGAGGTGCGCGTCGTGCACCACCGCGGTCTCGGCGTCTGCCATCCCGGCCCAGCGCTCCAGGACCGGGTGGTCCTGGTCGGCCAGCGCCCGCATCACGGTGCGAATGTCGAAGGGCTTCTTGCGATCCGGGTTGGCGTGGGCGGAGAAGATCTCGCCGACGGTGGCGAAGCTGCTGTCCGCCAGCACATGCGGGAAGCTCGAGATGTCGCGGTCGACGGGATCGCCGGTCGCGGCCCGACGCGGCGCCTGCTCCCCCGGGGCGACGTAGGTGTGGTCGTAATGAGCCATCAGCACATCGCGGGCGGCGGACAGGTTCGGCGCCCAGTACTGCGCCTGCCCGTTCGGGCCCATCACCCGGTCGTAGCCGCCGATGCCGAAGTTGTCCTCGGCCGAGACGCCGCCGGAGAAGTCCAGCGACTGCTTTCCGGTGAGCACCATGGCCGAGTCGGGCGTCATGACCAGCACACCCTTGGTGTGCATGAGCATGGTGGCCTCGGCATTCCAGTACGGCTGCGCGCCGACGTTGATGCCGGCGACCACGATATTGATCTCGCGACCGTCCTGGGTGAACTCGACGATCCGCTTGAGCGCGGCCGCCACCCAGTCCATGTTCTCGGTACCCGAGGACATCGAGATCCGCGCGCCCGAGGACAACGCGTACCACTCGAGCGGCACCTGCAGGCTCTCGGCCAGATCCAGCGCGGCGATCACCCGGCGGCATTCCGGCTCCGAGAGCGCGCCGAGGGACTTGGTGGGGTCACCGAGCAGCAGCACTCGGGTCACGCCCTGCGGATGCTGCGCGGTCGCGGTGGTCACCACACCGGCGACGATCGCCGCGGTGTTGTGGCCCTTGGGCCGATCGACCGGCACCAGCGCATGGTTCGCGTCGAGATCGTATTCGGCGAAATCGCCCAGCAGCGAGGTCAGTTCGTACGGGTACACGGTGTTGCGGGCCGCGGCGCGCAGCACCTTCTGCCGGTATTCGTCCAACGGCTCGACGGGTTCGTCGGTCCGTTCGCCGACCGTCACCTCGGATCCGCCGTCGGGACGGAACGAGATGCGCACGCCGACCTTGGTGAGCTCGCCGGTCTCGGGATCGCGCTGGCGGGCGATGAGCAGGATTTCCTCGAGCCCGGCGCCCGCGGCCGTCGGCAGCACGTGGCCGCCGATGGTCTCGAGCTCCGCGCGGGTGACATCCATGTGCGGCCAGATGTACATCACGATGCGGTTGGTGTTGAGCCGCTTGGCCGAGGGGAACCGCGACTGGGCCCGCCGGATCGAGTCGACGCAGGTGGCGATGGCGCTCTCGGCGGTGGGCAGGGCGACCAACCGGCCGTCGTGATCGCGCAATGCCGCGAGGTCACGGACCTGAGCGAAGGCGATCAGGCGCTCGTCGGAGGGGTTCTCCTTGGCCACGCCGCGGAACAGGTAGACCTCTTCGTCCGAGGACGGCAACCGGGTGAGGTCGAACTTGCGCAACCGCTCCAGCTGCATCCGCTGCGCGATGTAGGGGTGCAGTCCGCGGATCAGCCGTTCCTCGGCCATCCCGGTCACCGACGGACGGAAGGTGAAGTGGTGGTGCATGACCGAGCCACCGCTGCCCGCGACGGTGGCGGTGATCCGGTGCACCTGATTCGGCACCGGGTGCGCGCCGAGCACCTCCTGCAGGGCCGCGGCCATCGCGTCGAAGTCCTCGGGCTGCGATTCCCAGCTGAGGTAGATGTCGGCGTCGATGGAGACGGCGCCGCTCGCCAGTTCGGCGAGCCCGTCCAGTGCGGCGTCGAGCTTGTCGAAGCCGACGGCAGTCGAGACCAGCGTCGAACCGTAGCGTTCGGCCACGACGAACGTGGTGTCGCCGACCTGTTCGGTACGGACGCCGGTGAGGCCCTTGTTGCCGTAGTAACGCCGGGTCAGCACCTCGAGCATCGAGGTGTGGTCGGGCTTGTCGCGCTCGAGCCGCTGGCCGAGCAACCGCACCAGGGGTTCGGTGCTGCGCACCATTTCGGCGATCCGGGCACCGCGGTCATCGGCGGTCGGGTTCGCGTCCAGGTAGCTCAGGTGCCTACGGACGTTGGTGTACACGCGAGCACGGTTGCGGCGCAGCAGCGGCTGGCCGTACCAGGCGTAGACCAGACCGCGGGCGAGATCGGCGATCACCGGGAAACGCACCTGCGTCGCCGCGACGAGGCGCTCGAGCGCCAGGCCGACGGGTTCGCGCAGCACCTGGTCGGGCATCGGCTCGTTCAGCCATTCGCGCAGCAGCGCGGTGACGACGGTGACGGTGTCGGTGGGACGCTGCTGCGCGAGGAAGATCCGGAAGACCGCCGCTTCGAGGTCGGGCGTGCGGTCCAGCTCGGTGATCCCGTAGTGGCGCAGCGCCGTACCGAGTTTGGCCTGGTAGGACTCGGGGAGCCCGGCCCGCTCGACATCGAGGCTCTGCAGGTAGGTGTGGAAGTACTCGCGGGCGCTGTGGACGTGGCTCTGGCCGTGATCGTCGTCGGCCGACCGATTGTGGCTCAGCTCGGCGAGATCGGCGAACATCTGCACCAGTTCGAGCTCTTCGGCGAGCGGGCGCAGGCTGTCGGCAACCGCTTCGCGACGGGCCGTGAGGTAGTCGTCGAGGACGCGACGGTCGTCGTGCGGGTCCACGTCGAAGCCGAGCAGCAAGCTGCTCAGGTCCTGCAAACCGCGGGCCACGCGCTCGTGGGCGCGCAACGGTGTCGGCGCGCTGGGCAGATCGAGCTCCACAGTGCCGGTGGTCTCGGCTTCGGCGGCTTCGTCGCCGTCGGCGAGCGGTTCGAGCCGCAGCAGCGGCGCGCCCGCTTCGACCTGGGTGCCGACCGAGACCGCACATTCCTTCAACCGGGCCCGGAACGGTGCGCGCAGCACCGTTTCCATCTTCATGCTCTCCAGCACCAGCACGGGCGCTCCGGCCTCGACCTCGGCGCCGACCTCGAGCGGCGTGCCGACGACCAGCGCGGGGGCGGGCGAACGGACGACACCGCCCTCGTCGCGGCTGATCCGGTGGGTCACGCCGTCGACGTCCACCACGTGGGTGGGTCCGTGGGTGCCGGTGATCAGGCGGTAGCGGGTGCCGTTGACGACGATCTGGCCGGTGTGGTGATCGAAACGCTCCAGATCGACATCGGCGGTGCGCAATTCGCCACCGGCCTCGATGCCGACGCGGAAGCGGTGCGCGCCGATCCGGGCCACGCGCACGCGGTAGCCCGCGCCACGCAGTTTCAGATCCAGCGGCCGACCGCTCTCGTGCTGCACCTGCGGACGCCCGCCGGACGCGGTCGAGAGCAGTCGATGCCGCTCGACCCGCTCGTCTTCCTCGTAGGCGTCGATCGCGGCCACCGCCAGCGCGACGGTGGAGTGCCGATGGGTCACCAGGCGGCCTTCGCCGCGCACGCGGTCGATCCAGCCGGTGTCGGCGCTGGCGTCGATCACCTCGGGCTGGTCGAGCAGGTCGAGGACGAAACTCTTGTTCGTCGCGCCGCCTTCGATGACGACGCGGGTCTGGGCCATGGCCCGGCGCAGCCGGCCGAGGGCCTCGTCGCGATCGCGGCCGTAGGCGATGATCTTGGCGATCATCGAGTCGAAGTCGGCGGGAATCGTGTCGCCCTGGCTGACGCCGGTGTCGACGCGAATACCGGGGCCCGCGGGCAGATCGAGGCGCACGATGCGGCCGGGCGCGGGCGCGAAGTCGCGGTCGGGGTCTTCGGCGTTGAGGCGGGCTTCGATGGCATGGCCGCGCTCGACCGGCGGCTCACCCTCGAGCTTGATGCCCGAGGCGACCCGCAGCTGCGCGTGCACCAGGTCGAAACCGGTGGTGAGCTCGGTGATCGGGTGCTCGACCTGCAGGCGGGTGTTGACCTCGAGGAACGCGAACAGCTGGTCACCGGGGTGGTAGAGGAACTCGACGGTCGCCGCGCCGCAGTACCCGACCGCGATCGCCAGGCGCTCGGCGGAGCCCTTGAGTTCGGCGGTCTGCTCGGCGCTCAGTACGGGAGAGGAGGATTCCTCGATCACCTTCTGATTGCGTCGCTGCACCGAGCAATCGCGCACGCCCAGCGCCCACGCGGTGCCCTGACCGTCGGCGATCACCTGGACCTCGACGTGCCGGGCGCCCGTGACCAGGCGCTCCAGGAAGACGACGCCGCTGCCGAAGGCGCGGGCGGCCTCCTGCTTGGTGCGCTCGTAGGCGTCGACGAGTTCGGCCTCGTTGGTGATCACGCGAATGCCGCGACCGCCACCACCGGCGGTGGCCTTCAGCATCAGCGGGTAGCCGATCGCGGTGGCCGCTTCGATGGCGTCTTCGACGGTGTCGACCGCGCCCCGGCTCCACGGCGCGACGGGCACGCCGACTTCCTCGGCGATCAGCTTGGCGCCGATCTTGTCACCGAGCTTGCGCATCGCCTCGGCGCTCGGCCCGACGAAGGTGACGCCGATGTGGTCGCACAGTTCCGCGAACGCGGGATCCTCGGCGACGAAGCCCCAGCCGACCCAGGCCGCGTCGGCCTTGGTGGCCACGAGGGCGTTCTCGAGGGCTTTGAGGTCGAGATACGGGCGGGCCGAGGCCGGACCGAGGTCGTAGGCGATATCGGCTTCCCGGACGAAGGTGGCATTCCGGTCCACGTCGGTGTGCAGGGCTACGGTTTCGATCGGTAGCCCGGTTGCCGCCGCCAGATCACGGACGGCATGGATGAGGCGCATAGCGGCCTCGCCCCGATTCACGATGGCGATACGGCTGAACACTCGCCGACTCCTTCCATTTACCCAGGACATCGTCCTGCGGGTGAGATTTGCAACTCCCGGTCCGTGCGCAGTCTGCACCCCCGTGCCCCATATACAAGCACCGTGCGCGGGTTACCGGCACGTAGCCAAGGCACGAGCGGCCGCCGAGCACCATACAACCCGACGAACGCGAGCGGCCGAAGGCGCTCAGATGACCGCCGGCGGGCGTCGCGATGCCCGCTGGTTGAACAAGTATCTCCCCCGAGTGAGTGGACGGCCAAGGTCTGCGGTCCCGGACCATCCACTCACTTCGAAATCCTATCAATCATGTTGACCTACAACATATTCGAGGTGAACTTCCACCCGTCCCACCAGGTGCGGGACGCGGGCGGACCTTCGACTGTCATCCGTGCCATAACTCCGCGCCCGAGATCGTGAGTTCTGCCAGTCGGCGCGCCGAATCGGTCGCTTCGGCACGCGGGCTTCTACCGTCGGGTCCGTGTCAGCAGACTCTCCCGGCAACGCCGCCCCCTCCTATGACTACGACGTCTTGATCGTCGGATCCGGGTTCGGTGGCAGCGTCACCGCCCTGCGCCTGGTGGAAAAGGGATACACCGTGGGTGTCCTCGAGGCCGGTCGCCGGTTCGCGGACGCGGACTTCGCCGCGACCAACTGGGATCTGCGCCGGTATCTGTGGGCCCCACGGTTGGGTTGCTACGGCATCCAGCGCATTCACCGCCTGCGCGACTGCTTCATCCTGGCAGGCGCCGGGGTCGGCGGTGGTTCGCTCAACTACGCCAACACCCTCTACAAACCGGGATCGGCGTTCTTCGGCGACCGGCAGTGGGCCGATATCACCGACTGGGACGCCGAGCTCAGCCCCCATTACGACCAGGCCCGCCGCATGCTCGGCGTTGTACGCAATCCGCACATGACGCCGGCCGACACGATCATCGAGTCGGTGGCCCACGAGATGGGAGTCGGTGACACCTTCGTGCCGACCCCGGTCGGGGTGTACTTCGGCGAACCCGGCCGGACCGCCGCCGACCCGTACTTCGGCGGCGTCGGTCCCGAGCGCACCGGCTGCATCGAGTGCGGGGAATGCATGACCGGCTGCCGTCACGGCGCCAAGAACACCCTCGTCAAGAACTACCTCGGGTTGGCGGAGCAGGCCGGCGCCGTGGTCTCGCCGATGACCACGGTGACCGCGATCCGGCCCCAACCCGACGGCAGCTGGCTGGTCGACACCGAACGCACCGGGAAGTGGATCCGCAAACACCGTGCCACCCGATCGGCGCGACATGTCGTCCTGGCCGCGGGCACCTGGGGCACCCAGCACCTGCTGTTCCGCATGCGTGACACCAAGGTGCTTCCCGGGATCTCGCCGCGACTGGGTGTGCTCACCCGCACCAACTCCGAGGCCATCCTCGGCGCCGGACGCACCGAGGTCGACCCCGCCGTCGACATCACCAAGGGCGTGGCGATCACGTCCTCGTTCCATCCCACACCGAACACCCATGTCGAACCCGTGCGCTACGGCAAGGGATCCAATGCCATGGGATTGCTCAACACCTATCTGGTCGACGGCGATCAGCGCCTGCCGCGATGGTCGCGGGTGCTGCTCATCGCCGGGCGACACCCGGTGCAGACCGTGCGGCTGCTGCGCACCAACCGGTGGAGCGAGCGCACGCTGGTGCTGCTGGTGATGCAGAGTCTGGACAATTCGATCACCACCTACACCCGGCGCGGGGTGTTCGGCCGCCGGTTCACCAGCAAGCAGGGTTTCGGCGAACCCAACCCGTCGTGGATTCCGCCCGGGCACGAGGCGACCCGGCACGTCGCCGCGAAACTCGGTGCCACACCGGGCAGTACCTGGCCCGATGTGTTCAACGTCCCGATGACCGCGCACTTCATCGGCGGTTGCGTGATCGGCACCGATGCGAGCGACGGCGTCATCGACCCCTATCACCGGGTCCACGGCTACCCCGGTCTCAGCGTCGTCGACGGTTCGGCGATCTCGGCCAACCTCGGTGTCAATCCGTCACTGACGATCGCCGCCCAGGCCGAACGCGCGGCCGCGCTGTGGCCCAACAAGGGCGAACCGGATCCGCGCCCGGCGATGGGCGTTCCGTACGAGCGGATCGCCGCGGTGGCACCGAACAACCCCGTCGTTCCCGCCACCGCGACCGCCGCCCTTCGCCTGCCGATCTGGCCGGTCACCGCGTCCACCCACGACGACCGCTGAGCTCGGTGTAGAGAATGCGATGAGATCGCCGACCGAGACTTTGTGACCTCTCCCGCCTCCCCCGCTTATCGCGCTGCCGCACCGTGATTCGACTACCGTCGCGCACAGCATTTGAGTTGGTTGGAAGGTGGCAGTAAGCGTGGTAAGTACCAAGGCGAAGCTCGACGGGCTGGCCGAGATTCTGGCGATCGCCGCGGAACCAGCAGGTGAGGCCGCCGTAGCCAAGCGAGCGAAGAAGGGCGTTCCGAGCGTTCGCGAGCGGATGAACATGCTGCTCGACCCTGGGACATTCATCGAAATCGGAGCGCTGGCACGACAGCCCGGACAGCCTGATGCCCTCTACGGTGACGGACTGGTGACCGGTCGTGGGCTGATCCACGGCCGGACAGTGATCGTGATCGCTCATGATCCGACCGTGTACGGCGGGTCGGTCGGTATCACGGCGGCGCGCAAGTTCATGCAGGCGCTGAAACTCGCGTTCGACAACGGGTGCCCGGTGGTGACGATCAACGAGTCCCCCGGCGCACGGGTTCAGGACGCGGCCGGTTCGCTCGCCTCGTTCGGCGATATGACCCGGGTTCTGGAGAAGCTGTCGGGCTATGTGCCGCAGGTGTCGATCATGCTCGGCAAATGCGCGGCGGGCTCGGTCTACGGGCCGATCAATACCGACGTGCTCGTCGGCACGAAGGACACCTACATGTTCGTCACCGGGCCCGACGTGATCAAGGCCGTCAACGGTGAGGACATCAGCGCCGAGGCGCTCGGCGGCGCGGAGGTGCAGGCCAAACGTGGCACCCTGCATCACGTCGCGGACAACGAGCAGGAAGCCTTCGACTGGGCCCGCAACTACCTCAGCTACATGCCGTCGAGCTGCCTCGAACAGCCGCCGGTCGTCAATCCCGGCCTGGAACCCGACATCACCGCCTACGACCTGGAACTCGAGACGATCATCCCGGATTCCGATCGTGCGGGGTACGACATGCACGACGTCCTGTTGCGCCTGTTCGACGATGGTGAATTCCATGAGATCCGAGCGGCTTTCGCCCCGAACCTGATCACCGGGTTCGCCAGGGTCGACGGCTACCCGGTCGGCGTGATCGCCAATCAGCCACTGGTCCTCGGCGGGTCCGTCGACGCCGCGTGCTCCGACAAGGGCACCTACTTCATCCGGCTGTGCAACGCCTTCAACATCCCGCTGATCTTCGTCACCGATACTCCCGGCGTGCTGCCCGGCCTCGATCAGGAAGACGCGGGCGTGATCATCCGGGGCGGCCGGATGCCGCGGGCGATCATCGAGGCGACAGTACCGATCATCAGCCTGGTGGTGCGCAAGTCCTATGGCGGCGCCTACGGAATGATGGGCTGCCGTCAGGTCGGTGCCGACGTGAGCTTCGCCTGGCCGACCGCCCGGATCGCCGTGATCGGCGCCGAAAGTGCGGTCGACCTCGCCGCCAAACGCCAATTGGCCGCTGTCCCCGAGGAACACCGCGCCGCGGCGCGCGATTTCATGATCAACCAGTACAACGAGACCATCGCCACCCCGTGGGTCGCCGCCGAGCGCGGCTACATCGACGCGGTGATCGAGCCCTCACGCACCCGCCTCGAGATCCGGCACGCACTGCGCCTGCTGCGCGACAAGCCGCCGGTCAAGCCGGAGTTCAACCCGCGTAAGCACCCGCTCTATCCCATGTGATCAGCCTGCGCGCGAACTGGTTTCGCTCGGGCTTCGATAGAGCTCTGTTGATCCGGACCCACGGTGGGCCCGGATCAACAGAGCGGCGCGCAGATGACACAGACCGGACACGTCGTTGAGGTCGAACCCGGTCATCTGGCCGATCCTTTTCAATCGGTAATCGACGGTGTTCGTGTGGATGAACATCATGCGAGCGGTCCGCGCCCGCTGCATATTCGTGGACATGTACACCTCGAGCGTGCGTAGTAGTTCCGGATGCGCTTCGAGGGAATCGACGATGGAACTCAGATAGTCGCGCGCGGGGCCCGGCCGGGTCAGCTGATATTCGAAGGCCAATTCGTGCGGACGATATACCTTGCTCGGACCACCGAATCGATGCACGATTTCGACGAGTTCATGGACTTGCTCAGCGGCGTGCGGGATTTCGGGCGGCGTCGCCGACGTCGCCACCGCACGCACCGGCACCTGCGCCGCGGCGGACAGGTGCACGATCAGCTCATCCAATTCCACCTGGGTGAATTCGTGCGCGGGCAACAGCAGAGTGCCGCCGTCCACGCTCAACAGCGACAGCACCTTCCCTTCACAGCGGTCCGCCAGTTCTGCCTGCACGCGGCGCAATTTGCGTCGGGCGACGACTTTGGCGTCGAGGGTGGGATCGAATTCCTCCGCGTGCGGCGGTAGTTCCAGTGCCATCACGTGATAGCGATCGGCGACCTCGATGCCGCATTCGCGCGCCATCGTCGAGGTGTTCTGGCCGCCGAGCAGCGCCGAGGTGAGGGTGTGCACCGCGGTGTGATGCTCGCTGTCCACCGATCGCAATTCGCGGACGTAGGCCACCGAGACCGCCGAGGTGATCATCTTCTGGGCGTCCATCAGCCGCCGAGCCACCCCGACCACGGTGTCGTAGTCATGATTGGTGACATTGGTGATGACGAGATCGAAGCCGAGTTTGAAGCCCTCGTGCACGGCGTCGTGAATGGTGTCGATCGGGATTCCCTCGCGCGCCCAATCGGCGGCGGCGGCCTGTACTCGCTCGACCCGTCCCGGGATATCGCGGCCGTCGAGCATGCTCCTGGTCAGCTCGAGACAGACGCGGGTCACCGTGGTGACGTCTCCGTCGAGCGCTTCGCCGGGCAGCGTGCCGCACGGCACGACATTCTCGATGAAATGCACCACCATCTGGCGGGATATCGTCCGCACATCCTTCAAGGGGTTCGACACGGGCCGCCCCGAAACGGTCAGGAACGGCTCGATGGAAGTTGCGCCAGCCATGATGAATCCTTCCCACCCAGATCACTGGGCAAGCCCCCAAACTACCGTGAACGACAATCCCCCGTCCAACCTTCACTTGTGACAAAGAGTAAGAGAAGGCTGGATCAATGATGCTTTCCGACAAACAAACCCGCGGGCCTGCGGGTCCACAACGACGCGGCGGTGGCGGATCCGAACCGGAGCCGCGCACATCTTCACTCCGTGAACGGTGTCGTCACCGCCGCATTTAGCCGTGTCAGTCGGTTACAGGCAGAAGCTGACCTCGAGCACCGGGAGCGGAAGGGGGACACACACTTCCACCGAACCCGAGACGGGCGCAGGCGCCGCGGCCGTGGCGGTGCCTGCGCCGATCGCACCGGCGGACAGCACGATCGCGGCGACGGCGAGCGGACGGGAAATTCTGGAGTTCATACGGTCATCCTTATTTGCACTCTGTGAAGCATCCCAGCTTCGGGACATCTCGATCAGATCACGGTCACCATGCAAACCGCTATCACCGTGCACAGGTTTTGACGTTCCAATTCCCTTTCCGCGGAATTGTCATGGATTTCCACAACAATTTCCATCGCGAACGTCTCGCGTTTCGTGGCACCTTCAGGTATTGCGTGGCCGCCTGTCCCGGGCGGGATTCGGGATCGGTTGCGGCACTTGACGCATGAGCCATCTGCGCGGGCCACCACCCGGAAGGTCGAGCACCCCGGTCGTCTCGAATCCGAGGCGTTCATAGAAGGACAGGTTGTGGGGATTCGTCGTTTCCAGGTGCACGGGGACACCGTCTGCGGCAGCTCGGTACATTCCCGCCGCGATCAGATCCCGTCCGTGTCCGTGTCCACGCGCCGCCGCGGAGACACCGACGGCCAGCAAGTGCCAATGCTGCTCCTGCACACCGGCCGCGTAGGTCGCGCGCGCACCAGCGCTGGCACGTCCGGCATGCGAACCGTAGGTGTGGATCGATCTCAGCTGTCGACCCAGCGTCGCTCGCGGCAGGATATGAAAGGTGGCCAGCCATACCGCGACGCCGACGATCGCGCCGGTGCTGTCGAGCGCGAGGTCGACGCCGTCGCTGCAATCGCGTGCGTCATCGAGCGAGAATCGAAACGATCGGACGAGCCGGGTTCTGCGGCTGGATTGCTTCGGGTGCAGCCACAAGGTCGCCGGATCCTCCGCCAACGCCGCCGCCAGGAGTTCGGCGGCGACACCGAAGTCTTTCCGGTTGCCGGGGCGAATCCGCCGGGCATCGTCCTGTACCGCATCTCCCACGGGCGGAATGATAATGGCGAGCCGTCCGTCCGGCTGCCCGAGCAGGGCGCTCAGACGGGGACGGCTCGGCCGCGCAGGTAGGCGATGACGTCCTCGGCGCCCGACTCGTTCGGGTCGGCGACCGATGATCGGAACTGGTTCACCGCATCGTCGAGTCGCGGTCCGGGTCCGTGTTCGGCGAGCAGAACGATGATCGCCTCCAGCACGGCAGGCCGCGGATTCGGGTCCGCCAGCAGTTCGTCCAGATAGGCGTCCGGTTCGAGCAATCGCAGTGCCCGGCGCGCGTAGGCATGGACGCGCACCGGCAAGTCGGCGCGTACGGCGTCGACGTCGGCCTGGAGTGCGGGCCGCTCCCGGTGGGCCGGATCGACACGCAGCCACCACAACTCGGTCAGCTCCGCGCTCAGGCCGTGGTTGTCGATCACTCCGGGCCCGGTGGCTTGTTCGAGCGCCGCGGGCGGGAGGTCGCGCGCAGCGTCACGCCATGCGCAGAATTCCCACCAGGCGGTCGGCGTCGCGCTGAGCTCGAGGCCGAATCCGAGCGCCTGCTGACCGTCTGTCCAGGTCCGCTGGACGCGAGTGCGGCGGATCGAGGCGACCCCGCCTTCGGCGACCTGGGTCCAGGATGCTTCCGTTCCGTGAAAGCCATAGGGCCGCAACAGCTTTCCTGCCTCGCGGGTCAAGCGGCGTAGCGCAGAGTCCGGTCCGTCCATGAGAGCAGACTAACTTCGCGCACCGACAAGTTCGGTTCACCGAGCAACAGCGCCCGCTCCGCCGCATGTCGCGGTGGCGTGGAATTCGCGCCCGGCGGTGATCCGTTCGTACTAGGAATCGACGACGCGGGCGCCCGTCGTCGCGGCGCGCACCGCGGCGGTGACCTGATCGGGCGCCTCGACCATCACCAGGTGCCCCGCGCCCTCGACGACGATCGCCCGCGACGGCGCCAACGTGCGGTTCAGCGTGGCGCCGGCGCGAGCGCACAGCACTCGATTGCGGCTGCCCCAGACCGTGGTGATGGGCGGAAAGTCGTGGGGCGGCACGAACTCGTCCAGTTCGCCGAGCCGCGGGATCTCCCGGGAGATCGCGGCGGTGACCATCAGCCGGCGGGGTTCGGTCCAGCTCTCGCGCAAGTGCGCGACGATGTCCGTCGCGTGCGGCGCTTTCTCCGAACCCAGCTGTTCTGCCACGATCAGTCCCGCCAGCGGGCCGGGAATGCGGACGCGGGCAAGCAGTGAGTCGATGTGCACGCGCCGACCCAGTCGGGCCGCCCATGCGGTGCGGGTCGGCCGCAGCGTGGCCGGGGTCAGCGGGCTGCTCAGCACCAGTGACCGCACCCGGTCGGGATTGCGCTGCGTGTAGAGCAGCGACAGCGCGCTGCCGAAACAGTGGCCGACCAGCGTCACATCGCGCAGATCCTGCTCCTCGAAGAACGCGGTGACCATGGCCAGATAGTTCTCGACGGTGTATCCGTCGTCGGGAGCGCCGGAATCGCCGTAGCCGATGAGGTCGATCGCGAAGACCCGATGCGTCTGCCGCAGCGCATCGACTTGCGCGCGCCAGATGTGGCGGTCGCCGCCGAGGTTGTGCAGGAAGACGATCGGGGGGCCCGCACCCGCCTCGTCATAGGCGATCGACGTTCCGCGAAAGTCGAAATACCGCATCGCGGGGCTTCCTTCCGATGGCAGCCACGTGACCACGTCGTCGTGGTCAACCCACGGTAGCGCCGACCCCCTCGTCCGCACGGCGAAACTCTCGCTTCTGCTCCTCGGCACGCCACACCACCAGGCCGATGATCAGCGCGAACGCGGCCAGCGCTGTCCCGGTCCGCAGGAAGTGGAACAGATCCCACCGCGCGAGGATGTCGGCGTAATCGGCGGGCGCCCCGTCGACAGCCCAGGCGTTGATCTTGTGGTTGATCGGCACGTTGCCGAGCCTGGTGATGAGGAACGATCCGACGACGAGTAGCGCGGCCGCCGCGGCGAGCACCCGGTCCCTGCCCGCCTGCACGACGGCCAGGACGAGGCAACTCAGCGCGGCGGCGGCCATGGTGAGTTGCATGCTGATGCTGTTGTTCTGCATGAGCTCGGTGTGGAATTCCAGGCGCATCTGCAGCGGGACCCGATGAAAAGTCGGGACCAGATTCGCGGCACCGTAGCCGAACGCACCGGCGAGAAGACCGGTGGTGAGCAGGGCCAGTGCGCGTATCGGAGCGTGTTTCATGAGGTCGAAGTTAGCCGCCCGCCGCTAACTCTGACAAGAGTGTCAAATTTAATCGAGGCAGAACTCGTTGCCTTCGGGGTCGGCCAACACGATCCACCCGGCACTCATCGGCGGCTCGGGCTCGAAGCGCTCGACCCGCTTAGCACCCAGCGCGACCAGTCGCGCGCACTCGGTCTCCAACGCCGCCATCCGCTCGTCCCCCTGCAACCCGGGCGCCGCCCGCACATCGAGGTGAACCCGGTTCTTCGCGACCTTGCCCTCGGGTACCCGCTGGAAGAACACCCGCGGACCATGACCGTCCGGATCCTCGATCGCCGATTTCGAGTTCCGCTCCTCCGCCGGAACCCCGATCCGCGCGAGAAACTGATCCCACACAACGAGCGGATCCACCCCGGCGGGCACCTCGACCCCCGGCGGCCCCGGATGCACGTACCCCAGCGCATCCCGCCAGAAGGTCGACAGCGCGGCGGGATCGTGCGCGTCGAAGGTGATCTGAATATGGCGGCTCATCATTACTCCGTTCATGGCAACCGAACACACGGCGTGACAGATCTTCGGTCACCGTATGTCAGAGGTCCGACAATCTGCCGCTGTCGTTGCCGAGGACGGTGATTCGCCCAGTCCGAACCTGGCGTGGACGGCCTTCATCCAGGTGGGGGCCCACCAGCAGTCGTCGCCGAGCAGTTTCATCGTCGCGGGGACCAGGAGCATGCGCAGGACGGTGGCGTCGATGATGAGCGCGGCGATCATGCCGTAAGCGACGTATTGCATCAGGACAAGGTCGGAGAAGGCGAAGGCGCCGGTGACGACGAGCAGGATCAGGGCGGCGGCGGTGATGATGCGGCCGGTGTGAGCGGTGCCGATACGCACAGCCTCCGTCGTGGAGGCACCCGCGGCCCGCGCTTCGACCATCCGCGAGAGCAGGAAGACCTCGTAGTCGGTGGACAGGCCGTAGATGATGGCGATGATCATCACCAGCATGTTGGCCTGGATGGGTTGCGGGGTGGAGTTCAGCAGGCTCGCGCCGTGACCGTCGATGAAGATCAAGGTGAGGATGCCCAGCGTCGAGCCGAGACCGAGCGCGCTCATGAGCGCGGCCTTGATCGGCAGGATCAGCGAACCGAAGGTCAGGAACATCAGCAGTGTGGTGACGAGCAGAACGAGCGCGATCATCCACGGGATGCGCTCGAGCAGCGCGTCGATGCTGTCCTTCTGGATGGTGGGGACACCGCCGACGAGCATCTGGACCCCGTCGGGAAGTTCGATGCCGCGCAGGTATTCGATGGTGTCACCGGCCGCATCGGAGTCTGTGAGCGTCGTTGTGGTGCGGTAGACATCGGACTGCACCGGCGAGCGCGACGGCAGTTCGAACTTCGCCGCCAGCCCGGGTGCCCGGTTGGCCAGTTTCAGGGCCGCACCGATCGCGACGCTGTCGCCGGAGACGAAGATCAGGTCGATCGGATCCGATCGGCGGCCGGGGAAGGTCGCGTCGATCTGCTCCTGCGCGACGCGAGTGCTGTTGTCCGGCGGTAGATATCGTTCGCTGAAGCCACCGAAGGCGAGGTTGCGGGCGGGCAGGATCAGCAGCACCAGCACCACGCACAGCACACCCGCGACCTTCACCGGATGCCGCATCACCCACTGGGTGCTACGACCCCAGAAACCGTTCTCCACCTCGTGCGCGGACTTCGTTCGCCGGAGCCGTCTGCTGCCCCACAGATCTACGCGCGCACCGAGGATCGCGAGCATCGCGGGCAGCAAGGTGATCGCGGTGAGCGCCGCCAGCGACACGGTCGCGATCGCGCCGTAGGCGATGGATTTCAGGAACCCCTGCGGGAACAACAGCATGCCGCCCGCGCTGGCGATGATCATCGTCGCGGAGTACACCACGGTGCGTCCCGCCGTCGTCATCGTGCGCCGCACCGCCGACGCGGTGTCGTAGCCTTCGGCGAGTTCCTCACGGAAGCGGCTCACGATGAACAGCCCGTAGTCGATGGCCAATCCGGCGCCGATCATCGAAACCACCGGCGCGACGAAAGAGTTCACCTCGGTGACGTAGGTGAAGGTGCGCACGATCCCGCTCGCACCCGCCATCGTCAACCCACCCACGATCAACGGCAGCGCGGCCGCGACCACACCGCCGAAGATGAAGAACAGCAGCAGCGCGACCACCGGGAAGGCGAGGACTTCCATCCGCCGGATGTCGTCGGACAGGGTGTCGTTGAGTGTTCCCGCCACCGGTTGCAGGCCGCCCACCTGCACATCGACGCCGGGAATCGCGAAGGCGTCCTTCACCTTTCTGGTGTTGCGCAGCATCTCGGTGTCGTTGTCGCCGACGATGGCCACGGCGGCGACCGCGCGGGTGCGGTCGCCGGTGGCGAACAGGGAACCACTCGCCCGGCCCGTTTCCGTCGGCCAGTAGGCGCCGTTGACGCCGGCGATCGCACCGGGGTACGCACGAGGCAGGCTGTTGAGGTTGTCGACGATCTTGCGGCCGAACTCGGGATCGTCGACGGTCCTGCCGGGCGGCGCGGTGTAGAGCACCACCACATCGAGGTCGTGGTTGCGACCGAACGCGCTGTCGGCCAAGCGCCCTGCCAGCGCGGATTCCGAGCCGGGATCGTCCATGCCGCCGGAGCTCAGCTCATCGTGCAGACCCAGGCCGTATCCGCCGAGCGCCAGCAATGCGGCCACGACGACGCCGAGTACCGCGAACCGGAATCGATGGATCAGATCACCCCAGCGCGCGAACACTAGCTCGCCGCCCGTTCATCGGTTCCGAGCGCCATCTCCAAGAGGCCGCATCCTTTCCGGTGGTCCGCCTGGCGTGCGCCCACCAAAAGTACCGCCACTTTGCGTCTTCCGGCCGAGCGCGATGCCGTGGAGCGATGCCGTGCCGCCCTCGCAGCAGAATCGGTTGCCGCGGAACGGGATCGCAGGGCAGCGGTGGACGCTCGGGCATCGCGAGGTCGGCGAGCTGGGCGAGATCGCCCCGACCTACGACCGCGCGCGCTGACCGACACCGACTTCCCGCAGCGCGGCGATCAGGAAATCGTTGACCGCGTCGGTTCGCTCGAGGTGCACGAGGTGGCCTGCGCCCGGAAGTTCCACGACCGCGCGGAGATCGGTGACATTGGCACGGAGCGTGGCGAGGGGGTCACGACCGCTGAAGCCCTCCATGTCGGGGTCGTTCTCGCCGTAGAGGAAGTACGTCGGCACCTCGATCCGGGCGTCGGCGAAGGGCTCGGTGAGCTCCCAGTTGCGATCCAGGTTGCGGTACCAGTTCAGGCCTCCGGTGAAACCGGTCCGTTCGAATTCGGCGGCGAGGGTGTCGAATTCGTCCTCCGTGAGCCAGGCCCACGGCAGCGCGGGCGCCTGGGGCAGCACATCCAGGTAACCCAGACCCGGCGGGTTCTTCCAGGTGTCGAGATAGTGGTAGTCGCCGGAGAGGGAGAAGTAGACGCGGGACAGGAATTCCCTCGGCCGCGCGGCGAGTTCGACATCGGCGACGCCGGGTTCCTGGAAGTAGGACAGGTGCAGGAAGTGCCGCTGGGCGGCCTTGGTCCAGAACGCCGAGGGCGGGCGCGGCGGGCGCGGCGAGTACGGATTGTTCAGCACCACGACGGCTTCGACCCGCTCGGGGGCGCGCAGCGACAGTTCCCACACCAGTTGGGCACCGAAATCGAGGCCGACGAACACGGCCTTCTCGGCGCCGATGTCATCGAGTAGCGCCAGGAGGTCGCCGATCACGGCCGCGTTGGTATAGGCGGCGACATCAGCGGGCGCCTCGGTTCGGCCGTACCCGCGCAGGTCGGGCGCGATAGCCCGGAATCCCGCCTCGGCCACGGCTGCGATCTGCCGGTGCCAGATGAACCCGGTGTGCGGAAAGCCGTGACAGAACACGACCGGGTAGCCCTGCCCCTGCTCGGTGACATGCATCCGGATTCCGCCCGTGTCGAGGAATCTCTGCTCCACTACCGCCTCCAATTTCTAGAACGTGTTCTGGTTTGACGGTAGTGTCCTGAGGTCATGAGCGGAACACCCAAGATTCTGGCCGGGCGCGTCGCGGTCGTCACCGGGGCAAGTCGCGGCATCGGCAAAGGCATCGCCCTCGAATTGGGCGCGGCAGGCGCGACCGTGTACGTCACCGGGCGCACCACCGAGCCGGGCAGACTGCCCGGCACCGTGCACGAGACCGCCGCGATGGTCACCGAGTTCGGCGGGCACGGCGTCGCGGCGGTCTGCGATCACCGCGACGACGACGCGGTCGAGCGGCTCTTCGCCCGGATCCGCGTGGAACAGGGCCGCCTCGACGTACTGGTCAACAACGTCTACAACTCCCCCGCCGCCGCCCGCTGGCTGGGCCGCAAGTTCTGGGACGTGCCGCCCAGGGCCTGGGACGAGACCTTCGAAATCGGCGTGCGGTCGCACTACGTGGCCAGCGTTTTCGCCGCGCCACTGCTGATCGAGTCGGCCGGGCTAATCGTCAATGTCTCCTCCCCCGGCGCGCGGCGGTACATGCACAATGCCGTCTACGGCGTCGGCAAGACCGCACTGGATCGCCTCACCGCCGATCTCGCCCACGATCTGAACGGCACCGGCGCGACCGCCGTCTCGATCTGGCCGGGAATCGTCGATACCGAACTGCTGCAACTGATTCCGGCCGACGAGCACGGCCACCGTCGGGTGACCCTGCCCGGCGAGGGCTCCTTCGATCTCGACACCGCCGAGACCCCGCGTTTCCCCGGGCGGGCCGTGGTGGCACTGGCCGCCGACCCGGGCCGGTCGACTCGCTCCGGGAAGTCCTGGAAAGTCGCCGACCTCGCCGAGGACTACGGATTCACCGACGTCGACGGACGCATCCCGCGCGCCGACTGAATCCCCCTAGAATTACCTGCGACAGTGCGTTACATTTACATTGAGGATCAGCCGCTCGATGGCTGTCCAGGTGACAACGGAGAGAAACAATGACGTTCTCGAAAACCGCGGCTGCCGAGTACGCCGAAACCCTGCACACACTGTCGGAAGGGTCGGTCCATCGCCGGTTCGACCCCTACCTCGACATCGACTGGGACGCACCGGAACTGGCGATCGATCGCGACGATCCTCGCTGGGTGCTCTCCGACGAGCTCGACCCGCTCGGCGCCACGAGCTGGTATCAGAACCTGCCGCTGGAGCGCCGGATCGAGATAGGGCGGTGGCGACAAGCCAACGCGGCCAAGGTCGGGCTCGCATTCGAATCCATCCTGATCCGCGGGATGATGCAGTACGCCATGACCTTGCCCAACGGCTCCCCCGAATTCCGGTACTGCCTCCACGAGATGACCGAGGAGTGCAACCACATCCAGATGTTCCAGGAGCTGGTCAATCGCATCGGTGACGATGTGCCGGGCATGCGGCCGATGTTCCGGGTGATGTCACCGTTCATCGGTGTCGCGGGCGGCTACTTCTGGGCCATTCTGTTCATCGGCATCCTCGGCGGTGAGGAACCGATCGATCACTATCAGAAGGCGCTGATCCGCTCCGACAAAGAGACCCAGCCCGCCCTCCTGCGGATCATGCAGATCCATATCGCCGAGGAGGCGCGCCACATCTCGTTCGCCAACGAGTTCCTGCGCACCCACATCGCCCGCATGGGCCCGGTACGCACCGCGGTCTGCGCGGTGGCGTTCCCGATCGCGATGCGCTGGCTGGCCGACGAACTGGTCAAGCCGTCGAAATCCTTCGCCACCAAGTTCGACATCCCCGACGAGGTATTCGACGACGCGTTCTGGCGCAGCCCCACCTCCCGTCGGATCCTCAGCGGATTCTTCGGCGACATCCGAACGCTGGTCGACGAACTCGGCATGATGAACCCGGTGACCCGACAGTTGTGGAAGCTACTGAAAGTCGACGGCGGCTACACCCGCTACCGTGGTGAGCCGCAACGCCGGGCGAGCTGATCGCGACCGATGCCGAGCGAATAACCCGCACCGTCGTCAACTAAGATCAACGACGGTAATTCTCGGCACCCGAACGAACAGGACTCCCATGGCGCGCAAAGTCGTTGTCACACTTGTCGATGATTTCGATGGCACGTCCGCTGCCGATGCGACTGTCACATTCGGAATCGATGGGGCGGCCTACGAAATCGACCTGTCGGATGCCAACGCGGCACAGTTGCGTGAGGTGTTCGAACAGTGGGTTCCGTACGCGCGTCGCACCGGCCGCGCGAAGGCAGGCGCCGCACGTCGTCTCGGCGCGGCACCGGCGGCAGAATCCACCCGGCGCAACGATCTCACCGAGATCCGGGCGTGGGCTTCGCAGAACGGACACACGGTGTCCAGCCGCGGCAGGATCTCGGCGGACGTAATCTCGGCCTATGAGCAGGCCTCGGCGTAAAGTTTCGGTTCGAAAACAGCACGGCGCGCATTCCCTCCGCGCGCCGTGCTGTTTTCGTTTCAGTTGGGCAGCGGGATATCGGCTTTGAATCGCTCGCCCGGCGGGAGACCGCGCAGCACCGCACTGGTCCAGGCGACCGCGGGCGGCCAGCCCGCGACGGCATTGACGATGTGTTCCGGCAGCGGCATCGTGTAGAACCGCAGATCCGCGCCCCGGTTCCAGTAGTCGTTCACCGTCGGTAGTACCGCCGACGTCGGGATCAGTTCGTCCCAGATTCCGTGCCACCAGAAGATCGGGCTGTCCGGAATATGGTGTCCCAGACTCTGGTCTGCGAGAACCTCCATCACACCCGGTGCCGTTTCGAGTGACTTCCCCGGCTGGAAATAGGCACTGATCGGCCGGTACGCGCCGGCGGCGGCGATCGTGTAAACGCAACGACTGCGCATATCCGCCACGATCGCCTGCCCTTCCGGGGTGAGCAATTCCCTCGCGTCGAACTGGTCGGGAAATTCCCGCGACAACGCGGCGAACCCGAGCCACATCGTGAAATTACTGGCGCCGGTGAGGCCCGGCTGCTGGGCGATCGCGTACCGGGCCTGTGCTCGCAGATCGGCGGGGAATCCACCCACCGCGGTGCCGAGCAACCGCACATCGGGGGCGTAGCTCCCGCGGAGTTCAGCCGCCCGGATCGAACCGGAGCCGCCGCCGGAGTACCCGTAGAGCGCGATCCCGGAGTCCGTCAGGCCCAATGCCGAGTTCTTCATGGCGCGCAGACTGTCGAGCACCATTTTGCCTTCGTCGTAGGTGTTGAAGGTATTGAACTTGCCGTCGAAGTCGGCGACATTGATGGCGAACCCCTGCGCGAGCCAATACACCGCCAGCGCGGCCTCTTTCATCGTGCCCGTCTGCAATGTGTAGGACGGGTTGCACGACGAGTCGGTCGCGTCGATGGCCTCCTGGAAGGACACCACCGGCCGCGGACTGCCCGACCACGGGATACCGGGAACGATCACCGAGGTCGCGGTCGCGATCGGGTTGTCGTGCACGTCGTTGCTGCGGAACAGCAGCTGTTCGGTATGCACCGGGAACGGTAGGCCGAGCAGGCGTGTCTGCACCGTTCGGGAACGGATGATCTGGCCGGGCGAATAGGAATCGAGGTCCGCCGGGTCGTCGTACCAGGGATCCTCGGCGGGCACCGGGATCGGCAGCATGTCGTAGAGCTGAGGTTCGGCGGGCAGCTGCGGGAGCTGGTTCTGATCCGGCGGGAAACTCGGATACGGGTCACCGGCGGCGGTGCCGACGCCCGACATCGCCAGGCACACCGCCGCCAAGGGCACCGCCGCCCACCTCGTTCCGAGCCTGCGTCCCCACCCCGGGCGGACGGTGGCTGCCGTGCTGCGCTGCATGGCGTCTCCTCTTCTAGGTGACGCTGATTACAGCACGATGACTTGTTTCTAACAAGAGGCCTTATTCAAACCGAGGATGGAGCGGATCTCGTTCCTCTTCGACCCGGCAACCAAGCCGACGGCCGAACGATGAGCACCGATCGCCCTGTGCGAGTGGATAACCGGCGCGCGGTAGAGTGCGCGTGAACGTTCACAGGGGTGTCGGCGCTTGAGTCGGGGGAATACGGTGGACGAAGTCTTGGCCTTGATCGGGGTGGGTGGGCTGATCCCCACGATGATCGCCGCGGTGTCAGCGTGGTTCTCCGCGACATTCAGTCGCCGCATCAGCAAGCGGGCCATCGAAGTCACGATGACCGGCGACACTGCTGCCCCCGGCGTCTCGGAAACAGCGGACCCGACCACCGGCGACACCGGGACGCCGCGTCATCGAACAGAGGAATACCTTCGCCAGGTACGCAGTGCGATGGCGCAGAGCACGGCGTTCTTCTGGGCGTACATGATCAGCGGTTGCTGCGGAGTGGTGGTAGTCCTCGCCGCGGCGTCAATGGTGGCGTTCGGCAATCGCGACGCCGCCGCCGCGACCTCGATCATGGGCGCGGTACCGGTCGGGATCACCGCGCTGTTCTACAAACGTTCCACCGACCTCGACAAGATCGTGGGCGAGAACCTCACCCGCTTGAGCAAAGCCGACGAGATCGCCGAGGCCAACCGCGCCGCCCACGATGTGGTGTCGCGGATGGGCGTCGGTGCCGATCAGGACCGGCTCCTGGCGATGATCGGTGTGCGGCAGCTCTTTCCGTCCGCCACACCCACGGAAGTGGCCGAACTACTTCGCACGGTGCCCGTCGAATCCGGGACGGTGACTTCGCGGGTGTGACGTGCCCACAGCGTTCAGTTGCCGTACTGCGCGGTCTCCGGACGCTCGATCAACAGCACGTGCGCGACCTCGTCGGCGACCGGCCGATGCCGAATTCCTTTGGGCACCACGAATAGTTCGCCGGGTCGCAGGATCACCGGTGCGCGGTCTGCCAGTTCGATGCGGAACGTGCCGTCCCAGCAAAGGAAGAGTTCGTCTTCGTCGTGGTGGTGCCAGGGAAACTCACCCGCCAGCCGGGCGACGCGGACGACGGTGTCGTTGACCGTTGCCAGCTCGTGCTGCTGGAACGGGCCGGGCAGGGCGGCGATGGCCGCGGGGATCGAGACGGAACCGGTGGTGCTCGAGACTGTCATGGTGATCATCGTCGGGCCGCGCGGGGCGCCGATCCAGCGCCAATCGAGCATAATTGGTTTGCCTATGGAACCAATTGACGTGACAGATCGGCTCGGCCGCTGGTCGGCGGGGCGCGGACCGCTGTATGCCCTGCTCGCGGCCGGTTTGCGCGCGCTGATCGAGGACGGCGAACTGGCGCCGGGGGCGCTGCTGCCGCCGGATCGGACACTCGCCGTCGCCTTGTCGGTCGGGCGGAGCACCGTGGTAGCGGCCTACGACCTGCTGCAGGACGAAGGCCGGATCGTGCGGCGGCAGGGCAGTGGCACCCGGGTCGCGGGGACGCCACGGGTCGATCCGCCGGCGACCACGAGTGAGCCGATGTTTCTGGACCTGCTCGAGCCGCGGTCCGACGTGATCTCGCTGGCCTGCGCGGCACCGGACCGGCCGCCGGTCGAACTGGCCGAGTCCTATGCGGCGATGCTGCCCGCGCTGGCCGCGACGACCGACGACATCGGCTACTACCCGTCGGGCCATCCGGCGCTTCGGGAGGCCGTCGCCGAGTACTACCGGGGGCGCGGCCTGCCGACCGAGGCCGGGCAGATCCTCGTCACCGCCGGTGGGCAACAAGCACTGTCGTTGCTCGCCCGGGCTTACCTTCGGCCCGGCGATCGCGTCCTCGTGGAAGCCCCGACCTACCCGGGCGCGTTGGAAGCCTTTCGCGCGGAAGCGGCGGTCGTCTCCGGAGCGCCGCCCGGACTGCACGGTTTCGCGGGTGCGATCCGAGACCGCCGGCCCGCTCTCGCCTACGTGATCCCCACCTATCAGAACCCGACAGGGTCGGTGCTTTCCACGCTCGCGCGCCGCGGCCTCGCGGAAACATCAGCAGCGGAAAGGATTCCGCTGATCGATGACGAGGTGCTCGCCGAACTCGGCTTCCCGGGCCATGAGACTCCGCCGCCCCTTGCCGTGTTCGCCGACACCGTGATCACCATCGGATCGCTGAGCAAGAGTGTCTGGGGCGGACTGCGTATCGGCTGGATCCGCGCGGAGGCCCCCGTCGTCGCCAAGCTCGCCAGACTGCGCGCGGTGCACGATCTCGGCGGCAATCTTCCTGCCCAGCTGGCCGCGGCCGAGCTACTCCCCCGCCTCGACGGCATGCTGCGCACCCAGGCCGCCGAACGCGAACGTCGCCACGACCACCTGCGCGCCGAGCTCGCGCGCCGGATCCCCGAATGGGACGTGCCGCCGGTCCGGGGCGGACAGACTCTCTGGATCCGGCTGCCGCGCGGCGACGGCCCTTCCTTCGCACAAGCCGCACTGCGACATCGTGTTTCGATCCTGGCGGGCGGTGGTCTCGATCCGACCGGTGGCAGCGAACGGTATCTGCGGATCCACTTCCTGCATCCGCTGGAGACCCTCACCACCGCGGTCGATCGCCTCGCGCAAGCGTGGCGCACCTACCGCCCGCCGGCCACACCCACCACTGCCGCGCCTCCGCTCGCGCTGTAGCCGACGCAGAGGTTGACCTTGACGCAGCGTCAGGGTTGCACTCTTGTCGCATGACGAACAACGACATCTCCTCGACGAAGCCCGCACCGCCGGTCGGCGGGTTCACCGAGATCGACGGCAATCGCCTTTTCGTCCATCGGTCGGGCAGCGGTGGACCGGCGGTGGTCTTCCTGCCCGGTGCGAGCGCGATCGGCCTCGACTATTTCGTTGTGCAGCAGCAGGTTTCGCAGTTCACCAGTGCCGTGGTGTACGACCGCGGCGGCACCGGCTACAGCGATCCGCTGCCCCTGCCCCGTACCGCCACCGCGGTCGCCACAGAATTGCACCAGCTGCTGGGCACTCTCGACGAACTTCGCGGCCCTTATGTTCTCGCTGCCCACTCACTCGGATGCCTCTACGCGCACCGGTTCGCGCAGCTGTACCCGCGGCAAGTGGCCGGACTGGTCTGGATGGACGGCTTGCACCGAGACTGGGACGAGTTCATGCCACCGGCGATGGGACTGGCCGCGGCCGCGGCGCCCGCGCCCGACGCCGAGCAGCTCCAACACCTGCGCACAGCCCTTCGCGAGATGCGCGCCGAGCTGCTCGCGGACTACCCGGAACCGGTGCGGCGAGCGCTGACGGAGGCCAAGACGAGCGACGAATCGATCCGGGCGGGCTTCGCCGAGCGCGACGGGCTGCCGGAACTGGCCGCCGAATTGCACGCCGGGCCGAACCTTCCCGATGTTCCGCTGGTGGTGCTCAGCGTGCTGGGCCCGGACCCTCACCAGTCGCCCGAGGCGCTGGCCGAGATCCACGACGGCAGGCGGCGAATGGACGCCGCTGTGGTGCGCGGGGTTTCCCAGGGGCAACAGCGAATTCTCACCGACACCGTGCATCACCGGCTCTGCTTCGATCGCCCCGATGCCGTGGTCGAGGCGATCCGCGATGTCATCGACCAGGTTCGTCGCCGCTAGGATCGACGCGGTGCTCACCATCGGCCAACTCGCGGCGACCGCCGGCGTGACCGTGCGCACCGTACGCCACTACCACCAGGTCGGCCTGTTGCCCGAGCCCGAGCGCGACGCCTCCGGCTATCGCCGCTACCCCGCGCAGGCGGCGGTCGATCTCATCCGGATCAGAACCCTCGCCGACGCGGGCGTTCCGCTGTCGCGGATCGACGCGCTGCTCCACGCCCAGCCGGCCGAATTCGCCACAGCCATCAGCGAGATCGACACCGCGCTCCAGCGCAAGATCGATCAGCTCGCCGAGTACCGCCACCGGATCGCCGAACTGGCGAGCGGGGAAAGCCTTTTCCTCCCCGGCGAGGTGGTCACCCTGTTGAACCGGATGCGCGGTCTCGGCATCAGCGAACAACGGATGCGCCTCGAGCGTGACGCCTGGATCTTGTTGCAAGCGCTGGACGCCGACGCGATCCCGCACCGGATCCGGGAGAAGAACGCCGAATTCGACGACCCGGAAACCACCCGCCTGTACCGCGCGGTCGATGAATCGGTCGACTGGCACCCCCACGACCCACGCCTCGACCGCCTCATCGACGACCTCGACGCCTGGGAAATCGCCCACACCCGCGGCCGCACCCGCTCCACCGAACTGGTCGCTTCCCGCATCTCGGAGTCCTCCCCCGCCTGGCAACGCATCGTCGATGCACTCACCCACCGCGCCGAACAACGAGCCTCCGAACCCTGACCCGATTGCACGGTCCGGACTGCATCGGATCAGTGCGCCGTGCTGCGGCGCGGAACGTAGCGCATGCTCAGCACCGCTATCGCGACGAAACACACCACTGTCAGGGTAATCCCGATGCGCGCGCCGAAGATCGGATCCGGAGCGGCCAGGCACGCCCCCAACAGTGCGATGCCGATCGCCATTCCGACCTGACGCGAGGTATTGAGGACTCCGGATGCCAAACCGGCATAGCGCGGGTCCGCGGAGGCCATCGCCGCGCCGTTGCTGCTGGGCCCGAAAAGTCCGCACCCGAATCCGACGATCGCGGAGCCGACCAGCACCACCGGCCACCTGTCCGGCTCTCCCACAGCCGAACACACGACGGCCCCGACCCCGGCGGTGAGCGACCCCGTGATCAGTAGCCACCTCATCCCACGGTCCGCCCACCGGCGGTTGAGTACCAGGGTCGCGAACGTCCACAGAACAGCGAACGGCAGGAAGAACAATCCGGTGGTGCGGGCGTCGTAGCCCCACTGCGTCTGCAGGAACACAGCGAGCATGAATTGCAGCCCGTAGGCGCCGAATTGGAAGGCGAACCCGTTCGCGATCGAGGCGGAGAAGGATGCGCTGCGCAACATCGTCAACGGCAGGACCGGCGACGCAACCCGCGATTCGGCCCCGACGAACCCCGAAAGGAACAGCGCGGACGCGGCAAGAAGTACCAGCGTCAACGGCGACGACCAGCCACGTTCACCACCTTCGATCAGACCGCCGACGAGTGTCCCCAGACCCGCGATCGCCAGGAGCTGGCCTGTCCAGTCGAAGGATTCGTCGTCACGGCGTGCGGTTTCGGTGATGTGCCGCCAGGTCAGCCACAGCGCCGCCGCTCCGATCGGCACGTTGAGCAAGAAGATGGACCGCCAGCCCAGCGCCTCGGTGAGCAGCCCGCCACCGATCGGCCCGGCAACCAGTGCGACACCGCCGGTCGCGCCCCACACGGTGATCGCGCGTGCGCGCTGCGTCGCGTCCGGATACATCCGGGCGATGATCGCGAGCGTGGTGGGCAGGACTCCGGCCGCGAAGATCCCTTGAAAGCACCGGGCGACGAGGAGCACCGGCAAGGTCGCACTCACCGCACAGATCAGTGACGCGACGGTGAATCCGCCCAGCGCCCAGGCAAACACCCGGCGGGCGCCGAGCCGATCAGCCAGCGTTCCCGCGCTGAGCAGCAGCGCGGCCAGCGGAATCGTGTAGACGTTCACCAGCCACTGCAGAGCCGCCATCGACCCGCCTGTCTCGGCCCGAATCGACGGCAACGCGATATTCAGCGCGCTGCCGTCCAGCAGAATCATGAAGAACCCCAGACAGATTGCGGCCAGGGCGGCGGTCGTGTTCGGCGACCGCTCGCGACTCCCGCCCGACTGCGCGGACTCGTCCACTGTCACGGACGCCGGTTCCGACCCCGCTTCCCCCATCGCGCCGCCTTTCGTCGGTCCTGTACCTATGAGTACAGATCGATACTGTACCTACTGATAGGTACAGTTGTGCGATGACTACGGCCGAGCGTTTGATCGAGAGCATGCACACCCTGCTGTGGGAGCGCGGCTACTCGGGCACGAGTCCGCGAGCGGTCCAAGAGCTCGCCGGTGCGGGACAAGGCAGCATGTACCACCATTTTCGGAGCAAGGCGGGCCTGGCTGTCGCTGCCGAGCTGCAGATGAGCGACGAGCTGAAACACCAGATCACCGTCCGGCTGGACAGCGGGTCCACGACCCGCGAGAAGGTCTCGGCCTTCTTGACCCTCGACGAAAATGTGCTGCGCGGTTGCCGACTCGGGCGGCTCGTCCAAGACGCGGCAGTGGTGGACGACGATTCGCTACGAGCACCGATTGCCGCGACGTTCGACTGGATCCAGGATCAGATCCGGCAAGTCCTCGCCGAGGGCAGACGAAACGGCGAACTCGACCCGAACCTGGATGTCGATGACCTCGCCGCCACGATTCTCGCTGTCCGACAAGGCGCCTACGTCCTTGCTCGCGGCGCACAGTCCAGCGAACCGTTTCGCCGGGCCACCCAAGGCATCCTTCAACTTCTGCCGCGATAGCCGAGGGCACACGCCGTCCCGCGTCGAAGAGTCAGAATCGGGTGGCGGTGGCGGTGGCGGTGGCGGTGGCGGATGCGGTGTGGGCGAAGGCCTGTACTCGGGTGGTGAGGCCGGTGTTGAGCCAGCCGAGGCCGAATTGGAGGGGTGGGGCGTCGGTGACAGGGATGAAGGTGACGTCGGGGCGGAGGTAGAACAGGGGCGCTTGTTCGGTGGTCAGGTAGACGCCTTTGCCCGCGCCGACGAGGGCGAGGATCTCCTGGAAGGTGGCGGCGGTCGGGCCGGGCCGGATGGGGCGACCGGAGGGGGTCTTTCGGGGGTGGTGGAATTCGTCGAAGTAGGCGGGCAGCTGCGGCGGGTTCTGGATCATCGCGGCATCGGCGAGGTCTTCCAGTGACAGCGCTGGTCTGTGGGCGAGAATGTGGCCGGCCGGGACCGCGAGCATCTTGGCCTCGGAGATCAGCGGCGGGCCGATGGTCATGTCGGGCTCACGCATCGGGAAGCAGCACAGCATCGCGTCGACCTCGCCGCTGCGCAACCGATTCGCACCATCGCTGAGCTGCAATTCGGTGATCCGCACAGCGCATTCGGGATGCCTGGCCTCGAAGCGCTCGGCGACTTCCAGCAGATACCGTCCACCGGCCGATCCGAAATAGCCGACCCGCACGGTGCCCTGGATGCCACGCCCGGCCAGTTCGGCGTTGCGCACGCTGCGCCGAACCTGCTCGTAGGCGGGGCGAAGTTCTTCGCACAACTGACGGCCGACCGGGGTGAGGGCGACCTTGCGACTGGTCCGTTCGAACAGCGCCACCCCGACCTGACGTTCGAGCCCCTTGATCGTCTTGCTGACATGCGCTGTGGAAACCCGCAGCCGCTCGGCGGTTCGGCCGAAATGCAGTTCCTCCGACAGCGTCAGGAACGCCTCGATCTCGTTTCGCTCCACGGCCGCCTTCGATCATTGCTCGCCGGTTAACGACCCTTGGGTGATTTGTCGTTGATCACGCCCGGCGAACTGTTGATCATAGATCCGTCTACGAAATATGTTCAGAGAGGCCGGTTTCGACATGGCGGTAGTGCACGTCCCGCAGATCAGGCACAGGGTCGTCGAGGTCGACGGAGTGCGGGTCTTCTATCGAGAGACCGGACCCGCGAACGCACCGGCGCTGCTTCTGCTGCACGGCTTTCCGTCGGCCTCGCACCAGTTCCGCCGGCTCATGGACGCCCTCGGTGGCCGATTCCGGATGATCGCCCCCGACTATCCCGGTTTCGGGCACACCCAGGTCCCCGACGATTTCGTCTATTCCTTCGAACGGCTGGCCGACGTCGTCGAAGGCTTTGTCGACGCGATCGCCCTGGACCGATTCGTGCTGTACGCCTTCGACTTCGGCGGTCCGGTCGGCCTCCGCCTGGCCACCCGCCGCCCCGCGCGGATCGCGGGACTGATCGTGCAGAACGCGAACACCTACGACGACGGCCTGTCCGACATGGCACGCGCGATGACCGCGAACAAGCCGGGACAGCCGGGCGCCGAGGACAACGTTCGGCAGATCCTCGAACTGCCCGTCACCCGCGGCCAATACGAGGGCGGCACCACCGATCTCGAGCTCATCGCACCCGACGGCTGGACCCTGGACCAGCATTTTCTCGACCTCCCCGGCCGCAAGGACGCGCAGGCGCACCTGGCCCTCGACTACCACACCAATGTGGCGCTCTACCCGGTGTGGCAGCAGTGGTTGCGCGAGCACCGACCGCCGACGCTGGTGCTGTGGGGTCGCAATGACGCCTTCTTTCCCGAGGCGGGCGCCAACGCCTACCTCCGCGATCTGCCCGACGCCACCGTCCATCTCTTCGACACCGGCCATTTCGCGCTCGAGGAGAACCTTCCCGAAATCGCCCCGCTCATCAGCGATTTCGTTGACAGCCTGGACCGGGGCAAGCCGATGAGGATCGCTGTCATCGGCGCCACGGGCAATCTCGGCGGTGCGGTCGTCCGCGAGGCGACCGCTCGCGGCATGCAGGTCACCGCGCTCGGCCGGGACACGGTGGATGTCACCGACGCGGCCTCGGTCAAGAACGCCGTCGCGGGACACGACGCCGTCGTCGCGGCCGTCAAGGGCGATGACCGACTGGTGCCGCGTGGCGCGCAGACCCTCCTGGAAGCACTCCCCCTCGCCGGGGTCGACCGCCTGGTGTTCCTCGGCGGGGGCGGCAGCCTCGAATACGCACCGGGGCACCGTTTCGTCGATTCGCCCGACTTCCCCGCCCAGTACCTGGCGACGGCCCGTGACCAGTGCGAAGCGCTGGAAATCTTGCGTGCCGCCGACTCCCCGGTCCGGTGGTCGTATGTCAGCCCGCCGCCCGTTCACCTGATCCCCGGCGAGGCGACCGGCGTCTACCGCGCCGAGGCTCGCGACACCCCGATTGTCGACGCCGCTGGTGAAAGCCGGATCAGCGTGGGCGATTACGCGAGCGCGATCGTCGACGCGCTGGCGGAGAACACCTTCGTCGGCCTGCGCTTCACCGTCTCGTACTGAGCGGGGCCGCGCCGTCCTCAGCGCCGGAGAAGCTCACGCAGAGCGGCGGTGACGGTCTGGGGGTCCTCCTCGGCCATGAAGTGACCCGCGTCGACGGTGCGGTGGTCGAGGTCGGGCGCCCAGCTCGACCACAGTGCCGCCGCTTCGTATCCGAGCGCGGCGCCCCAGTCCTGCTGCATGACCGTGACGGGCATGGACAGTCTGGCGCCTGCCGCGCGGTCGGCACGGTCGTGGTCGATATCGATGGTTGCCGAGGCGCGATAGTCGGCCACGATCGAGGGGACAGCGTCACGACAGGCGTCGAGGTACGCGGCGCGCACGGGCGCGGGGATCGCGTCGGGGGTCTTCGCCCACTGGTCGAGGAAGTAGGCGAAGAACGCGTCAGCGCTGGCGGAGATCATCTGTTCGGGCAGTCCGGGCGGCTGTGCCATCAAGTACAGGTGGAACCCGACGGCGGCGGTGGCGCCGTGCAGCACTTCCCACATGTCGAGAGTGGGCAGCACGTCCAAGCAGGCGAGATGGGTAACCGCGTCCGGGTGGTCGAGCCCGGCGCGGAAGGCCACCAGCGCGCCGCGGTCGTGACCGGCGAGCGCGAAGCGGTCGTGGCCGAAGGCAGCGGCGGCAGCGACGATGTCGGCCGCCATGCGCCGCTTGGAGTAGGTGTCGCTGCCTGCTTCGGCGGGTTTGTCGCTGTCGCCGTAGCCGCGCAGGTCCGCGACTATCACCGTGTGGTCGGCGGCCAGGTCGGCGGCGACGTGACGCCACATCAGGTGGGTCTGCGGGAAGCCGTGCAGCAGCACGATCGGGGTTCCCGCACCGGCGACGGCGACGGTGAGGGCGACATCGTCGGCGACCGGGACGCGGTGGTAGTCGAAACCGGGAATGGTGCGGGTCATCGCGTGGGCTCTCGCTTCGTTCGAAGGGTGTTCCGCGGGGTCTGCGCGGAGCGAGTTCGAGCGTGCGGTGTCGCGATGAGCAGCCGATGAACGCGCACTACATTGGCCTGATGCGGTTTCAGGTGCTCGGACCGGTCATCGCGCACGACGAGCGCGGTGAGCCGGTCACGCTGCGCGGTCCGCGCTACCGCGAAGTGCTCGCACGGCTGATCCTCGCGCACCGGCGGGTCGTTCCGGTCGGTCGCCTGGTCGAGGACCTGTGGGACGAGCCGCCTCCGAACGCGGTGGGTGCGATCCGTACCTTCGTCGCCGGATTGCGGCGCGCACTCGAACCCGATCGTCCGCCCCGCACACCGCCACGACTGCTCGTCACCGAAGGGCTCGGTTACGCGCTGCGGCCCGAACCGGAGGATGTCGACGCGTGGCGATTCGACGATGCGGTGCGTGCGGCGGCAGCCCTGCCGCCGGAAGAGTCGTTCTCGCTGCTCACCGACGCACTGAGCTGGTGGCAGGGGCCTGCCTATACCGACTTCGCCGACGCCGGATGGGCGCAGGCCGAACGGTCGCGGCTCACCGAGCAGCGGTTGCTGGCCGTCGAACGTCGCGGCGCGGCGCAATTGGCACTGGGTGCCGCCGCCGCGGCGGTTCCCGACCTCGACGCGCACGTCGCCGAACATCCCTGGCGTGAAGACGCATGGGGGCTGCTGGCCACCGCCCTCTACCGTTCGGGCCGCCAGGCCGATGCGCTCGCGGTTCTCGCCAGGGCACGGCGGATGCTGGCCGATGATCTGGGCATCGACCCCGGACCAGCTTTGCGCCGCCTCGAACACGACCTGCTCCGCCAGGCCGAATACCTCGACCCGGTCGCGACCGACCCCACGGTGCGGGTGTGGGAACAGGCGCGGGCCGCCTACGACAGCGCGGTCCCGCCGCGTACGAGGACGCGGCTGGAATCGACCGCGGGCCTGATGCGCGATCTCGCGGTAACAGGTGGCGGCGGTCTCGCGGCCGCACGCGCACACCGGATTTCGGCGGTGGTCGCCGCCGACGACCTCGGTGACGCCGAGCTGACCGCGCGGGTGATCGGCATCTACGACGTCCCCGCGATCTGGACCCGCTCCGACGACCCGGCGCAGGATCGACGCCTCGTTGGCATCGCCGAGAAGACACTCCTGCGCCTGCCCGTCCACGATGATGCCGATCGAGCCAGGCTGCTGGCGACCATCGCCGTCGAATCGCGCGGCGCCCTGCCGGTGGGCGATCCGACCGAGGCGGGACTGCGCCCGCTGCGTGCCGCCCGTCAGGCCGAGGAGATCGCCCGGCGGCTGCACGACCCCGCCCTGCTGGCCTTCGCACTCAACGGTGTGTTCATGCAGAGCTTCCAGCGAGCGGGACTGGCGCACCGGCGTGACGCTGTCGGCACCGAGATCATCGCGGTGGCAGCCAACAGCAAACTCGCGACCTACGAGGTACTGGGCCACCTCATCCTCATCCAAACACGGTGTGCCTCAGCGGATTACACGAGCGCCGACCAGCACGCCGAAGCAGCGGACGCGCTGGCACAGCGGTATGAATTGCCGCTGGTCGAGGTGTTCACCAGCTGGTACCGCGCCTTACGGGCCAGCGCGACAACAGACCTCGCGGTTGCGGAAGCCGCGTACGTGACAGCGGCCGCCTCACTCACCGGAGCAGGCATGCCGGGACTCGACCGTGGTCTGTTGCCACTGGCGCAGCTGAGCCTGGCTCTGCGGCGACACGAGACCGGCAGGATCGCCACGATCGACCCCGAGACGGACTGGGGGCCCTACAAATCCTGGGTCGAGCCCGCCCTGCTCGTCGCGCGGGGCGAGCTCGACAGTGCGCGAGAGGCCTTGCGCACCATCACATCCCCGCCGCGCGACCTGCTGTTCGAAGCACTGTGGGCCATCGTGGCATACGCGGCCACCGCCGTCGGCGATCGCGAGACCATGCGCCGAGCCCGGACCCAGCTGGCCCCCGCGGCGGCCGAAACAACGGCGCAGAGTGGACTTCTCAGCGTAGGCCCGGTTCGCGCCTACCTCGACGAGATCGATGCGGCGCTGTCACGGTCGTCTCGCGGGTGAACAACGAACTGCGCGCCGCCCGAGCCGGCCGATGCGATCAGGAGAAGACGTAGTCGGTGAGTGGGAAATGACCGCTGCGCCAGGCGGATTCGATGGTGGAGGTGGGACGTAGGGGGACGTCGCCGTGTTTGTCGAAGTAGTAGCTGTTGGCGGTGACGCAGCTTTCGTCCCAGAACACCTGGTCGCCGCGGCGGGCGAGCATCTCACGGAAGTAGCGGTCGTTGGCTTCCTCGGTGACCTCGATGCGGTCCGCGTCGTTGGCCCTGGCGTGGTGCAGGCAGCGCAGGATGTGGCGGGTCTGGTTCTCGATCAGCGTGAAATAGGAGGCCCCGTTGTAGCCGTAGGGGCCGATGATGGAGAAGAAGTTCGGGAAGCCGGGAACGCTCACGCCCTCGTAGGCTTGCAGCCGGTTCTCGTCCCACCAGGTCTCCAGATCGCGGCCACCGACGCCGTGCAGGTCATAGGTCGGCATGTTGCCCGATTCCATGACCTTGAAGCCGGTGGCGAGGATCAGCACGTCGGCGCGATGTTCGGCACCCGTGGCGGTGCGCACACCGGTGGCGGTGATCTCGCTGATCGCCGCGGTTTCCAGGGTCACGTTCGCACGGTTGAAGGTCGACAGATAGTCGTTGGAGAAGCTCGGCCGTTTGCACCCGAGGGCGTATCGCGGGGTGAGCGCGTCCCGGACGGTGGGGTCCTTCACTTGACGCCGCAGGTGGGCCAGGCCCGCGCGTTCACCGATGGCGGCGGTGGGCAACGAGCGGTGATAGTGGGCGGCGAGCGGGAAGGTGACCTCCACGTAGGTCTGACTCACCAGGCGGGTCACGGTCCGTCCGCCGGGGACCTTCAACGCCAGCCGGGCGGCGAGAGGCAACGGCAGGTCCGGGCGCGGCAGGCACCAGATCGGCGTGCGCTGGAACACCGTCAGATGTTCCACCCGCGAGGCGATCTCCGGGATCACCTGGACCGCGGAGGCGCCGGTGCCGATGATCGCCACCCGCTTGCCTCGCAGGTCCTGGCGATGATCCCAGCGCGAGGTGTGCATGGTCGCGCCCGCGAAGCCTTCGATGCCGGGGATATCGGGCAGTTTGGGGCGGGTGAGCACACCGGTCGCGCTGATCACGAACCGTGCGGTGAGGTCGTCGCCGTCGGTGGTGTGCAGCACCCAGTGGTCGGCCCGCTCGTCGAAATCCGCGCCGACCACGGTGGTGCCGAAGCGGATTCGCGAACGGAGTTCGTACTTGTCCACGCACGATTCGGCATAGGCCTTGAGTTCGCGACCGGGCGCGTAGACCCGTGACCAGTCGGTGCGCTGTTCGAAGGAGAACTGGTAGCTGAACGACGGGATATCCACGGCGACACCGGGATAGGTGTTCCAGTGCCACGTGCCGCCCACGCCGTCGGCCTCGTCGATGATCACGAAGTCGTCGAACCCGGCCTTGCGCAACTCGATCGCCACGCCGATGCCGGAGAAGCCGGCGCCCACGATGACGATCTCGTGGTCGATTCCCTTGGTGCTCATGCGATCTCCTTCACGAGTGCGGCCGACGGATGCAGCCGGCGAGGCCGGGCGACGGTACGAACGACACAGCCCGCGTCGTCGGCGTAGACGATGCTGTCCACCTGATGCTCGATGCCGTCGACGGTGCGCACACCCAGCGGCACCAACCGCGCGATCGGCCAGGTCACCAGGGTGCAGTGCGGTTGCCGCAGGGTTCGGTAGTAGCTGTTGTGCACCGCGACGCCCGCGGTGTCGTCCGGTGTCAGGCGGTGTCGCAGCCACGAATCACGCACCTGGACAGCCAGATTGACACGGGCGACGAGTCGCAGGAGCCGCTGCGGCATCGTCGCGGTGGGCAGCGGAACGCGGGGGAGCACCCACACCGCCTCGGTCTGGAACACCGTCACCCGTGCGGCCTCGGCGGCGATGCCGGGCAGCAGGCGCGCGGCGGCCGCCCCGCTGCCGATGATCGCGACCCGCTGACCGGTGAACTCGTGCCGGGGCGCGAAGGCTGTGCGGTGCACCTGGGAACCGGTGAAGGTATCGGCGAAACGCGGCGTCGTCATTTCGCCACCGGTTCGTAGGTGAGCTCGTCGGACCAGGACGGCCTGCGGCCGAGCACCCGGATCGGGAACCGATCGATACAGGCATTCGACACGTCGGCCAGCAGCTGGAACGGCTGACGGCGGTGAATCGTGGCCTTCCCGTGCATCTTCACCACGTGGTAGAGCGGGAGCTTGCGGATGGCCGGGCTGCGCTCCCCCACGTTCTCGAACCGGCGCACCGCCTGCCACAGCTTCTCCTCGTCGAGGCCCAGCGCCATGATGTTGGTCGACATCCGTGACAGCAGCGGCGCGTACAGCAACGCGCCGAGCACGAACGACGGACGGACCGCGAAACCGGCTGTCTCGATGACGGTTCGGCGCAACGGTCCCGCGCCGAGTTGTTCGAGAACCTGGAAACCTACTGCGAGGTGGCGAGATTCGTCGCTGTTGATGTGCCGGAACACCTCGTGGCACACCGGGTCGTCGACCTCGTCGAGCAGGAACTTCACCAACGCGCCGTCGAGGGCGGTCTCCAGCGACGGGATGACGGTTCCGAGCACGGGCAGGGTCAGCTGGTCGGCGTAACGGTCGAGCCAGCTGATGACGAGGCGAATGTTCTTGTTGGGCACCGGCATCGCCTCGCCGTCGGGGAGCATGCCCCAGCGACGCATCAGCGCCAGTTCCGCGTTGGCGTGCTTTTGTTCCTCGGCGTGGAAGTACCGGTAGATCTCCCGCAGTGGGCCGGGCGGCGCCTGGCGGGTCAGGGCGGCGAAGCCGCGGGCCCCGACGTGTTCGATCCACACCAGGTCGGCCATGAAGGTGGCCAATCGCGGGCGTTGCTCGTCGGTGATGGTGTCGGCGCCCGGTGCGTCCCAGTCGATATCGGCCAGTGCCCACTGCTTGGCGCGAATCGTGGCGAGCATGTCGGGGTAGGCGAACGTCATTGTTCGATCTCCTTCGGTGTGGATCAGCGCACGACCCGCTCCAGCAGGCCTGCCGAACGGGTGTAGGTCGCGGGTAGCCAGCGTTTGGCCTGCCACAGCATCTTGGCCTCGAGCTGCGGCACCACATACAGCTCGCCACGGTCCACCGCGTCCAGCGTGGTGCGGGCGATGACGGTGGGCGCGCGGCCGGTCCAGCGCAGCAGCAGCCCGCCGAGGCGCTCGGCGGTGTCGTCCATCGGCGAATCCGCGGTCATGATATTGGTTTTCACACCGGTCGGGCACAGCACCGTGACGCCGACGCCGGTGCCGGCCAGCTCGGCCGACATCGTCTCCGACAGCGCCAGCACACCCGCCTTGCTGACGTTGTAGGCGGCCATCCGCGGTGCCGCGCCGAACGCGGCCGCCGAGGCGACGTTCACCAGCGACCCGTGCCCGGCCGCGCGCAGGATCGGCGCGAAGACGTGGCAGCCGTGGATCACGCCCCAGAGATTCACCCCGAGCGTGCGGTGCCAGTCGTCGAGGGCGAACTCGCCGACCACCGGCCCGCCCGCGCCGATGCCCGCGTTGTTGACGACAACGGTGGGCGGGCCGCCGAACCAGTCCTGCGCGGTGGCCGCCAGCTGTACGACCTCGTCGATCACGGTGACATCGCAACGGGTGCCGATCGCCTTGCCGCCCCCCGCCTCGACCAGTTCGGCGGTTTCGGCCGCACGGTCGGGGTCGATATCGGAGCACACGACGCGCCCGCCTCGACGACCCAATTCGACGGCGAACGCACGTCCGATTCCACTACCCGCACCGGTCACCACAGCATCGGCGGCAGCGGTTCGGCGGTGTCCGCCGAAGGGGAACAATCGCATGGCAACTCCCGGGTCGACCCGGTGAGACTCAAATTGGTGGCATCTGCCACCATTGGCCGCACCTGACACCAATTAGGCGCGCGGAGGAGTACTTTGTCAACCATGGATGTGCGCGCACCGGCACGGACCTGGGGCGGGCGGACCGCCGAGGAGCGCAGAGCGCAGCGGCGGGTCGGCCTGGTCGAGGCCGCCCTCGATATCTGGCTCGACCACGGCTGGGCCGCGGTGACCATGCGCGGTGTCTGCCAGCGGGCCTCGCTCAACGATCGCTACTTCTACGAGCACTTCGCCGACCGCGACGAACTACTGGCCGAGGTCTGGGACGAGGTGTGCGCCGGGGTGTTCGCCGAACTGGCGAGCGTCGTCGCCGAGAATGCCGACCGGACCCCCCTCGAGATCACCCGCGCGGCCATCGCCTGTGCCGTCGGATTGCAGACCGATCTGCGTGGACGCGCCCGGATTCTGCTGGCCGATCACGCGGGCAGCGCCGTGCTCGAACAGCGCCGCAAGACCATGCTCACCGACGCGACCGATCTGCTCATCGCCGCCGCCTGGCCCTATCTGCGCCCCGACGTCGACGAAACCGCCATGCGGATGAGCACATTGGCCGGCATCGGCGGCTTCATCGAACTACTGTCCGCGTGGCGGTCCGGTGTGCTCGACGTGGACGCCGAGCGCATCGTCGATCACACCAGCGCGATCGCGGCGCAGCTCGGCGCGATGTTCCTGCCCCCGGAGATCATCGGATGATTCGCGCCGCACGCCGGGCGGCGTTCGGTTCGACCGCGCGGCGGTACTACGCGGATCCTTTCAGCGCGCGCAAGCCGGCCGCCATGAATTCCGGGGTGGCCTCGGCGGCCCGGTCGGCGGCGGAACCGGTGTCGGAACCCTGATGCGCGCGATGGGTGATGCCCTCGCCGATGATGCCGAGTTTGAAGTTGGCCAGCGCGAGGTAGAAGCCCCAGTTGTCGAGCTCGCGCCCGGACGCGGTGGCGTAGGCATGTGCGAGCGTGTCGGCGCTCGGCAGGCGCGGGCTGGTCCACGCCGCACGGGTCCCGAGGATCACGTCGAAGATCGGCGACCGGTACACGCACATCAGGGCGACATCGGTGAGCGGGTCACCGAGGGTGGACAGCTCCCAATCGACCACCGCACGGACCGTTGCCGGGTCGGCGCTGTCGAGGATCGTATTGTCGATACGGAAGTCCCCGTGCACGATCGAAGCCGATGTCTCCGGCGGGATCGCGGCGGCCAGTGCGGCATGCAGGGCCGCCACATCCGCGAGCTCGCGGGTTTTGACCCGCTCCCACTGGGATGCCCAGAGCTCGACCTGCCGGGCGACGAAACCTGCTGGCCTGCCGAATGATTCGAGACCGACAGCGCCCGGGTCCACCGCGTGCAGATCGGCGAGAACGCGGACCAGCGCGCGCACACTCGAATTCACCTGCTCATCGGTGAGCGCGGACAGATCGTCCTGGTCGCGAAACACCGTCCCGTCGACGAACTCGACGACGGTCATCGGCGCGCCCAGCGCGGATCCGGTCGCGTCGAAGGCGATCGTTCTCGCCACGGGCACCGCCGATGCCTGCAACGCGCTGGTGACGGTGTACTCACGGGCCATATCGTGCGCGGACGGGGTGAGCCCGGCGACCGGCGGGCGGCGCACCACCCAGCGCGAGACGTCATCGGCGGCGGCGAAGGTCAGATTCGACCGGCCCCCACTGATCAGTTCGACGCGCAGCTCGCCTTCCACCTCGACGCCGTTGGCGCGCAGGAACTGTTCCAGCGCGGCGATGTCCATGCCCGGCAGTGTCATTCGGAATCCCGTTTCGTCCGCTTGGCGGCGCTCACCGCGCGTTTGGCGATGGCCCAGCGATGCACCTCGGAGGGACCGTCGTAGATCCGGAACGGGCGCACCTCGCGCGAGAGTCGCGCCAGCGGCAGGTCGGCGGAGACGCCGAGACCGCCGCACATCTGCATACTCCGGTCGACGATGCGGAAGATCGCCTCGGCGGCATAGGTTTTCGCGATGGAGGTGGCATTCGCGGCGGGCTCGCCACGGTCGAGTTCCCAGCAGGCACGGGTCAGCAGTGCGCGGGTGGCGGCGATGTCGATCTCGTTGTCGGCGATCATCTTCTGGACCATGCCGAGGTCGCCGAGGCGCGAACCGAAGCCCTCGCGGTGCGCCACGTGCGCGACCGCGACGTCATGACCGCGACGGGCAGCGCCGAGCCAGCGCATCACATGGGTCATCCGGGCGGGGCCGAGCCGCACCTGGGCGTATTCGAAGCCTCGGTCGACTTCGCCGAGTACCGCGGACTCCGGGACGAGAAGGTCGTCGAAGAAGACCTCGCAGTGGCCACCGATCATCGACTTGTCGAGGGTGTCCAGATGGCGGCCGACGCGAATGCCCGGGCTGTCGGCAGGTGCCAGGAACATCGTGGCGCCACCACGTTGGCCGGGCTCGCCCGAAGTGCGGGCCATGATGATGAAGAACCCCGCCCCGTCGGCGCCGGTGATGAACCATTTGTGGCCGGTGATGCGCCAACCGCCATCGGCACGGACCGCGCGGGTGCTCAGCGCGGAGGGGTCCGAGCCCGCACCCGGCGCCGGTTCGGTCATGGCGAAGGCCGAGCGCACCTCGCCGCGAGCGAGCGGGGCGAGGAACTGCTGTTTCTGCTCCGGGTCGGCGATGTGGGCGAGCATGTGCACATTGCCCTCGTCGGGGGCGGCGATATTGAGGGCCGTCGGGCCGAACAGCGAGTAGCCCGCCTCCTCGAACACCGGGGCCCGGTTGGACATGTCCAGACCGTGGCCACCGTATTCGAGCGGCGCGTGCGGGGCGAAGACACCGGCATCACGGGCGGCCTGCTGGAGTTCGAGGCGCAGCTTCTCACCACCGGCCGCGGTGATGTCGCCGTCGTGCGCGTCTTCGACCGGGAGCACATGGTCGCGGACGAAGGTGCGGGTGCGGTCGGCCAGGCTCTGCACCTCGGACGGATAGGACAGGTCGATCGGCACGGGTCCGCTCCTCGGCTCGGTTGCCGAACGATCGCTCGGCACATTGACTGTTACGACAGTCGCACGCGCGTATTCATGCTGTCAAAAAGCCTGGTAGGACTCCAATGTTTGTTCAGCTATTCTGAACATCATGGATTCGACGGCAGCTGAACAGCAGGCGATGGGGGCGCGGGTGCGCCAGGCGAGGACCGCGGCGGGGTTGTCACTACGGGCGACCGCGCAGCGAATCGGGGTCAGCGCGGCCACGCTGAGCGCCATCGAGACGGGCAAGACCGGCGCCTCGGTTTCGCGCCTGCGATCCCTCGCCGCCGAGCTGGGCACGACGGTGGCCCGGCTGATCGGCGACCAGCGCACCACCGGCGCTCCTCCCCCGGCACCGCGCGCGACTGATTCGCGCCATACCCGCCCCGCCGGAAGCCCCGCGCACGGTGAAACCGGATCGCCCGACTCCGGCGCACCGAATTCCTGGCGTGAGTTCCCGCCCCTGGTTCTCGACCCGGGGCTCGCCGCCGCCATCGATTCCTTCGTCGAGACCGGGTATCACGGAGCCACGATGCGCTCGATCGCCGCGCGGGCGGGCATGAGCGTGCCCGGTGTCTACCACCACTATCGCGACAAACAAGACCTGCTGGTCCGCGCACTCGACCTGACCATGGACGAATTGCACCGGCGGGTGCGCGCGGCACGCCTCGACGGCACGAACGGCCGCGAACGAGTGAGCCGTGTCGTCGAAGCGCTCGCCCTGTTCCACACGCACCACCGCGAACTCGCCTTCATCGGCGCCAGCGAGATGCGCAGCCTGAACCCGGCCGATCGTGATCGGATCACAGCCTCCCGCAATGAGATCCAATACCTTCTCGATGCCGACATCGACGCCGCGCTGACCGAGGCGAACCGATCGACCGCCCGGGCCCGCGACGCGGGCCGTGCCATCGCGACGATGTGCACCGCACTGCCCCAGTGGTTCCGGCTCGACGGCCCGTCCTCTCCCGAACAGATCGCCGCCGCCTACGCGGACTTCGCCCTCGGACTGCTGGGCGTGGACGGCCCGCACCGATAGCGGAACGGCAGGACCGTGCCGGAAATCAGTTCACCGCGTACGGATATACGTCGGAGCGACCCTGGAACGACAGGATCCGCGGGTTCTGTACCCGACCGTCGCGAATCTCGATCGCCCGGCGAATCGTTTCGCTGCCATCCCACGCTGGGGGGCCGCCGAGCACGACGGGCAGGTACTCGAGCAGAGCTTCGGAGTTCTCCCACGTCGCCGAGTCCCAGAGAAACGAGGGGCTGTGGTCGACACCGTAGTAGTGCAGATCGTCACCGACGGTGAACATCGGATCGGCGAACGAGGTCGGGCGCGAGAACTCGAAGCCCATTCCCTCGTCGCACGAGACGTCGACGAAAAGCGTTCCGCGCGAGAAGAGTTCGAGGTCATCGTTCATGATGAACGTCAACGGGTCCTCGGTGTCCTGGAACATGCAGTTCACCACCACGTCGTAGTTGGCCAGCATCTCCGCCAGCGGCCCCGGCTCGGGCGCCTTCAGCGCGAGTGTCCGGCCGGGCAGTCCCGGATCACGCTTGAAATGCTGCATTCGCACCGAGGCGAACGGCGAGGCCACCGCCGACACACTGCGCTGGGTCAGCACGGTCACATCGCTGATCCCCAGTGCCGACAGCGCCCGCACCGCACCACGCGCGGTGGCGCCGAAGCTGATGACCGCCGCACGCATCCGGCGACCGTAATCTCCACTCACGCCGCGCAATTGGAGGGCATGCATGACCGAGCAGTAACCGGCCAGTTCGTTGTTCTTGTGGAACACGTGGACGCTGAAAGCACCCGACTTCGTCCAGTGGTTCATCGCCTCCCAGGCGATCAGCGTCAGGTCGCGGTCCACGGCCAGCTGGGTCATGCTCGCGTCCTGCACACAGTGCGGCCAGCCCCACACGGTCGTGCCGGGGCGCATCTGCGCGAGGTCTTCGGCCAGCGGCTTGGCCAGCAGCAGCACATCGCACTCGGCGAAGAGCTCGTCGCGAGTGCGATGGCCCGCTACGAGTGGGGCGAGGACGTCGTCGGGGTAGCCGAATCGGTTACCGTAACCGTGTTCGAGGTAGATCTGACCGCGCAGCTCGGGATCGATGCGGTCGAGGTGGGCCGGGTGGATTGCCAGCCGGTGTTCGTTTTCCTTGCGAGAGGTCGCGACGACGCCGACCGTCAGGTGTTTCACAGTTGCTTCACCTGGTCAGCCTACCCGTAGGCCCTCAGCTCTCCGCCTTGCTGGTGATGTCGTCGAGGGACTCGCCCATGGTCTCGGGCACCCGGCGATAGCAGAACACCAGCGACAGCGCGGAAACGACCGCGAAGAGGAAGAACATCGTCGACGCGCCCCAGAGTTCGCCCAGCGGCGGGAACACCAGGGAGACGGTGAAATTGCCCATCCAGATGAGGAAGGTGCAGATACTCATCGCGGTGGCGCGGATCGGGGCGGGGAAGATCTCCGAGATCAGCAACCAGGTGGGCACCCCGACGCCGAGCTGGAAGGCACAGACGTACACGATCATCAATGTCACCAACACATACCCGGTGGCAGTGCTCTGCGTGAGACGTTCCATCAGACCCATACCGACCAACGCGACGACCATGATCGCCAGGCCGAGGAACATCGGTGGGCGCCTGCCGATCTTGTCGACCAGGCTCATGCCGAGCATCACGCCGAGCACCGCGCCGACACCGATGCCGATCGACGAGGTGATCGCCGCATTGTCACCCATCCCCGCCTGGGCGAGAGTGGACGGTGCGTAGTAGATGACGGTATTGACGCCGACGAATTGCTGAATCAACGCCAATCCGATTCCGGTGTAGAACAGCGCGCGCACCTTCGGTTTCCGCAATTGGTCGCTCAAACTGTCCTTGACCGCCGCATCGGCGGCCTCGGACTGTTCGATCTCGGCGATCGTCGGCTCGACATTCTCCGGGTAATAAGACTGTTCGAGCACTTTCTTCGCATCGGCGGTACGGCCCTGTTTCAGATACCACCGCGGTGAATCCGGCATGAAATACATGCCGATCACGAGCGCCGCCGCCGGAACGGCCGCCATCGCGAGCATGAGCCGCCAGTTCCCGGTCGGGGCGAGCAGCGCGTTGACGATGTAGGCGAGCAACTGCCCGCTGGCGATCATCAGCGAGTTCATCGACACGAGGCGCCCGCGATAGGTCGGCGGGGAGATCTCGGAGACGTACATGGGGACCACCAGTGAGGCGGTACCGACCGCGACGCCGAGGAACAGGCGGGTGATGATCATGACCGTGGCATCGGGCGCCAGCGCCTGGGCGAGCGCGCCGATGAAGAACAGGGCGCCCGCGAACAGCAGCGTCGTCCGCCTGCCCCACCGGTCGGCCATCCAGCCGCCGGTGATCGAGCCGATCGCGGCGCCGATGAGCAGCGAACTAGTGATGACGCCGACCTGGGTCTGGCTCAGCGCGAAATCAGGCGTGAGGTAGACCAGCACGCCGGAGATGACGCCGGTGTCGTAGCCGAACAGCGCGCCGCCGAGCGCGGCGATGACGACGACAGTGAGCACGAACTTCTTGATCCTGGCCCGCATCGCCTCCCGCTCCGGCGAATCGGGTGGCGTCTCGACCGGTGGTTCGGTGACCGGGGACACCATCACCGGCTCCGGTCCGTCCTGGACGGTGTGCGGTACCCGGACCGAGGTATCGGTATCCGGCCCGATGAGGCGGCCGCCGGAAACCTGCGCCACAGGCACGGTGGGACTCGAGACGGCGCCGCGCCGCTCCGGCTCCTTATCGGTGGATCCACGAGGGGAATCGGGCATGTCCACACCTCCGCCGGATGGAGTAGGTCGATTCCTGCACCTTAATCGAGCGCGGAAGATTCGCGATAGCTCGAAATCCATGGATATTGTCGTCCGCAGATCAGCGGTAAGGAGCGATCGGGGAATGTATCCCACCCCCTGCGTGGGATACATTCCCCGATCAACACGCTCTTATCGGAATCGCCGCCGACCGAAATGCTCGCCGTTTGCCCGGATCGGAGAAAAGCGTCGCGTAACCATCCGACACCATCCATCCGTCAAACCGTAACCGCCGAATGCCGCTTTTGCCGGGTTCCCACGAATCTCGTCGACGCCCGGTTATCGACGATGCAGCGACCGGACGGTGACCGCACCCCAGAGCATCAGGCTCGCGGCCGCGGCCATATAGAGGAAGTAGGCCAGCACAACCAGGACGGATCCGTAATTGCCCACCCAGTCACCCAGTCGCAGCAGGCCGGCCACACCGAGGCCGAGCAGGATCAGCCCGAGAATCAGCCCCGGCATCGCCAGCGGCGCGATGGGCGATTCGATGGCGGAGGTCGCCGAGACGCGGCGGCCGCGCTCGGTAACTGACAGATTGCTGTTCGATTCGAAGTAGATGCTGCTCATGACAACAAGTCCCTTCCGGACAGCCGCCCCGACACGGCCGATAAGTGATCCGTACCGGATCCTTTGATGACCGCCACGCCGCAGCGGAAGTGCGGGTCGTTCGCGACCCCGGATCCGTGTCGATCCGGTCGATGATCACAAACGGTTAACGTTCAGCAATTACGAGCTTGCCAGCCAGGCCGACTAGAGAATAGGTGATGTGATCTGCATCACATCGAACTCCTGTGCGACACGATCCGATAACGTGCGTTACATTTCGCCGGAACACGGGCTGGAACTGGCGAAAACCCGACACAACTGGGCATTTGTTCAACAGGCCGACATTGATGTCATTTATCGAACCGTTACGGCCCTGACGTGGGAAAACACACACTTCCGCCCACCGCGATCCAGTTGGTACCCCCATGAGCCACCGACACGCCACCGTGACGGAAACCGCCCGATCGGGACCGGCCGGTCCGGGAGGAACCGATCGTCGAGGCGCGAAACTTTCCGACCGCGACTTCTGCGTGGGTTCGAACGAGGGAACGCGTCACGTCGGCTATCTTGATCTAGTTTTTCGATGCTGCTGGATCGTTCGTGTCGCTTCGCCGAAATCGCGTGCCGCGTGAGATCCACGCCTCGCGCTGTCGGCGACCCTCTCAGACGAAGGGACGCCGGTCACCATGCCCGCACCCGTTATCCTCCACGGCCGCATCGCACGGCTGGAACCTCTCGCACCTCACCACGTTCCGGGACTGATCGCCGCGGCCGCCGCGCTCGACGGACCGGCCGGGTTCACCGTCGTCCCGCACGGTGACCAGGAGGCGCGCACCTATGTCTTCCAGGCCGAAGCGGCGCAGCTGGCAGGCACAGCGCTGGCTTTCGCGATCGTCACCGTCGCCGACGAGTGTGTGGTCGGGGCGACCCGATTCACCCGGCTCGACTACTGGCAGGGACCACTGACCTGGCCGTTGTCCGCCGAACCGGTCACCTCGTTGCCCGGCGGGGCGATCCCCGACGCCGTCGAGATCGGCAATACCTGGCTCACCCCCGCGGTGCGGGGCGGTCAGGTGAATCTCGACTCCAAGCTGCTGCTGCTCACCCACGCCTTCGACAGCTGGGGCGTGCGGCGGGTGACCCTGCGCGCCGACGCCCGCAACTTGCGCTCCCGGGCGGCGATCGAACGGCTCGGCGCGGTGAGTGACGGTGTGCGCCGGGCACATTCGCGTGGGCTCGACGGCGCGGTGCGTGACACCGCGTTCTATTCGATCCTGCACGACGAATGGCCGGGGGTGCGCGGGCGGATCATCGAACAACTGGCCGCCCGGGCCGCCCTGCGGGGCGCGCCGTTGATCCCGGCGACCGCGGCGGCGTTGCGGCCGTTGGCTTCTTCGCCGATCGGTTGAGGTCTCAGCCCCGCGACGACTCAGCCCCGCGACGACTCGATACGGTCGGCGATCAGGTCGGCGAGTTCATCCGGGCATTCCTCGGGCAGCCAATGCGAGCCGTCGAGCACGGCGAAACGATAGTCACCGGTGACGAATCCGCGGGTCAGTTCGGCACCACGGCGGGTCAGCGCCGCGTCGCCGGTGCTCCACACGTGCGTCACCGGCACGGTGACGCGTGCCGTCACCGCGCGCGGTGTGATCAGCGCCAAGGCGCGATACCAGTTCAACGCGGTGGTGAGCGCGCCGGTGTCGATGATCTCGGTGTGCACGCGGTCGATCGCGTCGGCGGACATGCCCGATGTGGCCAGGATCTGGTCGAAGACGCCGGGCCGCGCGCGAATCAGGCGCTCGGGGAGCACCGGCAGCTGGAACAGCGCCATGTAGGACGAGCGAAGGAGCTGATCGCTGCTGATCATCGAGCGGGCGAAGGCGCCGGGATGCGGCACCGACACGGTCACCAGCGTGCGGACGAGTTCGGGGCGGGCCGCGGCCACCGACCAGGCGACCATCGCGCCCCAGTCGTGCCCGACCAGATGCACCGGACCGCGGTCGATGTCCTCGATCAACGCGACCACGTCGTCGACGAGTTCGGGAACGCGGTAGGCGAGGCGGCCGGACGGCCGAGCGCCCGGTGAGTAGCCGCGCTGGTTCGGGGCGATGGTGCGGTAACCGCGCGCGTTGAGCAACGCGGTGAGTGGCTGCAACGAGGTCGCGGTCTGCGGGAAGCCGTGCAGCGCAACGACGACGGGGCCGTCGGGCGGTCCGGAGTCGACGACGTCGAACTCGAGTCCAGCCCTGGTGAAAGTGGTCAACTGGGTGCTCAACGAACCCTCCGATCCAGTAACTTACTTATCGGTAAATTACTCGGGGCCCGTGCCCGGCGTCAACAGCGCTCACCGTCCTGTTCCCCCGTGCACGACGGCGACTTCCGCACCACCGAGATCGAAGGCCCGGTGCAGGATGCGCACGGCTTCGTCGAGGTCGGTGTCGCGGACCAGCACGGAGATGCGGATCTCCGAGGTGGCGATCAGGTCGAGGTTGATATTCGCCGCGGCCAGCGCCTCACAGAAGCTCGCGGTGACGCCCGGATTATTGCGCATGCCCGCGCCGATCAACGAGACCTTGCCGACGCGGTCGTCGTAGCGAACGTCGGCGAAGCCGATCTCGGCACGGCGGTCGCGCAGCAAGGCGACCGCTCGCGCGCCGTCGGCGGCGGGCAGGGTGAAGGTGATGTCGGTGCGTCCGGTACCGGTGTTCTGCACGACCATGTCGATGCCGATCTCGGCGTCGGCGACCGCGCGGAACACCTCGGCCGCGTAGCCGGGCTCGTCGGGCAGGCCGACGACGGTCACCTTGGCCTCGTTGCGGTCGTGCGCGACGCCGGTGAGCACGGCCTGGTCGGCCGGGATGTCGGCCATCGAGCCGAAGACGGTGGTGCCGATCGCGTCGGTGTAGGACGAGCGCACATGCACCGGTACCTGGTAGCGGCGCGCGTATTCGACGCAGCGCAGCATGAGGACCTTCGAACCACAGGCGGCCATTTCCAGCATCTCCTCGTAGGAGATCTGGTCGAGTTTCTGCGCGTCGGCCACGATGCGCGGGTCGGCGGTGAAGACTCCGTCGACGTCGGTGTAGATCTCGCACACATCGGCCTTCAAGGCCGCGGCGAGCGCGACGGCGGTGGTGTCGGAGCCGCCACGACCGAGAGTGGTGACATCGTCGCTGTCCTGGCTCACGCCTTGGAACCCGGCCACGAGCACCACCTCGCCGTCGTCGAGTGCGCGGCGCACCCGGCCCGGGTCGACTTCGATGATCTTGGCCCGGCCGTGGGCGCCGGTGGTGATCACGCCGGCCTGCGAGCCCGTCAACGATCGGGCTTCGGCACCCAGTGCGTGAATCGCCATGGCCACCAAGGCGTTCGAGATCCGCTCACCGGCGGTGAGCAACATGTCCAACTCGCGCGGTTCCGGCGCGGAGGCGATCCGGCCCGCCAATTCGAGGAGCTCATCGGTGGTATCGCCCATGGCCGAGCACACCACCACCACATCGTGCCCCTGCTTCTTGGTCTCCACGATCCGCTCGGCGACCCGCCGGATCCGCTCCGCGGTGGCTACCGACGAACCGCCGAATTTCTGCACAACCAGGGCCATCCCGAGTCCTCTCCCCTGCTCCCCCGCACGCGATCCGCGGGTGACCCCTTCGAGTATCCAGGCAATCCGGGCACGGCCGTACCAATTCGGCAACGAAAACGACTGCCGCCGAATGGTTTCGGTGGCAGCCTTCGATCGCCCCTGTTCGGTGCGCAGAGGGCGGGCCGGCCCATCGACCGACCGACGACACCGCGTTTGCGTCCGAGATCATCATTGGTATAGCGTTCTGAACATGTTCAATGAACATGTTCAGTCGCGGTCGGAGCAACAGGCGGCGACGCGACAGAAGGTCTTGGCAGCAGCCGAACGGCTCTTCCGCGCCCAGGGGTTCAAGGCGACCACGATTCGGCAGATCGCCGCCGAAGCGAACGTGAGCACCGGGACCGTCATGGCTGCCGGCGAAAAAGACGCGCTGCTCGTCTCGCTCTACGACAACTGGATCACCGCGGTACACAACAGCAGGCAAACCGAACTCGCACCCTCGACGAAGACCGCGACCACCGAGGACGTGCTCGAGCTCTTCGCGCCCTTCGTCGGACATTTCGCGCTCGACTCCGAGCTCTCACGCGAGTATTTGGCGATCCTCGTCCGCGGAAACCATGAGTCGGTGATCTTTCGCGACCTCGCGCTGGCCCTGCTGGGCGAACTCGAAACCGTGCTCGCCCGATCAGCGCTGCCCCGCAGCCAGGTCGGCCACGGCGCTCGGACCATCTATCTCGCCTATCTCGGCTTGCTGATGACCGCGTCCAGCGGTGCCATCGAGATGCCCGCCGCGGCCGAACAACTACGACAGATCATCGAATTCGTCATCACGCCCCCGAAAGGAAACCAATGATCCACGCTTCCCAACCATGGTGGCTACCAGCACTACTCGCGGTCTCGCTGTTCGCCGACGCGCTCATGTCCGTGCGCCCGCCGATGTTCATTCAGCGATGCCTCGACGGCGTCCGTTTTCCCCGCGACTGGTGGTGGACACTGATCGCCATCAAGCTGGCGGCCACAGCCGGTCTCCTTGTCGGACTGAAGTATCCCGGCGTCGGATTCGCCACCGCGGTCGGCGTGATCGCCTATTTCGGATGCGCCGCGTACGCCCACTACCGGGCCCGGTTCCTCGGATACGAGTTCTGGATCAACTGCCTCGGCATGCTGGCCCTGGCGGTGGCGGCGACGATCACGTACGTGGTGTAAGCCGCAGCGCTGTCCGGTACCCGACTGGTCCGCCGCACGGGGCAGCGGCGGCGGACCGCTGCCACCGGGCATTTTCGGCGGATCAGACCGAGCGCGGATCCCATGTCGTGACGGCCCAGATGACCACCACATCGAGCACGATGATCAGGATCGACCACGCCGGGTAATACGGCAGCCACAGGAAATTCGCGATGATCGACAGTGACGCGATGACGACCGCCACAATCCGCGCCCAGGTCGCGCCGCTCATCAGCCCCACCGCGCTCAGCGCGAGTACGATCCCGCCGATGATGTGGATCCAGCCCCATGTCGTGGTGTCGAATTCATAGACGTAGTCGATGCCGACGACGAACAGGTCGTCCTCGGCCACCGCGGCGATGCCCTGCAGAACGGACAACACGGCGACGACCAGGAGCAGGATCGCGGCGCCGATGGACGTGCCCGCGGCGAAACCCTGCCGGACCGGATGCCCGGTTTCCGATACGTGAGCCATCATGAATCCTTCCGTAGAAGACCGACGTCCAACGTTTCCCGATGGGAGCCGCGAGGGCCTCACCCGAAACGGATGAATCGGATCGCCACACGCGACGCGCGGCTGGTCACCGGTTTTCTTCGACTGGTTTCGAGGTGGCGGTTCGCTGCTGTGCCTCGGCAGGGTTCGAGCCCACTGCTGCCGCCGAATGGTTTCGGCGGCAGCACTCGATCATCCCTGTTCGGTGGGTACGACGATGAGTTCGGCGACGTTTACTCGGCGTGGTGCCGAGACGGCGAAGGCGATCGCGTCGGCGATGTCCTCGGGGAGCAGGATTTCCAGTCCCTCGCGCCATCCGGCGAGCTCGGCGCGACGGGTGTCGTCGCGCATTCCGGCACCGAGTTCGGTGCCGGTGAATCCGGGTTCGATGTTCTTGACCCGAACACCGCGTGGACCGAGTTCGGTGCGCAGAGTGCGGGTCAGGTGCGCTACCGCGGCTTTCGTGGCGCAGTAGACGCCGTAGTTCGCAAACGCGGCGTGGCCGCCGATGGAACCGACGAACACCAGGTCAGCGCGTCGACCCGCGCCTGCCGCGGCGAGTAGGTCATCGATGAAAGCTCTTCCGGTGTAGAGCAATCCGTTGATATTCGTCGCCACCATCTGATCCCATTCGTCGATCTCGGCCTGCTCGAACGGCGCGCCGAGCATGATGCCCGCGTTCGCGACGACCAGATCGACGGAGCCGAACGCGGCACGCACTTGCGCCGCGGCGTCCAGGACCGACTGCCGCACGCTCACGTCGACAGTCACCGCGAGGGTGTTCGCGCCGAGAGTGCGCGCGAGTTCTTCCAGCCGATCCTTACGCCGCCCGAGCAGCGCGACCTTCATGCCGTCGGCCGCCAGCCGTCGCGCGGTGGCGGCACCGATACCGCTGGATGCTCCGGTGACGACGGCGACTCGGCCTTCGATGTTGTGTGTCATGACCACAACGTTCGTCTCGGTCCTCGACGCGTGCCAGGTCGGAAACTTCCTGGTAGTGCGAGGGCCACCCAGCCGCCGCGAGGTCGGCATACCCTCGAAAGCATGGATACCGACAACCGTCTCGGTGCGTTCCTGCGGGCCCGGCGCCAGCAGGTGGGCCCCGAAGAGTTCGGGATGGCCGGTGGCGGTCAGCGGCGCGTGGCCGGACTCCGGCGCGAGGAAGTGGCCATGCTGGCCGGGATGAGCGCCGATTACTACATCCGGCTCGAACAGGGCCGGGACAAGCACCCGTCCGATCAGATCGTGGCGGCGTTGGCCCGGGTGTTCTCGCTCGACGACGACGGCATCGCGCACCTGCGGGAATTGGCGCGCCCCGCACCGCGACGCAGTCGCGCACCGCGACGACCGGAACGGGTCACGCCGAGCCTGCTGCGCCTGATGCGCACCTGGTCGGACACCCCGGCGCTGGTACTCGGCCGGTATATGGATGTTCTGGCCGCGACGCCGTCGGCCATCGCGCTGAATTCGTGTTCGGCGCCGGGAGTCAATCAGGTCAGGATGGTGTTCCTCGACCCCGAGGCCCGCAACGTTTTTCCGGATTGGCCGAGAATCGCCGCGGAGACCGTGGCCGGTCTGCGGGCCGGCACGGGCACCGATCTCGACGACCCACGTCTGACCGAGCTGGTGGGCGAACTGTCGTTGAAGAGCGAGGATTTCCGCCGCCTCTGGGCCAAGCACGATGTCCGCGCGAAAACCGCCGGGGAGAAACGTTTCGTCCATCCCCTGGTCGGTGAGCTCGGCTTGTCCTACGAGACCTTCACGGTCAACGGCGCGCCGGGCCAGACGCTTGTCGTCTACCACGCCGAGCCGGGTTCTGATTCCGCACAGTCACTGGCCCTGCTCGCGGGCCTACCCGTCGAGGACGCGTCCGTGAACTCGCCGGCGCGCTGACCCCTCGGCAGCGCCACCTCGACTACAGGCTGAAGGCGATCGCTCGCAGGATCAGGACGGCGATGAACACGGCGGTGAAGGCCAGGTCCAGGGAGAAGTCACCGATCCGGATCGGCTTGAGTACCTTGCGTACCGGGGCGATCACCGGTTCGGTCGCGGCGTGGGTCACCTCCCTGGCTTTGCGGGCCCACTGGGGTCCGTTGCCCAGCGCATCGATCCAGTCCACCACCATCCGGGCGATCAGCAGCACCAGAAAGACTGTCAGCGCGTAGCCGACCAGGGTTCCGACAAGACTCATGACGCACTCCCTCGCGGAGGCCACAGAGGACCTCTTACCGCTCTCAACGTGCCCGACATTGCCAAGGTGTCCACCACCCGGTTTTTCTCAGTCGATTATCAGGCCCGCGGCCACGTTCTTCGTGGTGATCGCGGGCGCGGCGTGGTGGCGTCCGAGCGGTAACCACCGACGATTCCGACCCGAGCAGTACCAGCGTCGGCATGGTGATCGTGACCAGCCGCTCGCGCGCACAACACAATTCGTCGACCATCTGCTCGACCGCGTGCTCGACGCCTGAAAAACGAAGAGCCCCGGCGATATTCGCCGGGGCTCACTCGTCTGACACTCGAACTACTTCTTGCGTTCCTTCTTCTCGCGCACACGCACCGAAATGCGCACCGGCGAACCGTCGAAACCGAACTCCTCACGCAGGCGGCGCTCCAGGAAGCGGCGGTAGCCTGCCTCGAGGAACCCGGTGGTGAACAGCACGAACGTCGGCGGGCGGGTGCTCGCCTGGGTGGCGAACATGACGCGGGGCTGACGGCCGCCACGCATCGGCGGCGGGGTGGCCGCGATGACTTCCTTGAGCCAGGTGTTGAGGCGGCCGGTGGAGATGCGCTTGTCCCAGGACTCGAGCGCGGTTTCCATCTGCGGCACCAGCTTCGCCACGGCGCGGCCGGTGTGGGCCGAGATATTGACCCGCTGGGCCCACGGCACCCGCACCAGATCGCGATCGATCTCGCGCTCGAGCATGTAGCGGCGGTCCTCGTCGACCAGGTCCCACTTGTTGAACGCCAGCACCAGCGCGCGACCGGAGTCGGCGACCAGGCTGATCACACGCAGGTCCTGTTCGGTGATCGGCACCGAAGCGTCGATCAGCATGATCGCGACCTCGGAGGCTTCCAGCGCCGACTTCGTCCGCAGCGAGGCGTAGAACTCGGTGCCGGTGGCATTGGAGACCTTGCGGCGCAGACCAGCGGTGTCGACGAACTTCCACGTCTTGCCACCGAGTTCGACCAGCGAGTCGACCGGGTCGACGGTGGTGCCCGCGACATCGTGGACCACCGAACGCTCGTCGCCGGCCAGCTTGTTCAGCAGGCTGGACTTGCCGACGTTCGGCTTGCCGACCAGTGCCACGCGACGCGGTCCCGCAACGGCGGTGCCTTCGCGCGGGGTCTCGGGCAGCGCGCCGAGCACGTCGTCGAGGAGGTCACCGGTGCCACGGCCGTGCGCGGCCGAGACCATACGCGGTTCGCCCAGACCCAGCGACCACAGCGAGGCCGCCTCGATTTCGACCTTCTGATCGTCGACCTTGTTGGCCACCAGGATCACCGGGATCTTGGAGCGGCGCAGCTTGCGCACCGCGGCCTCGTCGGTCGTGGTAGCTCCGACGGTGGCGTCGACGACGAGCAGGATGGCGTCGGCGGTTTCCATCGCCACCTCGGCCTGGCGCGCGACGTGCTGCTGCAGACCCTTGGCGTCGGGTTCCCAACCGCCGGTGTCCTGCACCATGAAGCGGCGCCCGGCCCAGTTGGCCTCGTACGAAATGCGGTCACGGGTGACACCGGGAACGTCTTCGACCACCGCTTCGCGGCGGCCGAGAATGCGGTTGACCAGGGTCGACTTGCCCACGTTCGGGCGTCCGACCACGGCCAGCGTGGGCATGGCGACGTGCTGTTCGCCTTCGCCGTCCCCGTCGATGTCGAGGACTTCCCATTCGGACTCGTCGGTCCAGGTTCCGTCGCCTACGAGAATCTCTTCGATCATCGCGGACCTCCTGTCGTGGCCGAAAGCTGCTGAGCCACCACGCGGTACAGCTCCTCGATGGTCTGTGCCATCGTCAGGTCGCTGGTGTCGACGAGCACCGCGTCGGCGGCGGGGCGCAACGGCGACACTGTGCGGGTGGAGTCGAGGGTGTCGCGGCGCTGCACGTCGGCCAGCACGGCCGCGTAATCGTCGCCGCGGCCCTCGCGGATGTTCTGTGCGTTGCGCCGCTCGGCGCGTGCCTCCGCGGAGGCGGTGAGATAGATCTTGGCGTCGGCGCCGGTGAGTACGACGGTGCCGATATCGCGGCCTTCGACCACGATGCGTCCGGCCATCGCCGTGATCTCGCGCTGCAGGGCGACGAGCTGCTCGCGCACCTGCGCCACCGCGGAAACAGCGGAGACGGCTTTGGTGACGGCGTCGCCGCGGATCTCCGCCGAGACGTCCTCCCCGTCGAGTTCGATCACCTCGTGGCTGGGGTCGGTACCGATCGAAAGCGGCAGTGCCGCAACGGTTTCCGCGATCGCATCCGAATCGGTCAGCTCGACACCCGCACGCAGCACGCGCAGGGTCGCGACCCGGTACATGGCACCGGTGTCGAGGTAACGGGCGCCGAGACGCGCCGCGAGCCGACGCGACACGCTGGACTTACCGGTGCCGGAAGGACCGTCCATCGCGACGACGAGCGTCGCGTCACCGGTCATCCGGTCGCCGGTGAATTCCAGGGGAAAGTCCACACCGTTCACAGCTGCACCGCCTCGTAGAGTTTGCCGATCTCGTCGCGGCCGAGCACCCGCAGCGTGCCGGGACGCTGGTCGCCCAGCGCCACCGGGCCGAGGTGGGTGCGCACCAGCCGGATCACCGGGTGGCCGACCTCGTCGAGCAGCCTACGCACGATGTGTTTGCGGCCCTCGTGCAACACGAGCTTCACCAGCGACCGGCCCTGGTAGGCCTCGAGCACCATGAACTTGTCGACCTTGGCGGGCCCGTCCTCGAGCTCGACGCCTTCGCGCAAGCGCTTGCCGACCAGGCGGTAGTTCACCTCGCCGTCGACGGTGGCCAAGTAGGTCTTGGGAACTTCGAACGAGGGGTGCATCAGTCGATGCGCCATCTCGCCGTCATTGGTGACCAGCAGCAAGCCCTCGGTGTCGGCATCGAGACGGCCGACGTGGAACAGGCGCTGACCAGCGGCGATCCGTTCGGCGATGATATCGCCGACGCAGGGGCGCCCCAGGTCGTCGGACATGGTGGACTGCCAGCCCCTCGGCTTGTTCAGCACCAGGTGCACCAGTTCGTCGCGGACCACGACACGGGTGCCGTCGACGCGCACGACCGCGTTCTCGGCGTCGATGCGCAGACCCTGCTCACGCACGATCTTGCCGTCGACCTCGACGCGACCGGCCGCGATCATCTCCTCGGCGGCGCGACGCGAGGCCACACCCGCCTTGGCGAGAACCTTCTGCAGACGTTCGCCTTCGCCCCAGGGAAGCTTCTTGGGGCCCTCGGTGACGTCGGCGTGCTGGTGCCGCGCGGGCTTGGCGTTGTTCAGGATCGTTGGAGCGACGACCTTCTTCTGCGGCTTCGTGGTCTTCTTGCGAGCCGCGAAGGCTTGTGTGCCTGCCGAAGCGCCGCTGCGCTGACCGGCGGTGCCTCCACGCTGTCCGCGGTCGGCGTCACCACGCGGGTAGCCGCCACCGCTGGAGGCACCGGTGCTGCGACGGTCATCGCGCTGACCTGCGCCTGCGGGGCCACCTCGACGGTCGTCACGCTGGTAACCACCGGCGGACGCGCCGCGACCGGCCGGGGCGCCGCGTCGATCGTCACGCTGGAAGCCACCGGGCGAACCGCCGCGACGGTCCCCACCGGTGGACGCGCCACGACGGTCATCGCGCTGGTACCCACCACCGGTGGATCCACGGCGACCGCCGGACTCGGCGTCACGCTGGAAACTGCCCGCGGACCGGGCTGCTGTCTGATTGCCGCGCTGGAAGCCACCCGCGCCGGTGCCGCGGCGGCCCGGAGCCGCTGCGCGGGAGCCACCCTGCCCGGTGCGCGCACCCTCGCCACGGTTGCCCGCAGTTCGGTTCGCGCCACTTCGGGGCTGGTCGCTGCGACTTCTTCGATCCGGTGTGCCATCTCGGCGAGCGGAATTATTCATCTGTCCTGTCAATCGTCGGTGCCGAGATCCATGTCGGACTCGGCGGGTTTTTTCAGCCTGGTGAACCGGGGATCGGTTTCCAGGCTCTCGCTGATCTCGTCGATCAGATCGACGCCGGGAAGCAGCGGCGCCAGCAGTGGCAGGTCGCCGAGAGAGGCGAGCCCGATCCGTTCGAGGAACAACTCGGTGGTGCGGTACAGCGTGCCGTTGGTTTCGGGGTCCTGACCCGCTTCCGCGATCAAGCCTCTGGCCAGCAGTGTGCGCATCACTCCGTCGACGTTCACCCCTCGGACCGCGCTGACCCGCATGCGGGTCACCGGCTGGCGATAGGCCACTACCGCCAAGGTTTCCAAGGCGGCCCGGGTCAGCTTCGTCCGGGCCCCGTCGAGCAGTACCCGCTCGACATAGGGCGCGTACTCCTGTCGAGTATAGAAGCGCCATCCGTCACCGACGAAACGCAGGTCGATGCCGCTGCCCCGCGCACTCAGTTCCGCCGACATCGCGCGCAGCACGGTTTCGACGCGCTCGCTGGTGTCGTCCAAGGCCGCTGCCAGCTGTTCTGTCGGTGCCGGGGCGTCGACGACGAGCAGCATCGCCTCCAGCGCGGACCGCAGTTCGAGGTCGTCGAGTGGCTCGGAGGTGAATTCCGCCACTGCTTCCGTCATGCTCTGCCTCCTCGGATGATCGCGGGCCCTGCGTGGTCACACTGCGCTGCCGCCTCCGGGCCTGACGCGCTCATCCGTAATCCTCCTCGAAGGTCAATGCCACTGCTTCCGCATCAGGGTCGAGCTCGCCGAGCCAGCTGACAGCCAACGGCCCGAGCGGATCGGGTTGGTCGAAGGCGATGGTCTTACCGCGGTACAGCTCCAGCAACGCCAGGAACCGCGCCACGATTTCCACCGGGACTGTGCAGTCGACCACCAATTCGGCGAAGGTCGTCCAGCCGCCCGGCCCGCGTTCCTTCAACATGGCCAGCACCACCTCGGCCTGCTCGGCGACCGAGATGGTGTGCATGTGCAGATGCCCGAGCCCGACCTCGGCGACCGGACGTGGCCGGAAGGCCGCCGCCGCGATCTCGGCGAACGCGGCGATGTCCACCCCGAGAGTGACCTCGGGCAGCAGTCCTTCGAACTGTTCCTCGAGCGCCACCGACCGCGGATACCGGCGCAGGGCCGCGGCTTCCAGCTCGGCGAGCAGTTCGGCCACCTGCTTGAACGCGCGATATTGCAGCAATCGCGCGAACAGCAGGTCGCGCGCGTCGAGGAGTTCGAGATCGTCGGCGTCGGTCATCTCACCCGAGGGCAGCAGCCGGGCGGCCTTGAGGTCGAGCAAAGTGGCGGCGACGACGAGGAATTCGGTGGTCTGATCGAGAATCTTGTCCGCGCGCAGCTTGGTGTTCTCGGCCAGCTCGGCGGTCAGGGCCTTGGTGTAGGCGATGAATTCGTCGGTGACCTGGTGCAGCGCGACTTCGGTGACATCGAGTTTGCGCGAGCTGATCAACGTCAGCAGCAGATCGAACGGCCCCTCGAAATTGGTGAGCCGCAGATGGAATCCGGATTTGTCCGCGGCCGGCACCGCGTCTTCGGGTACTGCTTGCACCGCAGGTGTAGCTCCGATCACCGGCCAGACCGGTGGATGACTTCACGGGCCATCGCTCGATACGACTCGGCGCCGCCCGATTTCGGCGACCAGGTGGTGATCGGCTCCCCGGCGACGCTGGCGTCGGGGAAGCGCACGGTGCGTGAGATGGCGGTGTCGTAGACCAGGTCACCGAACACCTCGACCACCCGCGACATCACCTGACGCGAATGCAGCAGGCGCGCATCGAACATGGTGACCACGATGCCGTAGAGGCTCAGTCGCGGGTTGAGACGGTCGCGCACCTTCTCGACGGTGTCGTTGAGCAACGCGAGCCCGCGCAGCGAGAAGTATTCGCATTCCATCGGAATGATCACACCGTCGGAGCAGGCCAGCGCGTTGACCGTGAGCAGGCCGAGCGAGGGCTGGCAGTCGATGAGGATGTAGTCGTAGCGATCGCGCACGCTGTGCAGGGCGCGGCCGAGCGACTGTTCGCGGCCGACCTCGTTCACCAGCTGGATCTCGGCGGCGGAGAGGTCGATGTTGCTGGGTAACAGGTCCATGCCGTCGACCTTGGTGGTCTGCAGCACGTCGTCGACCTTGGCCTTGCCGCCGATCAGCAGGTCGTGCACGGTGAGTTCGAGATCGTGGTGTGCCACCCCGAGCCCGGCCGAGAGCGCACCCTGGGGGTCGAGATCGACGAGCAGCACCCGGCGACCGTACTCGGCCAGTGCCGCACCGAGATTGATGGTCGAGGTGGTCTTTCCGACCCCGCCCTTCTGGTTGCACATGGCGACGACGAGTGCGTCGCCGTGTCGCTGGACCTGGGGTGGATCGGGTACCAGTCGCAGCGGGCGCCCTGTCGGGCCCATCTCGACGGCCTCGGCGACCTGTTCCGGTCCACCGTCCCACGGTGTTTCCGCTGTCGTCACGATCCGCTGCTCCTTATACGTTTTCCTTGCCGGTAACCCCTGTCGAGGGTAGCGAGGCCGATCCGGGACCGGCTCGCTTTCGTACGGTCCAACTCTGGGTAGACGCTACCGCTCGGACCGGTGAGGTGCGGCATGGCAACGCCGGGCGTGTTCGCACGATACCTGCTCAGCGGGTATCGGAGGTGCCGGTTCACGTCGCACGGGGATGGGCCGTGGCCCACACTTCACGCAGGGTGCTCACCGTCACGAGCGTGTAGATCTGGGTCGTGGTCACCGAGGCGTGGCCGAGCAGTTCCTGCACCACCCGCACATCGGCGCCGCCGTCGAGCAGATGGGTCGCGAAGGAGTGACGCAAAGTGTGCGGCGAGACCGTCGCCCCGATTCCGGCGCGTTCGGCGGCGGTCTGCAAGACCTGCCACGCGCTCTGCCGCGACAGTCTGCCGCCGCGGGCGTTGAGGAAAAGAGCTCCGCCGGAACCCTTTCCGCTCGCGGCGAGAGCGGGTCGGCCGCGCACCAGGTACGCGTCGACGGCCGCGAGTGCCGGACGGCCGATCGGGACGAGGCGCTGCTTTCCGCCCTTGCCGTGCAGCACCACACAGCGTTGCTCGGCGTCGATGTCGTCGACGTCGAGTCCCACCATCTCCGAAATACGCGCGCCCGTGGAGTAGAGCAGCTCCAGCAGTGCCCGGTCACGCAGTCCGCGCGGGCCGCCGTCGGCACCGTCCGGTTCGCCACCCGCCGATTCGAGAAGCCGCAGAACCTGGTCGTAGGGCAGTGCTTTGGGCAGCCGGCGACCCGGCGCGGGTGGTTTCACCGCGTGCGCCACATCGGTGTCGGTGAGGCCCTCGGCAGCGGCGAACCGGTGCAGTCCACGGACCGCGATCAACGCCCGCGCCACCGAACCCGCGGCCAGCGCGGGATGATCGGCGCCGCCGGCGCGCAACGCCATGGTGAATTCGGCGACATCGCCCTGGGCCACCGCACCCAGCGATTCGACACCGCGCCCGGTCAAGAAACTCCGGTACCGGGCGAGGTCGCGGCGGTAGGCGCCGAGAGTGTTGCGCGCGGCTCCGCGCTCGACCGCGAGATGGTCGAGGTAGGCGGCTATCTCCCGTTCGAGCACGCCCTCGCCCGTCTAGTCCCCGCCGACCGCTGCGGTACTCACGCGTGGTTGCCGTGCGTCGGCTGCGCCTCAGCGGCTTTACGCCGCAGGAACGTGGTCGGCTGACCGGGCCACGGTGCGTCGGGTGCGCGCAACGGCACCCCGCTCGCCTCGGCCGCGGCATAGGCGAGCACCCCGGCGACCGCGGTCGCGTTCACGATCTCCCCCGCCAGCGCGGCTCGCACCGCCTCGGCGAGGGGCATCCGCACCAGCTCGAGGTCGGCTTCCTCGTGCTCGGGATCGGGCCGGTCGGTGGCACTGAGACCGGTCGCGAAGAACACGCGCAGCGCCTCGTCGGTGAAGCCCGGCGACAACGCCACATCCACCAGCACCGACCACTGCGCGGCGGCGAGGCCCGTCTCCTCGGCCAGCTCACGCTTGGCCGCGGTGAGCGGGTCCTCGCCGTCGATGTCGAGCAGCCCGGCGGGCAGCTCCAGCAGCCTGGTGCCGATCGGATGCCGGTACTGGCGGATCAGCACCACGTTGCCGTCGTCGTCGAGCGCGAGCACCGCGACAGCACCGTGATGCTCGATCACCTCACGCTCGGCGACCCGCCCGTCCGGCATCCTGACCTGATCCTGGCGCAGGGCCAGGATCGCGCCGCTGTAGAGCACCCGGCTCGACACCGTCTCGAAGTCGTGACTACCGGGCTCGCTCATGCGTTCCTATCGCCGATCTTCCTAGGCTTCCGCGGTGGCCTGCTCCGCGAGCTCTTCCTCCGGGAAGTCTACGGGAAGGCGTTCGGCCAGTTTGTATTTCAACGCGGCGTTGATCAGCGCCGCGAACAGCGGATGCGGCCGGGTGGGACGGCTCTTGAGCTCCGGATGCGCCTGGGTGGCGACGAAGAACGGATGCACCGAAGCCGGGTACTCGACGAACTCCACCAGGTGCCCGTCGGGCGAGGTGCCGGAGAAGACGAGCCCGCTCTTGGCGATGGCGTCGCGGTAGGAGTTGTTCACCTCGAACCGGTGCCGGTGCCGCTCGGACACGTTCTCGGTGCCGTACGCCTGCGCGACGACCGAGCCCTTCTTCAACGTGGCGGGGTAGGCGCCCAGTCGCATGGTGCCGCCCAGATCGGCTTCACCGGCGACAACGTCTTCCTGGTCGGCCATGGTCGAGATGACCGGGTTCTTGGTGTCGGGCTCGAATTCGGCCGAGTTCGCGTCGGCGATACCGACCGAACGCGCCGCCTCGATGACCACGCACTGCAAACCGAGGCACAGGCCGAGCAGCGGGATACCGCGACGGCGGGCGTAGCCGATCGCGCCGAGTTTGCCCTCGATACCGCGGATGCCGAACCCACCGGGGATCAGCACCGCGTCGACGTCACGCAGCGCCGCCTGCGCGCCGACCTCGGTCTCGCACTCGTCCGACGGCACCCAGCGGATGTTCACCTTGGCGCGATGGGCGAAACCGCCCGCGCGCAGCGCCTCGGTCACCGACAGGTAGGCATCGGGCAGATCGACGTACTTGCCGACCAGCGCCACCTCGACAGTCTCACGCGGAGAGTGCACGCGATCGAGCAGATCGCCCCACACCGCCCAGTCCACATCACGGAACGGCAGCCCCAGCTTGCGCACCACATAGGCATCGAGGCCCTCGCTGTGCAGCACCTTGGGGATGTCGTAGATCGACGGCGCGTCCGGCGTGGAGATGCACGCCTCCACATCGACGTCGCACATCAGCGCGATCTTGTTCTTGAGACCCTGCGGGACCTCGCGGTCGCACCGCAGGATCAGCGCGTCGGGCTGGATACCGATATTGCGCAGCGCGGCCACCGAGTGCTGCGTCGGCTTGGTCTTGAGCTCACCCGAGGGCGCCAGATACGGCACCAGCGACACATGTAGGAAGAACACGTTGTCGCGACCCACATCGTGACGGATCTGGCGGGCCGCCTCGAGGAACGGCTGCGACTCGATGTCACCGACGGTGCCACCGATCTCGGTGATCACCACATCCGGCACGTGCCCCTCGAGATCGGGGCCCTGCATCGCCAGGATGCGGCTCTTGATCTCGTCGGTGATATGCGGAATGACCTGCACCGTATCGCCCAGATACTCACCGCGGCGTTCCTTGGCGATCACCGTCGAATAGATCTGGCCGGTGGTCACGTTCGCGTCCATCGTCAGATCGCGATCGAGGAAACGCTCGTAATGACCCACGTCCAGGTCGGTCTCGGCACCGTCTTCGGTGACGAACACCTCGCCGTGCTGGAACGGGTTCATGGTGCCCGGATCGACATTGAGATACGGGTCGAGCTTCTGCATCGTCACCCGCATACCGCGCGCGGTCAGGAGCTGACCGAGGCTGGAGGCGGTGAGACCCTTACCCAATGAGGAGGCGACGCCACCGCTCACGAAGATGTGCTTGGTGGCACTTTTAGCCTGATTCCGTTGATGACCCACGGACCACCACTGTACCGCTAGTCCGTCTCTCCGCGTATTTTGCCGGTCGTTTGCGGGCGGCGTGTTGGGTTCGCGGGCCTGCGGAGAGGCGCTGATCGACGCCTGGGCGTACCCGGTGGGTTACCCATGTTCTTGCGTGATCAGTTGTTACGCCGGTACGCGGGTCGCGAGATCGTGCCTCGGCGAGGTGGTGAGGTTCTCACTCAGCGGGGCATGGCTACCAGAGTCAGCGACGTCGCTGTCGGGCCTGTTCCGTAGCGGCCCGCGCCGCCGGTCAGCTGTTCGGTCAGGGCGAGTGTCGTTGTCACTCGGCCTGTTTCGCGATCGATGTTGTCGACGGTGGTGACTGTTGTCGCGAGGGGGGCCTGGGCTCGGACGGTGGCTATCGCGGCGTTGCCCTCGGCGGCACCTTGGCGGCCCGCGAGGACAGTGCCCGCGGCTCGGGCTCGCAGGGCGGCGGTGAAGCGGGCGATAGTCGCGCCCTCGCCGGTGTCGGGTTCGACACCGTTGCCGGTGATGACCACGGCAAGTTGCGCGGGTCTCGTCGGCGGGTCGGTGTAGGTGAGGAAGTCACCGCCCCGGAGGGTTTCGAGGATCAGGGACAGTTCCTCGGGGGTGCTGCGGGGATGGTTGGTCACCGGGTCTTGGAGCAGGGCCAGGCCGAGGAGGTCACCTGCGAGGCTGCCCTGGTCTACGGCGCCGGTGTTCAGCTGGGCGCCCGCGGGGACGATATTGGTCAGGGCGGAGCGCATGCGGTCACCCTCCCCCGCGTCGACGAAGGACTCCGTCAAGGCGATGCGGCCGGTCACGGTGGCGCCCGCGGTGCGCAGGGAGTCGCTCACGCCGTCGATGTCGGCGGGGTCGGCGTCGGGGGTGGTGAGGACGACGACGGTGCGATCGGCCAGGGTGCCGTTCAGGATGCGGGCCGCCGAGCCCGCGATGAACCGGTCGGCGGACTCGAGGCGGGCGGCGAGCTGCGTGTTCTGCGCGGTCAGTTCGTCTACCTGGGTGTTCAGATCGGTTTTGTCCGACCGGAGGCCCGAGATCATGTTGCCCGCGAGGGTGTGTGACCCGAGCACCACGCCGACCGCGAGCGCGAGGAAGATCGCCGCGATCGAGATGGCGTGTTGACGCAGCGAGATCACAGCAGACCACGCACCCACAGGACGAAGCTGTTCCAGTACTCGATCGCCCAGTCCAGCACCTCGGAACCGTTGTGCGAGGCCAAGATCACCACCACGATCGCCACCAGGGCGGCCAGCACCACCAGCGCCACCGCGGCGCCCGCGGAACGATGCCGGTACAGGGTCGACACCGCGTTCGCGTCGACCAGCTTCGCGCCGACCTTCAATCGGGTCAGGAAGGTGGCCGGATTGCTGTCACGCCGGCCACGGTCGAAGAAGTCCTCGAGCGAAGCGGGCGCGCCCGCCAGCACGATCAGCGACGCGCCGTGATGGTCGGCCAGCATCAACGCGAGATCGGTCGGCGAACCCGACGACGGGAACGTCGTGGCGCCGATACCCAGGTCCTGGATGCGCTCGAGGCCCTTGGCATGGCCGTCGGTATCGGCGGGCAGGATCATCTCGGCGCCCGATTTCAACGTCTCCGTGCTGATCTCGTCGGGATCACCGACGATCAGGTCGGGCGTGTACTTGAGCTTGCGCAAGGTATCGGCGCCACTGCCCACACCGATCAGAATCGGCGCGTACTCCTTGATGAACGGCTTGAGCCGCTGTAATTCCGCGAGATGGCCCGAACCGTCGGCGATGACGACCACGTGCCGGTTACGCATGTCCAGCTCGATATCGGGCACGCCGACACCATCGATCAGCAGCGCGCTCTCGGTACGCACGAATTCGGTCGTGTTCCCCGCGAACGCGTCGAGGTGATCGGCGAGGCCGTTGCGCGCCTCGATCATCCGGTCCGCGATGGCCGACTCGTCGAACTCGATGCCCTCGACCAGGACCTCGGGTTCCTTCTTGGTGAGCCTGTCGGCGTAGACGATGCCGCCGTCGATGCGGACCTTCGACCCGTCCTTGATCCTGCCGAACGCGTCGGAGGACACCGTGTCCATCAGCACGATCCCGTTGGCCACCAACACCTCTGGCCCCAGATTGGGATACCGCCCGGAAATCGATGGCGAGGTGTTGATCACCGCGAGCACCCCCGCCTCGACCAGCCGATCGGCGGTGTGGCGGTCCAGGTCGGTCTCGTCGAGGACGACGACGTCCCCGGGACCCACCCGCCTCAGCAGTCGTCCGGTATCGCGATCCACCCGGGCGATCCCGGCGACACCGGGCAGCGTTTCCGTGTTCCGTGACAACAGCGCCGGCATCTTCATGAGGCCGATGATGAAGCCAAACCCTCAACCTTTGGTGGAGGCGCGCCGGTCGGAGCACGGGTGACGACTACCCGTATGCTCCGGGTCACAGACATTTCGGACAGGAGACACATCCATGCCACGTAGCACCGTCGAAACGGTCTTCGACGCACCTCGCGACATCGTCTACCGCCTCTTCACCGAGCGTGAGGCCGTCAGCCCATACCTGCCGATCCAGGTCAAGCTCGTCAAAGCAGGCGATCCGGCCACCGGCGTCGGCGCTCAGCACCTGCTGGGTTTCGGCAAGGTCGGCGTCACCGAGGAGATCACCGCGCTGACCCCCGGTGAGCGGATGGAATACAAGATCGTCAAGGGCGCCCCGGTCAAGCGCCACGTCGGCACCATCACCTTCGCCGATACGAGTGAGGGCGGTACTCGGGTGGTCTACACGATGGAGTCGGAGCCGTCGCTGCCGGTGCCTGCGCCGGCGCTGGAGTTCGGGTTGCGTCAGCTGACCAATCAGCTGATCGGCGGGGTGCGTAAAGCACTGCGCTGAGGTTGGTGGGGCTCGGGACTCGGTGATCGGTAGTCCTGGAGGCACTGGCTGTATTTTTGGCGCGCTGGCGCGCGCGTGTCCGCGGCCCTGAGGGGCCGCCGGTCAGGCACCGGTGCTTGCTCC